>NZ_JABEPN010000009.1:0-264300 GCF_018320755.1 Delftia sp. PE138 | reverse complement strand
CGGCCACTTGCGTTTGCGATAACCCCTGCTGCTTCATGCGTTGCAGCACCGAGATCTTGAACTGCGCGCTGTACTCGCTGCGCTTCTTGCGCAACGCGCTCTCGCCGTGCTCCCGGTAGGCGTTGACCCATCCGCGCAGGCAGGAGCGGCTCACACCTTACTGCTGCGCCAGCGTCCTGTAACCGGCCGACCCCGATAAATATTTCTGAACAACTTCGAGCTTCAAGCGCTCATCGTGCTTCGCCATGAAAAACACCCCATAGGTTGGACTGGTGTCCAACTTTTGGGGTGCAGTTCATTGCGGGCGTTTTTGTTTGGCATGGTGCTGAACCGGCAGGACCGGGATCAGGCCGTGGCCCGGGTGTTCGCTTGAGACGAACGGCCTATGCGCCACAGCACGACGAGCGCACACAGCCACTGCAGCGCATACATCACCGTGCCCACGCTGTGCCACAGCTTGAGGTTGTCGCGTGCAACGATGCGCGGCGACACGCCGTACTGGACGACAAATGCCAGCAGCATGCCTGCGATCACAAAGCCCAGGCAGGCCTTGGCCCAGGGCTGCAGGACCGACTCCTTGCTGCGCCGGGACAGGACCAGCAGCACGGCCGCGCAGGCGATGGACACCCAGGTCTGCGCGGCAAATAGCTTGGCAGCCATGAAGCCCGCGACAGCCGGCGTGGGCAAGTGGGCGAACAGCATGGGCACGGCCATGAAGCCGATGGCCGACAGGCTACCCCACCACAGGGCAGCAGCCAGCAGGGGAACGCGCTCGTACAGGTTGCTCATGGGCTTAGGCCTTCCTCAACGATCGAGGCACAGGCACCGACTCATCAGAGGTAGCGCACCGACACCACTTCATAGCGGCGCTCGCCGCCCGGTGCCTGCACGACAGCGGTATCGCCTTCTTCCTTGCCGATCAGCGCGCGTGCGATGGGGCTGGAGACGTTGATCAGGCCCAGCTTGAGATCGGCTTCGTCCTCGCCGACGATCTGGTACTTGACCGTGTCGCCGCTGTCCTCGTCTTCGAGTTCAACCGTTGCACCGAAGACCACGCGGCCGCCGGCATCCACGGCGGAGGGATCAATGATCTGGGCTGCGGACAGCTTGCTCTCTACCTCGGCAATGCGGCCCTCGATGAAGCCTTGGCGGTCCTTGGCGGCCTCGTACTCGGCGTTTTCGCTCAGGTCGCCCTGGGCACGGGCCTCGGCGATGGCCTGGATGATGGAAGGACGCTCCACGGTCTTCAGACGGTGCAGCTCGTCCTTGAGTTTCTCGGCTCCGCGCTTGGTGATGGGAATGGTGGCCATTGAAAAGTCTCCATGTGCAGCAAACGCCGCGCGTTGCGCGGCTTCTTTGGCACAGGCGGGCCGGCAGTATGGCGGCAGGGCCTGCGCCCCAAAAGCAAACCGCCGCACGTTGCCGCGCGGCGGTTTCATCAAGTCATGTGGTCCATTATGCCGCGTTTGACCACCAGCTTCGGTGGGAAAACCCGGCGGCACTGTCGGACAGTGCCGCCGGCTGCACCTCGTCAGAAACGAGGGGCGGCAGCGCGCATGGATCAGGCCGTTTGCAGCTGGGCGTGCAGTTCCTGGACGGAGTGCACATCCATGTTGCCCATGGACTTCATGCCTTCGACGGCGGCTTCGGCACCGAAGATGGTGGTGAAGGTGGTCACGCGCGCCAGCAGGGCGCTGGTGCGGATGGCTCGCGAGTCGGCGATGGCGTTGCGGCGCTCTTCCACCGTGTTGATGACCATGGCGATCTCGCCGTTCTTGATCATGTCCACGATGTGGGGACGGCCCTCGGTCACCTTGTTGACGAGCTGCACCTCGATACCTGCCTCGGAGATGGCCGCTGCCGTGCCGCGCGTGGCGCACAGCACGAAGCCCATGGCAGCCAGTTCCTTGGCCACGGCCACGGCGCGCGGCTTGTCGGCGTTCTTCACGGTCAGGAAGACCTTGCCCTGGGTGGGCAGTGCCACGCCGGCGCCCAGCTGGCTCTTGACGAAGGCTTCGCCAAAGGTCTTGCCCACGCCCATGACTTCGCCGGTGGACTTCATCTCGGGGCCGAGGATGGTGTCCACGCCCGGGAACTTCACGAACGGGAAGACGGCTTCCTTGACGCTGAAGTACGGCGGCGTGACTTCCTTGGTGATGCCTTGCTGGGCCAGCGTGTCGCCGGCCATGCAGCGCGCAGCCACCTTGGCCAGCTGGATGCCCGTGGCCTTGGAGACGAAGGGCACGGTGCGCGAGGCACGCGGATTGACTTCCAGCACGTAGATCACGTCGCCATCTGCCGTTTCCTTGATGGCGAACTGCACGTTCATCAGGCCGACCACGCTCAGCGCGTTGGCCATGGCAGCCGTCTGGCGCTTGATCTCGGCCACGGTCTCGGGCTTGAGGTAGTAAGGCGGCAGCGAGCAGGCGGAATCGCCCGAATGCACGCCGGCCTGCTCGATGTGCTCCATCACGCCGCCGATGAAGACGGCGCCTTCGCGGTCACGCACGCAGTCCACATCGCACTCGATGGCGTTGGACAGGAAGTGGTCCAGCAGCACGGGCGAGTCATTGCTGACCTTGACGGCTTCGCGCATGTAGCGCTCCAGGTCGCGCTGCTCATGCACGATTTCCATGGCACGGCCACCCAGCACATAGCTGGGACGCACGACCAGGGGGTAGCCCAGGCCGGCCGCCTTTTCCAGCGCTTCGGGCTCGGTACGGGCCGTGGCATTGGGCGGCTGGCGCAGGCCCAGCTCATGCAGCAGCTTCTGGAAGCGCTCGCGGTCTTCGGCCGCGTCGATCATGTCGGGCGTGGTGCCGATGATGGGCACGCCTTCCTTTTCCAGGCCCAGGGCGAGCTTCAGGGGCGTCTGGCCACCGTACTGCACGATGACGCCGACCGGCTTCTCGACAGCCACGACTTCGAGCACGTCTTCCAGCGTCAGCGGCTCGAAATACAGGCGGTCCGAGGTGTCGTAGTCGGTGGACACGGTTTCGGGGTTGCAGTTGACCATGATGGTTTCATAGCCGTCCTCGCGCATGGCGAGCGCGGCATGCACGCAGCAGTAGTCGAACTCGATGCCCTGGCCGATGCGGTTCGGGCCACCGCCCAGCACCATGATCTTTTTCTTGTCCGTCGGCTCGGCTTCGCACTCCTCGTCATAGGTGGAGTACATGTAGGCCGTGTCGGTGGCGAACTCGGCAGCGCAGGTGTCCACGCGCTTGAACACGGGGCGCACGCCCAGTGCCTTGCGCGCCTCGCGCACGGCCTTGTCGGTGCTGTGCAGCAGCTTGGCAAGGCGGCGGTCGGAGAAGCCCTTTTGCTTGAGCGTGCGCAGCGTGGTGGCGTCCAGTGCAGCCAGCGCGGCATCGCCCTTTTCCTCGTAGACCTTGTCCAGTTCGAGTTCGATCTTGACGATCTCTTCGATCTGCACGAGGAACCACTTGTCGATCTTGGTGATGTTGTGCACTTCGTCCAGCGTCCAGCCGGCAGCAAAGGCGTCACCCACATACCAGATGCGGTCCGGACCTGGTTCACCGAGTTCCTTTTCGAGGATCTCGCGGTCCTGGGTCTTTTCGTTCATGCCGTCCACGCCGACTTCCAAGCCGCGCAGCGCCTTCTGGAAGGATTCCTGGAAGGTGCGGCCAATGGCCATGACCTCGCCCACGGACTTCATCTGCGTGGTCAGGCGGTTGTCGGCAGCCGGGAACTTCTCGAACGCGAAACGCGGGATCTTGGTGACCACGTAGTCGATCGAGGGCTCGAACGACGCAGGCGTCTTGCCGCCCGTGATGTCGTTCTTGAGTTCGTCCAGCGTATAGCCCACGGCCAGCTTGGCAGCGACCTTGGCGATGGGGAAGCCCGTGGCCTTGGAGGCCAGCGCCGAGGAACGCGACACGCGCGGGTTCATCTCGATGACGATCATGCGACCGTCCTTCGGATTCACCGAGAACTGCACGTTGGAGCCACCCGTGTCCACACCGATCTCGCGCAGCACCGCCAGCGAGGCGTTGCGCATGATCTGGTATTCCTTGTCGGTCAGCGTCTGCGCGGGCGCCACGGTGATCGAGTCGCCGGTGTGCACGCCCATGGGGTCCAGGTTCTCGATGGAGCAGATGATGATGCAGTTGTCCGCCTTGTCGCGGACGACTTCCATCTCATACTCCTTCCAGCCGAGCAGCGATTCCTCGATCAGCAGCTCATTGGTCGGCGACGCTTCCAGGCCGCGCTTGCAGATGGTCTCGAACTCTTCGGGGTTGTAGGCAATGCCGCCGCCCGTGCCGCCCAGCGTGAAGCTGGGGCGGATGACGGTGGGAAAGCCCATCTCCTTTTGCACGGCCCAGGCTTCGTCCATCGAATGGGCGATGCCCGAGCGTGCCGAACCCAGGCCGATGCGCGTCATCGCATCCTTGAACTTGAGGCGGTCCTCGGCCTTGTCGATGGCCTCGGGAGTTGCGCCGATCAGCTCGACCTTGTATTTGTGCAGCACGCCGTTGCGCCACAGGTCCAGCGCGCAGTTCAGCGCGGTCTGGCCGCCCATGGTCGGCAGGATGGCGTCGGGACGCTCCTTGGCGATGATCTTCTCGACCGTCTGCCAGGTAATGGGCTCGATGTAGGTGACGTCGGCCGTGGCCGGGTCGGTCATGATCGTGGCAGGGTTGCTGTTGATCAGGATGACCTTGTAGCCCTCTTCGCGCAACGCCTTGCAGGCCTGCACGCCGGAGTAGTCAAACTCGCAGGCCTGGCCGATGACGATGGGACCGGCGCCAATGATCAGAATGCTTTTGAGGTCGGTGCGCTTAGGCATTTTTGTGTTTCTCCATCAGCGCCGTGAAGCGGTCAAACAGGTAGGCGATATCGTGCGGGCCGGGGGAGGCCTCGGGGTGGCCCTGGAAGCAGAACGCAGGCTTGTCCTTGTGCTCAAGGCCTTGCAGCGTGCCGTCGAACAAGCTGATGTGCGTGGCGCGCAGCGTGTCGGGCAGGGACTCCATCTCCACGGCAAAACCGTGGTTCTGGCTGGTGATGCTGACCCGGCCGTTGTCCAGGTCCTTGACGGGATGGTTGGCGCCGTGGTGGCTGTTGGCCATCTTGAAGGTCTTGGCGCCAGCGGCCAGGGCCATGATCTGATGACCCAGGCAGATGCCGAAGACGGGCTTGCCGGACTCCACCAGTTCCTTGGTCGCGGCAATGGCGTAGTCGCAGGGCTCCGGGTCGCCAGGGCCGTTGGACAGGAAAACGCCGTCGGGGTTGAGTGCCAGCACATCCTTGGCGGGCGTCTTGGCCGGCACCACGGTCAGCTTGCAGCCGCGCTCGGCCAGCATGCGCAGGATGTTGAACTTCACGCCGAAGTCATAGGCCACCACATGGAAACGCGGGGCCTGCTGCTGGCCGTAGCCTTCGCCCAGCTTCCACTCGGTTTCCGTCCATTCGTACTGTTGGGCGGCGCTCACCACCTGGGCCAGATCCAGGCCCTTCATGCTGGGGGCCGCCTTGGCCGCAGCCAGTGCCTCGTCGATGCGCGCCTGGGTCACTTCTTCGCCAGCGGCCAAACCGACGATGGCGCCGTTTTGTGCGCCCTTGTCGCGCAGCAGCCGTGTGAGCTTGCGCGTGTCGATGTTGGCAATCGCCACCGTGCCGCTGCGCGTGAGGTAGTCGGGCAGGGTCTCGGACTTGCGGAAGTTGCTGGCCAGCAGCGGAAGGTTCTTGATGATCAGGCCCGCCGCATGGACCTTGCCAGCCTCGACATCCTCTGCGTTGACGCCGTAGTTGCCGATGTGCGGATACGTGAGCGTCACGATCTGCTGGCAGTAGCTGGGGTCGGTGAGGATTTCCTGGTAGCCGGTGATCGCCGTGTTGAAAACGACTTCACCAACCGTGGTGCCTTGCGCACCGATCGAGTTGCCAACAAAGACCGTGCCGTCTGCGAGCGCCAGGATGGCGGATGGGAATGCTCCCTTGAGAGACAAAAGCACTGGGTTCTCCGGTTCTAATTACGGTTACGCCCAGCGTGCCGCACGGACGGGTCCGTGCGGTTTACAGCTTGTCTGCAGGGGGTGGCGAGGAAGCGTCGCTAGGCGTATTGTGGAATGCTTGAAAGCCGCCCATTATAGGCTGGTCGCGCTTCAGCCTCCTGACAGGAGGCGGGATTACCCTTGACGTGAGCCGGCACTCACGCTGCTTGCGTGCAGGCATATCGCCGCTGCCGCAGCCACGTTCAGAGACTCTTCACCACCCGGCTGGCCGATGCGCACATGCTGCGCCGCCTGCTGCATCAGCGCCTCGCCAACGCCCTGCCCTTCATGGCCCATGGCCCAGGCGCACGGCCAGGGCAGAGCGGCGCTCTGGATCAGTTCACCTTGATGGGAACTGGTCACGATCAGGGGCAAGCCAAGCGCACTCAGATCCTCGGGTGACGCCGACTCCACCAGGTGCAGCCCGAAATGCGCGCCCATTCCGGCGCGCAGCACCTTCTGGCTCCACAGCGCAGCCGTGCCCTTCAAGGCCACGATCTGGCCGAAGCCGAAAGCGGCCGCACTGCGAAGAATGGAGCCCACGTTGCCTGCGTCCTGCACACGGTCGAGCACCACGGTGGCCACGCCGGCACGCACGGCCGCCGACGCCTGCCAGTCCATCAGAAAGCCGATGCGCGCCGGAGACTCCAGTCCGCTGACCTCGGCAAACACGGCATCGGACAGCACCACGCACTTGCCTGCGCCCTGCACCCACTCCAGCGGCACCTGAGGCCAGAAGGACTCGGCCACCACGGCCACGGCGGGCTGCATGCCGCGCGCCAGGGCAGCACGGCACAGATGGTCCCCCTCCAGCCAGACACGTCCTTGTTTGCGGTAGGCCCCGCTGTCCTGGGCAAGCCTTCGCAAATCCTTGACCAGGGCGTTGTCACGGGACTGGATCGATGTAGCGGCAGGTTGTCGGCTCATGGCAAGGCTTCCGGGCAAAGAGAACAGCGAAGAACAGCGCCACGGGCGCAGAAAGCGAAGGCGCTCAGGCCGACAGCAGCAAGGCCTGCGCGCCCTGCGCCGCAGCGGCCACGCGGGCGGCTGCCAGCGGCTCGGCCCTGCGGGCAATGCTCACGACATGGGCCACGGGCGCGAAGGTTCGTCGGTGCTCCTGGCAGGCGCCATGCAGGCGCAGCGCGGCAAGATGGGCCGCCGTGCCATAGCCCTTGTGGCCGTCGAAGCCGTATTCCGGGTATTGCTCATGCAGGCGCTGGCACCACCGATCCCGCGTGACCTTGGCAAGAATGGAGGCCGCCGAGATGGACTGCACCAGGGCGTCGCCCTTGACGATGGCCTCGGCCTGCACATCCAGCACGGGCAACTGGTTGCCATCCACCAGAACCAGTACCGGCTTCAATCGCAGGCCCAGCACCGCGCGGCGCATGGCCAGCAGCGTGGCCTGCAGGATGTTCAGGCGATCGATCTCTTCGACCGAGGCCTCGGCAATGCTGCAGCACAGCGCCTTGGCACGGATCTCGTCATAGAGTGCCTCGCGGCGCGCAGCCGTGAGCTTCTTGGAATCGTTCAGGCCCTCGATGGGATGGAGATCGTCAAGAATGACAGCGGCGGCCACCACGGGGCCGGCCAACGGGCCGCGGCCCGCTTCGTCCACGCCCGCAACCAACCCCGGCGGATGCCAGGGCAGGCACGCCTGTTCAGGCGGCAGTGGGGGCAATGATTTTCTCGATCGCATGGGCGGCCAGTTCGGCAGTATCGCGCCGCAATTCATGGTGCAGCGCTGTGAAGCGCTGTACCAGCGCTTCGACGGTTGAAGGGGAATGCTCGCAGGCCTGCAGCCATTGCAGCACGGCCGCGCTCAGCGCCTGGGGCGTTGCCGCATCCTGGATCAGCTCGGGCACGACGAAATCGCCGCACAGGATGTTGGGCAGGCCCACCCAGGGCTGCAGCTGCTTGCCACGCATCAGACGCCAGCTCCACGGGTGCATGTTGTAGCCGATCACCATGGGCCGCTTGTACAAGGCGGCTTCCAGCGTGGCCGTGCCGCTGGCTATCAGCGTCACGTCACAGGCTGCCAATGCGTCATGGGACTGGCCGCGCACGATGTGCAGCGACGAAGCCATGCCGGCTTGCGCGGCAATGCGCTGCAGCTCGTCGAATTGCGAAGGCACAGCAGGCACTACTATTTTAATAGCTGGCAGCGCCTTCCGAACCAAAGCTGCCGCCTGAAAGAAGCGGGCAGCCAGGTAACGTATTTCAGAGCGCCGACTGCCGGGCAGCACGGCCAGCACCAGACCATCTTCGGGCAGCCCTAACCGGCGGCGCGCAGCTGCGCGGTCGGGCTGCAGCGGAATCACGCTGGCCAGGGGATGGCCCACGTAGGTCGCGTCTATGCCATGGCGGGCCAGCAACTCGGGCTCAAAGGGGAAGATGCACAGGACATGATCGGCCGCGCGGCGGATCTTGTCGACGCGATCGGCACGCCAGGCCCAGATCGAAGGACAGACGAAATGCACGGTCTTGATGCCCGCAGCACGCAGATCGGTTTCCAGCCCCAGGTTGAAGTCCGGCGCGTCGATGCCGACAAAGACGGCCGGCCGCTGCTGGAGCAGTCGCTGACGCAGCTGGCGTCGGATATTCAGAATCTCGGCCAGCCGGCGAAACACTTCCCAGCTGTATCCATGCACGGCCAAGCGCTCGCTGGACCACCAGGCTTCAAAGCCGCGCTGCTGCATCTGCAGCCCGCCGATGCCAAAGGCCGAGGCCTCTGGCCAGCGGGACTGCAGCCCCCCCAGGAGCAAGGACGCCAGCAGGTCGCCAGAGGTTTCTCCGGCGACCATGGCAATCGATGGACTCAGGCGCGCCGATGGCGCCGCGTTCTCTGTCATGCCGTCCTTTCGCGCGCCAGATCAGCGCGCAATGCCCCGGGTCGAAGCCGCCAGGAAATCCAGCATCAGCGATACATCGGCCGCGGCCTCGGGCAGTTCACCCTCCAGCGAAGCAATGGCTTCTCGCGCAGCTTCAAGGGTCAGTCCCTGGCGGTACAGCAGACGATGCATCTGCTTGACGGCCTGAATGCGCTGCGACCCGAAGCCGCGACGGCGCAAGCCTTCGATATTGAAGCCGCGCACGGCCAGCGGATTGCCATCCACCATCATGAAGGGCGGTACATCCTGCGAGATATGGCTGGCAAAGCCGGCCATGGCATGGGCACCCACCTTGGTGAACTGGTGCACACCCGTCAGGCCGCCCAGGATGACATGGTCGCCCACGTGCACGTGGCCGGCCAGGGTAGCGTTGTTGGCCAGGATGGTGTGGCTGCCGACAACGCAGTCATGAGCCACATGCACATAGGCCATGATCCAGTTGTCGTCGCCGATGGCCGTGACGCCCTGGTCCTGCACGGTACCGGTGTTGAAGGTGCAGAACTCCCGCACCGTGTTGCGGTCACCGATAACCAGCCGGGTAGGCTCGCCTGCGTACTTCTTGTCCTGGGGCTGCGCGCCCAGGGACGCGAACTGGAAAATCCGGTTGTCGCAGCCAATGCGGGTATGGCCTTCAACAACGCAATGCGCGCCGATGGTGGTGCCGGCGCCGATTTCCACATGCGGTCCGATGACGGCATAGGCGCCGACCGACACCGACGAATCCAGCTGCGCAGCGGAATCTATCAGTGCCGTGGGATGGATGCGTTCAATGCCAGCCATGCGCCCGTCAGCCCACGTTGCGCATGGTGCACATCAGCTCGGCTTCGCAGGCCACTTCGTCCTCGACGCGGGCCACGCCCTTGAACTTCCAGATGCCGCCGCGCACACGGTCGATGGTGATCTCCAGCACCAGCTGGTCGCCCGGCTCCACGGGACGCTTGAAGCGCGCCCCGTCGATGCCCACGAAGTAGTAGATGTTGTTCTCATCCGGAACCTGGCCCATCGCATCGAAGGCCAGAAGGCCGGCCGCCTGCGCCAGCGCCTCCAGGATGAGCACGCCAGGCATGACAGGGCGGCCCGGGAAATGGCCCATGAAATAGGGCTCGTTGAACGTGACGTTCTTGATCGCCTTGATGCGTGTATTGCGCTCAAGCTCCGTGACCTTGTCCACCAGCAGGAAGGGGTAGCGGTGGGGCAGTTGCTTGAGAATTGCGTGAATATCCATCATTGCGTTCCGTTATGGCCTTGATCCGCCGATTGCTGCAGTTGCCGCTCCAGGGCCTTGATGCGATCGCGCATGGAGTGCAGCTGCTTCAGCGTCGCAGCATTTTTTTCCCATTTGGCGTTTTCATCCACGGGAAACATGCCCGTGTAAACACCTGATTGTGTCAGCGAACGGGTCACTACCGTCGCTGCCGAAATATGCACCCGGTCAGCCAGCTGCAGATGGCCCAGCACGATGGCCCCGCCTCCCACGGTGCAATGCGCGCCAATGCGCGCGCTGCCGGCCACCCCCACGCAGCCGGCCATGGCCGTATGCCTGCCGACGTGCACGTTGTGACCGATCTGGATCAGGTTGTCGAGCTTGACCCCATCCTCGATCACCGTGTCGTCCAGCGCACCCCGGTCTATGCAGGTATTGGCGCCGATTTCCACATCGTCGCCGATCCGCACGCCGCCGAGCTGCTCGATCTTCACCCATGCGCCGTTCTCGGGCGCGAACCCAAAGCCGTCCGCCCCCAGCACCACGCCGGAATGCAGCAGACAGCGCGCGCCCACATGGCAGTTCTCGCCAATGGTGACGCGCGACTTGAGCACGGTGTGGGCACCGATCGTGGCACCCTCCTCGACCACGCACAGCGGGCCAATGGTGGCCGATGCATCAACGATGGCGCTCTCGTGCACCACGGCGCTCGGATGGATACCGGCCGGCGCCACGGGCCTGCAGTTTCGCTTCCACCACTGCGTGGCCCTGGCGAAATACGCATACGGATCAGGGACCACGATGCAGGCACCCCGCTGCTGCGCCAGCTCACGCATGGCGGGCGCCACAATAACGCAGGCCGCCTCGGAGGCGGCCAGTTGCTGGCGGTAGCGGGGGTTGCTCAGAAAACTGAGATCCCCGGCCCCGGCAGAGTCCAGCGGTGCGATGCGGGAGATGGACATCTCCCTTTCGCCACCGACCAACTCGCCACCGAGTGCATCGAGGATCTGGCCCAACAATACGCTCACGGCATGCAGCCCTGGACAGCTGGCTTACTTGCCGCCGCCGTTCAGCGCCTTGATCACCTTGTCAGTGATGTCGTACTTGGGGTTGATGTAGACGGCTTCCTGAAGGATGACGTCGTACTTCTCGGATTCGGCCACTTGCTTGACCACCTTGTTGGCGCGTTCCAGCACCTGGGCCAGTTCTTCGTTCTTGCGGGAGTTCAGGTCTTCCTGGAACTCACGGCGCTTGCGCTGGAACTCGCGGTCCTGATCCACCAGCTGGCGCTGGCGCGAGACGCGCTGGCTTTCGGCCATGGTGGGAGCTTCACGCTCGAACTTCTCCGAAGCGCTCTTGAGCGAGTTGCCCTGGTCAATCAGCTCCTTCTCACGCTTGGAGAATTCCTGCTCCAGCTTGGACTGCGCAGCCTTGGCAGTCGATGCTTCACGGAAGATGCGATCCGTATTCACAAAGCCGGCCTTGAACTCCTGGGCGTGCGCGGAAACGGCCATGGCGCCAAGCAGCACAGCCAGGGAAAAATGGCTAGATAGAGATTTCATTAGAAAGAGGTTCCGATTTGGAATTGCAGTCGCTGGATTTTATCCCCGGTCTGCTTGCGGATGGGTTGAGCAAAGGCCAGGCGCAGGGGACCCAGCGGGGAAATCCAGCTGATGCCCAGGCCCGTGGATGCCCGCAGCTCCCCGAGATCGAAGTTCTCGTTGGCTCCGTAGACATTGCCCACATCGAGGAATGTAAAAAGACGCAAAGTCCTGTCATTGCCGGCACCAGGGAACGGAACCATGAACTCGGCGTTCAATGTCACCTTCTTGGAGCCGCCAAGCGCCAGGTTTTCCTTGGTGTCGCGCGGACCCAGCGAGCCCTGCTCGAAGCCACGCACCGAGCCCAGGCCACCCGAGAAGAAGTTCTTGAACAGCGGGAACGGACGGCCATTGAGGCCCTTGCCGTAGCCCAGTTCACCGTTCAGTGCCAGCGTGTACTTCTTGCTCAGCGGGATGTACTGCTGGATCTGGTAGTTGGCTCGCACATACCGGGCCTCGCCACCCACCGACCATTCGGTGTTCAGGCGCTGGTAGAGACCGGAGTTGGGCGCCAGCGCGCTGTCGCGGCTGTCGCGCGACCAGCCCAGGGTCAGCGGTATGCCCGTGTTGGAGTAGCCGTACTTGTCGGCATAGTCCTTGTACGCCTGGGGCAGGTAGGTGCCGGGCTTGATTTCGGAGCGTTCAACGCCGCCGCCGAAGTAAACGGTGTCGATCTCGCTGAAGGGAACGCCAAAGCGGACGCTGCCGCCCGAGGTGACGATCTTGTAGGCCGCATCGTCGTAGTAGGGACGGTCAGTGCGGTAGTACAGGTCGTAGGTGCGCGAGATGCCGGTGTCCGTGAAGTACGGGTCCGTGGTCGACAGCACCATGGTGCGGCGATACTTGCTGGTGTTCACGTCCACGCCCAGGTAGTTGCCTGAACCGAACACGTTTTCCTGCTTGATGCCGAAGGACAGCGAAACCTTTTCAGCGCTGGAAAAACCAGCGCCCAGCTGCAGCGAGCCGGTGGGCTTTTCAGCCACCGAGATGACCAGATCCACCTGATCAGGCGAACCCGGCACTTCCTGGGTTTCGACGTTGACTTCGGTGAAGAAGCCCAGACGGTCCACCCGGTCGCGCGACAGGCGAATCTTGTCGCCGTCGTACCAGGAAGCCTCGTACTGGCGGAATTCGCGGCGGATCACTTCGTCGCGCGTGCGGTTGTTGCCGCTGAGATTGATGCGTCGCACATAGGCGCGGCGAGAAGGCTCGGCGTGTAGCACCAGGGCCACCCGGTTGGTCGCACGGTCGATGTCCGGCACGGCCTCGACGCGCGCGAAGGCAAAGCCGAAGTTGCCGAAGTGCTCGGTGAAGGCCTTGGTCGTTGCCGTGACCTGATCGGCGTTGTAGGGCTCGCCGGGCTTGATCTTGACCAGGGACTTGAATTCGTCGTCGCGGTCCAGGTAGTTGCCTTCCAGCTTGACGCCGGAGACCACGAAACGCTCGCCTTCATGGATGTTCAGGGTCAGCGAGATGGTCTGCTTGTCGGGCGAGATCGCCACCTGGGTGGAGTCCACGCGGAATTCCAGGTAGCCACGCTGCAGGTAGTAGGAGCGCAGCGTTTCCAGGTCGGCGTTGAGCTTGTTGCGCGCATAGCGGTCCGACTTGGTGTACCAGCTCATCCAGTTGCCGGTGTCCTGGTCAAAAAGGTCCTTGAGCGTGGATTCGCTGAAGGCCTTGTTACCGACGATATGGATCTCGTTGATACGGGCGGGATCACCTTCGGTCACCGTGAAGGTCAGGTTGACGCGGTTGCGCTCGATGGGCGTGACCGTCGTGACGACTTCGGCGCCATACAGGCTGCGGTTGATGTACTGGCGCTTGAGCTCCTGCTCCGCGCGGTCGGCAAGTGCCTTGTCGAACGGACGCCCCTCGGCCAGGCCCACATCGCGCATGGCCTTTTGCAGGGTTTCCTTGTCGAATTCCTTGGTGCCGGCGAAGTTCACTTCGGCGATGGTCGGGCGTTCTTCGACCACGACAACGAGCACGTTGCCGTTGGCTTCCAGGCGGATGTCCTTGAACAGGCCCAATGCGAACAGCGAGCGGATGGCGGCTGCACCCTTGTCGTCGTCATACTGGTCACCGACGCGCAGGGGGATGGAAGCGAAGACCGTGCCCGGCTCCACGCGCTGAAGACCTTCGATGCGGATGTCCTGTACGCGGAAGGGCTCCAGTGCCCAGGCTGCATTGGCAGCCAAAACCATGGCAGCCAGGGTCGATGCAGCGCGCACGCCCAGGCGATTGATACGTTTAGTCATGAATGGATTTGCCGCCGCTGCGGCTTGCCGAAAACGGCTGAAAAGTTAGCCCCAAAGCCGGTTGATATCGTTGAAAAAGGCGACGGACATCATCATCATCAAAACCGCCACGCCTGCACGCTGCAAGCGTCCGGCCCAGACTTCCGACACGCTTCGGCCAGTCACGCCCTCCCAAAGATAATACATCAGGTGCCCACCATCGAGCACCGGCAGGGGGAGCAAGTTGAGAACCCCCAGGCTGATGCTGATCAGCGCCAGGAACGAGAGATATTGGACCAGGCCCATGCTGGCCGAACGCCCCGCGTAGTCGGCAATGGTCAGGGGCCCGCTGATGTTCTTGAGCGAGGCCTCGCCGATCACCATGCGGCCCATCATGCGCAGTGTCAGCGACGACAGCTCCCAGGTGCGCTGCACGCCGGCCCACAGGCCCTCCAGCGGACCGCGCTGCACCAGCGCCATTTCCGGGGCGCTGCCGATATAGGCGCCGATGCGGGCGATGCTTTCCTTGCCGTCTTCCGATCGGCCCAGGTCGGGCAGCACCGGGATCTGCAACTGCCGCCCCTCGCGCTCCACCAGCCAGATCTGCTGCTGGACCTGGCCCGATGCGCCCATCTTGCGGATGAGATTGCGCAGCTGCGTGCCATCGTCCACCGAGGTGCCACCCACGCGCAAAACCAGATCGCCCGGGCGCAGGCCCGCCTTCTCGGCGGCACCACCGGCAATCACCTTGTCCAGCACAGGCTGCGTCCAAGGACCAAGCAAGCCCAGGCGCTCGAAGAAGGCGGCATCGGGCTCGCCCTGAACCTGCCCAGCCAGCGCGAGCCGCAGTTCGGACGGGGCGGTGCGGCGAGCCTGGAGCACCTCCATGCGCACGGACTCGTCATCGAGCGCTGCACGGGTCAGCGTCCAGCGCAGATCATTGATGGAGCGGACCTCTTCCCATTCCTGGTCACCCAAAGCCATGCGCAGCACACGATCGCCGCCTTGAACACCCGCCATCTGCAGCACCGTGCCTGCTGGCGGTGTTGCCAGCCGTGCAACAGGCTCCTGCATGCCGACCCAATTGACGATGGCCAGCAGCGCAATGGCCAGCACGAGATTGGCCACAGGACCTGCGGCCACGATGGCTGCACGCGCACGCAGCGGCTGGGTGTTGAATGCCAGATGGCGCTGGTCGGCAGGCACCTCGCCCTCACGCTCATCGAGCATGCGCACATAGCCGCCAAGGGGCAGTGCACCGATGACAAATTCCGTGTCCGAACCCTTGCGCTTCCATCGCAGGATGGGGCGGCCGAATCCGACGGAAAAGCGAAGCACCTTCACGCCGCAAGCCACGGCGACGCGGTAGTGGCCCCACTCATGCACGGCAATCAGCAAGCCCAGTGCGACCACGAATGCGACAACGGTCAGCAACAATTGATACTCCTTTGAATCCAATGCGCCTCTGGATTCCGCCGCAGGCCCATCAAGAAAACCCTCCTGACCTGCGAAGCCGGCATCACAGCTGCCACTGCCGCGCCACGGTCTGCGCGATTTCGCGCGCCTGCGCGTCCAGGGCCAGCAGGTCTTCCAGGCTGCCCAGTGTAGGCGGCAGCACGGTCTCGAGCGTGCGCAAATTCACAGCGTGGATACGGTCAAATGCCAGGCGCCGCTCCAGGAAGGCGGCAACGGCGACTTCGTTGGAAGCGTTGAGAACCGCCGTGGTTCCCTCGCTGGCGTGCAGCGCCTGCCAGGAAAGGTGCAGGCCCGGAAAGCGCACGGCATCCGCCTCCTCGAAGGTCAGGGCCGACAGCTTGGCGAAATCCAGGGGTGCCGCACCGCTGGCGATGCGGCGGGGCCAGGCCAGGCCGCAGGCGATGGGCACGCGCATGTCGGGCGTACCCAGTTGCGCGAGCACCGAAGCATCCTTGAACTGCACCATGGAGTGCACGATCTGCTGCGGATGGATGACGACCTTGATCTTGTCAGGCGCCATGTCGAACAGCCAGCGGGCCTCGATCACCTCCAGCGCCTTGTTCATCATGGTGGCCGAGTCCACGGAGATCTTGCGCCCCATGGAGAAATTCGGGTGCGCGCAGGCCTGCTCCGGCGTGATCCCGGACAGGGTGGACGGATCGCGCAGGCGAAAAGGCCCGCCCGAGGCTGTGAGCAGCAGACTGTCCACGCGATCGGGCCAACTGGTGCGGTCTTCGGGCAGGCACTGGAAGATGGCCGAGTGCTCACTGTCAATGGGCAGCAGCGTTGCGCCGTGGCGCTTGACGGTGTCCATGAACAGTGCACCGCCAACCACCAGCGCCTCCTTGTTGGCCAGCAGCAGGCGCTTGCCGGCGCGTGCGGCGGCCAGGCAAGGCGCCAGGCCCGCCGCACCGACGATGGCCGCCATGACGGCATCGGCTTCAGGATGCGAGGCGATCTGCTCCAGCGCGTCAGGCGACTGCAGCACTTCGGTGGCCAATCCATTGCTGCGCAACTGCTCAGCCAGCAGCCTTGCATGCGGCGCGCTGGCCATGACGGCGTAGCGGGGCTTGAATTCGGCACACTGGCGCAGCATCAGGTCCACCTGCGTGGCCGCGCTGAGCGCAAAGACTTCGTAGTGATCGCGGTGGCGCGCCACCACATCCAGCGTATTGGTACCGATGGAGCCTGTGGAGCCCAGGACGGTGATTTTCTGCTTCATGAATGCGCGAAAGAGGAAAGCATCAGGGCCAGCGGCAGGGTCGGCAGCAGGGCATCGACGCGGTCGAGGACGCCGCCATGACCGGGTAGCAGGCCACTGCTGTCCTTGACGCCGACGCTGCGCTTGACCAGGGATTCGACCAGGTCGCCGACCACGCTCATCGCGGCCATGAAAACAACCGCCAGCAGCAGGAACCAGGCCCCGCGCGCCAGCAGCAATGAATAGAAACTGGGCACGGCCACCGCGTAGTGGCGGTCGGCCCAGACCCAGACCAAGGCCAGCACCAGAACGCCTGCCATGCCGCCCCATACGCCTTCCCAGCTCTTGCCGGGGCTGATCGTGGGAGCCAGCTTGGATTTGGTGAATTTCAGGCCCAGGGTCCGTCCTGCGAAATACGCGAACACATCGGCCACCCAGACCAGCACCAGCACCGACAGCAGGAAGTTGATGCCCATCATGCGCGCCTGCACCACGGCGACCCAGGCCAGCCACAAGGCAAGCACTCCACCGACCAGGCGCACAGGCGCTGCAATGCGAGGCCAGCCAGCCACGCCGGCACGCAGCAGCGCCCCGCCACCCAGCACCCAGGCAGCACCGGCAACAATCCAGAGCGCTGACAGCGGACGCTCCAGCCAGCCGGCAGCCCAGGCGCCCAGGCACATCGCCGTGCAGATGGCGCCTATGCCGATGGCGCCCGCGGTGCCAAAGCCGTTGAGACGCCCCCATTCCCAGGCACCTGCCGCCATGAGCACGAGCACGACCACGGCGAACGGAATGCCCGTGGGGTAGAACAGCGCAGGCAACAGGATGGCCAGCAGGATCAGGGCGGTGATGACTCGCTGCTTGAGCATGGCTCCCCCTTGTTCAGGACGTCTGCGGATGGGACGACGTCGGTTGTGATTGTTGTACTTGCGCGGAAGTCTGGCCGAAGCGCCGCTCGCGTGAAGCGAAAGCCGCGATGGCCTCGTCCAGGCAGGCCTCATCGAAATCAGGCCACAAGCTGTCACTGAAGAAAAGCTCGGAATACGCAGCCTGCCACAGCAGGAAGTTGCTGATGCGCATTTCCCCGCCGGTACGGATCAGCAGATCCGGGTCGGGCACATGGGCCAGCGCGAGCGCGCGGTCCAGGCTCTGTGGGGTGATGGGCTCGCCCTTCTCTGCCAGCCGGGCAGCTGCCTGTGCAATGTCCCAGCGTCCGCCGTAGTTGAAGCAGACGTTGAGAACCAGGCGATTGTTGTGCGCAGTGACGGTCTCGGCCTGCGCAAGGCCCGCGCACACTTTATCGCCCAGGCCACTGCGGTCACCGATGAAATGCAGGCGCACGCCGTCGCGGCTCAGTTGCTGCACTTCCTTGGCAAGCGCATTGGCCAGCAGGCCCATGAGACCGGAAACCTCCTCTTCGGGACGGTTCCAGTTCTCGGAAGAGAAAGCGAAGACGGTCAGGACCTGCACGCCGCGCTGGACGCAGGCGCGGGCGCAGCGGCGCAGTGATTCCACGCCCTGCTTGTGGCCGGCCAGTCGCGGCAGAAAGCGGCGATTGGCCCAGCGTCCATTGCCGTCCATGATGACGGCAATATGGCGCGGCACCGCGCCGGAGTCTTGTTTGGTCAAAGGTACGGACCCTGAGGCAAATGAGGCAAGAAGCCTCAGACCGCCATGATGTCTTGTTCCTTGGCCGCCACCAGCGTATCGATCTCGGCGATGTGCTTGTCGGTCATCTTCTGGACATCGGCTTCGCAACGCTTTTGATCGTCTTCCGAGGCTTCCTTGTCCTTGACCAGCTTCTTGACGGCTTCGTTGGCATCGCGGCGCAGGTTGCGCACGGCGACCTTGGAAGCTTCGCCTTCATTGCGCGCCAGCTTGGTCATTTCCTTGCGGCGCTCCTCGCTCATGGGAGGCATGGGCACGCGGATCAGGTCGCCCAGCGAGGCGGGGTTCAGGCCCAGATCGCTTTCGCGGATGGCCTTCTCCACCTTGGCCGACATGCTCTTTTCCCAGGGCTGGACGCTGATGGTGCGCGCGTCAAGCAGGGTGACGTTGGCCACCTGGGACAGCGGCACCATGGAGCCGTAGTACTCCACATGGATGGAGTCCAGCAGCGATGGATTGGCACGACCGGTGCGCACGCGCGCAAGATTGTTCTTGAGCGCTTCGATGGACTGGCCCATCTTGGACTCGGTGGTCTTCTTGATGTCTGCAATCGTCATGTTCTTGTTCCTTGAAGAGCTGTGTAACGCGGTATCAAAACGCTCAAGCGTACACCAGCGTGCCCTCGTCCTCGCCCATGACCACGCGCTTGAGCGCGCCGGGCTTGACGATGGAGAACACCCGGATCGGCAGCTTCTGATCGCGGCACAGCGCAAAGGCGGTGGCGTCCATGATGCCCAGGTTGCGCGAGATGGCCTCGTCGAAAGCCAGCTTGTGGTAGCGGGTCGCGTCGGGGTTCTTCATCGGGTCGTCGGTGTAGACACCGTCGACCTTGGTGGCCTTGAGCACCACCTCGGCGCCGATTTCAGCGCCACGCAGCGCGGCGGCCGTGTCGGTCGTGAAGAACGGGTTGCCGGTGCCGGCAGCGAACACCACCACCTTGCCCTCCTCGAGGTACTGCAGGGCCTTGGGGCGCACATAGGGCTCCACGACCTGCTCGATGGCAATGGCCGACATCACGCGGGCTGTCAGCCCCTGCTTGTCCATGGCATCAGCCAGGGCCAGGGCATTCATGACCGTGGCCAGCATGCCCATGTAGTCGGCGGTGGCACGGTCCATGCCGACCGAGCCGCCAGCCACGCCGCGAAAGATGTTCCCCCCACCGATCACCACCGCCACCTGGACACCAACCTTGGTGACCTCGGCAATTTCGGAAACCATGCGCTCGATGGTCGCACGGTTGATGCCGAACGAGTCATCCCCCATGAGTGCCTCACCGGACAGCTTGAGCAGGATGCGCTTGTGGGCCGGTGTGGCGTGGGTCATGGTGTTTCTCCGAAGTGGTGGATGATGATGGATGGTGAAGGGAACGGTTCGGTCGCCCGGAAGGATCAGGCGCCGGCCTTGGCGGCAGCCACCTGGGCAGCCACTTCGGCAGCGAAGTCGTCGACCTTCTTTTCAATGCCTTCGCCGACCACGTACAGGGTGAAGCCCTTGACGTTGGTGTTGGCGGCCTTGAGCATCTGGGCCACGGTCTGCTTGCCGTCGGCAGCCTTCACGAAGACCTGGTCGGCCAGCGAGACTTCCTTCAGGTACTTCTGCACCGAGCCTTCGACCATCTTGGCGACGATGTCGGCAGGCTTGCCGGACTCGGCAGCCTTGGCGGCAGCAACGGTACGCTCCTTCTCGATCAGCTCGGCGGGCACGTCGGCGCTGGTCACGGACACGGGCTTCATGGCGGCCACGTGCATGGCGACATCCTTGGCAGCCGTGGCATCGCCGTCGAACTCGACGACCACGCCGATGCGCGAGCCGTGCAGGTAGGAAGCCAGGCTGGAGCCTTCGAAGCGCTTGAAGCGGCGGAAGGACATGTTTTCGCCGATCTTGCCGATCAGGCCCTTGCGCACGTCTTCCAGCGTGGGACCGAAGCCGTCCTGCTCATAGGCCAGTGCGCTCAGCGCGGCCACGTCGGCGGGGTTTTGCTCGGCGACCAGCTTGGCGGCGGCGTTGGCCATCGCGATGAAGCTGTCGTTCTTGGACACGAAGTCGGTTTCGCTGTTGACTTCGATCATGGCACCCTGGTTGCCATTGATGAAGGCGGCGATCACGCCTTCGGCGGTCACGCGCGAGGCAGCCTTGCCAGCCTTGGTGCCGAGCTTGACGCGCAGCAGCTCTTCCGCCTTGACCAGGTCGCCTTCGGCTTCGGTCAGAGCCTTCTTGCACTCCATCATGGGCGCGTCAGTCTTTGCGCGCAGTTCAGCCACCATGCTTGCGGTAATTGCAGCCATCGTATTTCTCCAATGTCAGTTCGATTCGTTACAGGATTTCGGCTTAAAAAAACGGGGCTACCCTGAGCCCCGCTTTTTATTCGGCGACGAGGTCGCTCAGCCGGACAAGCTCAATCAGGCAGCGGATTCTTCCACTTCCACGAACTCGTCACCGCTCTCGCCGGATGCGGCCTTGACCACGTCGGTCAGTGCAGCAGCACGGCCTTCCAGGATCGCGTCGGCGATGCCTTGGGCGTACAGTTGCACGGCCTTGGCAGAGTCGTCGTTACCGGGGATGACATAGTCGATGCCTTCGGGATTGTGGTTGGAGTCAACCACGCCGACCAGGGGGATGCCCAGCTTCTTGGCTTCGGCCACGGCAATCTTGTGGAAGCCCACGTCGATCACGAAGATGGCGTCGGGCAGGCTGTTCATGTCCTGAATGCCGCCGATGTCCTTTTCCAGCTTTTCCAGTTCGCGAACGAACATCAGCTGTTCCTTCTTGCTCATGGCTTCCAGACCGGCTTCCTGCTGGGCCTTCATTTCCTTCAGACGCTTGATGGACGTCTTGACGGTCTTGAAGTTGGTCAGCATGCCGCCCAGCCAGCGCTGGTCAACGAAAGGAACGCCAGCGCGCTGGGCTTCGGCAGCCACCAGCTCGCGGGCCTGGCGCTTGGTGCCGACCATCAGGATGGTGCCGCCGTTGGAAGCCAGCTGCTTCACGAACTTCTGGGCGTCCTGGAACATCGGCAGCGACTTTTCCAGGTTGATGATGTGGATCTTGTTGCGGTGGCCGAAGATGAAGGGGGCCATCTTGGGGTTCCAGAAACGGGTCTGGTGACCGAAGTGGACGCCTGCTTCCAGCATATCGCGCATAGTGACGGACATATGAATACCTCAAAGGTTAGGTCTAAAATCCAGCCCGACAATTGCCCCCTGGATACAGGAAGCAACACCTTGAAGGGACTGGTTTGCGATTGACTTTGCAACGGGGGTTGCAAGCATGGGCAGGCATTCATGACGAACACCTCGCACCCCAAAGCCATCACCTGATCTCCGGCAATTCCGAAGAAAATCAGGGTGAACCCCTAGCAAAGCCGCAAGATTCTAGCATACGCCATCCCAAGACTGAGGCTTCGCACCCAACGCGCGCTCACACCCCGCATAGCCACGGCTGCCGCATCCGCCACACACTCCTGTAGTGATAGCTACATCCGCTTGATAATTCAGGCACTTCAGCAGATTCCACCCCAAAATGAACATCGCGATTGTGGGCGCCGGCAGCATTGGCGTTGCGACAGCCCACGCACTGGCCCAGGTCGGGCACGAGGTCACCGTCTACGAGCGCCATGGCACGGTGGCCGAGGAAGCCAGCTTCGGACATGCCGGCTGGCTGGGCCCCAGTCTGCTCCAACCGTGGAGCGTCCCCGGCCTCTCCACCATAGAACGCTCACCCACGCTTCCCGGCCGGCAGGCTTTGCCACGCCCCGGCTCCGGAAACCTCGCAGCCCAGCTGCGCTGGCTATGGCAATGGCGCCAGGCTGGGCGGCGCCTGCGCAAAGCCGGCGAACCCACAGCCACGATGGCGGCACTGGAGACACTCACCCAGCGCAGCCAGCAGTTCCAGCAATCGCTGTGGCGGCAGTGGGAGCTGGACCCGGAATATGTCTCCGGCAGCCTGGTGCTGCTGGGCAGCGAGGCCGACCATGAGCAACTGAAACCTGCACTTGCAGCGCTGGCCGAGGCCGGCACGCGCTGCGAGGCACTGGATGCCGCCCAGACCCGCCTGCGTGAGCCCGCGCTGGGCGAGGAGACCGCACTCGCAGGCTCCTTGTATTTCCCGCAGGCTGGCGCCGCCAACGGCCGCCTGGCCACGCTGATGCAAAGGCAGGCCGCACAGTCCACAGGAGCACGATTCGAGACGCAACGCCTTGTGCAGCGACTGCAGCCCGGCGGCGCTGGGCGCACCGCTCGCCTGCAGCTGCAAGGCGAAGACACGCCCCGGTCGCACGATGCCATCGTCGTCTGCGCTGGCGCCGAGGCCGCAAACCTGCTCGCGCCGCTGAGCCTGCGCCTGCCCATGATCGCCCTGCGCGGCTATGGCATCAGTGCTCCGCTGCGCGAACAAGGCTACGCGCCCCGCCACGCCATCGTCGACTGGAGCGAGCAGATGACCCTGGTGCGCCTTGGCCAGCGCATGCGGGTCGTGGCCGGCGCTGAACTGGGCAGCCACGGCCCCATGCACGAGGCCACGCTGCAGCGCATGTACCACCGACTCAACATGGTCTTTCCCGGCAGCGCCGTGCTGACCTCGGGCGTTCAGATCTGGCATGGCACACGCATGTGCACAGCCGATGGACTGCCGTTGCTGGGCGCCAGCGGTTTGCCCGGCATCTGGCTCAACCTGGGCCATGGCAGCTGTGGTGCTGCCATTGCCCAAGGCTGCGCCAGCATGCTGAGCGACCTGATGGACAACCGCACCAGTTTCCTGGACAGCGCATTGCTGGATCCGCGCCGCTTCGGCTGACCGCTGCGGACACCCCGCCCTGCGGCTGGCGGCTATGCTCAGGCTATGCTGCGCATTCCCACATCCACCGCATTGCCACTGTTCGATACAGTGGCCACACGCACCCTGGAACAGCAGGCCGCGGCCCGACTGCCCGAACACTGCCTCATGCAGCGCGCAGGCATGGGGCTGGCACGCCTGGCACGCGCCATCGCCCCTCACGCCCGCCGCATCTGGATCGCCTGCGGCCCTGGGAACAACGGCGGAGACGGCTTGCAGGCAGCCGCCTGGCTTCAACAGCACCTGAACACGATGCCGGCACGATCCTGCAATTGCCGCATCCTGGTCAGCTGCGTGCGCGAACGCGACCGCATGCCCGCCGACGCGCGTGCCGCATGGGATGCGGCCCACAAGGCCGGCGTGCAATGGATCGCCCACATGCCCCCTGACATGGGGCCTCAGGATCTGTGCATTGATGCCTTGCTCGGCATCGGCCTGCGCCGACCCGACACGGCAAGCCCACCCACCCGAAAAGATGACCGATTGCTGCCGCTGCTGCGCAGCCTGCAGTCCGGCATCAGCCCCGTCCTTTGCGTGGACATCGCATCCGGCCTGGATGCCGACACCGGGCAATACCTGCCTGGATTCGAGCCCATGAACCTCCCGGTCAGCGCACGGCATACGCTGGCTCTGCTGACACTGCAACCCGGCCTGTTCACAGGAAGCGGCCGCGACGCCTGCGGCCAGATATGGTGGGACGATCTGGACACAGGACTGGCAAGCAGCGCGCCACCCTTCGCCATCTCACCGTGCGCACAACTTTTCTCCCCGGAAGCCCGCGCCCCGCGTCCGCATGCCAGCCATAAGGGGAGCTTTGGCGACGTGGCCATTCTGGGCGGAGAGGGGCTGGAACACCGCGGCCTGTCCATGACCGGCGCCGCCTGGCTGGCCGCACTGGCAGCCTTGCACGGCGGGGCGGGACGCGTGATGCTGGCACTGCTCGATGCCTCGCACGGGTCAGACCAGGCCATCTCCCCCTGGCCCGAAATCATGTTGCGCAGCCCCGAAGCACAAGACTGGCGCGGCGCCACCGTCGTGTGCGGATGTGGCGGCGGCATGGCGGTGCGCGCCTGGCTGCCCCAAATTCTGGATCAGGCGCCCAGGCTGGTACTGGACGCAGACGCACTGAACGCGGTTGCCGAAGATGAGTCGCTGGCCCTGCTTCTGAAAGAACGCAGCCGACGCAGCCAGCACACGGTGCTGACACCGCACCCGCTGGAGGCCGCCCGCCTGCTGAACATGAGCACTGCCCAGGTCCAGGCCCAGCGACTTTCAGCAGCCAGGCAACTGGCGCTGCAATTCAACTGCACTGCGTTGCTGAAGGGCTCGGGCACCGTGATCGCCGGACCGCAGGGCGACGGCAATGCATCGCCGCCCTGCTGGATCAACCCCACAGGCAACGCCCGGCTGTCCACCGGAGGAACCGGAGATGTTCTCGCCGGGCTGATTGCCGCGCTATGGGCGCAAGGGCTGGACCCCGCGCAGGCCGCAACACTGGCGGCTTGGCGCCACGGCCATGCAGCAGACCAATGGCCCGCGCAAATGCCGTTCAGCGCCAGCGCGCTGGCCCAGCGGCTGGGCCAATAGACGCCCTCAGGGCTTGCGACGGGGCTTGGATGTCTTGCCTGCCACCTTGGACTTGACGGCCCCCAAGGCCTTCTTACCCAAGGCGCGCAGCGCCTGCACCGGCGATGGCGGCGGCAACTGCGGCAGACCGTGGTCAGCATCGACGGCGACAGACTGGCGCGCTTCAGCCGCCCTGCCCCTGCGGGAAGCGCGTGCCGCAGGTGCGGACGAACCCGGCACCACGGCCGGCTCACTCACGTCGCTTTGACGCACTGGCGCGGCCGGGCGGGACTGGGCACTCGCATATTCAGCCTCCAGCGCGGCCAGGTTCACGCCCTTGACCATGGCCTTCTTGGACGCCTTGCGCCCCTGCTTGCCGGAAGACACCGCGCCGTCGGATTCAGACCGGGCTCCGCCGACACCGCCGGAGTTACGCTGCGCACGCTTTTCCTTGGCGTCGCGGCGCCCCCATTTTTCGCCCTGATGGGCTTCCGTGCGCGCCGGCACCCTGCCGGAACGACCCGAAGCCGGCTGCTCTTCGCCGTCGCGCACCAGGCGGAAATCGATGCGCCGGCCATCCAGGTCCACACGGCTGACCTGAACGCGCAGCCGCGTACCTATGCCGTAGCGAATGCCCGAGCGCTCGCCCCGCAGTTCCTGGCGCGCCTCATCAAAGCGGAAGTAGTCCCCTCCCAGCTCGGTGATGTGGACCAGACCCTCCACATACATGGCATCGAGCGTGACGAAGATGCCGAAGGTGGTGACCGCAGAGACCACGCCTGCGAACTCCTCCCCCAGATGCTCACGCATGTACTTGCACTTGAGCCAGGCCTCGACATCTCGGCTGGCCTCATCGGCGCGGCGCTCGTTCGCGCTGCAGTGCAGGCCTGCAGCCTCCCAGGCCTGGACCTCGGCGGCAGGCGCGCGCTTGCGCGGCTTCTGGCCGGGTGCACTGACACGCGAGGCCAGACGCTTGGCCAACTTGGCTTCGGCCTCTCCAGGCGTGGGCAGCTCGGGCAGGCGATAGTGCGTGCCTTCAAGCTCGGCCTTGATCACGCGGTGCACGAGCAAGTCGGGATAGCGGCGAATCGGACTGGTGAAGTGCGTATAGGCATCGAAGGCCAGCCCGAAGTGGCCCGAATTTTCAGGCGTGTAGAAGGCCTGCATCATCGAGCGCAGCAGCATGGTGTGGATCTGCTGGGCATCAGGCCGATCCTTGGTGGCATTGGCAATGGCCTGGAATTCGGACGTGGCCGGATTCTCGCCAAGCGCCATACCCACTCCCATGGCCTTGAGGTAGTTGCGCAGGATGTCCTGCTTCTCCAGCGAGGGCTTGTCGTGCACGCGGAACAGGCCAACGCGGCCGCTGTGCTCGATGAAGTCCGCGCTGCAGACGTTGGCGGCCAGCATGGCCTCCTCGATCAGCTTGTGCGCCTCGTTGCGCGTGCGCGGCACGATCTTCTCGATGCGGCCGTTCTCGTCACAGACGATCTGCGTCTCCGTGGTCTCGAAGTCCACGGCGCCGCGTGCTTCGCGCGACTTGAGCAGCGCCTGGTACACCCCATGCAGATTCAGCAAGTCGCCCACGCGATCGGAGCGCTTGGCAGCCTCCGGGCCACGCGTATTGGCCAGGATGGCAGCCACCTCGTTATAGGTGAAGCGCGCATGGCTGTGCATCACCGCGGGGTAGAACTGATAGGCATGGATATCGCCCTTTGCAGTGATCAGCATGTCGCAGACCATGCACAGGCGATCCACATCGGGATTGAGCGAGCACAGGCCATTGCTGAGCTTCTCGGGCAGCATGGGGATCACGCGGCGCGGGAAATAGACGCTGGTGGCACGGTCATAGGCATCGATATCGATGGCACTGCCCGTGGTCACGTAGTGACTCACATCGGCAATCGCCACCAGCAGGCGCCAGCCCTTGCCGCGCCCGACCTTGGCAGGCTCGCAGTAGACGGCGTCGTCGAAGTCGCGCGCATCCTCGCCATCGATGGTGACCAGGGGCACATCGGTCAGATCGATGCGATTCTTGCGATCGGCAGGCCGCACCCTGTCCGGCAGGGCCTTGGCCTGTGCCAGGCAGGCATCGGAAAACACATGGGGCACGCCGTACTTGCGCACCGCAATCTCGATCTCCATGCCGGGATCGTCGACCTCACCGAGCACTTCAATGATGCGCCCCACGGGCTGGCCGAACAGTGCAGGCGCCTCGGTCAACTCCACCACGACCACCTGCCCGATCTTGGCCGAACCCGTCGCGTTGGCAGGGATCAGGATGTCCTGGCCATAGCGCTTGTCTTCGGGAGCGACCAGATACACGCCGCTTTCCTGCAAGAAGCGGCCAATGATGTTGTGCGCAGGCCGCTCGATGATCTCGACCACGCGGCCTTCAGGCCTGCCGCGGCGGTCCTGCCGCACGATGCGAACCTTGACACGGTCCTTGTGCAGCACCGCACGCATTTCATTGGGAGGAAGGAAGATGTCGCCTTCGCCGTCATCACGGATGACGAAGCCATGTCCGTCGCGGTGCCCCTGCACACTGCCCCCGATTTCGTCGTTCGCGTCGGCACTTTTTGCGTGAGGGTTCATTTTCTTGGTATACAATCTAAATCTTTCCTGAGATGCCCAGGTGGCGGAATTGGTAGACGCACTAGTTTCAGGTACTAGCGGGTAACTCCGTGGAGGTTCGAGTCCTCTCCTGGGCACCAAGTTTAACGACAACCTGCAGAGGTTGCGGTGAACTGAGGAACTATCTTCACAAGAAGGTGGCTCCCTGGCTTCATGACTTGGCCGATCACAGTCTCAAGAAAAAAATCGAAGATCAGGACTTCGCTGCAAAAAAATGCAGTAGAATTTCAGCTTCAGCAAGCCCAGGTGGCGGAATTGGTAGACGCACTAGTTTCAGGTACTAGCGGGTAACTCCGTGGAGGTTCGAGTCCTCTCCTGGGCACCAAACATGAAAAGGCCGTTGCACATGCAACGGCCTTTTTCTTTGCCGTTTCCGAAAAGCGACGTCACGCGCCTCTCGCCAGAAAAATTTCACGAAAATCTTTGCAAGCCTGCCCGGCACATCGCTTTCGCGCTATATAATTTGCGTACTCTGAAATGCCCAGGTGGCGGAATTGGTAGACGCACTAGTTTCAGGTACTAGCGGGTAACTCCGTGGAGGTTCGAGTCCTCTCCTGGGCACCAAACATGAAAAGGCCGTTGCACATGCAACGGCCTTTTTCTTTTTCGATCCCGATAGTCGACGGACCCGCGCTTCACACCGCAAAAAGTTCACGAAAATCTTTGCAAGCCGGCCCGGCACGTCGCTTTCGCGCTATATAATTTGCGTACTCTGAAATGCCCAGGTGGCGGAATTGGTAGACGCACTAGTTTCAGGTACTAGCGGGTAACTCCGTGGAGGTTCGAGTCCTCTCCTGGGCACCAAACATGAAAAGGCCGTTGCACATGCAACGGCCTTTTTGCTTGGGTGCGCACACGGATGCCTACATCCCAAGCACCATCAGGTATCGGCAGGGTCAAAAAAAGGGAGCCGACGGCTCCCTTTCTTGACGATGAGGGTCTCAACCCCACCCCGTCACTTGCGCAGCAGTTGCTTGAGCACGTTCTGCAGGCGGCGTGCGGTGGCGTCATCGCGTGCCGATGCCAGCACCCGCGCGGCATCGCTGCCCCAGGTTTCCTGCGGGGCCGGATCGTTGCGGCGCGTCAGCAGTTGCAGCTGCAGGGCACGGCGGGCGCTCAGATGCTCTGCAGGCGTGGGCACGTCGGCAGCCATTTCAAGGCGCAGCAGGGCTTCACCCGCATCACCCTTGGGCGCCTGGGCCAGTGCCTGCGACCAGGCGCTGCGCACTTGCGCAGACACGCGACCGCCGAGCTGCTGGGCCGCCGGAATCTGCGTAGCGTCACGCGATTCCCAGGCTGCCATCAGCTGGGTCAGCGCTTCGCCATGGGCCTGGGCCGCGAGCTTGCGCAGAGCGTCCTGCGCATGCTCCATGGCTTCACGCTGGGCACGGAAGGCCGGATCGGCCAGGCGCGGACCGCGCTCTTCACGCGGTTCGCGGCCAAAGCGGCCATTGTCACGGTTGTCGCGTCCGTCCCTTCCATCGCGGCCACGGCCACCGTCGCGGCGGTCGCCAGGACGGGCAGCGCGCGCACCACCCTCTTCCTTCTTCATGCCGGGACGATCATCCCCGCGCACGGCAACCACGGGGCGCGCCGGCGCCGTCTTCGCTTGCGATTCTTCCGAGCCGGCCGCAGCCACTGGCGCCTGTTCCGGCTGGGCAGCGTTGACGGAGGCATCTGCACGGCCGCGCAGCGCCTGCTCCAGAGCCTCCACCGCAGCGCGGATTTGCTGCACGTCGCCCGATGTGTTGGCAGCTTCCACGGCCTGCGAAGCCTCCAGTACGCGGCGGTCATGGTCGCTGAGCTGCACGGCTGCGGCCCGGGAACCACGCTCGCTGCCCTTGCGGTTGAAAGCCTCGTCCAGGGGCTTGCGGAAGGCATCCCACAGCTTTTGCTCGTGCTTGCGATCCAGCGGCACGGCCTGCGCCTCGGCCTGCCAGCGCTGCTGCAGTGCCTTGACGGCATCGATGCGCAGGCTGGGTGCGGCGCCCAGCGCCGTGGCCTCGTCGATCATGGCGTGGCGGCGCTGCAGGCTGGCCTTTTGCGCAGCATGCAACGGAGCCTCGGCCAGGGCCATGGCCTGCTTGAACTGGGGCTGCAGCTCGGCAAACAGTTTTTCACCGATATGACCGCTCTCGCGCCAGCGTTCAGCGAACTGGCGCAATGCGCGGGCCGCACCCTTGAGATCTTCGCTGGCGGCCTGCTGCGCTGCCCAGACCTTGATCTCTTCGATCAGCGCCAGGCGCTGTGCCTTGGACTGGGTGGTTTCCGTGCGCAGCTTGTCGTGCCAGGACTCGACCACCTTGTGGGCCGCGTTGCAGGCTTCGTCAAACTTCTTCCAGAGAGCGTGGTTGGCCGCGCTGCCCTGGTCGGCCAGCTTCCACTGCTCACGCAGGCTGCGCAGGGATTCCTGGATCTTGCGACCGCCCAGCGCCTGGCCTTCAGGACGGTTCAGCAGAGCTTCCGCCTTGGCAACCAGCTCCTCACGCAGCTTGTCTGCGTTCTGGCGCGGCCAGCCTTCGGCTTCGCCTGCTGCCAAGAGGGCCTCGTGCACCTTGGTGACCAGTGCGTCGTCCACCAGACGACCATGGGCCTTGATGGCGGCACGCACGGCTTGCACGGCAGCGGAGCCAGCCTTGCTTTCGCCAGCAGCCGTCTCGGCCTGGAGCTGTTCCAGCGCCTGGGTCAGGGCAGCGCTGGCGGCAGCCACCTGCTCAGGCGACGTCTTGGCCTTGGGCTGCGCTGCGCTGCGGCCGGCAGGCGCTGGCTTGGACGGCTCGGCGGCCGCTGCCTCGGGAGGCAGGCCACGCGCCACACGCAGTTCATCGGCCCACACGGGCACGGTGGGCAGCGGGGCTGCTTCGTCCGCTGCGGCTACCTCGGTCAGCGCAAGGGCAGACTGGAAGGCATCCCAGACAAGGATCAGCTGTGCGCTGGCGGCTTCCAGCTGGGGCGGGAAGCGTCCATCCACGCTGGCCCAGTTGGCATCGCCGGTGAGCTCGCCGGCCTGCTCCTGCCAGCGGGCCACGTCGGCGCGCAGGTTGTCGAGCACAGCCTGGGCGTCGCGCCATGGCTTGGTGGACAGGACTTCGATGCGCTGGGCCAGCAAGACAGCCACTTCGCGCTGGACCTGCACGCGATGCTGCAGTTCCTCGATGGCCTTGACGCGCTCGGCCAGTTGGGCCTTGTACTGCGACAGCGGCTCACGCGACAGCGGGGCGCCTGCCTTGGCGGCGTCGCGCTGCCAGGCGATGGCGTCGGCGGCATTGAAGGGCGATGCGACCAGCAGTGCCTGGGCCTTTTCGGCCCATTCCACTGCGATCTTTTCCTGGTCCTTGGTGCGGCGGATTTCATCCAGACGCTCACGCACGGCGCGGGCCGCGCTCTTGTCGCGCGCGCTCAGCTCCTTGAGGACGTCCTGCAATTGCTCGACCGAAGGCTGGGTTGCCAGCCAGTCGCGGATGCGCGAGGCGCGATCACCCGAGGTTTCGGCGGAGAAGGCACCGCCCGTGAGCACATCCAAGGGGTGTTGTTCAGGATTCTTGGCAGAAGCAGGGCTCACTTCAGGTGCATCGGACATGGTGCTGCGGGGGGAAAGAGAAGACATGAATCAATCGTTGAATGCCTGGCTGCCGCGGGCCGCCAGACGCGGCCGGCCGGGCTGCATGCGGGCATGCTAGCCGGGCCGGGAAAACCATATTCTCGCCGTTATTTGAAGCGGAGCCAAAACCGGGCTACTGTGCGGACAGGCTGAGCTGGGCGCGCGGGCTCCATTCCTGGTCGTCGGAATCCAGTTTCGGGGCCCCGAGAAACAGGCGCTCGAGCGGCAACTGCTGCTGCGCCAGATAGTCGCGAACGGCCACGCCGCGCGCCAGCGCCAGCTCGCGCATGGCATCGTCGGGCACGGTGATCTGCTCCAGCAGCAGGCTGCGCATCTGGTCGGTGGGCAAGTCCTTGGCCATGCCGATGACATTGCGCGGCTTGGCAAAGTCGGCACGGCCGTAAAGCGCCTTGGTCAAAGCCGGCACTTCGGCAGCAGACAACTCGGTCACCGATTCTGCCGATTTGCCCTCGCGCAGCACCTGGCGGCGTTTCTGGGCCAGCAACAGGCGGTCGAGTTCGGCCTGCTTCCAGGCCTCCTTGTCCTGGGCCTCGCGCGCCTCGCCGATCACGGTGAGCCTGAGGGCCGGGCGCTCCTTGAGGGAGGCGACCACCTTGTCCAGGCTTTCGCGGGCCTTGGCATCGATCTGGGATCGGCCCGGCGCAAAGGCCACCACGCCCGACTCGCCGCTGCCGCCAAATGCGCCCGACAGCAGCGAGAACGGCGAGGTGACGGCCTTCATGATCAGGTTGCCGATGATCTTGAAGATGACTGGCGCCAACCTGAATTGCGGGTCGTTGAGCGAGCCGCTGACCGGCAGGTCCAGGTCGATGACGCCGTTGCGGTCGGCCAGCAATGCCACGGCCAGGCGCACGGGCAGCGAGGCCGGCGCACCTTCGACGGCTTCGCCGAAGGTGAGCTGGTGCAGCACCAGCTTGTTGCGCGCCGTGAGCTGGCCATCGGGCTCGATCTTGTAGCTGACATCCATGCTGAGCTTGCCGCGCTCGATGCCATGGCCCGCGTACTTGATGGAGTACGGCGACAGCGGCGGCAGCTCCAGATCGCGCATCTGGGCGCGTATGTCCAGGGCCAGCGGCTTGGCCAGCGGATTGACCTGGCCGGTGATCTCCAGCGAAGCCGTGCCCTGGGCGCGGCCGCGCAGCTCCACATCCGCCAGTTGCGGCCCCTGCTCCCCGGCCGGCTGTTCGGACGAGAAGGCGCTCAGGCGGCCGGCCAGCTCGCTGAGGTCAGCCGAGTAGTTGGGCTGGATGAAGTAGTCGGAGAACTGCACCTTGCCGCCCGTCAGCACGATGGGGCCGATCTTGATGACCGGTGCAGGCCCGGAAGCGGCCTTCGGCGGGACGGGCTCGGCAGGAGCCGCCGCGCCATCCGCAGCCGGCGCGGTGTTTTGCTCCAGGGACTGCCGAGACTGGGCCGACTTGACGATGTCCTGCAGATTGATGCGGCCATTGCGCTGCACGATCACGCGTGCAAAGAAGTCGCTGAGCGCCGTCTCGCGCACGCTCAGGCGCAGTGGCTGGGCGGGCTGCATCTGCAGGTCCAGGCCACGCACGGCCAAGGTTTTCCAGGCGACGAGTTCATCGCGCAGGCCCAGGCCCAAGGCAACCGATCGAGCCTTGGCCCGGTCGGCCGTGGATTCGCTGAGCACGGCTGCCACGGCGCCTGCGGCCGTGCTGGGTGCGCCCTGCCCCGCAGCCTCACCCCCGGCTTGCACGGGCGAGGCCAGCGCGGAACGCATGCGCAGATCCACCAGTTCGACATCGCCCTGCACCATCAGCTCGGGGCCGGCAGGCTGGCTGGCAAAGCGCAGCTGACCCAGGAAATTGCCATCGGCGCGCACCAGCTCCACATTGAGCATGTCGGCAAAGTAGGGCTCCAGCGCGTGCAGCGGCAGGCTGCGCGCCTGCAGCCTGCCCTGAAGCGACAGTGGCGCCAGTCCCAGATCGCCGCGCAGGCTCAGCGATCCTGCCTGGACACGCCGGCCCGAGCCGACCTGGGCGGACAGCTCCAGCGGCGTGGGGGGGGACTTGGCCGCCAGCGGCTCGATGGCGCCCAAGCGCAGGCGCAGTGAACTCAGATCCAGGGACACGGTGCGCGCCGAATCGGCGTTGCGCACGGGCGCTTCGTCACGCAGCGCAACGGCGCCACCGTCCACTTCCACGGCCTGCAGCCTCAGACCCCAGGGCCTGGGCTTGTCCTTGGCGGGGTCCGGCGTCGCAGGTGCCGAGGATGCGGGTGGCAGCCATTGCTCATACATCCACCGGCCCTGGGCGTCGCGCGACACGCCCAGCTGCGGCTTTTGCAGCGCCAGGCGCCCCACGGAAACCTGCTGGCTGGCCAGATTGACCTGCACCTGCTCCAGCTGCAGGCGCGCGATGTCGACCGGCGCGGCCTTGTCCTTGAGACTCAACTGCTCCACGCCCAGCTCGGCCACCTGCACCACCATGGCGGAGCCGCTCCAGCCCAGGCCGGCGTCGGTGCTCAGCAGACCGGTCAGCTCCGGCTTGAGATGGGCAGTCAGATACGGCGCCGCCAGTTGCAGAGGCAATTGCCGCGCGGAGACGGCCAGTTGCCCCTGCCTGTCGGTCATGGCGCCGCTCAGCCTCAGTTCGGCAGGTTTTGCGCCCTCTCCTGCCGCTGCAGACTGCACCTGCATGCCGGCATCAAATTGCAAAGGCTGCTCCAGCGGCCAGCGGACATCACGCACTTCCAATGACAGCTGGCGCGCCTGCAGCGCCGCACCCGACTGGCCTGCGCCGGGCGACGCATCGCGCCAATGCACCGTGGCATCGGAAATGGCCAGCCTGTCCAGGCTCACCCTCCAGGGCTGGGGCTGGGGCGCATCGGAGGCAGGCTTTTCCACTGCCGGCCTGGAATCGGAGGCAGAGCGACTGCCCATCGCCATCCAGTTGATGCGGCCTTGCGCATCACGGGCCGCGAAAATCTCTGGAGAGCTCCACTGCACGGACTCCAGCTCCACCACCGACTGCAGGGGCTGCACGTTCTTGAGCACGGCCGCCAGGCGCTCGAAACGCAGCAGGGGCGCCTCATCGCGGTCAAGCAACTCGGCACCGGACAGGCTGACCTCGCCGGTGATCCGCACCACGGCCTGCTCGGCCTGCTCAAAGGAGATGTGCAGATTGGTATCCAGCACGCCGGAGCGCGGCTTGACGGGGGCATTGGCGGGCACATAGCCCAGGTAAGGCGTCAGGTCCACGCCCTGCCAGCTCAGATCGACGGCCGTCTGGCGCTGGTCGGTGAAAGGCGTGCTCTGGGCACTGGATTCAAAGCGGCTGCCATTGAGCGCGAAGGACAGGTGCGGCAGCACCTTGATCTCGCGCTTGGACTCCAGATTACTGATGAACGGCAGCTTCAGCTGCAGCTGATCCAGCATGTGCTCACGCTGCTGGACATCGTCCTGCAATTGCACGCGGCCGTCGCGCAGCGCAATGTTGTACAGCGCAAAGCCCAAGGGCTTGGCCGGCGGCGTATCGCTGGGCTCGGCCAGGCGGGCCAGCACATCATCCACATCGAAGTGCCCCAGGCTCTGCTGCGTGAGGCGCAGCACCGGCGCATCGACCTCGATGGCATCCAGGACAGGCGCCAGCCTGAAGAGGGACTGGATACTGGCATTCACATAGATGCGGTCGACCTGCAGCTGTGGCGACGACGGCGCGGGTTCTGCCTGCCCTGCGCCCGCCTGCTGGCTTTTGGCAATGCGCAGATCACGCAGGGTCAGCTCCAGCGACCAGGGCCGGAACTCCACTGCCCCCACATGGACCTGGCGACCCAGCTTGGCCGATGCCTGCTTTTCCAGCTGGCTTTTGGCGACAACGGGCACCAGCGCCCACAGCAGCAGCCACAGCAAAAGAAACGCTGCAAAGGCGATGGCCAGCCTGCGCAGCCAGCGGTGCTTGAAGAGAAATTGCATGGGGCTCTAATAACTAGTACGGCGCCATCCTGGACAGAGGACGCAGCGGTGGCTGCATTGCATCAGAAATTGGGCTGGCAGCAAGACCTCAACCCGCATCACCGCACATTTCTTGACGTTGCAGTCACCCTGGAACGACAAAGCCCGGAAGCCTTGAACCGGCTTCCGGGCTTTACGGCAGGCACAAGTCCTGGCCGTTTTCCGCAGTCAAGGAGAGGATGGTCCTTGCTGCTCGGAAGCAAGAGATTGCTTCCAGGAAGGCCGCGGAAGAAGACTTGAACGACTGTGCCCGAACCATCGAACACCACTTTTACCCGTCTTCCACCTTGGCGAGACGACTGCAGGAGCAGTCGCCTCCAATATAGAAGGACGCAGGCCAGGCCTGCCAGTGCTTTTGCATTTCATTGCAATTTCATGAAGCCCTGTACAACCGCCGCAAGCGCCCCACATCGGTAGCACGCAACCTGCTCTCAAACACTCAGAAACTGTGTTTGCATCCATGGTTTGTTATTATTCATCGATCTAACAAACGCACTTCATAGTGTTGACCGTGTATTTGGTGAACTCCTAGAATCCGCCAGCGCTCGAATAGAGCGTTTTTTGTTTCTGCTGCCTCACGACTGAGCAGATCCCGCAGGCCTACAACGCAACGGTGCACCAAGCGCCAGCCTCCCGGATCCGCAGCACCCAATCCAGGGTGTCAGCCTCACCGGCCTTCGCTTCGGCGAAGGCCGTTTCGGGTTGGTGCCCCTAGAAAGGAAAAAGCTATGCCAGCGTCAGGAAAATTTTTCGCCGCCGCGCGAACGTTCGCCATCGATGTGGCCAACGGTTTTCTTGCCATCATCCACAACAGCTTCGCCCTTCTGGGCTTGGCTGTGGCCTTCCTGGCCATTACCTTGTTCGCCCGTCCCGACCTGCGCGATGCCGGAGAGAGCCAGCTGCGCTCCTGGCTGACCGCTCGCCAGATGGCCGAGCTGGGTGCGCCCGTCGAACTCGCGGCCAGCGACCGCGCGACGGCGACCAACCCGAAGAACCTGCCCAAGGATCAGGCGGCCGTGGCCTTCTGGCTCAGCAAGAAGTACCGCGTGGCGCCCGAGCCCATCGCGGCACTGGTCAGCGAGGCCTACGACCTGGGCAAGGTCAACCGCCTGGACCCGACGCTGATCCTGGCCATCATGGCCATCGAATCCAGCTTCAATCCGTTCGCACAAAGCGCTGTCGGCGCGCAGGGCCTGATGCAGGTGATGACCACGGTGCATACCGACAAGTACGAGAACTTCGGCGGCCAGAACGCCGCGTTCGACCCCGTCAGCAATCTGCGCGTGGGCGTGCGCGTGCTCAAGGAGTGCATTGAGCGCGCCGGCTCCATCGAAGGTGGCCTGCGCTACTACGTGGGCGCGGCCAACCTGCCCACCGACGGCGGCTATGCCGCCAAGGTGCTGGCCGAGCACCAGCGCCTGCGCATGGCCGCCGGCCTGCGTGCCGTGCCGCTGATGACCGCCAAGATCGAGCAGCCCAAGCAGGCCGTCCAGATAGCAGCCACCAAGCCGGCCACATCCACGGCCGAGGCAGCCGGACCTGCGGCCTCGGCAGCGTCCGCTGGCACCCCGGCAGTGCCGGTCAGCTCGAGCAGCATGTCCGCGCGCACCGAACAGGTGGCCCTGCAGACACAGGAGCCGGCGCTGTAACCGGAACCACCGACATGGCGCACGAAGCTGGCTAAGGCCAGCTTTTTTCATTCCTGCCTGTACCCGCTGATCTGCCAGGCAGGCGGCTTTGCCAACGCCCCTCGCCTGTCTTCGGCTCCATCAGCTCAGCTACACTAGCGGGGTACGCAACTGGCGATAGGCGCAGCCGCTTCACGCACCGCTGCCGCTGACGTGGAAACCAGCAGAAGGCCTGAAAAGAACCACCTTCTGTGAACCACCGGGGAGCGTACCGCCCAGCCTCCATGCGCACGCGGGATCTGGAGTGTTCCGCCGTTCGCCTGGGCAGCCCTTGGCCTCAAGGGAATTTCAAGTTCACAGGACTGCCATGTTTCAACGCACCAATACCGTCGAGAAGGTCGACGCCGAAGTCTTTGCCGCCATCCAGGCCGAGAACCTGCGTCAACAAGAACATATCGAGCTGATCGCCAGCGAGAACTACTGCTCGCCCGCCGTGATGGAAGCCCAAGGCTCCCAGCTCACCAACAAGTACGCCGAAGGCTACCCGGGCAAGCGCTACTACGGTGGCTGCGAGAACGTCGATGTGGTCGAGCAGCTTGCCATCGACCGTGTCAAGAAGCTGTTCGGCGCCGAAGCCGCCAACGTTCAGCCCAACTCCGGCTCCCAGGCCAACCAGGCCGTGCTGATGGCCTTTGCCAAGCCCGGCGACACCATCATGGGCATGAGCCTGGCCGAAGGCGGCCACCTGACGCACGGCATGCCGCTGAACATGTCGGGCAAGTGGTTCAACGTGGTCTCCTACGGCCTGAACGCCGAAGAAGCCATCGACTACGACAAGATGGAAGCGCTGGCGCGCGAGCACAAGCCCCGCATCATCGTGGCCGGCGCATCGGCCTACGCCCTGGCCATCGACTTCGAGCGCTTCGCCAAGATCGCAAAGGAAGTCGGCGCCATCTTCTGGGTGGACATGGCCCACTACGCCGGCCTGATCGCCGCGGGCGTGTACCCCAACCCCGTGCCCCACGCCGACGTGGTCACCACCACCACGCACAAGAGCCTGCGCGGCCCGCGCGGCGGCGTGATCCTGATGAAGGCCGAGCATGAGAAGGCCATCAACAGCGCCATCTTCCCCGGCCTGCAAGGCGGCCCGCTGATGCACGTCATCGCCGGCAAGGCCGTGGCCTTCAAGGAAGCACTGTCTCCCGAGTTCAAGGCCTACCAGGAGCAGGTCGTGAAGAATGCCAAGGTCGTCGCCGAAACGCTGACGGCCCGCGGCCTGCGCATCGTCTCCGGCCGCACGGAAAGCCACGTCATGCTGGTGGACCTGCGCGCCAAGGGCATCACCGGCAAGGCGGCAGAAGCCGCACTGGGTGCCGCCCACATGACGATCAACAAGAACTCCATCCCCAACGACCCCGAAAAGCCTATGGTGACCAGCGGCATCCGCGTGGGCACGCCCGCCATGACCACGCGCGGCTTCAAGGAAGAGGAAGCCCGCCTGACGGCCAACCTGCTGGCCGACGTGCTGGAGAACCCCAGCGACGAAGCCAACCTGGCCCGCGTGCGCGCCCAGGTGGCCGAGCTGACGGCCCGCTTCCCGGTCTACGGCGCCTGATTTGAGCGCATAGAGGCCTGCCATGAAGTGCCCGTTCTGCAGCCACCCGGACACCCAGGTCGTGGAGACCCGTGAGGCCGAGGATGGGGGCTTCATCCGCCGCCGCCGCCAATGCGGCGGCTGCGACAAGCGCTTCACCACCTATGAGCGGCCCGAGGTCAGCTTCCCCGCCATCGTCAAGAAGGACGGGCGGCGCATCGAGTACGAGCGCGCCAAGCTGCTGGGTTCGTTCAAGATTGCGCTGCGCAAGCGTCCCGTGAGCACGGAGCAGATCGATGCCGCCATCGAGCGCATCGAGGAACGGCTGCGCAACCTGGGCGAGCGCGAAGTGCTCTCCAGCCGCCTGGGCGAGATGGTGATGCGCGAGCTCAAGCTGCTCGACAAGGTCGGCTACATCCGCTACGCCAGCGTCTACCGCAGCTTCGAGGACGTGGACGACTTCAAGAACGTCATGGATGAAGTCCGCAATCCCGGCTGATCAGGCCGGCAGGACACAAGAAAGCCGCCCTTGGGCGGCTTTCTCTTTGGCGTCCTGGCAGCGCTTTCAGGGCGCCGCGGCAGGAATCGGCGCCAGGCCTGAATCGACGTCGCCGCACTGGGCGCGGTGGCGCAGGGCGTGGTCCATCACCACCAGGGCCAGCAACGCTTCGGCGATGGGCGCGGCGCGGATGCCCACGCAGGGGTCATGGCGACCCTTGGTGATGACTTCGGTGCTCTGGCCCTGGGTGTCGATGGACTCGCGCGGCGTGATGATGGAGCTGGTGGGCTTGATGGCGATGCGCACCTCCAGATCCTGGCCCGTGCTGATGCCGCCCACGATGCCACCGGCGTTGTTGCTGCGAAAACCTTCAGGACTCAGCGAGTCGCCGTGCGTGGTGCCGCGCTGGACCACGCTGTCGAAGCCCGCGCCGATCTCCACGGCCTTGACGGCGTTCAGGCCCATCATGGCGTAGGCGACGTCGGCATCGAGGCGGTCATACAGCGGCTGGCCCAGGCCCACCGGCATGCCACTGGCCTGCACGCGCAGCGCGGCGCCGCAGGAGTCGCCCGACTTGCGCAGCGCATCCATGTATTCCTCGTAGCGGGACACATCGGCCACCGGCGCAAAGAAGGGATTGTTGCGCACATGCTCCCAGCTCTCGAAGGGCAGCGACAGCTCGCCCACCTGGGTCATGCAGGCGCGGAACTCGGTGCCGAATTTTTCCTTGAGCCACTTCTTGGCCACGGCGCCGGCCGCCACCGTGGGCGCCGTCAGCCGTGCGGAGGAGCGGCCGCCGCCGCGCGGATCACGGATGCCGTACTTCTGGAAGTAGGCGTAGTCGGCATGGCCGGGACGAAAGCTTTGCGCAATGTTGGAGTAGTCCTTGCTGCGCTGGTCGGTATTGCGGATCAGCAAAGCGATCGGCGTGCCCGTGGTACGGCCTTCGTAGACGCCCGAGAGGATTTCCACCGCGTCCGGCTCGTTGCGCTGCGTCACGAACTTGCTGGTGCCGGGGCGGCGGCGGTCCAGGTCGTGCTGGATGTCCGCCTCGCTCAGTGCCATGCCAGGCGGGCAACCGTCGATGACGCAGCCGATGGCCGGGCCATGCGATTCGCCGAAGTTGGTGACAGTGAATAGGGTTCCGAAGGTGTTGCCGCTCATAGGCCGATGATTATGCCCGGGTCGCCCCCAGGCGCCGCTCCCGCTGCAGCGGTGCATTGCGCAGGCAGCCATCTCCCGCAAAGAAACAATAAAACTATCAAATTACAAATATTGATAGCTAGAATTACAGAACATTGTTCTTCAACCGCCTGCGGACCATCCCTCAGGCACCAGCCGCAACTTGCGGGAGATTCGTGAAATGCAGACCTCTTCCGGCTCAACGCAACGCCAGGATCGCAGCGATCCTGCGAGCAGCACTCCACCGCCCTCACCCATCCTTCAACAGGATGCCGGTGACCAGAATCTTCACCCCACCCTGATGACCATGCTGCTGGTCTCAGCCAGGCCCGATGATTTCAGAACCCGCAACCGGCTTGCCCAGGCCAAGCAGTACATGCGGGCCCGGCTGGATGACCCCGAGCTCAAGCCCCTGCAGGTGGCCCAGGGCCTGGGCATGTCGCTGCGCAGCCTGGCGCGCCTGTTCGCCACCGAGGGACTGACTCCCAGCCGCTGGCTCTGGAACGAGCGCCTGGCCCAGGCCCACCTGCTGCTGCAGGCCGACAATGCGCGGCGCGTGACCGATGTGGCGATGGCCTGCGGCTTCACCAGTTTCTCGCACTTCAGCCGCGTCTTCAGGCAGGCCTATGCCGTGCCGCCCAGCGCCTTGCTCAAGCCCCGGCGCAGCAGCGTGCATTGAACGGGCTTGCGCCCGGCCGTAAAAAACCAAGGCCTGCGCCGCGTTCTGCGGTCGCAGGCCTTGCTGCATGGGCAGGGACGGTCTTGCCGCGACCGGATGATCAGTCCGTGCCCTGGCGCTCGCCTTCGGGCCAGTCGCGGATATAGGCCTTGAGCATGCGGTTCTCGAAGTTCTGGCTGTCCACCACGGCCTTGGCCACGTCGTACAGGCTGATCACGCCCATCAGCATGCGCTTGTCCATCACCGGCATGTAGCGCGCATGGCGGTCCAGCATCATGCGGCGCACCTCGTCCATGTCGGTTTCCATGGTGCAGGTCATGGGAGCGTCGTCCATGGCCGAGCGCACCAGCGTCTCGCCCACGCCGCCGTGCTTGACAAAGCCCTGGATCACTTCGCGGAAGGTCAGCATGCCGACCACGTCGCCGTGCTCCATGACCACGAGGGAGCCTATATCGCGCTCGGACATCACCTGCACCGCGCTGGCCAGGCTTTCGTCCGGCGACACCGTGTAGAGGGTGTTGCCCTTGACGCGCAGGATGTCACTTACTTTCATGCCGTATCTCCAAGATTGTCTGTGTCGCCGTGGTTGCGGCAAGCCCATGTCTGTCGGGAAATATAGCCCACAATGCCCGCTTGCCTTGACAACCATGGAGACAGGAATGCCCGGCTACTCGGATCCCGGCTTTGACACTCTGGCGCTGCACGCGGGCGCACAGCCCGACCCCGCCACCGGTGCGCGCGCGACGCCCATCCACCTCACGACCTCGTTCGTCTTCGAGTCCAGCGACCATGCGGCCTCTTTGTTCAATCTGGAGCGCCCCGGCCACGTCTACAGCCGCATCTCCAATCCCACGAACGCCGTACTGGAGCAGCGCGTCTCGGCCCTGGAAGGGGGCGTGGGCGCCATCGCCGTGGCCAGCGGCCAGGCGGCGCTGCACCTGTCGGTGGCCACGCTCATGGGCGCGGGCAGCCACATCGTGGCCAGCACGGCGCTGTACGGCGGCTCGCAGAACCTGCTGCACTACACGCTGGCGCGCTTCGGCATAGAGACCACCTTCGTCAAGCCCGGCGACATCGACGGCTGGCGCGCCGCCGTGCGGCCCAATACCAAGCTGTTCTTCGGCGAGACCGTGGGCAACCCGGGCCTGGATGTGCTCGACATTCCCACCATCAGCGCCATCGCGCATGAGGCCGGCGTGCCGCTGCTGGTGGACTCCACGCTGACATCGCCCTGGCTGATGAAGCCGTTGGAGCATGGCGCGGACATCGTCTACCACTCGGCCACCAAGTTCCTGTCGGGCCACGGCACCGTGGTCGGGGGCATCGTGGTGGATGGCGGCAGCTTCGACTGGGAAAAGTCGGGACGCTTCCCGGAGCTGACCGAGCCCTACGACGGCTTCCACAACATGGTGTTCAGCGAGGAAAGCAGCACTGGCGCCTTCCTTCTGCGCGCACGCCGCGAAGGCCTGCGCGACTTCGGCGCCTGCATGAGCCCGCACACGGCCTGGCTGATCCTGCAGGGCATAGAGACGCTGCCGCTGCGCATGGAGCGCCATATCCGCAACACCGAGAAGGTGGTGCAATTCCTGGCCAGCCATCCGCTGGTGGGCCGCGTGGGCCACCCGCTGCTCGATACCCATCCCTCGCACCAGCTCGCCAAGAAGCTGCTGCCGCGCGGCGCAGGCTCGGTGTTCAGCTTCGACATCAAGGGCAACCGCAACCAGGGCCGCAAGTTCATCGAGACGCTCAAGGTCTTCAGCCACCTGGCCAACGTGGGCGACTGCCGCAGCCTGGTCATCCACCCTGCCAGCACCACGCACTTCCGCATGAGCGACGAGGCGCTGGCCCAGGCCGGCATCGGCCAGGGCACGATCCGCCTGTCCATCGGGCTGGAAGACGCAGACGACCTGATCGACGACCTCAAGCGCGCCCTCAAGGCGGCCGAGAAGGCCGCGTGAATCGGCAAGGGAGACACCAACAATGAAGATCGATGTTCACGGCCATGCCATCTACGCCTATACCGGCGGCAAGGCCTTCAATCCCGCACAGCCGACGGCCATCCTCATCCACGGCGTGCTGTGCGACCACAGCGTCTGGGCACTGCAAAGCCGTTACCTGGCCAACCACGGCTGGAACGTGCTGGCCATAGACCTGCCGGGCCACTGCCGCAGCGCAGGCGATGCGCCGGCCAGCGTGGAGGCGGCGGCGGATTTCATCGGCCAGCTCATGGATGCGGCAGGCATCGAGAAGGCCGCGCTGGTAGGCCACAGCTGGGGCAGCCTGATCGCCATGGAAGCGGCCGCGCGGCTAGGCGCGCGCGTCAGCCACCTGGTGCTGGTGGGCACGGCCTATCCGATGAAGGTCTCGCCCGCCCTGCTGGACTCCGCACTGAGCACGCCAGAGCAGGCCATCCGCATGGTCAATGTGTTCTCGCGCGCCACGCTGGCGCCACCCAGCGGCGCAGGCAGCTGGGTGTTCGGCGCCGGCATGGCGCTGGGCCGGCGCGTGCTGGCCAGCAATGACCGCACCAACCTGCTGCACGCCGGCTTCAAGGCCTGCGACAGCTACGCGGGCGGCGAGGCGGCCATGGCGGCGCTGCAATGCCCGGTCCTGTTCGCCCTGGGCGAGCAGGACCAGATGACGCCGCCCAAGGCCGCCAAGGGCCTGATCGAGGCGGCCCGGGGCGCGCAGCGCCAGGTCAGCATCGTGCACCTGCCCAGCGGCCACAACCAGATGACCGAGGCGCCCGACCAGACGCTGTTCGCCATCCGGGATTTCCTGGCGCGCTGAGACCGGCCGGGTCCTGCCCGCAGGGCAGGCACGCACTCACTCACGCACTCACGCCCCGCGCGCGGGGAAGATGCTCTTTTTCACGAGCGCGTGCACGCCCCAGTTGCCATCCACCACCTGGGTGATGCCGAAGTCCACGGCGATCGACATCAGCGAGATGGCCTCGTCCTCTCCCAGCCCCTGGGTGGTCATGAGGAAGTGGCGCATCTTGTGATAGGCGTCGCGCAGAGCCAGGTCCACGGAAGACTTCTTGAAGATCTGGTTTTGCGCATCCGGCCCCAGCTCCGCCAGGTAGTTGGCGTAGCTGAAGCCGTGCAGCAGCCATTCGTCCTGGGTTTCGAGCAGCGGATACGCCAGTTCGGCCAGCGGCGTTCCAGGCAGGTCCGCCTTCTTGTGCAGGATCAACTGGAAGGTGCCGGTCAGCGAGCACTCGATGGCCGTGCCGCACAGCTCGGAGTCCCCCTGCGAGGCATGCGGATCGCCCACGGTGAAGTTGGCCCCTGGCACGGCCACGGGGAAATACATGGTCGCCCCCTTGCCGATGCGCCAGTTGTCGATGTTGCCGCCCGTGTGGTTGGGCGGAATGGAGCTGGCCATCTCCACCTCGGCCGGCGCCACGCCGATGGTGCCGAAATGCGGGCGCACGGGAACGCGGATATTGCGCAGCACGTTTTCGTTCTTGCTGATCGTGCGGTGGTCCACGGGCACGCCCGGATAGTCGATGGTCGGGTGGACCACGCCGAAGGGGTCGGTCTGCGGCGTCCAGCGGTAGTTGTAGACGGCGCGGGCCCAGTTGCGCTCGCCGGTCGCATCCACCTCGTAGATGGTGACCACCTCGCGCTTTCGGGGCTCGGTAAGCGTGTCGCCATAGTGAAAGCCCCAGTTCGCCGCCGCATTGCTGCCGAAGGTCCGGCCCTTGAACTGCGGGTTGCCCGAGGGGCGTGGCACCACATCAATGATGCGCACTTCCAGCACATCGCCGGGCTGGGCGCCCTTGATGCGTACCGGCCCCGTGCAGATGTGCACGCCCTGGCCGCCACCTGCGCCGTTCTTGGCATCCATGGGACCGGCGCCCCGGCGATCGACGTTCTTGCGCTGGCTGTCCCAGTGGAACACGCTCTCGGCGCCAGGGTCGCCCCGGACCATGCGTTCGGCATCGTCATTGGCATGGTGGGTCAGCGTCTCCATGGTCACGTAGTCGCCCGATTCGACTTCGACCACCGGCTTGGCCGATCTGCTGAAGTAGCCCCAGAGCACGGTGCTGGCAGAGGCGGGAATGTAGTAGTGGCTGGCCATGCCCTGGCCGGCCCGGGCGCCAGGCGCACCCTGGGCAAAGGCCCGGGACGGTGCCATCGCACCGCTGATGGCGCCGGCCGAGACCGCGCCGCCACCGACCACCATGGCGTCGCGCAGGAAGGAACGGCGTGCAACCTGGAATTCCTCGCGGATCAGCGTCTCATCGGCTGGCGAAGCACCGTGCTGGCAGCCCGGGCCGCAGATATGTTCTTGGTGGGGGATGGTCATCGAAAATACTCCTGCTGTTGTGGATCGGTGCCGGCAGCGCCAGTGTCCAGGCGAGCATGTCCAGGCCGGTTGTTCCTGCGCGCACAAAAACTTGTCGCGGCTGCCATCCGGTGCGCCGGGCTTGGACAGGCAGTACGCGGCAGTTCATAGTTCGCCCCTGATGCACGACGATCCAAGACGCTTTTCCACCCACGCATTTCCCGATGCCTTGCGGCAGGCTGCGCTCAATGAGGCGCTGTCCAGGGCAGACATCCATGGCGAAGCGCCCACGCCGCCGGCCACCCACCTGGCGCTGCGCAGCTCGCCACTGGGATCGGTATTCATTACGCTGGCCACCTCGCCACTGACGCTGCGGGCCGTGACCAAGCGGCTGCGCGGCCCGGGCCTGCTGCTGTGCGCCTTGCTGCAAGGCAGCGCCGATGCGGTGGTCGAGGACGCCGCGTTCCCGCTCAAGGCCGGCTCCGCGCTGCTGCTGGAGTCAGACCGGGACTGGCAGCTGCAGTTGCCAGGTGACGGCCGCCTGCTGCTTGCGCGGCTGGAGTCCTCGAGCTTTCTGCTGCGCCTGCTGCGCTCGTGCCCGCCCGAGGCCAGGCACATCGGCGGGACAGGCGGTGTGGGGGCCATGTGCATGGCGATGGCGGCCTCACTGGCAGAGCAGATCGACACACTGGCACAGGACGATCTGCTGTCGGTGGAGGCCACGCTCACCGACATGCTGGTCACCTGCCTGACACCGCGCGCCGGCAATCCCGACCAGGAGCAGGCCGAGGCGACCGAGCCGCCCAGCGCCGTGCAGCTTGGCCATCTGCGCCGCATCTGCCGCGCCATCGAAACCCGGCTGGGCGATGCCGAGCTGTCCATCGATGCCATCGCCGAATCCGAGGGGCTGTCCACGCGCTATCTGCAAAAGCTGTTCAAGGGAGCGGCCACCAGCTTCAGCACCTACCTGCGCGAACGCCGGCTGGAGCGCTGCCGCATGGACCTGAGCAACCGCTCGCTGCAGCATTTCTCCATCGCCGAGCTGTGCTTTCGCTGGGGCTTTGGCGATGCCGCCAACTTCAGCCGTGCCTTCGCGGCCCGCTATGGGCTGTCTCCCAAGGCCTATCGCGCCAGTCCGGCGCGCGTGCAGGATGCGCCGCCCGGCCAGCGCGGACGCCCCTCGCCCGCCGAGAGCGCTGCGCAGGGTGCAGAACCGGCCGCAGCGCGCCTGGCACACAGCCCGTTCCAGGCCCTGCTGCGCGACCATGCACGCTACGCCCAGGCGCTGGCCCTTGTGCCCAAGCGCTCGGCGCACGCAGACAATGGTGGTGCGTCGCCCCAGCACTACTACCTTCCGGTCTCCGACAAGACCGTGCACTGGGGCTACCTGAGCCGTTCACTCAAGCCCGTGCTTTCGGTGCGCTCGGGTGACGTGGTGACCATGGAGACGCTGACCCAGCATGCCTCGGACGACTGGGAACGCATGATCGAAGGCGATCCGGGCGCCGAAAGCGTGTTCCACTGGACCGCAGCCCAGAAGGCCGTGGACCGGCGCGGCGCGGGCCCGATGGATGCCTCGATCTACGGCCGCGGCGCAGGCGAGGGCTTCGGCGTGCACATCTGCACCGGCCCCGTCTATGTGCATGAGGCCGAACCTGGCGACCTGCTGGAGATACGCATCCTCGACGTGCAGCCACGCCTCAGCTGCAGCCCCGCCCACCACGGCCGTGTCTTCGGCAGCAACGCCGCCGCCTGGTGGGGCTTTCACTACCGCGACCAGATCACGGAGCCCCGCCAGCGCGAAGTGGTCACCATCTACGAAATCGACCACGCACTGCCCGAGGAGCCCACAGCCCGCGCCGTCTACAACTACCGCTGGACGCCGCAGACCGACCCCTTCGGCGTGGTCCATCCGACCATCGACTACCCGGGCGTGCCCGTGGACCCCGGCAGCATCACCCGGCGCTTTGGTGTGCTGGACAAGGCACGCGTGCCGCTGCGTCCGCATTTCGGCATGCTGGCCGTGGCACCGCGAGAGGCCGGCCTGATCGACTCCATACCGCCGAGCTACTTCGGCGGCAACCTGGATAACTGGCGCGCCGGCAAGGGCGCGACGCTCTTCCTGCCCGTATCGGTGCCAGGCGCGCTGTTTTCGGTGGGAGACCCGCATGCATCCCAAGGCGACTCGGAACTGTGCGGCACGGCCATCGAATGCTCGCTGACCGGCAGCTTCGAGCTGCGGGTGCACAAGCGCGCCGCGCTGGACAACCGCTTCCTTGCAGAGCTGGACCACCCTTTCCTGGAGACCGGCTCCGAGTGGGTGATACAGGGCTTCAGCTTCACCGACCACCTGGCCGAACTGGGCAGCCAGGCGCAGTCCCAGGTCTATCGCAAATCATCGCTGGAAGGCGCCATGCGTGACGCTTTCCACAAGGCAAGGCGCTATCTGATGCTGGCCCACGGGCTGGACGAGGACGAGGCCGTATCACTGATCTCCGTGGCCGTGGACTTCGCCGTGACGCAGGTGGTGGACGGCAACTGGGGCGTGCACGCCGTGATCAAGAAGAAGCTGTTTCCGCCGGAGCTCTCGGCGTCCGCCCAGGCGGGCCACTGAAGCCCACCCGGGATCAGACCCGTGCCAGGAAGCGGGCGATGCGCTGGGCGATGCGCTCGGGCTGCTCGCGGTGGGGGACGTGGCCGCCACCGGCCACGATCTCCACCTCCACAGGGCCGCGCGCCCGGTCGCGGATGCGCTCGGGGTGGACCAGGGAGCCGAACTCGTCATGCTCGCCGTGGATGGCCAGCACCGGGCAGCGCACGCGCTCCAGCGCCTCGTCCAGCCGGTAGTCGGCAAATGGCTGCGACAGCCAGGTATCGACCCAGGCAGACAGCACCCAGGCGGCCTTGTCGCCGTGGTATTTCTCCAGGCGCGCCAGCTGGCCGGGCCGGGCGAAATCCTGTTGGGCCGCACGAATGCCCTGCAAGGTGCGATCTTCCACGAAGGCCTGGGCGGACTCCGTGACCACCGCCTTGCACTGCGCGCCGTATCGGGCCGCCACCATGGCGGCCATGCCGCCGCCCACGCTGTGGCCCAGCACGATGAAATCCCCAAGGCCCAGCCCCTGGTGCACTGCCGGAAACACGGTCTCTGCCTCCCGGGCCACAAAGCCCGGCCCCAGCGTGCCCGGATAGGGGTCGGACTGGCCAAAGCCCAGCCGGTCGTAGGCCAGCACATCGCGGCGCGTGGCCTCGGCCAGTTGCTGCGGGAAATCACGCCACAGCGCCACCGAACCCAGCGAGTCGTGCAGCAGCACGATGGGCGCGCGGGCCAGGGACTCTTCGCCGGCCGCCGGCGCCTGCCAGCGCCTGACGTAGATGCTGCCCTGGGGCGTGGAAATGCGGGTTTCGCTCAGGGATGCGGGGATGTCGGTCATGCAGGAGGAAGGCATCGAAAAACTCCATGCCGGTCAGCGCCGGCCCGGCAGACATCATGCGCCCGCATGCCGCCGGAGGGCGACACCGTGGCGACGCGCAGGGCGGAATGCGGCAGCTTTTGTCTCTCTCGGGGCAGCTTTTGCGAATCTGGGCGCGCGGGTTCCTCCGATGGTGAGCGGCAAGGCAGCAGCGTATAAGTTGACCCTACCCCATGCTTGCGAAGGCCTGCCATGTCACACGCTTCCGCTCCCCTGCCCGGCGCCGCACAGGCTGCCGTGGACCCGCGCCAGTTCAAGAGCTTTGCCGAGTTCTATCCGTTCTACCTGCAGGAGCACAGCAACCGCACCTGCCGGCGCCTGCACTTCGTGGGCTCCACGCTGGCGCTGCTGTGCCTGTTCGCGCTGTTCCTGACCGGCAATTTCTGGTTCCTGCTGGGCGGCCTGCTGTTTGGCTACGGCTTTGCCTGGATAGGGCATTTCGGCTTCGAGAAGAACCGGCCCGCCAGCTTCAAGCGCCCGCTCTACAGCTTTCGCGGCGACTGGGTGATGTGGCGCGACATCCTGACGGGCCGCATCCCGCTCTAGACCGGAGCCTGCGGCCTTTGCTCCAGCAGATCGGCCAGCGTCATGCCTGCCAGCCCCGTGCGATCCCACAGCGGCTGCACGGCCGGCGACGGCGCCAGCAGCAGACGCTGCACCAGCGGCTGCAGCGGCGTGCGATGGGGCTCCACCAGCAGCATGTAGCGGGGCTCGGGGCCTTCGCTGGCCGCCACAGTGCCGGGGGCCTGCACCGTGCCCACCCAGTCCAGCACCGACAGCGCCTGCAGCACCGGATCGATCTGCTGCCAGTCCACACGCAGGCGCCGCGCCAGATCGCTGGCGTACAAGCCCTTGGCGGGCGACTCGCGCTCCTGTGCGAGGTACTGCAGGATCTCCACGGCCATCTCGAACTGCCAGCCCTGCTGGCCCGGCATGCGCTGCACACCCGCCATCACGATGGGCAGGTAGGCCGTGACCACGGCGCCCAGCAGCACGATGACCCAGGCCATGTAGATCCAGATCAGCAGGATGGGCAGCGTGGCGAAGGTGCCGTAGATGACCGAATAGGTAGGCACCGAGGCCAGGTACAGGCCCAGCGCCTTCTTCGCCAGCTCCATGCAGGTGGCCACGAACAGGCCGCCCACCCAGGCATGGCGCCAGCGCACCGCCGTGTTGGGCACGTAGTGGTACAGGCCCGCCATGCCAGCGGCCAGCGCCAGGTACTCGATGGAATCGAAGATGAAGCGCAAGCCTTCGGGCAGCGCATTGACCAGCCCGCGCGAGGCCGACATCACATAGGACGACAGCACCAGGCTCAGGCCCAGCACCAGGGGGCCCAGCGTGATCGCCGCCCAGTAGATCAGCACGCGCTGGCCCAGCGGCCGCAACTGGCGCACGCGCCAGATGTTGTTGAGCGTGCGGTCTATGGTGAGGATCAGCGCGACCGCCGTGATCACCAGAATGGAAAAACCGGCCATGCCCAGCTGGCTGGCCTTGGAGGCGAACTGCGTCAGATAGCCCAGCACCTGGCGCGCGATGGTCTCGGGGATCAGGCTGTCGATCAGCCAGCGCTCCAGCACGATCTGCACGCGGGAGAAGATGGGAAACGCCGTGAACAGCGCCAGCGCCACCGTGAAGAACGGCACCAGGGCCAGCACCGTGGTGAAGGTCAGGCTGCTGGCGGTGACGCCCAGCCGGTCCTCGCGAAAGCGTTCGCGCAGCGTGTGTGCGGTATTGCGCCATGGAAAGCAGCGCCAGCGTTCGCGCCACGATCGCGGCACCGCAGGCTCGGGCGGCTCGGCCAGGGACAGGCTGCGCTCCCGGGCAGGAACGGGCAGCGCCAGGGAGCCATCCTCCAGGCCATCGACGGGCTCCTTTTCGGGGCCGCCGCTCATCGCCCCATCTCCGCCGCAAGGCGCATGTCTGCAGCGGGCGCGGCCATCCAAGCAATCACATGTTCAAAGGTCAAGACCATGGCCGATATGATGCCACCCCGATGACTGATTCCATTTCTCGCCCCGGCGCCGATGTCGCCGCCACCCGCTGGCTGGCGGTCTCCAGCCTCATGGGCCTGATCGTGCTGAGCCTGGCCTGGGAACTGTGGCTGGCGCCCATGCGGCCCGGGGGCTCCTGGCTTGTGCTCAAGGCCCTGCCGCTGGCGATTCCGCTGATCGGCCTGCTCAAGCACCGCATGTACACCTACCGCTGGGTCAGCCTGCTGGTGTGGATCTATTTCACCGAGGGCGTGGTGCGCGCCTGGAGCGACCCCGCGCCCGGGCGCTGGCTGGCGCTGCTCGAAGTTTTCCTGTGCCTGATGCTGTTCACCGCCTGCGCCCTGCATGTGCGCTGGCGCCAGCGCAGCGCGCGCCGCGCGGCCCAGGCGGCCGGCGGCTGAGCCCCCCGTTTTCATGCCTTCACGTCTTTGAAAGAAGTTGCAACATGACTGCACTGCTTGAACGCCTGCGCCAGATCGTCGGCGAAGCCCATGTCCTCACCGAGGGCGACCTTGTGGCCTACGAACAGGATTGGCGCCGCCGCGTGCGCGGCAAGTCCCTGGCCGTGGTACGCCCGGCCAGCACGGCCGAGGTGGCCGCCGTGGTGCGCGAATGCGCGGCCGCAGGCACCAGCATCATCCCGCAGGGCGGAAACACCGGCCTGTCGGTGGGCTCCACGCCGGACGACAGCGGCACGCAGGTCGTGCTCAGCCTCACGCGCATGAATGCCGTGCGCCACATCGACCGCGACAACCTGAGCTTCACCGTCGAGGCCGGCTGCATCCTGCAAAGCCTGCAGGAGCTTGCCGAGAAAGAGGGCCTGCTGTTCCCGCTGTCGCTGGCCGCCGAAGGCAGCTGCACCATTGGCGGCAACCTGGGCACGAACGCGGGCGGCACCCAGGTGGTGCGCTACGGCAACACGCGCGAACTGTGCCTGGGCCTGGAAGTGGTCACCCCGCAGGGCGAGATCTGGGACGGCCTCAAGGGCCTGCGCAAGGACAACACCGGCTACGACCTGCGCGACCTGTTCATCGGCAGCGAAGGCACGCTGGGCATCATCACCGCCGCCACCATGAAGCTGTTCCCCCAGCCTGCGGCCCAGCTCACGGCCTTCGCCGCCGTGCCCTCCATGGAAGCGGCCGTGCGCCTGCTGGGCATGGCGCACCAGTACCTGGGCGCGGGCCTGACGGGCTTCGAGGTCATGGGCCAGTTCGCTCTGTCGCTGGTGATCAAGCACATGCCCCAGCTGCGCGTGCCCTTTGCCGGGCTGATCGGCGCGCCGCCCTACTACGTGCTGGTCGAGAATTCGGACAGCGAGTCCGAGCAGCATGCGCGCGAGCGTTTCGAGGCGCTGCTGGAGCTGGCCTTCGAGGACGGCTGCGTGCTCGACGCCGTGGTGGCCGAAAGCCTGTCGCAGGCCCATGAGCTGTGGCACATCCGCGAAAGCATTCCGCTGGCCCAGGCCGAGGAAGGCCTGAACATCAAGCACGACATCTCCATCGCCGCATCGCGCATCCCCGCCTTCGTCGAGCACACCGATGCCGTGCTGCAGCGCGAGATCCCTGGCGTGCGCCTGGTCAACTTCGGCCACCTGGGCGACGGCAACCTGCACTACAACGTGCAGGCGCCCGAGGGCGGTGACGCCAAGGCCTTCCTCAACGAGCGAGAGCACCTGGTCAACCACCTCGTCTATGAAGCCGTGGCCGAATTCGGCGGCTCGTTCTCGGCCGAGCACGGCGTGGGTGCGCTCAAGGTGGACAAGCTGCAGAAGTACCAGTCCCCCGTGGCGCTGGGCATGATGCGCGCCATCAAGCAGGCGCTGGACCCGCAGGGACTGATGAACCCGGGCTGCATCCTGCCAAGGCAAGCCTCCTGAGCGCAACGCCGCCCCTTCTGGGGCAGCGCCGGGTTTGCACGCGCCGTCCTGAGCCAGGAGCGGCCCGTGCCTGCCTTGTCAGGAAACCGGTTTGGCCTCGATATTGGCCATCGTCTTGTTGACCTGTTCGGGCCAGGCGATGTCGGCGCCGGCCGCATCGGAGAAGTCGGACTGTTTGCCGCCGGTGAGCAGCCACACGCGCAGGGCATTGCGGGCGGGATCGATCACGATGGCGCCCATTTCCTCGCCGCCCTGGTGCGGGCGCAGGCCGACGATGCTCCAGACATCTCCTTCCTTGGTCAGCGGGCCCACGGTACGCATATTGCTCAGCAGGGTCGGGTAGCTGGTGCCCAGCAGCGCCTTGAGCCGGTCGGCCAGCACGCCCTGCTCCAGGTAGTTGGTGCCGTCGTAGGGATACTTGCCCACGTACTCGGCCAGGCTGTCCAGGCCGGGCTCCCCCGCCTTGGCGGTGGAGGGCATGCGCGTGCGCGCGGGAAACGCCAGCACCAATTCCGGGGCTGGCGCAGCCACATCGAGTGCGACGGACTGCGCGGCCTTGGGAGTCGGGACGGAGGGAGAACGCGGATCGCAGGCTGTCAGCGCCAGCATGGCGACACCCAATGCAACGGCGGCCTGCCAGGGGGAGAGCATGGAAGACATGCGCAAGCTCCTTGTCAAAGCGGATGCGAAAAAAGCGGTGACGCCGGTGCGAAAGCCTGGGCAATGCACCGGCACCAGTCTGCGGGCATTTTCGCACCCGGGGCGCCAGACCTTGTTTCAAGGGGCATGGATACCGTCGGACAAGGCGCCGTATTCATCAAGGGATAATCCGGAAGATGAACACGACTCCTGCGCCCCGCCCAGCCCGCTCCCAGTACGAAGATTTCATGCGCCATGTGTACGAGCACGGCGTGTCCAAGACCGACCGTACCGGCACGGGCACGCGCAGCGTGTTCGGCCACCAGATGCGCTTCGACCTGTCCGAAGGCTTTCCGCTGGTCACCACCAAGAAGGTGCACCTCAAGTCCATCATCCTGGAACTGCTGTGGTTCCTGCGCGGCGACAGCAATGTGCGCTGGCTGCAGGAGCGCGGCTGCACCATCTGGGACGAATGGGCCCGTGAGGACGGCGACCTGGGCCCGGTCTATGGCGTGCAATGGCGCAACTGGCCGACGCCGGACGGCGGCCACATCGACCAGATCGCCGAAGTGGTCAAGCAGCTCAAGAGCAACCCGGACAGCCGCCGCATCATCGTCAGCGCCTGGAACGTGGCCGACCTGCCGCAGATGGCGCTCATGCCCTGCCACGCCTTCTTCCAGTTCTACGTGGCCGACGGCAAGCTCAGCTGCCAGCTATACCAGCGCAGCGCGGACATCTTCCTGGGCGTTCCCTTCAACATCGCCAGCTACGCGCTGCTGACCCACATGCTGGCCCAGCAATGCGACCTGGAGGTGGGCGACTTCGTCTGGACCGGTGGCGACTGCCACATCTACAACAACCACTTCACCCAGGTCGAGACCCAGCTGGCGCGCCAGCCCTTCGCCTACCCGACGCTGCAGATCAAGCGCCGGCCCGACTCCATCTTCGGCTACGAGTACGAGGACTTCGAGGTCGTCGGCTACCAGCACCACGAGCCCATCAAGGCCCCCGTGGCCGTCTGAGGCAGCAGAAAGACCCGCCCGATGGCCATCCATCTCATCTACGCACGCGCCGCCAACGGCGTCATCGGCAAGGACAATGCCATGCCCTGGCACCTGCCCGAGGACCTGGCGCACTTCAAGCAATTGACCCAGGGCTCGGCCGTGGTCATGGGCCGCAAGACCTGGGACTCGCTGCCGGCCCGCTTCAGGCCGCTGCCCGGGCGCACCAACATCGTGGTCACGCGCCAGGCGGACTGGGCACCCGAGCCAGCCGCCCCCGGCGTGCTGCATGCCACCAGCCTGGAGCAGGCCCTGGCGCTGGGCCGCCAGGCATCCGCCGACGTGTGGGTCATGGGCGGTGCCCAGATCTACGCCCAGGCCCTGCCGCTGGCCGACAGCATCGAGGTGACTGAAATCGAACGCGACTACGAAGGCGACGCCTTCGCACCCACGCCGGGCCCCGAGTGGCAGGAAGTCTCGCGCAGCCGCCATGTGGCAGCCAATGGCCTGCCCTACAGCTTTGTGCGCCTGCAACGGCGCTGACACGGTCCTGTCGCAAACGGGGCTGGCGGGCACGGCGGGTCTGTGCAAATAATGTCGGTTTTCCAAGCCTGCGCCGTCTTTTGCATCTTTCCGCCATGAGCCTCGTCCAGCCCCTGCCCCCCGGTCCGCTCGACATCGTCGGCGACATCCATGGCGAAGCCGAAGCGCTGGAGCATCTGCTGGGGCATCTGGGCTACGACGCGCTGGGCCGCCATCCCCAGGGCAGGCGTCTGGTCTTCGTGGGCGACTTCTGCGACCGGGGTCCAGACAGCCCGGGCGTGCTGGCCCGCGTGGTGCCCATGCTGGAGTCGGGCCATGCGCTGGCCGTGCTCGGCAACCACGAAATCAACCTGCTGCGCGAGGATGCCAAGGACGGCTCCGGCTGGTTCTTCGACAGCCGCGTGGCCTCCGACACACCCAAGTACGCCCCGTTCGCACGCATGCCGCTGTGCGATATCCCCGACACCCTGGCCCTGCTGGAACGCCTGCCGATCGCCATGGAGCGCGAGGACCTGCGCGTGGTCCATGCGGCCTGGCGCCCGCAGCAGATCGCCATGGCGCGCGAGCTGCCACCGGGCAGCGCGCGCAGCGCCTATGACCACTTCGAGGCCGTGGCCGCCCAGCAGGCCCAGGTCAACAAGGTGGCCGAGCGCATGCGCGCCGAGCGCCGGCAATGGCCGCACGACCTGGAAGACCGCAACTGGCTGCCGCCCTTCCTGCCCGCACACAGCGAAAGCGAACTGGCCAAGGCCATGGTCAATCCGCTGAAGGTGCTGACCTCGGGCGTGGAGCGCGAATGCCGCAATCCCTTCTACGCGGGTGGCAAGTGGCGCTTCGTCGAGCGCGTGGCCTGGTGGAACGAATACGAGGATGCCCAGGCCGTGGTCGTGGGCCACTACTGGCGGCGCCTGAATCGCGGCGGCCCGTCCTTCCACGGCGCCCAGGCCGAGAACCTGTTCGGCCAGACCGGTCCGCTGTCCTGGCATGGCCGGCGCGGCAATGTGTTCTGCGTGGACTACTCGGTCGGTGGCCGCTGGAATGCCCGCCTGGCGGGCGAGGACCCGCAGCAGCGCTTCAAGCTTGCCGCCATGCGCTGGCCTGAGCGCCGCCTGGTGTTCGACGACGGTGCCCAGGCGGACAGCGAGGAGTTCGGCGTTGCGGCGGCCGCTGCCGCATAGCACGCGCCAGATACGCGGCGCTTAGCGTCAGCAGCAGCGAGCGCGGTGCGCCGTAGCAGTTGTTGCCCGACACCGTGTTGAACGAAGGCACGTAGCAGCGCCTGTCCAGCAGGTTGCTGGCGTTGGGCGCCACGCCCAGAGGGTGTCCGCCCCCCTCCGAAGAGAGGGGGAAGCGGCGCAGCCGCTCAGGGGTGCCTCAGAACGTTCCGCGCAGCGTCAGCATCACATTGCGTGGCTCGCCATACCAGTTGTTGCCGCCGCTGGTGCCCACTGTGCGGTAGTAGACCTTGTCGAACAGGTTGTTCAGGTTGAGCACGGCCTGCCAGTTGCGGTTGATGCGGTACTGCACGCTGGCATTCCACACGGCATAGCCGCCCTGGCTGAACTTGAAGGGCACGGCCGCGCCGTCGAACTTGCCCGTGTCAGGATTGAAGGCATTGGCCGAGCCGCTGACGAAATGCGCGCTCTGGATATTGGCGCCGCCGCCAATCGTCCATTGCGACAGCTCGCCCGGCAGGCGGTAGGTGCTCCACAGCTTGAACAGATGCTTGGGCGTGACGGAGTGGTAGATGCCTTCGATGCCCGGCGTCTTGTTGTGGTTGCGGTTGAAGGTGTAGCCGGCAAACAGCTGCCAGCCGCGCGCCAGCTCGCCCGAGATCTCGCCTTCCACGCCCTGGCTGACCACCTTGCCCTTGCTCAGCCAGCAGCAGTTCAGGCCCGCGTCCCCGATGTCGGTGTTGGGGTAGGAGGGATCGGCCACGGCCTCGCCATTGCGCTCTATGCGGTACAGGGCCATGGAGGCCATCAGCCGGCCCTCGTTGAACTCGCCCTTGGCGCCCAGCTCGAAATTGCGGCCCTTGATGGGGTCCAGCGGCGTGCCTGGCAAGGGCCCACCCAGCTTGTCGGCCTGGGACTTGTGGATCTCGGCGACGCTGCCGTAGGCCGTCCAGCGGTCGTCAATGTCGTAGACCAGGCCGCCATAGGGCGTGAAGATACCGCTCTCGCTATTGGACGACACGATGCGGCTGGTGAGATTGCCGGCCTGGTCGAAGCGCAGCCAGGGTGTCTGCGTTGCATAGCTGGCGCGGCGCGCGCCGACGATGGCGGTCAGGCGGTCCGTCAGGCTCAGGTTGAGCCGGCCGTACAGGCCCTTCTGCGTGGCGCCATAGCCCGCGAAGCTGCGCGTCTTCCAGACGAAGCTGGGCAGGGGAATGGCGCCCGGGTCGAAGCCGAACACGTTGATGCCCCCCGGCATGTCCACCTCGGACAGAAAGGTGTCCTGCGTGTCACGGATCTTGGCCCAGTCCGCGCCCAGCAGCAGCCGGTGCCTGCGCCCCAGCAGGGAGAACGTTCCGCTGACGTTGGCATCCAGCGCCTTCTTGGTGGAATAGAAGTCGTTGGAGAAGCCGTTGAGCGTGGCTCCCAGGCCCGTCGTCGGATCGACCGCGCCGGTGACGTCGGCCAACCGGCTGTCGCTGTCCACCTTGACATAGTTGGCATGGGCGCGGACTCGCCAGTCGCCCTCCAGCTTCTGTTCCAGCTGGGCAAACAGCTCCTTGTTGGTCCTGTCGTAATGGCCCCAGCCCGCCATGAGTGCCGTATGGCGCGGCAGGTGCAGATCGTCGCCATTGGCCGCGCGCGGCAGGCCACCGCGCCAAGGCAGGCTGGCCGACTTGTCGTAGCTGCCGCCCAGGGTCAGCTTGGTCGCAGGCGTGAGATCGGCTTCCACGATGCCGTAGAGCAAGGTGTTGCGCGCATCGGCGTAGTCATAGAAGAACTCGCGGTCGCTGTGCGCCAGCACGGCGCGGCCGCGCACCCGGCCATCGGCAGCCAGGGGGCCCGCCACATCAAGTTCTGCACGGCGCTGGTTCCAGCTGCCCACCGAGGCCGAGGCCAGCACCTGCGGCTGTGCCGTGGGGCGCTTTCTCACCAGGTTGATGGAGCCGCCGGGCTCGCCATTGCCGCTGTACAGGCCGTCCGCGCCGCGGATCACCTGCACGCTGTCGTACATGGCCATGTTGGGGTCGAAGGTGCCCTGGCTGAAGGCGTCCACCGCCGCTCCGTCGATCTGGACATTGCTGATCTGGAAGCCCCGCGCGTAGAAGCTGTTGGCCGTGCCGCCCAGGCCGCCCGAGCCCGCGTAGTCCACCGTCACGCCCGTGGTCTGCTGCATCACGTCGCCCACGGAGACCAAGCCCTGGTCCTCAATGCGCTGGCGTGTGACCACGGAGATGGACTGCGGCGTCTCGCGCACGCTCTGCCCCTTGCCCAGCGACACGCGCGAGGCCGCATAGGAGCCCGAACCCTCCGTGGTATCGCCAGCGTGTGCCTGGGCCGTGACCAGCACCGTGCCCAGCGCAGCATCGGCTGCCGGCGACGGCTCCCTGAGCGGCGCCTTCAGCGTGTAGGCGCCCGGTACGGCGTCGATCACGGTCACGCCCGTGCCGGCCAGCAGCCGGTCCAGCGCCTGGCGCGGCGTGAAGCGGCCCTGCAAGGCCAGCGAAGTGCGGCCTGCAACGATCTGCGGATCGAACAGCACCTGGTGCTGGGCCTGCTGCGTGAACTGGCGCAGCGCGCCGGCCAGCGGCTGGGGCGCGATGCTGAAGGCCAGCTCCCCTGCCTGGCCCGCCTGCCCCGCCTGCACGGACGATGGCTGCTGCGCCTGCACCGCAGGCTGCGCCAGCGCAACCAGGGCTGCGGCCACCAGCGACGGCATCCTTGCCCGCCGCCATGGCCTGCCCCTGTGCTGAAACCCTCCTCCCCAAATGCCCGCGCCCATGGCGGCGCTGCCGTGTTCTTTTCCTGCTTGCATCCCTGCTCCTGCTGCACTGTGTCCATTGCCCGCTGTCGCGGTGTGCGCGGTGGGTGGCAGGCAGACAGTTGAGCGTCCACCCGCCACGCGCGTGCGCGGCCGTCGCGGTTGTTGGCTGAGCTGTGCACTGGGCAGCGGCCTGGCTGGCAACCATGGAGGCGCGAGAAAACCCGGCCTCCATGAAGGTAAAACCCGCCTTCGCGCCAAAGTGGGAATGTGGCGAGACCAGGAAAACGGGTAATTTACATTTATTTACAAAAAGAAGAGAAAGAGCACTCAGTGCGCCGAGATCCGCCAGCCGCCTTGCGCATCGCCCTGCACACGCACCGGCAACAAGTGCGGCAGCGAGCGCAGAAACACCTCGGGCTTGCCGGTCAGCGCCACGCCGGACACGGACAGCGCGGCCAGCCGCGCATCGCCATCCACCCGTACGGGCCGGCCCAGGTAGCGGGCCAGATCGGCTGCCACCTGGGTCAGCGGCGCCTGCTGGAACACCAGCTGGCCGCTGCGCCAGTCACCCACGGTGTCCGCGCCCGCGGCCAGCGGCTGCCGTGTGCCGTCGCGGGCATCGACGGACATGCCGGCACCCGCGCCCAGCAGCAGGCGCCGGTCGTCCGCCGCATGGCGATCGGGGCGCAGCTCCACCTTGCCCTCCAGCACCTTGACCACCAGCGCTGGCGGCCCGGCGCGCACATTGAAGGCCGTGCCCACCACGCGGACCTGGCTGGCGCCGCTGTCCACGGTGAAGGGCCGCGACCGGTCGGCGGCGACCTGGAAGAAGGCCTCGCCCTGGTCCAGCACCGTCTCGCGGCGGCGCGGGTAGTAGCGCACCTGCAGCCTGGAGGAAAAATTCAGCGTGACCCGCGTGCCATCGGGCAGTTCGGCCTCGCGCACCTCGCCGGGGCCGGTGGCCATCTCGATCACATGGCTTGCGTGGTTGTCCCAGGCATACCAGCCCCCGCCCACGGCCAGCGTCGTGACCAGAGCCACCGACAACAACGCAGGCATCAGGCCGCGGCGTGTGCGCTGACGCGCCGGCGCGGGCAAGTGGCCCTGTGTCTGCGCACGCGGCCCGCTGGCCCTGGCTTGCGGCGCAGCCGCCGCGTCGCAGGCCAGCGCCGGCCTGCGCAACTGCTGCAGGTCCAGCACCGTGCGCCCCAGGCTCTCGAAGATGCTGCGGTGCTGCGGGTCGGCGGCCAGCCAGGCGTCGAGTTCGCGCTCGTCGGCGCCGGTCCAGTCGGCTTCGCGGCGGCGGGCGAAGTAGTCGGCAGCGCGGGCGTGCAGTTGCAGGCGTTGCGGGGTCAGCGTCATTCCCGGCCCTCCCCGTCCGTCGCGGCCTGCGCCAGCAGGCCCTGCATCAGGCGCATGTCTTCGGCGCTGCCGTACTGCACGCGCAGCTCGCAATAGGCCATGGCCAGCGTCACATGGTTGTGCACCATGCGGCGCGAAATGCCCATGCGCTGCGCCACCTCGGTCTGCGTGAGCCCGTCGATGCTGTGCAGCACGAAGGCCTCGCGGCGACGCTCGGGCAGCTCGGCCATGGCCTGCTCCAGCCGGCACAGGCGCTCGCGGTGGTGCGCCGCCTGCAGGGGGTCCGAGCCTTCGCCGGCCGGCAGTTGCTGCGCCAGCTCCATGTGTTCATCCAGCGAGACCGATTCGCGCCCCGGCGCGCCCTCCGAGCGGCGCCAGGCATCGTGCGATACATGGCGGGCGATCACGCGCAGATAGGGCTCCTGCTCCTCGGGCGGCAGGGCCTTGCCCGAGGCCGCATAGCGCACGAAGACCTCCTGCACCGCATCCTCGGCATCCTCGCGGTTGCGCATCTGCCGGCCCAGCAGGCGGCGCAGAGGCTGGTGCCAGCGCGCATACACGCGGGCCAGCAGCGAGGGGGCGGCATCATCGTCCGCGCCTGGCACGCGCGCGCTCACGGGCAGGCTCCCGGCACAGCGGTCAGGACGCAGGCAGGCACGCCAGCATGGGAAACGGACAGGACGAAGAAGAACGGCACGGGCGGCGATTGTACTGAGAATGGTTCTCATCAACACCCTTGCGGCCGACACGCGCCATGCGATGCGGGTGCTGCGGATGCCTTACCGGCCCGCTGCCCCATGCAGCGCCACCAGCGTGGGCACCACCCAGTTCGGCGCAGGCTGCGCCCCGTCGAAGCACTGGTCCTCGGACGGCACGGCGATGACGGTCATGCCGGCCTGCCGCGCCGCATGTGTTCCCGAGACCGAGTCCTCGAACACCAGGCAGCGCCCGGCCGGCACGCCCAGGCGTTGCGCCGCGAAGTAATAGATGTCGGGCGCGGGCTTGCCGCGCACCACCTGCTCGGCCGAGACGATGGCGTCGAACGCCGGCCGCAGGCCCAGCGCATCCAGGGTGTGGTGGCACAAAGACAAAGGAGAGTTCGAAGCCAGCGCCACGCGCCAGCCCAGGGCGCGGCAGGCGCCCAGTGTTTCGCGCACGCCGGGCAGGGCCTGTCCATGCGCGCTGACCAGGGCCGCCACGCACGCGACCACGCGGCTCTCCAGCTCGCGCTGGCTGGGCCCCTGCCAGGGCCGGTGGGCATACCAGTGCGCGGCGACCTGCGCCGTGGTCATAGGCGCCGTCACGCGGGACATCTCGGCCGTGATGTCGATGCCGACCTCGGCAAAGGACTCGCGCTCGGCACGCTTCCAGAAGGGCTCGGAGTCTATGAGCAGGCCGTCCATGTCGAAGATGGCGGCGCCGAATCCGGCCTGGCCAAGGCCTGCGAACGAGGGAGCGGCTTCAGGGATTTGCATGGCGCGCATGCTAGCGCAGGCGGCAAGTGAAAGCAGTTGCTGTTAGCCTGTGCCCGCTGGCGATGGATGCAGATGCATGCGATTGCCAGCCCTTCACAATCCTTAGCGAGCCCGTAATGACCAGCCCCCTGTACACCGCCTCCATTCCCGTCCTGCAGCAGATGCTGAAGGCCCTGTCCGACGTGCTCAAAAAGGCCGAGGAACACGCCGCGCAGAAGAACATCGATCCCGACGCCCTGCTGCAGGCCCGCCTGTTCCCCGACATGTTCCCGCTGGTGCGCCAGGTGCAGATTGCTGCGGACTTCGCCAAGGGCATCGCCTCGCGCCTGGCCGGCGCCGAGGTGCCTTCGTGGCCCGACACGCAGACCAGCTTTGCCGACCTGCAGGCGCTGATCACCAAGGCGCTGGACCATGTGGGCTCGTTCGCGCCCGAGCAGTTCGCGCAAAGCGAGTCCCGCGAGATCGTGCTGCGCCCCGGCACGCCCAAGGAAAAGAAGCTGACCGCCAGCGCCTACCTGCTGCACTACGGCCTGCCGCAGTTCTTCTTCCATGTGACCACCGCCTATGCCCTGCTGCGCCACAACGGCGTCGAGGTCGGCAAGCGCGACTACATGGGCAGCTACTGAGCGTGCCGGGGCCGGTCTGGCCAGCGCTTCACTGCGCGGCCAGATCCCGGCCTCGCGTCTCCGGCAGGCACATGGCGAACAACACCACCATCACGTAGCCCGCCGTGGCGCAGATGCCGATGGCCATGCCCAGCGACAGGCCCAGCCGGTCGCTGAACACGCCCACCAGCGCAGGGAAGGTGGCCCCGATGCCGCGGCCGAAGTTGTAGCAAAAGCCCTGGCCGGAGCCGCGCAGTTCGTTGGGGAACAGCTCGGCCAGGAAGGCTCCGGCGCCGCTGAAGATGCCCGACATGAAAAAGCCCAGCGGAAAGCCCAGCACCAGCATCCAGGCATCGGTGATGGGCAGCAGCGTATAGGCATAGGCCAGGCTGCCGGCGCCGATGGCGAACAGCGTGAAGGCCAGGCGCCGGCCCAGCCGGTCGGAGGCGTAGGCACCGCACAGGTAGCCTGCAAAGGCGCCGAAGATGAACATGAACTGGTAGCCGCCCGAGCCCAGCACCGTCAGGTGGCGCTCGTTCTTCAGGAAGGTGGGCAGCCACACGGCAATGGCGTAGTAGCCGCCCTGCATGCCGGTGAACATCAGGCTGGCCAGCACCGTGGTCTTGAGCATGCCGCCCTTGAAGATGTCCAGGAAGTGCCCGCTGCGCTCGCCCCGGCCCACGGCGGCACGGGTCTTCAGGTAGACCTCGGGGTCCTTGACGGTGCGGCGTATGTACAGGATCAGCAGGGCCGGCAGCAGGCCCAGCAGGAACATGGCCCGCCATGAGATCTCGGGCGGCAGAAACGAGAACAGCGCCATGGACACCAGCACGGCCGCGCCCCAGCCTATGGACCAGCTGCTTTGCACCAGGCCCACCGCCTTGCCCCTGAAGGCCGGCCGTATGGTCTCGGCGATCAGCACCGAGCCCACGGCCCACTCGCCGCCAAAGCCCAGGCCCTGCAGCGTGCGGGCCAGCAGCAGTTGGCCCGGTGTCTGCGCCAGGCCGCAGGCGAAGGTGAAAAGAGCGAATACGAGGATGGTCCACTGCAGCACACGCACGCGCCCGTAGCGGTCCGCCAGGATGCCGGCCATCCAGCCGCCGATGGCCGAGGCCACCAGCGTCGAGGTGCCGATCAGGCCGACCTCGGTCTTGCTCATGCCCCACAGCGACAGCAGGATCGGGGTGACCAGGGGCAGCGTGTAGTAGTCGAAGGCGTCCACGGCATAGCCGCCGAACGAGGCCGTCAGCGCCCGCTTTTCCTTGGGCTCGAGCTGGCCCAGCCAGTGGCCCCGGTGCTGCTCTGCGGCCAGGGTCCTTGCGTTGTCAAGGCTTGTCATTTGTTGTCTCCTTGCACTTCAGCTGCGCGAAGCGTCTTGCATTCAATGGCACTCCATCGGTTGTGATCCGGGCCTGGCCGGGCGGCCCTCCCCCGCCCGCGCCATGCCCCCTGCTGGCGGCGTGTCAGGCCGCCGTTCCGTAGCCGCCGCCCCCCGGCGTGCAGACTTCGAAGATGTCGCCCGGCTGCATGTGCACGGCGCCGATGTGGTCCAGTTCCTCCACCTGACCATCGGCACGCAGCACACGGTTGATGCCCGGCTGCCCCGGCTGGCCACCTGCCATGCCGAAGGCCGGATTCAGGCGCCCGTTGGACAGGATGCTGGCCGTCATGGGCTCCAGGAAGCGCACGCGCCGCACGCCGCCGTTGCCGCCGTGCCAGCGCCCGCCGCCGCCCGAGCCGTCGCGAATCTCATAGCTGTCCAGCATCACGGGGAAGCGGAACTCCAGCACCTCCGGATCGGTCAGGCGCGAATTGGTCATGTGCGTCTGGACGACGCTGGTGCCGTTGAAGCCGCGCTCCACCCGGCCCTCGGCGTCCAGCACCGCGCCTGCGCCGCTGCCGCCGGCAATGGTTTCGTAGTACTGGTGGTGCGCATTGCCGAAGGTGAAGTTGTTCATGGTGGGCTGGCTGCCCGCCATCACGCCCAGCGCGCCGAACAGCGCGTTGGTGATGCAGGTGGAGGTCTCCACATTGCCCGCGACCACCGAAGCGGGCGGGTTGGGGTTGAGCATGCAGCCCTGGGGGATGATGACTTTCAAAGGCTTGAGGCAGCCCGCGTTGAGCGGGATGTCGTCGTCCACCAGCGTGCGGAACACATAGAGCACGGCCGCCATGCACACGGCGCGCGGCGCATTGAAGTTGTTGGTCTGCTGGACGCTGGTGCCCGAGAAATCGATGACGGCACTGCGCTCGGCCGTATCGACGGTGACGGCCACGCGGATCTGCGCGCCATTGTCCAGTTCCAGCGTGAACTGCCCGTCCCTGAGCCGCGTGATGACGCGGCGCACCGACTCCTCGGCGTTGTCCTGCACATGGCCCATGTAGGCCTGCACCACGGGCAGGCCGAACTGGGCCACCATCTTGTGCAGCTCCTGCACGCCTTTTTCATTGGCCGCGATCTGGGCCTTCAGGTCGGCCAGGTTCTGCTGCGGGTTGCGGCTTGGGTACTCGCCGCTTTGCAGCAGCTCGACCATCTCCTGGGCGCGCAGCACGCCGCGATCGACCAGCTTGAAGTTGTCGATCTGCACGCCCTCTTCCTCGATGCGCGTGGAAAACGGCGGCATGGAGCCCGGCGTGATGCCGCCCACATCGGCATGGTGGCCCCGGCTGCCGACGTAGAAGGTCGGAGATGCCTCGCCGGCGATATGGACCGGCGTGATGACGGTGATGTCCGGCAGATGGGTGCCACCCTGGTAGGGGTCGTTGAGCACGTAGACATCGCCCTGGGCCATGCGTCCGGCATTCTTGCGGATCACCGTCTGGATGCTCTCGCCCATGGAGCCCAGGTGCACGGGCATGTGCGGCGCATTGGCGATGAGGTGGCCCTCGGCGTCGAACAGCGCGCAGCTGAAGTCCAGCCGTTCCTTGATGTTCACCGAGTAGGCCGTGTTCTGCAGCTGCAGGCCCATCTGCTCGGCGATGTTCATGAACAGGTTGTTGAAGACCTCCAGCAGCACAGGGTCCACCGTCGTGCCGGCCGCGTACTCGACCTTGCGCGGCACCACCCGGTCCAGCACCAGGTGATCCAGCCCGGTGAGCCTGGCCGACCAGCCAGGCTCGATCACGGTGGTGGCGTTGCGCTCGGCGATGATGGCCGGGCCGGCAATGACGTCGCCGGGCCGCAGGTCCTCGCGCACCACCAGGGCCGCGCCATGCCAGGCGCCGCCGGAGTACATGCGCACGGTTTCGCGGCGCGGATGCTCGCGCGGCGGATTCTCCGGCTGCAGCGGCTCGCCGGGCGCATCGCCCGCAATCACGGCTTCGACCGACACGGCTTCCACCACCAGCCCCTTGCCCGCCATCAGAAAGGCGAAACGCTGGCGGTAGGCCGACTCGAAAGCCGACTGAATGCCCGGCAGGGAGCCAAAGGGCACGACCAAGGCGGAATCGGAGCCCTCGTAGCGCACATGCACGTTGTGCCGCACCTGCACAGGGCCTGCGCCGACCTGCCGGCGCTCCAGCTCCGCCTGCGCGCCCGTGCCCAGCGCATCCAGGCATTCGGCGATCAGCGGCAGGGCCTCGGCAGTCAGCGCCAGCTCCATGGCCTGCTCGCGGATCACGGTCTGGTCCGCCAGGCCCATGCCATAGGCGCTGAGCACGCCGGCCAGCGGATGCACGAACACGCGGGACATGCCCAGCGCATCGGCCACCAGGCAGGCATGCTGGCCGCCCGCGCCGCCGAAGCACTGCAGCGTATAGCGCGTGACGTCATAGCCGCGCGCCACGCTGATCTTCTTGATGGCGTTGGCCATCTGCTGCACGGCGATGCGGATGAAGCCCTCGGCCACGTCCTCGGGAGTGCGCCCCGTCTGCCGCGCCAGTTCCTCGAAGCGGACACGCACGGCCTCGCCGTCCAGTCGCTCGTTGGCGGCAGGCCCGAACACGCTGGGAAAGTAGCGCGGCTGGACCTTGCCGACCATCACGTTCGCATCGGTCACGGCCAGGGGGCCGCTGCGGCGATAGCTCGCCGGGCCGGGATGGGCACCCGCGCTCTCGGGTCCCACGCGAAAGCGCGAGCCGTCGTAGGCCAGCACCGAGCCGCCGCCGGCGGCCACGGTGTGGATGCTCATCATCGGCGCGCGCATGCGCACGCCGGCCACCTGGGTCTCGAACTCGCGCTCGAAGGCGCCTGCATAGTGGCTGACGTCGGTGGATGTGCCACCCATGTCGAAACCGATGACCCTGTCGTGCCCGGCCAGGCCCGCCGTGCGCGCCATGCCCACGATGCCTCCGGCCGGCCCGCTCAGGATGGCGTCCTTGCCCTGAAAACTGCCCGCGTCGGACAGCCCTCCGCAAGACTGCATGAAGAACAGCCGCACTCCCGGCATCTCTGCAGCCACCTGCTGCACATAGCGGCGCAGGATGGGAGACAGGTAGGCATCGACCACCGTGGTATCGCCCCGGCTCACGAACTTCATCAGCGGACTGGTCTCGTGCGAAGTGCTGACCTGCGTGAAACCCAACTGCCGCGCAATGCGCGCCGCCATCTGCTCATGCCGCGTATGGCGGTAGCCATGCATGAAGACGATGGCCACGCTGCGCAAGCCGCGCGCATGGGCTGCGGCCAACGCCGTGTGCAGGTGCAGCCCGTCCAGCTCGCGCAGCACCTTCCCATGGGCATCCACACGTTCCACGGCCTCGACCACCTCGCTGTAGAGCAGTTCGGGCAACTGGATATGGCGGTCGAACAGTCGCGGACGGTTCTGGTAGGCGATGCGCAGCGCATCGCGAAAGCCCCGCGTGGTCACCAGCAGCGTGGGCTCGCCCTTGCGCTCCAGCAGCGCATTGGTGGCCACCGTGGTGCCCATCTTCACGCACTCCACCTGATCGGCGGGGACCGGCTCGCCCGGCGCCAGCCCCAGCAGGTGGCGGATGCCGGCCACGGCCGCGTCCCGGTACTGCTCGGGGTTCTCCGACAGCAGCTTGTGCGTGACCAGGCTGCCATCGGGCCGCTTGCCCACGATGTCGGTGAATGTACCGCCACGGTCTATCCAGAATTGCCAGCGCCTGTCATGGGGAGTGGAGCGTTCTTGCATGGTGTCGGAACCCGTTTGTCTCGAAGTTGAAGTCAGGAAAACCGTGGCCTGGAGCACGGCCCTCCGCCGGTGCCCACCACTGGCGTCCAATCTAAAAGTGCCCCTGGACCGCGTCCATCGAGAAGTTTTCGCCCCCTCTGTTCACGAAAACTGAACAGGAGCGCCCCCTTGCCGGCCGGCGACGCAAAGAAAAAGGCCCGCCGAAGCGGGCCGCAAGCCAAGCAGCCAGGCAGGCAGGCAGGCCGTCAGAACGCGGCCAGATGGCTGTTGCGCAACTCCGTCACCAGCATGTGGCCCGGCTCGTGCGTGATGGCGAATGGCAGGGCCGCCGAGCGTATGGCCTGCTGGGGCGTCACGCCGCAGGCCCAGAACACGGGAATCTCTCCCGGCCTGAGCGCCATGGGCTCGCCGAAGTCCGGCCTGTCGATGTCGGCAATGCCTATCTGCGCGGGATCGCCCAGGTGCACGGGCGCCCCATGCACGCTGGGAAAGCGCGAAGTGACCTGGATGGCGCGGATGGCGTGGGCCGCCGTCATGGGCCGCATGCTGACCACCATGCTGCCGCCGAAGCGGCCGGCCCGGCCGTTGGGAATACTGGAGATGAACATGGGCGCGCCCCGGCCTTCATCGATGTGGCGCACGGGCACGCCCGCCTCGCGCAGCGCGTCCTCGAAGGAGTAGGAGCAGCCGATGACAAAGCCCACCAGGTCGTCGCGCCACAGCTCCGTGAGGTCATTCACCTGCTCGGCCCTGTGACCATCGCGAAACACCCAGTACGAGGGCAGGTCGGTCTTCAGATCGATATCGCCCAGTTCGGGCACGCGGCTGCTGCCGGGCTCGGTCACGCCGATCAGCGGGCAGGACTTGGGGTTGAGGCGAGCAAACCGCAGGAACTCCTCGCTGCACTCGCGCGGCAATATCGCCAGGTTGCCCTGGGTGTAGCCGGGGCACTGCCCTGCCGTCTGCCCGCGAAAGCGGCCGGCGCGCACCTCCTGTCGGAACTCGGTCGGATGGGTCCAGTGCGTCATGGGTGAGCCTCTATTGAGTGGAGATGCCTCCCAATGTAAAAAGCAGCAGGCCACCGGTCCACTCAGGAATTGTGCGCAGCCTCTCCCAGAAAAACTGAACAGCCACCACAGCCCGCGCAGACCCCCATGAACATCCGCTTTCTGGAAACCTTTGTGCTGCTGGCACGCATCGGCAGCGTGCGCCGCGTGGCCGAACTGGTGCATGCCAGCCCCGGCGCCGTCTCCATGCGCATACGCGGGCTGGAGTCGGACCTGGGCGTGACCCTGTTCCACTGGGACCGCAAGACGCTGCAGATCACCGACGCCGGCGCCCGCTTGCTGCGGCATGCGGAGGCCGTCATTGAAGCCGCACGCACCCTGGAGCGTGCCGCCAGGTCCGACGACGCCATCGGCTGCCGCCTGCGGGTCGGCGTGCTGGAGACGGCGGTACACACCTTCCTGCCCGAATTCGTCAAGGCGATGGGCGCCAGCCTGCCGCACATCGAGCTGGACCTGACCGTCGATCTGAGCACCCACCTGTCGGAGCAGATGATGCGGCGCGACCTGGACCTGATCGTGCGCACCGGCAGCGGCGTGGACCCCCAGTTCGCCGTGGTCGAGAACCTGCTGGAGGTGCCCGTGCACTGGATTGCCAGGCGGGGCCTGGTGCCCAGGAAGGATGGACTGCACAAGGCGCTGGGCAAGCAATTGCTGACACAGATGCGCGGCACCGGCCCCTACGAGCAGGCCGTGGCCATGGCACAGCAACTGGCCGTGCAAAGCGGCATGGTCTCCAGCGATCTGCGCATCTCGGGATCGCCCTCGCTGGCGGCGCTGGTCTCGCTGGTGCGCGAGGGCCTGGGCGTCGCCATCATGCACGGCATGCTGGTGGCGCCGCAGCTGGCAAGCGGGGAGCTGGTGGAGCTGGATCTGCCCACGCCACCCTCCTTTCGCATCACCACCTGGTACCCCAAGAGCCCGCCGCCCGGCGTCACCGACACCGCCCAGGTGCTGCGCCGCGTCTGCAAGAGCTACTGCAAGCGGGTCAGCCCGCATCTGGTGCGGTACATCGGCTAGGGCGCGGATGCCGGCGGCGGCTCCTGCCCGTGCAACAGCGCCAGAAAGCTGGCGGCCGCCTGGCTCAGCGGCCGGTCGCGGCGCACCAGGCTGCCGTAGGACTGCAGGTTGCGGCGCATGCGGTAGGGCAGGATGCGGACCATGCCGTGCTCGGCATGGTCGCGGGCCACGGCCTGCGGTATCACGGCCACCAGATCGGAGTTGCGCACCAGGTTCATGGTGGTGAGGATGGAGCCCGTCTCGATCAGGCCGCGCGGCAGCGGCAGGCCGTGGGCCTGGAACTCCTGGTCGATCAGCGCGCGCATGGGACTGCCCGGCGGCTGCAGCACCCAGCCATGGGCCTGCAGCTGCGCAAAGCTCACGCTGCGGGCACGCGCCAGCGGATGGCCGCAGCCCGCGATGATGGACAGGGCCTCATCATCGAGCGAGCAAAACCGGTGATCCGCGTCGGACGGCCCGGCCGGACGGCCCACCACCACCTCCAGCACCCCGTCCTGCAACTGCGCCAGCAGCCGGTCGCTGGTGTCCACGGCCACCTCGATGGACAACAGCGGCCACTGGCGCTTGAGCGCCAGCAGCGCCTGCGTGAGGCGGCCCGGCGACGCCGCCATGATGCTGCCCACGGCCAGCCGCCCCGCGCTGCCTTCGCGCAGTTCCTGCAGCTCGCGGTTCAGCGCCTCCATGCCGCCGCGCAGGTGGCGGAAGTAGCCCGTCACGCGTTCGCCGGCGGCGTTCAGTTGCAGGCCGCGGCCCACGCGCTCGAACAGCGGCAGGCCCAGCGCGCCTTCCAGCTCATGCAGCATCTTGGTGGCCGCCGGCTGGCTCAGGCCCAGCCGGGCTGCAGCGCCGCGCAGCGTGCCCTGCTCCTCTATGGCCAGCATCAGCGCCACCTGCCGCATGCGCAGGCGGTTGAGCAGTTGCGGCGTGCTGTCCCTGCGGTCGATGGAGCCCATGGAAGTCCCTTTGAATTGATTGCCTGGAGTTATCCATTCATCAGCAATTTTCAGTTTACGGCAATCAATTGCCTGCCTAGCATGGGCCCACAACAAAAGCACCGGAGACAAGACATGCAACGCCGCATCCTGCTGGCCGCAGCCGCCCTGCTGCCCTCGCTCGCCACCGCTCAAACCCCGCCAACCCCGCCCGACTGGCCCGCGCGGCCCGTGCGCATGCTGGTGGGCTCGGCCCCGGGCGGCGGCACGGATGCCATGGCACGCGCCGTGGCCGACCGGCTCGCGCCGCTGCTGCGCCAGCCCGTGATCGTGGAAAACCGCCCCGGCGTCTCCAACACCCTGGCCGTGGACATGACGGCCAAGTCCACGGACGGGCACACCATGGTGATGGGCGTGGTCACGGCCCATGCCATTGCCCCGCACCTGCTCAAGCTGGGCTACGACAGCAACCGCGACCTGGTGCCCGTGGCCTATGTGGGCGCAGTGCCCAATGTGCTGGTGGTGGGAAACAGCCTGCCCGCGAACTCGGTGCAGGAACTGGTCGCCCTGGCCCGCAAGGAGCCCGGCAGGATCAACTTCGCCAGCAGCGGCACGGGCAGCACCCAGCACATCGCGGCCGAGATGTTCAAGGACGCGGCCGGCATTGAACTGACCCACGTGCCCTACAAGGGCAGCGCCGCCGCCCTGGTGGACCTGGTCAGCGGCCAGGTGCAGATGAGCTTCGACACCATGCCTTCGGTGATCGGCCAGATCAAGGCCGGCAAGCTGCGCCCGCTGGGCGTGACGTCACCGCGCCGCAACGCCCAGCTGCCCCAGGTGCCGACGCTGGCCGAGGCCGGCCTGCCGGGCGTGGAGATAGGCGCCTGGTACGGCATCTACATGCCAGCGGCCACACCCCGCGCCGTGCAGGCACGGGTGCACGACGAGGTCAACAAGGTGCTGGCCATGCCCGAGACGCGCACGCGCCTGGAGGCCGTGGGCGCCGAGCTGCAGCCCATGGGCCAGGCGGAGTTCATTGCCTTGCACAACGCCGAGTACCAGCGCTTTGGCGAAATCATCCGCAAGAACCACATCAAGATCGACTGAGCCGCACATGCCCGCATCCGAACTTCCCGTCGTCGCCCTGACCCTGGGCGATCCCGCCGGCATAGGCGCCGAACTGATCGCACGCCTGCTGGCGCGGCCCGAGGCCATGCAAAAGGCCAACATCGTGCTGGCCGGCGACCCCTGGCTGTGGCAGCAGGGCCAGCGCATCGCGGGCCTGCAGGTGTCCACCGCGCCCATCGCCAGCATGGCCCATGCACGGGGCCGCACCGACACAGCCCTGCCCGCCTTCCTGGCCATGGACACGGTGGCCCCCGATGCCGTGCACCAGGGCCGTGCCGAAGCCGCAGGCGGGCGCTCGGTGCTGCAGGTGCTGGACCTGTGCATGGACGCGGCCCAGGCCGGCCAGATCGACGCCATCTGCTTTGCGCCGCTCAACAAGCAGGCCATGAAGCTGGGCGGCCTGCGCCATGAGGACGAGCTGCACCACTTTGCCGAGTACCTGGGTGTGAGCGGCTATTTCTGCGAATTCAATACGCTGGGCGATCTGTGGACCTCGCGCATTTCGTCCCATGTGCCGCTCAGGGACGTGGCCGGCTATCTGAGCCAGGAGCGCATCGCGCAGGCGGCCGAGCTGATCTACCGCGCGCTGCTGGCCAGCGGCATGGCCACCCCCAAGGTGGCGATTGCGGGCTTCAACCCGCACAACGGCGACGGCGGCACCTGCGGGCGCGAGGAGATCGACATCATCGCGCCGGCCGTGCGCGCGCTGCAGGCCCGCGACTGGCCCACGCCCGATCCGTTCCACGGCCCCTTCCCGGCCGACACCATCTTCCTGAAGGCCCAGGCCGGCGAGTACCAGGCCATCGTGACCATGTACCACGACCAGGGCCAGATCGCCATCAAGCTGCTGGGCTTCTCGCGCGGCGTGACCGTGCAGGGCGGCCTGCCGATCCCCATCACCACGCCGGCCCACGGCACGGCCTATGACATCGCGGGCCAGGGCCGGGCCAGCGTGGAGGCCACCTGGCAGGCCTTTCTGATCGCCTGCCGCATGGGCGCCGCGCGCCTGTGCTGACTGACTTCACTCCCTCGCCATCACCATCATGAAAATCAAATCCGTCCGCGCCCGCGTCTACGAATGGCAAGGCAAGACCGTGCCGCCCCAGGGCAACTTCTGCTCCAACGCCATGGACCTGCTCTATGCGCCGCAGGAGACCATGTCCACCTTCCGCTTCCATTCCTGGACGGTGGTGGAGATCGAGACCGACGACGGCATCGTCGGCCTGGGCAACGTGGCGCTGGCGCCGCGCATCGCCAAGGCCATCATCGACGAGTACCTGGCGCCCCTGGTCATCGGCCAGGACCCGTGGGACTACGAGTACCTGTGGCAGCGCATGTACCGCGCCACGCACGCCTGGGGCCGCAAGGGCGTGACCATGGCCGCCATCTCGGCCGTGGACCTGGCCATCTGGGACATCCTGGGCAAGAGCGTGAACAAGCCTGTGTTCAAGCTGCTGGGCGGGCGCACCAAGGAAAGGATTCCCTGCTACTACAGCAAGCTCTACCGCACCGACCTCAAGGCCATGCAGGAAGAGGCGCAAAAATTCCTGGACCAGGGCTTCAAGGCCTTCAAGATGCGCTTCGGCTACGGCCCGGCCCATCTGCAGGAAGGCGTGCGCGAGAACCTGCGCTCGGTCGAGGCCGTGCGCGAGGTCATAGGCTACGACTGCGACCTGATGCTGGAGTGCTACATGGGCTGGAACCTGGAGTACGCCAGGCGCATGCTGCCCAAGCTGGAGAAGTTCGAGCCGCGCTGGCTGGAGGAGCCCGTGATCGCCGACGACATCGACGGCTACGCCGAACTCAGCCGCCTCACCAGCATTCCGATCTCGGGCGGCGAGCACGAGTTCAGCCTCTACGGCTTCAAGCAGCTGCTCGACAAGAAGGCCGTCAGCGTCGTGCAGTACGACACCAACCGCGTGGGCGGCATCACGGCCGCGCACAAGATCAATGCGCTGTGCGAGGCGTTCAGCGTGCCCGTCATCCCGCATGCGGGCCAGATGCACAACTACCACCTGACCATGAGCACGCTGGCCTCGCCCATGGCCGAGTACTTCCCCATCTTCGACGTGGAGGTGGGCAATGAGCTGTTCTGGTACATCTTCGACGGCGAGCCCGTGGCCGAGAACGGCTTCCTGCAGCTCAGGGACGATGTGCCGGGCCTGGGCCTCACGCTCAAGACCGAGTACCTGGACCAGTTCCGCATCGTCGAATGAGGGAGCACGCCATGCCCGGAATTTCTCGGCCGCGCTACAGCGGCATCTTCCCCGTGGTACCCACCACCTTCCACGAGGACGGCACGCTGGACCTGGCCAGCCAGAGGCGCTGCCTGGACTTCATGATCGACTCGGGCGTGGACGGCCTGTGCATCCTGGCCAACTTCTCCGAGCAGTTCCTGCTGGCCGATGACGAGCGCGAGACCCTCACGCGCACGGCGCTGGAACATGTGGCGGGCCGCGTGCCCGTGATCGTCACCACCACGCACACCTCATCGCGCGTGTGCTCCGAGCGAAGCCGCCGCGCGCAGGACATGGGTGCGGCCATGGTGATGGTCATGCCGCCCTACCACGGCGCCACCTTCCGCTTCGGCGAGGCCCAGATCCAGGGCTTCTTCCAGGCCGTGTCCGATGCCATCGCCATTCCCATCATGGTGCAGGACGCGCCCGCCGCAGGCACGCCGCTGTCCCCCGCCTTCCTCGCGCGCATGGCCCGCGAGATCGAGCAGGTCTGCTACTTCAAGATGGAAACCGCAGGCGCCGCCGGCAAGCTGCGCGAACTCATCGCCCTGGGTGGCGAGGCCATCGAAGGCCCCTGGGACGGCGAGGAAGCCATCACCCTGCTGGCCGACCTGCAGGCCGGCGCCACGGGCTCCATGACGGGCGGCGGCTTTGCCGACGGCATACGCCCCATCATCGAAGCGCACAGAAACGGCGACCCCGACACCGCATTCGCCCTCTACCAGCGCTGGCTGCCCCTGATCAACCACGAAAACCGCCAGGCCGGCTTCCTGGCCGCCAAGGCGCTGATGAAGGCCGGCGGCGTGATCGCCTGCGACGCGCCGCGCGCGCCCTGGCCGCCCATGCACCCCGAGGTGCGCCGCCAGTTGTTGGACATTGCACGGCGGCTCGATCCGCTGGTGCTGCGCTGGGGGGGTTGAGGCAGTTGAGGTCTCAGCAGAAGAAAACCGCCGCCTGTGCATGGGCTATGCTGCCGCTCTGTGCCTGCCAGCCCCACCGATCAGACTGCCGCCCATGTCCGCAACCTCTTTGTCCCCGTCCAACGTCGAACTGGACGACGCGCTGTATGCCAGAGCCCTGTCCTGGAACGACGCCCAGTCCCTGGCCCAGCAGACCGTGAGCTTCTTCATGGCGGAGGCCGAGCACACCATCGGCATCGACATGCAAGTGCTCAGCGCAATGCAGACATCGGCCGACACGCCCGGCATGCTGCAGTTCTCCCTGGTGTTTCGCGGTCCGCGCCAGCCGCAGCTGCCGCAGCGCACTTACCGCGTGCGCCATGCGCAGCTCGGTGACTACGCCATCTTCATCACGCCCATTGCGCAGTCGGCAGGCCATGTCGATTACGAGGCCTGCTTTTCCCATGCCGTCTGAGCCGTTCGTGCCCGAGCTGCCGCCGCTGTATCTGGAGGATGTGCAGTTGCGCCTGGCCGAAGAAGCCGACTACGCTTTTCTCCGCGCCCTGTACCGCCAGGTACGCGCTGCCGAACTGGCGCCCGTGCCCTGGAGCGAAGCCGAAAAGCATGCCTTCTGCGATTCGCAGTTCGCTTTGCAGGATCAGCACTACCGCAAGCACTACGCACACGGTGCGTTTTTCGTGATCGAGAGGGCAGGTCTGCCTATAGGCCGGCTCTACCTCAATCTCGCACCCGGGCCGCTGGGAGTGATGGACATCTCGCTCGACGCCGCTGTTCAAGGCCAGGGACTGGGCACGGCCCTCATGCAATGGCTGGCCGGCTGGGCAGATCAAGAAGGGCGCGACATGCAGCTGTTCGTGGAAGCCAACAATCCAGCCCGGCGCCTGTATAAGCGCCTGGGCTTTGTCGAGCAGGACCAGGAAGGCATCTACCTGCGCATGCGCAGGACCGCGGCGCTCAGCCGCGGTTGAACACGGCTTCCAGCAGACCGCCTCGCGCGTCGCTGGGGCTCAGGAAGACGGCGTGGCTTCCCAGAGCCGGATGAGAGATTTCCCAGGTGTCCTGCAGCAACGCGCCAGGGCGGGACAACTCGAACAGTGCGCTGAAAGAGCGGTCGCCGTGCAGTGTGTGCGGCAGCGCTGCCAACGAAACCAAACGTAACTCGGAAACTTCTCCTGCTACCGAGAAGCTATGGCCCAGCAGCGGCTGAAAGTGGCTGCGGCGCAACTCCATGCCAGCCGCACAGGCGATCACTGGAATCCCGGAAACGGCCGCTGCAGCGGGAAAGGCCCCTGCAACCTGCATGAAAGCACGGCGTCCTGTCTTCATCGTGGCCCTTCCTGCCCAAGCAACAGAAGCAAAATATTTTTGCTGCGAAACAGGTTGCCATACTAAACTATTTTGCAATTATTAACGTTTACTAACCCCACCCTGTCATGGCTCAACCCTTTGTTGGGGAAATCCGCATGTTTGCCGGCAACTTCGCGCCGGCAGGCTGGATGTTCTGCGAAGGGCAGCAAATGCCCATCTCGGAATACGAAACCCTTTTCACTCTGATCGGCACGACATACGGCGGTGATGGCCAAAGCACCTTCGCCCTGCCAGACATGCGTGGCCGCATCCCCCTGCACGCAGGCAACGGATTCCCGCTGGCTCAGGCCGCTGGAGTCGAAGACGTCACGCTGACCGTCAATCAGATTCCAGCCCACACGCACGGCGTTCCCGCGTCCTCGGGCACAGGCTTTCTGGCCTCGCCCGCCGACGCAGTGTTTGCCAAGCACAGGGATCACAAGGCCTTTGTGAACGGCGTCCCCGCCACGCCCATGGCTGCATCGATGGTGAGTTCGGTAGGAGGGTCGCAGCCGCATACCAATATGCCGCCCTTCCTTTGCGTGAACTTCATCATCTCGCTGTTCGGCATCTATCCCTCCCCCACCTGATGTCTACCCCCTTTCTCGGAGAGGTTCGCGTCTTCTCCTTCAACTTCGCCCCCAAAGGCTGGGCTCTTTGCAATGGGCAGTTGCTGCCCATCAACCAGAACCAGGCACTGTTCTCGCTGCTGGGCACCACCTATGGTGGCAACGGGCAGACCACCTTTGCACTGCCCGACCTGCGCGGCCGCATGCCCATGCACATGGGAGCCGGCCATACGCAGGGAGAGAGAGCAGGCGAGCAAACCCACACCCTGACCCTGTCAGAGATACCGCAGCACAGCCACGCCATGGCCGCTTCCGGCACTACGGGCCAGGCGACATCGGGCAACGGCAACCTGCCTGCAGCGGCGCGCGGCCACTATGCGCAAAGCGGTGATACGACCATGCCAGCCCTGCTGGCCAATGTGGGCGGCGGCCAGCCACACCTCAATATGCCGCCCTATCTGGCACTGAGCTTTTGCATGGCCATGCAAGGCCTCTTTCCTTCTCCGACCTGAAGACCATGTCCGATCCCTTCGTCGCCGAAATCCGCATTGGCGGATTCAACTTCGCACCCCAGGGCTGGGCCTTTTGCGATGGTCAGCTCATGCCGATTTCTCAGAGCACGGCGCTGTTTTCCCTGCTGGGAACGACATACGGTGGAAATGGCAAGTCCAACTTCGCGCTTCCCGACTTGCAGGGCCGCATGCCCATGCACCCGGGCCAAGGACCTGGACTGTCACTGCGCGATCTGGGCGAATCCGGCGGTGTTGAAACCGTGGAGCTGCAGGCATCGGAAATTCCCGTCCACAGCCATCTGGCCCGAGCGGGCACGCCTGCGGATCCCGCTGTAGCAAGCCCGGCAGGCGCCGTCCTGGGCACCGCACCGACGCGCCCGTACATCGCGCCAGCCTCCAACACCTCTGCGGTCACCATGGCTCCCCCTCAACCTGCGGGCGACAGCCAGCCACACAACAATCTTCCGCCCTACCTGGTCATGAACTTCATCATCGCCTTGCAGGGCATCTTCCCCGCACGGAGCTGAGTACACCTATGCGCAGTTCCATTGCGGCCTTGACCCTGTTGACCTTGACCACGGGGGCTCAGGCCGATCCTCTGGTGCAACGCGAGTTCTCTGGCAGGGACAACCGCTTCATAGAAATGCCCGGGGCCGGCTTTCGCGCCATGGCCTCAGGCAAGCGCATCAGTTTCGACGCGCAAGGCATGAGCATCGACCTGCCCGGCCGGGCCACCAGCGTGCAAGGCCGGTCGGTGGCCGCATCCGGCGTGGCCCGGAGCCTGAGCCTGCGCCCGGATTCGCGCCTGCGCTACAGCTTCGAGAACGCATCGATGTCGGCCCCGCAGGGCCTGCACCCTTCGCCCACGCTCTACCACTGGCTGGTCGGCGAAGCCGCGCAATGGCGCACGGGCCTGCGCAGCTTCGGTGCCTTGGGCTACCGCAGTGTCTGGCCCGGCATTGATGCCGTTTTCCAGGGCGAGCCCGGCGGTCTGAAGTACCAGTTTGAACTGGCTCCTGGTGCCGATGCCGCACAGGTCTGGCTGCGCGTGGAAGGTGCGACGGATGCACGCATCCTGCCCACGGGAGCGCTGCAGTGGAGCATAGGCAACGACCTTTTCACCGACGATGCACCGCTGGTCTACCAACCCCGGGGCAATGGCCGCGTGGACGTGCCCGCCCGCTATCGGCTGGAGCAGGTGGACGCCACCACCTGGCGCGTGGGCTTTGAGCTGGGCAGCCATGACAAAGGCCTGCCGCTGGTCATCGATCCGGCCTGGACCGGCTACTCGGGCCTGGTCGGAGGCAACTCGGCCGACCAGGTCAACGCCGTGGCGCGAGACAGCGACGGCAACACCTACGCCTGTGGCGTGACGCAATCGTCCGACCTGCCCAACGCAGGCAGCAGCAAAGGTGGCGAGGATGCCTTCGTCGTCAGATTCGATCCCAAGGGTGTCCCCTTGAGCGTGACTTATGTGGGCGGATCGGGAGACGACGCCTGCAACGGCCTGGCCGTGGACATACAAAACCGCATCCACCTGGCGGGCAGCACGGAATCCACCGGCTTCCCCCTGCTTGGCACAGATGCCAACCAACGCTTTCGGCGCAGCAAGAGCACGACGGATAGGGACGCCTTCGTCATGCGCCTGGCACCAGACGGTGCCGGCATTCTGTATTCGGGCCTGATTGGTGGAACGGGTGACGATCAGGCCAATGCCCTGGCTCTGGACACCCTTGGCCGGGTCTATGTGACCGGATTCACGGAAGGCAAAGGCTTTCCTGCCGTGAACGGGCCGCAGCTCAACCACGGCTTTGGCCCTGCGCAGTCAGAAATGCGGGATGCCTTCGTGGCCCGCATCGACGCTTCAGGCAGCGGGCTGGAGTACGCCGGATACATCGGCGGCGACGGCGGCGCCGACATCGGATATGCCATTGCCGTGGACGGCACCGGCGCGGCCTATGTGGCTGGCGCTACCGACTCTGTCTCGGGGATGCCGGGCGCCACGGGCCTCAGGACACAAATCAATTCGCGCGCCATCGATGGATCAGACGGCTTCGTCGCCAAGATCCGGGCCGACGGCAGCGCCTTCGACTACTTCACGCTGCTGACAGGCTCGGGCGCCGGTGCGGACCGTGCACTGGCACTGAACCTGATGTATGACGGCTCACTGCTCGTGGGCGGGGAGACCGGGTCAGACAACTTTCCTGCCGACAACGGCGGACTGCGCAAGGGCCTAGGGCCGCAGACCGCGCGCAGCACCGGCATGGACGGCTTTGTGCTGCGTCTGAATGCATCAGGAGACCAGGTGCTGGACGCCACCTACCTGGGTGGCAATGGCTACGACAGCGTGGAAGGGCTGGCCGGCGACGGCGTGCAGTGGTTCGCCACGGGCAGCACCAGCAATGGCGCAGGCTTTCCCGTCAAGGCACAAAGCGGCCTGTCCACCACTCCAGGAGGCAAGCAGGACGGCTTCCTGGTCAGCATCGCAACCAGCGATCCGAACAACTGGAACTATGCAGGGTTCCTGGGCACCTCGGAAAACGAGGCCATGCGCAGCCTGGCCGCAACCAATGTGCAGGGCAGGACCCTTCTTTCCGTGGGCGGCGCCACCACCACATCGGGCACCAACGGCCTGACCAACCCTGCGAACAGCGCCCTCAGCGCAAACGAGAGCCTTTCGAATGGTCTGGTATTTCGCATCGATCCTTTCGGCCCACCTGCGGCCATGGCGGTGCTCACTGGCTCTCAACAGTCCACCCGCATCCAGCAGCCTTTTGCCACGCCGTTGTCGGTCAAGGTCACCGACATCGACGACCAGCCGCTTGCCGGCATCATGGTGGACTTCAATGCGCCTGCCGCATCGGGGCCATCCACCACCTTTGCCACAAGAACCTCGGTCACGACCAACGACCAGGGCATCGCATCGCTGAGTGCCACAGCCAACCTGTTCGCCGGCAGCTATACCGTGACGGCGCAGGCAGGGGCGGCCAGCACCTCGTTCTCGCTGACCAATGACAAGAGCCCGCAGGCTGCACTGACGGCAAGTGCAGCACTGCAGACCCTGCCCTATGCCGGCACCACCACGCTGAGCGCCAACGGCGGCTCTGGCGCAGGCGCCATCAGCTACGCCGTAACTGCAGGCGCGGCCTATTGCACCCTGACAGGCAACACGGTCACAGCCACGGCTGTGGGCGATTGCACCGTGACGGCGACCAAGGCGGGAGACGCCAGCTACCTGGCCGCCACGACCACCGTGGACATCTCGGTGATCAAGGCCCAGCAGCCTGCGCTGACGGCGACGGCAACACCCAGCACGCTGGCGGCCTTCAGCACGGCCGCGCTGTCAACCAGTGGCGGCGCAGGGTCCGGCGCCGTGGGCTTTTCCATCACGGATGGAGCCGCCTTTTGCTCCGTCAACGGCAACACGCTCACTGCGGAAGGCACGGGCTCCTGCACAGTGACCGCCACCAAGCTGGGCGATGCCAACTACCAGGACACGCTGGCCACCACCGTGGTGACCGTGACCCCTGCAGCCCAGGTCACCCTGAGCGTGCAGTCCACGCCTTCGACCCTGACCTTCGGCGCCACGGCAACCCTGGCGACCACTGGGGGTTCGGGCAGCGGCGCCGTCACCTACGCCGTGACGGGTGGTGCCCAGTTCTGCGCGGTGACGGGCAACCAGTTGAGTGCCATTGGCGCCGGCAGTTGCACCATCACGGCCACCAAGGCTGGCGACATCAACCACCAGGCCATCAGCGCCAGCACCACCGTCATCGTGGCCAAGGCTGGACAGACAGCACTGTCGGTGCAGGCCAGTCCTGCAGCCATCAGCTTTGGCGGCATTTCGCAACTGAGCACCACGGGCGGCTCGGGCACCGGCGCCATCGGCTTGAGCGTCGCGGGCCCCTGCAGCATCGCGGGCTCCACGCTCACCGGCCTGGGTGTCGGAACCTGTACGGTCACGGCCACCAAGGCAGCGGATGCCGACCATGAAGAGGCCACGGCCAGCACTTCGGTGACGGTGTCACAGGCAAGCCAGGTGGCCCTGTCCGTGGTGGCATCACCCGCCAGCATTCCCAAAGGCGACTCCAGCACGGTCACCGTCACTGGCGGCAGCGGCAGCGGTGTGCTCACGCTGGCGCTGACGGCAGGCGCTGGCAACTGCACGCTGTTCGGCAACACCGTCACCGGCACGGCCGTAGGCAGCTGCACGGTGACGGCGACCAAGGCGGCCGATGCCAACCATGCACAGGCCACCGGCTCGGTACAGATTGCAGTCGGCAAGGCAATCCAGAACATCACCTTCGATTTCTCGTCCCTGCGTTATCTGAGCCCCCAGGCCCTGTCGCTGGCAAACGCCGCCGCAACCAACTCCAACCTGCCGATCAGCTTCAGCAGCCTCACTCCTCAGACCTGTGTGGTCACGGGCACCTCGCTGCGGCTGATGCGCACGGGAGATTGCACGCTGCAGGCCAGCCAGGCCGGCGATGCCGAGTACGCCGCGGCAACGCCCGTGAACCAGACCTTCACGATCACCCTGCCCCCCCACTCTCTGAGCACCATCACCGGTACCGTGGGCGGAACGACGGTCTCAGCAGAGATTGCTGCGGGAAGCCCATGGGTCTTCACACCCATGGGAACAGGCCCGGCGCAGACTGCGGGCTTCATCCCGCTGCAGGGGCACATCAGGTCACCTGCCGACGCACCGCCTGCCAATCTTCAGTTCCCGCTGGGCCTGTTCGATTTCGCTGTCCACAACGGTGCGCCGGGATCCACGGTGAGCATCAAGCTCACGTTCCCGAACAATCTGCCCCGCAATGCACAGTACTGGAAGTACGGCCCCACGTCCGACAACGCAACGCCGCACTGGTATCACTTCACCGGCGCGCAGTTCAACGCCAGCGACAACAGCGTGACGCTGACGATTGAGGACGGCAGGAACGGCGATGACGACCTGGATGTGAACGCCTTCATCAGTGACCCGGGTGGCGTGGCCGTGCTGGCCGCCGCTGCCGGCGGCAGCCCCGCGGCCATTCCCACGCTTTCGCAATGGGGCCAGTGGACGCTGGCAGCGCTGATGCTGGGCGTCGCAGCCCTGGCCGGACGCCGCACGCGAATGCGCAAGCCGCGCTGAGTCGTACGCTGTAGCCGGGGCTGCTCACGCGCCCCCGACTACCCGAGTCAAGCCTCCACGATCCCCGACACATCCAGCACATACATCTGCCGCTGGTGCTCGTGCACGGAGTCGATGCAGACCTGGCGCCCGTCACGGCTCCAGCGCGGGTGCAGGTCGCAGCGGTTTTCCTTGCTGAGATCGGGCGAGGCGTAGAAGCTGCCCAGGTCGTGGCGCTCGCCCGTGTGCATGTCGTACAGGAAAAGGAAGCGCTCGTGCGTTCGGTCGTCGGGATAGGTGTCGCTGAGCAGCCAGCGCGTGTCCACGGGCGAGAAGCTCATGTGGCCGTTCTCCACCAGCACGCCTGCGCCCACCACCTGCACGTCACCGCCGTCCACATCGTCATAGAGGTGATAGTGGATCTCCCCGGCATGCGGGCCCCACACAATGATGTGGCTGTCGTCCTGCCATAGCGGATGCGAGATCTGGTATTCGGACTTTTCGTAGTCGAACGTGCCCACGGCCATCGGGTCGAAGTCGTCGGCCAGCTGGGGCAGCGGATGGTCCGAGCATTCGAGCAGGCGCATGTCGGAGCCGTCGGGCGCCATGGTGATGAGGCGGTGCAGAAAGCAGGTTTCGTCCTTGACGCGTTCGGTCCAGCGGTGCAGGAAAAGAATGCGCGAGGAAGACGGGTTGACCTCGATATGGCTGACCCAGTGGATGGCCTTGTCCATCGATGTGCGGTGATGAAATGCCTTGAGGCGCGCATAGCTGGCCAGCAGCCTTGCCTCGCCCGTCGCGACCTCCATGCGCCAGATGCCGTCGTCCTCGGGCGCCAGGGGCAAGGCGAAGGGACCACCCTCTTCGCTATAGCCGATGGTTTCGTGCGTGACGTACAGACGACGGTAGTCCACGCACAGCGCCCAGGCACTGCTGGGCGCCACCACATACACAGGCATGGGCAGGGTGCGCCGCGCGCCGCTGTCCACATCGATGACCACGGAGCCGAACCCCGGATAGCGCCCCCCGGATTCTGCCGTCCTGTCGTTGTGGATCAGTTGGCGGCCCGCCAGCCCGTCAAGCCACTGCAGTTGGCTGCCCATCTGCCAGTTCCAGGCGCCGGTCTCGCCCACGGCGTGGAAGCGGTCGCCGTTTTCGGTATCGAAGTAGCCGATGGACGCCCGCGCCTGGGGCGTGAGGTACTGGTCCATCCACGGCGTTTGCTGCGCCAGCACCAGGCGATTGCTGCGGTCCCAGCTGGACTTGTTGTAGTAGCCGAAGAAGTGGTGCTGGCGGCCATCGCCCAGGCGGCGGCAGGGGACGAAGGATGCGGGGGTGTTCGAAGTCATGGAGCGTTTCATTGGGCGGAGATGTGGCCTTCGGCGATCACGCGGTCCCAGCGCTGCTTTTCGCGGGCAACGAAGGATTGCGCCTCAGGCAGGCTGTTGGCGACGGCGCTCATGCCCTGCTCTTGCAGGCCCTTGCGGAACTCGGGTGTGGCCACGACCTTTCGGATGTCGTCATTGAGCTTTTTGACGATGGCCTCGGGCACCTTGGAGGAGACGGCCACCGTGGTCCAGGAGGTGGCCACAAAGTCCTTGAGCCCGGACTCGGCCGCCGTGGGCACGTCCGGCAGGGCCGGCAGTCGCTGGCTGCCCGTGACGGCCAGCGCCTTGAGCTTGCCGCCGCGTATGTGCGACAGCACCGTGGGCGGGTTCTCGAACATGAGCTGGATCTGGCCGCCCAGCAGGTCGTTGATCGCGGCCGAGCTGCCGCGATAAGGCACGTGCACGATGGGCGCGCCCGCCTGCAGCTTGTACAGCTCACCCATCATGTGCACGGACGAGCCCACGCCGGCCGAGCCGAAGTTGACCGTGCCAGGCGCCTTTTTGGCCAGCGCCGTCAGCTCGGCCAGGTTGCTGGCGGCAAGGCTGGGCGTGGCCACCACCACATGCGGCATCTCGGCCAGCACGGTCACCACGCGCAGATCCTTTGCGGGGTCATAGGCCAGCTTGCTGTATACGCCATAGGCGGCATGCAGGCCGATGGAGCCCACCATCAGCGTGTAGCCGTCGGCCGGCTGATCGGCCACATATCGGCCTCCCAGATGACCGCCCGCGCCGGGCTTGTTTTCCACCACCACCGGCTGGCCCCAGAGCCGGCTCAGGCGGTCGGCCAGCATGCGTGCCTGCACGTCAGAGCTGCCGCCTGCAGTGAACGGCACGATGATGCGCAGCTGGCGCCCCGGCTGGGGAAAGCCATCCTGCGCGATGGCGGCGACTGGTGCCGTGCCAGCCAACGAGGCGGAGATGGCCACAGCGAGCATGGCGGCTTTGCGGCCTGCGCTTGTCTTGATCATGGAATCCTTTCGATGGCGCTGCTGCGCCTGGGCAAACGATGCAATGAGGCCAGTGTAGAAAGCCGGGCATCTTTGGAAAAATGCATTTTTCCGTGGCCTCTATACAGAAAAGATATACATTGCCAGCCACCCCGAGCAGGACCGAATCGCCATGTCCAGACCCCTGAGCGCCCGAGAGATCGAGGCCTTCCGCGCCGTCATGCAGACCGGCACCACCACGGCCGCCGCGCGGCTGCTGCACACCACGCAGCCTTCGGTCAGCCGGCTGCTGGCCCAGATGCAGGCGGCCGCAGGGCTCAAGCTGTTCGACATGCACAAGGGCCGGCTGCGCCCCACGGCCGAGGCCGTGGAACTGTTCGCCACCGTGCAGCAGCATTTCCTGGGGCGCGAACGCATAGAGCGCGACCTGGCCGCACTGCGCCAGTCCGGCGCCGGCACGCTGCGCATAGGCTGCACGCCGGCCCTGGGCCTGAGCGTGATCCCGGCCGTGGTGCGCAGCTTCGCGCAGCGCTACCCGGGCACCCACATCAGCCTGCAGACCCTGGGCTCCACGCCCTTGCGCGAGGGCCTGCTGCATGGCCACTTCGACCTGGTGGTCAGCACCATGGCGCTGAGCACGCCCGAGCTGGATGCCACCGTGCTGCACCGCAGCCGCGCCGTCTGCGTCATGCACCCGGACCATGCATTGGCCACGCGCACACGGCTGCACGTGCGCGACCTGCAGGGCCAGCTGCTGCTGACCCTCAACGCCGATGACGACATCTGCCTGCAACTGCGCCACACCATGCAGGAACACGGAATAGAAGCCGGCTCCACCATGGAGACCACCTACTCCTCCACCATCTGCACCCTGGCCGCCCAAGGGCTGGGGCTGGGCGTGGTCAACCCCTACGTGGCCTCGGTGTTCGCGCGCGACCTGCGTGTGCAGCCACTGCTTCCAGCCTGCGCGGTGGAGGTGGTGCTGGCCCTGCCGCCCCAATACGCGCCCACCGAAAGGGCTGACTGCTTCGTGCAGTTGCTGCGAGAGCAATTGCACGCCTATCCGCAGGCTCGCACGCCCTAAAATTGCGGCCGATTGGAGACAAGCGGTTTGCAAACGAGTACCCACGAGCCCATGCTCACCCCTGCCGAGCGCGAGGCCATCAATTCCGGCCAGTGGTTCTGCAGCCTTTCGCCCTCGCTGCGCCATGACATCCTGCGCCAGACCACGGTCCGGCGGCTCAAGGACGGGGCACTGATCTATGCACGCGGCGATGTGCCGCACAGGTGGTATGCCTGTGCGCAGGGCGCCGTGCGCATGAGCTCGACCAGCCTGTCGGGTCGGCAGACCACGCTGGCCTATGTGGAGCCGGGTGCCTGGTTCGGCGCCATGTCCACCTTCCTGGATGAGCCGCGCACGCGCGATGCCTATGCCCATGGCGACACCACGCTGCTGTGCGTGGACAAGGAGAGCTTTCACGCCATCCTGGCCACGCATGTGGAGTTCTACGACGCCCTGCTGCGCCTGCAGGCCCACCGCATACGCCAGACCTACGGGCTGGTGGAAGACCTCAACACCCTGCCCCTGCGCGCACGCCTGGCCAAGCAGCTGCTGCACCTGTCGCGCAGCTACGGCACACAGGTGCTGGACGACCCGCGCGAGCTGCGCATAGGCCTGCAACTGGTGCAGGAGGAGCTGGCCCAGTTGCTGGGCGCCTCGCGCCAGCGCGTGAACCAGGAGCTCAAGCGCATGGAGCGCGACGCCTGCATTCGCGTGGAAGCCCAGGGCCTGGTGGTCAGGGACCTGGTGGCCCTGCAGACCATCGTGCGCGAGGCCAGCCTGGCCGGCGCCTGAGGCCGGCGCCGGTTCAGCTGCGGTTCAGCGCCGCCAGTCGATTCTTGCCGGGCGGCCCGGCAGATGCAGCGCAGCCGTTGCAGCAGGCGCCTCGGCCAGCAACCGGCCCTTGCGGAACACCTTCAGGCGCGTGGCGCGCAGCCGTATCGCCTCGGCCGCATCGCGCGCCTGCAGCAGCACGAAGCTGGCATCGCAGCCGGCCTCGATGCCATAGCCGTCCAGGTGCATCACACGCGCCGCGCGCGTGGTCACGGCGTCGAAGCAGTCGCGCATGCCGTCCTGGCTGGTCATCTGCGCCACATGCAGGCCCATGTGGGCGACCTCCAGCATGTCGCCCGAGCCCATGCCGTACCAGGGGTCCATCACGCAGTCATGGCCGAAGGCCACGTTGACGCCTGCGGCCAGCAGCTCGGGCACGCGCGTCATGCCGCGGCGCTTGGGATAGCTGTCCTGGCGGCCCTGCAGCGTGATGTTGATCAGCGGATTGGCAATCACGGCCACGCCGCTTTCTGCGATCAGCGGCAGCAGCTTGCTCACGTAGTAGTTGTCCATGCTGTGCATGGAGGTGCAGTGCGAGCCCGTGACGCGGCCCTGCAGGCCCAGGCGCTGCGCCTCGAAGGCCAGGGTTTCGATGTGGCGCGACAGCGGGTCGTCGGACTCGTCGCAGTGCATGTCCACCAGCAGGCCGCGCTCGGCCGCCAGCTCGCACAGCAGCCTGACGCTGTCGGCACCCTCGGCCATGGTGCGCTCGAAGTGGGGAATGCCACCCACCACGTCCACGCCTTTGTCCAGCGCCCGCCGCAGGTTGGCGACGCCGCCGGGCGAGCGCAGCACGCCGTCCTGCGGAAACGCCACCAGCTGCAGGTCGATATAGGGAGCCACCTGGCGCTTGACCTCCAGCAACGCATCGACGGCCAGCAGGCGGGCATCGCTGGTATCCACATGGCTGCGGATGGCCTGCAGCCCCTTGGCCGCCGCCCAGTCGCAATACTCCAGCGCGCGCGAGATCAGCGCCTCGGCCGTGAGCAGCGGCTTGAGCTCGCCCCACAGCGCTATGCCCTCCAGCAGCGTGCCGCTGCGGTTGACGCGCGGCAGACCGTGGCTCAGCGTGGCATCCATATGGAAATGCGGATCGACGAAGGGCGGCGAGACCAGCTGGTGCTGCGCATCGACCACTTGGTGGGCTGGCGCCGAAAGACCGGCCGCGACCTCGACGATGCGCCCGCCCTGCACGGCGATGGACATGTCCTGGCGGCCGTCGGGCAGCGTGGCGTGAATGACGAGTAGATCAAGCATCTGCGTATTCTGCGGGCATGGCCGCACACCCGCAGACTTGCCTGACCACGCTGAATGGCCTGCCAGCGGTCAGACCGAAAGCGCAAGGGATCAGGGGGAACTACTGGTAGCTGATGGTGAAGGTCGCCGCCGCATTGGCACTGCCTATGGTCACTTTCTCTTCGGTCTTGACATAGCGCGCCGTCAGCGGGATATCCAACCGCTCCTGCCCGTAGGCAACAGACCCTGCAAACCATTGATTCCTGTTGCCGGCGGCATTGGAGTCCGGGCCAAAGCCCAGTATCTGGTCATCCTTGCGGATCTGCACACCCACACCTTTTGCCACCGAGGTTTTCGACAGGGTCAGAGCATTCCCGATATTTCCAGGATTTGCCACATCCGTCAGGGTGACATAGGCGTTGGTCAACGAACCTGGAATGCCGCCCTTGCACAACAACGAGATGAGGAAGGAGCGGGGAGCACCGGTTGAGCCGATTGAGGTGAGTTTTTGAGCGACAGTCTGGGCCATGCGCACGGGCTCCGGCGCCTGTGGGGTACAAGTGGGCACCCTGGGCCGGAGGACGACGGGCGAGGAAAAGCTGTATTGAGCGAGAATCTGGCCAGATGCATCAGTCGCGCGTTCGTACAGGAAATCGCTGTTCAGCACGCCACCTGCAGTGATATCGCCATCTGCGGTCTTGATCAACTCAACTTTGACATCGGAAAATTGATATGCAAAAGATCCGGGGTGATCGGAATGCTCCGAAGTACTTACAGGCGCAGCACCATGTATAGTCGAAACCCTCATTCCAATACCCTCGACTGTCGTCGGGTATATATTATTGACTGGTGTAGATTTACCTACGCTATAGCCCATGACCCGTTGCTTACAATTCATCAATCTCTTGCCAACCCCATTACTCAGTACCGCCACAGCGGCTTTTGAGTAAATCACCGTGTTCTTGGCCACAGTGGGATTGAATTCTGGGGGATTGAAATTACTGAACACATACTTGTAATAGCCTGCCCCATCACTTGTATCTTTAATTTCGCATTGGGACCATGCGGAGGTGGCCATCATTGCAAAAATAAGTATCATGACAGCCTTGTTTATTCTGCAAAAAGCACCTATGAATATATGCATTCTGAATACCTCCGAATAATAAAAAATTCCAAGGCCGCATTTCCTTGGTAAATTTTCAATCATAGGCACCTTTCATCCGAGATGAAATCAGATCAATCTGATTCAAGGTCTGCCCGGTGCCATGAAGGTCGTGGCGAGGCAGGCGATGGACATGTCCTGGCGGCCATCGGGCAGCGTGGCGTGAATGACGAGTAGATCAAGCATTTGCGTATGCTGCGGGCAGGGCCTGGCGCTCTCTCTTTCGGTAGGGTTTCATCAGGGCCTGCGGATAGCTGGCCCTGCGCTGCCGGCATGCGCGCGCCCTCCCCGACGATACCTATCAGGGGCACAGTCCTGCGGCCTGCGCAGACTCGTGCTGGAGCCTGCGCTCCAGGTTTTGCCAGTCGCTATGAAGGTCGCGCGCCACGCGCGGGCGCCTGCAAAGCGCAACGTGGTGCGCCTGGGACAGCGGTTGCAGCGCGGCCAGTGCCTGCAGGCGCAGGGCATCGTCGTTCAGCAGTTGCGCGGCGGCCAGCCGGGCCTGGGCGATTCCGATTTCGGCATATGCACGGGGTGCAGGCAGCTGTTGCGCCTGGGCCTGGCGCACTTCAGCGGCATCACCCATGCCTATGGCAATCCAGAGCCAGGCGATCCAGCTGTCCTGGGAGGCGTAGTGGCCGGCCTTCTTCGGCGGGGTGCGCTCCACGCTTTGGCGGGCCAGTGCCACGGCAGCGCCAGTCTGGCCGTGCTCGGCCATGAACCGGGCATGCAGGGTTTCGGCCTGCATCAATGAGAAGATTTTCCATTCACGGCGCTGAGCCGAATCCGCAGTCACGGCATGTGCAGCTTGCGGCGCTGCCTGAAGCGCGGCCTGGAGCGCGATCACATTGGCCTGCAACTGGGCTTGCGCCGCTTCGGGGTGGCCGCTGGCATCCAGCAACCGGGCGAGCTTGATGCGCGCGTGCAGCAGCAGGAAATCGTCCGGCGCATCGGCGTCGGCGCGGCGGATCTCCACGGCTTGCACCATCCGATCAAGCCTTTGCGCCACGGTCTGATCAGGCGGTCCCCAGAACGCAAGAACTTCCTGCACGCTGGCCAGCACCCGGCGTGCAGGGCCTGGCACGTCCTGCAGGTCGGCCACCAGTCGCTGGCGCAAATTCGTTGCCTGCTCGGCGGTATCCGCCGTGTCGGCCATGCCTTTCAATGCAAGGGCACGCTGCAGATCACTCTGTGCCCGGGACTGCGTCATCGCCCAGGCCGATTGGTAAAGTGCTTTGGCGCGCGCCTCGGCCAGAGGATGGTCGTCCATGAGTTGCAGTTCCCCGGCGGCTTCCAGGTAGATCTCCACCCGTTGCTCTTGGGCAGACGGGGGCAGTTGGTCGGCCTGGGCCAGGCGGGCCTCGATCGCGGCCAGGTGCTGCTCCGGTACGTAATCACGGCGGGCAGACAGCTCCACATCCCACAGCGCAGCAAGAACCTGCCGCCCCTGCGGCGCAGCTTGATGAATGCCCATGACCATGGCCACCGGCAGCAGCAGGCAGGCCAGGTAGATTGCCAGGCCCGCTGCGCCTTCGGCCCAACCGGGCGCACGCGATTGCAAGGAGGGCAGCAGTGCGCCTGCAGCGGCCGCGCGCCGGACAAAGGGCCAGCGCGCAAAAGCGGGTTGCTGCAGCACGCCGAATGCGCGGTGTACGGCATCGGCCTCACTGACCGGGGCCTGGCATGCCTCCTGTTGAGGAAGCGTGTGCAGGGTGCGATGCACGGCCCGCTCCAGTTGCATCACACGCCATTGCCACGGCAGCCCCATCAGCAGCACGCCGGTGAGGATGGAGATCAAGGGGTCCCGGCTGAACCAGGCCAGCCCACCCAGCGCGGCCATGCCCGCCAGTGCAAACACCAGCCGCATTGCGGGCAGGCGAGCGAACAGCAGGCTCTCCACCACGCGGCCGCCATCCAAAGGCGTGAGGGGCAACAGGTTGAATGCGTTGACGACCAGGGTCAGCAGCAGCAATTGCATGGTCCAGGCGGGTGGCTGCGGGAGCAGGCCCCAGCCTACGGCAGCCAGCGCTCCCACAGCCAGCAACAGCCCAGGCATGGGACCGGCCAGATAGACGCCCACTTTTTGCAGCGGCGTGGCATCCGCCTTTTCTCCGGTGGCCATGCCGCCCAGGCCAGGAATGAAGAAGACGGATTGCCGCTGGTAGCCCGCCCAGCGCATGGCCAGCCAATGCCCTCCTTCATGCACGGCGATCACCACCAGAAGCATCCACGCCATGTCCCATGAAAACAGCACGGCGCCTGCTGCCAGGAACAGCGCCGCCGTGATCCAGAAACTGCGGTGGCGGTTGTGCGCCATGCCCAGCCCGCGCTGCACGGCTTTCTGGTAGCGAAAGCGCAGCGCCTCGGACACTTGCCGGACCTGCGGCCCATGAAGGCATGCGTCGGCAGATGGGCTGGCGGGCCCCGCCCTGTCTTCCTTGCGCACCTGGCGCAAGGCGCGCCAGGCCAGCCGCAGCGACTCGCGCCAGCTGAGCCGCCAGAACCCGGGCCCGGCAGGCAGCGCACGGCCCTGGGCCACCAGTGCAGGGACTTGGCTCCGGCCCCACTCATCCAGGCGCTGTACCGCCTGGTCAAGGCCCTGGACCACGGGAGCCCGGTCGCCGGACAGGCGCTCGGCGTAGGCGGCCCAGGCCGATGCGGTATCGGGCTGGGCATCGTCCAGGTAGGTCCAGCCGGGCGGCGCAGGCAGGCTTGTCTGAGGCAGGCCATTGAAGCCCATCCAATTGCGCCCGTCGGCAAAGAATGTGAGCCAGGTCACGGAGCCCACGGTGCGGCCATGCCTGGCGCTTCCCGCCTGTTCGGCCTGGACCATCGCCCAGGCCCGCCCGTCGGCATGGACGAACAAGTCCACCTCCAGAGGAAGGTCGGGATCCATGGCCTGCGGATGCGTGCCCTGCAGGCTGGCACACCAGGTGAAGCCCAAGGCTTGCAACTCCGGCCGCATGGCATCCAGCACCGCCCGTGAGTCGGGCTCCAGTGCCTGGCGCTCCACCACGGCCATGGGCGCAGCACGCAGGCGCAGGCGCATGCAGTTCAAAGTGGCCAGCAGCAGCGAGAGCGCATACAGCAAGGGAATCGCGCCCAGCAGCGCCAGCCAGGGCGCGGCTTGTGAGAGCCAGTTCATCATCTTGAATAGTCTTGTCGATGGAGTGTGACGGTTCTGATGTGCCCTCCCAAAAGCTCCTCCAGGCAGATCAGCATCGGGATCGTAGCCTTGCCACCCGTGATGCGACAATCAAATCAAAGGACCATTCTTCAAATGAAAATCGCCACCTGGAACGTCAATTCCCTGTCCGTGCGCCTGCCGCAGGTGCTGGCCTGGCTGCAGGCCAACCCTGTCGATGCGCTGGCGCTGCAGGAGCTCAAGCTCACCGACGACAAGTTTCCGCTGCAGGCGCTGCAGGAGGCCGGCTACCACGCGGTCAGCCATGGACAGAAGACCTACAACGGCGTGGCCTGGCTGACGCGCACGCCGGTGCACGACGTGGTGCGCAATATCCCGGGCCTGGATGACGAGCAGGCCCGCATCATTGCCGCCACCCTCGATGCCGAAGGCGGCCCGGTGCGCCTGATCAACGGCTACTTCGTCAATGGACAGGCGCCGGGCACCGACAAGTTCGCCTACAAGATGCGCTGGCTGCAGGCGCTGCAGGACTGGGTGAAAAGCGAGATGGCAGCCCATCCGCGCCTGGTGCTGGTGGGCGACTTCAACGTGGCCCCCGAGGACCGCGACTCCTACGATCCCATCGGCCTGAAGGACACGATCCACCACACGGTGGAAGAGCGCACGCATTTCCAGGCGCTGCTGCAGCTGGGCCTGACCGATGCCTTCCGCATGTTCGACCAGCCCGAGAAAAGCTATTCGTGGTGGGACTACCGGATGCTGGGTTTCCAGAAGAACCGGGGCCTGCGCATTGACCATATCCTGGTCAGCGAGGCCTTGCGTCCCAGCGTCACCGCCTGCATCGTGGACCGCGCGCCGCGCAAGAACCCTCAGCCCAGCGACCATGCGCCGGTCGTCGTGACATTGGGCTAGGTTTTCAGACTTGCGCTACAGCATGTACCGGCGCAGCCAGTGGATGGCCTCGATCTGCCCGCGCAGCATCAGGGACTGGCGATGCAGAACTTCGCTGAGTGGCGCCGGCAGACGGGACTGCTCAGCAGCCTCATAGGCGCTCAGCCATTGCTGCTGGCAGGACTCGGCCTGGTCCAGCACGTAGTCCGCGCCCTCTTCCCTGCCCAGCAGCCCGTCCCAGAAGGCGTTGCGACGCAGTGCGGCACGGCTGTCGCGCACGGGCAGCACCACGCCGCCGTTGGCGTCGATGGCGCGTTCCAGGTCATCGACCAGGACCTGGCTGGCATTGAAGTGGCGCGCCAGTACCTGGCCTATCAGTCCCTGGGGCATGGGATCCATGCATTCGCCCAACCGGACATGGGCCTGGCGACCCAGGGCCAGCACGGCATTGAGCAGCGCCGTGGTCTGCAGTTCCAGCGTGGAAGCCGCAGGCTGTGCGGGCGTGCGCCGGCGCGCCTGCAGCCAGGAGGCCTCCACGGCCTCACGCACCTGGTTCCAGTGCAGCAGGCTGCCGCCCCGTTCCTGCTCCCAGCGTTCTTCCAGCCGGGCTTCTGCGGACTCGAAATCCTGCTGCGCGTGTTCCGGCGACAGGGAAGCCTTCCAGCCCAGTGCATAGGCGGGCCGGTATTGGTCGTAGCCGCGCCCCGGCACGAAGTACGGCTCCAGGAAATAGCGGTCATGCCAGTACGCATCGACCGGCTCGCCGAGCTTGCGCGGTGTCGATGGGCACATCACGCCCGGGCGGGCGGGTTTGGCCTTTTGCCAGAGGTTGGAGAGGACTGTGGGCACGATAGGTCGGGACGTAGGCCGTTCCAGCGAAGAGGACTCCATTGTCCCCAGCCCGGGCGGCACGGCCCGTCAGCACCCCGGGCGCCGGCCTGTAGGAGTCGGACCCTTGCCAAGGCAAGGGCCCAGCCGCCCGCCGGCTTGCCTTACTCGAAGGCGTCCTCGTCCATGCCCAGCTCCTGCAACTTGCGGGTGATGGTGTTGCGGCCTATGCCCAGGCGCTGGGCGGCCTCGACCCGGCGGCCGTGGGTGACGGCCAGGGCCGAGCGGATCAGCTGCGCCTCGAAGCGGCGGGACAGCTGGTCCCAGACCTCGCCATGCCCCTGGGCATGGGTGTGCTCCAGCAGCTGGCGCGCCTGCTGCCCCAGCAGATGCACCCAGTCCAGGTCGGACGTGGCCAGTCCCCCGTCATGCGGCTGGGCCAGCGACGGGGCTGGCATGGCGATGCGGCCCACTCCCTCTTCCGCCACGGCCGGCGCATGCGACAGCACCACCGGTGCGGGCACGCCGGCACTGCCGCCGCCCACGGGTGGCGCGGCCTCGCCCAGCACCTCGGGAGGCAGGTCCTTGACCGAGATGACCTGGGCTGGCGCCATGACGGTCAGCCAGTGGCAGATGTTCTCCAGCTGGCGCACGTTGCCGGGAAAGGCGAACGACTGCAGCCGCTGCATGGCATCGACCCCCATGCGCTTGGGCTCCACGCCCAGCTGCCGCGCGCTTTGCTGCAGGAAGTGGCGTGCCAGCATGGGCACGTCTTCGTTGCGCTCGCGCAGCGCGGGCAGGCGCAGGCGGATGACGTTGAGGCGGTGGAACAGATCCTCGCGGAAGGCGCCGTTGCGCACGCGCTGCTCCAGGTCCTGGTGGGTGGCGGCGATGACGCGCACATGTGCCTTGACGGCCTGGTGGCCGCCCACGCGGTAGAAATGCCCGTCCGACAGCACACGCAGCAGGCGCGTCTGCAGGTCGAAAGGCATGTCGCCGATTTCATCGAGAAAGAGCGTGCCGCCCTCGGCCTGCTCGAAGCGGCCGCGCCGCTGGGTCTGTGCGCCCGTGAAGGCGCCGCGCTCGTGGCCGAACAGCTCGGACTCCAGCAGGTCCTTGGGGATGGCGGCGGTGTTGATGGCCACGAAGGGGCCGCCCGCCACGGGCGAGTGCTTGTGCAGCGCGCGCGCCACCAGTTCCTTGCCCGAGCCCGACTCGCCCGTGACCAGCACCGTGACCTGGCTCTGGCTGAGCCGGCCGATGGCGCGAAAGACGTCCTGCATGGCAGGCGCCTGGCCCAGCATCTCGGCCTGCAGCGGGGCCTGTGCCTCGGCCACGTCCTCGCGCAGGCTTTCCTCGACGGCGCGGCGGATGAGTTCCACCGCCTTGGGCAGGTCGAAGGGTTTGGGCAGGTACTCGAAGGCTCCGCGCTGGAAGGCCGAGACGGCACTGTCCAGGTCGGAGTACGCGGTCATGATGATGACGGGCAGGCCGGGCTGCTGGGCACGGATCTGCTCGAGCAGTTCCAGGCCGGAGCCGCCGGGCATGCGGATATCGCTGACCAGCACCTGTGGTGGCTGGCGCGCCGGGTCGCTGGCATCGACATCGGACAGTGCCGTGAGCACGTCGCGCGCCTGAACGAAGCTGCGCGTTGCCCAACCTTCCCGGCCCAGTGCCTTTTCCAGCACGAAGCGGATGGAAGGGTCATCATCCACGATCCAGATCGGTTTCATTGGTGGTGCTTCCTTCCCTTGTTGCAGTGTTGACTTCCGTGGGCCTCAAGGCAGGGGAATGAGGATGCGGAAATCCGTGCGGCCCGGCTGGCTTTCACATTCGATCAGCCCCTGGTGGCGCTGCACGAAGGTCTGCGCCAGCGTCAGCCCCAGTCCCGAACCGCCATCCCTTCCCGATACCAGCGGATAGAAGATCCGCTCCTTGATGGCATCGGGAACGCCTGGCCCGTTGTCGATCACATGCAATTCCAATGCCAACCGGTAGCGTTGGCGACCAAAAGTTACCTGGCGCGCCACACGGGTTCTCAAAATGATCTCGGCATCGCCGGCAGCGATGCGTTCGTGCAAGGCCTGCGCCGCGTTCTGGACGATGTTGAGCACGGCCTGGATCAGCTGTGCGCTGTCGCCCCGGAACTCGGGAATGGAGATGTCGTAGTCGCGCGTAATGGTCAGCCCTGCAGGATGCTCGACCAGCACCAGCGAACGCACGCGCTCGCAGACTTCGTGGATGTTGACGTCACCGACCTCGTGCGGATGGCGGTGCGGCGCCAGCAGCCGGTCGACCAGCGCCTGCAGACGGTCGGCCTCGTGGATGATGACTTCGGTGTACTCGCGCAGCTCGGGCGCGTCCAGATCCATCTGCAGCAGCTGGGCCGCGCCACGGATGCCGCCCAGCGGGTTCTTGATCTCGTGGGCCAGGTTGCGGATCAGCTCCTTGTGCGCCTGGGCCTGCTCGCGCAAACGCTCCTCGCGGTCCTGGCGTGCCTGCTGCTCCAGCGGCCAGAACTCCACCAGCACATGGCCGGGCCGCTCGGCCAGGGAAACCGTGACGTGCACAGGAAGCGCATCGCCCCCCACGCGGTGCAGGCTGGCCTCGAAGCGCAGGGCGGCGAAGTCGTTGTCCTGGGCGCCGCGCAAGGCCTTGTCCAGCAAGGCCGGCTCGGTGAAGCAGGCTGCCAGCTCGCTGCCTTCGAGCATGCGGCGCGACAGGCCCAGTGCGTTCTCAAGGGCCGCGTTGGCGAAAAGCACGGCGCCTTGCTCGTCGAGCACGGTCATCAGCGTGCACAGCAGATCAAGCGCCTGATAGGAGGCCGGGGGCGCCGGCCGGTCGTCCTGGATCATGGCCGGGCTCGCATGGGCCGCTCGGGCCCGTCAGTTCTTGGGAAGTCGATCCAGTTCGCGGCGGATGCCGGCGACATCGCCTTCCTGCCGCGAGATGCTGCTCTTGAGCTGCTCGACACGTTCCAGATAGCCCTGGGGATTGCGCAACTCCAATGCGGTGCGCTGGGGATTGCCATCGTTGTACTCCTGACGCAGCTGTGTCAGCTTCTCCTGGGCGCGGGCCAGCTCGCTTTCGAGGATGGTCCGCGCATCGGAGTCGCGGGCCTTCTGGGCGCTGCTGTTGACCTTGGCCGGAGCGGGCGATCCTGCCGCAGGAGCGGCGGAGGTGCGCGGCGCCTGGCCGCCGCCCGAGGCCGCCGGCTTGCTGCCGCCATGGATCACCGTCACATGCCCGCCGTCCACCGGCTTGCAGTCCTTGGCCTTGGCCTGGCTGACGTTGTTGGTGTACTCGTTGCCGCAGCGGTAGATCACGTCCTGGGACCAGGCTCCTGCCGACAGCAGCGGCAGCAGCAGCGACACAAACAGTTTCTTCATTCCATTCCCTCGGGTAGCCAGATCGGAAGGGCCCGGCTTGTCCGGGCAAGTATCGCTCCATCTTCCGGGCTGGACGTCATTTCTTGAGCGGGACAACCCCTTTTGGTTCCGCGCCCAGCATACCCAGGTCCTGGCCGAAAGCAAAAAAGGCGGCTTGCGCCGCCTTTTTGCCGACCCGCCTTACAGCGAGAAGTACATGTCGTACTCGACCGGGTGCACGGCCTGACGGTAACGGGTCACTTCGCCCATCTTCAGCTCGATGTAGGCATCGAGCATGCTGTCCGAGAACACGCCGCCCTTGGTCAGGAACGAACGGTCTGCGTCCAGTGCTTCCAGGGCCTGGTCCAGGCTGTGGCAGACCGTGGGCACCAGCTTGTCCTCTTCCGGGGGCAGGTGGTACAGATCCTTGGTCGCGGCTTCGCCGGGATGGATCTTGTTTTCCACGCCGTCCAGACCTGCCATCAGCAGGGCCGAGAAGCCCAGGTAGGGGTTCATCAGCGGATCGGGGAAGCGTGCCTCGACGCGGCGGCCCTTGGGGTTGGCCACGTAGGGGATGCGGATCGATGCCGAGCGGTTCTTGGCCGAGTAGGCCAGCTTGACCGGAGCCTCGAAGCCGGGCACCAGGCGCTTGTAGCTGTTGGTGCCGGGGTTGGTGATGGCGTTCAGGGCACGGGCGTGCTTGATGATGCCGCCGATGTAGTACAGCGCGAAGTCGGACAGGCCGGCATAGCCGTCACCTGCGAACAGGTTCTTGCCATCCTTCCAGACGGACTGGTGCACGTGCATGCCGGAGCCGTTGTCGCCCGGATAGGGCTTGGGCATGAAGGTGGCGGTCTTGCCGTAGGTGTTGGCCACGTTCCAGATCACGTACTTCATGACCTGTGTCCAGTCGGCGCGCTCCACCAGGGTCGAGAACTTGGTGCCGATCTCGTTCTGGCCGGCGCCCGCCACTTCGTGGTGGAACACTTCGACGGGAATGCCCAGCTGCTCGAGCAGCAGCACCATCTCAGCGCGCAGGTCCTGGGTGCTGTCCACGGGCGGCACGGGGAAGTAGCCGCCCTTGTTGCGCGGACGGTGGCCGCGGTTGCCGGACTCGAACTTGGCGCCGGAATTCCAGGGGGCTTCGTACTCTTCGATTTCGTAGAAGGTGCTGCCGGGTTCGGTGTTCCAGCGCACGCCGTCGAAGATGAAGAATTCAGGTTCGGGACCGAAGTAGGCGGTATCGCCCAGGCCCGAGGCCTTCAGATAGGCTTCGGCACGCTTGGCCACCGAGCGGGGATCGCGGTCGTAGGCCTTGCCATCGCCGGGTTCGATCACATCGCACTGCAGGAACAGCGTGGTCTCTTCAAAGAAGGGGTCGATGTTCGCGGTGGCGGGATCGGGCATCAGTTGCATGTCCGATGCTTCAATGCCCTTCCAGCCTGCCACCGACGAGCCGTCGAAGGCGTGGCCCGAGGTGAACTTGTCTTCGTCGAAGTGCGACACCGGCACCGTGACGTGCTGCTCCTTGCCACGGGTGTCCGTAAAACGAAGGTCCACGAATTTGACCTCGTTCTCCTTCACCATGTTCAACACGTCTGCAACGGTCTTTGCCATCAGATCTCTCCTGCCAATCTGGCTGATCAAAAAAGATAAATACTCTTAAGCAGTTTGCGTGCCAGGCTGCATCCATTGAGTGCATGCCCGCAGACTGGCACCTGCTTGGCGCGCCAGCCCCGTGATTCTGCCGCCTTGCGTGGGCGTTGTGGATGACATTGCAGCTTGGCCCGGCCCGAGTGACCACTCACCAAATCGGTGCAGATTTGGATGAAGGGCCGCAAATCAGATATTGCGCACCAATTCAGGGCCAAGACTTGCACCAAATGAGTGCAGACCTTCCAGCAGCGTGGGCCAGGCCTTGGTGACGGCACCAGCTTCGCCCTTGACACCAAGTTCTATGTGCCGGCCGTGCTTGGAATCATCCACGCTGGGCAGGCTGAACACCTTGACGCCCGGGTGGTCGCGCTCTATGGCCACCATCAGCGGCGTCAGCGTGGCTTCCATGCCGCCGTAGACGATGACCGAATGCTCCCGCTGCACCGTGCTGTGGAAATGCTTGGCATAGCGCTGCTCAAGCACCCACTCGACCATGGGCCAGGCCATGACCGGGAAGCCGGGCACGAAGTGCACCGTGCCGCTGGCGCCCGAACAGGAAAAGCCCGGGATCTTGTTGTAGACGTTGGGGATGATGCGCGCGCCTTCGGGGAAGTTGCCCATCTGCAGCCGGTGCAGGTTGTCGGCCCGCTGGGGCTCGTAGGGCTTGCCTTCCTCGGTGGCCACATCGCGCATGCGTTCGCGGATCAGGGCCACGGCTTCCGGGTGCAGGGCCAGCGGCACGCCCAGGGCCTCGGCCGCGCATTGGCGCGTGTGGTCGTCGGGCGTGGCGCCTATCCCGCCAAAGCTGAAGAGCACGGCCTGCGATGCGAAGGCGCGGCGCAGGGCGTCGGTGATGCGTGCCCTATCGTCACCCACGTACTCGGCATGGGCCAGGGACAGGCCACGCGCGCCCAGCAGCTCGATCAGCTTGGGAAGGTGCTTGTCGGCACGCTTGCCCGACAGGATTTCGTCTCCGATGATGAGTGCGCCAACTTGAAGGGTCATGTGGTCTTTTCTTGCGGGGTGGGGGGAACAGGGGCTGTGCCGGCGCCTTGCGGCGCGTCGGGAGCGTAGGGAATGATGGGTGCTTCGGGCAGCGCCGGCTCCTCCTCGCGCATGCGCTGCAGCGCCGCCAGGCAGAAATGGGCAAACCACAGCGAGGAGAAGGCGAAGATCAGCGCATAGATCCAGATGGCCACCGGAATCAGTATCCAGAAGGCTGCAACGAAGACCACGCCCGAGGCCCAGACAATGGCCGGAGCCGCCCCCAGGTAGCCACAGACCACGCCCATGAGCATCAGCGCCAGGCGGTGGCGCAGGAACAGGCTGCGGCGTTCTGGCTTGCTGGCGTGGGCAGACAGCGCGTCGAAGGCCATGACGCGGTAGGTCAGCCAGCCCCAGATCAGCGGGGGGATCACCACCACCAGGGGAGGCACGAACCACAATGGAACCGATACCAGCAACGCGATCAGGGCGATCAGCGAGGAGCCGGCCGACCACAGCAGGCTGCCGATCAGGGTGGCACCCTGCCTGCGCTCGAGTGCCGGAAAGCGCCGTTGCGCCACCAGCTCGACCAGGGCCGGCGTCATGAACAGCGCCACCAGCAGCAGCGAGACCACGACCAGCACCGGCGTGACCGAGAGAACGACCAGCACCGGCGCCACCAGCTCGGGCAGCGATTGCACGCCCATCCAGGACCAGACCGTGTGCAGCCAGCCCACGCCCTGCAGGACTCCTTCCGTCCAGACCACGGCATCGGCCCAGAAGAAGTAACCCAGCAGCCAGGCCGTGATGGCCATGAAGAGCAGGGGAAACAGCGACCATGCAATCACCCGCTTATGCAGGCAATACGCCGTCGCACGCCAGAAGGAATCGAGTAGCAAGCCCATGCCGGCAAGCATACCCCGAGCCCAGCCTCAAGCGCGACCCATCAACCTTAGGAACCCACGCCATTGCTGGGCCCAAAAGCCCTGGCCGTAGTCGCGCAGCTGGCCCTGGGCATTGGGCTGGACCTGGTCGCGCACGCCGGTGGGATCGAAGCGCAGCTCGAAATTGGCGGTGCCGAACAGCATGTCCCACCAGGGCAGGAGCACGCCGAAGTTGTTGCCATGCGCCTTCTTGTTGCGCACGGGCGCCATGGGCTCGTGGCCAATGCCGATGGCGTGGTGGCGGCGGTGAAAGCGCGGGCTGATCCACAGCCGCTCGCCGATGGTGCCGAACCAGACGCGCAGGTTGGCATGCTGGAAGCTCTCGCTGAGCTGGGTGAAGGCCACGATGGCCACGAACTGGCCTGGAGCCACGCCGATGAGCTGGGCCACGAGCACGATGATGGTGTCGCGGATCACATCGTCGAGCAGGTGATTGCGGTTGTCGCTCCAGACCGTCATCTGGCGTTGCGAGTGGTGCAGCGCATGCAGCTTCCACCACCAGCCGATGCTGTGCTGGCCCCGGTGTATCCAGTAGTCGAGGAAGTCGAAGGCCAGCAGGTAGATGATCAGGCTGACCCAGGCCAGATCGGTCACGCCGGGCCAGACACCGTCCAGGTGAAAGCTCGGCAGGCCCCAGACATGCAGGCGGCCCATGAGCTCGTCCCACAGCGGGTCCAGCGTGAAGAACAGCGCCAGCCTGAACAGGCCCAGCCGGTGCACCACGGTATAGATGATGTCCACATGGATGGCGCGCCGGTCGGTAACGGGCTCGACGGGCCGCCAGTACTGCAGCGGCGCGATCACGGCCACCATGATGAAGATCTGCAGCAGGCCCACCAGCAGCCAGCCTGTGGCGTCGTAGGCATCCTCCAGCAGGCTGGCCTGTCCCAGCCAAAAGAGCACAGGCTGGACAACGCCCTCGAACAGGCGCTGCTGCGCATTACCGAACCACTGAATCCACCAGTCCACACCACGCTCCCATCGCCCGCCGCGCTGCGCGCGCGGACGTCATGCGAATTTTGCTATCCAATCCCGATAGTCGGGATGCTCCCGCAGCGTGCGGAAACAGAACCCCTGCTTGAGCAGGCCCGTGATCAAAGGTTCCAGCACGGCCGGTGCCCAGGGGTCCTTGCGTGACCAGATGCCCAGATGGGCCAGCAGGATGTCGCCGCTGCGGATGTTCTTGAGCGCCTGGGCCAGCAGCTGCGCATTCGGGTAGCGGTCGCTGGGCAGCTCGTCGCCCAGAAAGCCTGCGCTGGACCAGCCCACATGCATGTAGCCGCCCTGCCGCGCGGCGTCCAGCAGCGCGGGCGAGGTCTTGCCGCCGGGCGCACGGAACAGCGGCAGGGGCTTGCGCCCGGTGATCTGCTGCAGCCGCTGTGCAGCCCTGCGGATCTCGTCGCAATAGCCTGCCGCATCGACCGTGAAGTTCTCGTTGGCGCGTGGCCCGGCCGAGGGGCGCACGCGAAAGCCCGTGACCGGACCGTTCTTCGAGGCACGCAGATCACCGCGCCAGTACATGTGGTCGTAGGTGTGCGAGGCGAACTCATGGCCTTCGGCGGCGCGTGCGCGCCACCAGGGCGCCCAGGTCTCGCCCAGGCTGCCGTCGCCTTGCTGCGTGCGCTCGTTGGCGGCAAAGAAGGTCACTGGCACGCCATGGCGCTTGAGCACCTCGGCCACCAGGTCGGCAATGCCCATGTGGCCCGTGTCGAACGTCAGGTACACGGTCTTGGCGCAGCCCGTGCCCTGCCCTGCGGCCATCGAGGGGCGCAGCAGGCTGAAGGCGGCGGCGCCAGCCAGCGATTGCGCAAAGAGTCTGCGGTCCATCAGCGCTGCGCGTGGGCCAGTGTCCAGACACCGTGGGGCGACTTGCCGACCTTGACCTGCTGGACCACCTTCTTTTCGACGGTGTCGATCACCGACAGCTTGCGCGCCCAGCGCGAGCTGACCAGCAGGTAGCGGCCGTCGGCGGAAACGTCCATGCAGTCCGGGCCTCCCGGGGCCGGGTAGCTGGCCACGACCTGGTTGGTCTGCATGTCGATCTTGCTGATGGTGTTGGCCACGCGGTTGCTCACATACAGGTGGCGGCCATCGCCGGCGGCACGCATGGCGTGGGCGCCAGCGGCTGTCTTGATGCGGGCCACGCTGCGCGGCTCGGGGCCGGTGATGTCGAACACTTCCACGCCATCGCTGCCGGTCAGGCCGATGAACAGCTTGGTGCCGTCCGGGCTGCCATAGAGATCGGCCGGCATGGGGCCGGTGGGCACGCGGGCCTTGATGGTCTGCGTGGCGATGTCGATGGCCACCAGGGCATCGCTGTCCTGCATGGTGGAATAGATGGTCGTGCTCCTGGCATCGATCCAGAGATGGCTGGGCGTCTTGCCCGTGGGCACGCGCTTGACCAACTGCGGGTTCTGGCCATCCCAGCGGTAGATGTCGATGTGGTTGAGGCGGTTGGCCGCCGTGACGAACCACTTCATGTCCGGGCTGAAGCGCAGGTGATAGGGGTCGATGATGTCGCGGATCACGCGCTGCACCTCGCCCGTGCGCGGATCGACCAGGGTCAGGGTATCGCCCAGCGCATTGGCCACGACCAGCGATTTCTCGTCAGGCGTGAGGTAGAGGTGGTGCGGCTCCTTGCCCGTGGGAATGCGGGCCGTCTCCTGCCAGGTGACCGGGTCCACGATGCTGATGTTGGCATCGAGCGAGTTGAGCACGAAGATGGGCGTGGGGCCCTGGGTCTGCGGCGGCGGCGTGACACGCGCAACAGGCGCAACTGGCGCTACCGAGGCAGCAGAGGCCGCAGGCACGGAAGGCGCGGCGGGAACGGCAGCGGCCTGAGCCGATGCAGCCTGCGCCTGGGCGGCTGCAGGCGTGGCTGAGGCCGCACGGGCCGATTTGGATCCGGGCAGGGACGCCACGGCCAGCCAGGCCAGCGCACCGCCGCCCACAACCAAAGCCACAGCCGCGCCCAAGCGCCCGACGGAAAGACGTTTCACAAAGCACCACCTTCTGAGAATCTGCGCAGTGTAGCCGCGCCATTCAGCCCTCGGACGCTCTAGGGCATCGGCTTTTAAAGCTGTGCAAAAAACCGACATTTACGCGACGTTGGCCCGAGATATCGCGACAAGCGCGCCAACCCATGACTTGCATCAAGGCATGACGACAACGCATGAAAACGCAGGCCACAACGACAAAGGGAGCCGGCTGGCTCCCTTTGCAGGCAAGGACCTTGAAAGCGCAACGGCTCTCAGATCTTCCACTTTTCCATGAGCTTTTCGGGACGCAGCGTGTCGTAGTGCTCGAAAGGCTGGTGGATCCAGGGGTTGGTCGGCAGGTAGTCCACCGAGTAGTCGGGCGTGAACGCGGACAGGCCCTTGGTCCAGATCACGGCGCTGCGCAGCTCGGTGATCGGCGGATAGTTGGTCTTGAGCATGGCGATCACGGCATTCAGCGTGTGGCCCGAATCGGCCAGGTCATCGACCAGCAGCACGCGACCGGCAATCTCGCCCTTGGGCGTGGTGATGAAGCGCGCGATGTCCAGATGGCCCTGCACCGTGCCGGCTTCGGCGCGGTAGGAGCTGGTGGACATGATGGCCAGCGGCTTGTCGAAGATGCGGCTGAGCATGTCACCGGGACGCAGGCCGCCACGGGCCAGGCAGAGAATGGTGTCGAATTCCCAGCCGGACTGGTGCACTTTGATCGCGAGCTTTTCGATCAGTCCGTGGTATTCGTCGTAGCTCACATACAGGTGTTGACCGTCTTCCGTCAGCATGGAATGGCTCCTGGTTCAATCTTGGGGTTCAGCCGCCAGTGGTTCACTGGGCGGCGTAGGGGTTTTGCATCAGGATGGTGTGATCCCGGTCGGGGCTGGTCGAAACCATGGCGATGGGCACGCCCGTCACTTCCTCGATGCGCTCCAGATAGCGGCGGGCATTGGCCGGCAGCTTGTCGTAGTCGGTCACGCCCACGGTGGAATCGGTCCAGCCGGGGATGGACTCATAGATGGGCTTGCAGCGGGCGATCTCGTCGGCGCCCATGGGCAGCAGGTCGATCTTTTCGCCGTCCAGCTCGTAGCCCACGCACAGCAGCAGTTCCTGCAGGCCGTCGAGCACGTCGAGCTTGGTGATGCACAGGCCCGACAGGCCGTTGACCTGGGCGCTGCGCTTGAGCAGCGCGGCGTCAAACCAGCCGCAGCGGCGCGAGCGGCCGGTGGTCACGCCCTTTTCGGCGCCCACGGTGCTCATGTGCCAGCCCGGCGTGCCTTCCTTTTCCCAATCCAGTTCGGTGGGGAAAGGACCGCCGCCCACGCGGGTGCAGTAGGCCTTGGTGATGCCCAGGATGTAGTGCAGCATGCCGGGGCCCACGCCCGAGCCTGCAGCCGCATTGCCGGCGACGCAGTTGGACGAGGTGACATAGGGATAGGTGCCGTGGTCCACGTCCAGCAGCGTGCCCTGCGCGCCTTCGAACAGCAGGTTGGCGCCTTCGGCGTGCGCGGCGTTCAGCTCGCGGGAGACATCGGCCATCATGGGCTTGAGCAGCTCGGCATGGCGCATGGCCTCTTCGTACACCGCGTCGAATTGCACTTCGCCATCCTTGATGTACGGCTTGAGCGCGTCACCGAAGGTGAAGTTCTTCGAACCCAGCACGTTGACCAGGATGTGGTTGTGCAGGGCCAGCAGTTCGCGCAGCTTGGTGGCGAAGCGCTCGGGGTACTTGAGGTCCTGCACGCGCAGTGCGCGGCGGGCAATCTTGTCTTCGTAGGCGGGGCCGATGCCACGGCCGGTGGTGCCGATCTTCTCGGTGCCGCCCTGCTCGCGCGCCGCTTCGCGCGCCACGTCCAGCGCCGAGTGGAAGGGCAGGATCAGCGGGCAGGCTTCGGACACGCGCAGGCGGTCGCGCACTTGCACGCCGGCCTTCTCCAGGCCTTCGATTTCCTCGAACAGCTTGGCGGCCGACAGCACCACGCCGTTGCCGATATAGCACTTCACGCCGGGGCGCATGATGCCGCTGGGAATCAGGTGCAGCGCGGTCTTCACACCATTGATGACCAGCGTGTGGCCCGCATTGTGGCCACCCTGGAAGCGGACCACGCCCTGGGCGCTTTCGGTCAGCCAGTCCACCAGCTTGCCCTTGCCTTCGTCACCCCACTGGGTGCCGACCACGACCACGTTGCGACCTTTGGTAGCTTTCATATTCAAATCCGATGAAATCCGAAGAAATTGACAAATGCGTCAGATGGCTTGCACGGCCCACTGCCCGGCAACCTGCACGAGCTCACGGTCGCAGTGGAACTCGTCCACTTCGCTTTCATGGCCTGGCAGCACGCAGACCACGGTCTCGCCCTGCCGGCGCAATGCCGCGATGGCGGCTGCCACCTGGGGATCGTCGCCCCAGGGCGCACGGATGGCAGCCTTGAGCGGGCGCTCGGGCACAACGGCCACGAGCTGCTTGATGTCCAGGCTGAAGCCGGCGGCGGGCCGGTTGCGGCCGAAGACCGCGCCCACCTCGTCATAACGGCCGCCGCGCACCAGCGCGTCGCTGGCACCCGGAACATAGATGGCGAAGCGCGTGCCGCTGTAGTAGGCATAGCCGCGCAGATCGGCCAGATCAAAGCTCACGTTCACGCCTTCCAGGCGCTGGGCAAGCCAGCGCAGCTGGTCCAGCAGAGGCTGCACGCCTGCCGTGCGCGCCAGCAGCTTCTCGGCGCGGTCCAGCACCTCGATGCCGCCGTACAGCTGCAGCAAGGCCATCAGGCCTTCGCGCGAGGCGATGGGGAAGTCCTGGGTGAGGCGCTCGAGTTCGCTCGCATCCTTGGCGGCCAGCGCGGCATGCACGCCGCGCAGCACCTGCATGTCCACCATCACGCCAGCCAGCAGGCTGCGCACGATGCGCACATCGGCCAGATCGACGTTGATGTCGGTGACGCCTGCGCTGCGCAGGCAGTCCAGCGCCAGGTGCAGTGCCTCCAGGTCGGCTTCCATGCCCTGGTGGCCGTAGATTTCGGCACCGAACTGCAGCGGCTCGCGCGTGGCGCGGGGACGATCAGGGCGGGCATGGACGACGGGGCCGCAGTAGCACAGGCGCGTGAGGCCCTTGCGGTTGAGCAGATGGGCGTCGATGCGAGCCACCTGCTGCGTGGTATCGGCACGCAGGCCCATGGTGCGGCCCGTCAGCTGGTCGATGAGCTTGCAGGTCTGCAGGTCCAGCGCCTCCCCTGTGCCGGTGAGCAGGGATTCGAGGTATTCCAGCATGGGCGGCATGACCAGTTCATAGCCATAGCCACGTGCGGTATCGAGCAGGCCTCGACGCAATTCTTCGATGTGCCGGGCCTCGGAAGGCAAGACATCGGCGATGTGATCCGGCAGGACCCAAGCAGACATGGAAAAAGGGGGAGGCTGTTAAAAACGTGATTCTACCGGCTGTTGCGGGCCAGCCCAAATTGGGGGTGTCCCAAGGCCCACGAGGAGCGTTCGGTATTCCGAATCGATTCGGTGTGCGGGCGCCAGCGGCAGCGCAAGAAAAAACGGCGCCCCAACAGGGGCGCCGTGCATGGGCCGGGCGGCGTTGCCGCTCAGGCGTTCTTACTTTCCAGAGCTGCCGCCGTTGCGGTAGGCCTTGAAGAAGTCGGTCTGCGAAGGATCGAGCACAAGCACGTCGCTCTTCTTGGCAAAGCTGGACTTATAGGCCTCCAGGCTGCGGTAGAACTGCGCGAACTGCGGGTCCTTGCCAAAGGCGTCGGCATAGGTGCGGGCGGCTTCCGCATCGCCCTCGCCCTTGAGCTTCTGGGCATCGCGGTAGGCGTTGGCGATGGTGATCTCGCGCTGGCGATCGGCCTCGGCGCGGATCTTCTCGCCTTCGGCGGCGCCGGTGGAGCGCAGCTCGTTGGCCACGCGCTTGCGTTCGGCCTCCATGCGGCGATAGACCGATTCCGTGATGGTCTCGGCATAGTCCACGCGCGTGATGCGCACATCGACCACGTCCACGCCCCAGGGCTTGGCGCCGCGCACGGTCTCCAGCACTTCGCGCTTGACGTCGTTCATCAGCGCGTCGCGCTTGCTGGACAGAAGCTCGCGCACGGTGCGGCGGTTGATTTCCTCCTGGAAGGCGTTGCGCACCACGCGGTTGAGCTGCATGGCACCGGCCGATTCATCCAGGCCCACGTTGCGGATGTACTCCGACGGATCGGAGATGCGCCAGCGCACGTACCAGTCGATGACCACGCGCTGCTTTTCGGCAGTGAGCATGGGCTCGGTGTCGGTGCTGTCCAGCGTGAGCAGGCGCTTGTCGATGTAGCGCACGTTCTGGAACGGCGGCGGCATCTTGATGTTCAGGCCCGGCTCGGTGATCACTTCCTTGATCTGACCCAGGGCATAGACCACGCCGAACTGGCGTTGATCGACGACGAACAGCATGGAGCTGAGCAGCGCCAGCGCCAGAAGAATGCTGGTGATGAAAAATCCAACTCGGTTCACTTGGGCTGCTCCTCAGCGTGCTTCGCGGTCACGGCTGCGACTGCTGTCGCGGCTGCGCGCATCGTTCGAAAGGCCGGGAATGGCGGCAGGCGCAGGCGCCTGGGTGCTGGGGGCAGCCGAGCCATCGGCTGCCGGCACATTGCCGCTCACGCCTTGCATGATCTTGTCCAGCGGCAGGTACAGCAGGTTGGAGCCCTGGCGCGATTCCACCAGCACCTTGGTCACGTTGCCGTAGATCTGCTGCATGGTTTCCAGATACATGCGGTCGCGCGTGACCTGGGGCGCCTTCTGGTACTCGGTGAACACCGAGCTGAAGCGCTGCGCATCACCCTGGGCCTGGGCCACGATGCGGGCCTTGTAGCCATTGGCCTCTTCCAGCAGACGTGCCGCCGAGCCGGCTGCGCGGGGCACCACGTCGTTGGCATAGGCCTGGGCCTCGTTCTTGGCGCGCTCGCGCTCCTGGCCGGCACGCAGCACGTCGTCGAAGGCGGCCTGCACCTGCTCGGGCGGACGCACGCCGCCTTGCTGCAGGTTGATGCCCACGACTTCCACGCCCACCTTGTAGCGGTCCAGGATGGTCTGCATCAGGTCGCGCACGCGCGGCGCGATCTGGTCGCGCTCCTCGGCCAGCGCCGTGTCCATCTTCATCTTGCCGACGACTTCGCGCACGGCGGTCTCGGCGGCCTGGACCACGGCCTCGGACGGGTTCTTGCTCTCGAACAGCCAGGCACGCGCGTCGCTCAGACGGTACTGGACGGCGAACTTGATCTCGACGATGTTCTCGTCCTCGGTGAGCATGGCCGACTCGCGCAGGCCCGTGCTCTTGATGATGGTGTCGCGCCCCACGTCGGCCGAGCGGATCTGCGTCACGAACACCAGTTCATGGCGCTGGATCGGGTACGGCAGGCGCCAGTTGATGCCGGCACCCACCGTGCTCTTGTACTTGCCGAACTGGGTGATGACGGCCTGCTGGCCTTCCTGGACGATGAAGATGCCCGTGCCCATCCAGATGATGAAGGCAATGCCGGCAATCAGGCCCACGCCCATGCCGGCACTGCGCATGTCCGGTGGCTGGCTGCCACCGCCATTGCGCACGGGCGGCTGCCCGCGGCCACCGCCCGGCTTGCCGCCGAACAGGCCCGAAAGCTTGCGGTTGAGGTCACGCCACAGCTCGTCCAGATCCGGCGGCTGGCCACCCCCACCCGAGGAGGGACGGTTGTCACGGCTGTCGCGGTTGTCGCGTGCGGGTTCCGCAGGCGGCGGCGCAGCGGGACGGTCGGCATCGGGGCGCGAGGCATCGTCGTTCTTGTCGTCGCCACGTCCCCAGCGCGGATCATTCAGGTTGAACATCCCGCGAAGGCGCTGCGGCAGCATCGCCCAGCGATGGGCGCGTTGTGAAAGATTCATGCGAGAAGTCTCGGTTTCTTCGGTAAAGACAGGGACCCAATCGGCATTTTGCCCAATCAGGGCGCTAGCCCCTAGTATTCGGCGTCCTGCCCAGGGGGCATCGCGCCATCCACCTCCCCTTCGCCCCGCTCTTCACCACCATGCGCTTCGGCGTATTCCGCTTCTGCGCGCAGTGCGTGGTCGGCCAGCAGCTGCCGCAGCTGCGGCAGCCCCTCACCGGAGCGGGCGCTGACAAACACCCGTGAAACAGGTAGCCCGTCAAGCTCGTACTGGTCCTGCAACTGCGCTGGAAGCCGCTCTTCATCGACGGCATCGAGCTTGTTGAAAACCAGTACCAGAGGCACCTCCTGGGCACCGATTTCCTTCAGAACTTTCTGGACTTGTTGGATTTGTTCCGGGAAATTCGGATTGGAGGCGTCAACCACATGCAGCAGAAGATCGGCATCGATCGCCTCCTGCAACGTGGCCTGGAATGCATCGACCAGCCCGTGCGGCAGGTCGCGGATGAAGCCCACGGTGTCCGACAGGGACACCGATTGCCGGGCCTCGTTCAAATACAGCTGGCGCGTGGTCGTGTCCAGCGTGGCGAACAACTGGTCGGCCGCATAGGCCCGCGCCTTCACCAGCGCGTTGAACAGCGTGGATTTGCCGGCATTGGTGTAGCCGACCAGCGAGATGTTGAAGATGCCATGGCGCTCGCGCCGGCGGCGCTGCGTGGCGCGTTGCTTCTTGACCTTCAGCAGCCGTTCCTTGGTGCGCTTGATCGATTCGTCGATCATTCGGCGATCCAGCTCGATCTGCTTTTCACCAGGGCCGCCGCGCCCGCCGATGCCGCCCATCTGGCGCTCCAGGTGGGTCCAGCGGCGCACGAGGCGCGTGGCCACGTATTGCAGGCGCGCCAGCTCCACCTGCAGCTTGCCTTCATGGCTGCGGGCGCGCTGGGCGAAGATCTCCAGGATCAACAGGGTGCGGTCGTTGACCGGCATCTGCAGATGGCGCTCCAGATTGCGCTGCTGGGCCGGGCTCAGGGCCTGGTCGAACAGCACTTCCTGGGCACCGTGCATCTGGGCGAGCATGCGGATTTCGTCGGCCTTGCCGCTGCCCACGAACAGCGCCGCATCGGGCACCTTGCGCTTGCAGGTCAGGCGTGCAACGGGACGCAGGCCGGCCGTGCCGGCCAGCAGGCCCAGCTCTTCCAGCTCGCCATCGAAATGGGGAAAGCCGAAATCCACGCCCACCAGCAGCACTGGCGTTGGCGTGGACCGGTCAAAAGATTCAGAACTCAAGAAAAACCTCTCCCGAAGGGTGAGGAAGCTCCCCGGCTGTGCGGGGAGGCATCAGGGCGCAGCGAGCTCAAGCGCTGGCGTCGCTGCCGGCAGCTTCGGCCGTGGAGAAGTTCACGGCGCGGCCGGGAACAATGGTGGAGATGGCGTGCTTGTAAACCATCTGGGTGACGGTGTTGCGAAGCAGAACCACGTACTGGTCGAAGGATTCGATCTGGCCTTGCAGCTTGATGCCGTTGACGAGGTAGATGGACACCGGCACATGTTCGCGGCGCAGCGCGTTCAGGAACGGGTCTTGGAGGAGTTGGCCTTTGTTGCTCACGATATTCTCCGTGTTCGAAGAGTGTTGTTGTAAACCGACACCTTACCACAGTGTTTTGGGCCCCCTGTCTGCACAAGGGTTTTCCCCAAATTCCGTGGCTTGTTATTTGTCCTTGTCGGCGAAAGGATTATGAGAGGTTTTCAACTCGATCCGCAACGGCGTGCCGACCAAATTGAATTCCTTGCGGAACCGCCCTTCGAGGAAGCGCTTGTAGGCCTCCGTCACATGCTCGAGCGAATTGCCGTGTATGACGATGACCGGCGGGTTCATGCCGCCCTGGTGCGCGTAACGCATCTTGGGTCGGTAGATGCCTGTCTTCTTGGGCGTCTGGAACTGCACGGCTTCCATCAGCAGGCGCGTGAGCACCGGCGTGGGCATCTTGCAGGTGGCTGCCTTGTGCGCCTGGATGATGGAGTTCCACAGCGGACCCAGGCCCTGGCGCTTTTCGGCCGAGATGAAGTGCATGGGAGCGAACTTCAGGAAGGACAGGCGCGTCTCGATCGAGCGCTCCAGCATCTGGCGCTGGTAGTCGTCCACCGCATCCCATTTGTTCACGGCCAGCACCACGGCGCGGCCGCTTTCCAGCACGTAGCCGGCAATGTGCGCATCCTGGTCGGTCACGCCCTGCGTGGCATCGATGAGCAGCAGCACGACGTTGGCACTCTCGATGGCCTGCAGCGTCTTGACGACGGAGAACTTCTCGATGGCCTCGAACACCCGCCCCTTGCGGCGCAGGCCTGCCGTGTCGATGAGTTCGAACTTCTGGCCGGCGCGCTCGAAGGGCACGGAGATGGCATCGCGCGTGGTGCCCGGCATGTCGAAGGCGACCAGTCGCTCCTCGCCCAGCCAGGTATTGATCAGCGTGGACTTGCCGACGTTGGGGCGGCCGGCCACGGTGAGGCGGATGGGCTTCTGCGCCACATCGTCGAAGGGGTCGTCTTCCTCGGGTTCGGGCAGGTTGAGCTGGCCCAGGGCCAGGTCGACCAGGCCGCGCACACCCTGTCCGTGCGCGGCGGAAACCGGCAGCACTTCGCCCAGGCCCAGTTCGTAGAACTCGGTCAGCTGCACGCCTTCCTTCATGCCCTCGGCCTTGTTGGCCACGAGCACGCAGGGCTTGCCCAGGCGGCGCAGGTACTTGGCGATGTCATGGTCCTGGGCAGACATGCCCAGGCGCGCATCGACGACGAAGACCACGACGTCTGCCTCGGCCACGGCCTGCTGCGTCTGGCGCGCCATCTCCTTGAAGATGCCGCTGGATGCATCAGGCTCGAAGCCGCCGGTGTCGATCACGATGTATTCGTGCTTGCCCTGGCGGCCCTGTCCATAGTGGCGGTCACGCGTGAGGCCCGCGAAATCCGCGACGATTGCATCCCTCGACTTGGTCAGCCGATTGAACAGCGTCGATTTGCCCACATTGGGTCGCCCTACCAGGGCAATAACTGGCTTCATTCCCGAAAATACCTATCAATCCGGCCGGAAGCCGTACACAGTTCCGCTGCGGCTTACCACCACCAGCGTATTGGCAGCCGATACCGGGGGCGAGGCCACACCGGAGTCGTCCGTCTTCAATCGTGCCAGCGCCTGTCCGTCCGTCTTGGACAGCAGGTGCACCACACCATAGTCATCACCAAACACCACCGAACGGCCCAGCATCAACGGCGCCGTCAGGCGGCGGTGCTGCAACTGGTCGATGGACCACACGCGCGAGCCGTCGCCGCGGCGCCAGGCCTGGACGGTGCCATTGCTTTCGGCGCCGAACACGGTCTCGCCATCGCCGTCGATGCCGTCGGCACCCTTGGACGGCTGGGTCCAGCGCACCGATGCATTTTGCGTATCCACACAGCCCACGGCAGCCTGGAAGGCGCGCGCGCAGACGCTGTCGCCGACACGGCTGACGCGGCCGACGAGGTCCACCAGGCGCTCCACGTCATTGGTGCCGCGCGGGCTGGCCAGCGGGGCCTCCCAGCGCACGGCACCTGTGTCGGGATCGATGCCCACCATGCGGCCCGACAGGCCGGCCACCAGGGTGTTGCCCACGGCGATCAGAACGCCGGGCTGGCGCAGCACCAGCGGTTCGCCAGGGCGCTGCGCGGTCCACAGCTTGCGGCCATTGGCGGCATCGAATGCGGCCAGCGAGCGGTCGGCCGCCAGCACGAAGACGCGGCCTCCCGCCACCAGGGGCGGCGTGTAGGCGGCTGCGGGCAGCGGCTGCTTCCACAGCTGCTTGCCTTGCGAGTAGACGATGACCTGGTTGCTGCGCGTGAGCACGGCCTGGCGCTGGGCGTCGCCACCCACGCCGGCAGTCAGCGGCTCGCCAACGGTGAAGCGCGACAGCTGGCTGCCATTGCGCGCATCGAGGGCCGTGACGCTGCCGTCCTTGGCCGCGATCAGCAGCGTGTCACCCTGCACATGGATGTCGGTGGCCAGCGGCACTTCGGCGCCCAGCTTGGCCGTCCAGGCCTGGTGCACTGCCAGCAGGCCGGGGTTGGCCCCCAGTTCCTTGGGCTTGGGCTTGGTGTCGCTGCTGAACCACGAGGAGACTGTGGAGCAGCCGCCCAGGGCACCGGCCAGCAGGCCCAGAGCCATCCAGCGCGCAACGCCACGCGGGCGCGAGATTGCCATCAGTTGATCTGCCGAAGTTTTCAAGGTTGCTTCTCCGAGGTCGAAGTCTTGGCCTGTGCCAGCACGGTGGGCGTGGCGCCCAGGGCGTTGAGCTTGAATTCGATCAGGCGTCCGTAGTCCACGCCCTTGTCCAGGAGCGCATGGGCGCGCTGGTAGGCATCGATGGCCTCGGCCGTCTTGCCCTGGGCCGCAAGAATGTCACCGCGGCGGTCGGCCACGATGCCGGCGAAGGATTCGGGCATGCTGCCATCCAGCGCCTTCAGGGCTTCGTCGTACTGCTTTTGCTGCTCCAGCACGGCGCTCAGGCGCAGCTTGGCCAGGGCCTTGTAGCCTTCGTCGCCCTTGTCGGCCACCCAGGTCAGGGCTGCCTTGGCATCATCGAGCCTGCCTTCGTCCACTGCGGCCTTGGCCAGCAGCAGGCCGGCCTGGGCTGCCTGCGTGGTGCCGGCGTACTTGTCCTTGAGATCGGCAAAGGCCTGGCCGGCGCGCGCCGCATCCTTGCCTGACAGCGCCACATCGACGGCATGCGCCAGAGCGGCAGCCTGGGTGGCCTGGCGCTTTTCCCAGTACTGGTAGCCATTCCAGCCGGCAAAGCCGACAAAGATGACCACGAGCACACCCGTGATCAACGTGCCCCAGGTATTCCAGAAATGCTTGAGCTGCTCTATCTGCTCTTGTTCTTCGAGATCGAAATGGTTTGCCATGAATCGCCTGTGTCGCCTTGTGTATGGAGGACGCCGCTGGAGCGGTGGCCTGGAAAGCTGCGGATGACGGTCAAACCGCCGATTGTAGGGTGGCAGCCCATTGGGCCGCATCGGCCAGGGCTTGCTGCACCTGCTGGCCCGTGCCGTCGCGCAGCGACTTGACGGTGACCAGGCCCTGCTGCAGCTCGTCGGAGCCGAAGATCAATGCGAAATGCGCGCCACTGGCGTCGGCCTTCTTGAACTGCGACTTCATGCTGCCCAGGCCTTCGGCGCTGGCCGCATGCATCTGCACGCGCACGCCGGCCTCGCGCAGTTGCTGCAGGGTGCGCAGGGCCACGGGCATGGCCGACACGTCGGGAACGATGGCGTAGGCATGCAGCGTGGGCGCGGGGATGTCGGCGCCCAGCTCCTTGACGAGCTCCAGCACGCGCTCCACCCCCAGCGCCCAGCCCACGGCCGGCGCGCTCTTGCCGCCCACCTGCTCGATCAGGTAGTCGTAGCGGCCGCCGGCGCAGATGGTGCCCTGCGCGCCCAGCATGTCGGTGATGAACTCGAACACCGTGAGGTTGTAGTAGTCCAGGCCGCGCACCAGGCGCGGATTCACGGTCCAGGGCACGCCATTGGCGTCCAGGATGGCCTTGAGTCCGTCGAAGTGGGCCAGCGAGCCCTCGCCCAGGAAGTCCAGCAGGCGCGGCGCCCCGTTGACCATGGCCTGCATGGCGGGATTCTTGGTGTCCAGCACGCGCAGCGGGTTGCTGTACATGCGGCGCCTGGCCTCTTCGTCCATCACGTCCTGGTGCTGCTCCAGGTAGGCGATCAGGGCCTGGCGGTGGGCCTGGCGCTCCTCGGGCTGGCCCAGGCTGTTGATTTCCAGGCGCCACTGCGTCAGGCCCAGCTGCTTCCACAGGGAGACGGCCAGCAAAATGAGCTCGGCATCGACATCGGGGCCGGCAAAGCCCAGGGCCTCGGCACCGATCTGGTGGAACTGGCGGTAGCGGCCGCGCTGCGGGCGCTCGTGGCGGAACATGGGACCCATGTACCACATGCGCTTGCCGCCGTCGTACAGCAGGTTGTTTTCGATGGTGGCGCGCACCAGGCTCGCCGTGCCTTCTGGGCGCAGCGTCAGGCGCTCGCCATTGAGCTTGTCCTCGAAGGAGTACATCTCCTTTTCGACGATGTCCGTCACCTCGCCGATGCCGCGCACGAACAGTTGCGTGTGCTCGACGATGGGCGTGCGCACGTTGCGGTAGGCAAAGCGCGCCATCAGCTCGCGCACCTGCGCCTCCAGCCATTCCCAGCGAGCGGACTCGGCGGGAAGAATGTCGTTCATGCCTTTGACGGCGGAGAGTTTTTCGGGTTTGGCCACGTTGTTCTCGTTCGATGAATGCTCGGAAACAGGAGCGGACCCCGCCTTTTGCGCTCCATGCTCCCACGCGCATCCCGCGTGAGACCCCATGAAACAAAGCGTGGTGTGCTATCTATTTTGCAATAACTGCAATGCCTGGCGCAGCCGCTCAGGCGGGTGCGGCAGCGGTGGTGCCATAGGTGCGCGCCACATAGTCTTCGACCAGGGTCTGGAATTCCTCGGCAATGCGCTCGCCGCGCAGCGTCAACGCCTTCTCGCCGTCAATGTAGACGGGGGCAGCGGGCGCCTCGCCCGTCCCGGGCAGGCTGATGCCGATGTTGGCGTGCTTGCTCTCGCCAGGGCCGTTGACGATGCAGCCCATCACGGCCACCTTCATGGCCTCGACGCCGGGGTACTTCATGCGCCACAGCGGCATCTGGCCGCGCAGGTAGTCGTCGATGCGCTTGGCCAGCTCCTGGAAGGTGGTGCTGGTGGTGCGGCCGCAGCCAGGGCAGGCCGTGACGCTGGGCACGAAAACGCGCAGGCCCAGGGCCTGCAGGATTTCGGAGGCAACCACCACTTCCTGCGTGCGCGCCTCACCGGGCTGGGGCGTGAGCGAGACGCGGATGGTGTCGCCAATGCCTTCCTGCAGCAGCACGGACAGCGCGGCGGCCGAGGCCACCGTGCCCTTGGTGCCCATGCCGGCCTCGGTCAGGCCCAGGTGCAGCGCATAGTCGCAGCGCTGCGCAAGGGCCCGGTAGACCGAGATCAGGTCCTGCACGCCGCTGACCTTGCACGACAGGATGATGTTGTCGCCGTTCAGCCCCATGGACTCGGCCAGGCGCGCGGAATCGACGGCCGAGGAGATCAGCGCCTCGAACATGACCTGGCGCGTATCCCAGGGCTGGGCGCGGCGCGAGTTCTCGTCCATCAGGCGCGCCATCAGCTCCTGGTCCAGCGAACCCCAGTTGACCCCGATGCGCACGGCCTTGTCGTAGCGGGCTGCCGCCTCGATCATCTGGCCGAACTGCCTGTCCTTTTTCTCGCCCTTGCCGACGTTGCCGGGGTTGATGCGGTACTTGGACAGCGCCTCGGCGCAGGCCGGGTATTCGGTGAGCAGGCGGTGGCCGTTGTAGTGGAAGTCGCCCACCAGCGGCACGTACTCGCCCATGCGGTCGAGCTGCTCGCGGATGTAGGGCACGGCAGCGGCTGCCTCGGGCGTGTTGACGGTGATGCGCACCATCTCCGAGCCGGCCTGGGCCAGCTGGCGCACCTGTATGGCCGTCTCGACCGCGTCCACCGTATCGGTGTTGGTCATGGACTGCACGCGCACAGGCGCATCGCCGCCCACGGTGACGACATTGTTGCGCCAGACCACGCGGGCCTGGCGGGACTTGCGCGGCAGCGGCGAGGCAATCGCTATCGGCTGCTGCGTGGATAGGAAATCTTGCACGGTCACTTCACCTCAAAGCGGGCCACGTTGTCACGGGTGGTCTTGGCCACTTCCAGCAGCTCACCACGGACGCGCACTTCGGTGCCGCTGGCATTGCCGACGATGACAGACAGCGGCAGCGCACCTTCAGCGCCAACCGACTCACCTGCCGCCAGCGTCTTTTGCAGCACCACGCGGCCGTTGGCATCCTTGACCTGCACCCACGATTGTGCGCTGGCCTTCATGACCAGCACGCCACCAGGCGTTTGCGCGGCCTGGGTTGCAGGAGTCGCCGCTGCGGCATCGGCAGGCACATCGCCAGGCACGCCGGCTGCGGGAGCCGCTGCTGCAGGCGCCTGGACGGCTGGCATGGCTGCAGGCGCTGCAGGCGCCGCCCCTTCGGAGGCTGGCGCCGTCACTGCGGGCGCCACAGGCTCCTGGGCAGCCACGGGCTCGGACACGGTTGCGGCCGGCGACACCAGGGCAGCGGCGTCGGAAGAGCCGGCCTGCGGCTCCTCGGCATCGCCTTCGTGCTTGGGCAGGAAGTACACGGCGGCGGCGGCCGCCAGCAGCAGCAGCACGATGATGGCGACCTTGCGCGAACCGTTTTCGCGGCCCAGCGGTGTTCCGGTGGCCTTGAAGGAGCGCTCCTTGAACGTGGCATTGATGCTGCCGCGATCATCGGCCAGGCTCTTGAGCTGGGTGCGCGGCAGCAGGGCCAGCACCGAGGCCGAGTCCACGCGCAGCGTGCGGCAGACGCTTTGTGCCAGGGCCCGCATGAAGACATGGTCCTGGAAGGCGGCATAGTCATCCGCCTCCAGGGCCTCCAGCTTGGGGGCCGGCACCTTGAGCGCCGCCGCCAGTCCGGCCAGCGACAGGCCTGCCGCCTCGCGCGCCTGGCGCAGCAGCGTGCCCGCCGTCATGGAAGTTTTGGCGTTCTCGCCTTGCGTACCTGCTTCGTCATGCACCGCCAACACCTCACTCATTGAATGCTCCACGCTCGTAGGCCAGCCATTGGCGGGACTCCGGGAAGCGCTGGTGCAGCTGGTCGGCCAGCTGCCGCATCGCTGCAGATTGCTGCAGCGCCCTCTCTATCTTGATGCCCAGCCACAGGCTTTCCGCGTTGGACTGGGGGCTGCTGTTGAGGCGGCGGATGTAGAACTGCGCCCTCTTGGCGTCGCCCCCCTGCAGCATCACATTGCTCAGGTGATAGGCTATCACCGGGTTGGCGGCGTCGAGTTCATAGCCCTTGAGCAGCGCCTGCTGGGCCTCGACCAGCAGACCGGCCTGCTGCAGGCACAGGCCCTTGGCCATCCATGTCTTGGGACGCTCCAGGTAGCCGGGCTGGGCCAGTGCCTTGTCCAGCCATTCCTGGGCCTGCACATACTGCTTGCGCTGGCACAGCAGCCATCCGTAGTTGTGCTGCAGGTCACCGTCCTGGGGGCGCAGCGACATGGCCTTGCGCAGGCTGGCATCGGCCTGGTCCCAGTCCTGGTTGCGCATGTAGATCAGGGCCAGCAGTCCATAGCCATCGGCGGAACCGGGGTCGGAGGCCAGCGCCTGGTTTACCTCTTCCAGGGCCACATCGATGCGGCCGGCCTGGAAGTAGGAAGCCGCCAGCTCCAGGCGAATGGCCGCGCGGCGACGGGGATCGACCTCGGCGGCCGAGGCCATCGAGGCATTGGAGACGGACGAAGCATTGCCGGAGCCTGAATTCGCCGAAGGCACCAAAGGTTGCTTGCCGGCGCAGCCGGCCAAGGCAAGGACCAGCACCGGCACTGCCCAGCGCATGCATCCACCGATACCCCCCGATCGCAGCCGCCGAGCCACTGACTTCATGAACTGTCCCTTTGTTCCGTAGGTCCTCTCAAGGCATCTGCTTGAGAACAATGGTGCGCTGCTTTGCCATGCGCTCGGCAGCGCGCGTGCGGTCCTTGACATCGCCAGCCAGCTGTCCGCAGGCTGCGTCGATGTCGTCGCCACGTGTCTTGCGCACCGTGGTCACAATGCCGGCATTGCTCAGCAGGCTGGCGAACTCCGTCACCCGCGCTGCAGGTGAACGCAGCAGGCCCGAGGCCGGGAAGGGGTTGAACGGAATCAGGTTGAACTTGCACCAGCTGCGGCCGTCGCCACGTGCGCGGACCAACTCTATCAGTTGGCGCGCATGCTCGGGCTGATCATTGACGCCATCGAGCATGCAATATTCGAACGTGATGAAATCGCGCGGCGCGAACTCCAGGTAACGCTCGCAGGCATCGAGCAGCTCGTGGATGGGGTACTTGCGGTTCAGCGGCACCAGCGGGTCGCGCAGCTCGTCGTTGGGCGCATGCAGCGACACGGCCATGGCCACGGCGCAGTCCTGCGACAGCCTGTCGATCATCGGGACCACGCCCGAGGTGGACACGGTCACGCGGCGGCGCGAGAGGCCGTAGCCATGGTCATCCAGCATCACGCGCAGCGCCGGCACCAGGGCCGTGTAGTTCTGCAGCGGCTCGCCCATGCCCATCATCACCACGTTGGAGATGACGCGCTCGCCACCCGTGCCCAGGCGCTTGCGCAGCGCATGCTCGGCATACCAGAGCTGGGCCAGGATCTCGCCCGTGCTGAGGTTGCGGCTGAAGCCCTGGTGACCCGTGGAGCAGAAGCGGCAGCCCACGGCACAGCCGGCCTGGGACGACACGCACAGCGTGCCCCGGTCATCTTCGGGAATGAAAACGGATTCGACGGCATTGCCGCCCCCCACGTCGAACAGCCACTTGACCGTTCCATCGGCAGACACATGCTCGGTCAGAACCGGCAGGGCCGTGATGTGGGCACGCGCCTTGAGCTTTTCGCGCAGGGACTTGGCCAGATCGCTCATCTGGTCGAAATCGCTGGCGCCTCGCTGGTGGATCCAGCGGAACAGCTGCGTTGCGCGGAAACGCTTCTCGCCGAGCTGTTCGCAATAAGCGGCCAGTCCGTCGAGATCAAAATCTAGCAAATTGGTATTCATGTCGGCAGGCCGGTGCCACGCCGCTCTCGGCTCTTCCGCGGCAGGCATGGCCTGCACCGGACAGACCATGACGGCCGCGGAAGACGCGGGGATCAGCGCGAGTAGACGTTCATGCCGGGGAAGAAGAATGCCACTTCCACGGCTGCAGTTTCAGCGGCGTCAGAGCCGTGCACGGCGTTGGCGTCGATGCTGTCGGCGAAGTCGGCGCGGATCGTGCCCTTCTCAGCCTTCTTGGGGTCGGTGGCGCCCATCAGTTCACGGTTCTTCAGGATGGCGTTCTCGCCTTCCAGGGCCTGGATCATCACGGGGCCGGAGATCATGAAGTCCACCAGGTCCTTGAAGAAGGGACGCTCCTTGTGGACGCCGTAGAACTGCTCGGCTTCGCCGCGCGACAGGTGCACCATCTTGGCGGCGATGACCTTCAGGCCGGCGGCCTCGAAGCGAGCGTAGATCTGGCCGATCACGTTCTTGGCAACGGCGTCGGGCTTGATGATGGAAAGAGTGCGTTCGATGGCCATTTGAATGGTTCCTAATCAGGGTTACTATGGATTTTTGTCAATTGGACAAAACCGTTGATTCTAGCTGTGCCATCAAAGTCCTTGATGACATGGTGCTGCCAAAGGGGAGGCTGACCGCCGTATTTCAGCGGCGCCCTCCCGGCTTGCGCTTGGCGTTCTGGCGTGCACGCGACAGGCTGTCGGAGCCGATGTAGCCCACCGATGTACGCATCGGATCGGGCTGCTGGCTGCCACCTGTCTTGCCCCGCCCGCCTGCACCGCCCTGCCCTCTGCCCTGGCCGCCGTCCGCCTTGCCACCCTTGGGAGCGGGCTTGGCACGCGGGCCGTCCAGCATGGCATTGGGTGCCGGGCGATTGCCGTCGAAATAGCGGCCGCCGCCTTCGCGGCGGACGGTGTTGCGGTCGGCCGGGCCACCACGGCGGCCTCCGGCCGGAGGCTTGGGTGCAGCAGGCGCACGCGCCTGCATGCCTGCCGCGGAGGCCAGGGACTGGATGTCGGCCTGGTCCAGCTCCACCCAGGCGCCGCGCTTGAGGCCGCGCGGAAGCACCATGGCGCCATAGCGGATGCGGATCAGCCGACTCACGGCATGGCCCACCGCCTCGAACATGCGGCGCACTTCGCGGTTGCGGCCTTCGGAAATGGTCACGCGGTACCAGCAGTTGGCGCCTTCGCCGCCGCCATCCTCGATGGAGCCGAAGGCGGCCACGCCGTCTTCCAGCTGCACGCCATCGGTCAGGCGCTGCTTTTCTTCCTTGCTGAGCGCGCCCAGCACGCGGGCCGCGTACTCGCGCTCCAGGCCGAAGCGCGGGTGCATCAGGGAGTTGGCCAGCTCGCCCGAGCTGGTGAACAGCAGCAGGCCTTCGGTGTTCAGGTCCAGGCGGCCAACGGACTGCCATTTGCCATGCTGCAGGCGCGGCAGCTTGCGGAACACCGTGGGGCGGTTCTGGGGATCGTCGTGCGTGACGACTTCACCCACGGGCTTGTGGTAGGCGATGACACGCGCCGGCGGCGGATCGATGCGAAAGCGGATGGGCTGGCCGTTGACCTTGATCTGGTCGCCGAACTGGATGCGCTGGCCCACGTGGGCAGGCTCGTTGTTGACCGAGATGCGGCCTTCAAGAATGAGCTGCTCCATTTCAAGGCGCGATCCCAGCCCGGCCTGGGCCAGCACCTTGTGCAGCTTGGGCGAATCGACCTGGGGCAGCAGTACGCGCTTGGCAGGCGCGGCATCGTCGCGCTCTTCGGCGGCGTCGAGCTCGCCCGAGATGACGTCCGCAAAACCGTAGCCTTCGGCAGACCCTGAGTCGCTTGACTCTGATGCATCAGCCGTCACCAGCTCCTGCTCGGTGTCTTCGGCAGGCACAGCCTCGGCGGCCGGGCGCGGCTTGCGCGCAGGCCTGGCGCCAGGCCGGGACTCGGCCTTGGGAGCGCGCGAGCGCGCGGGGCGGGCCTTGCGCTGTGCGCCAGCCTCGTCGGACGCCGGCTGGGCGTCCTGGTCCTTGGAGATATCACTACCCGTCATGGCTTTCCTTCTTCGGCCTGCAGTGCAGCGCCGTCCGTATCCGTTGTGTCTGTCGTATCCGCGGTGTCCGCTTTTTCCGCTGTGTCTGCGGTCTGCGCAGCTTCTGCGGCACTCGCGGCATCTGTCCCATCCGGTGTCTCAGGCTCGCCCGAGGGCGCCTCTGGCAAGAGAGCGGCAAGGGCGTTGTCCTCACCGTCCTCGACCAGCTCCGGCAGCTCCGTCTCATCGGCCTGCAACGGCACCTGATCCAGCAATTCCTCGCCCACGTCCTGCGCGCCGATGACTGGCGGCACTTCGTCGGGACCCCAGCCTTCGGTCGGCGGGGCGTCACCGGCTGGCGCACTCTCTTGCACCTCAGGCTCGCCCGACTCCTCCAGCGCCTTGAACAGGCTTTGCTGGGATTCGGGCTCCTCAAGCATGGGCAACTGGTCCAGCGACTGCAGGCCCAGGTCGTCCAGAAACTGGCGCGTGGTGGCAAACAAAGAGGGTCGGCCCACGGTTTCCCGGTGGCCAATCACCTCGATCCAGCCCCGGTCTTCCAGTTGCTTGATCAGCAGGCTGTTGACCGTCACACCACGTATGTCCTCGATATCACCGCGCGTCACCGGCTGACGGTAGGCGATGATGGCCAGCGTCTCCAGGGTCGCACGGGTGTAGCGTGGCGGCTTTTCAGGATGCAGCCGGTCCAGGTACACCCGCATCTCGGGCCGGCTCTGGAAGCGCCACCCGGACGCCACCTGTACCAGCTCCACGCCCTTTTGCGCCCAGTCCTTCTGCAGGTCCAGCAGCAGGTCCTTCAGCGTGTCGGAGCCCAGCACGTCATCGAACAGCGAGCGCAGCTCACGCAGCGTGACAGGCTGCGGCGCGCAGATCAATGCAGTTTCCAGGACCCGCTTGGCATCTACCGTATTCATGGCTCAGCGTCTCGGGAACAAAGGCGCGCGTGCCACCAGGGGTGGCAGCCAGGGTGCGCCGAATCAAAGAAGAGGAAGCAAGCGCTCCACAGATGCCATGCGAGAGATGGTCAGAGGCTTTCGGCGGGATTGTAGCTCAGCCCCCAATTTTCCAGCGCCTGCGCCATGTCGGCGGGCAGCGGCGCATGCAGCACCAGGGCCTGGCCCGTCATGGGATGGGTGAAGGCCAGCCGGAAGGCGTGCAGGGCCTGGCGCGTCATGCCGCCAGCGTCCTTGCCACCGTAGACGGCATCGGCCACCAGCGGATGACCCAGAGAGGCCATGTGCACGCGGATCTGGTGGGTGCGGCCCGTATGCAGCGTGCAGCGCACCAGGCTGACCTCGTCGTTGCCGGCCAGCAGGTCGATGTCGGTGCGCGCGGTCTTGCCCGCATGCTGGGCCAGGTCGACCACGGCCATGCGCAGGCGGTTGCGCGGATCGCGGCCGATGGGCGCATCGACCTCGCGGTGCTTGCGCGGGCCCCAGGCCTTGTGGGCCAGCGCCAGGTACTGCCGGCTGACATCGCGTGCGGCGATCATGGCCACCAGCGCATCCATGGCGGCGCGGCTGCGCGCCACGACCATGAGGCCGCTGGTGTCCTTGTCCAGGCGATGGACGATGCCGGCGCGCGGCACCTCGCGCGCCTTGGGGTCGCGCCCCAGCAGGCCGTTGAGCAGGGTTCCCGTCCAGTTGCCGGGCGCCGGGTGCACGACCAGGCCAGCCGGCTTGTTGACGACCAGCAGGTGCTCGTCCTCATGCACCACGTCCAGCGCCATGTCCTCGGGCTGGAAGGCCATGCTCTGCTGCGTGGGCCGCATCTCCAGCACCATGCGGTCGCCGGCCGCGACCTTGGCGGAAGGCTTGCCCAGCACACGCCCGTTGAGGGTGACCGCGCCCTGCGCAAGCAGCTGCTGCAGATAGCTGCGCGAGAACTCGGCCACGCATTCGGCCAGCACCTTGTCGGCGCGCAGGCCGTGCTGGGCGGGCGGCACGGTGATTTCGCGCAGCTCGGCGGCGGCGGCCTCGACCTCGCCACCTTCGGCGTCGGCCTCGTCCTGGTCCTGGTCCTCGACCGATTCCGGCAGCGGTTCGCCGGGCGCAGAAGAAACAAGCCCCTGCGGGGCAGGGGCTTGTCCGGTTTGCCTGGTGCTGCGGCTCATCAGCGCGAAGGCAGGTAGCGCGAAGGATCGACAGGCTTGCCCTGGCGACGCACCTCGAAGTGCAGCTTCACGCGGTCGGCGTCGGTGCTGCCCATCTCGGCAATCTTCTGGCCCTTGCGCACGGTCTGGTCCTCCTTGACCAACAGCGTCTGGTTGTGCGCGTAGGCCGTGAGGTAGGTGTTGTTGTGCTTGAGGATGATCAGGTTGCCATAGCCACGCAGGCCGGCGCCGGCATAGACCACGCGGCCATCGGCAGCGGCCATCACGGGGTCGCCGGCCTTGCCTGCGATGTCATAGCCCTTGTTGCGCGCCTCGTCGAAGCCGGCAATCAGGCTGCCCGAGGCAGGCCAGATGAAGTCCACATCGTCGGCGCCCTTGCCGGCTGCGGGTGCAGGAGCCGGTGCCGGGGTCGGCGCGGGTGCAGGCGTTGCGGTGGAGCTGCCAGACGATGCCGAGGATGCCACGGGCGGCAGCGGCGTTGCCACCACCGGCGAGCCGCTGGGCGTGGAAGAGGAGGACGAGGACGAAGAACGTGTGCTGCCGCTGTCCGAACTTGCCATGGACGAGCTGGTCGGCGGCACGACGCGAACCACCTGACCGACTTCGATCAGGTTGGGGTTCTCCAGATTGTTCCAGCGCGCGATGTCCTTCCAGCTCTGGCCGGTCTCCAGGCCGATGCGGATCAGCGTGTCACCAGGCTTGATGGTGTAGTAGCCGGGCTTGCCGGCGTTCTCGACGCCGGGCAGCGGCTTGACGGCCGCCGATGGCGAGGAAGAGGTGGAAGTGGAGGTGGATGTTCCGCGGTCCTCCACGGGAGCCCTGTTCACTTGGGATGTGCAGCCTGCCAGAACCATGCCGGCCAGCACCACCGTTCCCCAAGCCCCAAGACTTCGCGATACCAACATAAGTTATTCCCTTCTAGGCGATGCCCGATTTTAGGGGGACAAAGTTCACGGCCTCCAAAATCGATTGCGTAAACCCGTGTGAACTCTTGTCAATCACCAGCAGTGCCTGCTTACCCCCCGTAACCACCATGGGCGCGACAAGCCGCCCGCCCACGGCCAACTGGTCGCACCAGGCCGAGGGCATGCTCTCGCCGCCGGCGGCCGAGATGATGCCCGCGTACGGAGCGCCGCTGCCATAGCCTTCCATGCCGTCTCCAAAGATCAGATGGACATTGGTCAGGCGCCAGGGCCGCAGGTTGCTGCGCGCTTTCTCGTGCAGGCCGCGCAGGCGCTCGATCGAATAGACCTCGCGTGCCACGCGCGCCAGCACGGCCGCCTGGTAGCCGCAGCCGGTGCCGATCTCCAGCACGCGGCCCAGGCCCGACTTCGCGGCCTCCGAACCCAGCAGCAGCTCGGTCATGCGGGCGACCACGCTGGGCTTGGAGATCGTCTGGCCCAGACCGATGGGCAGGCTGGTGTCCTCATAGGCCTGGTTGACCAGGGCGCTGTCCACGAAGCGGTGGCGCTCCACCGCTCCCATGGCAGCGAGCACGGCCGGCGACTGGATGCCGGTGGCGGCCAGTCGCTGCACCATGCGCGCGCGCACGGCGGCCGAATCCATGCCGATGCCCGAGGGCTGTTGCGGGGCACGGGCGGCGGCGGTGGCCAGCGCGGAGCGCGCGGGCACCGCGCGCGAGGCCGGCGCAGGGTTCTGCACCGAGCGCGCCACCCAAGAGGGAACTCCGGGACGGCGCTCGCTCACGGTTGCACCGCCCCGCCCTGGGCAGGCAGCACGGCCTGACTGGCCGATGCCAGCCTGGCCGCCGTCTGCGCCCAGTAGCCCAGGTTGTCATGGTCGGTCAGGTCCACCTTCAGCGGCGTGACAGACATGTGGCCGTGGGACGTGGCGTGGAAGTCCGTGCCCTCCGAGTCATCCATGGCCGCGCCTGCGCTGCCTATCCAATACATCATTTCGCCGCGCGGGCTCTCCTGGGTGATGACGCGCTCGGCCGCATGGCGGCGGCCCAGCCGGCACAGCTTGAGCGGCTTGAGCGCGGACAGCGGCATGTTGGGAATGTTCACGTTGAGCAGCCAGGGCGACAGGCCGATCAGTTCCTGCGACTGCATGTCCATGACCAGCTGGCGCGCGGCGGCGGCGGCAGCCTCAATCTCGGACCAGCCCTTGTCCACCTGGGAGAAGGCAATGGCGGGAATGCCGAAAAGAAAGCCCTCCATGGCCGCGCCGACGGTGCCCGAGTAGATGGTGTCGTCGCCCATGTTGGCGCCGTTGTTGATGCCGGAGACCACCAGGTCGGGCCGGTAGCCCAGCAGGCCGGTCAGGGCGATGTGCACGCAGTCTGCCGGCGTGCCGTTGACATAGCGGAAACCGTTGTGGGCCTGGTGCACGTACAGCGGTGCATTCAGCGTCAGGGCGTTGGACTTGGCACTGTTGTTGTGCTCCGGCGCCACCACCTCGACGTCTGCCACCGTGCGCAGCGCCTCGTACAAGGCCTGGATGCCGGGCGCCTGGTAGCCGTCGTCGTTACAAATGAGAATCTTCATGGATACAGCAGGGATTGCGGGCGATTGTAGGCGGGCGTCTCGTCGCCCGAGGGACAGGAGGCATTCCCGCCACACTCCTATCATCGGCCAGGCATTCAATCACAGGAGACAACCACCATGCACGCTTGGCTTTGCACAACGCCCACGGGCGTCGATCAACTGCAGTGGACGCAGCTGCCCACACCCGCACCGGGCCCTGGACAGGTACTGCTCGAAGTGAAGGCGGCCAGCCTGAACTTCCCCGATCTGCTGATCGTGCAGAACAAGTACCAGATGAAGCCTGAGCTGCCGTTCGTGCCGGGTTCGGAATACGCGGGCGTGGTCCAGGCCGTGGGCGAAGGCGTGAGCCACCTCAGCGTGGGCCAGCGCGTGGCCTGCCTGTCGGGCACCGGGGGCTTTGGCACCCATACGCTGGCACCGGCCGCGCTGTGCATGCCGCTGCCCGATGGATTCAGCTTCGTCGATGCAGCGGCCTTCATCATGACCTATGCCACCTCGCACCATGCGCTGATCGACCGTGGCCAGCTGCGCGAGGGCGAGACCGTGCTGGTGCTGGGCGCGGCAGGCGGCGTGGGCACGGCCGCCATCCAGATCGCCAAGGCGGCAGGCGCACGCGTGATCGCGGCAGCCTCCACCGACGAAAAGTGCGCGCTGTGCAAGGCACAGGGCGCCGATGCCACCATCAACTACAGCCAGGGCGACCTGCGCGCGGCCATCAAGGAGGCCACCGACGGCAAGGGCCCCGACGTGGTCTACGACCCCGTGGGCGGCGACTTCGCCGAGCCTGCCTTCCGCTCCATCGCCTGGCGCGGCCGCTATCTGATCGTGGGCTTTGCCGCAGGCCCCATCCCGGCCCTGCCGCTGAACCTGCCGCTGCTCAAGGGCGCATCGCTGGTGGGCGTCTTCTGGGGCGAGTTCTCCCGGCGCGAGCCCAAGGCCAACGCGGCCATGATGCAGGAGCTGGCCCAGTGGTACGGCCAGGGAAAGATCAAGCCCGTGATCGACCGCACCATGCCCATGGCCGAGCTGCACGCGGCCTACGCACGCATGGGATCGCGCCAGGTCCAGGGCAAGCTGGTCATGGTCAACGAGCAGTGAACCGGGCGCCGGCCATGCCACACTGGAGGGCATTGCATTCTGAAACAACTGCCCACCCATGGCCGAGCGCTCCGCTTCCGAACTGGCACGCGAAACCCTGCGGCAACTGGCGCTGAACCGCCTGCCGCCCACCCCGGAAAACTACACCCGCCTCTATGAGCAGGCAGCCGGCGAACCCGGCCCCGCCAGCTTTCCCCAGGGGCCGCTGCGCCACGTCCATGCGCTTTTGCCTGCGCAGACGCCCGGACAGAAGCGCCTGCGCGACCAGTTGGGCGCCGCCATAGAACGCAGCGACTGGCAGGGCCTGCAGCAGGTCATCACCGCCTATGCCAACGCGGCCCTGCAGCCGCCAACCCATGAGGCCAGGCCCGTGGAATTGCCCGTGCCGCCGCCCCTGCAGGCTTTGCCCGAGGATCTGACGCAGCAGCTGGCGCGGCGCTTCGAGGCCTTCTTTGCGCTGCTGAATACCCAGGAAGCCAAGACCCGGCAACTGCATCAGCAGCTCATGGAACAGCTGCAGGCACCGCCCGTGGACGCCAAGGCCCTGGCGCGGCGCCTGCATGACCAGCACTACCAGCTGTCGTTCTCCATTGCCGACCAGCTCCAGGTCCTGCAGCTGGTGCAGGAGCTGCTGCAGACCCTGATCCAGCATCTGGCCCAGGACCCCACGCACGGCAGCTGGCTGGTGCCGCAGCTCACGGCCATCGAGCAGGCCATCACGCCGCCGCTGTCACCCGCGCCCCTGGTGGATGCGCGGCGCGAGCTGCAGACCGTGATCCACCGGCGCATGCAGCTGCAGGACGGCATGGCCGCCGCGCAGCAGGCGCTCAAGGACATGCTGGGCGGCTTCGTCCAGCATCTGGCAAAGATCACGAGCAGCAACGAAACACTGGGCGCCCGCATGGAGGAAGCCGCGCGCCAGCTGGACGGCATCCAGCGCCTGGAGGATGCCGCCCCGCTGCTGCAACAGGTGCTGGAGGCCACCCGCACCATGGCCGCCGGCAGCCGCGTGGCCCAGGAAGAGCTGCAATCGCTGCGCAGCCATGTCGATGCCTGCGAGGCGCGCATAGAGGCCCTGCAGCAGGAACTGGACGAGGCCGCGCGCCGTGCACGCCACGATCCGCTGACCGGCCAGCTCAACCGCCTGGGTGTGAGCGAGGCGCTGGACCGCGAGGTGGCGCGCGCCCAGCGCCATGGCCAGCCGCTGAGCGTTGCCCTGCTCGACATGGACGGCATGCAGGCCCTCAATGCCGAGCTGGGGCATGCCATGGGCGATGCCGCCCTCATCCATGTGGCCCAGCTGGCACGCCAGGGACTGCGTCCCGAGGACGTGGTGGGCCGATACGAGGGCCAGGCCTTCGTGCTGCTGCTGCCCCAGACACCGGAGACTGCGGGCGCCCAGGCGCTGCAGCGCCTGCTGCAGTTGCTGGAGCAGACGCCTTTGCCAGCCTCTTCGCAGACGCCAGGCCAGCCGGCCCCCCGGCCATTGAGCTTCAGTGCGGGCGTGGCCCAGCTGCAAAGCCACGAAAACGGCATGGACGTGCTGCGCCGCGCGGATACCGCCATGCTGCAGGCCAAGGAGCGCGGCAAGCACAGCATTGCCACGGCATCAGGCGCACAATGGCAGCCAGTTGGAAATGCAGGCGCCGGCCTTTGATCCACCGAGGCCACGCTCCGTATCTCCCCGCTTTCTTGCGCCACCTGCCCCCGAACCGCCATGCCCCTGCCCTTCAGCGCCCCCGTCCCTGCACCGCGGCGCCAGTTTCTGGTCGCAGCGGGCTTGGCCACGGCGCTGGGCCAGTTGCCTGCCTGGGCCCGCCTGGGCGAGCGGCCTGCGCACAACCCCTTCACGCTGGGCGTGGCCAGCGGCGACCCCGAACCCGACAACGTGCTGCTGTGGACGCGGCTCACGCCGCCGCTTGCACAGCTGGGCGAGACCGACACCACGGCCATGCCTGCGCTCAGGATCCGCTGGGAGCTGGCGCACGACCCGCTGTTCCGCCAGATCGTGCGCAGCGGCGAGGCCATGGCCCAGCCCGAATGGGGCCACGGCGTGCATGTGCAGGTGGGAGGGCTGGCGCCTGACCGCTGGTACCACTACCGCTTCATGCTGGGTCAGGCCGTGAGCAGCACGGGCCGCTGCCGCACGGCGCCCGCGCCCGGCAGCCTGCCCCAGCGGCTGCGCCTGGCCTATGCCTCCTGCCAGCGCTGGGAGCACGGCTACTACGCAGCCTGGCGCCAGGTGGTGCAGGACGCGCCGGACCTGGTGCTCTTCCTGGGCGACTACATCTACGAGTACGCCACGCCCGCCATGACGCTGGGCCTGGCCCGCACCCACAACCTGCGGGCCGCGCAAAGCCTGCAGGACTACCGGGACCGCTACGCCCTGCACAAGAGCGACCCGCTGCTGCAGGCAGCGCACGCCATGTGCAACTGGTCCGTGGGCTGGGACGACCATGAGGTGGAGAACAACTACGCCGGCGACCAGGGCCAGGGCGATGCCGGGCGCTTCCTGGCCCGGCGCATGGCTGCCTGGCAGGCCTTCTACGAGAACATGCCGCTGCGCGCCAGCGCACTGACCGGCGCGGGCGCCCAGCATGGCGGCGGCGGGCTGCAGCTGTACCGCAGCCTGCAGTGGGGCCGGCTGGCCCGGCTGCATTTTCTGGACGGCCGCCAGTACCGCAGCGCCCAGGCCTGCCGCGCCGAGGGAGCGGCAGACAAGGGCAGCGTGCGCCCTGCGCAATGCGCAGCCCTGTCGGATACGGCGCGCAGCTTCCTGGGCTGGACGCAGGAGCAGTGGCTGTACCGCCAGCTGGCCGAAGATGCCCGCCAGCACGCAAGCGAGGGACCGCGCTGGAGCATCCTGGCCCAGCCCACCCTGGTGTCCGCGCACCGGCCGCCATCGGGATCGCAGGCCACGGACAGCTGGGACGGCTACCCTGCAGCGCGCCAGCGCCTGGTGCGCCACCTCACGCCGGGCGCCCAGCCCACGCCGCGCAACAGCGTGCTGCTGGGCGGCGACCTGCACCAGAACTATGTCTGTGCCGTGCACGCAGACCCCGAGGCCGCGCCCGAGCGGCGCAATCCCGTCGTGGCCAGCGAGTTCTGCAGCACCTCCATCACCTCGCGCAGCGGCACCACCCAGGCCAAGGTCGATGCCATCGTCGACCACAACCCTCAGGTGCTGTACGCACGCTGCGAGGAACGCGGCTACGGGCTGGCCGACATCACGCCCGAGCGCTGGACCAGCGAGCTGCGCGCCGTGGCCAACCCGATGCGAGCCGACAGCCGCATCTACACGCTGGCCCGCTTCACCGTCGAGGACAGGCGGCCCGGCCCCGTAGCCAGCTGACAGGGCACTGACGCAGGGCACGATCAAAGGGCACTTTCAGCAGGCCTGGCAATCAGTGGCTATCCTGACATCGCCCCCCGGCATGCCGCCTATCGTATGGTGCGCTGCCTTGCCCCGCCCACCGGAAAACGGAAGCCATGCACCTGACTTTCAGCGCCTACTACACCCTGATCTTCGCCGCCCTCGTCCTTTTGCTGGGCAAATGGCTGGTACGGCATCTGCGCCTGCTGCGCGAATTCAACATCCCCGAGCCCGTGGCCGGCGGCCTGGTCGTGGCCGTCGCCCTGTTCGTGCTCAACCAGACCCTGGGCTGCACCTTCAGCTTCAGCAGCGAGCTGCAGATGGCCTTCATGCTGGTGTTTTTCTCGTCCATCGGGCTGAGCGCCAATTTCGCCAAGCTGCGCGAAGGCGGCCGTTCGCTGCTGCTGTTCCTGGCCGTGGTCGCCGTCTTCATCAGCCTGCAGGATCTGGTCGGCGTGAGCCTGGCCAAGATGCTCGGGCTCGATCCGCTGTTCGGGCTGATCGCAGGCTCCGTCACCCTGACGGGCGGCCATGGCACGGCAGGTGCCTGGGGCCAGGTTTTCGAGCGCGAATACGGCATCCAGGGCGCGGTCACCCTGGGCATTGCCTGTGCCACCTTCGGACTAGTGATCGGCGGCCTGATCGGCGGCCCGCTGGCCAAGGCCCTGATCACGCGCCGCAGGCTTGCCGTGCATGACCCCGCAGCCGCCCCCGAAAAACAGCCCCCGCTGGGCGAAAGCGCAAGCCACGGCGGCTTCGAGAACCCCGAGCAGACGCGCCTGATCACCACCAGCGCGGCCATCGAAACACTGGCCCTGTTCGCGGGCTGCCTGGGCTTTGCCGAGTTCATGACGCAGTTCACCGCCGGCACCCTGTTCTCCCTGCCCACCTTCGTCTGGGCGCTGGCCGGTGGCGTCCTGATCCGCAACACGCTGGACTATGTCTTTCACTTCCAGGTATTCGACCGGGCCATCGACGTCTTCGGCAATGCCTCGCTGTCCATCTACCTGGCCATGGCCCTGCTGTCGCTCAAGCTGTGGGAGCTGGCGGGGCTGGCGGCGCCGCTGATGGTGATACTGGCGGCCCAGACGCTGGTCATGGGCCTGTATGCCGCGCTGGTGACCTTCCGCATCATGGGCAGCAACTACGATGCAGCCGTGCTGGCCGCCGGCCACTGCGGTTTCGGCATGGGTGCCACGCCCACGGCCGTGGCCAATATGCAGGCCATCACCAACCAGTACGGCCCATCGCACAAGGCCTTTCTCATCGTCCCTATGGTGGGCGCCTTCTTCGTCGACATCGTCAATGCCACCGTGATCCAGCTGTTCATACGCTGGCTGCACTGACCACTACGAACACCGAACGCACCATGCCCCTGCTGCGCCGTGCCCTTGCCGCCACCCAGGCGCTCGTCCTGACCCTGCTGCTGGCAGGCTGCAGCCTGCCGCCCCTGGCCGGCCGCAGCGAATCCACGGCACTGCCGCCCGAGGCCGCCCAGGCCACGCTGCTGGGCCAGGCGCTGGCACCGCTGCTGGACCAGCATCCGGGGCTCACCGCAATCCACGCGCTATCCGACGCACGCAATGCCTACGCCGCGCGCGCCCTGCTGGCCCGCGTGGCACAGCGCACGCTGGATGTGCAGTACTACATCTGGCGCGGCGACACCACGGGCCATCTGCTGCTCGACGAACTGCGCCGCGCCGCCGACCGGGGCGTGCGCGTTCGCCTGCTGCTGGACGACGGCGGCACGGCAGGACTGGACACCCAGCTCGGCGCCCTGGACCAGCATCCGCAGATCGAGGTGCGGCTGTTCAACCCCTTTGCCCAGCGCACGCCCAAGGCGCTGGGCTATGTCACGGATTTCTCGCGCACCCAGCGGCGCATGCACAACAAGAGCTTCACGGCCGACAGCCAGGCCAGCATCGTGGGCGGACGCAACATAGGCGACGAGTACTTCGCGGCCACCGACGGTGTGCTGTTCGCCGACCTGGACGTGGTGGCCATGGGGCCGGTGGTGGCCGACATTTCACATGCTTTCGACCAGTACTGGGCCAGCGCGTCGGCCTATCCCGCGGCCAGCCTGCTGCCGCCGCTGCCCGACTATGCGGTGGCGCGCGCCTACGAGGCCCTGGCCACCGAAGTGCAGCGCCCCGAAGCCCAGGCCTATGTGCGCGCCGTGGCGCAAAGCCCATTCACGCGCGAGCTGCTGGCCGGCCGCCTGCCACTGCAATGGGCCCGCGCCACCCTGGTCAGCGACGACCCGGCCAAGGTGCTGGGCCAGGTGCCCAAGGAGGGCCTGCTGATCACCCAGCTGACCCCGGCCATCGGCCAGCCGCAGCGCCAGCTGGACCTGGTCTCGCCCTACTTCGTGCCCACCGAGGCCGGCGTGCGCGCCCTGGCCGGCCTGCGCCGCCAGGGCATTGCCGTGCGCGTGCTCACCAACAGCCTGGAGGCGACCGACGTGGCCGTGGTCCATGCCGGCTATGCCCGCTACCGGCGCCCGCTGATCGAGGAAGGCGTGCAGCTGTACGAGCTGCGCCGGCAGATCGGCAGGCAGGACGACGAACCCAGCCCAGGCCCGCGTTCGCCCGCAGCGGCATCGGCAGGGAAAGCGGGGGTGGGCTCAGGCAGCCGCCCCGGCAGCTCGGGCTCCAGCCTGCATGCGAAGACTTTTGCGGTCGATGGCGAGCGCATCTTCGTGGGCTCGTTCAACTTCGACCCGCGCTCGGCCCACCTCAACACCGAAATGGGCCTGCTGATCGACAGCCCCGAGATGGCTTCGCAGATGAGCCGCATGCTCGACCAGAGCCTGCCGTCCGCCGCCTACCACGTGCAGATCGATGCACAGGGCCGCCTGAGCTGGACCACGGAAAGCGGCACGCCGCCTGCGCCACTCACCACCACCACCGAGCCCGGCAGCAGTGCATTCAAGAGCCTGATGCTGCGCGTGCTGGGCTGGCTGCCCATCGAGGGGCTGCTTTGATGCCGGGCCCGGCCGCTCAGTCCAGCCGGATCGACGGGCGCAGGCGCGAATTCATCAAATCGATCAGCCACAGCAGCCCGCCGCGCCAAAAGCCGTAGATGCGGGCCTGGTGCGAGCGGTACAGCATGATGTGGCTCAGCATGGCCATGCGCCCGCGGATCACGCCGCCGTTGAACAGGCCGAATTTGCCCAGCGATCCATAGGCGTCGTAGTGGGCCAGCGACACCAGGGCGCCAAAGTCGCGGTAGGCAAAGCCTTCGGGACGGAAACCCGGCTCCTTCAGCAAGCGCGGCAGCGTCTCCACCAGATAGCGGGCCTGCTGGTGCGCCACCTGGGCGGTGGGCGGCAGCGGCACGCTGGCCCCGGGCAGGGTGAAGCTGGCGCAATCCCCCACGGCGTAGACATGGGGGTCGCTGGTCTGCAACTGGCCGTTGACCTTGAGCTGGTTGCCTTGCGTGGTCTCCAGTCCCAGCTGCGCCAGGAAGGCCGGGGCCTTCACGCCCGCTGCCCAGACGCGCAGGCCTGCGGGGACGAACTCGCCGCTGGCCAGCACGAACCCCTCTTCGCTGGCCGACTGCACGCGGCCGTTGACGATCACCGAAACGCCCAGGGCCTGCAGCCGCAGGCGCGTGGCTTCGGAAATCTCTTCAGGAAAACCGGGCAGCAGGCGCGGCCCGGCCTCGATCAGCACGATGCCGAAGCGCGCGGCCTCGCCCAGCGCGCCGTAGGCCCGGGCGCTCTCGGCCAGCTGCACCAGCTCGGCCGCCAGCTCCACGCCCGTGGCGCCGCCGCCCACGATGGCCACGCGCAGCTGCTCGCCGCTGGTCATGCAGCGCACCATGCGCAGGCGGATCTCGCTGTTGAAGGCATCGGCCTTGCGGCGCGAGTCGATCATGAAGCAGTGCTCGTCCACGCCCGGCGTGCCGAAATCATTGGCGCCGCTGCCCACGGCGATCACCAGCCTGTCGTAGGCAATGCGCCGGCCCGGCACGATCTCGCGGCCATCGGGCGCCTCGATGGGGGCCAGCAGCACCTCGCGGGCCTCGCGGTCCAGGCCGCACATTTCGCCGGGCTGGTAGGCAAAGCTGGCGTCGCTGGCCTGGGCCAGGTAGGTGGTCTGCTGCTGGGCCAGGTCGCGCGTGCCGGCCGCAATGGTGTGCAGCATGGGCTTCCAGACATGGGCCGAATCGCTGTCCACCAGGGTCACCGAGCCGATGGCGTCCGTGCGTCCCTTGCCCAGCGCCGTGGCAATCTCCAGCCCCGCCACGCCACCGCCCACGACGACGATGCGCGCCCCGCCCGATGCCGTTGCCGAACCCGCTTCTTGTTCCTTGCCCATTGCTGCTCCCTGCCGGAAGGCCCGGCCGGCCGCACCATGCGCCGGCTTGCAGGACATTCGCTTCCAGACAGTCTTGATTCTTGTCAGTTTGGGTAGCAGGCGACTTGCTAGGGGTAAGCCCTAGATCTGCAACAGATATCTGATAGAAGACCGCCGATCACACCGAGCAGGGTCTTGTACAGGACCGCGCCGCAGGAAAAACATCACCTCTGTCGGATGGCCAGCCGGACCTGATCATTGCGCTATCAACACAAGAGCATCCGCCCCGTCCGTCACGCAGCATCGCCGACGACATGACGGCCTGCATCTGCAGGCATGCACGAATGCCCCGCTGCCGGGCCCGCGATTTGCGATTGTCAATATACGAAACGTATATTCCCCGTATGATCGCCACCCCATGGGAATCGTCAAAATATCCGACCAATTGCACGACCAGATCCGCCTGTCCAGCGCGGCCCTGGGTCGATCCATCAACGCCCAGGCCGAGCATTGGCTGCGTGTCGGCCAGCTGGCCGAACACCACCCCCATCTCGACTACGCAGGCATCTGCGCCCTGCTGCTGCAAGAGGCCGCGGCCACGCTGAAGCTGGGCGAGCCCGAAGCGGCGCCGGCTCCCGCCGATACGGCAGCACGCCGCCCGCGCCCCGTGCGCCTGTCGGAAGGCCTGCAATGAGGGGCGCCAAGCTGCGCAGCGTTCCGCTGCACGATGCCCTCGATATCGGGCAATCACGCAAGGCCGGTGGCCTGGCCGCCCGCGTCCTGCAGATGCTGGTGCCCCACGTGCAGCCAGGCGTCAGCACCGAGCACCTGGACAGGCTCTGCCATGACTTCATCGTCGACGAACTGCGCTGCGTGCCCACCAACGTGGGCTACCACGGCTTTCCGAAGACGGTCTGCACCTCGCCCAACCACGTGGTCTGCCACGGCATCCCCGACGCCCGTCAGATCCTGCGCGAGGGCGACATCCTCAATGTCGATGTGGCCGTGACCACGCCCGAGGGCTGGATCGGCGACACCAGCCGCATGTACTACGTGGGCCAGCCCTCCAACCAGGCGCGCCGCCTGGTGGAGACCACCTACGAGGCCCTGCTGGCCGGTATCCGCGCCGTGCGCCCCGGCGCCACGCTGGGCGACATCGGCCATGCCATCCAGACCGTGGCCCAGCGCGAGCGCTTCAGCGTGGTGCGCGAGTACTGCGGCCACGGCATCAGCAAGGTCTACCACGACGACCCCCAGGTGCTGCACTACGGCCAGCCCGGCCAGGGCATGGTGCTGGAGGCCGGCATGATCTTCACCATCGAGCCCATGCTCAACGCCGGCAAGGCTGCCACGCGCGAACTGGCCGACGGCTGGACGGTGATCACCAACGACAAGTCGCTGTCCGCCCAGTGGGAGCACATGGTGGTGGTGACCGACACGGGCTTCGACGTGCTCACGCGCTGGCCCGAGGGCACGGGCAACTACGCGGCCATCTGAGCATGGCGTCCAACTACCTATACCTGGGCCTGGCCATCGTCGCTGAGGTGGCGGCCACCTCCTGCCTCAAGCAGTCCGAAGGCTTCACGCGGCTGTGGCCCAGCGTGGTCACGGTCCTGGGCTACGCGCTGGCCTTCTACTTCCTGTCGCTGACGCTGCGCACGGTGCCCACGGGCGTGGCCTATGCGATCTGGTCGGGCGCGGGCATCGTGCTGATCTCCCTGGTCGGATGGCTCTGGCAGGGCCAGACGCTGGACCTGCCCGCGCTGGCGGGCATGGGCCTGATCGTGGCGGGCGTGCTGGTCATCCAGCTGTTTTCCAAGACGGCCGGACACTGAGCCGCTGCCCGCGCTGCGGCCTGGCCCTCAGCCCGTGATGGCCTGGACCGACCCGGCCTGGCGGCGCAGCTCGAACTTCTGGATCTTGCCCGTGCTGGTCTTGGGCAACTCGCCAAAGACCACGGCACGCGGCACCTTGTAGCCGGCCAGGTGCTTCTTGCAGTGGGCCACGATGTCTTCGGCCGTGGTCTGCGCGCCGGCCTTCAGCTCGATGAAGGCGCAGGGCGTCTCGCCCCACTTGGGATCGGGCTTGGCCACCACGGCGGCGGCCAGCACGGCCGGGTGGCGGTAGAGCACGTCCTCGACCTCGATGGACGAGATGTTCTCCCCGCCCGAGATGATGATGTCCTTGCTGCGGTCCTTGATCTGTATATAGCCGTCCGGATGCTGCACGGCCAGGTCGCCCGTGTGGAACCAGCCGCCGCGGAAGGCCTCGTCCGTGGCCTGCGGGTTCTTCAAGTAGCCCTTCATGGCGATGTTGCCCTGGAACATGATCTCGCCCATGGTCTGGCCGTCATGGGGCACGGGTTCCATGGTCTCCGGATCGAGCACGCTGGCCGAGCGCTGCAGGTGGTAGCGCACGCCCTGGCGGGAATTGAGGCGCGCGCGTTCGCCGATGTCCAGCCCATCCCAGGCTGCATGCTTGGCGCAGACCGTGGCCGGGCCATAGACCTCGGTCAGGCCATAGACATGGGTGATGTCGAAGCCCAGCTGCTCCATGCCCTCGATCATCGAGGCCGGTGGCGCGGCGCCTGCCACCATGGCCTTGACTCCGGCGGGCACTCCCTCCTTCATGGCGGCCGGCGCGTTGACCAGCAGGCCGTGCACGATGGGCGCGCCGCAGTAATGCGTGACGCCGTGGTTGCGGATGGCGTCGAAGATGGCCTGCGCCTCCACCCGGCGCAGGCAGACGTTGACGCCGGCGCGTGCCGCCACCGTCCACGGAAAGCACCAGCCGTTGCAATGGAACATGGGCAGGGTCCACAGGTAGACGGCGTGCTTGGGCATGTCCCACTCCAGCACATTGCTGATGGCATTGATGGCCGCACCCCGGTGGTGATAGACCACGCCCTTGGGGTTGCCCGTGGTGCCGCTGGTGTAGTTCAGCGCAATGGCGTCCCACTCGTCGGCGGGCAGCTGCCAGTCGAAACCGGCATCGCCGCCGGCCACGAAGTCGTCGTAGTCCAGGCTGCCCACCTGCTCGGCGGCCGGGCCGTACAGCGTGTCCTCGACCTGGATCACCAGCAGCGGCGCGCTGCGCTGGCGCAGCTTCAGCGCCTTGGCCACCACGCCCGTGAACTCCGGGTCCACGATCAGCACCTTGGCCTCGCCATGGTCCAGCATGAAGGCGATGGTTTCCGCATCCAGCCGCGTGTTCAGCGCATTGAGAACGGCGCCGGCCATGGGCACGCCGAAATGCGCCTCCACCATGGGCGGCGTATTGGGCAGCATCACGGCCACGGTGTCGTTCTTGCCCACGCCCGCCTTGTGCAGGCTGCTGGCCAGCTGGCGGCAGCGCGCATAGGTCTCGCCCCAGTTGCGGCGCAGCGTGCCGTGGACCACGGCCAGCCGCTCGGGATAGACCTCGGCCGTGCGGGCGATGAAGCCCAAGGGGCTGAGCGGCGCATGGTTGGCGCTGTTGCGGTCCAGGTGCTGGTCGTAAATGTGGGTCATCGTGGTCTCCGGTTCGCTGGGGTTCTTGGTGTGATGCAGGTCTGCCATTGCAGACTGGCGAAACCTGAAGATATAGCAAGACAGGCTTACACAAGCTTGATGCGCGACCACCGGGCGCGCCACCGCACAGGCCCGGATAACCAAAGCGGCATGCATGGTCTTTGCAGGGCATCACAACTTTCAGAATTTCATGAAAATTGAAAATACTCATGCAAAACAATCACTTGACCTGCCTGCAGGCGCGCCCCCGACTGTCCCCCAGGCGACTGCACAACCACAGTCCTCTATAAGACATCATTTATCAGATGACTCGGCCGCACGGCCTCGGCTTCACTCGTAGAATCGCCGCTTGGATTCGCCGGCCAGCACCGCTGGAAGGCGAACAAGGAGTTCCTAGAGGAGTCGCCTGGCAACGCTCCAGGCATCGTTGGAGACGAGCCTGCACCCCACCGGTGCAGGCTTTTTTTTGCTTCAGCGCAGGCTCAGGGACTGGCGCTTCCAGGCCGGGTCCTGCCAGCGCTGGAACAGCGGCAGGGCAGACACATCGCCGGTCACGCGCTCGGTGGCCAGGCCGTCCAGCCGCACCACTTCGAAGCTCTTGCGGTAGCGGCCCTGGCCACGGGCCTCGCGCGCCACCAGCATCAGCTGGCCGCCAGGCACCCAGCCCGCCCATTCGGCCACGCCGGTCTCCGGCGCGGTGGCGGCGGGGGGAAGCACATCGGCCAGCCAGCCGCCTTCGGTCTTGCGCAGCACCCACAGTTCGCGCCAGCCTTCCAGCGGCTGCACGGCCAGGGCCACGGCCGTGCCCTCGCGGTTGGTGCTGGCCGATGCAGCCCACACCAGGCCATAGGTGCAGCGGCGCAGCAAAGGGGCCTTGGCGCCGTGCTGGGCGTCCACCAGCAGCACGCAGGTTTCGCCGGCAGCACCGGGCTCGGTCAGCAGCGTCGGGCGGGCTCCGGCAGCAGGAGCCGCAGCAGCAACAGGCGCCAGCGCCCAGCGCACGGCGCTCACCCGCATGGCCGCGTCGTTGTAGGCGCTCTGGTCTTCATCGGGCAGCTCGGACTTGCTGACGCCCGTGAACTCGGCCAGCGCCCGGGCGGCCGATGCCGCCACGGCAGGGTCGGCCATGCTTTTGCGCGCCTGCTGAAAGGCCAGCGCGCCCCACACGCTGGCGCGGCGCATCTGCACGCGGCCGCGCAGGTAGGGCGGCAGGCCGGTCACATCCACGCGCTCCAGCACATCGGCCTGCCAGGCGTACAGGCGGGCGCGCTCATGGGCCGGCAGATCGGGGTCCACGCATTCGGGCCGTGTCAGCGCCAGGGCGGCGCGGGCGCGCTGCGGCGCGTCGGCAGCGGGCATGGCGAGCACGCGGCGGAAGAATTCCCCTTCGTAGCAGACCTGCATGCGGCCTTCGACCTCATAGGTCGCAAAGCGCAGGCCGTAGCCGCTGGCCACATCCAGGTGGGCCGACAGCGTGGCGCCCGAGGCCTTGCCGGGCGCAGCGGCGGAGGCGCGCCGCGCCAGCCGGTCGGCAAAGCCGCCCAGTGCGTCGAAGGCCTGCGCGCCTTCGGCGCCAGCCAGGGTCCTGGCGGACGCGGCCTGCAGGTAGGCGGCCGCCAGGCCGATGCCCAGCGCCTCGGCACCGGGCGTGTCCTGCACGAAGCGCAGCACGGCCAGCAGCGCGGGGGCATCGGCCTCTGTCAGGGCCACACGGCGCACATCGCTGGCGCGGATGAAGCCGCCGCGCTCGCGCTTGTGGTCCCAGACCTGGAGGTAGTCCAGGCGTTCGCCCCTGATCTCCAGTACCTCGCCCTGCCACAGGCTGGCCTGCTGCTGGGCGCCATCGCGCGGCGCGGCGCGCAGGCTGGCCTGGTCCTGCACCACGATGGCGCTGCCCATGCCGGTGGCCAGCGCTGCGGCGGCCAAGGTCGATACGGTCAGCATGGCTTATTGCTCCTGAACGGCTGCGTTGGCATCTTCGGCCGCCACGGAGGCTGCGCCGGCCTGTGCGTTGCGGCTGCCGCCCAGCAGGGCCGCGCCGATGAAGTCGCCATTGGTCGGCGGGGGCGCGATGATGACCTGGATCTTGTCCGAGAGCTTGTCGGCCAGCGTCTTCTGGATGAGCAGCGGGTAGCGCGTGACCAGGGTGCCTTCGCGCGCCATCTGCTCGGCGTTGACCTTGCCCAGGCGGTCCATGCGGAAGGCCTCGGCCTCGGCCAGCTTCTGGCGTGCATCGGCTTCGCCGTTGGCCTCGATGCGGCGGGCCTGGGCGCTGCCCTCGGCAGCTTTCACGCGGGCCACGCGCTCGGCCTCGGCCTCCAGCTGGCGCTGCTCGATCTGGCGCTGCTTGAAGGGCAGCACATGCTTCATGGCCTCTTCCTGGGCACGCGCCGCAATCACCTGCTCGCGTGCGGCGGCTTCGGCGGCCACTTCGCGGCGCACCTTGTCGGCATTGGCGTCCAGCTCGGTTTCCTTGACGCGCTTGTCCTTGAGCTCCAGCGTGTAGCGCATCTTCTCGGAGGCCAGCTCCTCGGCCAGCAGGCTGTCCATGCCGCGGCGGTACTCGGCGGGCAGGTCCACCTTGCCGATCTGGATGCTGCGCAGCGTGACGCCGTCGGCCGCCAGGCGCGTGCGCAGTTCGGTTTCCATGATCTGGGCGATCTCGGCACGCTTGGTCGAGAAGATCTCGCGCACGGTGTAGCGTGCGAACACCTTGTAGACCAGGCCCTGCACGGCGGGCTCCACGATGTCGCCGCCTATGTCCAGAGGCAGGTTGCCGGCCTTGACGGCGGGCGATGCGGGATCAAGCGCATAGCGGACGTTCAGGTCCAGACCCAGGGACAGGCCCTCGACCGACTGCAGGGGGGCGCTGCCATTGGCCTGGCGCATGGCCTCCGGACGGTAGCTCTGGTCGCGCAGGGAGAACACGCGCACCGTGTGCAGGCCCGGAACCACCCACACGCTGCCATCGCGCCACAGGCTGACGGAGCCCGTGAACTGGTTCAGGCGCACGCCCAGCGTGCCCTGCTCCAGGTGCTGCACGGGCGGGTTGCGCACCACCACCAGGCCGGCCGCCACCACCACGGCGCCGATGGCCAGCCAGCGCACGGTACGTGCCGTGGGCAGCAGGACTGCCCAGTCCACGGGCTGGCGGCGGGGCGCGTTGCCCGGCAGCGTGCCGGCGTCGGCTGCAGGCTCGGAGGAATCGGCGGTGCCGGCTCCGTCCAGGCGGGCGGACTTGCGGCCCGTCAGGGCCTGCATGATGCGGTTCCAGGTGGCTTTCATGGTGTTCTCTCTCTCGGCTGTGATGGCTGTTGTTGGCTGTTGTTGGCTGTTTCTGAGGCACCGGAAACAGGGGTGGCTCATTGAGGACCGATTGTTCGGATCCACCCCGGAAGCAACAACGCAGCGCACGGACCAAAGCGCTCACACCGGCGGCGCAAACGCTCCGGCCCCGGAAGAAAAACTCACACCCGGGCCGGCGCAGGGCCGAGATAATCCCGCGAACACCGCCACGGCGGCCTCCCCCGACCCCACCCCTGCACAGCCCCATGACCCGTATCGCCGTGATCGAAGACGACCTGCCCACCAGCAACCAGTTGGCGGGATGGATACGCAGTGCGCGCAGCGGCATCGTGATCGACCAGTGGTTCACGCGCGACGAGGCCGAGGCCGCCCTGGCGCGCGAGCACTACGACGCCGTGGTGCTGGACATCGAGCTGGGCCGCGAGCGCCATGCCGGCGTGGCCCTGATCAACGCCATCAACAAGCTGGGCCAGGGCACGCCGGTGCTGGTGGTGTCGGCCATGCCGGCCGCCATCTACCGCAGCATCATGAAAGCGCTGGACGCCTGGGACTACCTGCAAAAGACCACCTTCGAGGAGGCCGACTTCATCGAGACCTTCCTGGACATCCTGCGCACCACGCAGCGTGCGGCGCCCGTGGCCGCGCAGGCAGCCGCAGCGCCTGCAGGCGACGCCCTGGTGCTGGACCCGCTGTGGCAGCGCACGCCCACCTGGCGCGGCGAGCGCATCAACCTGCCGCTGACGGCCCAGCGCATCCTGGCCACGCTGCACCAGCGCAGCGGCGAAGTGGTGTCCTACGACGAGCTGTTCGAGGTGGTCAAAAGCGGCCGCAACCGCGACAACGTGCGCAAGCACGTCAGCACCATCCGCGAGGCCCTGCGCGAGGTGGACCCGGGCTTCGAAGGCATAGAGAACGTGCCCATGCGCGGCTTTCGCTGGGTGGGCCAGGCCGGCGCCGCCGCCCGCGCATGAAGCGCCTGCTCAACCCCAAACTGGAGCTGCCCCGGCTGGAAGTTCCGCGCCTGGGCCTGGCCGCCTTCCGCCAGCGCATCCTGCTGCGCGGCGTGTTCGTGCTGCTGGCCGTGGCCACGGTGGCGCTGAGCGTGGTGGTGCTCAAGGACGAGAAGGAACGCGCCTGGCAGGCCTACCAGCACGGCTTTGTGCGCAGCCAGGCCGAGGTCATGGCGCGGCTGCGCCATCCTTCGGGACGCTTGGCCCTGCTCAATGCCGGACACCTGGGCCAGGGCGTGACACCGCTGGCGCCGCTGCTGCTGCCCTACGCGGCCATCGACTTCGACGATCCGCAAAAGTCCCAGCAGGCCGTGGAGATGGCCGGCTGCTCGGTGCAGTATCCCGATGGCGCCTCGCTGTGCGCGGCCATCGGCAACAATCCCTACGCAGGCGGCTTCATCTATCTGGTGGGCAGCTTCTTCGCAGGCGAGCTGACACCGCGCGAGCGCGGCTCGCGCGAGCCCGCCCAGGCGCACCGCGCCCGCATCACGCTGGACATGCGCGGCAGCACCTACCGCTGGATCGCGCCCTATGAGGCCATGCCGCAGCAGGGCAGCAGGGCCGGCAACGGCGAGCACGGCCGGCTCACCGGCTTTGTGGACAACGGCACGCCCCAGCTTGACGCCCGCGCGCGGCCCGTGCGCGATTTCCGTGGCTGGCTCTGGCAGAACGGCCATTGCCGCGACCTGCCGCCTGGCGTGCAGGGCCATGCGGGCAATGACAAGACACCCCCTGCAGCCGACTGCCTGCGCCGCACGCACTACTCCATCCGCCTGCCGGTCGAGCTGTTCCGCGAGGCCCTGTTTCGCAGGGACGTGCGCCCCGTCTGGCCGCCCGAAGACCTGGGCAGCATGCGTGTGCGCGTGGAAATGCTGGCCCCGGGCGAGGCGGCCGCGCCCCTGTTCGACAGCAATGCGCCGGGGGCGCAGCTGGCCGCCTCGCTCAACGACATCTCGCGCAGCCTGCTGCCCGGCGAGCGCGTGCAGATCCGCAAGGTGGGTGCCGACGAGGCCAGCGCCATCACCCTCAAGGGCGTGGATGTGCAGGCCGCGCCGTCGGCGCCCTGGCTGCTGCGCCTGATCAGCTGGCTGCCGCTGCATGCGGCCGGCGTCTCCGCCGCCACCATGACCCCGGCCGTGCCCACGGGCCAGGACATTCTGGACACGCCCACGGGCAACTACACCGTCAGCTTCACCGGCCACCCGCGCGATGTGGAGCAGGGCCTGGCCGCCGTGGCCACGCGCCTGTCCTGGTACCTGGGCGCCATGCTGGCCGCCATTGCGCTGGCCTGGCTGATCGTCGAGCTGGGGCTGATCCGCCGCGTGACCGCCCTCACCCGGCGCGCCGCCGCCGTGTCGTACAACGTGCAGGACGGCCATGTCGGCCCACGCCTGGGCGACCTCGAAGTGTCGGACCTGCGTGGTTCCGACGAGCTGGGCATTCTGGCCGGCGGCCTGGCCGACCTGCTGCAGCGCGTGAAGGACGACCTGCAGCGCGAGCAGCTGCGCGCCCAGCAGGAACGCGACATGTGGCATGCCGTGGGCCACGAGATCATGTCGCCCCTGCAATCGCTGATGGTGCTGTACGGCCCCGACGACCCTGGCCACCGCTATGTGCAGCGCATGCAGCAGGCCGTGCATGTGCTCTACGGCACGGCATCGCCGGCCGAGGCGCTGCAGGCCGCCACCGTGCCGGAGGGCCGGCTGGACCTGGACGCCTTCCTCAGCCACGTGGCAGCCAACGCACACTATGCGGGCATTGCCGATGTGGTCTACGAAGGCGGGAACAAGAGCGGGAGCGCGGGAGCCGCCGGCGCCGTGATCGTGCGCGCCGACGAATTTGCCCTGGAGGACGTGGTCACCCACATCCTGCGCAATGCCGACAGCTACCGGCCGGCCGGCACGGCCATCACGCTGTCGCTGTCGGCCTCCGAGTCCACCGCCAGCGCCACGCTGCACAACCAGGGCGCCACCATTGCGGAGGACCTGCTGGAGCGCATCTTCGAGCTGGGGGTGTCCGCGCCCCAGGAGCCTTCTGCCGCCAGCGGCGCCGAGCACCGGGGACAGGGCCTGTTCGTGGCCAGGACCTACATGGCCAAGATGGGCGGCACGATCAGGGCCCACAACACGCGCGATGGCGTGGCCTTCACGCTGACCTTCCAGCGCCTGGGCTGAGGGCCGGGCGCTGCCGGCCAGTGCCCCCGGGGCACGGCCGGATGGCCCCGCGAAGGCACAATACGCGGGTGTCCATTCCCCAATCGTTCATCCAGGAGTTGCTCGCGCGCGTCGACGTGGTCGACATCGTGGGCCGTTACGTACAGCTCAGGAAGGGCGGCGCCAACTTCATGGGCCTGTGCCCTTTCCACAGCGAGAAGTCGCCTTCCTTCACCGTCAGCCCCAGCAAGCAGTTCTATCACTGCTTCGGCTGCGGCAAGAACGGCAACGCCATCGGTTTTCTGATGGACCATGCCGGCATGGGCTTCGTTGAGGCCGTGCAGGATCTTGCCGGCCAAGTCGGCCTGCAGGTGCCGCAGGACGACATCAGCCCGGCCGAGCGCGAGCGCCAGGCCGCCCAGAAGCAGAAACAGGCCACCCTCACCGACGTGCTGGAAAAGGCCGGTGAATCTTTCCGCAAGCACCTGAAAGCCTCCCCCCAGGCCATCGAATACCTCAAGCGCCGCGGTGTCTCGGGCGAAACCGCCAGGCGCTTCGGCCTGGGCTACGCGCCCGCCGGCTGGCGCAACTTGGCCAGCGTCTTTGCGCATTACGACGATCCGCAGCTCGAAGAATCGGGCCTGGTCATCGTCGGCGAGGACGACGGCAAGCGCTACGACCGCTTCCGCGACCGGCTGATGTTTCCCATCCGCAACGTCAAGGGCGAGTGCATAGGCTTCGGCGGCCGCGTCTTCGGCGACGAGAAGCCCAAATACCTGAATTCGCCCGAAACCCCGGTGTTTCACAAGGGGCGCGAACTCTACGGCCTGTTCGAGGCCCGCACCGCCCTGCGCGACATGGGCTATGCGCTGGTCACCGAAGGCTATATGGACGTGGTGGCCCTGGCCCAGCTGGGCTTTGCCAACGCCGTCGCCACGCTGGGCACGGCCTGCACGCCCGATCACATTCACAAACTGTTTCGATTTACTGACGCCGTCGTTTTCAGCTTCGACGGCGACGGGGCGGGCCGGCGCGCCGCGCGCAAGGCGCTCGATGCGGCCCTGCCCTATGCCAGCGACACGCGCAGCGTCAAATTCCTCTTCCTGCCCGCCGAACACGACCCGGACAGCTTCATCCGCGAATACGGCAGCGAAGCCTTTGCCCGCTACGTGGGCGACGCGCTGCCGTTGAGCCGCTTTCTCATCGAAGCCGCCAGCGAAGGCTGCGACCTGGGCCAGGCCGAAGGCCGTGCCCACATGGCCAGCAATGCCCGCCCCCTGTGGACGGCCCTGCCTGACGGCGCGCTCAAGCGCCAGCTGCTGGGCGAGATCGCCGAACTCGTGCAGCTCGATGCGCGCGACCTCTCCGACCTGTGGTCGCAGGAAGCCGCTCGCAGCGGCCCGGCGCGGGGCTCCATGGCCGGCGGTGCTTCCCATCCGGGCCAGCAGGCCGGCCATGCACCGGCCGCGCCCGACTGGGGCCAGCCTGTCGAATACGGCGCGCCTTCGGGCTGGCACGAGCGTGGCGGCCATGGAAGCGGCGCGGGCGGCTGGCGCAGCGGCGAGCCCGGGCGCGGCGGCAAAAAGCCCTGGCCGCGCAAACCCTGGGACAAGAATGGCCGGGCCGACTTCAACCCGCCCCCCATGGGCCCGCGTGGCGCGCCAGCCACACGCACCGACCAGGCGGCACGCCTGCTCATGGCGCACATGGAATTCATGGAAGAACTCACCCACGAGGACTTCGAGGCACTGGCGCACTGCTCAGGCGAACATGGCGCCATGTTCCGCTGGATGGAGGCACAGTTCCAGGAATCCGGTGCCCGGCCCTTTGCCGTGCTGCGCGAACAACTGCGCGGCCTGCCTCACGAAACGCTGGCAGACAGGCTCATGAGCGGCCCCCACGCGCATCCCGAGGGCGAACTGCCCGAGCTGCGCCGTGAGTTGCGTGATGTCCTCAATCGCATGGTCATCGTCCACATCAAGGCCCAGATCGACGAAGCCTTGCGCGACATGGCACGGGACCCCAGCGCCGCCCAGCGCTATCGCGATCTCTTTGCCCGACAGCAGGCCCTGGAAAACCAGATGCGCACTTCCTCTTGAAATCGAGGTAAGCAGATATAATTGGGGGCTATCGGCAAGAGCGACAGCAGCACCTCCGGACCGGGCCCCGTGACGAACTCACGTGATTGCAGCAACTGCACGGCCCAATTTCCCGCAAGGACTGCACACCAAATGATCGCCCAGACATCTTGCCTGGAATATGTACGCTTCCCTGGCGGGCCTAGTCCGTCCGCGCGCGCTTAGGCGGCGCTTGTTTGAGTTTCCCTTTGTGTGTGTTCGCTCCCGACCGTGAGGTGCTCATGCCCGTTTCAAAGTCCGTGAAGTCCAAGCAGGCCCCCGAAGCTCCAGCGAAGCCCAAGACTTCGACAACCTCTTCAGCCCCGGCCGTCAAGGCCGGTGCCGGCAAAGCCGCTGCAGGACCGAAGAGCGCCGCATCTGCGGCCAAAGCAAAGAAAGATACCGACGTGGTAACCAAGTCCCAAGCCGAACTCAAAGCCATGGCCGACGAACTGCTCGCCGCCGCGACGCCCAAGCGTGGCCGCAAGAAGGCAGCCGAAGGCGACGACGCCCCCGCCCAGACAGAAAAGAAGCCTGCTGCCGCCAAGAAGGCGCCGGCCAAGGCCGCCACTTCCACCGCTGCAGCCAAGACCCCCGCCAAGCGCGGCCGCAAGCCCAAGGCCAAGGAAGCGGGCGACGACATGGACGACGCCGACCTGTCGGACATCGATGGCGACATCGATGGCGAAGTGGAAGGCGAAGTCGAGACCGAAGTGGAAGTCGAGGTCGAGGCCTCCTCGGCCCCGGCTGAAAAGGTCAAGCCCCTGCGCATGAAGATCAGCAAGGCCAAGGAACGTGCCTTGATGAAGGAATTCGGCCTGGACGAAACCGTCCTGACCGAAGAGGAAATGTCCACCCGCCGCCAGCGCCTGAAGGCGCTGATCAAGCTGGGCAAGACGCGCGGCTACCTGACGCACAGCGAAATCAACGACCACCTGCCCGACAAGCTGGTCGATGCCGAGACGCTGGAAGTCGTGATCTCCATGCTCAACGACATGGGCGTGGCCGTCTACGAGCAGACCCCCGACGCGGAAACCCTGCTGCTGAACAACACGGGCCAGTCCGCCACCACCGAAGAGGAAGCCGAGGAAGAGGCCGAAGCCGCCCTGTCCACGGTGGACTCCGAATTCGGCCGCACCACCGACCCCGTGCGCATGTACATGCGCGAAATGGGCACGGTGGAGCTGCTGACGCGCGAAGGCGAGATCGAAATCGCCAAGCGCATCGAAGGCGGCCTGATGGACATGATGGAGGCCATCTCGGCCTCGCCCGCCACCATCGCAGAAATCCTGGCCATGTCCGAGGAAATCCGCGAAGGCAAGGTCGTCATCTCCACCATCGTCGACGGTTTCGTCAACGCCAATGAGAACGACGACTACGTGGCCGAAGAAGACTTCGACGAATACGACGAAGAGGACGACGACGACGGCAAGGGCGGCTCCAAGGCACTGACCAAGAAGCTCGAAGAACTCAAGAACGAGGCGCTGCGCCGCTTCGACGCCATGCGCGAGAACTTCGACAAGATGCACAAGGTGTACGACAAGGAAGGCTACGGCACGCCCACGTACATCAAGGTGCAGAAGGCCCTGACCGAAGAGCTGATGACCATCCGCTTCACGGCCAAGACCATCGAGAAGCTGTGCGACCTCGTGCGTGCCCAGGTCGATGACGTGCGCAAGAAGGAACGCGAGCTGCGCAAGATCATCGTGGACAAGTGCGGCATGCCGCAGGAAACCTTCATCGCCCAGTTCCCGCCCAACCTGCTGAACCTGCAGTGGGTGGTGGAGCAGGTCGCGGCCGGCAAGCCCTGGAGCAGCGTGCTGGAGCGCAATGTCCCGCCCGTGCAGGAACTGCAGCAGAACCTGATCGACCTGCAATCGCGCGTGGTCGTGCCGCTGGACGAGCTCAAGCGCATCAACAAGCGCATGAACGACGGCGAGCGCGCCAGCCGTGACGCCAAGAAGGAGATGATCGAGGCCAACCTGCGCCTGGTGATCTCCATCGCCAAGAAGTACACGAACCGCGGCCTGCAGTTCCTAGACCTGATCCAGGAAGGCAACATCGGCCTGATGAAGGCCGTGGACAAGTTCGAATACCGTCGCGGCTACAAGTTCTCGACCTATGCCACGTGGTGGATCCGCCAGGCCATCACGCGCTCGATCGCCGACCAGGCGCGCACCATCCGCATCCCGGTGCACATGATCGAGACCATCAACAAGATGAACCGCATCTCGCGCCAGCATCTGCAGGAGTTCGGCTTCGAGCCCGATGCGTCCATCCTGGCGGCCAAGATGGAGATCCCGGAAGACAAGATCCGCAAGATCATGAAGATCGCCAAGGAGCCGATCTCCATGGAAACGCCGATCGGCGACGACGACGATTCGCACCTGGGCGACTTCATCGAGGACACCAACAACACCGCTCCCGTGGACGCCGCCATGCAGGCCGGCCTGCGCGACGTGGTCAAGGACATCCTCGACGGCCTCACCCCGCGCGAAGCCAAGGTGCTGCGCATGCGCTTCGGCATCGAAATGTCCACTGACCACACGCTGGAAGAAGTGGGCAAGCAGTTCGACGTCACGCGCGAACGCATCCGCCAGATCGAGGCCAAGGCCCTGCGCAAGCTCAAGCACCCGAGCCGCTCGGACAAGCTGCGCAGCTTCATCGACTCGCTTTAAGGCGCTGTGGATGCCGCCCCCCGGGCCGGCAACCGCCCCCCTGGAAAGCCCCGCACTCCCCTGCGGGGCTTTTTGTTTGTGGCCGGCCATCTGCCGGGCAGGGCGATGGTGGCGCGATAGACTGCCGCCTTTGTCTGCAAGGGCATCAGCATGGCTCTCGAAATCGAACGCAAATACCTTGTGGCCGACCCCGGCGTCGTGACCGGCCTGACCGGCGTGCGCATGGCGCAGGGATACATCGCCGACAACGGCATGTGGGTGCGGGTGCGCATCGCCGGGGACACCGGATTTCTCACGCTCAAGGGGCCGGCACGCGGCATGAGCCGCGCCGAATTCGAATACCGGATTCCGCTGGCCGACGCCGAGACGCTGCTGGCCCAGCACTGCGCGCATGGCGCACTCGAAAAGGTGCGCTACATCGTGACGGTGGACGGCTTCGACTTCGAGGTCGATGTATTCGAAGGCCCGCTGGCCGGGCTGGTCACGGCCGAGATCGAACTGGCCAGCGAGGATATCCAGCCGCCCTCGCCCGCCTGGCTGGGAGCGGAGGTCACCGCTGATCTTCGCTACAGCAACGCGCAACTGGCCAAGACCCGGCAGGTGCCTTCACCGGCCGTGCTGCCGGGCTGATGCAGGACGGCCTTGTGGACGCCCCGGGGCTACGGGGGGCTACAGGGGGCCACCAGGGGGCGACAGAGGCCGCAGGGACTGACTGCCGGAACTTCCTGCGCTGTGCAGCGGCTCAGCCGCCGGCCCGGTCCAGGGCCATCGTCTGCACGCGCAGTTCGCAGCCCTCGCGCAGCGGCTGCAGCCCGCCCACAGGCCGGAAGCCGTTCGCCAGGTACAGGCGCATGGCGGGAGAGTCGGCATCGGTCACACCCAGCCGCACACGCTGCATGCCCTTGTGCCAGGCCCAGGCGACGGCCTGGGCCAGCAGGGCCTGGCCCGCACCCCGGCCACGCACGGCGGGATCGACCCACATCTGGAAGAGATCGGCCACGCCGGGCTCGGGGGCACACAGCTTGCACCAGAGCAGGCCGCAGGCCTGGCCGCCGTTGACGGCGAAGAGCACCCTGTCCCTGCCGCCGGCAACGGCGGCCTGCAGCCGCGCAGCCCAGTCCGCGTCAACCCTTGCGGCCTCCGACTCCCAGGTGCTGCCGAAGGCGTCGGGTGCATCGCGCAGGGCACGCAGGCGGATATCCCGGTACTGCGGCCATTCATGGGGTTCAACGGGGCGGATGGAGATCATGGTGCGTCCTTAGGCAGACAAAAAAGGGTTGGCGTCGGGAGCCAAGGCGGCGCCCGGCCGGATGGTCCGGCCCGGGCCTCAGCGCCGGCCATGCCGGGCTCCGAGCACTGCCAGCATGCGGAAGAAGGCTGCGCCTATCTCTTCCTCGGAAACGCAGGCGTACCCCAGCAGCAGGCCACGCCGCCGGTGCGGACCCGCGTAGTAGCGCGACAGCGGCTTGACGAAGATGCCGGCCTGCCGGAGGTCCTCGGCGAGCACGACATCATCGTCCTGCCCGGGCAGCTGCATCACGAAATGCAGCCCCGCGCCGCTGTCCACCCAGGGCAGGTGGTCGGCGCCCAGATAGCGCTCGATCAAGGCCATCAGCATGCGGCGGCGCTTGCCGTAGAGCAGGCGCATCTTGCGGATGTGGGCGGCGTAGTGGCCTTCCACGATCAGTTCGGCGATGACCTGCTGCGGCAGCTGGTGACCCTCTCGGTACAGCTCTGAATGGATGCGGCGCAGCGGCTCGGCCAGGGTCGGGGGCAGCACCATGTAGCCCATGCGCAGTCCCGGGTAGAGGGTCTTGCTGAAGGTGCCTATGTAGATGACGGGCGCGTCCTCCTCCATGCCCTGCATGCTGGGCACGGGGCTGCCGGAGAACCGGAATTCGCTGTCGTAGTCGTCCTCGACGATCCAGGCACCCACCCGGCGCGCGTAGGCGATCAGCGCGCGGCGCCGCGCCATGCTCATGACGGCGCCCAGCGGGTACTGGTGCGAGGGAGTGACGAAGATCAGCCGCGGCACGGGCAGGCCGTCCGGCAGATGCATGCCCTCCTCGTCCACTGGCACGCTGTGCAGGCTCAGCCCGTGCTGCATGCGCAACACGTTGGCGATGCCCCAGTAGCCCGGCTCCTCCATCCAGACGCAGTCGCCAGGGTCGGCAAGGCTGCGCACCACCAGGTCGATGGCCTGGTGCACGCCTTCTGTGATCAGCACCTGATCGGCTGCGCAGTTCACCGAGCGCGCCACGCGCAGGTGCTCGGCCAGCGCCTGCTTGAGCGCCTCCACGCCGCCGCGCGTGCCATAGGTGAGCAGCTGCGGCCCGGCGTGTCGCAGCAGGCGGTTGTGGATGCGCGCGTAGGCGGCGCGCGGGAACTGCGTCACGTCGGGCACGCCAGGCATGAAGGCGCCCCATTGCTGCTCCGAAGCCTGGGCGGTTTTCAGCAAGGCCTGTGCCTGCACGGACAGGCCGCCGCCAGGCGCAGGCGCTGCGGCGGCAGCGCGGCGGGCGGGTGCACGTCCGCCGCTCAGCAGCATGGCCGCAGGCAGGGTGTCGACCACCTGCGTGCCGCGCCCGACCTGGCTGCGCACATAGCCCTCCACCTGCAGCTGCTCATAGGCATGGTTGACGGTGTTGCGCGACACATCCAGCTCGCGGGCCAGGTCGCGCGAGGCCGGCAGGCGGCTGCCCGGCAACAGGGCCCCGCTGTCCACGGCCTGGCGCAGCGCCAGGTACAGGGCCCGGTTCAGGCGGACGCGGTCCCCGCCCAGCCCGCGCCAGTCCATCTGGAGGATGAGGTCCGCGCACACGGAGGGTTTTGCCATGTCTGCCTTGCCTGCGTTGCCTGCCTTGTGGAAGCGATGGTGGCGAACTCGATTGGCACCATCATCTTTTCAAAAGATGGCTCCATTCATGGAACCAATCGCCACTATAACCGTAAGCATTGCAGCCACCTCAACGGAGACCTTCCCATGTCCAGCGCCGCCACCAACGACACCACCAGAGCCTCGTCCGTCAACCAGCAACTCAAGAGCCGGCGCACCGCCGCCATGCCGCGCGGCGTGGGCGTGATGTGCGGCTTCCATGCCGTGCAGGCCGACAACGCCTTGCTGACCGATGCCGAGGGCCGCCAGTACATCGACTTCGCGGCCGGCATTGCCGTGCTCAACACGGGCCACCGCCATCCGCGCGTGGTGCAGGCCGTGCAGCGCCAGCTGGAGTGCTTCACGCACACGGCCTTCCAGATCGTTCCCTATGAAAGCGCCATTGCACTGGCTGAGCGCATCAATGCACTGGCGCCCATCGACGGCCCGGCCAAGACCGCCTTCTTCACCACGGGCGCCGAGGCGGTGGAAAACGCCGTCAAGATCGCCCGCCATGCCACGGGCCGCTCGGCCGTGATCGCCTTCCAGGGCGCCTTCCACGGCCGCACCCAGCTGGGCATGGCGCTGACGGGCAAGGTGGCGCCCTACAAGCAGGGCTTCGGCCCCATGCCGGGCGAAGTCTTCCACGCGCCCTTCCCCAGCGATGTGCAGGGCATCAGCGTGCAGCAGTCGCTGGACGCCATTGCCATGCTGCTCAAGACCTCGGTGGACCCGCAGCGCGTGGCAGCCATCATCGTGGAGCCCGTACAGGGCGAAGGCGGCTTCAACCCCGTGCCTGCCGCGCTGTTCACGGGCCTGCGCCAGCTGTGCGACCAGCACGGCATGCTGCTGATCGCCGACGAGGTACAGACCGGCTTTGCACGCACGGGCAAGCTGTTTGCCATGGAGCACTACAGCGTGCGGCCCGACCTGATCACCATGGCCAAGAGCCTGGGCGGCGGTCTGCCGATCTCGGGCGTGGTCGGCCGCGCGGCCATCATGGACGCCCCCCATCCCGGCGGCCTGGGCGGCACCTATGCCGCCAACCCGCTGGCCGTGGCCGCAGCCCATGCCGTGCTCGATGTGATCGATGAAGAGCGCCTGTGCGAGCGGGCCATGGCACTGGGCAGCCAGCTGCGCTCGCGCCTGCAGGCATTGCAGACGCAGGATGCCGGCATCGCCGAAGTGCGCGGCCTGGGCTCGATGCTGGCCGTGGAATTCCGCCTTCCCGGCAGCGGCGAGCCCGACGCGCAGCGCGTGGCCGCCATCGTCCAGCGTGCGCAGCAGCAAGGCCTGCTGCTGCTGACCTGCGGCCTGTACGGCAACGCCATCCGCTTCCTCTATCCGCTGACGATTCCAGAGCCGCTGTTCGGCAAGGCGCTGGACATCATCGCCAACGCCATCACCCAGACCGCGTCCCAGCCGGTCGCCGCCTGAATCCCCATCCCAGCCACACCCTGCCGCACCATGAGTCTTTCACTGCAACGCCCCGATCTGTTCCGCCAGGCCTGCCTGCTTGCCCAGGGCTGGCACCCCGTGGGCTCCGGCCCCGCCATCGATGTCTTCAACCCCGCCACCGGCGAACGCCTGGGCCAGGTACCCGCCCTGCAGGCCGGCGAGGCCGAGGCCGCCATTGCCGCCGCGCAGCGCGCCCTGCCCGCCTGGGCCGCGCTGACGGGCAAGCAGCGCGCCGGTATCCTGCGCCGCTGGTTCGACCTGATGCTGGCGCACCAGGACGATCTGGCGCGGCTGATGACGCTGGAGCAGGGCAAGCCCCTGGCCGAGGCGCGCGGCGAGATCGCCTATGCGGCCTCCTTCATCGAATGGTTTGCCGAGGAAGGCAAGCGCGTGGACGGCGAGCTGCTGCAGTCGCCCAACGCAGGCCAGCAGCTGCTCACGCTGCGCGAGCCCATTGGCGTGTGCGCCGCCATCACGCCCTGGAATTTCCCGGCCGCCATGATCACGCGCAAGGCCGGCCCGGCGCTGGCCGCCGGCTGCACCATGCTGGTCAAGCCGGCCGAAAGCACGCCCTTCACGGCCCTGGCCCTGGCCGTGCTGGCCGAGGAAGCCGGCATTCCCGCCGGCGTCTTCCAGGTGCTGACCGGCCATCCGCAGGACATCGGCCAGGCGCTGACGCAAAGCCCCGTGGTGCGCAAGCTCAGCTTCACGGGCTCCACGGCCACCGGGCGGCTGCTGATGCGCCAGTGCAGCGACACGGTCAAGAAGCTGTCGCTGGAGCTGGGCGGCAATGCACCGTTGATCGTGTTTGACGATGCCGATATCGACCAGGCCGTGGCCGGCATCGTGGCCTCCAAGTTCCGCAACGCCGGCCAGACCTGCGTGTGCGCCAACCGCATCTATGTGCAGGACGGCATCCACGACGAACTGGCCCGCCGCCTGGCCCGTGCCATGGCGGGCTTCAAGGTCGGCAATGGGCTGGAGCCCGGCGTGACCCATGGCCCGCTGATCAACGAGGCGGCCGTGCAGAAGGTGGAAAGCCATGTGGCCGATGCGCTGTCCAAGGGCGCGCGCCTGCTGGCGGGCGGCAGGCGCCCGGTGCCGGGCCAGCTGTTCTTCGAGCCCACGCTGCTGGTCGATGTGAACGACAGCATGCAAGTCTGCGAGGAAGAGACCTTCGGCCCGCTGGCGCCGCTGTTCCGCTTCCATGACGAGGACGAGGTGGTGCGCCGCGCCAACGACACCATCTACGGCCTGGCCGCCTATCTGTTCACCAACGACAACCGCCGCATCTGGCGCGTGTCGCGCGCGCTGGAGTACGGCATGGTGGGCATCAACACCGGCCTGATCTCCAACGAGGTCGCGCCATTCGGCGGCGTCAAGCAGTCCGGCCTGGGCCGCGAGGGCTCGCGCCACGGCATCGAGGAATACCTGGAGACCAAGTACCTGTGCCTGCAGACGGCATGAGGGTTGCCTGACGTCCGCAATGGCACCCGGCAGGGAAGACGGCATGGGCCTTCGAAGGCAGCCTGGCTAGACTGGGCGCCATCAAAGGCCCATCCGATCTGCACCATGGACGCTTCTTCCGCCCGCCTCCCCTCTCCTTCCGAACCGCTGCGCATCGCCGTCATGGGCGCAGGCGCCGTGGGCTGCTATTTCGGCGCACTGCTGGCGCGCGCCGGCCACCAGGTCACGCTGATCGGCCGTCCCGCCCATGTGCAGGCCGTGCAGCAGCATGGCCTGCGGCTGGAGACGGCGGCACTGGACATCCAGGTGCCCATGCAGGCATCGACCGAGGCCAGCGCCGTGCGCGATGCCGATGTGGTGATGTTCTGCGTCAAGTCCACGGCCACCGAGGAAGCGGCCCGCGAGATGCAGCCGCACCTGGCGCCGGGCACCCTGGTGCTGACCATGCAAAACGGCGTGGACAACGACGAGCGCGTGCGCGCCGTGCTGGGCCCGTCCGTGGCCGTGGCCGCCGCCGTGGTCTACGTGGCCACGGCCATGGCCGGCCCCGGCCATGTGCGCCATTTCGGCCGCGGCGAGCTGGTCATTGCGCCGTCTGCACTCAGTGAACAGGTGGCCCTGCAGTTTGGCAAGGCAGGCATTGCCGTGCAGGTATCGCCCGACGTGCGCGGCGCGCTGTGGGCCAAGCTGGTGATCAACTGCGCCTACAACGCGCTGTCGGCGCTGTGCCAGCTGCCCTACGGCCCGCTGGTGCAGTCGCCCGGCGTGACGGACGTGGTGGACGACGTGGTGGCCGAATGCCTGGCCGTGGCCAGGGCCGACGGCGTGGCCCTGCCCGGCGACGTGCCCGCTGCCGTGCGCGGCCTGCCGGCCACCATGCCGGGCCAGTTTTCGTCCACCGCCCAGGACCTGGCGCTGGGCAAGCCCAGCGAAATCGATCACCTCAACGGCTACGTGGTGCGGCGCGGCGAGGCCCTGGGCGTGCCCGTGCCGCTGAACCGCACGCTGCAGGTGCTGGTCAGGCTGGCCCCTTCACGCGTGCAGGCCAGCCAGGAGCCCCTGAACCCGCCTCAGAACTCGTAGTTGGCAGACACCCACAGGCGGCGGCCTTCCTGGTTGTTCGCGTAGCGGTTGCCAAAGATCACGGTGCCCTGGACCTGGCCCGGTACGTTGTAGGGCTGGTAGTCCACGAAATCCTTGTTGAACAGGTTGTAGATGGCCGCGTTGATGGTGAACTGCTTGCTCACGCGGTAGCTGCCGCCCAGGTGGAACTGGGTATAGGCCTTGTAGTTGCCCAGCGCGGCCTTGGCGGCCTGGGAGCTGGCGCTGGTGCCGGGGTCACGGTAGCGCTCGCTGCGGTATTCGGCGCGCAGCCACAGGTTCCACTGGGCACCCGGCTCCCAGTTCAGGCGGGCGTTGAGCGCGTGCCTGGGTGTGTCGCTCAGCGGGTTGCCACGGTTGGGGCCGCTCTTTTGCTCGCTCTTGGTGAAGGTGTAGTTGGCGCTGGCGTTCCAGCCGCGCGCCAGCGGCATGCGCGCACTCAGCTCCAGGCCGCGCGTGACGGCCTCGTCCACGTTGATGGACTGGCCGAAGGCATCCACCAGCGGCCAGTCGCCGAAGCTCACGCAGCCGGGGCGATTGGGCGCTGCCGCAAAGTCGCAGTTGATCAGGCCCGGGCCGCTGGTGATCTTGTCCTTGAACTCGTTGTTGAACACCGTGGCGCTGCCCGCAAAGCCCGTGGGGCTGTCGAAATAGACGCCCAGTTCGGTGGTGCGGCTGGTTTCGGGCTTGAGGTTGGGGCTGCCCACCAGCGGCAGGCGGCCCTGCTGGCCGAAGCCGTTGATGCCGGGCGCCAGCTGCTCCACGCGCGGCGTCTTGTAGCCGTTGCTGACGCCGCCCTTCACGGTCCACTGCGGCGCGGCATTCCACACGCCGTAGATGCGCGGGCTGAGCTTGCCGCCGAAGAGGCTGTGGCGGTCATAGCGCGCGCCCATGGTGAGCTTGAAGGCGTCGGTCAGGCTCCATTCGTCCTCGGCAAACAGGGCCTTCTGCGTGAAGGCGAACTTGTTCGGCGCCACGCCGTCCTTCATCTCGGCATCCCACCACTGGCCGCCCAGCGTGGTCAGGTGGGCACCCCAGGGCAGGACCAGCTTGCTGTCCAGCACCTTGCTTTCCACCTCCAGCGTGCGCGCGGCACCTGGCGTCGCGCCCGGGGTTCCCCGGGGAATGGTCCGGCCGATGGTCTCGGTCCGGTTGACCATGAAGCTGGTGTCCCAGGTTCCGAAGCCGTAGCGACCGGTATGGGCCAGCGTGAGCTGGTCACGGTTGTATTTCTGCTCGGGACTGTAGCCTCCCGTGCCCAGCGTGCCCAACTGGCCCTGCGAGTTGTCATAGGTCTGGCGGCCCGAGTCCAGGTCCAGCGTGATGTCGTGGTACCTGTTGGGCGTGAGCGCCAGGCGCAGGCCCAGGTTGTTGATCTCGGACTTGACGGGGTTGCCGCCCATGATGGGAACGGCTGGCTGGCCGTTGGCGCCCGCATAGGTGATGTCCGAAGCGGCCCGGCGCTGGGTGCTGCCGCGGATCGACAGGCCCAGCAGGTCCTCCTTGATGGGGCCGCTCAGGTAGAACTTGCCGGACTTGATATCACCGAACTCCGACTCTTGCTGCAGCGTGTAGTCGGCGCTGACGCTGCCCGTCCAGGTCTTGCCGACCTTGCGCGTGATGATGTTGATCACGCCGCCCATGGCGTCGGAGCCGTAGAGCGTGGACATGGGGCCGCGGATGACCTCGATGCGCTCGATGGCGCCGATGGGCGGCATGAAGCTGGTCTGCGTCTCGCCAAAGCCGTTGGGCGTGACATTGCCGGCCGAATTCTGGCGGCGCCCGTCGATCAGCACCAGCGTGTAGTCGCTGGGCATGCCACGGATGCTGATGTTCAGGCCGCCGGTCTTGCCCGCGGGGGCGCCTACGTCGATGCCTTCCACGCTCTCCAGCGCGTCGGTCAGGCTGCCGAAGCGGCCCTTGGCCAGTTCCTCGCGCGGGATGACGGTGATGGAGGCCGGCGCCTCCTTGATGTCCTGCTCGAAGCCCGAGGCAGAGACCACGACTTCGCGCAACTCGGTGGCGGCAGCCGCATTGCTTTGCGATGGGGTCTGTGCCGATGCGGCACCCGAAGCACAGATGGCGGCCACCAGGAGGGCCAGAGGGGAAGGACGCGACGGAAGAACGCCGCGCAGATCGCGATACGACATGCAAACACTCCAGAAACGGAAAACGGGCTGTGAGGCCCGTGCAACTCGCTTTGAAATCTTTGGTTATGCGATGGGATGGGGATATGTAACGAAATTATATGAACATTGAGAATCATTTCCATTCTCATGATCACAATAGGATTTATCTGTCGCACGGATGCTACGTTCCTAGGAGCAGAAAGCGCTGACGGCACCAATGCTTGCGCTGGCGCAAGCTGCTCTCACCACCTCAATACACGTCACGCCGGTAGCGGCCGCTGCGCACCAGCTGGTCCATTTGCGCCTCACCCAACACGGCGTGCAACGCCTGGTCCACGCCCTGGGCCATACCCTGCAGGCTGCCGCACACATAGATGGCTGCGCCCTGCGCCACCCATTGGCGCAGCACATCGCCGGACTGCGCCAGCAGGTCCTGCACATAGGCGCGCGGCGCGCCTTCGCTGCGATCGCGCGAGAAAGCCAGGTCCAGGCGCTGCAGCACGCCGCCCTCGCACCAGGCCTGAAGCTCGTCGCCATAGAGCCGGTCATGCGCGGTATTGCGCTCGCCGAACAGCAGCCAGTTGGGCCCCAGGCCTGCTGCGGCACGCGCACGCAGGTGGCTGCGCAGGCCGGCCAGACCCGTGCCGTTGCCGATCAGCACCAGCGGGCGCTGCAGGTTGTCTTCCAGCCGGAAATTGCGGTGCGCACGCAGCCGCAGGGTGATGGCTGCCCCCAGGGGCGCGCCCTGCGTGAGCCAGCCCGAGGCTAGGCCCGGCGAGCCGTCCTCGCGCCGCGCCTGGCGCACCAGCAGATGCACGCAGCCGTCCTGGGCGATGGAGGCGATGGAGTACTCGCGCGGATGCCGCGGGTCCGCAGGAATGCAGACCTGCGCCAGGTCGCCGGACTCCCACAGCGCGGCCTCCGTTGCAGGGGGCTGCAGCTCGATGTGGAACACCGGCTCGCCTGCGCTGCCCGGGTTCATATGCCGGCGCGCGGCCAGCGTCCATTCGCTGAAGACCGGCTGCTCCCATGCCGGCATGTCGCCCAGGCTGCTGATCTGGGTCAGCTGGTGCTGCCAGGCGGTCAGCGCCTGCGGCGCGCCGTTGTCCATTTCAATGCGCTCGAACCAGGGCCTGGCGCCACCGGCGCGCAGCCAGCCGTCCAGCGCGCGGCCAAAGCCGCAGAACTGCGCGTACTGGCGATCACCCAGCGCCAGCAGGCCGTATTGCAGATGGGACAGGCCCTGCGCCTGCGCCATGGAGTGCGCCAGGAACAGGGCTGCGTTGTCGGGCGGATCGCCCTCGCCATAGGTGCTGGCGATGAACAGCGCCCTTTGGGTCTGCGCCAGCAGCTTCACATCAACGGCATCGAGGGCGCACAGATGCACGCTCTCACCGGCCGTATGCAGCAGCCGCGCAGTCTCGCGTGCCAGCTCCTCTGCCTGGCCCGTCTGGCTGGCATAGGCCACAAGCAGGGGGAGCGCGCCCTCGCGCGCCGAGGCCAGCGCCGCGGCTTCGTGCTGCGCCCGCGCGCGCTGGCGGCGCTCGCGCCACCAGATGGCGGCGCACATGGCCACATACAGCAGTACCAGGACAGCGGCTGCGAGTATGCGCAGCCCGGATTCGGACAGGAACATGGCGTGACCGGAAAATCTACACGGCGCAGAAAAGGTTAGGGGCGCTCACGGCGCCAGCGCGGCAAACGCCGTGGTCATCGCCATGGCAGGGCCCTGCGCCGTGCGCTCGCACAGCAGTGCGGCCACGCCGTGCTGCTCGGCAAAGTCCAGGCCCGCACGCGGCCCCAGCACGGTGAGCACGGTGGCCAGGGCGTCGGCCTGCATGCATTCGGCATGCAGCACGGTGACGCTGGTCAGGCCGTGCGCCACGGGCTCGCCGCTGCGCGGATCGATGGTGTGGGAGTAGCGGCGCCCGCCCTGCTCGAAGGCATGCCAGTGGTCGCCCGAGGTGGCGATGGCCATGTCGCGCAACGGCAGCGCCAGCGGCGTGGACTGGTCCGCCATGCTGGCCACGGCCACGCGCCAGGGCTGGTTGCCAGGGCGCTGACCGCAGGCCCGCAGCTCGCCGCCCACCTCGACGAGGAAATCGGTATGGCCCAGCGCCTGCAGGTGCTCGGTGACCAGGTCCACCGAATAGCCTTTGGCAATGCCGCTGAAGTCCACATGCACGGCGCCGGGCTGCAGCGCGCGCCGGCCCTTCAGGTCCAGCACGATGCGCTGGTAGCCCACGCGCTCGCGCACCCGCCGCAGCGCATCGGCATCGGGGATGCCGGCGCCCTGCGCCTTTTCCGCACGCGGGCCGAAGCCCCACAGATCAACCAGCGGCCCCACGGTGGGGTCCCAGGCGCCGCCGCTGGCCTGTGCCCAATCGAGTGCACAGGTCAGCACGGTGAAGAATTCGGGCGGCAGTGCATGCCAGCTGCCGGGCTCGGCGCGGTTGAAGCGCGAGATGTCGGAGCCGGCTTCCCAGTTGCTCATCTGGCGCACGACCAGGGCCAGCGCAGCCTCTATGGCCTGGCGCGCCTCATCGAGCGGGCGGAAATCCGGGTTGTGCAGGCGCACGCTCCAGGTCGTGCCCATGGCCTCGCCGGTGAGCGTTTGCAGCGCGGCGGGGTCTGCCCGCCGCACGGCCTGCGGCGCGTAGCCGGAGACGGCAAAGGACGCTGCGCCTGTGGGCACAGGCGCGGCAAGGCCCCGGCCTGCGCTGCCCTGCAACAGGGCGGGCGCGAAGCTCACGCGCACGGGCGCAGGCGCAGGCGCGGGCGGGGCCCCGGGTGGGGACGCAAGGCTCAGGGCAGCACCTCGAACGTGCCCACATAGGACAGGCGGCGCTCCTTGGCCTGGGGCAGCGAGGTCTTGTTGTCCTGGGCGTCGGCATCCACCCAGTACATGCCGGCGGTGGGCCAGGTCACGCTGAACTCGCCCTTGGCGTCGGTCGTGGCCTTGATCTCGCCCTTGTTGTCGCGGTAGCGCGTGGCGCCGGGCACCAGCACGACTTCCAGGTTGGCGGCGGGCTTGCCGTCCACATGGAAGGCGAAGGTGGCCTTCTCGCCCTTGACCAGGTCGTTGGGATGGGTCACGGGCACCAGCTCCAGCCCCTTGCCCGAAGGCTTGACGGCGCTGGGCTTGCCCACGGTCACGAAGGTCTCGATGCGGCCCACGGACTGGGTCACCTTCAGGTCCTGCGCGTCAGCGGGCACATCGGCGGCGAACTTCTCGGGCGAGCCGCGCCAGCGGCGGTTCTGGCCCGTGGCCTTGTCCTTCCAGGAGGCAAACAGGCCGTCGTTGACGATGGCCAGGCGGTAGGTGCCGCTTTGCTGCAGGTCCAGATCGAACACGCTGCGCAGCTTGCCGCGATGGGCATTCTGCGGCGCGACGGCCGAGCCGTCCGGCGCCGAGACAACGAGGTTGTCCAGGCCCAGCGGCACGTGGTTGAAGAAGAACAGGTCGTTGGAGACAGCGGCATCCACCGTGATCCATTCGGCCTTGGACAGCACCGTGGTCGAGGGCAGCAGCCACAGGTTGTGGGCCTGGGCGGCCTGGAAGGCGCCGCAGGCAATGGCGAGGCTGGCAGCCAGACGGACGGCAAAGGGGGTCTTGGACTTCATGAAAAATCTCCTTGGTTCGTGGATGGGTCTGGCACGTGCAGCGATGGCGTAGTCCCCCTCGTGAGGGGGAAGGCGCACAGCGCCTCGGCGGCTTTCAATTTCAAGGCTTGAGTTCGACGCTGATCTCGCCCAGCTCGCTGCTGCCCTTGGCGCTCAGTTGCTCGGCCTTGGCCGCGGGCCACTTGAAGGGCACGGTGACCACTTCGCGGCCGCCGACTTCGCGCGCGGCCTCGACCACGAGCTTGTATTCACCGGGCGGCAGCTTGGCGAAGGGATTGGAGCCTTCGGTGAAACTCAGCTGGTGCTTGCCCACGGGACGCGTGGGGCTGGTCACGCCATCGATCGGCAACGTCAGGTCACGGCCCGTGCGGCGCCACCACTGGCGCATGTCCTTGAGCCACTTCGTGCCTTCGGCATTGCGCATCTTCACGTCGTACCAGACCGACAGCGTGGAGGCCACCGAGGCGTCGGCGCGCTCGATCCATACGGCCACGTAGGGGCGGTGGTATTCGGCGACATCCAGGCGCGGAATTTCCACGCCCACGTTCAGGCCGGCGGCAAAGACCGGGACCGCGCCCAGGCAGGCGCCAAGCGCCATGGTGTAGCGCAGAGAGAAGTGCGGATTCATTGGCAAGGCTCTTTCGGTTCTCAGTGGATCAACAGGAGGGCCAGCAGCATGGGAATCACCAGCCCCATGCCGACCATGGGCCAGGTGAAGGGACGGTTGCCCGCGTGCATCTTCAGGATGAACAGCCCGGTGACGGTGAACACCAGGCAGGCTGCGGCAAAGATATCGATGAACCAGCTCCAGGCAGCGCCCGTGTTGCGGCCCTTGTGCAGATCGTTCAGATAGGCGATCCAGCCCCGGTCGGTGCGCTCGTATTCGGCCTCGCCATCGGCCAGGCCCACGCGCACCCAGGCATCGCCGCCGGGGCGAGGCAGGGACACATACAGCTCGTCGGCCGTCCATTCGGCTTCGCGGCCCTCGGCTTCAAGCCCCCACTGGCCGCGCACCCAGTCCGCAAATGGCGCAGGCACGGGAGCACGATCGCGCGACTGGCTGGCCTGCTGCCGGACCAGCTGCACGCGCAGCGCGTCCGGCAATGCCGCCTCGCCGCGCACGATGCGCGGCTTGGACTCGATCTGCCCCGCATGATTGAGCGTGAACCCCGTGACGGCGAACAGCAGCATGCCGATCAGGCACAGCGCAGAGCTGACCCAATGCCACTCGTGCAGTGTCTTGAGCCAGTAGGAACGGCGCCGAGGGTCCGGTTTGGGGGATGTCATCGCAACAGAGGCAGGCGGCAGCACCACGCGGCCACAACCATCACGGCGGCGGCCACGGGGAGCACAGGAAAGAAAAAGGCCGGGGGATTCTACCGCCCACGAATAAGAATTGATCGCATTTACACAAGCTTTACCGGCTTAATCGACATCTGTGTCACGGCGCTCCATCTCCGCTCCTTGCCCCCGGGCGCGCATGCCCCCACGCATCCCGGGACAGCGATGCACCGTCGGTGGGCCCTCTCCTGAAGCGTCTGGCACCCATGCCGCCAGACAGCCTGCGTTATGTCAACTAGCTGACGCACATGCTTACATAATCTGCTTTTCTGATTCATTTGCGCCCACAATGGCGCGCGAACCCGATTGGAGACTGCATGCGCCTTCCGAGCTTTTCGCAAACCACTGCCAACGCCGCCCACTCCGGTGACGGCACGCGCCAGAACCGCCGCCAGCTGCTGGCACAGGGTGCAGCCCTGGCCATGCTGTGCTCCCCGCTGGCCCATGCCGCGCCGCCCGCTGCAACGCCTGCGGCCCATGCGCCGCGCGCTGCCGCCGGTGGCCAGCGCGTGGCCGCCAGCCTGCGCATCGTCATTCCGGCCAATGCCGGGGGCGGCTGGGACCAGACCGGCCGCGCACTGGGCGCGGCCCTGGTGGCATGCGGCGCGGCAGATCGCGTGGAGTATGAAAACCTGGGCGGCAAGGGCGGCACCATCGGCCTGGCACAGTTTGTCGAGCGCCATGGCCAGGACCCCGATGCGCTGCTGATCGGCGGCATGGTCATGGTCGGTGCCGTGGCGCTGCAAAAGCCGGCCGTGAACATGTCGCACGTGCAGCCGATTGCCCGCCTGACCAGCGACTATCTGGTAGTGGCCGTGCCTGCCGACTCCCCCATCCGCAATGCCAAGGACCTGGTCGCCGCGCTGCGCAGCGATCTGGCCCACCAGTCGTTTGCGGGCGGCTCGGCCGGCGGCGTGGACCATATGTTTGCCGGCCTGCTCACGCGCGCCGCCAAGGCGGCGCCCGAGCAACTGGTCTACAAGCCCTTTCCGGGCGGCGCCCAGGTGGTGGAGGCCTTGCTCAAGGGCGATGCGCGCATGGGTGTGTCCGGCTACAGCGAGTTCAGCGAAGCCCTGGCCAGCGGCAGGCTGCGCGCCATTGGCGTGTCTTCGCGCCGCAGCCTGTTCGGCCTGCCCTCGTTCCGCGAACAGGGACTGGATGCCGACATGGCCAACTGGCGCGCCGTCTTCACGGGCAAGCAGGTCAGCGCCGCACGCGCCCAGGCCCTGCTGGGCGCCGTGGAGCAGGCGACCCAGCACGAAAGCTGGCAGCGCGCCCTGCGGCAGAACCGCTGGGAGCCTTCGTGGCAGGCAGGCCGCGATTTCAGCGGCTTTCTGGAGCTGGAGCACACCACGGCCAGCGTCATGACCTATCTGCTCAAACTCAAGAGCTGAGAAACCGAAGTCCAGCGGGCAGGTTGCGTGGCGGGCCTGCAACACTGGTTCGGAGATTCGCGTATTCCTCTAGCGAAGCGCATTGCCGCTGTGGGTTTTGAGCTACCAAACTTGTAGCAGAATGGATCCAGAGCTATAGTTCCCCGGGACTTGGCTCGGCGCGCGTCCCACCCGGATGCCCCCGCCGGCTCACACACACCATTGCGCAAGGAGAAGCGTCATGAGCTCCAAGGAAAACGCCGCCATCAACCAGCTGTTCGAGAAACTCGAATGCCGCTACGCGTTGCGCGTGCTGTGGGCTTTGCGTGACGGCCATCCTCAGACCTTTCGACTGCTGCAAGACAGCGTGGGCGGCATCACGCCCAACACGCTGAACACCCGCATCAAGGAACTGCGCGAATGCGGGCTGCTGGAGCATGGCTCCGACGGCTATACCGTGACGCTGGCCGGCCAGGACCTGCTCAAGCGCCTGTCCGATGTGCAGGCATTCGCCAACCGCTGGGTGGCCGCGCGCGCCAAGAAGTGATTCTTGCGGCCAGGCCCTTCGCCCTCTTGCCGCCGGACAGTCTTTTTCCCCCACCGTTTCTCTCTCAAGGAATACCACCATGGCTTTCACCACCACCGCATCCGGCCTGCAGTATGAAGACACCGTCGTGGGTGACGGCGCCGAGGCCCAGCGCGGCCGCAGCGTGACCGTGCACTACACGGGCTGGCTCTACAACAACGGCGTGCAAGGCGCGAAGTTCGACTCCAGCAAGGACCGCAACGATCCCTTCGTCTTCCCCCTGGGCGGCGGCATGGTGATCAAGGGCTGGGACGAAGGCGTGCAAGGCATGAAGGTGGGCGGCCAGCGCACCCTGATCATCCCGGCCGAACTGGGCTACGGCGCACGCGGCGCTGGCGGCGTGATCCCGCCCAACGCCACGCTGAAGTTCGACGTGGAGCTGCTGGCCGTCTGAGCCTGCACCCGCTGGCCCACGCAAGGGCAAGGCGCGAAGGCGCCTTGCCTTTTTTCATTTGCGGACCGTCCCAAGAGCCCCCAGGAGCATCGGACCTTGCGCGGCAAGGATAGCGTGGGGGCGGCTTCTCGCTCAGGGGGCTTTGCCGAACAGCGCCTCGTGCAGCGGCACATAGCTGGCGGGGCTGGCAGCCTCGCGCAGGCGCGGGGCCAGCGCCACGAGCTGGTCGTAGCCCATGGCAGCCTCCACGGCCAGGTTGAGCCGGAATCCCTTGAGCCCCATATTGGCCGTGATGGCCACCGCCAGCGGATAGGCGTTGCGGTAGCGCACGGCCAGCGAAGGCTCGGATGGCGCAGACGCATCGCCGGTAGGCTGGGCCGGCGATGCGGCGGCAGCAGTGACGGCAGGCGCCGCAACGGCCACCACGCCCAGCCGGGGTTCGGCTGCATCGCGGGGCGCCAGCCATTCGCGCTCCACCAGCGCCAGGATTTCGTCCTGGGTCACGCCCATGCCGGCAACGGCCTGCAGCACCTGCGCCACGCTGCGTTGGCCGTCAAACAGCAAAAATGCCGAGCGCAGCCGGGGAGAGAGATCGGCATGGCGTTCCTTGAATGCCTGTTGGCCGGCGGACGTTTTCACAAGATGCATGGCGGACGCAATTTTCTGCAGGGGATCGGATCGGACACGGCTCGCAGCGTGTCATGAGCCTCCGGCTCCCAAAAGCGGGTTTTCCAGCACGCGCGGGCTTCAGTTGGGCCGGGACTGATCCAGATCTGCCATCAAGACAAAAATTGGCAATTTCGTTGGCAATGTCGTCGGCCCATGGAGCCCATGCCGCGTCAGGCCACGCGCCCTGGCACGGAGCGCGCCGCAGCGCGCCGGCGCGGGTCCAGGCAGCTGACCAGCCAGGTCACCAGCAGGCCCGCCGGCACGCCGAAGACACCCGAGGAAATCGGCTGTATTCCCCACCACAGGCGGGCATGCAGCGCCTCGGGCAACACGGGCTGCAGCGCGGGCACGTGCGAGACCATGTAGTAGACGGTGATGCCCAGGCCGGCCAGCATGCCGGCCACCGCCCCGCGACGCGTGGTGCCGCGCCAGAAGATGCCCAGCACCATGGCCGGAACAAAGGCCGATGCCGCCAGCGAGAACGAGGCCGTGACCATGGGCAGGATGTCCGAGGAACGGCGCGAGGCCACGAAGGCGGCCGACAGCGCCACCACCAGCAGCGCGAACTTGGACAGGATCACGCGCTGCTCGGGCGAGGCGCGGCGCCGCCGCGCGCGAAAGTACAAGTCGCGCACCAGCGCATTGCTGATGGTCAGCAGCAGGCCATCGGCCGTGGACAGCGCGGCGGCAAGGCCGCCCGCCGCGACCAGGCCCGAGACCACGTAGGGCATGCCACCCAGCTCGGGCGTGGCCAGCATGATGAGGTCGGCGCCCATGCGGATCTCGCCGAACTGCAGGACACCGTCGCCATTGACGTCTTCCACGGCCAGCAACGAGGCATCGACCCGGGCCCACTGCGCCATCCAGGTGGGCAATTCATCGAAGCGTATGCCCACCAGGTTGTTCATGACCTCGAACTTGACCAGCACGGCCAGGGCCGGCGCGCTCATGTACAGCACGCCGATGAAGAACAGCGTCCAGCCCACCGAGGCCCGCGCCCCAGACACCGAGGGCGCCGTGTAGTAGCGCGTGAGCAAATGCGGCAGGCCTGCCGTGCCGGCCATGAGACAGAACATCAGCGCCAGGAAGTTGCGCCGGCTGTCCTCGTAGACCTGACGCTCCTCGGCCGATCCATCGGGGTTGCCGGCAAAGGGCAGGCTGTGCAGCGGAATGCCGCCCAGCGGCTTCTCGCGCTCGCGCATCTCCTGCAGCTGGCGTGTCCACAGGGCGCGCGCAGTCGCTTCGTCGCGCGGCATGGCGGCCAGTTCGCGGCTGGCCGCCATGATGGCGCCAATGTCGCCGCTGCGCGTGCGCAGATCGCGTATGCGCTCGGACAGCTGCTGGCGCTCGGCGGCCAGCACGCGCGGCACGTCCTTGAGCTTGTCCTCCAGCACCTCGGCGCGCAGGCGGTAGGCGGCGACCACTTCCTGTTCGGCCGGCGAGTCCAGCAGGCGCTGCTCCATCTCCGCGATCTGGCCGAGCTGGGCCGTATAGGCCAGCGGCGCCACGGGATTGCCCATCTGCCGGTAGGCCAGCCAGGACACGGGGATCAGAAAGGCCAGCAGGATGACCACGTACTGCGCGACCTGGGTCCAGGTGATGGCACGCATGCCGCCCAGGAAGGAGCACAGCAGCACGCCGCCCAGGCCCAGCATGATGCCGATCTCGAACTGCACGCCCGTCAGCCGCGAGGCAATGAGCCCCACGCCGTAGATCTGGGCCACCACGTAGGTGAACGAGCAGGTCACGGCAGCCAGCGCCGCGATCACGCGCGGCCAGCGCCCGCCGTAGCGCTGCTGGAAGAAGTCGGGAATGGTGTAGAGCTTCATCGCCCGCAGGTGCGGCGCGATCAGCATGGCGACCAGGCAAAAGCCGCCCGTCCAGCCCAGCAGGTAGGCCAGTCCGCCGGCCTGCCCCGGCACGCCGGCAAAGCCCTGCAGGTACAGCGCCCCCGACAGGCTGATGAAGGACGCCGCGCTGACCCAGTCCGCCGCTGCCGCCATGCCGTTGTAGAAGGGCGGGATGCGCCGGCCCGCGACGTAGTACTCCTCGGGATCGCTGGTGCGCAGGTACACGCCGATGGCCGCGTAGACCATGACGGTGAAGAACAGGAAGATGGGGCCTATCCAGTGGCGTGACAGGCCTTGCTGCTCGGCCCAGAACATGAGGGCCAGAAAGCCGAGCACGCCCAGCGTGTACAGGGCCACGATGCGGTGCAGCCGCCAGCGGGAGGCGGCCGTCAGCAGCGAGCGCTCAGCCATGGCCGGGAGGCGACGGCGGGGCGGGCGGTTGCGGGGCGGCGGGTTCAGACGGGGCAGCGGCCCGGGCCTCGCGGCGCTCGAAATGGTCCATGGACAGACAATAGACGATGACGATGGCCAGGAACATCAGGACTGCCCCCTGGGCCGCGAACCAGTAGGCCAGCGGCCAGTCGGGGACCAGCGCCTGCAGGTCGCGTGCGTAGTAGCAGGCACCGAAGGAGACGGCGACCCAGACCGCGAGCAGCACGGCCTTGAGCCACAGATGGTGGATGTCGTGCAGGTCGGGGGCGAAGGTCTCGCCTTCGGACGGTCCCCCGACTGCGTCGTCATGCAAGTGCGCGTCCGGCGTATGCATGGCGACGCTGCCAGCCCTTACTGCGCCAGGCGCTGCCAGGTGGCGACCACGCTGTCGGGATTCAGCGAGATGGAGGCAATGCCTTCGTCAGCCAGCCATTGGGCGAAGTCCGGGTGGTCGGATGGGCCCTGGCCGCAGATGCCCACGTACTTGCCCTGGTCCAGGCAGGCCTTGATGGCGCGCGACAGCATCTTGCGCACGGCGGGGTCGCGCTCGTCGAAGTCGGCGGCCAGCAGCTCCAGGCCGGAGTCGCGGTCCAGGCCCAGCGTGAGCTGGGTCAGGTCGTTGGAGCCGATGGAGAAGCCGTCGAAGAACTCGAGGAACTCGTCCGCCAGGATGGCGTTGGAGGGCACCTCGCACATCATGATGAGCTTGAGTTCGTTGTCGCCGCGCTTGAGGCCGTTGGCCGCCAGCAGCTGGGTGACGCGCTCGGCCTGCTTGAGCGTGCGCACGAAGGGAATCATGATCTGCACGTTGGTCAGGCCCATGTCCTCGCGCACGCGGCGCAGTGCCTCGCACTCCATGCGGAAGGCCTCGCCGAAGTCCTCGGAGATGTAGCGCGCCGCGCCACGGAAGCCCAGCATGGGGTTCTCTTCCTCGGGCTCGTAGCGGCTGCCGCCGATGAGCTTGCGGTACTCGTTGGACTTGAAGTCCGACATGCGCACGATCACGGGCTTGGGCCAGAAGGCGGCGGCAATCGTCGCCACGCCTTCGGCGACCTTGTCCACGTAGAAGGCGCGCGGCGAGGCATGGCCACGGGCCACGGACTCCACGGCCTTCTTGAGGTCGGCATCCACGGCGGGATAGTCCAGGATGGCCTTGGGGTGCACGCCGATGTTGTTGTTGATGATGAACTCCAGGCGGGCCAGGCCCACGCCCTCGTTGGGCAGCTGGGCGAAGTCGAAGGCCAGCTGGGGGTTGCCCACGTTCATCATGATCTTGGTCTTGATGGCGGGCATCTCGCCGCGCTGCACCTCGGTGACCTCGGTCTCGATCAGGCCGTCATAGATCTTGCCGGTATCGCCTTCGGCGCAGCTGACGGTGACCAGGGTGCCGTCCTTGAGCAGATCGGTGGCGTTGCCGCAGCCGACCACGGCCGGAATGCCCAGCTCGCGCGCAATGATGGCCGCGTGGCAGGTGCGGCCGCCACGGTTGGTGACGATGGCCGAGGCGCGCTTCATCACCGGCTCCCAGTTGGGATCGGTCATGTCGGTCACCAGCACGTCGCCGGGCTGGACCTGGTCCATGTTGGCGATGTCATTGACCAGGCGCACCGGGCCCGTGCCGATCTTCTGGCCGATGGCGCGGCCTTCGGCCAGCACATTGCCCGTGCCCTTGAGCGCGTAGCGCTGCTCGGCCTGGCCCTTGGCCTGGCTCTTCACGGTCTCGGGGCGGGCCTGCAGGATGTAGAGCTGGCCGTCCGTGCCGTCCTTGCCCCACTCGATGTCCATGGGGCGGCCATAGTGCTGCTCGATGACCAGGGCATAGTGGGCCAGCTGCTGCACGTCCTCGTCGGACAGCGAGTAGCGGTTGCGCAGCTCATGGGCCACGTCGGTGGTCTTGACAAGCTTGCCGCTGGCGGCCTTTTCCTCGGGCGAGGCAAAGACCATCTGGATCAGCTTGGAGCCCAGGTTGCGGCGGATCAGGGCCTTCTTGCCGGCCTTGAGCATGGGCTTGTGCACATAGAACTCGTCAGGATTGACGGCGCCCTGCACCACGGTCTCGCCCAGGCCGTAGCTGGAGGTGATGAAGACCACGTCCTCGAAGCCCGATTCGGTGTCGATGGTGAACATCACGCCGGCCGCGCCCAGGTCGGAGCGCACCATGCGCTGCACGCCGGCCGACAGGGCCACCACGTCATGGGCAAAGCCCTTGTGCACGCGGTAGGAGATGGCGCGGTCGTTGTACAGGGAGGCGAACACCTCCTTCATCTTGTGCAGCACCGACTCGATGCCCACCACGTTCAGGAAGGTTTCCTGCTGGCCGGCGAACGAGGCGTCGGGCAGGTCTTCGGCCGTGGCCGAGGAACGCACGGCGAACGAGGCCGCCTCGTTGCCGCCCTGCAGGCGCACGAATTCCTCGCGGATGGCCTGCTCCAGATCGGCCGGGAAGGGCTGGTTCTCGACCAGGGCACGGATCTCGGCACCCACCTGGGCCAGGGCGCGGACATCCTCCACGTCGAGGGCGGCCAGCTTGGCACTGATCTTGTCGGCCAGGCCGTCGTGGGCCAGGAACTGGCGGAAGGCATGGGCCGTGGTGGCAAAGCCCGTGGGCACGCGCACGCCCTGCGGCAGCTGCGAGATCATTTCGCCGAGCGAGGCGTTCTTGCCGCCTACGGACTCGACATCGGTCATCCTCAGTTGTTCAAACGGAACGACGAGGGCGGTGGCCTCGAACAGTTGAGACATGGGAAAGCTCCAGAAGTTGAAAACCGTAGTGCGCCGCCCCGGCTGCCAAAGCCGGGCACGGTCGATCCACCCACGCAGGCGTGCGCGAGGCTTTGCTGTTCTGGTTGGAGGCCGGCAGCGAGCATGGATGGGAAATTGGGAATAATGGGCGCCATTGTAGGCGTTTGCCGTGAACCGACGGCAGCCCCCTGTCCAGAGCCCGACCACCATGCACACCCACACCATCTTCGTCATCTCCGATGGCACTGGCATTACAGCCGAGACCTTTGGCACGGCCATCATGGCCCAGTTCGACACCAAGTCGCGCCTGGTCCGCATCCCCTTCGTGGACACCATGGACAAGGTCCACCAGGCCGTGCGGCAGATCAACCATGTGGCCGAGTCGGAAAGCCACAAGCCCATCGTCTTCACCACCCTGGTCAACCAGGACATGCTCGACCTGATCGAGAGCCAATGCAAGGGCAAGGTATTCGACATGTTCGGCACCTTCGTGCGGCCGCTGGAGCTGGAGCTGGGCCAGAAGTCGCTGCACCGCGTGGGCCGCTTCGCCGACATCAGCGAAAGCAAGGAATACCTGGAGCGCATGGAGGCCATCAACTACACGCTGGCCCATGACGACGGCCAGACCCACCAGGACCTGACGGGCGCCGACGTGATCCTGGTCGGCGTCTCGCGCAGCGGCAAGACGCCCACCAGCCTGTACCTGGCCATGCAGTTCGGTCTCAAGGTGGCCAACTACCCGCTGATTCCCGAGGATTTCGAGCGCAAGCAGCTGCCGCCCGCCCTGGTGCCCTACCGCAAGAAGCTGTTCGGCCTGACCATCGACCCCCAGCGCCTGTCCAGCATCCGCAACGAGCGCCGGCCCGACTCCAAGTACGCCAGCCTTGCCAACTGCCGCTACGAGGTGGCCGAGGCCGAGTCCATGATGCGCCGCAGCGGCATCCAGTGGCTGTCCAGCACCACCAAGTCCATCGAGGAAATCGCCACCACGATCCTGCAGGAAGTCCTGCCCCAGCACCTGGGGCACTGAACCCTGTCTCAGGCCGAGGCGTTCCAGCGCAGCATGGGCTGCTGCGGCAGCGTCTCGACCAGGTAGTCCACCAGGGCACGCACCTTGGTCGGCACGTACTGGCGGTCGCGAAAGCAGGCGAAGAAATCCAGCGTGGTGTCATCGAAGTGCAGCTGCCCCTTGCGCGCCGGGCCCAGGGCCAGCGGTTGCAGCAGCCCTTCGCGCATGTACCGGTGGGCGATGAAGCTGCCGATCCAGACGATGCCGCCACCGGCCACGGCCATTTCGGTGAGTGCATCGACATCGCTGGCGATGGCGGTCACGCGCAGCTGCGGGTCCACGCGCTTGCCGTCGCGTGAAAACGGCCAGCGCATGAAGCGGCCATCGGCCTCGCGCCGGTACAGCAGGCAGGCATGGTCGAGCAGGTCCTGCGCGGTCTGCGGCCTGCCGTGGGCCTGCAGGTAGGCCGGCGAGGCGCACAGCACGCGCGGCACGGCCGCCAGCTGGCGCACGGCCATGCCGGGCTCCAGCACATCGCGGTAGCGCACGCTGATGTCCACGTCTTCCTTGAGCACATCCACCTGCCGGTCCACCACCAGCAACTCCAGCTCCAGCCGGGGATGCCGCGCGGCAAAGGCCGGCAGCAGCGGCGCCAGCACATGGCGGCCAAAGGCGGCCATGCAGGCGATGCGCAGCCGGCCCTGCAGTTCGCCATGCAGCTGCGACAGGTCGGACTGCGCTTTTTCCAGCTCCTGCAGCACAGGGCCCACACGTGCCAGATAGCGCTCGCCGGCTTCGGTCAACGCCATGGAGCGCGTGGTGCGCGTGATCAGGCGCGTGCCCAGTTCGCGCTCCAGCCGGGCGATGTTCTGGCTGGCCGCCGCCGGAGAAATACCCAGCTGGCGCGCGGCCGAGGCGATGGAGCCGCCTTCCAGGGCTTTGACGAAGGTCTCGATGGAGCGCAGATTAGGCACAAAAACCTATGGATGAAAAATCAATTCATCAATATAGCTTACGAGTGCACCAAGCTGCAGCCCTCTACACGGCGGCCCGGGCCTTGCCTACAGTTGCGCACTTGCCGCGCCGAATCGACAAGCGGCCTGACCGGATACGCCTTCATGCCCGATACCTCTGCCTCCATCGCTCCCGCAACCCCTGCGGCGCCGCGCAGCCGCAAGCTGCACCGCCGCTTCGCGCCCATCGTCTTTGCCTTCTACATGTCGGCCATCATGGCGTTTCTGATGTGCTGCGCCATCGTCGGCGCCAACAGCGGCCTGGGCGCCGACTACCTGCGGCGCGTGATGCAGACCTATGTGCTGGCCATGCCCGTGGCCTTTGTCTGCGTGATGGTGGTGCGTCCGCTGGTGGGCAGGCTGGTGGCCGCCACCGTGCATCTCTGAGGCGGCCCGGCCGGCTCTTTCCAGGGCCTGGGCCGCTCAGGCCAGTGTCTGCACTGCCAAGCGCGGCAAGCCCGCCACCAGCTCGCGCCATCCCGGCAGTTCGGCCAGGCCCGGTTTGCGCTCGCCAAAGAACATGGCCATCAGATCGCCCTGCGCGTCGAAGGCCTCGACCGAGGTGACCACGCCATCGGCCGTGGGCTTTTGCACGGCCCAGACGCTGGCGATCATGTCGCAGCGCAGATGCAGGTTGAAGCCGGGGTCCAGCACATTGATCCATTGCGCGCCGCCGGGCGTGCCCATGGGCTGGATGTTGTGCACGGGGCCGGTATGGATCTGGATGCAGCCGCCGCTGTCCACGAAGACCATGATGGGCAGCCCGTCCACCGCCGCATCACCCAGCAACTGGGCCACGGACTCGGGTGCCAGCCGCGCGCAATGGCCGGGGACCAGACGGAAGGCTTGCTGGCGCTCCACGCCGAACCGGCGCAGCAGGTCGAAGAATTCATGCGTGTCCTGAAGGGCATCCCAGGCGGCGCTCAGGCCGTGCACGTCGATGACCTTGTCGGACTGCGGCAGCGCTCTGGGCCGGGCATGGCGAAACAGGTAGCCCGCGCTGGGCTCGGCAAAGCGCCGTACCAGCGCATCCCACGCTGCCATGTCGGTGGACTCGCGCGCATGGACCTTGTGCACGGCGCGGCCGTGGGCATTGAAGAACTGCAGGCTGTGCGTGGCCGGCCTTCCAGCCTGGGCGGGCTGCTCGGTCACGGCATAGCCGGCATGCCATTGGGCAAAGAACAGGCGCAGGTCGATCTCGCGGCCCAGCGCCAATCCCACGCCACCGCTGGCCGAGAGCTTCTGGTACACGCCCGTCTTCTCATGCACCGTGGATTCATTGCGCGTGAGCGCCATCACGGTGCCGCAGTCCTGCAGCGCGCGCAGCACCTGCAGCCACTGCGCGCGCAGCGGCACGACCTGCAGGCCGCCGTCATGCAGGCCCGCGTGGGCGCCGATGGCGGCGCCTTCGGGCAGGCCCATGGATTCGGCGGCCTCCTTGGCACGCAGGCCGCTCTGGCGTGCCTGGGCAAAGCGCTGGCGCACGTCGGGCGCATTGACGGGAATCAGCAGGTCATCGCAGGCTGCGGCGGCGGTGGTGATCATTGCAGGGTCTCCAAAGGGGCATGCCAGAGCGCGTGGGCAACGGAGGGATGGCGGGTCTCGGCCGCCGCCTCGGCCCGGGGTGCGCGCTGCGCGGCGCTGGCCTCGGAGACCGCCTGCCAGCGCCGCTGCAGGCGTTGCAGCAAGGCCCGCATGTCCGGCGAAAAGCTGCTGTCGCCGGACAGGCCCTGCAGTTGATCGGCCACCTTGCCGGCAATGGCGGGCCGGTGGGCCTCGCAGCAACCGTGGCCGAAGCCGGTCATCAGCGCCAGCGTGGCGGCCAGCTGGGCCTCGCCTTCGGCCAGCAGGTATTCCTCGTCACGGGCAAGGCTTTCACTCTCGGTACGGTGCATGGGGCTCTCCTTGCGTTGCAAAACATCGTTGGGACACGGGTCGCGGCGCCCGGCCTTCAGGCGCCGGGCTTCAGAAATCCTTGATCAGCGAGACGCGCGCATGGCGCCCCGGCTGGCTGTAGGCGTCGGCAATCGCCGTGGTGGCCAGCAGGCCGCGCACGTCGGACCAGCGCCAGTACTTCCTGTCGGTCAGGTTGTAGATGCCGGCGTTCAGGCGCAGGTCGGGACGGATGCGCCATTGCGCGCTCAGGTCCAGCACCGTGGCCGAGGGGCTGAGCCAGGCCGTGCTGCCGTTGGACACGTCGCCGGCCTTCTTGCCGCTCCAGTGCGAGACGTTGAACTGCACGCCCACGACAGAGCGCTCGTAGCGCACGCCCAGCACCAGTTGCTGGGGCGAGATGGTGTCCAGCGGCTTGTCGGACTGCGTGTCCTTGCCGTCGGTGTAGCCGTAGGCCAGGCGCGTCTGCCAGTCGCCGCCGGCCCAGCGGCCCCAGTCGTAGTCGGCCTTGAGTTCGAAGCCGCTGATGCGGGCGCGGCCCACGTTGATGGACTGGTAGATGGCGGGGTTGGCCGCGTTGCCGGGCTGGCCCGCAACCAGTTGCTGGTCGACGATGAAGTCCTTGTAGCGTCCCCTGAACACGGCGGCGTCCAGACGCAGCCTGTCCATGCGCCCGCGCAGGCCCAGCTCGAAGGTCTGGCTCTTTTCGGGCCGCAGGTCGGGATTCGGAATGTTGCGGTAGAACGCCACCGGGTTCTCGAAGAAGGCGTTGATCTGCCCGGCGTTGGGCGCCCGGAAACCTGCCGCATAGTTGCCATAGACGGACCAGACCGGGCTGGCCTGCAGCATCACGCCCAGCTTGGGCGAGAGCGCGGAGTCCGAGTTGCTGACCACGGTGGGCACAAAGCCGTTCTGCCGGGGCTTGATGCTGTAGTGCTCGGCGCGCAGGCCCGGGGTCACGCTCCAGGGGCCGTTGTGCAGTTCGGCCTGGGCGAACAGGGCGGTGGCGCTTTCGGTGGTGTCGGGGAAGCGCTTGAGCGGGAAGCTCTCGCCCACGGGCGGCGTGATGCCGTTTTGCACGTTGACCACCTTGTTGCGGAGGTAGTCCAGCCCGTACGTGAACTTGCCGCTGGCCGAGGAACTCCAGCGCAGCAGGCGGCTGGCCTGGGCGTGCAGCTGGATCGCGTCCTCGTCATAGGTCACGTCGCGCTCGCGGTACGGCAGGCCGATGCGCGTCTCGGTGACGAATTCGCGCGCGTCGGACTTCTGGTAGCTGGCCATCAGCTGCAGTTCGTCGGCCAGCGCCGTGCCCAGCTGCTGCCACTGGCCCTGCCAGCTGGCCCGCCAGCGCTTCATGTCGGTGCGCGAGTCGGAATTGGCCACGGTGGCCGAGCGCGCGGACAGCAGGGCGTAGTCGGCGCGCTTGTCCACGTTCTCGAAGGTGAAGACATGCTTTTGCACGGCGCTGGGCGTGAAGACCAGGCGGCCCATCAGCGATTCGCTGCGGTCTTTCTCGGGATTGGGCGTGGTGCGCGCCGCCCCCGTCACGTTGTTCGTGCCCATGTTCTCCAGCGCACGGGAGCGGCCCAGGCCCGCCGACAGCAGCCATGCCCATTCGGGGCTGGCTCGGCCCGCCACGGTGGCGCCCAGCTTGCGGCCGTTGTCCGAGCCGTCATAGCCGGCAGCCACGCGGCCGGCGATGCGCTTGTCCTTGCCCAGCAGATCATCCGGCTGCACGGTCACGAAGTTGACCAGGCCGCCCATGCCGTCCGATCCATACAGCGCGGGCGTGGAGCCGCGCAGGATTTCCACGCGCTGCACCAGGCCCAGGTCCAGGTAGTCGCGGCCGAAGCTGTTGGCGCTGAAGCTGTAGCTGCGCGGCAGGCGCACGCCATCGACCAGCATGAGCACGCGGTTGCCATCCAGGCCACGGATGTTGAAGCCGCTGTTCTGGTCACGCCCGGCCGACGAGGCCGCCAGCGAGAAGCGGGCCGGGGCGCGCGGCACATCGACATTGGGCAGCAGGTTGACCATCTCGCGGATGTCGCTGGCCTGCTCGCGCTCCATGCGGCCGGCGTCGATCACGTCGATGCTCATGGGCAGGGTGTCAGGGTCCTGCACCTCGCGCGAGGCGCTGATCACCATCTCCTTGAGGGCCGGGGCACGGGTCCGTGCCCCGGGTGCGGCCTGCGCCAGCAATTGCGTGTCGGCATCTCCGGCGTTTGCGGCATTTGCCGCGTCTGCGGCGGCCTGCCCCGGCCCCTGGGCCAGGGCAGCGGAGGCGCACAGCAGCGCGCAGGCGGCGGCCAGGGGATGGCGCGCCCGCCGGGCGCATGATTGCATTGCGAAGTCGTAAGCCATTGCGAAGCCCTCTCTCTCTGATCAACATGGATGTGCGAGAGCTGGCTTCTGGTTGCAGCGGCTGGCGGTTGGCCCGCCAGCCGTTGGCGCGTCATGTGCTGGCTGGATGAAGAAAAATTATATGCGAATAGTTCTCATTCATTGATTTGATCTGGCGCATAGGCCCTGGAGCAATCCCTGCTGGCACACCGGGCTGCTGGACAGCCATCTGTGTGCCACCTGCGCCGGCAAGGCACGCGCCTGACAGCGCCGGAATGAAAAAAGGCCCGGATGCCGAGGCATCCGGGCCCTTTCTCACGCCTGTTCAGCTCAGTGGCGGATCAGGTGGTCGAAGGCCGACAGCGCAGCCGTGGAGCCGGCACCGGCAGCGATGATGATCTGCTTGTACGGCACGTTGGTGCAGTCGCCTGCGGCGAACACGCCGGGCACGCTGGTGTGGCCCTTGGCATCGATCACGATCTCGCCGAAGCGGGTCAGCTCCACCGTGCCCTTGAGCCAGTCGGTGTTGGGCAGCAGGCCGATCTGCACGAAGATGCCTTCCAGCGCCACGGTCTTGACCTCTTCCGTCGTGCGGTCCTTGTAGGTCAGGCCGGTGACCTTCTTGCCGTCGCCGTTGACCTCGGTGGTCTGGGCGTTGAGGACGACGGTCACATTGGGCAGGCTCTTGAGCTTCTTTTGCAGCACGGCATCGGCCTTGAGCTCGCTGGCGAACTCCAGCAGCGTCACGCTGCGCACGATGCCGGCCAGGTCGATGGCCGCTTCCACGCCCGAGTTGCCGCCGCCGATGACGGCCACATTCTTGCCCTTGAACAGCGGTCCGTCGCAGTGCGGGCAGTAGGTCACGCCCTTGGTGCGGTACTTGTCCTCGCCCGGCACGTTCATGTTGCGCCAGCGCGCGCCGGTCGAGAGGATGACGGTCTTGGCCTTGAGGCTGGCGCCCGAGGCGGTCTGCACCTCGATCAGCCCGCCTTCCGTGGCAGCCGGAATCAGTTTGGAGGCCGTCTGCAGGTTCATGATGTCCACCTCGTAGTCGCGCACATGGCGCTCCATGGCGGCGGCCAGCTGAGGGCCTTCGGTCTTGGAGACCGAGATGAAGTTCTCGATGTCCACGGTGTCCAGCACCTGGCCGCCGAAGCGCTCGGCGGCAATGCCGGTGCGGATGCCCTTGCGTGCCGCATAGATGGCAGCGGCCGCGCCGGCGGGGCCGCCACCGACGATCAGCACGTCGAAGGCGTCCTTGGCGGAAATCCTGGCCGCTTCACGCGAAGCGGCGCCGGTGTCGACCTTGGCGACGATCTCGGCCAGCTCCATGCGGCCCTGGCCGAAGCGCTCGCCATTGACGAAGACCGTGGGCACGCCCATGACTTCGCGCTGCTCGACTTCCTTCTGGAACAGCCCGCCGTCGATGGCGGTGTGGCTGATCTTGGGATTGAGCACGGACATCAGGTTCAGCGCCTGCACCACGTCCGGGCAGTTGTGGCAGGACAGCGAGTAGTAGGTCTCGAAGTGCAGCGGCACGTCGATGTTGCGCACCTGCTCCAGCAACTCGGCCGATTCCTTGGACGGATGGCCGCCGACCTGCAGCAGGGCCAGCACCAGCGAGGTGAATTCATGGCCCAGGGGGACGCCTGCGAAACGCACGCCGCTGTCCACGCCGGGATTGGTGATCAGGAAGGAGGGCTTGCGCACCTGGGCATCGTTGTGCTCGACAACGGTGATCTTGTCGCTCAGCTCGCGGATTTCCAGCAGCAGTTCCTTCAGCTCGCGCGCACCCTGGCTGTCATCCAGCGAAGCCACCAGCTCCACCGGACGCTGCAGGCGCTCCAGGTAGGCCTGCAATTGGGCTTTCAGGTTGTTGTCAAGCATGTCGGACTCCTAGGGAAATACGAATTTTCGGAAAAAAAAGCCCGGGCGCCAGGCACCCGGGCGTCTTCAACAGTTCAACTGTGAACAGGAAGCGGTGTACCGCTTAGATCTTGCCGACCAGGTCGAGCGAGGGAGCCAGGGTCTTGTCGCCTTCTTCCCACTTGGCGGGGCAGACTTCACCGGGGTGGTTGCGGACGTACTGGGCAGCCTTGACCTTGCGCAGCAGATCGACGGCGTTACGGCCAATGCCTTCGGCGGTGATTTCCACGGCCTGGATCACGCCATCGGGGTCGACGATGAAGGTGCCGCGGTCAGCCAGGCCCTGGCCGGGACGCAGGACTTCGAAGTTGTTGCTGATTTCCCAGGTGGGATCGCCCAGCATCGTGTACTTGATCTTGCGGATGGTGTCCGACGCGTCGTGCCATGCCTTGTGCACGAAGTGGGTGTCGGTGGACACGGAGAACACTTCCACGCCCAGCTTTTGCAGTTCGTCGTAGTGGTCGGCCACGTCGCCCAGCTCGGTGGGGCACACGAAGGTGAAGTCAGCGGGGTAGAAGAAGAACACGGCCCACTTGCCCAGGACGTCCTTTTCGGTCACTTCGATGAACTTGCCATTCTTGAAGGCCTGCGTCTTGAAGGGCTTGATTTGGGTGTTGATCACGGACATTGCTGTTTCCTTTGTGGTTGGTGAGTGAACACAGGACGAAGTCTAGGCCCAGGCCATCGATTGATCCAATGAATTGATTGAATTCATCCGATTGCCAAAAACTATGTGAACATCCTTGTCTCCAGGCCTGCGGGCTTGACCAGCCCGCCACCGGCCTGAAGAGGCTATTTTGGGCCGAAATATGACAAGGCAATGCAGCAACCCCGCAGCCGCGTCAGCATGCCGGCCCGCAAACGAGAACGCGCCTCATAAGCAGCCAATGCGTGATAACAGGGGTTTGCTTGATCTGACGCAGAAACCCTAGACAATCCACCCCTATAGCGGCCGGCGATCGGCGCGGTCCCCCACGTACAACAAAGGAGTTCCCCATGCAAGGCGACGCACAAGTCATCACCTGGCTGCAAGCCCAGCTCAAGAACGAGCTGACGGCCATCAACCAGTACTTCCTGCACTACCGCATGTACAAGCACTGGGGCTTCGACAAGCTGGCCAAGAAGGAATACAAGGAGTCCATCGGCGAGATGAAGCACGCCGACTGGCTCATGGACCGCATCTTCGTGCTCGACGGCCTGCCCAACCTGCAGGATCTGGGCAAGCTGCAAGTCGGTGAGGACGTGCCCGAAGCCCTGGCTTGCGACCTGAGCAGCGAGAAAACCGCGCAGCAGACCATCAAGGACGGCATCGCCCACTGCGAAAGCGTGCGCGACTACGTCTCGCGCGACCTGCTGCAAAAGATCCTGGACGATACCGAGGAGCACATCGACTACCTCGAAACCCAGCTGGACCTGATCGACAAGGTCGGCATCCAGAACTATCTGCAGTCGCAGATGGACGAAGAGTCCTGAGCACCGGACTCAGGGGCGGCGGCACAGGCTGCGCCCCGCACGCGAAACGACGGGCCTGTGTGCCCGTTTTTTCATCTCCTGGCCCAGCTATCGGTCACTCGTCGGCGTATCGCAGCGGAAACAGAAGCAGAAAGGTCGTGCCGGTCTGCGCGGCCGACTGCACCTCGATCGTGGCGTCCAGCAATTCCGCCAGCCGCTTGACGATGGACAGGCCTATCCCCTCGCCTGCGCCGCTGCGGTAGCGGGCCGCCGCGACGCCGGGCCGTGGCTCGCCCCCGGCGCGGACCTCTGCGGAGGCCGCCGACGTCAGATGGCCCGAAGGGTCCAGGTCCGTGGCGTGCTTGAGGGCGGCAACCAGGGGCGCCGCCGGCTCCATGCCGGGGCCCGTATCCCCGATGGAGAGCATCCAGCGGCGCTGGTCCTCCCCATCACCAAGGGCCCACTTCACCGTGACGCCGCCCTCCTGGGTGTACTTGAGCGCGTTGAGCACCAGGTTCTGCGCGATGCGGCGCAGTTTCAAGGCATCCCCCTCCACCGGCATCGTCCCCGGCCCCTGCAGGTGCAGGTACAGGCCGCGCTCGTTGGCCAGGGCCTGCAGTCCCTCGCACAGATGGGTGATCACCTGGGCTGCGTCAAAGGAGGTCAGCTGGCGATGCTCGCGCCCGGCGTGCAGCTTGGCCAGCTCCGTCACGTCATCCAGCAGATGTCGCAGCGACTGGACGTTGCGGTCCAGCATGCGCAGGAGTTTCTCGCGCGACTGCGCCGGCGCATGCTGCATGCCCAGGCCATGCGTCACATTGGCCACCACGCCGACGTTGCTGCGCAGGTCATGCGCAACCTGCTCCCACAGTTGCGAGCGCTGCAGGTCCAGCGCGCTCAGGTCATGCAGCGCCGCTTCCAGGTCCCGGACATGGCCCTCGGCCTCCTGCTGCTGCAGGCGGAAATACTGGGTGCTGCTGTCCTGAACGTCGCGGGTATAGGTGGCGGCCCAGGCCTTGCGCGCAACGGGCATGGCGACGTGCGCATCAGGGCGCCCCTGGGCATAGTCCTCCAGCTGCGCCACCATGACTTCGTTGAGCAGCCCCAGCTCGCGCACGACTTCATGCAGGTCATAGCCCTGCTGCCAGCGGTGCAGGCCGTGGGCGGCGGCCTGCTCGCCATCGCCCGGCGGCTCGGCGGTGTCTGCCGGTGCACCGCCCAGTGTCCGCAGTTGCTGCTCGAACGCGGCCAGCACGGCCGGGATGTGATCGTTCAGCTGGGTTCGGGGAAGCGCCTCACCAGCGGTCAGCGCCGGGTCCCGCCTGACGGCCTTGCGCCATGTCTGCAAGAGTCCTTCGCGCTGCGCCTCTAGGGCGTCTGCCAGTATGCAGAGTTCATTTCCTTGGCTTGTCATGGATCGGCATCCGGGCGGTCTGTAGATAGGGAAAAAATGCGCTGTGCCGATGATGGTAAGGCCAAAAACCCGGCCGATCAGGCACGGGCTGGCGTGCCTACAGGCCGGTGGGAAAGTGCACGCCCGCGCGCTGGGCCGCCTGCACGATGTGGGTGGCCATGGCCTGCTGGGCCAGTTCGGGATGGCCGCGGGACAGGGCATCGATGATGGCCGCATGCTCCTCGGTGGTCGCATGCCGTGCGCCCCGCTTGTAGAACGGCAGGCGCTGGCTTTCCTGCATGACCTCGCCGCTGCCGCGCAGCACGTCGGCGATGGCATGGTTGCCCGAGATGGTGGCGATCTGCAGGTGGAACTCGAAATCCAGTCGCGTGGCCTGCACGAAATCGGCCCGCTCTATGCTCTGCTGCATGGCCTGCAGATTGGCCTGCAGGGCCTGCACATCCTCAGGCTGCACCACCAGGGCCGCCAGGCGCGCCACAAAGCCCTCCAGCGCGTAGCGCAGCTGATAGACATCGGTGAGCGCATGCGAGTCGGCAAAGCGCCAGGCGTCTGCGGCCGCAGCCTCGGGCGCCTCGGTCACGTACATGCCCTTGCCAGGCCGGGCCACGACCAGGCCCAGCCCCTGCAGCGTGGACAGCGCCTCGCGCAGCGAGGTGCGGCTGATGCCCAACTGCTCCGACAGGTCGCGCTGCGAAGGCAGGAGCGAGCCCACCGGATACACGCCGCCCTCGATCCACTCGCGGATCACGCGGGCGGCATTGCCGGCAACGGCGGTGCTGGCAGGGTTGCCGGCGGGTGTGCTGATGGCGGTGCTGGGTTCCATGCGTTGGCGGATCTCTGGCCCGGGGGCGGTGCGCCGATCTTAGCGACTGCGCGCCTCGCCCGCCGGTTCACGCGCCCTGTCCGGCGCTACTTGTTGACCAGTTTGGCGGGCACGGTATAGGTCAGGAAGGCCCCGAACAGCAGCACGCCGGCCAGCACGAACATGGCCGCATTGGTGCTCTGCGTCGCATCCTTGATGAGGCCGATCATGTAGGGGCTGATGAAGCCGGCCAGGTTGGCGAAGGAGTTGATCAGCGCAATGCCGGCCGCAGCGCCTGCGCTGGACAGGATGGCCGTGGGCAGGCTCCAGAACAGTGGCGAGGTTGCCAGGCTGCCGCCCGCGGCCAGCGCCAGGGCGGCCAGCGACAGGTAGACGTTGCCGCTGAAGATGGCCGACAGCATCAGGCCCGCCGCGCCCACGCAGAACGGAACGATCAGGTGCCAGCGGCGCTCGCGCATGCGGTCCGAGCTGCGGCTGACAAGGTTCATGGACACCACGGCCACCGAAAACGGCACGGCCGTCAGCAGGCCGATCTGGAAGGCACCCTCCACGCCCGACTGGCGGATCAGGCTGGGCAGCCAGAACGTGAGCCCGTACTGGCCCATGACGGTGCAAAAGCAGATCATGGCCATCTTGATGATGCGCGGGTCGGAAAACAGTGCGCGCAGCGTGACGTGGCTGTCGCTCTTGCTGGCGTTCTCGCGGGCGATGTTGCGCTCCAGCAGGGTCTTTTCCGCCTCGGTCAGCCAGCGCGCTGCGCGGATGCTGTTGTCCAGGTACCAGAGCACGGCCAGGCCCAGGATCAGCGAGGGAATGGCCTCGATCAGGAACAGCCATTGCCAGCCGCGCAGCCCCGCCACGCCCTGCATCAGGTCCATGATGCCGCCCGACAGCGGTCCGCCCAGGATGCCCGAGACCGGGATCGCGCACATGAACAGCGCCACCATGCGGGCGCGCCGGTACGAGGGAAACCAGTAGGTCATGTACAGGATCATGCCGGGGTAGAAACCGGCCTCGGCCGCGCCCAGCAGGAAGCGCAGCACGTAGAACTGCGTGGGCGTGGTCACGAACATCATGGCCGCCGAGATCAGGCTCCACATGATCATGATCCGCGAGATGGTGGCCTTGGCTCCTATGCGGTGCATCAGCATGTTGCTGGGCACCTCGAAGAAGAAATAGCCGATGAAGAACAGCCCCGCGCCCAGGCCGTACATGGCCTCGCTGAACTGCAGGTCGGCCAGCATGTGCAGCTTGGCAAAGCCCACGTTCACCCGGTCCAGATAGGCCGCCACGTAGCAGGCCATGATGAAGGGAAGCAGGCGCCAGGCCACCTTGCGGTAGACGGCTGCCTCGGCCGGCGTTTCGCTGGACAGCGCCGGGGCCGCGCCGGCGGCCTCGGCGGATGCGGGAAGTGATGACATCAGGAAGTCCTTGGTTGAAGGGTTGCGATCAACTGGTATGACCGGTCTGAAAATACGGAGCGAATGTTGCCCTTCCCGCCGGCCAAAGCACACTCGCATTTACCCGAACCACCGCAAATGACGCGCAGGACATAGGCTGGCGTCACTCAGATTTGACAAAATCCCCAGGCAACAGCAAACTGGTAATACCAGTATGAAAACAAGAGGCAATACTTCGTGAGTACCTTGTCAGAGACCCGCCCCGCCCGCCTTCGCCTGCGCGTCCAACCGCTGACCGCCGAAGCCTTTGCCGAGTTTGGCGAGGTCATCGACAGTGCAGGCCACACGCCGCTGCTGATCAATGACGGCATGACCGAGCGCTACCATGCCCTGGCCCGCGTGGACACGGGCGGCAGCGAGGGCCACGCGCTGATCAACCTGTTCCACGCCCGCCCCTATGCGCTGCCCCTGCAGCTGACGAGCATGGAGCGCCATCCCCTGGGCAGCCAGGCCTTCATGCCGCTGGACGCCCAGCCCTTCATCGTGGTGGTTGCGCCCCTGGGCGAGCAGGTGGCGCCCGGCGACCTGCGCGCCTTCATCACCAACGGACGCCAGGGCGTGAACTACCGCCGCGGCGTCTGGCACCACTCGCTGATTGCCCTGAACGCGCCCGCGCGCTTCATCGTGGTGGACCGGGGAGGCCCTGGCGACAACTGCGACGTGGTGCCCATCGGCGATGCCGAAGGCGTTGTGCTGGAGCTGGACAGCGCGCAGGACTGAATGGCCCTGCCCCAATGAACAAAGCCGCCCGAGGGCGGCTTTGTTCATTGGGCGACGGCGGCTCAGGCAGGCACCAGGAAGTCGCGGCTGATGCCCTGACCCAGGTCGTGCACGCGATCCAGGAACTGCGTGAGATAGGCGTGCAGGCCCGTGGCCAGGATTTCGTCGATGCGCGCATAGCGCAGGTCAGCCAGCAGGCGGCCCGCCTTGCGCTGGGTCTCGCGCGACTGGTCGTTGGCCACGCTTTCCAGGTTGGCCACCACTTCCAGCATGCTGGCCAGCAGCGAGCGCGGCATGTCGCTGCGCAGCATCAGCAGCTCGGCCACGCGCTCGGGCGTGATCACGTCGCGGTAGACCTTGCGGTAGACCTCGAAGGCCGAGACGCTGCGCAGCAGCGCGCTCCAGTGGTAGAAGTCGAAGGGCGTGGCCCCTTTGCCCGACGCTCCGTTGCGCGCGCTGCCATGGTAGTCGCGCTCGATGGCGTGGAATTTCACGTCCAGCAGGCGCGCCGTGTTGTCGGCGCGCTCGATGAAGGTGCCCAGGCGCAGGAAGTGGAAGGCCTCGTCCTGCAGCATGGTGCCCAGTGTCACGCCGCGCGACAGGTGCGAGCGGTGCTTGACCCATTCGAAGAACTGGCCCGGATCGCGCTCCCAGTCCCCCTCGGCCAGCAGGCGCTTGAGTTCCAGCCAGGTCTGGTTCTGGGTCTCCCAGGCCTCGGTGGTCAGCGCCCCGCGCACGGCACGCGCATTCTCCCGCGCAGCGCGCAGGCAGGAGGCGATGGACGATGAGTTGCTCTCGTCGCGCACCATGAAGTGCAGCACGGCCTCTCGCTGCACCTCGCCGTGGCGGGAGGCATAGGCGGGGATCAGCTCGCTGATGGACAGCACGCCCTGCCAGGCCTTGCGCGCCGCCTGAGGCGCCTGGGGCAGCATGGAAGTGTCATAGGAGACGTTGAGCATGCGGGCAGTGTTCTCCGCACGCTCCGTGTAGCGGGACATCCAGTACAGATGATCGGCAGTACGGCTGAGCATTCAATGTCCTCCCTCGTTTGACTCACCGGCCCCGAGCACCCAGGTGTCCTTGGTGCCGCCGCCCTGTGATGAATTGACCACCAGCGAGCCTTCCTTGAGCGCCACGCGCGTGAGGCCGCCGGCCACCATGCGTACCTGATTGCCGCTGAGCACGAAGGGACGCAGGTCGATATGCCTTGGAGCGATGCCCTGCTCCACCAGGGTGGGGCAGGTGGACAGCGCCAGCGTGGGCTGCGCGATGTAGCCGCCGGGATTGGCGATGAGCGCGCGGCGGAAATCCTCTATCTCGCCGCGCGAGGCGGCAGGCCCGATCAGCATGCCGTAGCCACCGGCGCCATGGACTTCCTTGACCACCAGCTCATCCAGGTGGTCGAGCACGTAGCGCAGGTCGTCGGGCTTGCGGCACAGCCAGGTCGGCACGTTCTGCAGAATGGGTTCCTCGCCCAGGTAGAAGCGGATCATCTCCGGCACATAGGGATAGACCGATTTGTCGTCGGCCACCCCCGTGCCCGCCGCATTGCAGATGCTGACGTTGCCCGCGCGGTAGGCGCGCATGAGGCCGGGGCAGCCCAGCGTGGAGGTGGGACGGAAGACTTCGGGGTCCAGAAAATCATCGTCCACGCGCCGGTAGATCACGTCCACGCGCTGCAGGCCGCGCGTGGTGCGCATGTAGACCACGTCCTTGTCCACCACCAGGTCCTGGCCCTCGACCAGCTCCACGCCCATCTGCTGGGCCAGGAAGGCGTGCTCGAAGTAGGCGCTGTTGTACATGCCGGGCGTGAGCACCACCACCGTGGGCTCGGGCGTGCCGGCCGGAGCGCTGGCGCGCAGCGTCTCCAGCAGCATGTCGGGATAGTGGGCCACGGGCTCCACGGGATGACGGGAGAACAGGTCGGGGAACAGCCGCATCATCATGCGGCGGTTCTCCAGCATGTAAGACACGCCCGAAGGCACGCGCAGGTTGTCCTCCAGCACGTAGTACACGCCCTCGCCCTGGGCATTGGCGGCACGCACGATGTCGATGCCGGCGATGTGGGCGTAGATGCCGCCCTGCACGGCAAGGCCCCGCATCTCGGGGCGGTACTGGCTGTTGTTCAGCACCAGCTCGCGCGGCAGCAGGCCCGCGCGCAGGATTTCCTGGTCGTGGTAGACGTCGTGCAGAAAGCGGTTGAGCGCCGTCACGCGCTGCACCAGGCCTGCCTGCATGCGCTCCCATTCATGGGACGGGATGACGCGCGGAATCAGGTCGAAGGGAATGAGGCGCTCGGTGCCGGCGCCACTTTCATCCTTGTCGCCGTAGACGGCGAACGTGATGCCTACGCGCCGGAAGATGATCTCGGCCTCGGCGCTGCGCGCTCGCAGCGTCTGTTCGGACTGGCGCGCAAGCCATTGCGCATAGTCCTTGTAGTGCAGGCGCACATCGCTGCCGTCGAACGGCGTCATCGTGTACATCTCGTCAAATGGATGCATTCGTCACCTCCTGTCGCTGCATGTGTACGAGGTAAAGCAAGCTGCGGGCCAGCCCTCGTATCGCACCAGTGTAGCGATAGGTAACCTCAATCCGGACAAGCGGTATCCAGCATATGCCGGCTGCGCGGCCATCGGCACCCGTCCTATCCGCCCTGCCTCTGCGTGATGTGCCTGACGTGCGTGACATGCATGTCCCAGTAACGGCGCGCCCGCTCCCGCTCGCAGACCAGCTGTGCGGGATCGGCAGAGCGCCAATGCGCTGCGCCGCAGCGGGCCGACTGCACCACGCTGGAGCCGTTGGCCTCATAGCGCCGCACCACCTCGGGGACCGGGTGTCCATAACGGCTGCGGTATCCCGCCTGAACCATGGCCCAGCGCGGTGCCAGGGCCTGCACCAGAGCAGTGCTCGATGAGGTGCGGCTGCCGTGGTGCGGCACCAGCAGCCACTGCACGGGCGTGAGGGCGCCGGCCTGCGCCAGCGCCCTTTCCTGTGCAGCCTCGATATCGCCGGCCAGCAAGGCCTGCACCCCGGATGCCGAACGCAGCAGCAGCACGCAGCTGCCCGCATTGGCGTGGGCCAGGGCCTGCGCGGCCGGCAGCGGTTCGCCCGCGGGTGGATGCAGCACCTGCATCTGCACGCCATCCCACTCCCACTGCTGGCCGGCCTCACATCGGCGCACGGCGCCCAGGCCGGCCAGAGCGGGGTCCAGGATCACGGAGTCCGATCCCCAGACCTCGGCCTGCGGCTGCGCGGCATGCACGGCCAAGGCACCGCCCGTATGGTCGCCGTCGCGGTGGCTGAGCCACAGCGCATCCAGGCGCAGCCCCAGGGCCTGCAGCAGCGGCACCAGCACCCGTTCGCCGGCATTGCTATCCATGCCGTACTGCGGACCCGTGTCATACAGCAGGGCGTGCCGGGCCGTGCGCAGCAGCACGGCATTGCCCTGGCCTATGTCCACGGCCATCAAATCGAACTCGCCATGTGCCGGTGCGGCCGGCGGCCACCACAGGGCCGGCAGGCACATGGCCAGGCCCCAGCAACGCCATCCGGCCGGCACCGGAGCCACCAGCGCCAGGCCTGCACCCAGCGCAGCCAGCCCCGCCCACAGCGGCGGCTGCGGCAGCTGCAACACGGCCCAGCCCCACCGGTCCAGCCACTGCAGCAGTTCCAGCAGCGGCGCCAGCGCCAGCGCCGCGCCCGTCCAGAACGGGGGCCACAAGGCCCCCAGCAAGGCCAGTGGCGTGACCACGAAAATCACCCAGGGAATCGCGGCCAGATTGGCCAGCAGCCCCGACAGCGACAGCTGGCCAAACAGCATCAGCCCCAGCGGCGCCAGCGCCAGAGTGATGCGCCACTGCTCACCCCACAACGCCAGGGCACGGGCGGGCAGCGACGGCCGCACCGCGCCCTGCATGCGTGCATCGGTCGCCAGCAGCACGCCCACGGCGACAAAACTCAGCCAGAAGCCCGCCTGCCACAGGGCCCAGGGATCGAGCACGACAACCACGGCCAGCGCCAGGCACCACACTGCGGGCCAGGGCCAGCGCAGCCCTGTGACGCGCAACGCGGCCACCGTTGCCAGCATGCACACCGTGCGCTGCGCCGGCAGACCCCAGCCGCTGAACAGGGCATAGCCGCCCGCCAGCAGCACGCCAGCCAGCAGGGCCGCCTGCGGCGCCGGGCACCACAGGCAGGCCCGGGCACTGCAACGCCACAGTCGCCCCACGACCAGCGCAGCCAGCCATGCGAACAGGGTGATATGCAGTCCGGAAATACTCATCAAATGGGCCACGCCGGTATGGCGGAACAGCGTCCAATCGTCACGCGCAATGGCCTGCTGATCGCCCATGGCCAGGGCGGCCACCACGCCCAGCATGCGCGGCGACTGCGCGGGGTCCATGCCTACGCGCTGCATGGCTTGCGCGAGTGCGGCTGCCCGGTTCACGATGGCCTCGCGCATCTGCTGGCGCCAGCGCTGCAGGGCGTAGGCGCCGGTGTCGGCCAGCAGGCTCGCCGCTGGCTGTTCGCGCACATAGCCCGTGGCCTGCACGCCCTGCTCCCACTGCCACAGCTCATAGTCGAAACCGTGGGGATTGCGCGCGCCATGCGGGCGCTTGAGCCGTACGGTCAGGGCCCAGCGCTGGCCCGGGCGCAGGACGGGCAGCGACGCTGCGGCGCCCTTGGACGCCCGGCCCCGGGCTGCGTACCAGGACAGCTCGATCAACCCGGGAAACGGCGCCAGGGCCTCTTCGCTGCCCGCGATCTGCGCCTGCTCCACGGCCATGCGCCAGCGCACGCCCTGGGCCATGTTCTGGGGCAGCGATGCCACGACGCCGACGATGCGCAGGTCACGCCCTTCCAGCTGCGGCGACAGCGCGTGGCCCGCAAAGTCCTGGGCACGCCAGCCTGTCAGGCCGGCCGCCAGCGAGGCTGCGCAAGCGGCGACCCACAGGCCGCTGACCGCGCCGCGGCGGCCGCCGGCCCGGGCCCGCCGGACCTGTCCTGACAGACACAGCAAGGCCAGGCCCATCATCAGCAGATACATCCACAGCGGCCACAGCTGCGGCTGCGTGACCTGCCAGGCGGCACCGACCACGCAGCCGAGCAGCCACGGCGTCCACGAAGACGATGAAGGAGTGGGTGCAGGGGCCACAGCGCGCATCCAGGCATGCTAGAAGCAGGTGCCTCGAAGCCACCGTGCTCCGACTCAGATTCGGACAAGAATCAGACTGGCGCATGCCCAGCCCCTGACATGCCAAGGTGCACGGGGGCTGTGTCACACTGTCCGCCACCCCGGCACTGGCGCCGGATTTTTCTTGTCTCGAAGGAATCAACGATGAGCGTTTACGAACAACTGAAGGCCCTGAACATCGAACTGCCGTCGCCTGCCATCCCGGCGGCAGCCTACGTGCCCTATGTGCAGACGGGCAATCTGGTGTTCCTGAGCGGACATATCGCACGCAAGGACGGCAAGGTCTGGGCAGGCCAGCTGGGCCGTGATCTGCAGACTGCCGACGGCCAGCAGGCCGCGCGCGCCATCGCCATCGACCTGATGGGCACGCTCCAGCACGCCGCCGGCGGCGACCTGGGCCGCGTGCGCCGCATCGTCAAGCTGATGTGCCTGGTCAACTCCACGGGCGACTACACCGAGCAGCATTTGGTGGCCAACGGCTGCAGCGAGCTGCTGGGCCAGGTCTTCGGCGATGCCGGCACTCATGCGCGCAGCGCCTTCGGCGTGGCCCAGATCCCGCTGGGCTCCTGCGTGGAAATCGAGCTGATCGCCGAACTGGCCTGATCGGCATGCCGCCGCACGGCGCCGCCGTGCTCGCAGGCGGCTAGAAACTCTCCCATTGGCCATCCTCGGCTGCCGGTGCGGCGGGCCGGGGCGCCGAGGCCAGCTTGGGCGCCGCCTCCCTTGCTGCGGCAGGCCGCGCGGCAACCGGCCCGACAGCCGCAGGCGCCACGGCTGCTGCCGGCCGCCTTGGCGCTGCGGCCGCGCTGTGCGCAGTGCGCACCGCCGGCGCAGCCTGCCTTGCGAGCGTCGTCGGCGAGGGCGCCAGGTGCGCCACCTTGAACACCGCCACCGTCCGCGACAGCTGCTCGGCCTGCTCACGCAGGCTTTGCGCTGCGGCCGCACTTTGCTCGACCAGGGCCGCGTTCTGCTGCGTCATCTGGTCCAGCTGTCCCACGGCCTGATTGACCTGGGCCACGCCCGCGCTTTGCTCCGAAGAGGCCGCCGTGATCTCGCCGATGGTGTCGGCCACGCGCTGCACGGACTGCACGATGCCCTCCATGGTGGTGCCGGCATCGCCCACCAGGCGGGCGCCGTCCTCCACCCGTTCCACCGAAGCGCCGATGAGCTGGCGTATCTCCTTGGCAGCCGCCGCGCTGCGCTGGGCCAGCGTGCGCACCTCGCTGGCCACCACGGCAAAGCCCCGGCCCTGCTCGCCGGCGCGGGCCGCCTCCACGGCGGCGTTCAGCGCCAGGATATTGGTCTGGAAGGCAATGGAGTCGATGACGCCGACGATGTCGGCAATCTGCCGGCTGCTGTCGTTGATGCCTTTCATGGTCTCGACCACCCGGGCCACGACCTCGCCGCCGCGCTGGGCCACCTGTGACGCGCCCGCCGCCAGGCTGCTGGCCTGCTGCGCACTGCTGGCGCTTTGCTGCAGCGTGCTGGTGAACTGCTCCATGGCGGCTGCGGTCTCCTGCAGGTTGCTGGAGGTCTGCTCGGTGCGCACGGACAGGTCGTGGTTGCCGGTGGCAATCTCGGCACTGGCGATGGCAATGCTGTCCGTGCTCTGGCGCACCTGCTGCACCATGCCCGACAGCGATTCGCTCATGGCCTGCAGCGAGCGCAGCAGGTCGCCGAATTCGTCAGCGCGCTGTGTCTGTCCCTGCGCCGCTGCGCTCAGGTCGCCTGCGGCAATGCGTTCGGCCAGTTCCCTGGCCTGGGCCAGGGGACGGCGGATGCTGGCAATCAGGAAATGGGCGCCGATGACGATGCACAGCAGCAGCACGCCCACGGCCGCAGCGGCAAAACCCACGGTGAGCCTGCGCGAGGCTGCCGTCTCTTCCTGGCTGCTGCGCACCACCTGCTCCTGCATCTGCACGAAGTCGCGCAGCGTCTGCAGATAGGCATCCACGGCAGGGTTGTAGGACTGCTTGACCAGGGCCAACGCCTGCTCCTGCCGGCCATCGGCCTTGAGCTGGCGTGCCTGGGCACGCAGTTCGATCATGGTCTTGCGGGCTGCCGCAATCCTGGCCATCTGCGCCTTGTCTGCGTCGGACAGGGGCATGGCTTCCAGTGATTTCTGCACCTCGGTGATCCGCGCCGAGGTGGCGCTGATCACGTCCTTGAACTCGGCCTCGACGGCAGCATCACTGCTGACCACCAGGGCCTGGGTGCGGGCCGCATTGGTTTCGGTCAGCCCCATCCAGCGCACGGCGGCCTGGACCCGCGCCTGCATCTCCTGGGTGACGGTCTCGGACCGGGCCTGGACCTGGGCCGAGCGATAACCCGACAAGCCGACCACGCCCACCAGCGCCACCACGATGGCGGCCACGGCAAGCCACAGCTTGTGTGCCATGCGAAGTCGCAGCATATCCAGTCTCCCTCATGTTGGAAGACTCCATGTTGAGGCCTGCAGCAGGGCCCGGAGGCCGGAAAAACCCAGAGAAAACCCCTGATCCGCCCCTTTCGCGGAAGGCATTGCAGGGGCAGATGCGCTCTTTACTCCACGCGCGTCACGCTTTGCGGCTTGAAGCCCAGGTCGGCCGACTTGCCCTTGCGGCCGCGCGTGCCACGGGCATTGTTGAGACTGCGGATCTCCAGCGTCTCGCTGCGCTCCTTGCCGCCGCGGCCCAGGCCATCGATGCGGATGCTGCGCGTGTAGGCGGCAGCGCCCGCCAGGGTGTCCTTGTCCTCCAGGTCGAGCAGCATCAGCCCGCGACCGCCCTTGGCCATGTGCTTGAGGCTGGCGATCTCGAAGGTGAGGATGCGGCCGCCCGTGGAGGCGCAGATCACATGCGTGGCCGGCAGCAGCAGGCCCGCGCCCTGCTCGCCTTCCTGCGGCTCGGCGCGTGCGCCCATGGGCACGCCGTAGGCCGTGGACGGGGCGCACAGCGTCTCGCCGTCGGCCAGCGTCACGAAGGCCTTGCCCGCCTTCTGGCGCGAGACCATGTCGCCCACCATGGCCACGAAGCCGTAGCCGCCCGACCCCGACAGCAGCAGCGCCGTTCCTTCGGCTCCCGCGAAGTAGTACAGGATCTGGGTGCCGGCCTCCAGCTCGATGAGCGTGGTCACGGGCTGGCCATCGCCGCGCCCGCCGGGCAGCTGCGACACCGGCACCGAATAGACCCGGCCATTGCTGCCGAAGGCCAGCAGCTGGTCCACCGTGCGGCACTCGAAGGTGCCGTGCAGGCTGTCGCCGGCCTTGAAGCTGAGCGTGCCCGCATCGACGCCATGGCCCTGGCGCGTGCGCACCCAGCCCTTGTCCGAGATGATGACCGTCACGGGCTCATCGACCACCTTGACTTCGGCGACCACCTTCTTTTCTTCCTGGATCAGCGTGCGGCGCGCATCGGCGAACTGCTTGGCGTCGGCCTCGATCTCCTTGCAGATCAGGCGGCGCATGACGCTCTCGCTGCCCAGGATGTCTTCGAGCTTGCCCTGCTCGACGCGCAGTTCCTTGAGTTCCTGCTCGATCTTGATGGCCTCCAGCCGCGCCAGCTGGCGCAGGCGGATTTCCAGAATGTCGTCGGCCTGGCGCTCGGACAGCGCAAAGGCATCGATCAGCGCCTGCCTGGGCTCGTCGCTGGCTCGGATGATGGCGATGACCTTGTCGATGTTCAACAGCACGGCCTGGCGGCCTTCGAGGATGTGGATGCGGTCCAGCACCTTGGCCAGCCGGTGCTGGCTGCGCCGCGTGACCGTGGTCTGGCGGAAGGCGATCCATTCCTCGAGCATCAGGCGCAGGCTTTTCTGCACCGGCCGGCCATCGAGGCCGATCATGGTCAGGTTGATGGAGCTGGACGACTCCAGGCTGGTATGCGCCAGCAGCGCCGTGACCAGCTCCTGCTGCGGCACCTTGCCGGTCTTGGGCTCGAAGACCAGGCGCACGGGCGCATCCTTGCTGGACTCGTCGCGCACGCCATCGAGCACGGCCAGCATGCTGGCCTTGAGCTGGGTCTGTTCCTGGCTCAGCGCCTTCTTGCCGGTCTTGACCTTGGGGTTGGTGATGTCCTCGATCTCTTCGAGCACCTTCTGCGCAGAGACGCCGGGCGGCAGCTCGGTCACCACCATCTGCCACTGGCCGCGCGCCAGCTCCTCGATCTTCCAGCGCGCGCGCAGCTTGAGGCTGCCGCGCCCCGTGCGGTAGGCATCCTGGATGTCGGAGGCGCTGCTGATGATCTGCCCGCCGCCCGGATAGTCGGGGCCGGGGATGATCTGGAACAGCTCCTCGTCGCTGAGCTGCGGCCGCTTGATCAGGGCCACGCAGGCGTCGGCCACCTCGCGCAGGTTGTGGCTGGGGATTTCCGTGGCCAGGCCCACGGCAATGCCGCTGGCGCCGTTGAGCAGGGCGAACGGCAGGCGCGCGGGCAGCTGCTGCGGCTCCTGCGTGCTGCCGTCGTAGTTGGGCACGAAGTCCACCGTGCCCATGTCGATCTCGTCGAGCAGCAGGCCCGTGATCTTGGACAGGCGCGCCTCGGTGTAGCGCATGGCCGCTGCGCCGTCGCCGTCGCGGCTGCCGAAATTGCCCTGGCCATCGACCAGCGGATAGCGCTGGTTGAAGTCCTGGGCCATGCGCACCAGCGCGTCGTAGGCCGACTGGTCGCCGTGCGGGTGAAAGCGCCCCAGCACATCGCCGACCACGCGCGCGCTTTTGACGGGCTTGGCCGCCGTGTTGTGGTTGGGGCCGCTGTAGCTCAGGCCCATGCGGTCCATGGCGTACAGAATGCGCCGCTGCACGGGCTTGAGGCCGTCGGTGACATCGGGCAGTGCCCGGCCCTTGACGACAGACAGTGCGTATTCAAGGTAGGCGCGCTGTGCGTACTGGCCCAGGTCCAGGGCATCGCCGGCCGCCTGTTGGGCCAGATCCAGAGTGTTTTGATCGCTCATGAAGAAATTCGTGATCTCAATAAATGCAGTGAAGGCCGCTCATCGCGGCGATGGCAGCCCTGTGGACAAGGTCATCCGTATCCGGGGCGCTGTGCCAGGCTGTGCCGCCACCGCAGGCGCTGCCTGGCCCGCACGCTGGCGCCCGCCCTGCAGCTGCTCGTAGATACCGAGCACGGCCTTCACGTAATTGCGGGTTTCCTGATAGGGAGGAATGGCCTGCCCCGCACGCCGCACGGCACCCTCGCCCGCGTTGTAGGCGGCCAGCACCAGGTCCAGCCGCCCGGGGAACAGCCCCATCAGATGGTTGAGGTAGCGCGCGCCGGCCGGCACGTTGATGGCCGGGTCGGCCAGTTGCTGCTGCACGCTGCGCTGGCGGCTGGCCTCCACGCCGAAGCGCTGGGCCGTGGCCGGCATCAGCTGCATCAGGCCGACTGCGCCCTTGGGCGAGATGGCCTGCGCGTCAAAGCCCGACTCGACGGCAATCACGGCCTTGAGCAGGTCGTAGTCCACCCCCGTGTGGTCCGCCGCCTTGCGCAGGTGGCCGCGCACGCTCTTGTAGCGCGGCGAGATGTCGAAGAAGCTTTGCATCCGCGTGCTCGCCTGCAGCCTGCGCCCGGCATCGCTGCCGCCGTCATCGTCGGCAGCGGCCTCGGCTTCCACCAGCGGGGGCTTGAGTCCCTGCTCGGTGCTGTCATACAGCGAGCCGCGGAAGTAGAGCTTGTAGCGCTCGTCCAGCGCCTGCGCGGCGAAGTGCGTGATGCCGCGCTCGTCCACGAAGGCCCAGAGATCGGCATGCGCGGGCTGCGCCACCCCCCACAGCGCCAGGGCCGCGCCCAGCGCTGCAAGCGCGCGCGCGGCAGCGGCGCGCGCAGGGTGCGGGCGGTGCGGAAGGTGCTGTGGGGCAGCCGGGCGCAGGGGCATGGGGATCAGATATCCACTTCGATGGCGTCGCCGTGCAACTCCATCAGCTCGCGGCGCGCCGCAGCCTCGCCCTTGCCCATCAGCTTGGTGACGACCTGCTCGGCCGCCGCAAAGTCCAGATTCATGAACTGCACGGGCAGCAGGCGGCGCGTGTCGGGGTTGAGCGTGGTTTCCCACAGCTGCTCGGCATTCATCTCGCCCAGGCCCTTGAAGCGGCTGATCTGGCATTTCTCGCGCGGCACGCCATCCTTGGCGGACTTGTCGAGGATGGCGGTCAGCTCGCCCTCGTCCAGCGCGTACATCTTGGCTGCTGGCTTCTTGCCGCGCGCAGGCACATCGACGCGGAACAGCGGCGGAAGCGCCACATGGATGTGGCCGGCCTCGATGAGCTTGGGGAAGTGGCGGAAGAACAGCGTGAGCAGCAGCACCTGGATGTGCGAGCCGTCCACGTCGGCATCCGAAAGAATGCAGATCTTGCCGTAGCGCAGGCCGGACAGGTCGGGCGTGTCATGGGGGCCATGCGGGTCCACGCCGATGGCCACCGAGATGTCGTGGATCTCGTTGTTGGCGAACAGGCGGTCACGGTCGACTTCCCAGGTGTTGAGCACCTTGCCGCGCAAGGGCAGCACGGCCTGGGTTTCCTTGTCGCGTCCCATCTTGGCGCTGCCGCCGGCCGAGTCGCCCTCGACCAGGAAGACCTCGTTCAGGCTCAGGTCGCGGCTTTCGCAATCGGTGAGCTTGCCGGGCAGCACGGCCACGCCCGAGCCCTTGCGCTTTTCGACCTTCTGGCCCGCCTTCTGGCGGGTCTGGGCGGCCTTGATGGCGATCTCGGCCAGCTTGCGGCCCCATTCCACATGCTCGTTGAGCCACAGCTCCAGCGCAGGGCGAACGTAGCCACTGACCAGGCGCACGGCATCGCGCGAGTTCAGGCGCTCCTTGATCTGGCCCTGGAACTGCGGGTCCAGCACCTTGGCATTGAGCACGTAGCTGGCGCGCGCGAAGACGTCGTCAGGCATGAGCTTGACGCCCTTGGGCAGCAGCGAATGCATCTCGATGAAGGCCTTGACCGCCTGGAACAGGCCGTCGCGCAGGCCGCTGTCGTGCGTGCCGCCGGCCGTGGTGGGGATCAGGTTGACATAGCTTTCGCGCAGCGGCGCGCCATCCTCGGTGAAGGCCACACACCAGGCGGCGCCCTCGCCTTCGGCAAAGCTGTCGTGGTTGCGGTCGGCAAAGCCCTCGCCTTCGAACAGGGGGATGACGGCCTCGCCATGCAGGCTTTGCTGCAGATAGTCGCGCAGGCCGCCCTTGAACTGCCAGGTCTGGGTGTCGCGCGTCTTCTCGTTGACCAGGGTCACCGACACGCCGGGCATGAGCACGGCCTTGCTGCGCAGCAGATGCATCAGCTCGCCCATGGGCAGCTGGGAGGATTCGAAGTAGCGGGCATCGGGCCACACGCGCACGGTCGTGCCCTGCTTGCGCTCGCCTGCGGCCAGCGGCCGCGACTGCAGGGGCTCGACCACGTCGCCGCCCGAGAAGGCGATGGTGGCCACCTTGCCCTCGCGGTGGATGCAGGCCTCAAGGCGCGTGGCCAGCGCATTCGTGACCGAGACGCCCACGCCATGCAGGCCGCCCGAGAAGCTGTAGGCGCCGCCCTTGCCCTTGTCGAACTTGCCGCCCGCATGCAGGCGGGTGAAGACCAGTTCCACCACGGGCGCCTTTTCCTCGGGGTGCATGCCGAAGGGGATGCCCCGGCCGTCGTCCTCGACGCTGTAGGAGCCGTCGGAATGCAGGGTGAAGCGGATTTTCTTGCCGAAGCCGGCCAGCGCCTCGTCGGCCGCGTTGTCGATCACCTCCTGCAGCACATGCAGGGGGTTGTCGGTGCGCGTGTACATGCCGGGACGCTGCTTGACGGGCTCCAGGCCCTTGAGCACGCGTATCGAGCCTTCGGAGTATTCGCTGGCGGAAGTGGGAGATGGTTTGACTGCCATGGGGGCGGATTGTAGTGCGCGGCCCGGCTCAGTGCTGGATACATTCACAGTCATTGACATTGACTATCCCGAAAAGGCCAGTGCCGCCAAGGGCTACGAAGTGCCGCGCTGGCGCATGGGCGACCCACGCGTCGCAGCGCAAAACCCGGAGTTTCGCTAAAGTTTGCCGCATGCACAAAAACAACCAACCCATGTCCATGGTGCAGATACTGCTGTGCGGGGGCGCAGTCGTGACGCTGTCCATGGGAATCCGGCACGGCTTCGGCCTGTGGCTGCAGCCCATCACCCAGGAGATGGGCTGGACGCGCGAGTCCTTCGCGCTGGCCATTGCCATCCAGAACCTGTCCTGGGGCGTGCTCGGCATCTTCGGCGGCATGCTGGCCGACCGCTTCGGCGCCTTCCGCGTGCTCCTGGTGGGCGCGCTGCTGTATGCGCTGGGCCTGGCCGGCATGGCCATGGCGCCCACGACAACCTGGTTCGCACTGACGGCCGGCGTGGTGATAGGCGCAGCCCAGGCCGGCACCACCTATGCCGTGATCTACGGCGTGCTGGGCCGCCAGATTCCCGTGGCGCGGCGCAGCTGGGCCATGGGCGTGACGGCGGCGGCGGGCTCCTTCGGCCAGTTCTTCATGGTGCCCGTGGAAGGCAGCCTGATCTCGAACTTCGGCTGGTCCAACGCCCTGCTGCTGCTTTCGCTGTGCGCCCTGATGATCATTCCGCTGGCCTTCGGCCTGCGCGAGCCGGGCTTCACGGCCGGCAATACCCGACCCGTGCGCGACCAGAGCGCGGGCCAGGCCGTCGCCGAAGCGCTGCGCACGCCCAGCTTCGTGCTGCTGACGGCTGGCTACTTCGTCTGCGGCTTCCAGGTGATGTTCATCGGCGTGCACATGCCCAGCTACCTCAAGGACTACGGCCTGGCACCGCAGGTGGCCAGCATCTCGCTGGCGCTGGTGGGGCTGTTCAACATCGTCGGCACCTACGTGGCCGGCAACCTGGGCCAGCGCCTGCCCAAGCGCTACCTGCTGTCCACCATCTACTTCACGCGCTCGGTGGTGATCGTGCTCTTCCTGCTCGCGCCGCTGACGCCCTGGTCGGTCTACATCTTCTCGGCCGCCATGGGACTGCTGTGGCTGTCCACCGTGCCGCTGACCAATGCCACCGTGGCCCAGATCTTCGGCGTGCAGCATCTGTCCATGTTGAGCGGAATGGTGTTCTTCAGCCACCAGGTCGGCAGCTTCCTGGGTGTCTGGCTGGGCGGCTATCTGTATGACCACACCGGTAGCTACCAGGTGGTCTGGTACCTGGCCATCGGCCTGGGCGTGGCCGCCGGCCTGCTGAACCTGCCGATACGCGAAGCCCCGGTGGCAAGGCCGCGTGCGGCGCAGGCGGCGGCCTGACATGACGACAGCCACCACGCCCCGCCCACAGCTGCTGCGCAGGCTGGCGCTGTGGGCCGCCGTGCTGCTGGTGCTGGGCCTGGTCTTCATGCTCTATCTGCAGCCCGAGTTCATGCTGGGCATGGCCGACCAGCTCTGGGCCTGCTTCTGAAATTGAAGCGCGGCAAAGGCCTGGCGGCACAATGGCGGCCGCTTTCAATTCATTTCCGAGATTTCACATGCACGCAGCCACGCCGCCTTCGCCCTGGATCCAACGCTGGGCGCATCTTCTGGCACCCGAGGCCACCGTGCTCGACGTGGCCTGCGGCCCTGGCCGCCACATGCGCTGGTTCCATGCACGCGGCCATGCAGTGACGGGCGTGGACCGCGACGCCCAGGCCCTGGCCGGCCTGCAGGGCGTGGGCGAGCTGCTGTGCGCCGACATTGAAAACGGCCCCTGGCCCCTGCCCGGCAGGCAGTTCGGCGCCGTGGTCGTGACCCACTATCTGTGGCGCCCGCTGTGGCCGGCGCTGCTGGGCAGCGTGGCCCCCGGCGGCGTGCTGCTGTACGAAACCTTTGCCCAGGGCAACGAGGCCTTCGGCAAGCCTTCCCGGCCCGATTTCCTGCTGGCGCCCGGCGAGCTGCTGCAGGCCTGCGCGGGCTGGCACATCGTGGCCTACGAGCACGGCCAGCTGGGCGAGCCCGATCGCATGGTCCAGCGCATCGCGGCACTGCGCCCCGATGCAACAGGCCGGGAACCCGTGGCCATGCTGGCGCATCAGAAGGCGTCGGGGGCTGCAATCGCCTGAATCCCTACAGGCGACCGCCTTGGGCCTGCCTCCGACACTCGTTAGAATGATCCTTTCCCGTTTTTTCTTGCGGACATGACATCCTCCTCCGTCGCTCTCACTGGCAGCATCGTTGCCCTCATCACGCCCATGCACGAGGACGGTAGTGTTGACTACCCGGCGCTGCGAAAACTCATCGACTGGCATGTGGCCGAGGGCACGGACTGCATCGGCGTGGTGGGAACGACAGGTGAATCCCCCACCGTCAACGTGGAGGAACACTGCGAAATCATCCGCGTGTCCGTCGAGCAGGCTGCGGGCCGCGTTCCCGTGATGGCAGGCTGCGGCGCCAACAGCACGCACGAGGCCATCGAGCTGGCCCGCTACGCCAAGAAGGTCGGTGCCGACAGCCAGCTGCAGGTCGTGCCCTACTACAACAAGCCCACGCAGGAAGGCCAGTACCAGCATTTCAAGGCCATTGCCGAAGCGGTGGGCGACCTGCCTGTGGTGCTCTACAACGTGCCCGGCCGCTCGGTGGCCGACATGCAGCACGACACCGTGCTGCGCCTGGCGCAGATCCCCGCCATCATCGGCATCAAGGAAGCCACGGGCAACATCGAACGCGCCCAGTGGCTGATCCGTGAAGTGCCCGAAGGCTTCGGCGTGTACTCCGGCGATGATCCGACCGCTGTGGCACTGATGCTGTGCGGCGGCCACGGCAACATCAGCGTCACGGCCAACGTGGCGCCGCGCCTGATGAGCGATCTGTGCAAGGCGGCCCTGGCCGGCGACGTGCGCACCGCCATGGACATCCAGATGCGCCTGATGCCTGTGCACAAGAACCTCTTCGTCGAGGCCAACCCCATTCCCGTCAAGTGGGCCGCAGCTCGCCTGGGCCTTTGCGGCCCGGCCATGCGCCTGCCGATGACACCCCTGAGCAAGAATCTGGAAGCCACCGTGGAAGCCGCCCTGAGCTCCGCTGGCCTGCTGTGAGGCGCCCCGCCCCACCGACCGAACGCACCAAGGATATTCGCGTGAAACAGCCCATTGCACGTCTGAGCCTGCTGAGCCTGGCCATCGGCCTGACAGCCTGCACGACCACGTTCCAAGAGAGCAAGATCGACTACAAGAGCGCCGGCAAGCAGCAGGCGCCCACCCTGGAAGTCCCGCCAGACCTGACACAGCTGTCCACGGACTCCCGCTACGCCGTGCCCGGCGGCGTGGTCTCCGCCGCCGCCATGGAAGCCAACTCCAAGGCGCAAAAGCCGGCAGAGGGCCGAACGGCCACCGCCGCCCTGGGCGATGTGCGCATCGAGCGCAATGGCGAGCAGCGCTGGCTGGTGATCAAGCGTCCGGCCGACCAGCTGTGGGAGCCCGTGCGCGACTTCTGGCTGGAAAACGGCTTCATCTTCACCACCGAAGACCGCCAGCTCGGCATCATCGAAACCGATTGGGCCGAGAACCGCGCCAAGATCCCGCAGGACGTGATCCGCAAGACGCTGGGCAAGGTCTTCGACGGCCTGTACTCCACCAGCGAGCGCGACAGGTTCCGCACCCGCCTGGAGCGCTCGGCCGACGGCTCCACCGAGGTCTACATCACGCACCGCGGCATGCAGGAGGTGTACACCAGCGCCCAGAAGGACCAGACCATCTGGCAGCCGCGCCCCTCCGATCCGGAACTGGAAACCGAATTCCTGCGCCGCCTGATGGTCAAGCTCGGCGTGAGCCAGGAGCAGGCCGACGCCGTGGCCAAGGCCAACACCACCACGGCAGCCGCCACCGGCAGCGTGCGCATGGAATCCGCCAACGGACAGCCCGTGCTGCAGATCGACGAAGGCTTTGACCGCGCATGGCGCCGTGTCGGCGTGGCCCTGGACCGCACGGGCTTCACCGTGGAAGACCGCGACCGCAGCCGCGGCATCTACTTCGTGCGCTATGTGGCGCCCGATGCCAAGGTCGAGCCCAAGGGATTCTTCAGCAAGCTGTTCAGCCGCTCGCCCGACGCGGCCGCGCCGGTCAAGTACCAGATCCAGGTGCGCAGCGAGGGCGACAAGTCCACGGTCACCGTGCTCAACACCCAGGGCCAGCCAGAGACCTCGGCCAATGCCCAGCGCATCGTGCGCGTCATCACCGACGACATGAAGTAAGCGATCCTCACGTCGGGATTGAGGCGGCAGCCGCCGCCCTCGCCTGCAGCCACCGCGCATTCACTTGCCGGTGGCTTTTTTGCATACGGGCCGTCGTGCATAGACCATGGATATGCATGACCGGGCCCTGGTGGACGAAAAAAAACCGCAGCCCGAAGGATGCGGTTTTTTCGCAGCACAAGCCTAAGCCTGTGCCACCGGCGAAGGCCGGATTACTGCTTGGTGGCTTCCTTGGCGGCAGCGTCGGCAGCAGCCTTGGCGGCGTCTGCAGCAGCAGCGTCAGCAGCGGGAGCGGCAGGTGCAGCTGCGTCAGCGGCGGGCGCTGCGGGAGCAGCTGCGTCGGCGGCGGGAGCAGCAGGAGCGGCTTCTGCGGGAGCGGGAGCTGCCGGTGCGGGAGCTTCAACAGCAGGAGCGGGAGCGGGGGCCGGAGCCTCTTCCTTCTTGCCGCAAGCGGCCAGAGCTGCAGCAGCGATCACGGTAGCCAGGATCAGAGAGTTCTTCATCACAGTTTCCTAGAGAGTAGGTAAGAAGACAGTAAACAGGAGGGCCCCGCCATTGCGACGCCGGATGCAGGCAACCGGAGCGCTACGGCCAAGCCGCGTCAAAACATTCATTCGACTCGCGTCAGATTATAGGGAGGTTTTCCCGAAGCTGACCGAAACTGACAGCCTCAGAACAATTCCGCACAAATCCTCTTGCAAAGTCCGGATAGGGCAGTGGATTGACTGCCTTGACATGCACTGTGTAACAAAAGCAGGTGGCTGTCAATTTACTGACGGACTCAAGACAATTCTTTACAAATCTAACGAAGTCCGCCCTTGTTCAGCAGCATGCTGTCAACAGTGAATGCCCGAACTTAGCATGCCTGTGGCGCAGCGTCTACCCGGTTCAGGACAGCTTGCCGCCACGCACCCAGCCTGCGTCAAACCATGAGGACAGCAGCTCCAGCGCATCGTCGCTGGCCTTGGCCAGATCGGTGCGCGACAGCGCGCGCGTGTCGGCCAGCTTGCGCATCAGCGTGGCATCGCGGCCACCGGCCAGATAGCTTTCTCCGTTGATGAAGATGTGCCTGGCGTCATACATCATGCGGGTGCGGCGGTCCAGGACCACGCTCTCGAACATGCCGTTTTCCTCGCCATGCTCGAACCACACATTGGCCTTGGGCTCGGTCATGTACTCGCCCAGAGCGCGCTCCAGCGCCAGCGGCTCGGCCAGCGCGCGTTCCAGCGACTTGCGGGCGAAATCGTGCAGGCTGGCGGGAATCTCGCCCGGGGCTTCGACGGCCGGCTGGTCGGGATCGCGGTAGACGACCGGCACTTCGGGTTCATCGGGCTCGTCGGACATGCGCAGCAGCAGCTCGCGGGCCAGCTCGTCGCGCGCGGGCGAGCGAAAGCCGATGGAGTAGGTCATGCATTCGCCCTCGGCGATGCCGTCATGGGCCCACTTCGGGGGCAGGTAGAGCATGTCGCCGGGCTCGAGCACGAATTCCTCTTCCGGCTCGAAATGCGAGAGCACCTTCAGCGGCACATCGGGCTGCAGCGACAGGTCCTTCTGGCGGCCGATGCGCCAGCGCCGGCGGCCGTGGGCCTGCAGCAGGAAGACGTCGTAGCTGTCGAAATGCGGGCCGACGCCGCCCTGGTCGGTGGCAAAGCTGATCATCAGGTCGTCCAGCCGCGCCTCGGGCACGAAGCGGAACTGCTGCATCAACTGGTGCACGCCGTCGTCGTGCAGGTCCACGCCCTGCACAAGCACGGTCCAGCCGGGCTTTTGCAGCGAAGGCAGGCTGCGGCGCGACAGCGGGCCGTGGCTGAGCTTCCAGCTGCCGCCGTCGTGCTGCTGGATCAGGCGCGATTCCACACCGTCCTCGCCTGCCATGGCCAGCAGCCTGGCGCGGGGAATCAGGGGCTTGAAGCCCGGGATTGCCTGGCGCACCAGCAAGGGCTTCTTGTGCCAGTGGCGGCGCATGAATTGGGAAGCGGTAAGCCCGCCCAGCAGGGCAAGCGGTGTGTTGGTGTCCATGAAATGGTCCGAAGTGAGCGAAGAGACAGGGCGGCATTGTCCTATGCGGGCATTGCCCTGTCCTGGCGCCAGCGCAAGCTGCCCCGCAATGGCTTCTTGGCAGTCAGCCGGCCGGCTTGCGCATGGCCCTGAAATCCGAGGGCGCCAGGCCCGTATAGGCCTTGAAGGCCCGGCTGAAATGCGCGCTGCTGCCAAAGCCGCAGTCCATGGCGACTTCGGTGATGGTGCGCTGCGCGTGCTCGGGCAGCAGCAGCTCTCGCATGCACAGCTCCAGCCGGCTGTGCTGTATGAAGGCGCCCAGGCTGGTCTGGCTGTCCGCAAAGGCGTTGTGCAAATGGCGCTTGCTGCAGTTGAGCGCGGCAGCCACGGACTCCACCGACAGGCCCGGATCGCGCAGATGGGCCACCACATGGGCGCGTATGCGGTCCTGCAGCGCCAGTTGCTGGGTGCCTGCCGTGCCCTGCCCGGCCAGCTCCTGCAGCGAAAGGTGGACCATGTCCACCAGCAGCTCGCCCGCGCGGCGCGCCAGGTGCGGTGCCATGCCGGGCAGCTCCTGGTAGGTGCTGCGCATGGTCTCCAGCGCGATGCGGGCGATGCCCGAGCTGCCGCCCACATTGCGCCCCATCAGCCCTTCCAGCCGGATGCCCCGGTCCACGATGGCCTGGCGCGGCAGCATCACGATGAGGTGTTCGGACCATTCGGGGTTGGTGACCTCGTACTCCTGCGCCGTGTCATAGATCACCCAGCTGCCCTTGCGCACGCTGGCCTCGCGGTTGTGCTGGCGCACGCTGGCCACGCCCTCCCAGGGCGCGACGATCTTCAGATAGGGGGACTCATGGGCGCGCAGGCCCTGCATGCTGCGCATGACGCGGTGGCGGCCCGCCTCCAGCCGGGTCAGCACCACATCGCCGGCATTGGCCACGCGCACATGGCCTTCGAACAGGTGATCGCCATAGACATCGGTATCCAGGCCCGCAAACAGGCGCGACATCCAGGCGTGCCAGGCCGACGCCGTCTCGCCGGGCGGCAGTCCGTCGGTGCTCAACACCATGGCATCGGTCATGTGCGGTCTCTCCTGCTCGCCGCACGGGTGAAGGATCTGTGTGCGGCCATGGACGTGATTATGGGAAAGTGCAGGCCCGTCGCGCCCCATGGCTTTCCCCGCGGACAGCCAGGACAAGGGTAAACCCCGGAGCCTGTGCACGATCCGTCATGCGCTTTGTGCGCGCAGCGGGCTGCCTGCGCCATCGCCTGCTTCTACGATGACCGGCACGCCCGGCTGCGCCAACGCCCAGGCCACAACCGCATACCAAGGAGACAGTCATGATCGAACAAACCATGCTCATCGCAGGCCAGGCCGCACAGGCCGGCAATGGCGCCACCTTCGAGCGCCGCAATCCGCTGGACGGATCGGTGGCCACGTGCGCCCCGGCCGCCACGCCCGAAGATGCCGTGCGCGCCGTCGAAGCCGCGCAAAAGGCTTTCCCCGCCTGGGCCGCGCTGGGCCCGACCGAGCGCCGCCAGATGCTGATGAAGGCATCGCAGGCGCTGGAGGCCAAGACCGAGGCCTTTGCCGCCGCCATGGCCGCCGAGACGGGCGCCTCGGGCATCTGGGCCGGCTTCAACGTGCACCTGGCTGCCAACATGTTCCTGGAGGCCGCATCGCTGACCACCCAGATCAATGGCCAGATCATTCCCTCGGACGTGCCCGGCAGCCTGGCCATGGCCGTGCGCCAGCCCGCTGGCGTGGTGCTGGGCATTGCGCCCTGGAATGCGCCCGTCATCCTGGCCGTGCGCGCCATCGCCACGCCGCTGGCCTGCGGCAACACCGTGGTGCTCAAGGGCTCGGAGCTGTGCCCCGCCACGCACGGCCTGATCATCGAGGCCCTGCAGGAAGGCGGCCTGCCGCCCGGCGTGGTCAACTTCGTGACCAATGCGCCCGAAGATGCCGGCGCCGTGGTCGAGGCCATGGTGGCCCACCCGGCCGTGCGCCGCGTGAACTTCACGGGCTCCACGCGCGTGGGCCGCATCATCGGCCAGACCTGCGCCAAGTACCTCAAGCCCGCCATTCTGGAGCTGGGCGGCAAGGCGCCCTTCGTGGTGCTGGACGATGCAGACATCGACGCCGCCGTGGCCGGCTGCACCTTCGGTGCCTTCGCCAACTCGGGCCAGATCTGCATGTCCACCGAACGCATCATCGTGGACGAGTCCGTGGCCGGGGATTTCCTGGACAAGCTCGTGGCCCGTGCCACCTCGCTGCCGCTGGGCGATCCGCGCAAGGGCCCCGTGGTGCTGGGCTCGGTGGTGGACATGGCCACCGTGGAGCGCGCCAACCGCCTGATCGACGACGCGCTGGCCAAGGGCGCAAAACTGCTGTGCGGCGGCAAGGCCACCAACACCCTGATGGCGGCCACGCTGATCGACGGCGTCACGCCCGAGATGGAGATCTTCCGCGAGGAAACCTTCGCCCCCGTCAAGGCCATCGTGCGCGTACGCGGCGAGGAGCAGGCCATCGCCATGGCCAACGACAACGAATTCGGCCTGTCCTCGTCCGTCTACACCCGCGATACCGCACGCGGCTGGCGCGTGGCCGCGCGCATCGAGGCCGGCATCTGCCACGTCAACGGCCCCACCGTGCATGACGAGGCACAGATGCCCTTTGGCGGCGTGAAGAACTCGGGCTACGGCCACTTCGGCGGCCAGGCAGGCATCGATGCCTTCACCGAGACGCGCTGGATCACCATGCAGACCGCGCCCCGCCACTATCCGTTCTGATCGGCAGGACTCGCCGCCCGGCCTGCGCAGCAGCCGGGCCGCCGTGGGAAAATCGCGCCAACGCGGCCGCCGGCATGCCTTCGTCAAACAAGGGCGCGCGCGGCGGTCTTTCTTTTTCCCCACCGCGGCATGGGCCGCACAAGCTGCACACCATGGAAATCACAGAACAATGCGTGGTCGCTCTGACCTGGACCCTCAAGGACACCCTGGGCGAGGAACTGGACGTGCTCGATGAGCCCGTGGAGTTCCTGGTCGGCGGCGACGACCTGCTCAAGCGCATCGAGGAGGCCCTGCAGGGCCACGGCCAGGGCAAGGTCCTGGACCTGCACCTGGAGCCCGAGGAAGCCTTCGGCGACTACAACGAAAGCCTGATCTTCCTGGAGCCGCGCGCCCTGTTCCCGGCCGAGCTGGAAGAAGGCATGAGCTTCGAGGCCAGCGCCCTGCCCAAGGGCTGCAGCGCCGTGCCGCCCGACCTGCTCTACACGGTGACCGAAATCTATCCCGAGCATGTGGTGCTGGACGGCAACCATCCGCTGGCCGGCATCGCGCTGCGCCTGCACCTGAAGGTCGAAGGCGTGCGCGAAGCCACCGAGGAGGAAATCGGCCGCGGCTCGGCCGGCACCGGCTTCTTCCGCATCCAGCCCATGGCACCGGGCAACGACACGCTGCACTGAAATTGCCGCGCTGAAATGGCAAAGGGCTCCCTTCGGGGAGCCCTTTTGCATGGAGCGAGCCTGGTACTCAGCGCAGCAGCTGGTTGTTGTCCACGCGCACGCTCTCGCCTACGCGCAGCTGCGGATTGCTCTGGTAGTCGAACACGCGCGTGCTGCCGTCGTTCAACTGCACGGTGACACGGTAGACATCGCGCAGGTCGCCAGGGCCGGTGTTCTTCTCGATGGCATTGCCCGCCATGGCACCGCCCACCACGCCCGCAATGGTGGCGATGTCGCGCCCGCTGCCCTTGCCCACCTGGCGGCCCAGCACGCCGCCGACCACGCCACCCACCACGGCCCCGGCGCCTATGCCCGAGCCGCCAATGCCGCTGGGCTGCTGGATCTGAACCAGTTGCACATTGGTCACGCGCCCCTGCTGCACATAGCCACCGCCGCCCGGGTAGGCCGTGCCGGGCTGGCCGCTGACGGGATAGCCCCCGCTGGGGTAGCCCCCGGCGGGATATCCGCCAGCGGGATAGCCACCTGCAGGGTAGCCGCCACCCGGATATCCGCCCTGCTGTGGATAGCCCGCGCAAGCGCTGAGCATCAGCGCTGCAATGCAGCTGGTGCCGATGGCGCCCAAGCGATGAATGGAAGGGGGCATGGAAATCTCCTGTGTACTGTCCGTGGATCGATCAAGGGCAGCCGCCGACCCGGCCTGCGGCTGCATACCACTGCAACGCCCCAGGCTGCATGTACGCCGACCGGACTGAACACTTGCTGACAAAAATCAGCCCGCCGGCCCGGCCTCAATTGCGTGCGCGAATGCTGAGCACGTTGCCGTTGTTGCCATCGACATAGAGCTTCACGGGACGGCCATCGCTGGTCTGGCCCTTGACCTGGTAGAGGCCGTCTTCCCACTCGATCTCGCGCAGGTCGCGGTAGCCCAGGCCTTCCATGCGCTCGAAGACTTCGCGGATGCTCAGGCCCGGCCCCTGGAAGGCGCCGCGCACGGAGGCCACCGTGGTGGCCACGGCTTCGCCGGCCTGCACGGTCACCGAAGGACCGCCAGTGGCGGCGGCCTGGGCCTGCACCTGGGCGACCAGCCCGGCAGTGGCGATCAGAACAATGCCCAGGCCCGTCAGGCCATGGCGTGCAGCGCGGGAAATCAGTTGTCGGATGGAAGGCATGAGGTTCTCCTTGGCATGTGAAGGTCGGCGTCTGGGCCGGCGACTGGGCCGGCGACTGGGCCGGCGACTGGGCCGGCGATTGGGTCGGCGATGCATCTGAAAAGGCCGCATCTGCCGGCTGCTGCGCCTTCGTTTCCGGTGGATTGCGACGGCGTGCAGCCATTGTTCGATGCAGGCCATGAACGCAAGCTGAAGCAGCCGTTCATCCGAGGTTCATCCACGCTGGGCTATAAAGTTTTCCATGCCCACTCCATCCTTCTCCACCCCTCGCAGGCCCTGGATGCTGCTGGCCGCACTGCTGCTGATGGCGGCGGCCCTGGCCTCCTGGACCACGCCCTCGGATGCCGGCGACAGCGACCATGAACTCGCGCGCCAGGCCCTGCAGCAAGGCCGCGTGCTGCCGCTGCGCACCGTGCTCGACCAGGTCGAGCGCGACTACCAGGGCCAGGTCATCAAGGTCGAGTTCGAGCATGACGACGGCCGCTTCATCTACGAGATCCGGCTGCTGCAATCGGGCGGCCGCGTGGCCAAGCTCAAGATCGATGCACGCGATGGCAAGGTGCTGAGCTTCAAGCGCAAGGACTAGACGCAGATGCGAATCCTCGTGGTGGAAGACGAGCCCACGCTGAGCAGCCAGCTCGTGCAGGCGCTGCAGCAGGCCGGGCATACGGTGGAGACGGCGGCCGACGGCGCAACGGCCCAGTACCTTGGCGAGGTCGAGGAGTTCGATGCCGCCGTGCTGGACCTGGGCCTGCCCGTGCGCGATGGCCTGACGGTGTTGCGCGCCTGGCGCGACCAAGGGCGGGTCATGCCGGTGATGATCCTCACGGCGCGCGGCGCCTGGCATGAGAAGGTGGCCGGCATGGATGCCGGCGCCGACGACTATCTGGCCAAGCCCTTCCACATGGAAGAGCTGATGGCCCGCCTGCGCGCCCTGCTGCGCCGGCTCAGCCCGCACGCCAGCGCCCAGTGGCAATGCGGCCCCATCGTGCTGGACTCGCGCCAGGCGCGTGTGAGCGTGGCGGGCCAGCCGCTCACGCTGACCAGCCATGAATTCAAGGTGCTGGCCCTGCTGATGCAGCGCGTGGGCCAGGTGATATCGCGCACCGAGCTGTCCGAACACATCTACCCGCAGGACAGCGACCGCGACTCCAACACCATCGAGGTCTTCGTCGGCCGCCTGCGCAAGAAACTACCGGCCGGCAGCATAGAAACCGTGCGCGGAATGGGCTACCGGCTGGTGGAAGGCGCGCCCGCTGCATGAACGCACCACAGGAAGGACAGGTATCCCGGCTCGGTGATTCGCTGCGCCTGCGCCTGCTGGCCGGCACGCTGGCCTGGGTGCTGGCGGCCGTGCTGCTGGCCGGCTGGGGACTGCGCGGACTGTTCCGCGATCACATCGCGCAGCAGTTGCAGGCGCAGCTGGTGCTGCAGCTCGACCAGCTCAGCGCAGCCGTCAACAGCCTGCCTGGAGGGCGAATCGAAGTCGGACTGGCCGTGGGCGATCCGCGCCTGGCGCAGCCGCTGTCAGGCCTGTACTGGCAGATCGACCAGGTGAGCGATGGGGCGGGCCCGCCCGAGAAGGCCGGCCTGCTGCGCTCTCGTTCGCTGTGGGACCAGACGCTGGACTGGCACCAGTTCCGTGCCGATGCCGGCAATCCCGGCGAACACCGGGAAGACACGGCGTTGAGCACGGGCATGCTGCCCGATGGTCAGGGCCACCCGCTCGTGGCCGTGGCACGCCCCCTGCAATTGCCCGAAGCCGACGCGCCGCCGTTGCGCCTGATCGTTGCGGCCGACAGCGCCCTGCTGGCCGAGCCCATGCAGCGCTTCACCACCATGCTGATCGCCGCACTGGGCACGCTGGCGGCCGGGCTGGCGCTGGCCGTGGTGCTGCAGCTGCGCCTGGCGCTGCGGCCGCTGCAGTTGCTGCGCACAGGCCTGGCCGACGTGCGCAAGGGCGCCACGCCGCGCCTTGAAGGCCGGTTTCCGCAGGAACTGCGCCCCCTGGTGCAGGAGTTCAATCATGTGCTGGATGTGAACGCCGACATGGTCCAGCGCGCGCGCACGCAGGCCGGCAATCTGGCCCATGCCGTGAACACGCCCCTGTCGATTCTTGGCAACGCCGCCGCGCAGGAAAGCGGAGCGCTGGCCGAACTGGTGCGCGAGCAGGTGACCAGCGCCAGCCGCCAGGTGGACCACCATCTGGCCCGGGCCCGCGCCGCAGCGCGCCAGGCCACCGGCTTGCGCACGCCCTTGGAGCCGCCACTGGCCTCGCTGGTGCGGACCATGGAGCGCCTGCATGCCGGACGCGGCATCCGCTTCACGCTGAAGAGGGATGCGCAGCCTTGGGACTTTCTGGGCGACGGCCAGGACCTGATGGAAATCCTGGGCAACCTGCTGGACAACGCCGGAAAATGGGCGGCCCAGGCCGTGAGCCTGGAAGTCCAGGGCCTGGAGCACGATCAGGCCGGCGGCCCCTTGCTGCTGACGGTGGACGATGACGGCCCTGGCATCGAAGACGCCGACCTCGACCGCATCTTCGAGCGCGGCGAGCGCCTGGACGAGCGCAGGCCCGGCGCAGGGCTGGGCCTGGATATCGTGCGTGACCTGGTGCAGACCTATGGCGGCAGCATCGCAGCCAGCCGCTCGCCGCTGGGCGGCCTGCGCATGCAGCTGCACCTGCCCGGAGCGCGACGAGAGGCATGAGCGCGGGAGGCCGCAGGGCAGCGGCTCAACCCCCTCTCAGCGCACGCAGCACCTGCACCAGGGTGTCTGCCTGGGGAAACAGCCAGTCGGCCGCAGCGCCCAGCGCCACGGCGGCCACCAGCGCGCCCAGCACCGGCTTCCAGCTCAGGCGCAGCGCGGCCAGCAGCCAGCCTTCGCGCTCCACCACGTAGAGCGTGCGCGCCATCAGCAGCGCAAAGGCCACCTCCACCGCCACGGCCAGGAACAGGTCGGCCCCAAAGACCAGCCACAGCAGCGACCCGGCGCCCGTGACCGCGACCAGCAGCGCCGCAAACACCAGCAGCACCGGCACCAGGACGACAGCGCCTTCGTCCAGCCCATCGATGCCGGGCACGTCAAAGCCTTGCGACGCCGAGGAAGCGGCTTCGGACATGGCACCGCCGTCGTCCCAGCTGCCGCTGGAGCCACCGCCGCCATAAGAGCCGCCCTGCCCGCTCTCGAATCCGCCAGCCTCGGGCGTGCGGGCCGGTGAAGAACCGCTGCCGCCGGGCGTCACATCGGGAACATCGGACACCTCCCAGTCGCGGCGCAGCATGCATTCGGCCCACAGGCGTACCAGCAGCAGATACAGCAGATAGCCGCAGACCAGGGCCACGCCGTAGCGCAGCGCCATGCTGTGCACGCCCGCATGCAGCAAGGCCAGGCTCAGCAGCGACATGCCGGCCAGGCTGAGGCCGCCCGTCAACGCCGCATGCAGTCGCAGCCAGTGGCGCTGCTGCAGGCGGCGGCGCATGCGGTCTTCCTGCGTGAGCACCACGCGCGTCCACGACGCGGATGGGCGATGGCGCGTGCGCCGGGATGGCCTGGCCATGCGGACTCCTCCCTGAAGCGATGCCCTGGCAGCGCAGCTGCGGGCGATGTCTGGCGGAAAGCCTTATTGCTTGCCGGTGGAGCCGTAGCCGCCCGCACCGCGCTCGGAGGCCGACTCGAACTCCTCGACCACATTGAAGCTGGGCTGCACCACGGGCACGATGATCAGCTGGGCCAAGCGGTCCATGGGCTGCAGCGTGAAGGCCGTGGCCGAGCGGTTCCAGGCGCTGACCATGAGCTGGCCCTGGTAATCGCTGTCGATCAGGCCGACCAGGTTGCCCAGCACGATGCCGTGCTTGTGGCCCATGCCCGAGCGCGGCAGGATCATGGCCGCGTAGCCGGGGTCCTTGAGGTACATGGCCATGCCAGTGGGCACCAGTTGCCATTGGCCGGGCTCCAGCGTCAGCGGTGCATCGATGCAGGCGCGCAGGTCCAGGCCCGCGCTTCCCGGCGTGGCGTAGGCGGGCATGTTCTCGCGCAGGCGCGCGTCAAGGATCTTGATATCAACGTTCATGGAAACAATCTGGGGAGCGCCTCACGGCAGGCTCTCTTGAAAAGCAAAGCGCGCATTGTGCCCCGCGCCGTCACCCGGACGACTTGAGCCCGCTGCGAAAGCCTTTGACGATGGCATTGATGATGGTGAGCAGCAGGATGAAGGGGCCGATGCCCGGAATCACCACGGCCAGGATCAGGCCGATCACGATACCCAGCAACTGGCCCGGACCTATCTTGAAGACCGTCTTCTTGACAGCCTTGGCGGCGGAGGAGGCCTGGGCTTGCTGTGCCCGCGCCGCCTGCCGGCCGCGATCGGCCCTGCCACCATTCCTGTCGCCGTTCCTGTCGCCTGCAGACGGCGGGCGCCCCGGCAGGGCAGGCACCGACGCCTGCTGCGCAGCAATGCGCGCCTTCTCGGCCGCAGCCTGCACCTGCTCGCGCACGCGCTCGACCACGGACTGGGACTGCGCGCCCGGCGTGGCCACCGCATCGGTGAAATCGCTGCGTCCCTGCGCCATCCAGCCGTGGGCCGCAGAGCGGTACAGGGGGCTGGCGCGCAGCAGCTCATCCACATAGCGCACATAGTCGCCGTGGCGGGGACCTTCGTAGGTGTTCTGTGACATGCGGGCCTTCGATGGTGTCAAGGGGCGGGTGGCAGGCGCCGGGCGATCTCGGCCACCAGCTGGCGCGCCAGCAGGGACTTGGAGGCGTGCGGCAGCTCCTGGGTGCCGGACTCGTCGATCAGCAGCAGGGCATTGTCATCCCGCCCAAAGGTTGCGGGACCGATATTGCCCACCAGCAGCGGCACCTGCTTGCGCAGGCGCTTGGCGCTGGCGTGCTGCAGCAGGTCATGGCTTTCGGCGGCGAAGCCCACGCAGTACAGCCGTCCGCTGCGTGCGGGCTCGGACTGCGCGGCGGCCGCCAGGATGTCGGGGTTCTCGACGAAGGTCAGCGTGGGGGTCTGGCCCGAGCCGTCCTTCTTGATCTTCTGGTCTGACGCCGTGGCCGGGCGCCAGTCGGCCACGGCCGCCGTGGCGATGAACACGCCAGCCTGGGGCAGTTGCTGCTGCACGGCATCGAACATCTGCTGCGCCGACTGCACGTCGATGCGCTGCACGCCACGCGGCGTGCGCAGGTGCACGGGCCCGGCCACCAGGGTCACCTGGGCGCCCGCCTCGCGTGCGGCGCGCGCAATGGCAAAGCCCATCTTTCCGCTGGAATGGTTGGTAATGCCGCGCACGGGGTCGATGGCCTCGAAGGTCGGGCCCGCCGTGACCAGCACCTGGCGGCCCTGCAGCAGCTTGGGCGTGAAGAAGGCGGCCAGCTCCTCCATGATTTCCTCGGGCTCGAGCATGCGGCCGTCGCCCACCTCGCCACAGGCCTGGTCGCCCGTTCCCACGCCCAGCACCAGTGCGCCGTCGGCGGCCACCTGCGCCAGGTTGCGCTGCGTGGCCGGGTGTGCCCACATCTCGCGGTTCATGGCCGGAGCCAACAGCAGGGGCACGCGGTCCATGGGGCGCGCCAGGCACATCAGGCTCAGCAACTCGTCGGAGCGGCCCTGCACCAGGCGCGCGATGAAGTCGGCGCTGCAGGGCGCGATCAGCATCGCGTCGGCCTCGCGGCTGAGGTTGATGTGGGGCATGTTGTTGGGCTCGCGCGCGTCCCACTGCGATCCGTAGACAGGGCGGCCCGACAGCGCCTGCATGGTCACCGGCGTGATGAACTGCTCGGCCGCCTCGGTCATCACCACCTGCACGGTGGCCCCGGCCTGTACCAGCAGGCGCACCAGCTGGGCAGATTTGTAACAAGCCACGCCTCCGGAGAGGCCGAGCACCAGATGTTTACCAGCGAACACTTCAGTCATGGCGCGCAATTTAGCAGAGCCGCAACGTCCGAGCAGCCCCGCGCGGCGCGGCGAATTCGGCGGCGCATCTATAATCCTGCTTTACCACCACCAATAAAAGACATGACCAAATTTGTCTTCGTCACAGGCGGTGTGGTGTCTTCCCTGGGCAAGGGAATCGCCTCAGCCTCCCTTGCTGCGATCCTCGAATCGCGCGGCCTCAAAGTCACTCTCATCAAGCTGGACCCGTACATCAACGTGGACCCGGGCACCATGTCGCCCTTCCAGCACGGTGAAGTGTTCGTGACCGACGATGGCGCAGAGACCGATCTGGACCTGGGCCACTACGAGCGTTTCATCGAAACGCGCATGAAGCAGTCCAACAACTTCACCACCGGCCGCATCTACCAGAGCGTTCTGGAGAAGGAGCGCCGCGGCGACTACCTGGGCAAGACCGTGCAGGTGATCCCTCACGTGACCAATGAAATCCAGGAGTACATCAAGCGCGGCGCCGGCATCGGCACGCCGGATGCCGTGGACGTGGCCATCTGCGAAGTCGGCGGCACGGTGGGCGATATCGAGTCCCTGCCCTTCCTCGAAGCCGTGCGCCAGCTGGCCCTCAAGCAGGGCCCCAACAACACGGCCTTCGTGCACCTGACCTACCTGCCCTGGATCGCCACGGCTGGCGAGCTCAAGACCAAGCCTACGCAGCACACCGTGCAGAAGCTGCGCGAGATCGGCATCCAGCCCGACGCCCTGCTGTGCCGCGCCCAGCACCGCGTGCCGGACGAGGAAAAGGAAAAGATCTCGCTGTTCACCAACGTTCCCGAATGGGGCGTGATCTCCATGTGGGACGTGGACACCATCTACAAGGTGCCCCGCATGCTGCACGAGCAGGGCCTGGACGGCCTGATCTGCGACAAGCTGCGCCTGAACACGCCGCCCACCAACCTCAAGCGCTGGGATGACCTGGTCCACGAGACCGAGCACCCGCAGGGCGAGGTCAAGATCGCCATGGTCGGCAAGTACGTCGAGCTGTCGGACGCCTACAAGTCCGTCAACGAGGCGCTCAAGCACGCCGGCATGCAAAGCCATGTGGCCGTGAAGATCACCCATGTGGACTCCGAGACCATCAGCGACGCCAATGCGCGCGACAAGCTCTCGCAGTACGACGCCATCCTCGTGCCCGGCGGCTTCGGCTCTCGCGGCGTGGAAGGCAAGATCTCCACGGCCCGCTACGCCCGCGAAAACAAGGTGCCCTACCTGGGCATCTGCCTGGGCATGCAGGTGGCCACCATCGAATACGCCCGCCATGTGGCCGGCCTCGAAGGCGCCAACTCCACCGAGTTCGACCCCAAGTCCGCCAACCCCGTGATCGCCCTGATCACCGAGTGGAAGGATGCCGACGGCACGGTCAAGACCCGCGACGAGAACTCCGACCTGGGCGGCACCATGCGCCTGGGCGCGCAGTCCTCCGACGTGCAGGCCGGCACGCTGGCCCACAGCATCTACGGTGACGTGGTCACCGAGCGCCACCGCCATCGCTATGAAGCCAACGTCCAGTATCTGGACCAGCTGCGCGAAGCGGGCCTGGTGATCTCGGCGCTGACCCAGCGTGAGCAGCTGACCGAGATCGTCGAACTTCCCAAGGAAGTTCACCCCTGGTACATCGGCGTGCAGTTCCACCCCGAGTTCAAGTCCACGCCGTGGAGCGGCCACCCGCTGTTCAATGCCTTCGTGAAGGCTGCGATCGAGCGCCAGAAGGCACCGCGCAAGTCCTGAGCCCCGCAACGCCGCCCACCATTTCCCAAGGAATCCCCACCATGAAACTCTGCGGCTTCGACGTCGGCCTCGACCGGCGCTTCTTTCTCATTGCAGGCCCCTGCGTCGTCGAGTCCGAGCAGCTGCAGATGGACGTGGCGGGGCAGCTCAAGGAAATCACGGCGGCCCTGGGCATCCACTTCATCTTCAAGAGCAGCTACGACAAGGCCAACCGCAGCTCGGGCGCCAGCTTTCGCGGCCCGGGCATGGACAAGGGCCTGGAGATCCTCGCCAAGGTGAAGAAGGACCTGCAGGTCCCCATCCTGACCGACGTCCACACCGAGGCCGAGATACCGGCCGTGTCCCAGGTCGTGGACGTACTGCAGACGCCGGCCTTCCTGTGCCGCCAGACCGACTTCATCCGTGCCGTGGCCCAGTCGGGCCGGCCGGTGAACATCAAGAAGGGCCAGTTCCTGGCCCCGCATGACATGAAGAATGTCATCGACAAGGCCCGCGCCGCCGCCAAGGAGGCCGGCCTGCCCGAGGACAGCTTCATGGCCTGCGAGCGCGGCGCCAGCTTCGGCTACAACAATCTGGTCTCGGACATGCGCAGCCTGTCCATCATGCGCGAGACCGGTGCGCCCGTTGTCTTCGATGCCACGCACAGCGTGCAGCTGCCCGGCGGCAACGGCACCAGCAGCGGCGGCATGCGCGAGATGGTGCCCGTGCTCTCACGTGCGGCCGTGGCCGTGGGCGTGGCGGGCCTGTTCATGGAAACCCATCCCAATCCTCCCTGCGCCCTCAGCGACGGCCCCAACGCCGTGCCGCTCAAGCACATGAAGGCCCTGCTCGAAACCCTGGTCGCGCTCGACGACGTGACCAAGAAGAACGGCTTCCTCGAAAACGACTTTGGAGTCTGACCCATGGCCAGCGGCTACATCATTGCGTCCGTCACCGTCACCAAGCCCGAGCAGTACGAGGAGTACCGCAAGTGGAGCACCGAGGCCATGCGCGCGCATGGCGCCGAAGTCTGCGTGCGCGGCGGCAAGGTCGAAGTGCTCGAAGGCGACTGGAACCCCGGCCGCACCGTGATCCTCAAGTTCCCCAGCTTCGAAGCCGCCAAGGCTTTCTACGACACGCCCGAGTACCTGCGTGCCCGCGAAGCCCGCGAAGGCGCGGCCATCATGCGCATGGTCTGCGTCGAGGGTGTCTGACCGCGGCCAGCGATACCCGGCCCGTCAAGAGCGCAGCGCATACAAAGCCATCCACCCAATTTGTGCACAATGGCCGCCGCCCGATCGCAGATACTGCGCCGCGGAGCATGGCTGTGCACGGTGGCGCGGCAGCCTGCCACGCCACCGACCACACATACCGCTTGCCCGGCAAGCACCAGGGCGCAACCTCACCGGAACCCGCCTGCACACCGATTTCAAAAACCGCAAAGGAAATGCCATGAGTGCAATCGTTGACATCGTAGGCCGCGAAGTGCTGGACAGCCGCGGCAACCCCACCGTCGAGTGCGACGTGCTGCTGGAATCGGGCGTGATGGGCCGCGCGGCCGTGCCTTCGGGCGCGTCCACCGGCTCGCGCGAAGCCATCGAGCTGCGTGACGGCGACAAGAGCCGCTACCTGGGCAAGGGCGTGCTCAAGGCCGTCGAGCACATCAACACCGAAATCTCCGAAGCCGTGCTGGGTCTGGACGCCTCCGAGCAGGCCTTCCTGGACAAGACCCTGATCGACCTGGACGGCACCGACAACAAGGGCCGCCTGGGCGCCAACGCCATGCTGGCCGTCTCCATGGCCGTGGCCCGCGCCGCTGCCGAAGAGGCCGGCCTGCCGCTGTACCGCTACCTGGGCGGCATGGGCGGCATGCAGCTGCCCGTGCCGATGATGAACGTCATCAACGGCGGCGCGCACGCCAACAACAGCCTGGACCTGCAGGAATTCATGATCATCCCCGTGGGCGCGCCTTCGTTCCGCGAAGCCGTGCGCTGGGGCGCCGAAGTCTTCCACGCGCTCAAGAAGATCATCCACGACAAGGGCATGAGCACGGCCGTGGGCGACGAAGGCGGTTTTGCGCCTTCCGTGGAAAACCACGAAGCCGCCATCCAGCTGATCCTGCAGGCCATCGAGAACGCAGGCTACAAGGCCGGCGAACAGATCGCCCTGGGCCTGGACTGCGCCGCCAGCGAGTTCTACAAGGACGGCATGTACGTGCTGGCCGGTGAAGGCAACCTGACGCTGACCGCCACCCAGTGGACCGACATGCTGGCCGGCTGGTGCGACAAGTACCCCATCATCTCCATCGAGGACGGCATGGCCGAAGGCGACTGGGATGGCTGGAAGATCCTGACCGACCGTCTGGCCGCCAAGGTCCAGCTGGTGGGCGACGACCTGTTCGTCACCAACACCAAGATCCTGAAGGAAGGCATCGACAAGAAGATCGCCAACTCCATCCTGATCAAGATCAACCAGATCGGCACGCTGACCGAAACCTTCGCCGCCATCGAAATGGCCAAGCGCGCAGGCTACACGGCCGTGATCTCGCACCGCTCCGGTGAAACCGAGGATTCGACGATTGCCGACATCTCGGTGGGCACCAATGCCGGCCAGATCAAGACCGGCTCGCTGAGCCGTTCGGACCGCATCGCCAAGTACAACCAGTTGCTGCGCATCGAGGAAGACCTGGGTGACATCGCCCACTACCCCGGCCGCGAGGCTTTCTACAACCTGCGCTGAAAAGCGTTAGGCTTGCAAGCCATCGGGCCTGCAAGCCTTTTTCCTTTCCGCAACATCTGCTGCCATGGTCAACCGCGTCGTCCCCCTTGTCCTGCTCGCCCTGCTCGCCGCCGTGCACGCGCAGTTGTGGCTGGGCCACGGCAGCGTGGCCTATGTGAAGGAACTGCAGCAGCAGATCCACGACCAGAACGTGGCCAACGCGCTGGAAAAAGCCGAGAACGACCGCCTGGCCTCCGAGGTCAACGACCTCAAGGACGGCTTGGCCATGGTCGAGGAAAAGGCCCGCAGCGAACTGGGCATGGTCAAGCCCAACGAGATCTTCGTGCAGATCGTGCGGCGCTGAACATAGTTCACGCCATCGATTTGAAGCCGGCCCTCAGGCTGTACGTGTCAAGGACATGGGTAACAACTCAGCTCACAGACATGGGTAACACTTCAAGCTCACATAGTCCTTCTGGGGTCCTCGCACATCCTCTTCGTTGAAGCAGCCCAGTCGCACCGGCCCCAGATACACATCCCACTGCCCAGCGGCCACCTCCTGCATCCCGATCCACTGCCCCGCCAGCAGGTAGCCTATGTAGATCCGCAGCGCTCGCCAGTAAATCAAGCCGTTGTGGCTGACCCGAACTCTTTCCCAATGCTTCGGATACTCCAGCTCCGGTAGCTTTGAGGGGTATGGCCTGACCGAGTCGCTGTAGTGCTGGGCCGGCATGCTTTGCTGCAAGGCCTCATGCGGGCGCTGCTGGTTGTAGTGCTCCACAAAGGCATCGAGCTGCATCTGCAATGCCGCTTTGTCCGCCGCAGGCTCTTTGCCCAGGGCATGCTTGACCGTGCGGTGCATCCGCTCGTGGCGACCGTTTTGCTGTGGCTTGCCCCTCTCGATGCGCTCCGGCCTGATGCCCAGCCTTATCCACCATATCGCCAGGCGTGACAGGCCCGCCACGCCAGTAGTCGCGAACGGCGGACCGTTGTCACTGCGTATGCGCTCGGGCAGTCCGTATTGCCGAAACACCTGTTCGAAGCTGCGTTTGGCATCCTCGTAGTTGGGGCTGTCGTAGACATGCACGGCCAGCAAATAGCGGCTGGCGTGGTCCATGATGGTCAATGGGTAGCACCAGTGACCATCGGCTGTCTTGAACTGGCCTTTGTAGTCTGCACTCCACACCCCATTGGGCTGCTTGCTCGTTCGCAAGGGCTGGGCCGTAGGCACCGAGCGTCTGCGTACACGCCTGCTGCAAACAAGCCCCTCAGCCTTCAGCACGTTGTAGATGGTGGTTTTGCTGGGTGTCTCCTGTGGGCCCCAGCGCTGCAGGAGCAAAGCGTGCAGCTTCTTGGGCCCCATCTGTGACCTTTGCTGCGTGCGCAGCTCAATGATGGCCCGGCGCTGTGCATAGCTGATCGCCTGATTGTTCCCGTGGGGCCTGCGACTGCGCTCTTGCAATCCATCCATGCCCAGTTGGCGGTAACGCTCAACCCACTTGTAGGCCGTCTTGCGGCTGATGCCGTAGCGCCTGCACAGCTCGCTCAGCGGCACGCCACTGCGCAGATGGTCGGCTATGAAGAGCAGTTTCTCGTCCATGGGTGCGCACTCCTTCCAGGGCATGGTGATCGCTCCTTGGCTGCTGTTGGCTCCAGCTGCCAAGCTTGGATCTGTTACCCATGTCCTTGTACTGATGTGTCACCTATGAGTGTGAGTCGTACCGGCCGGCTTTTTTTCGCGAATTTCTTGCACTTGGCAATTAGAATAAGGTAAAAACAGTCCGCACGCGACATGTGCCCAACGGTCTCTTGCATACCAACATCATGAATGGATTCTCAATGCCTATCCAAGGAAGAGCCGCATCAACTGCTGCCATACTTTCTATATCCATGTTAACGACAGCATGCGGTGGTAGCGACTCTACACCACAGACAGCAGCACACTGCTTCGATGATGCAATCTACCAATCAAGCAACAAAATTGAGCAAAAATTAAGCCTTCCCAATGAGGGGAATGCACAACGCACCTATACGACCAGTGCTCAGAAATCCAGCTTCAATGGGCAAACCGATCTTATAGAGCACAATGTTCAGTATCTGAGATTGAACAGTCTTCCAACCGGCTCGTATTCCAACACATATTACTTATCCCCCGAGTCCCCGCATATCTACAAAAATTACGGATTTATCCACGAAACTCGCACAGATGTTATTCGCAAAGGAATCTACACCTATTTTTCACCAGCCATTGATCGCCGCGCCCTACTTGAATTAGGGTCATCCCTGGAATATCGTATTCAGGGCAATGCCAAACTAGAACCTAACGGAACCACCACACCGATAAATGAATTTTATATCATCACCTATGCAGGAGATGAAAACATATCCATCGGCAACAGAAATTTAAAAGCATGTAAATTCAAGATCTCTAAAAATGAAAAAATCAGCTTCGAATGGATTTATAAAAGTATTCCTATCCAAAGCAGCCACATCCTGCAAGGCAATCTTGCCGAAGAAAATATAGTTATTGAAAAAACGACCCAACTGACAAATAACGGGCAGGACTTTTAATACCAACAAAAAATACTTACAGAGAGCCAAAGGGGGTACGACTCACACTCATAGGTGACACATCAGTACAAGGACATGGGTAACAGATCCAAGCTTGGCAGCTGGAGCCAACAGCAGCCAAGGAGCGATCACCATGCCCTGAAAGGAGTGCGCACCCATGGACGAGAAACTGCTCTTCATAGCCGACCATCTGCGCAGTGGCGTGCCGCTGAGCGAGCTGTGCAGGCGCTACGGCATCAGCCGCAAGACGGCCTACAAGTGGGTTGAGCGATACCGCCAACTGGGCATGGATGGATTGCAAGAGCGCAGTCGCAGGCCCCACGGGAACAATCAGGCGATCAGCTACAGACGTGCATGTGCGTTGGTGAACCGCCAGCGTGCGGCACGGGGCGCCCCGAGGGTCAATGCCAAACGCGTCTATCGCGTCATGGCACAAGCCGCTCTGCTGCTACCCAAGGCGCCTCGCCGGCGCTAGTCCGCACGCACGCATGAGGGCCGTATTGCGGTCTCGCGCAGCGACCTTCGATGGTGCTCCGATGGTCTGGAAATCAAGTGCGATTCAGGTCATACCGTGACGGCCACCTTCACCAAGGATTGCTGCGTCCGTGGGGTGATGGCTTGGCGCGCGTGGGAGGGCAAAGGGCTACCAGGTGAGCCGGTACGCGAGATGCTCATCGAGGCCGTGGAGCGCCGCTTCGGCTCGGTCGAAGCGGTCCCGCAGGGCCAGGAGTTGGAGTTCCTCAGTGACAACGGCGGTGCCTACATCGCCGCCGAAACGAGGGCGCTGGCGCGCGCTCTGGGTCTGATCAACATGCCCGTCTGCAGCCCGCAGAGCAACGGCATGGCCGAGAGTTTCGTCAACACCTTCAAGCGCGACTATGTGGCGCGCATGGACCTGAATGACGCGCAGACGGTACTGGCACAACTGCCAGCGGCCTTCGAGCACTTCAACGAGGTGCATCCGCATTCTTCGCTGAAAATGCGTTCGCCTCGGGAGTTCAGGCGGCAACAGGCAGCAGGGGCTGAGCAGGCGCTTTATTGCGAATAGGGCGGGAATACGGGGGCAACATCAGGAGGACATGCTTCACATTTAGCTCGAGCACATCGTCAGACCCAGTCACCGAGTGACTGGCAATCAGCATAACTCAGTCGATGAGGCCAGCTGAGAGACGTTTTTCGTGGTCATCGGCGACCACGCGCGCATCGCTTTTTGCCGCCATACACCCCAATATAAAGAAGCACGAAGCCACCGCGTTCCCGCACAATATTTGATCCTTATGCGAATCTCAGGGCCATACTTGAAATAGAAAAACCTCTAACACATCGGATCGAGACTAAAGAAGAAGTAATCAAGATACTGACATCCAAATCATTGAAGAAACCGATATCCAAATTCACCCCGGAGACGTTCAATTAATCACAAGAAAACGCAAGATCAATGTTTGCAAATTTTATACCAAAATGAAGAATATGAATCTCCCGAATCGATGCGCAAAGCTGTCCAATACTGCGAACCAACATCGATGCTAATCCGTTTACATAAAATCCAACAAGATGGCACTGTACAGCAAAGACTATTGATCCCCAAAGGTCAGCATCTTTGTCAGATTTCTTATATCCGCGCCATAATATGGACGGGCAAAATTACGGCATCGGCTAAATGAAATCCACCACAAAGTGATTTACGCAACCATGGCACGGCACCTCGACCTTGCCATCCTTGGCACTCCTGCGCAGGTCAGTCTCATGGCCTATGCATTGCGTCAAGTGTGGCTGAAAAACAGCAGTGACAGCGAGAACTGGCGCTGTCTGGCGCCAGAACCAAGCGACCATCTTGCACCCGAGACCATGCTCTATCTTCTGGGAATCGATTGGCGCGCGGCAGATCCGCAGGCCACATTACGGCACCAACTCTGGCGCCAAAGGCTGCATGTCGAAGGGCGCGGCTACGTGGTGCTCCATGGCAACATGCAACAGCAATGGCAACAGATGACGCAATCCCTGCGGTCACTGGCTTCAACCGTAAACTGGAGCTGGCTGCCGCAGGAGCCCACTCGCCAATCCTCCCGCCTTCGCCCCTACGGCTGCGAGCAATGCAGCGACCCGGACTGCGAGCGGCGATTGTTCGACGCGCTGCGCAGCGGGCGAGACTGAAGCCGGGCGTATTTACTGGACGTTCGTCGAGGTCGGCGGCTGCTTGCCGGCCTCGGTGAACAGCTGAGCTGCGTCGATGGGATCGAATTCGTACTGCTTGCCGCAGAAGTCGCAGCCCACCTCGATGCTGCCGCGCTCCTCCAGGATGCTCTCCACCTCTTCGGAGCCCAGCGACACCAGCATGGACGCCACACGGTCACGGCTGCAGGTGCACGCAAAGCGCGGATGCTCCTCGTCCTGCTGGGGCACGAAGCGCATCAGCTTCTCTTCCCAGAACAGGCGGCGCAGTATGGTCTCCACATCCAGCGTGAGCAGCTCGTCGCGCGTGAGGCTGGAGGCCAGCGTGGCGATACGGTTGTAGTCCTCGTTCAGCCCGATGGCATCCTGACCCGACTGCTCGCTTTCGGTGGCAGCGGCCAGGTTGGCCTCACCCTTGACCGGCATGCGCTGGATCAGCAGGCCGGCGGCCACCTGGTCGTCGGCCGCCAGCACCAGCACGGTGTCCAGCTGTTCCGACTGCAGCATGTAGTGCTGCAGCGCGTCGGACACCTTGGTGAAGCGCCGGCCCTGCGCATCCTGCAGCGGCACCACGCCCTGGTAGGGCTGCTGGCCCGGCTGGCGCCCCTTGGGGTCCAGCGTGATGGCGCAGCGGCCGCCGCCGTGCACATTGAGCAGTTGTTCCAGCGTGGCGCCTTCGGGAGGGTCGCCGATCAGGGTGGCGGTGGCGCGCAGGCCGAAATCGGACTGCACCTCGGCCACAGCCAGCTTGACCGGGCCATCGCCCATGACCTGGAAGACCAGGGCGCCGTTGAACTTGATATTGGACTGCATGAGCACGCCCGCAGCCGCCATTTCTCCCAGCAGTTCGCTCACGGCAGCGGGGTAGGCGCCGGTCTCGCCGTTGCCCGCGCGGCGCTGCAGGATTTCCTGCCAGGCATCGGTGAGGCGAACGATGGAGCCGCGCACGGGCAGGCCTTCGAAGATGAATTTATGCAGTTCAGACACGCTGATGGATTCCGTAAAAAAGTGCCGGGCCTCGCTCAGCCCAGCTTGCGCAGCCCGGTCTTGAACCGTCGCGCATTGTCGACATAGTGTTGGGCGCTGCGGCGCAAGCCCTCGATCTGCTCGGGCGTCAATTGGCGCACGGCCTTGGCCGGGCTGCCGATGATCATCGAGCCATCGGGAAATTCCTTGCCTTCGGTGATGAGGGCGCCTGCGCCGACCAGGCAGTTGCGGCCGATCTTCGCGCCGTTGAGCACCACGGCACCGATGCCTATCAGCGACTCGTCGCCAATGGTGCAGCCATGCAGCATGACCTGGTGGCCCACGGTCACGTGGCGCCCCACGACCAGCGGCTTGCCCAGGTCGGCATGCAGCACGCTCGCGTCCTGGATGTTGCTGCCCTCACCGATGGTGATGCTCTCGCAGTCGCCACGCAGCACGGCGCCGAACCAGATGCTGGCGTCTTCGGCCAGCTGCACATTGCCCATCACTTCGGCGCTGTCGGCCACCCAGGCCGACGCCGCCACTTCAGGGGCCACTCCATCCAGTTCATAGATCGCCATGGGTCTTTGTCTCCGTCAATTATTGGTGATGGCAGGAAACCTAGAATTGTAGGGATGGAGTTACGTCACCGCGCCCTTGAGGTCTTGTGCCTCACGGACCCCGAAGAAAAGGCCGCCGCCGCGTTGGACATGTATGCGCGGCAGGCGCTTTATTCAATAGCACCGCAGGCACCGGCCCTGCCGGATCCCGTGCCGGACCTGCCGGGCCGCCCGCTGCGGCCCGAGCTGCGCCACCACACCGCCGTTGCAAGGCGTTCGCCGGCGACGCCGGAAGGCCGGGCCGTGCTGATCCACGCCATAGCCCACATCGAGTTCAACGCCATCAATCTGGCGCTGGACGCCGTCTGGCGCTTTGACGGCATGCCGCAGCAGTACTACCTGGACTGGCTGCAGGTGGCCGCCGAGGAGGCCAGGCACTTTCGCCTGCTGCGCGAGCATCTGCGCGCGCACCTGGGCCACGACTACGGCGATTTCCCGGCCCACCAGGGCCTGTGGACCATGTGCGAGAAGACCGCCCATGACGTGGTGGCCCGCATGGCCCTGGTGCCGCGCACGCTGGAGGCGCGCGGCCTGGACGCCACGCCCCAGATCCAGAACAAGCTGCGCAACACGCGTGCGCCCGATGCGCTGGCGGCGGTGGACATCCTCGACATCATCCTGCGCGAGGAAGTGGGCCACGTGGCCATAGGCAATCATTGGTACCGCTGGCTGTGCGAGCGCGAAGGCCTGGAGCCCGAGGCCCACTACCAGGCGCTGACCCTGCGCTACGAGGCGCCGCGCCTGCGCCCGCCCTTCAACGAACGCGCACGCCGCGCCGCAGGCTTCACCGATACTGAACTGGCCTGGTTGCAGCAGGTCTGAAGAAAGCCTGCCTGCGCCGTGCGGACAGGCCCAGGCCGCTCGTGAAGCCACACAATGGTTTACAAACTAGGATGGGTCCGACTCCGCAATCGGACTTGTCCCAGCAGACACTGCCTGTCGGCATATTTATTCAGAACATTCCTACAATCAGATCTGCTGCTTCCCGTGTCCCTTCGACCGAACACTCCATGACCGAATTGCCTGTCCATCTCTTCAACGATGCCCCTGTGGCCAGCCCCGCGTCCACGGATCGGGGAATGATTGCGCGCCAGGCCATCGTCAACGGGGTGCAGCAGATCATCGGCTATGAGCTTTTCAACCGTTCGCGCGCCTACCCGGACCATACGGCGGCCTCGGATGTGTCCCTGGTGTTCACGGCCCTGTCGCATGCGGGCGAAGAAGATCTGGTTGGCACCAAGCTGATGTTCGTCAACTGCACGCATGAAAGCCTGGCCGGCGGGCATCTGGAGCTGCTCAACCCCGACAAGGTGGTGCTGGAGATACCGCCGCTGGGCCTGGCCGCCCAGCAGGAGGTACAGGCCCGCCTGCCCATCCTCAGCAATCTGCGCGCACGCGGTTTCAACCTGGCCTTCAATCACACGGTGCTGGAGTCCGCCTATGCAGCCTGGCTGCCCCTGGCCGACTACATCAAGTTCGACCTGTCCGTGCTGGCCCCTGACCAGTTGGCCGTGCTGGTCAATTTTGCCGGCCGCCACACGCGCGCCGAGCTGATCGCCGAGAAGGTGGAAAGCGCCCAGCAGCATGAGCAGGTGGGCCGCCTGGGCATACAGCTGTTCCAGGGCTTCTGGTTCGCGCGGCCCACGGTGGTGCGCACCAAGCTGCTGTCGCCCTCGCAGCAAAGCATTGTCCAGCTGCTGAATCTGGTGCGCCAGCAGGCCAGCACCGATGCCATCGAGGATGTGCTCAAGAAGGATGCGGGCCTGGCCTTCAACCTGATGCGCCTGATCAATTCCGTGGGCTTCGGCGTGCAGCGCGAGATCACCTCGTTCCGCCAGGCCGTGATGCTCATGGGCCTCAAGAAGCTGTTCCGCTGGGCGGCCATGCTGCTGACCGCATCGCGCAACGGCGGCCCGCCGCCGGCCATCGGCCAGACCGCCGTGATCCGCGGGCGGCTGATGGAGCTGCTGGCCCAGGAATCGCTGAGCGAGGAAGACTCCGACCAGGCCTTTGTCGTCGGCATCTTTTCGCTGCTGGGCAGCATGCTGGACCTGCCGCAGGACGTGGCCATGAGCCTGATCCCCGTGCCCGATGCCGTCTCCGCCGCCGTGCTGCGCCACGAAGGCGTGCTGGGCGAGCTGCTGATCCTGGCCCAGGCCTGCGAAGCCAGCGACGATGCAGCCTTCCACCGCAGCGCAGGCGCGCTGCGCCTGAGCAGCCAGCAGATCAACTGGGCCCATCTGCAGGCCCTGGCCTGGACCGACCAACTGGCAGACAGCTCGCTATAGCTATAAGCTATAGAACGCCATCGAAAGCCATCGCTCATCCATCTTTCTCAGCTTCCAAATGACTACCAACGACAACTCCTCCGCTCCGCCGCCCCCCCTGCCAGCCGGGGTGGAGGACGGGCAGGTGGCCGTCATTGCGCGCCAGGCCATCGTCAACGAGGCGCGCGATGTCTTCGGCTATGAGCTTTTCGACCGCTCCACGGCCCAGCATGCGCACACGGCTGCCTCCGATGCCGCCCTGCTCTTCAACGCGCTGTCGTATGCGGGCGCCGAAGCGCTGGTGGGCAAGAAGACGGTCTTCATCAACTGCACGCATGACAGCCTGGCCGGCGGCCACCTGGAACTGATCCACCCCGACAAGGTGGTGCTGGAGGTGCCCACGCTGGGCGAGAACGCCACGGCTGCCGATATCGAGGAACGCCTGCCCACCTTCCAGGCCCTGCGCCAGCGCGGCTTCCGCCTGGCCTTCAACCAGCACCTGCTGCGCCGCGCCTATGCCAGCTGGCTGCCTGCGGCCGCCTTCATCAAGCTGGACATGCAGACCTTCGCACTGGCCGATGCCGAGACCCTGGTGAAGTTCGCGCGCGCCCATACCAATGCCCAGATCGTGGCCGAAAAGGTCGAGACCTCCGAGCAGTTCGAGCGCATGCGCGACCTGGGCGTGCGGCTGTTCCAGGGCTTTTGGTTCGCCCAGCCGCAACTCGTGCAGGCGCGCACCATCCGCCCCACGCAGGCCACCATCATCCAGCTGATCAATCTGGTGCGCCAGCAGGCCAGCACGGACGAGATCGAAGCCCTGCTCAAGAAGGATCCCACGCTGTCCTTCAACCTGCTGCGCTTCATCAACTCCTCGGGTTTCGGCCTGTCCTGCGAGATCACCTCGTTCCGCCACGCGGTGATGATCCTGGGCCTCAAGAAGCTGTTCCGCTGGGCGGCCCTGCTTTTGACCACTTCGCGCGCGGGCGGCACGCCGCCGGCCGTGGGCCAGACCGCCGTGGTGCGCGGGCGCCTGATGGAGTTGCTGACGGCCGAGCTGCTCTCGCCCGAGGAGTGCGACAACGCCTTCGTGGTCGGCGTGTTCTCGCTGCTGGACGTGATGCTGGGCCAGCCCATGGAAAAGGCGCTGGAGTCCATCGCCCTGCCCCAGCCCGTGATCGATGCGCTGGTGCACAACAAGGGCGTGTTCGCGCCCTTCCTGGAGTTGACGCGTGCCTGCGAAAGCGGCGATGACGAAGGCTTCGCGCGCGCAGCCAATGCACTGCAGCTGTCCAACCACCAGGTCAACTGGGCGCATCTGCAGGCCCTGGCCTGGGCCGACAATCTCACGGCGGACGACGCCACGGTCTGAACGGGCCAGCCACCATGGCAAAGGGCTTGTGGCCGGGAAGCCGCAAGCCCTTTTTGCATGCCACGCGCCGCAGCGGTATCAGTTCAGCTTGATCCCTGCAGCCTGGATGATGCGCGCGTTGGACTGGGACTCGGCCTCGATCTGGCGCGCGAAATCCTCGGCCTTGCCGCCCGTGGCCACGTTGTCGGTGGCCTCCAGCTTGGCTCGCATGTCGGGCTGGGTCAGCACCTGGTTGATCTCGGCATTGAGCCTTTGCAGCACGGGCGCAGGCGTTCCTGCGGGCGCGAAGATGCCGAACACCGAGGTCATGTTGGCGCTCTTGTAGCCCAGCTCGGCCAGCGTGGGCACGCCGGGCAGCGACTCCAGGCGCTGGGGGGCGCCCACGGCCAGGGCCTTGAACTTGCCCGCCTTGATGTGCTGCAGCACGGCCGGCCCGGCGTTGGTGGAGAGCACCTCGAACTGGGCGCTCAGGCCATCATTGAGCTGCTGGCCGCCGCCCTTGTAGGGGATGTGCGTGATCCTGGCCTGCGAGGCATACATGATCTGCTCGAGCATGATGTGGCCCAGCGAGGCCAGGCCGGCCGTGGCCCAGCGGACTTCGCCGGGCTGGGCCTTGGCCTGCGCCACCAGTGCCTTGAAATCGGTCGCCGTGGAGCGCGCCGTGCCCAGCAGCAGCACGGGCGAATACATCACGCTGGTCACGGGCACGAGATCGCGCTGCGGATCGAACAGCGGCTTGCCCAGGTGCGGGCTCAGCGTCAGCGGGCTGATGGAGGAAAAGCCCAGCGTATAGCCATCAGGTGCGGCCTTGGCCACCAGGTCCAGGCCGATGGCGCCGCCGGCGCCGGCCTTGTTGTCCACCACCACGGGCTGGCCCAGGCGGGCAGCCAGCTTCTCGCCCAGGGCGCGGGCCACCACATCGCTGACGCCGCCGGCCGGGTAGGAAACCACCACGCGGATGGGCCGGTTGGGCCATGCCGCATCGGCAGCCGACACAGACATCGGCAGGGCCGCGGCAGCCACCGTCGCCGCCAGCATGGAAGTCACCAGCACATGCCGGCGCAGGAAATCAGTCATCGAGAACTCCGCAGAAACACATCGAACACGGCGGTGATTGTTGTGCAAAGCACATATCCCCGAGGCGGGCTTTGCCACTTCGACGGTTTCAACGCCAGAAATAGGCAATCCGGCGAACCGACCACATCCAATCAACCACGCGGATGGTGCAAAGCGTGCAGGGCCTTGAGCCGCTCGCGCGCCACATGGGTGTAGATGGTGGTGGTGGAGATATCGGCATGGCCCAGCAGCATCTGCACCACGCGCAGGTCAGCGCCGTGGTTGAGCAAATGCGTGGCGAAGGCATGGCGCAGCGTGTGCGGCGACAGCGGTGCCGTAATGCCGGCCATCTGCGCACAGCGCTTGACGATGACCCAGAACATCACGCGGCTCATGGCAGCCCCGCGCTGGGTCACGAAGACCGCATCGCTGCGCTGCCCGCCCAGGATGGCGCCGCGCGCCGTGGCCAGGTAGCGCTCCAGCCACCAATGTGCCTCCTGGCCGAAGGGCACCAGTCTTTCCTTTTGCCCCTTGCCGGTCACGCGCAGCACGCCCGAGCGCAGATCGATGCCATGCATCGGCAGATCCACCAGCTCGCTCACGCGCAGGCCGCTGGCGTACATCAGCTCCAGCATGGCGCGGTCACGCAGGCCCAGCGGCGTATCGACATCGGGCGCCTTGAGCAGCGCCTCCACCTGAGCCTGCGTCAGCGTATGCGGCACGCGCGGCGGCTGCCGTGCCGCCAGCATGCGCACCGTGGGATCGGCCGCAATGCGCTGCTCGCGCAGCGCCCAGTGGTAGTAGCGGCGCAGCACCGTCAACCGCCGGTTGGAAGAACTGGCCTTGGTCTGCTCCACCCGCACCGCGAAATAGCCCTGCAGTTCCAGCTCGCCCGCCGCATCCAGCGCCAGCGGCGGCCGCTGGTGCGCCAGCCACCGGCCCCAGGCCATCAGATCGCGGCGGTAGGCCGCCAGCGTATTGCGCGACAGCCCGTCCTCCAGCAGCAGCGCATCCATGAACAGGTCCAGCGCATCCAGGCTGGCCGGCAGCGGCGCGGGCCAGGATGCAGGATCGGCAGCAGGTTCGGCTTCGGCAGCCGAGGGGGACATGATGGAAGCGGCAGGCACTTGGGACATCCCATCAAGCCTACAACGAAAAAACCCGAGGTCCGCAAGGAACCTCGGGCTCTGAGCCAACCGCTCAGGGCGGTGCTTACTCCAGCGTGAGTTTTTGCTGGGCAACCACCTTCTTGTAGGTCTCGTACTCTTCCTTGATCTGCTTGGCGAACTCTTCAGGCGAGTTGCCGATGACCAGGGAGCCCGTGTCCTCGATGCGCTTGCGCACGGCCGGGTCCTGCAGCACCTTGCGCACGGCGGCGTTGATCTTGTCCACCACATCCTTGGGCATGTTCTTGGGGCCCAGGATGCCGTAGTAGGCCATGCGGTTCACCGGCTCCAGGCCCACTTCCTTGAAGGTGGGCACATTGGGCAGCACGGCCAGGCGCTGGGGCGCGGCCACCACGATGGGCACCAAGCGGTTGTCCTTGATGAACGGCAGGGCCGAGGGCAGGTTGTCCAGCACCATGGGCACCTGGCCCGCCACCACGTCGTTGAGCGCAGGGCCCGCGCCGCGGTAGGGGATGTGGGTGACGAAGGTGTTGGTCAGGCTCTTGTACAGCTCCATCAGCATGTGCTGGATGCCGCCCGTGCCCGAGGACGCATAGGAGTACTTGCCCTGGGACTTCTTGAGTTCGGCCTCGAAGCTCTTGTAGTCCTTGGCGGGGAACTTGGGGTTCACCGCAATCACGTTGGGCGTGGCCGCCACGTTGATGATGGGCGTGAAGTCCGTCAGCGTGTTGTAGGAGATCTTGGGGTTGATCGCGGGGTTGGTCGCCGTGGTCGAGACCGTGGCGATGCCCAGGCTGTAGCCATCGGGCTGCGAGCGCGCGGTTTCCATGGCGCCGATGACGCCACCGCCGCCGCCGCGGTTGTCCACCACCACGGGCTGGCCCAGTTCCTTGGTCAGGGGTTCGGCGATCACGCGGGCGATGATGTCGGTCGTGCCACCGGGGGCGAAGGGCACCACCAGCTTGATCGGCTTGGTGGGGTAGGCCTGGGCCAGGGCTCCGGTGCTTGCGAGGACCAGGGTCAGTCCCATCCAGCTGCGACGATTCATACAGGATCTCCTTTTGGGGGTCGTGTTGACGAAGAGGTTTTCATGGACATCCGCAAGGCCGTGCCTGCGGATGGATGGTCTGCGAAACGAAGGCTCGCAAACGCTGCCACGGAACAGCCATAGTGGGGCCTGGAGCCCGCTGCGCGCTTGACGGTCGTCAGGACCTGCGCTTTCGGATCGGCTGTGTGGACCCAGCGATGCTAAGGCCCGGGGCCCGGTTGTCACAGTTTGTCGCAGCACTGATTTCCCGGTGTTTACCCCTAGCCTCGCGCCATGGTTTCTCGGGCGACGCGGCGACTGCGGGGTTGCGCTTATGCTCAGCCCCCGTGAACTACGCCGTGCTGCTCTTCCCCGATTTTTCGCTCATCGTGCTTGGCTACGTGCTGTGCCGCTTCACACAGCTCAATCGCACGGTCTGGCAGGCGGTGGAGGCGCTGGTGTACTACCTGCTGTTCCCGGTGCTGCTGTTCCACTCCATCGTCAAGAGCCCGGTGGACTGGGGTGCCACCTCCCACTTGCTGGCCGCTGGCGTGTGTGCGGCCCTGGTCGGCATCGGCCTGGCCTACAGCCTGCCCTGGTGGCCGGGCCTGCGCGGCCGCATCGATGTGCGCGAGCATGCCGGCGCCGTGCAGGTGGCGTTTCGCTTCAACTCCTTCATCGGCCTGGCGCTGGCCAGCCGACTGGCGGGGCCTGAGGGCCTGCTGTTCATCTCGGTGCTGATCGGCGTGAGCGTGCCGCTGTGCAATATCGCGGCCGTCTGGCCCATGGCGCGCGGCAGCAACCAGCACTTCCTGGGGCAACTGGTGCGCAATCCGCTGATCGTGGGCACGCTGTCGGGCCTGGTGTTCAGCGCGCTGGGGCTGAAGCTGCCCGCACTGCTCGAGCCGTCAGTCTCCCGCATAGGCGCAGCCTCCATCGCGCTGGGCCTGATGTCGGCCGGCGCCGGCATGCAGTTCGGCGCGCTGGCCGCCGGCAAGCTGCTGGCCGTGTGCCTGCTGGCCGTGCGGCATCTGGTGCAGCCGCTGATCGCCTATGCCATGGTGCGGGCATTTGGCCTCAGCGGTGCGCAGGCCCTGATCCTCATGGCCTTCTCGGCCCTGCCCACCGCATCGTCATGCTATGTGCTGGCCGCGCGCATGGGCTACAACGGCTCATATGTTGCGGGGCTGGTCACGCTGTCCACGCTGCTGGGCGTGCTCAGCCTGCCGTTTGCGCTGAGCCTGCTGCAGTACTGATGCCGCGGTGCCGCGGCGCCCCTACAGCACGGCACGCATGTCGTCCGTGAAGGCGGCCGTGATGTCGTCCTGGCGTGCGCGCTTCCTGGCCACCATGGTGATGTCCACGTCATAGCTGAAGAGGGATTCGTCCAGCGCATGCAGCAGGCCAGCAGCCACATAGGGCGCTGCGTAATGCTCTGGCAGGTAGCCCAGGTGGGCGCCTGACAGGATGAGGATGGCGGCCGCCTCCATGTTGTCCGCCTCCGAGGTGACATGGCGCGGGCGCCCCGTCAGCGGCGCCTGCGGCAGTGGATAGGTGCGCCAGGTCCAGTCGGCTTCGCCCGCCTCCTGCGCGCCGATGCGGCCCGCGCGCGCGGCAAAGGGATGGCTGGCGCTGCAATAGGCCACCTGCCTTTCGCTGAACAGCCGCGTGTATTCCAGCGCCGGGGCGCGGTGCAGGAAATAGCCCACGGCGACCTGCAGCTCATCGCGCAGCAGCATTTCCTCCAACTCGCGCGGCCCGCGCACCAGCACAGACAGGCGCACGGCCTCGTCGCGCTGGCGAAAGCGCTGTATGGCCCGCCCCATCAACGCGTTGTATTCCGTGGGTGCATTGCCGATCAGGCCGATGGCCAGGCTGCCGACCAGCTGCCTGTGCATGTTGCGCGCCTGCGCGCTGAATCCTTCCAGGCCTTGCAGCGCAGCGCGGGCCAGGTCGACGAAGCGCCGGCCCTTGGCCGTCAGGCGAAAGCCGCCGCGCCCGCGCTCGCACAGGCTGAACCCCAGGCGTGTCTCCAGCGTGGACAGCTGGCTGCTGAGCGTGGACTGCCCCACGCCAAGAATGGCCTGCGCAGCCGATACACCGCCCGCGTCAACGATGGCCAGAAACACGCGCAGCAGCCGCAGGTCGAGATCTGAAACGGTATGGAGCATGGGGTTTTCACTCAGCAAAGATCGATGTTCATCGATGTTTGTAGATGGAACTTGAAATGGATGCAAGCCCGGCTGCTGTCTAGCATTCACGGCTGTTGCGGCGCGCTTCGGTTCACCGAAGCACGCCGCCAGCGCAGAACAAGAGGGGCGGTCCGTGACATTAACTTGCGTGAATACCGCTGTTTCAGAAGGACCCTGCACACGGGGTCGGAACAAAAGGGGAGAGAGACCATGGTGCTTGATATCTCGGTGGTAGTGATCTACGCGGCAGCCATGCTGCTGCTGGGCTGGTACGGCATGCGCCGCGCGAAGACGCAGGAGGATTTTCTCGTGGCGGGCCGCAACCTCGGGCCGGGCCTGTACATGGGCACCATGGCTGCCACGGTGATCGGCGGGGCCAGCACGGTGGGCACGGTACGCCTGGGCTACGTGTACGGCATCTCGGGCTTGTGGCTGTGCGCGGCTCTGGGTGCGGGCCTGCTGGTGCTGAACCTGTTCCTGGCCAAGCCCCTGCTCAGGCTGCGCATCTGCACCGTGACCCAGGTGCTGGAGCGGCGCTACAGCGCCCGCACCCAGCAGGCCAGCGCACTGGTGATGCTGGCCTATGCGCTGATGCTGGCGGCCACGTCGGTGATCGCCATCGGCACCGTGATGCAGGTGCTGTTCGACCTGCCTCTGTGGATCTCCATCCTGGTGGGCGGGGGCGTCGTGGTCATCTACTCGGCTGTGGGCGGCATGTGGTCGCTGACGCTGACGGACATCGTGCAGTTCGTGATCAAGACCGCGGGCCTGATGCTGATCCTGCTGCCCATCTGCCTGTACCGCGTGGGCGGCTGGGACCAGCTGGTTGAACGGCTGCCTGCGTCCAGCTTCGATGTCACATACATCGGCTGGGACACCATCGCCACCTACTTCGTCATCTATTTCTTCGGAATCATGATCGGCCAGGACGTGTGGCAGCGCGTGTTCACGGCCCGCAGCGAACGCGTGGCCGCCGTGGCGGGCAGCCTCGCCGGCCTGTACTGCGTGGTCTACGGGCTGGTCGGCGCCCTGGTGGGCATGGCGGCGCGGGTGCTGCTGCCGGAACTGGACAACCCCAACAACGCCTTTGCCGCCATCGTGCAGGCCAGCCTGCCGGACGGCGTCCGCGGCCTGGTGATCGCTGCCGCGCTGGCCGCCATGATGTCCACCGCCAGCGCGGCCATGCTGGCGGGCTCCACCGTGCTGGCCGAAGACCTCGTGCCCCTGCTGCGGCAAGGCAAGCCGCTGGCCGATGTGCGCTGGCACCGGCTGCTGACGCTGCTGGTGGGCCTTGCCGTGCTCGGCATCGCCCTGGTGGTGGACGACGTGCTCAATGCCCTGACCACCGCCTACAACCTGCTCGTGGGCGGCATGCTGGTGCCGCTGATCGGCGCCATCTACTGGCGCCGCGCCACCACGGCCGGCGCCATTGCCAGCATGCTGCTGGGCTGCGCCACGGCAGTGGTCTTCATGGTCCGCGACGGATTGGCCGCCAACACGCCGATCTACGCCAGCCTGGCCATGAGCACGGCCAGTTTCATCCTCATCAGCCTGGCGCAGCGCTCGCAGCAGCGCTCCCTGTCGGGCATCCAATCCTGAACCAAGGGACACCCATGACCCTCTTTACTGCAGACAGGCTGGCCGCGCTGCGTGCGCGCTTCGGCGGAGACAACGAGTCCGTCATCCACGATCCGCATTTCCGCACCGTGGCCGCCCACATCATCGACGCCAGCGGCACGCGCAGCGCACCCTACGCAGGCATTCCCACGCTGCTGGATGCCCCCATGCACCCCATGGACTGGAGCCGCCCGGACTTCGGCGAACTGCAGGCCGCGCTGATCGGCGTGCCCATGGACCTTGGCATCAGCAACCGCAGCGGCTGCCGCTTCGGGCCCAGGGCGCTGCGCGCGATAGAGCGCGTGGGCCCCTACAACCATGTACTCAGATCCGCGCCCACGCGCGAGCTGCGCGTGGCGGACATCGGCGACGTGCCGCTGTCCAGCCGCTACAGCCTGGAGCAGTCGCACCGCGACATAGAGTCGGCCTACGCGAAGATCCATGCGGCCGGCGTGATTCCGCTGTCTGCGGGCGGAGACCACTCCATCACCCTGCCCATACTGCGCGCGCTGGGCCGCGACCGGCCACTGGCCCTGGTCCACTTCGATGCCCACTGCGATACTGGCGGCCCCTTCGACGGCAGCCGCTTCCACCACGGCGGCCCCTTTCGCCAGGCCGTGCTGGATGGCGTGCTCGACCCCACGCGGACCATCCAGATCGGCATACGCGGTGCGGCCGAATATCTCTGGGAGTTTTCCTATGAGTCGGGCATGACGGTGATCCACGCAGAGGACCTTCCCGCGCTGGGCGTGGACGGCGTCATTGCCCGCGCACGCGAGGTGGTGGGCGATGCGCCCGTCTACGTCTCCTTCGACGTCGACTGCCTGGACCCGGCCTTTGCGCCCGGCACGGGCACGCCCGAGGTGGGAGGCCTGACGGTGCGCGAAGCCCAGGCCATGGTACGCGGCCTGGCCGGCATCCACATCGTGGGCGGTGACGTGGTCGAGGTCTCGCCCGCCTACGACGCCACCACCAACACCGCCCATGCGGGCGCGCAGATGCTGTTCGAAATCCTCAGCCTGATCTGCGCACGCCACGCCGACCGAGGCGCCGCAAGCCCTGTCTAGGTGTCCGCCCCGTCCCCGTGCCGGGTGGACGGCCCCATGCCCTCCGCCCCCGGCTCACGCAGCAGCTCCAGCGGCGTGCTGCCGTAGCGTGCCCTGAAGCGCCGGGAAAAATGCGCGAGCGAGTTAAAGCCGCAGCGCTGCGAGATTTCCGTGACGCCCAGCGTTCCCGGCTTCGCTGCGCGCAGCAGCGCATGGGCGCGCTCCAGTCGATAGTCCATGAGTTCGGCGCTGAGGCTGGTGCCTTCGCGCGACAGCCGCGATTGCAGCGAGCGCACGGAAAGTCCCAGCCTCGATGCCACGCGCTCCGGCCCCAGCGCCGGGTCCGGATATTGGCGGGCGATCAATTGGCGCACCCGGCACAACAGCACGTGCATGGGCGCGTCAGGCCGGGCTGCAGCCCTTTCGGCCCCGGCCTGCAGCACGGTCTTCAAGGTGTTGATGACCAGATCGGACAGCTGCGCGGACTCGCCCTCGGGCAGGGGAGCCTGCCATGCATGGATCAGTTGCATCTGCTGGACGAGCAGCTGCAACGACGCGCAGTCAGGCAGGCTGCGTGCCAGCAGTTGCGAAGCCATGCCTGCGCACGAATCGATCAGCGCCAGCGGCACGGCCAGCACGAGCAGGTCCACGGCTTCGTCCTGCCAGATGCGGTAGCCGCACCGCTCGTCCAGCAGGAACAGTTGGCCGGGCTGCGCATGCGACTCGCCGCCCGCAACCGCCGCGCCCGGCCCATCGAGCGCAGACACCCGGGCGCGGCCCTTGAGGTAGAGCAGGCACAGCAGGCTGGCCGGGCTCGCGCGCTGGCAACCCGCCTGCAGGCGCTGCATGCCGTGGCCCGCCGCCATCTGGATGCGGTTGAACACCACCGCGCCCACGCCACGCGATGTGAGCACGGCCTCGAAGCGCTCGGGCTGCGCCACCAGGGGCGTGTGCGGCATCTGCGCCTCACGGCTGGCATCGCTCCAGAATTGCGCTCGCCCCAGGGGGGCGACATGCATCGTGGACCACCGGTTGTATGTCATACATTCCTCGCCCGGCGCGCAGCGCGCGGCCTGTTTTTGTGAGGGGCTGTGCGGGGAAGTCGATCGCGCCCCGGGGACTCGGGCAGACGGACCGACGACAGGGCCACGCGGCAGCATGAACCCTGGATTTTCGGGATTCCGGCGCCATCAGGCCATTGGACCATTCTGAAAATCGGCAGTTGACCGGGATGAATTCCTAGGCCGTTGCGCCGAAGCGGCCCGGATCACCGCGCGATGGCTGGCAGCCGCTCGCTCCACAGCGTGGACTGGTTGCGGCCATTGCGCTTGGAGTAGTACAGCGCCGCATCGGCCCGCTCCAGGCAGCCCTGGGCCGATGCATCGCTGCGCTGCAGCTCGTACACGCCCAGGCTGATGGTGATGTGCAGGTCTCCGGCCTTGCCCGCATCGATGGCCTGCCCGGCAATGGCTTCGCGCAGGCTTTCGGCGCGCCGCAGGCCCACCTCCGCATTGGTGTCGGACAGCAGCACAGCGAATTCCTCGCCGCCCAGCCGGCCCACCATGTCTTCCCTGCGCATCTCCTGCGCCACCGAGGCCAGCAGTTCCTTGAGCACGATGTCGCCCACCGCGTGGCCGTAGCCGTCGTTCACCTGCTTGAAGTGGTCTATGTCCAGCATGATCAGCGTGGAATGCGCGACCAGGCCGCTGCGCAGATGGTCCAGCTCCATCGCCAGCCGCTCCAGGAAGGCGCGGCGGTTGGGAATGCCGGTCAGCGCGTCGGTCAGCGCCAGCGTTTCCAGCTGGGATTCGCGCTGCTGCCGCTCCGTCGCATCGTGGAAGACCCAGCAATGGCCGATGGAGCGGTCGCCGTCGCGCAGCTGCATGCCCTCGATCTCCACATAGTGGCCATCGGGCAGCGCATGCAGGGAGCGGCCGGCCACGGGCCCTGCGCTGAGTACGTCCGCCACCGACGCCGGCAGCAGCTGGATCAGCGCCGGCATGCCCAGCCCCACAAGGGCGGCAGGCGCCATGTCCAGTTGCAGGGCAGCGGCCAGCATGCGGTTGGCCGCCAGCACATGGCGGCCCTGCGCGTCGGTGACCAGGATGCCTGCGGGAAAGCGGTCGATGATGGCCTCCAGCCGGTGCTGGGTCTCGGCCAGCGCGGTCTCGGCGCGCCGGCGCGCATCGGTGTCGATCATGGTCCAGATGACGCGGCCATCGTCCTCGTCGGGGTCCAGCAGCGAGCCCTGCATGTCGAACCAGTGGTCCGAGCCCGACGGCATGCGCAGGATCCATTCCGTGCGCACCGTGCCGCGTGCGTTGAGCTGCCCGTACAGCTGGCCAAAGCGTTCGAAACTCTCGTCGCTGACATGCAGCGAGCGCAGGTTCACGCCACCGGGCAGCCGCTCCGTCTCGATCTGGAAGGTCTGCGCCGCGCGCTCGTTGGCATAGAGGATTTCGCGCTGGGGACCGGCCATCACGATGAGGGCGCTGCCCCGGTCCAGCAAGGCCTTGATCAGGCGGGACTGCTCCACGCGCTGCTGTATGTCGGTGTGCGTGCCCAGCATGCGCACGGGCTTGCCGTCGGCATCGCGCTGGGTGATCTCGCCGCGCGACTCCACCCACAGCCAGCTGTCGGCCGAGCCGCGCAGCCGCATCTCCACACGGAAGTCGGCACCGGCCTCGGCATGGCGCTGCAGCCGCGCCAGCACGCGCGCCCTGTCCGAGGGATGGACCATCGCGCAGAAGGCGTCGTAGTTCATGGGGAACTGGCCTGCCTCGAAGCCCAGCATCTGGTAGCAGCGCGCATCCCACTCCACATGGCCGCTGCGGCAGTCCCACTCCCACAGGCCGTCACGCACGGCGCCCACCGTCAGGCGCAGGCGCTCCTCGCTGTGGCGTATGGATTCCTGTATGGCCTGGTCCTGCGTGACGTCGTGCACATAGCCATGCCACAGCAGCGAGCCGTCTTCCTCCTGCTGCGGCCGGGCGTGGCCGTGCAGCCAGCGCAGCTCGCCTCCAGGCCCGTAGACGCGGTATTTGTGCTCCCAGACATCCTTGCGCCCCACGCTGTCCTGCACCGAGGTCGCCAGGGCGGGCAGATCCTCGGGGTGCACGCGCTTGAGCAGTTCATGGTCGGCGAAACGCACGGCGTCGGCCCTTGCGCCATGCAGCTCGAAGAACCCCGGGCTGGTGAAGGGAAACTGGAACTGGCCATCCGCGCCGATGCGGAACTGGAACAGCCCCCCGGGCACCTCCTGCGCCAGCCGCGCGAAGCGCCGCTCGCCCTGCAGCCGCATGCGCTCGCTGAGCTGGCGCTGGCGCGCCAGCCACAGCGTCAGCAGTACGGCCAGCAGCAGCACCGCCGTGCCTATGCCATTGCGCAGCAGGCCGCGCTCCAGCGATTCCTCCAGCGATTCGAAGATGGCCTTCTTGTCCAGCCCTGCGCTGACGATCAGCGGATAGCCCTCCACCCTGCTCCAGGCATACATGCGCAGCACGCCATCGACCGAGGACTCGGCCTCGTAGGTGCCGCGCTCCATGGCCGGCGCGAACTGTGACACGCGCACATCGGAGACCGAACGCCCCATCACCTCGTCCTGTCCCTGAGAGCGCGCCAGATAGACACCGTCGGTGCGCAGCAGCAAGATCACGTCCTTGGCGCCATCGAAGATGGACTGGAAATACCCCGAGATGTAGTCGGGCGACAGCGACAGCACCAGCACGCCCGAGAAGCGCCCCTGGCGGTACAGCGCGCGGCTCAGCTGTATGGTCCATTTATGGGAGACGCGCCCCTGCACGGGCCGGCCGATGAACATCCCCATGGTCTCGCGGTTGGCATGGACCTGGAAATGCTCCCGGTCGCGGATCGAGACCTTGGCGGCCCGGGTCTGCGCATCCTGCTGCAGATTGGAGTAGACGATGTCCCCGCTCTCGTCGGCCACGGCGATCTGCAGGAAGGTGCCGGCCGGATAGGCATCGAAGGTGGTCTGCACGGCATGCTGAAAGACGTCGGCCTCGCCATCGGCAAAGTCGGACTCCAGGCCGCGCATGGTGTAGTCCAGGCCGGACAGCAGGGTCTGCACCTGCACCGAAACCGCATGCGACATCTGCCCCACGCGCAGCCAGGACTGGGCTTCGGTGAAGTTTCGCTGCGTGCGATGGCTGTCCACCAGCACCGTCCAGTACGCCACCGTGGCCAGCAGCACGCAGCACAGGCCTACCCAGACGGCCACGGCGGTCTGGGTGAGAGGTTCGGCGTTCAGCAGACGGAAAGGCTTTGCGCGCATATCGAACACCATGTTGAGTCACACAGACCCCGCGCCCTCAGGGGCGGTGGCCCGCAACAGGCCGCCGGGGAGCCATCAGACTGAGCGCAACAATTGTTTCACACACCAGCGCCCCGGCTTATCAGCTCAATCCGATCTTTGCGACAGTGCCCAGGCCACATGCTCGCGCACCATGGCGTCGGGATGTTCGGCGCGGCTGGCCAGCGCCTGGCGCAGTGCCGTATCGCCGGTTTCACGCCAGGCGTTTCCCAGCGCCACGGCCACGTTGCGCAGCCAGCGCGCATGGCCTATGCGCCGGATGGGACTGCCTTCGGTCAGGCGCAGGAAGGTCGCCTCGTCCCAGGCGAAGAAGTGCACCAGCTGCCCGCCAGCCAGGATCTCGCGCGCATCAAAATCAGGCAGGCGGCTGGGCTGGGCAAACTTGTTCCAGGGGCAGGCCAGCTGGCAGTCGTCGCAGCCATAGATGCGATTGGCCATCAGCGGCCGCAACTCCTCGGGAATGGCGCCCGCATGCTCGATGGTCAGGTAGGAGATGCAGCGCCGCGCATCCACCCGGTGCGGCGCCACGATGGCGCCCGTGGGGCAGGCCGTGATGCAGGCCGCGCAGCTGCCGCAGTGCGCGGTCACCGGCGCCGTGGGCGCCAGCGCCAGGTCCACATAGATCTCGCCCAGGAAGAACATGGAGCCTGCCTCGCGGTTGAGCACCAGCGTGTGCTTGCCGCGCCAGCCCTGGCCGCTGCGCCAGGCCAGCTCGGCCTCCAGCACGGGAGCGGAATCGGTGAAGGCGCGGTGGCCGAAGGGGCCGACCTCCTGGGCGATGCGCTCTGCCAGCTTCTGCAGCCGGTTGCGCAGCACCTTGTGGTAGTCACGGCCCCGGGCATAGACGGAGACGATGCCCTCGGCGGGCCGCTGCAGCCTCTCCCACTCCATGGCCTGCCAGGCGCCGGGCGCGTCGGCGGGCGTGTCGCGCGGCAGGTAGTCCATGCGGGCCGTGATCACGCTCACGGTGCCTGGCACCAGCTCGGCAGGCCGCGCGCGGCGCAGTCCGTGGGCCTGCATATAGTCCATCTCGCCATGGAACCCCTGGGCCAGCCACTGCATCAAACCCGGCTCCGCAGACGACAAATCCACGCCAGCCACGCCAATTTGGGAAAATCCCAGTTCGCGGGCCCAGCCTTGCATCAAAGGAACCAATTGACTGCTGCACAACATACTCCCTCGATTGTAGAAAGCGCCCGGCCGCAGGATGCGGAAACTGCGGGCCATCGCTGGATATGGGGCAGCGAGGAAGACACGCAGCGGTTTGCGCAGCAGCTCGCGGACCATCCGGCGCTGCGCAATGCCTACGTCACGCTGCACGGCGACCTGGGCGCCGGCAAGACCACGCTGGTGCGGCACTGGCTGCGCGCACTGGGCGTGCAGGGCCGCATCAAAAGCCCCACCTATGCCGTGGTGGAGCCGCACGAGGCGCCGGGCCTGTCCATCTGGCATTTCGACTTCTACCGCTTCGATGATCCGCGCGAGTGGGAGGATGCAGGATTTCGCGATATTTTCGCCAGCCCCGGTCTCAAGCTGGCAGAATGGCCCGAAAAGGCCGCAGCGCTTACGCCTGCGGCAGATATAGCTATTCATATCGAAGCAATCGACGAGACGCAGCGCCAGGTGAGCCTGATCGCCGGCACGCCCGTCGGACGCGCCGTGATCGAAGCACTCAAGGCATGAGCGACGCCCAATCCTTCTCCTATCCGTCCGGCCTGTCGCGCCGCAACCTGCTGCAGGCGGGCTCCATCGTGCTGCTGCTGGGCCGCCAGCACATTGCGCACGGCGCCACCATCGTGGCCGTGCGCGTCTGGCCTGCGCCAGAGTACACGCGCGTGACCATCGAGTCCGACCGGCCGCTGGCTGCCAAGCAGTTCTTCGTGGACCAGCCGCCTCGGCTGGCCGTGGACATCGAAGGCATCGACCTCAATCCCGCGCTGCGCGAGCTGGTCGCCAAGGTGCGCTCCGACGACCCCAACATCGCATCCATCCGCGTGGGCCAGAACTCGCCCAGCGTGGTGCGCCTGGTGATCGATCTCAAGCAGCCCGCCAAGCCCCAGGTCTTCACCCTGCAGCCGGTGGCGGCCTACAAGCACCGGCTGGTGTTCGACCTGTACCCGGCCAAGGCCGTGGACCCGCTGGAGGCGCTGATCAGCGAGCGCCTGCGCGATGCCTCCGGCGACGACACCGCCGTGGCGTCGGCACCTCCACCACCTCCTGCACCCGCAATGCCCCGCCCCCCAGGCGCCGCGGCGCCGGCCCCCGACCCCCTGGGCGACCTGATCGCCCAGCACAGCGGCGGCCCGGGCGGCAAGACGCCTGCGCCGCCGCCTGCCGTGATCGCGCAGGCGCCGGCTCCCGCGGCTGCGCCGCGTCCTCCTGCCCCAGCGCCTGCGCCCGTTCCGGCCCCTGCCCCCATTGCCGCGCCCAACATCGCCACCTCGCGCCAGACCGACCGCATCATCATCGTGGCGCTGGACCCGGGCCACGGCGGCGAGGACCCCGGCGCCACCGGCCCCAGCGGCACGCGCGAGAAGGATGTGGTGCTCAAGATCGCCCACCTGCTGCGCGACCGCATCAACAACACCCGCATCGGCGGCAGCCCCATGCGCGCCTTCATGACGCGCGACGCCGACTTCTTCGTGCCGCTGGCCACCCGCGTCGAAAAAGCCCGGCGCGTTCAGGCCGACCTTTTCATCAGCATCCATGCCGATGCCTTCACCACGCCAGCTGCGCGTGGCGCCAGCGTCTTTGCGCTCAGCGACAAGGGCGCCTCCAGCACGGCCGCGCGCTGGCTGGCCAACAAGGAAAACCAGTCCGACCTCGTGGGCGGGCTGAACATGGGCTCGCAGGACCAGCACGTGCAGCGCATGCTGCTGGACATGAGCACCACGGCCCAGATCAAGGACAGCCTCAAGCTCGGCGGCGCCCTGCTGGGCGAGATCGGCAACATGGCCAAGCTGCACAAGCCGCGCGTGGAGCAGGCCGGCTTTGCCGTGCTCAAGGCGCCCGACATCCCCAGCGTGCTGGTGGAGACCGCCTTCATCAGCAACCCCGAGGAAGAAGCCCGGCTGCGCAGCAGCGCCTACCAAGTGCAGCTGGCCGACGCGCTGATGCGCGGCATCCGCAACTACTTCGCGCACAACCCGCCGCTGGCCCGCAGCCGCTCCGTCTGAGCCGCGAGGGTTGCCACAGGCACGGCGGCATGCCGTCCGCCGCCCCTGTCGGACAGGCAGGACCGGACGCTTCCAAACCGCCCGGCCCCAGCTCGGGCAACTCTCCTACCACGGCCGCAGGCCGTGAATGAGAGCATGCCAACATGTTCCACACAATGCTTGCGCCACCATCCATCCGCCGAAGCAACGCAGGCCACGACAGGAGATGAACATGAAGACACGCCTTTATTCCATTGCCGCCGCTGCTGCCATTGCCTTGTTCTCTGCCGGCTGTTCCACCAACCCCAGCAACGCCCAGATCGGTACCGGCGTCGGCGCCGTGGCCGGTGGTGTGGTGGGTGACGCACTGTTCGGCAGCACGCTGGGCACCGTGGGCGGCGCAGCCGCTGGCGCACTCATCGGCAACGAGGTGGGCAAGCGCAACGACCGCCGCTGACCGCTGCCGCCGCCGTTCGGCCACTGAACGAAAAAGCCCCTTGCGCCATCACGGCGCAAGGGGCGTTTTGCTGGGCGCTGAAGGCTCAGGAAGCCGTCTTGGGCGCGCGGCCCGCGCGCCATGCGCCGAAGATGGCGATCAGGCCCGGCACCAGGATCAGGCCCCAGATGATCTTCTCCAGGTTCTCGCGCACCCAGGGCAGGTTGCCGAAGAAATAGCCGGCGGCGCTGATGCCGAACACCCAGACAATGGCTCCGCCCACGTTGAAGGCCGTGAACTTGCCCCGGTCCATGGCAGCCACACCGGCCACGAAGGGGGCAAAGGTGCGGATGAACGGCATGAAGCGCGCCAGCACGATGGTGATGCCGCCGTAGCGCTCGTAGAACGCATGGGCCTGGTCGAAGGCACGCCGGTTGAACCAGCGCGAATCCTCCCACTGGAACACCTTGGGCCCTATGTAGCGGCCTATGGTGTAGTTGCACTGGTCGCCCAGCACGGCCGCCACCAGCAGCACGGTGCAGGCGATCGAATAGTCCATCAGCCCCACGCCGCACAGCGCGCCGACGATGAACAGCAGCGAGTCGCCGGGCAGAAAGGGCATGACCACCACGCCCGTCTCCACGAAGACGATGAGAAACAGCAGCGCATACACCCAGGGTCCATAGGCCACGACGAAGGCCTCCAGGTGCTTGTCTATGTGCAGGATGAAGTCGATCAGGAACTGAATGATTTCCAAAAGAAGGTCCTCCGCGGCGGGCGCCGCACCGGCCCGTACTGTACTTCGCCGGCATGCCCCCACAGCCGAGCCAGAGCCAATCGCACCGCCGCGCACACCGGCGCTTGCATGGAACTACAAATGCTTGGAATCGCGCCTGTTTTGTTACACAACTTGATAAAACTCTACGAAAAACTCACGAGTGCGTCAGCTTTTTGCAGGCAAAGTCCTTGCATGCCGTCGGCACCGCCGTCCCGGCCTCACCACCATCATCAGGACAAAAGGAAGCAAGCCATGAACAAGACCCTTCGCACCTTCGAGCGCATGACTGAACGCAAGTCGGGCACCACCATGGGCCGCAGCCTGGCCGTCGCCGCCCTTGTGGCCGGCTCGCTGGCCCTGGGCGGCTGCGCCCACCGTCCCAACAACGCGCAGCTGGGCACGGGCGTGGGTGCCGTGGCCGGTGGCGTGCTGGGCAGTGCCCTGTTCGGCACCACGCTGGGAACCGTGGGCGGCGCGGCCGCCGGTGCGCTGGTCGGCAACCAGATGGGCAGCAACAGCGACCGCGCCGGCCGCCGCCGCTGAGGCCGCGCGGCCCCGGCCGCTCTCATCAAAGAGTGCCCCCGGCTCTGGCCTTTGTGGCCGGGGACGCCTCTTGGAGCCGCCTGTGCGGCTCCTTTTTTTGCGGGTGCCCAAGGCACTCCGACCCCATTCCCACAGGCCTCAAGCGGTGGATGCGAGCCCCTAGAATTGCCCTGTGAACGCATCCACCCCCTCCCCAGACACCCTTCCCCGCCGCCCCATCCGCGACCTGCCCGACGAGCTGATCAGCCAGATCGCGGCCGGCGAAGTCGTCGAGCGTCCTGCCTCGGTGGTGCGCGAACTCGTGGACAACGCCCTGGATGCCGGTGCCCGCCAGATCAACGTGCGGCTGCTGGCCGGCGGCGTGCGCCTGATCTCGGTGGAGGACGACGGCGGCGGCATCCCGCGCGATGAGCTGCCCGTGGCATTGCGCCGCCATGCCACCAGCAAGATCACCGATCTGCACGACCTGGAGACCGTGGCCACCATGGGCTTTCGCGGCGAGGCGCTGGCGGCCATCTGCTCGGTGTCGGAGGCGTCCATCCTCTCGCGCCCTGCGGGCCAGGAATCGGCCTATCTGCTCGATGCGCGCAGCGGCGAGCTGCGCCCCGCCGCCCGCAACCAGGGCACGACGGTCGAGGTCAAGGAGCTGTTCTTCTCCACGCCGGCCCGCCGCAAATTCCTCAAGAGCGATGCCACGGAGCTGGCCCACTGCATAGAGTCCGTGCGCCGCCATGCCCTGGCCCGGCCCGACGTGGGCTTTGCCATCTGGCACGAAGGCAAGCTGGTCGAGCAGTGGCGTGCCGCCGGCAGCATGTCGGACGAAGCCCTTGCGCGCCGCCTGGGCGATGTGCTGGGCGACGCCTTCGTGCAGAACTCCGTGACCGTGGAGCACTGGTCGGGCGCCGTCCATGTCACGGGCCGCGCGGGCATTCCCGATGCGGCGCGCTCCCGGCCCGACCACCAGTTCTGCTACGTCAATGGCCGCTTCGTGCGCGACAAGGTGCTGACCCACGCCTCGCGCAGCGCCTACGAGGATGTGCTGCACGGCCACAAGCAGCCCGTGTATGCGCTGTATGTGGAGATCGACCCCGCGCGCGTGGACGTGAACGTGCACCCCACCAAGATCGAAGTACGCTTTCGCGACAGCCGCGAGGTGCACCAGGCCGTGCGCCACGCCATAGAGAACGCGCTGGCCGCACCGCGTGCCGCCGCAGCAGCCGCTGCGGCTGCCGAAGAGGCCGCGCGCACGCCCGAGCTTGCGCCCGCCGCTGCGGCAGCGCCGGCCACGGCGCCCAAGGCATCCATGCCCGCCTGGCCCCAGGCCCGCATGAGCTTTGGCGATGAGCAAGGCGGCCACAAGGTCAGCAATATGGCGGGGCTGTGGGCCCCCATGCGCGAGGCCGCAGCCGCAACGGTTGCAAGTCCGGCCCAGGCCTTGGCCGCCGAGCAGCCAGCCGTGCTCGCCGTACCCGCTGTGCCCACTGCTGCCCTGGCCCCCGTCAGCTACGCGCCCCCGGCTTACGCGCCGGCCGTCCAGTCCCCGACTGTTGCCGTTGCCGAGCCTGCTCCTGCGGATTTCTCTGCGCCCCGCACATCATCCGCAGCGGCCCCGGCAGCGTCCGACGAGCCCGTCTGGCCCCTGGGCCGCGCCGTCGCCCAGATCCACGGCGTCTACATCCTGGCCGAGAACGCCCAGGGCATGGTCGTGGTGGACATGCATGCGGCGCACGAGCGCATCGTCTACGAGCAGCTCAAGAATGCCGTCAATGCGGCAGAACAGATCCCCAGCCAGCCGCTGCTGATTCCCGCCACCTTCGCCGCCACGCCCGAGGAAGTGGCCACGGCCGAGGCCCATGGCGACACGCTGCAGGCGCTGGGCATGGAAGTCTCGCCCTTCTCTCCCAAGACGCTGGCCGTGCGTGCCGTGCCCGCCACCCTGGCCCAGGGCGATGCCGTGGAGCTGGCGCGCAGCGTGCTGGCCGAGCTGGCCCAGCACGACGCCAGCACCGTGGTGCAGCGCGCGCGCAATGAGATCCTGGCCACCATGGCCTGCCACGGCGCCGTGCGCGCCAACCGCCGCCTGACGCTGGACGAGATGAACGCCCTGCTGCGCCAGATGGAAGTCACCGAGCGATCCGACCAATGCAACCACGGCCGCCCCACCTGGCGGCAGATGAGCATGAAGGAGCTGGACGCGCTGTTCCTGCGCGGCCGGTAAACCGCCCCGGCAACACTCAGTCGCGCATTTTTGCGAAGGCCGCGAGCTGCTCGTACTTGCGGTCTTCCTCGGCGATCAGGCGCGCCAGGTCCTCGCGGCCCGTGGCCGGCACCATGCCGGCATCTTCCAGGCGCTTGCGCACGGCGGGCTCGGCCAGCGCCTCCTGCAGCGCAGCGGTGATGCGCTGGGCCGTGTCCGCAGGCAGGGCGCGCGGCGCCATCAGCGCAAACCAGCCCACCAATTCATAGCCGCGCAGCGGCGCCAGCTCGGCCATGGCCGGAACCTGGGGCAAGGCGGACAGGCGCTGCGCGCTGGTGACCGCCAGCGGCACGATGCGCCCGCTCTGCAGGAACGGTTGCGCCGCCGTGGGCGAGAGCACGGCCAGGTCCAGGCTGCCGCCCGCCAGGTCGCTGGTCAGCGGCGCCACGCCCCGGTAGGGCACATGGGCGATGGAGATGCCCGCGCGCTGGTTGAGCAGCTCGCCCGCGAAATGCAGGGTCGATCCCACGCCCGAGCTGCCGTAGCTGAGCTTGCCGGGCTGGCGCTTCGCCAGCTCCAGCAAGTCGGCCATGCTCTTCACGCCCAGGCCGGGGCGTGCGGCCAGGATCAGCGGGCTGGTGGCCACCAGGCCCAGCGGCGTGAAATCGCGGCGCCCGTCATAGCGCTGAGCGGGGTTGACGATGCGCGTGGCCACCAGTTCGTTGCTGGCCCCCACCAGCAGCGTGTAGCCATCGGCCGGTGCCGAGGCCACGCGCTGGGCCGCAATGGCGCCGGCCGCCCCGCCCACGTTGTCCACCACCACCGTGCCGCGCAGCCGCACGGCCAGCCCATCCCCCACCACGCGCGCCGCCAGGTCCACCGATCCACCGGCCGGGTATCCGACGACCAGCTTCAAGGGCTTGGAGGGGAAGCTGCCCTGAGCAACGGCCGGCAGGACCAGCCCCAGCGCGGCCGCGCCCAGGAGGCTGCGGCGGCTCAGGACCTGGCGGGCCTCGGAGAAGAGAGGAAATGCAGTGCGCATGGTGGCAATCGCAGGTGAAGTCGTGAAAGGAATCCGGTGCGGGCGCGGCGCCTCAGGCGGCGGACAGAAAGCGCCGGGCCAGCTTCACCCAGTATGTGGCGGCCAACGGCAGGATGCGGTCGTTGAAGTCGTAGCCGGGGTTGTGGACCATGCAGCCGCCCGTGCCATGGGTGTCGCCCACGCCGTTGCCCACGATCAGGTAGCTGCCCGGGCATTGTTCGAGCATGAAGGAGAAGTCCTCGCTGCCCGTCAGCGGCTGCAGGTCGGGGATCAGCGCCTGCTCGCCCAGCCAGTCGCGCGCCACCTCGCGGGCGAAGGCCGTACTGGCCGCATCGTTGACCAGGGCCGGATAGCGCCAGCGGTAGTCCACCACGGCCTCGGCCCCCAGCGTGGCGGCCTGGGCATGGGCCAGCGCGGTGATGCGTTCACGCAGCAGGGCACGCACCTCGGGCCGGTAGGCGCGCACGGACAGGCGAAGCTCCACCTCGCCAGGGATCACGTTGGGAGCATCGCCGCCATGGATGGCGCCCACGCTGACCACGGCCATGTCGCGCGGATCGACATTGCGCGAGACCACGGTCTGCAGCGCCAGCACCAGGTGGGCCGCCGCCACCACCGGGTCGGCCGACAGGTGGGGCGCCGAGCCATGGCCGCCCTTGCCGCGCACGGTGATGATCACCGTGTCCGACGAGGCCATGAACGAGCCCTCGCGAAAGCCGAACTGCCCCTCGGCAAAGCCCGGCATGTTGTGCAGCGCAAAGATGGCATCGCAGGGGAAGCGCTCGAACAGGCCGTCCTCCACCATCTTGCGGCCGCCGCCCAGGCCCTCCTCGGCCGGCTGGAAGATCAGGTGCAGCGTGCCGTCGAAGCCGCGTGCCTGGGCCAGCTCGCGCGCGGCGGCCAGCAGGATGGCGGTATGGCCGTCGTGCCCGCAGGCATGCATGCGGCCCGCATGGCGGCTGGCGTAGGGCAGGCCGGTCTGCTCGTGGATGGGCAGCGCATCCATGTCGGCGCGCAGGCCCAGCCGGCGCGTGCCCGAACCGCAGCGCAGCGTGCCGACCACGCCCGTGCCTCCCAGGCCCCGGTGCACTTCATAGCCCCAGGAGGCCAGGCGCTCGGCCACCAAGTCGCTGGTGGCGAACTCCTCGAAGGCCAGTTCGGGATGGGCATGCAGGTGATGGCGCAGGGCCACCATCTCGGCCTGCGTGGCACGAATGCCGGCAAGCACCGGATCGGCGGCTTCGGCCGTGGTGGAAACGGGCGGATCAATGTTCATGCCCGCAGTCTAGGAAGCGTGGGCAGCGGGCGGAAGACCGCCAGCGCCTGCCCTGCCAGGCATTGCCTGTCATCCCCCGGCATGCGCCGATCACAGCAATGGCAGGGATGGCGGCCATGGCACGAAACCTGCAAGATCGGCCCATGCATTCCCAGCCCCACCTCGATGCCGGTCCCGCCATGAAGCTGCACCAGATGCGCTACCTCGTCGCCGTGGCCGGCTGCGGCAGCGTGCGCGCCGCGTCACGCGCGCTGGGCATCACCCAGTCGGCCATCACCCAGGCTCTGCGCGAGCTGGAGGAAGGCCACCGCCTTGCGCTGTTCGAGCGCCAAAGCAGCGGCATCGTCCTCACGCCGGCCGGGCGCACGCTGCTGCGCCATGCCCAGCTGATCACCGGGCAGATGGCCCAGGCCGAGGATGAAATGGCCCGCCTGCGCGACACCTGCGCCGTGGCGCGCCTGTCCGTGGGCGTGACGCCCTGGGTGGGCCAGAGCCTGCTGCCCCATGTGCTGCGCGCCTTCCGCGCCGAACTGCCCCAGGTGCGGCTGGAGCTGTTCGAGGGCCTGTCGGCCGTGGCCCATCCGCGCCTGCGCGAAGGCACGCTGGACCTGCTGATCGGCCGCGTGCCCTCGGGCCCCTCGGGCGGCGACCTGCATGGCACGCCGCTGTTCCGCTACGACGCCACCGTCGTGGCCCGCACGGGCCATCCGCTGGCAGGCGCCCGCTCGCTGGCCGAGCTGATGGACTGCGACTGGCTGCTCAACTACACGCCGCCTGAAGAAGACGACCTGGTGCGGCGCCTGTTCCTGCGCCACGGCCTGCCCGTGCCAGTGGGCCACATCCACCTGGTGCATTCGGCATCGCTGCTGCTGCACCTGATCGCGCACAGCGACATGCTCTCGTTCTGCCCCTGGCCGCTGATCGAATCGGGCGTGCCCCAGGGTACCCTGGTGCCGCTGTCCCTGCGCGAGCAGTTCGAGCCCCACACGGTGGGCGTGGTCCAGCGCGGCCACGGCCCCCTGCCCTGGGTGGCCGAGCGCTTCGTGCACCACCTCATGGAGCAGGTCCACGCCTGCCGCCACAGCCCGGACCCGGTGCTGCAGCGCGTGTTCCGCTCCATTGACGTGCTGGCCTGAGGGTGCCTCAGCGCAACGTGGCCTGGGCCACCGGCACGTTCGCCGATTCGCCGGCCGGCACGTCAGCCGGCACATCCCAGCCCCCGCCCAGCGCGCGGATCAGGCCCACGGCGGCCTGGTACTGCGCGGACTTCACCTGCAGCGCCTGGCGGCGGTTGCGCAGTTCGCTGCGGCGCGCATCCAGCAGGTCCAGCTGGCTGACGTAGCCATTGCGGTAGCGCGTGTCCGACAGGCTGGTGGCACGCTGGGCGGCCACCACGGCCTGGCCCTGCACGGTGGACTGCTCCTGCAGGATGCGGATGGATGACAGCTGGTCCTCCACCTCCTGGAAGGCCACCAGCGCCTGCTGGCGGTAGGCGGCCAGCGCGGCATCGAGCTGCGCGCCTGCGGCCTGCACACCGGCCTCGCGCCGGCCGCCGTCGAACAGCGGCAGCGACAGCAAGGCGCCCACGCCCCAGGAGCGCATGGACCACTTGAACAGGTCACCGACCTCAGGCGAGGCATGGCCGGCCGCGCCGGTCAGCGAGATGCTGGGGAACCATGCCGTCTTCGCCACGCCCACGCGCGACTGCGCGGCGAACACGGCGCGCTGCGCAGCCGAGATGTCGGGCCGGCGCATGAGCACCGTGGCCGGCACGCCGGCTGGGATGGAGGGCAGAGCCGTGGTCCAGGCACCTTCGCCCAGGCCGAAGCGCGAGGCCGAGTCACCCACCAGCACGGCCAGCGCATGCTCGACCTGGGCGCGCTGGCGGTCCAGTGCCAGCGCATCCGATTCGGTGGCCGACAGCTCGGCCTGGATGCGGGCCACGTCCAGTTCGGCAATGTCGCCGGCCTGCAGCCTTCGCTCCGACAGGCGCAGCGTGTCGCGGTAGGCCTCCACAGTCTCGCGCATCAGGGCGCGCTCGGCGTCCAGAGCGCGCAGTTGCAGATAGGTCTGTGCGACCTCGGCCTGCACGGCCAGCCGCGTGCTTTGCAGCAGGGCCTCGCGGCCCTCGGCGTCCAGCCGCGATGCGTCGGCCGCCTGGGAAATGCGGCCGAACAGATCGACCTCGTACGATAGGTTCAGCCCCGCATTGACCAGGGTGGCAGGCCGTGTGCCCGAGGCCTTGTCCAGCCCCGCGCCGCGCGTGGCCCCTGCGCCCAGGCCCAGTTGCGGCATGCGCTCGGCATTGGCGCTGCGCGCCAGGGCGCGGGCCTCGGCCAGGCGTGCGGCCGCGGCCTGGATGCTCTGGTTGTCCAGCGTGGCCTTGTCCACCAGCGCGTCCAGCGCCGGGTCGGCAAAGGCCAGCCACCATTGGCCGCGTGCCTGAGCTTCGGCGGGCAGGGCCTGGGTCCAGCCCGCCTGCGGCGCGGCGCCCTGCTCCTTGAAGGCGGGGGCGGCCGGCAGCTCGGGCAGGCTCTGGGACACGCTGGCGCAGCCGGCCAGGGCCAGCGTCGCCACCAGGGGCAGCAGACGCCTGGACAGTTTCGAAAGCGATGGGATCTTCATGATCGGTTCCTGTTCTTGTGGTGTGGGCTCATTCATGCTCGCCACGCGCAGCAGAGGGCATGGGCAGCGCGCCGCCACCCGAGGCATGGCCGTGGGCGGGTGCCTGTGCAGGGGCCTCTTCCTCCATCTCGGGCCCATGCTGCTTGAGCGGCCGGTTGCCTGCCAGGCGGCGCATCAGCACGTAGAACACGGGCGTCAGGAACAGGCCGAAGGCCGTCACCCCGATCATTCCCGAGAACACGGCCACGCCCATGGCACGGCGCATTTCCGAGCCAGCGCCCGTGGACAGCACCAGGGGCAGCACGCCCATGACGAAGGCCAGCGAGGTCATCAGGATGGGGCGCAGGCGCAGCCGGCTGGCCTCGATGGCGGCCTGTATGGGCGTGCGGCCCTCGAACTCCAGCTCCCGTGCGAACTCCACGATCAAGATGGCGTTCTTCGCACTCAGCCCCACCAGCACGATGAGCCCGATCTGCGTGAAGACGTTGCTGTCGCCGCCCGACAGCCAGACGCCGGTCATGGCCGCCAGCAGGCCCATGGGAACGATCAGGATGATGGCAATCGGCAGGGTCAGGCTTTCGTACTGCGCGGCCAGCACCAGGAACACCAGCAGGATGGCCAGCGGGAACACCAGCACCGCCGAATTGCCGGCCAGGATCTCCTGGTAGGTCAGGTCGGTCCATTCGAAATCGATGCCCTTGGGCAGGGTCTCGGCCGCGATGCGCTTGATGGCGTCCTGCGCCTGGCCCGAAGAGAAGCCCGGTGCGGCACCGCCGTTGATGTCGGCCGTGAGGTAGCCGTTGTAGCGCATGGCGCGCTCGGGGCCGAAGCTGGAATCCACCTTCATCAGCGCCGACAGCGGAATCATCTCGCCCGAGCTGGAGCGCACCTTGAGCATGCCCACGTCCTCGGCACGCGCGCGGTAGGGCGCGTCGGCCTGCACGCGGACGCTGTAGGTGCGGCCGAACTTGTTGAAGTCGTTCGCATACAGGCTGCCCAGGTAGATCTGCATGGTGTCGAAGATGTCCGTCACCGGCACGCCGAGCTGGCGCGCCTTGGTGCGGTCGATGTCGGCGTACAGCTGGGGCACGTTGACCTGCCAGCTGGTGAACATGCCGGTCAGCTCGGGCGTCTGGTAGGCCTTGGCCATGAAGGCCTTCACGGCCGCGTCCATCTGGTCATAGCCCAGGGAGGCGCGGTCTTCCAGCTGCAGCTTGAAGCCGCCCGTCGTGCCCAGGCCCGCCACGGGTGGCGGCGGGAACATGACGATGAAGGCGTCCTGGATGCCCGCGAAGGCCTGGTTGAGCTGGCCGGCCACGGCACCGCCGCTCTGGTCGGCGCGCTTGCGCTCGTCAAAGGGCTTGAGCGTGGCGAAGACGATGCCCGAGTTGGAGCTGTTGGTGAAGCCGTTGATGGACAGGCCCGGGAAGGCGATGGTGTCCTCCACGTTGGGGTTGTCCTTCATGATCTCGCCCATGCGGCGGATCACCTCGTCCGTGCGGTCCAGCGTGGCGCCGTCGGGCAACTGGGCAAAGCCGATCAGGTACTGCTTGTCCTGCGCGGGCACGAAGCCCGAAGGCACGGCCTTGAACAGGCCGAAGGTCACGGCGATCAGCGCCAGGTAGATGGCCAGCATCAGCGCCTTGCGCGAGATCACGCGGCCCACGCCGCCGCTGTAGGCCTCGGAGCCCCGGTGGAACATGCGGTTGAAGCCGCGGAACAGCCAGCCGAAGGCCCGGTCCATGCCGCGCGTCAGCGCGTCCTTGGGCGCATCGTGGCCGCGCAGCAGCAGGGCCGCCAGCGCGGGCGACAGGGTCAGCGAGTTGATGGCCGAGATCACCGTGGAGATGGCGATGGTCACCGCGAACTGCTTGTAGAACTGGCCCGTGAGGCCGCTGATGAAGGCCAGCGGCACGAACACCGCCACCAGCACCAGGGCGATGGCGATGATGGGCCCGGACACTTCGCGCATGGCGCGGTAGGTGGCGTTGCGCGGCGTCAGGCCCACCTCGATGTTGCGCTCCACGTTCTCGACCACGACGATGGCGTCATCCACCACGATGCCGATGGCCAGCACCAGGCCGAACAGGCTCAGCGCGTTGATGGAAAAGCCCAGCAGATGCAGCACGGCGAAGGTGCCGATCACCGACACCGGCACGGCCAGCAGCGGGATGATGGAGGCGCGCCAGGTCTGCAGGAACAGGATCACCACCAGCACCACGAGCACGATGGCCTCCAGCAGCGTGTGCACCACCGATTCGATGGAGGCGCGCACGAACTGCGTGGGGTCGTAGGCGATGCGGTACTCCAGGCCCTCGGGCATGTTCTTGTTCAGGGCCTCCATGGTCTTGCGCACGTTGGCCGAGATCTCCAGCGCATTGGAGCCCGGCGCCTGGAACACGCCCATGCCCACGGCCGGGTCGTTGTTCAGCAGCGAGCGCAGCGAATAGTCGGCCGCGCCCATCTCCAGGCGGCCGATGTCGCGCAGGCGGGTCACGGCGCCGTCGGAGCCGCTCTTGACGATGATGTCGCCGAAGTCCTCCTCGCTTTGCAGGCGGCCCTGGGCGTTGATGGACAACTGCATGTCCACGCCCGGCAGTCCCGGCGAGGCGCCGACCACGCCGGCCGCAGCCTGCACGTTCTGGCCACGGATGGCGGCCACCACATCGCTGGCCGACAGGCCGCGCTGCGCCACCTTCTGCGGGTCCAGCCACACGCGCATGGCGTAGTCGCCGCCGCCGAAGATCTGGATCTGGCCCACGCCCTCGATGCGCGCCAGCGGATCCTTCACGTTCAGCACCGCGTAGTTGCGCAGGTAGTTGATGTCATAGCGCTGGTTGGGCGAGACCAGGTGCACCACCATGGTCAGGTCGGGTGCGCTCTTGACCGTGGTGATGCCCAGGCGGCGCACTTCCTCGGGCAGGCGCGGCTCGGCCTGCGAGACGCGGTTTTGCACCATCTGCTGCGCCTTGTCGGGGTCGGTGCCCAGGCGGAAGGTGACGGTCAGCGTCATCACGCCGTCGCTGGTGGCCTGGCTGCCCATGTAGAGCATGCCTTCGACGCCATTGATCTGCTCTTCCAGCGGCGTGGCCACGGTCTCGGCGATCACCTTGGGATTGGCGCCCGGGTACTGGGCGCGCACCACCACGGATGGCGGCGCGACCTCGGGGTATTCCGAGATTGGCAGCCCGCCCATGGCGATCAGGCCGGCGATCAGCATCAGCAGCGAAAGCACGCCCGCGAAGATCGGCCGGTCAATGAAGAATTTGGATAGGTTCATGGTGTTTGGCTCCGCCACGGCAAAGCGCGGCCCATGCCGCCTGCGGTCAGGCGGCATTTCAGAGGCAGGAAAGGTGTGCGGCTAGATCAGGACTTGGTTGCGTCAGCCACTTGTTCGGCTGCCTGCCGGGTGCCCGGCTGGCGGGCATCGGCCCGCGCATCCATGGACACCTCCTTGGGCGCGACCAGGGCGCCGGGGCGGATGTGCTGCAGGCCGTTGACCACCACGCGCTCGCCAGGCTGCAGGCCCTGGGTCACGTTGCGCAGGCCGTTGACCGAGGCGCCCAGCACCACCTCGCGGTAGACGGCCTTGTTGTCGCCGCCCACCACCATCACGTACTTCTTGCTCTGGTCCGTGCCGATGGCGCGCTCGCTGACCAGCAGCATGCTGCTGTCGCGCGCCTGGCCCATGCGGATGCGGGCGAACTGGCCGGGCATGAGGGCGCCATCCTTGTTGTCGAAGGCGGCGCGCACGCGCACGGTGCCGCTTCGGGCATCGACCTGGTTGTCGATCAGCTGCAGCCGGCCCTCGAAGGGCGTGCTGCCGGCCGTGGCCGTGCCCATCTGCACGGGAATGCTGTCGATCCTGGCGCGGTTGCCCGCGCCGCCGCCCAGCTCCTTGAGCGCGCGCGTGATGACCTGCTCATCGGCATCGAAGCTCGCATAGATGGGGCTGACCGAGACCAGCGTGGTCAGCACCGGCGCGCCCGGGCCTGCGGCCACCAGGTTGCCCACGGTGATCTCGCGCTTGCCGATGCGGCCCGACACGGGGGCGCGCACCTGGGTGTAGCCCAGGTTCAGCCGCGCCGATTGCAGGGACGCCTGGGCCGCGCGCAGATTGGCCTCGGCCTCGCTGCCTGCGTTGATGCGCTCGTCCAGCTCGCGCTGGGCAATCGCCCGCTCGTCCCACAGGCGGCGTGCGCGCTCCTGCTCGCTGCGTGCATAGGACTGGCGTGCCTGGGCCGAGGCCACCTGGGCTTCGGCACGCTCGACCTCGGCCGCATACGGTGCGGGGTCGATGGTGATCAGCAGATCGCCCTGCTTGACCAGCGCGCCCTCTCGAAAGTGCACGGCCTGCACGGCGCCGGCGACGCGGGAGCGGATGTCCACGCGCTCCACGGCTTCAAGGCGGCCCGAGAACTCGTCCCAGGCGGTGACCTCGCTTTCGGCGACCGTGGCCACCGACACAGGCGTGGCGGCGGGCTGGGCGCTGGCGGGCGCGTCATCGGCCTTGGCATCGAAGCCGTGCAGGCCGAACAGGCCGGCGCTGACGGCGAGGATGGCCGCAGCGGCGGCCGGCAGCTTCCAGCCCTTGCGCTGGGCCGAGGCGGAAGAAGAGGGTGAGGAGGATGAGGTGGATTGGGTGGACATGGTGTTTTTTTGCGTAATTCAGGGAACACGATGCCCGCCCGGCGCCTGAACGCGCCGGGAAGGCGGAATCGAAATGGAAAAACGGGGGCAGCAAGGTTCGCCGGCTGCGGCGGCGCGGGGCCTAGCCCGGTGCTGCGGGCTTGTTCATGGTGGCCTCGAAGAAGTCATGCACATGCTGGAACACGGCGGCGCTGCAGGCCGTACAGGCCTCGGCCTCGGACAGGGCCTGCGGCCAGTTCGACGCGCTGGGCAGCACATGGCTGCTGGCCGTCACGCCGGCCGCGCGCAGGCGGGCCGCATAGGCCTGGGCCTCGTCGCGCAGCGGGTCGTCGCCACCCACCAGCACCAGAGCCGGCGGCAGCTGGGCCAGGCGCAGCGAGCTGCCGGGTACGGCATAGGGATGCATGGCGTCCTTGGGGCAGCTCAGGTACTCGCGCCAGCCCGTGGCCCAGCGGCATTCGCCGGCCTCGGGCGTGGCCTCGCGCTGCGAGGCGGTGCCGGTGCAGGGATCGAGCATGGGCGACACCAGGATCTGGCCTGCCAGCGGAGGGTGGCCCCGGTCTCGCGAGATCACGGCCACGGCGGCGGCCAGGTTGCCGCCGGCTTCTTCACCCGCGAGGAACAGCGGCGCGCCCTTGCCCGCCATCTTCACGCGGTGCTTGTACAGCCACTGCAGCACGGCGTAGCCCACCTCGATGGGCTGGGGAAACGGATGCTCGGGCGCCAGCGGATAGGCCAGCGACACCACGACGGCGCCCGCCTCGGCCAGCAGCCGGCCGATGTAGCGGCCGTTGTCCAGCGTGCCGCAGACAAAGGTGCCGCCATGGAAATGCAGCACCAGAGGCGAAACCGTGCCGGGCCTGCGCTGGCCATAGGCGCGCGCAGCCACGGTGCCGTGCTCGGGCAGCTCGATGGAGAATTCTGTTTCGGCAATCTGCGCCCCGGCGGCGGGGCCGTTCGGAGGCGACGAGGAAGTGGACATGGCGCGAACCTGCGGCAATGGTCGATGGTTGGAATATAGGCGGCGCCGGCCATGTCTGAAATAGCAACGCAGCCATCGCTCTGTTTCCGTTTCACGAACAATCGCCCGACACGGCGCGTGTGAGAATTCCGCCGAGCCGGCATTCCCTTGCCGGGCGCTGCAGGAGCATCTTTCCATGGACCAGATCCAGGCCATGCGTGTCTTCGTTCGCGTGGTGGAAGCCGGCAACTTCACCCGCGCCGCCGATTCGCTGGACCTGCCCAAGGGCACGGTCACCAAACAGATCCAGGCGCTGGAGGCGCGCGTGCGCGTCAAGCTGCTCAACCGCACGACGCGGCGCGTCACCGTCACGCCCGATGGCGCCGCCTACTACGAACGCGCGGCACGCCTGCTCAACGACTTCGACGATCTCGAAGCCAGCATGGTCAACACCCAGACCGCGCCCAGCGGGCGGCTGCGGCTGGACGTGGGCAGCTCCATGGCCCGGCTGATCATCATTCCGGCGCTGACCGAATTCTGCGAACGCTATCCCGACATACAGATCGACCTGGGCGTGGGCGACCGCCTGGTGGACCTGATCAGCGACAACGTGGACTGCGTGATCCGCGGGGGCGAGCTCAGCGACCAGTCCCTGGTGGCGCGCCGCATCGGCTCGATGAACTGGGTCACCGTGGCCTCGCCCGCCTACCTGGCACGCCATGGCGTGCCCCAGCATCCGTCCGAACTGGATACGAAGCACCAGATCGTCGCCTTCTTCTCGGGCCATACGCGGCGCATGTACCCGCTGGAATTCCAGCGGGGCGATGAATCCATCGAGGTGGCGGGCAACTACCGCATCGCGGCCAACGACAGCAATGCCTACACGGCCGCCGTGCTGGCGGGCTTTGGCATCGCGCAGCTGGTCACGGCCTTTGCCCAGCCGCTGATCGACAGCGGCGAACTGGTCGAGGTCCTGCCCGATTGGACCCAGCCGCCGCTGCCCATTCACGTGGTCTACCCGCCCAACCGCCACCTCAGCGCCAAGGTGCGGGCCTTCGTGGACTGGGCGGCCGACCTGTTCGCGCGCCATCCCCAGCTGCAGCGCAACTGAAAGGCCGGCGATGGGATGGCCGGGCGGGCCCAAGCCCCGTCCGGCTGCAAGGCCTTCCCAGCCATTCTTCATGTCAGCGGGCATGGCGCCAGCCATTCCCATTCGCCATGACCATGCACGCCACCGGATACGGCCGATCCAGGGGCCTGCCTGCCCGCCCACTGCTGCACGCAGCTTTCTGCCATGCACCAAATACCGTCAACCCCCTCTGAAGATGCACCGAAACACGGCACGAAGGCACCAAGCTCGGGCGCCGTTCACCAAAACGATGCATGACGGCATAACTTTTAGGCATAATCTTGGTTTGCACTCACCCCTTCCCGCAGCCGTTTTTAGTCAGAGGTTTTTTCCATGAAGTACGAGTCCGTCGGCCAGTTCCTTGATGAAGTCGCGCAACGCAATCCCGGCCAGCCCGAATTCCTGCAAGCCGTCACCGAAGTGATGGAAAGCCTGTGGCCCTTCATCGAGAAGAACCCCAAGTACGCCGAGCACGGACTGCTGGAGCGCCTGGTCGAGCCCGAGCGCGTGGTCATGTTCCGCGTGAGCTGGACCGACGACAAGGGCCAGGTGCAGGTCAACCGCGGCTTCCGCATCCAGCACAGCATGGCCATCGGCCCCTACAAGGGCGGCCTGCGTTTCCACCCCTCGGTCACGCTGTCGGTGCTCAAGTTCCTGGCGTTCGAGCAGACCTTCAAGAACGCGCTGACCACGCTGCCCATGGGCGGCGGCAAGGGCGGCTCGGACTTCGATCCCAAGGGCAAGAGCCCCGCTGAAGTCATGCGCTTTTGCCAGGCCTTCGTCACCGAGCTGTTCCGCCACGTGGGCCCGGACACCGACGTGCCGGCAGGCGACATCGGCGTGGGCGGCCGCGAAGTGGGCTTCATGGCCGGCATGTACAAGAAGCTGTCCAACAGCGCCGCCAGCGTGTTCACGGGCAAGGGCCTGTCCTTCGGCGGCTCGCTGATCCGCCCCGAAGCCACCGGCTACGGCACCGTCTACTTCGCCCAGGAAATGCTGGCCACGCGCGGCCAGTCCTTCGCAGGCAAGACCGTCTCCGTCTCCGGCTCGGGCAACGTGGCCCAGTACGCCGTGGACAAGGCCCTGCAACTGGGCGCCAAGGTGGTGTCGGTCTCCGACTCCTCGGGCACCGTGTATGACCAGGACGGCTTCACCACCGAGAAGCTGGCCATCCTGATGGACGTGAAGAACCACCGCTACGGCCGCGTGGACGAGTACGCCAAGCTGGTGGGCGCTGAGTTCCTGCGCGGCAAGACGCCGTGGCACCTGAAGGTGGACGTGGCCCTGCCCTGCGCCACGCAGAACGAACTGACCGAGGAAGATGCCAAGGTGCTGATCGCCAACGGCGTGGTCTGCGTGGCCGAAGGCGCCAACATGCCCTCGACCATCGAAGCCGCCAAGGCCTTCGAGAAGGCCGGCGTGCTGTACGCACCGGGCAAGGCCAGCAATGCCGGTGGCGTGGCCACCTCGGGCCTGGAGATGAGCCAGAACGCGGCCCGCCTGTCCTGGCCAGCCGAGGAAGTCGATGCCCGCCTGCTGCAGATCATGCAAGGCATCCACGCCGCCTGCCTGAAGTACGGCAAGCGCGAGGACGGCACGGTCAGCTACATCGACGGCGCCAACATCGCCGGCTTCGTCAAGGTAGCCGATGCCATGCTGGCCCAGGGCGTGATCTGAGCGTCAGCGCTCCCCACCCCTGACGAAAGCCCATGCAGCCTGCTGCATGGGCTTTTTTCATGGAAAGAGATGGATTCGCGCGCCTTACCTGTCGCGCACCGCATCGGCCAGCGCCGCCCAGGCCTTGAGCGTCAGCGCATGCGTGAAGGCCGCGCCCGCCACCGGGTGCGATGACAGCTTGACCACCACCATCTGCGCGGCCGGGTTCACGTGGATGAACTGGCCGTGAATGCCGGCGGCCTCATAGGCGCCATCGGCGTTGTGCAGTACCCACCATTGGTTGCGGTAGCTGTAGCCGGGCCGCGCGGCCTGGATGCCGCGGAACTTGAACTGCTCGCGGTCGCCGCCGCGCGCAATGTCGTCCAGTACCGCCTTGTCGAAGATCTTGTGGCCGTTGAAGCTGCCGCCCAGGCGCAGCATCTCGCCCACGCGCGCCAGGTCACGCGCCGTGGCGTTCAGGCCCGCGCCCTGCAGCGGCGTGCCGGTGCTGTCCACCATCACATAGGCGTCTTCCTGCATGCCCAGCTTCTGCCAGATGTTCTCGCTCATGAGATCGCTCCAGCGCCGGCCCGTGACGCGCGAGACGATCCAGCCCAGCACCTCGGAATGCACGGTGCGGTAGACAAAGCCCTCGCCATGCGTGCCTTCCTTGGGCAGCGTCTTGAGGAAGTCGTACACATTGGTCGGCCCCGCGTAGCCGGGCGGACGCGGCAGCATGCCCGAGGCCCAGGAGTAGCCGAAGATCTCGGTCCTGGGGTCGGTGTAGTCCTCGCGAAAGCGCACAGCCCCGGTCATGTCCATGACCTGGCGCACCGTCATGTCGCCCCAGGCAGAGCCTTCCAGCTCGGGCACGTATTTAGAGCGGCTAACACCACTTGGTCAGAAGCCCCCCGCAGAGCGTTATGCTCGCTGCCCTCATGGCACGACGACCCGTAAGCAAAGAACTGTGGCGACAGCTACAACCTCTCATCCCAGCCTTCGTACCTTCCTCCAAAGGCGGTGCGCGCAAGCTCGCAGTCAGCGATGAAGCCGCCCTCAACGGCATCCTGTTTGTGTTGCAAACAGGCATTCCGTGGGAAGACCTTCCCCAATCCCTTGGGTACGGCAGCGGCATGACTTGCTGGCGCCGCCTGCGCGACTGGAACGCTGCTGGTG
>NZ_JABEPN010000008.1:0-312004 GCF_018320755.1 Delftia sp. PE138 | reverse complement strand
AGGGCGCCCCCGCAAAAGACCATCGAAGTTGCATGCCGACAAGGGCTATGACTACAAGCGTTGCCGTGCGCACTTGAGACAACGGGGCATCGCCAGCCGCATTGCCAGGCGAGGCGTTGAGAGTAGCGAGCGACTGGGCAAGCATCGCTGGGTGGTGGAGCGGACCCATGGATGGTTTGCAGGCTTTGGCAAGTTGCGAATCCGCTTTGAAAGACGACTGGATATCCACGAAGCGCTGCTAAAACTGGCAGCGGCGATCATCTGTGCACGCTTCGTGGATCGGTGGTGTTAGCCAGTCTAAGTGATTTGCCCTGCCTGAGCAGGCCCTGCGATGGCGCTGGAGAAGGTTCGGCGCTGATGCGGGTACGCGCGCTTAGCTCGGGCCAAACGAAACGAAAACGGCCCCTTCGATTCCCATAAGGGCGCCGAGGGGGCTGTCGTCGTTTCCGTGTTGAGAGCCCACTGCGCGGGCATGCAATCCAGCTCTTGAGACCGTATTCATGTCCCACTTATGGCCCAGACACCCACTCAATGAGCTGTAAGTGGTTGTCGCCATTGGAAAATTGATGGTCCCTCCGACAGGAATCGAACCTGTATCTGGCGCTTAGGAGGCGCCCGTTCTATCCATTGAACTACGGAGAGGAGCAAACGGCGATTGTAAACCCATGGCGGGTCCGCCCCGCGCAGCGCCGGCAGGGCGGCTGCGCAGGGGTGGGGCGTCAGTCCTTGCGCACGGTGTAGATCAGGTCCAGCGCGCTGGTTTCCCCGGTCTGGCCGCGCAGGGTGAGGCGGCGCGAGAGGTCGTAGAAGATGTACAGCGTGCCCATGGCGCCCGAGAGGCTTTGCTCGTAGGTGACATAGAGGTCGCTGGACAGGCGCTTGCCCAGGGTGAGGGCGGCGCCGGTGGAGCCTTCGCCGCCCGGTCCCTTGAAGCCGATCTCGTCCAGGCCCAGGTTGCTGGCGATCTTGCCGCTGTTGTTGCGCCCGCCGCTGAGCAGGGACAGCGCGGCCTGCTGGAGCAGGGCGCTTTCGGCGCCGCCCGTGGCGGGGTCGCGGCCCATGACCACCCAGGAGAGCTTTTCGGCATCGGGCATTTCGGGGTCGGAGTACAGGCGCACGCGCGGGGCGTTGGCCGTGCCCTGCACCTGCACGCCTGCGCGCACGGCGATGTTCGGGCGCAGCGCCAGGATGTCCAGCGAGGGGTTGGCGTAGGGGCCGTTGAAGCGGATGAGGCCGGTCTCCACGTCCAGCGACTGGCCCCAGGCGCGGTAGCGGCCCTGCACGGTGCGGATCTCGCCGGTAATGCGCGGCGGGCCGCCCGCCACGGTGGGGCCTTGCACTTCCAGCGCGCCTTCCAGGCGGGTGGTGATGCCGTAGCCCTGCAGCGCGAAGTCGCGGCCCAGGTCAAGCTTGACGAGGATGTCGGGCAGCTTGATGGTTTCCGCGCGGGCCTGGGCCTTGCGGTCGGCCTGCTGCTGCTTGCGCGCCGCTTCCTGCTCGGCCTTGCGCGAGGCGGCCGAGTGCACGACCACGTCGGAGTCCAGCGAGGGCGCGGATTCCTCGGGCAGGATGATGGTGGCGCGGTCGGTGGTGAGGTCGCCGCGCAGCGTGAACTGGCCTTGCTCCAGCCTGGCCTGCAGGCCGCCCGAGACGCTGACCTGGCGGTCCGCGCGCACCAGCACCTGCAGCCTGGTGGCCTGGGCGCGCAGGTCCATGCTCAGGCCGGAGTTGCTGCCATCGGCGTTGGGCGGGTCCCAGCGCACGAAGCCCGAGCCCGTGAGTTCGCCGCCTTCGCGCGGTGCCGTGGTGAGGTTGCCGCTGTAGCCCAGGATGCGCGCATTGCTGCCGCGCCCGCCCTGCATGCGCAGCTCGGTCAGGTCCAGGCGGTTGCCTTGCAGGCGCGCGCGCAGCACGCCGTTTTGCAGGTCGATGCCGTCCAGCGCGGACAGGATGCTCAGGCCGTCGGCCGAGAGATTGCCCTGCCACTGCGGGTTCTGGCGGTCGCCGCTGATCTCGGCCTTGGCCTGCAGCGAGCCGGTGACGCGCCAGCCGGGCGGGGCGAACAGCGCCCAGATGCCGATGTCGGGCATGCGGGCGTCGATCTGGCCGGACAGAGGGGCCTTCTCGGGCCAGGTCCAGGTGCCGTCCTGCTGGGCCAGGCGCGTGCCCAGCTGCGCGGTCAGGGTGCCGGCGCGTTCGCTGTCCCAGTCGAGCTTGGCCTGCACGTCGTCGCCCTGGGCGCGCACGCTCAGGCGGGCCTGCTTGATGTGGGCGCGCATGCCGGCGCCGCGCACGGTATGCGTGCGCACTTCGCCGGGCTTGCTGGAGCGCGGCCCCGTGGTGTGGATGACGGTGGTGCCCGAGCCGTCTTCCACGGCCAGGCGCAGGTCGCCGGCTGCACGCTCGACCAGCAGTTCGGCCTTGAGCGCGGGGCCCGTCGTGTCGATGTCCCAGCGGGCGTTGAAGCTCAGGTCGCCGCTCAGGCCCATGGCGGCCAGCGGGGGCTCCTCGGCCATGGACAGGGCATCGACCCAGGCCAGCGGCAATGCCTGGGCGCGGCCGGTGCTGCGCAGGGCCCAGCGGCCGTCGCCGCCCTGGCTGGCGCGGGTGTCATCCCAGGCCAGCAGCACGGGCTGGGGCGCTTGGGCATTGGTGCGGCGCTGGGGCAGGGTGGGCGGCGTGACCTGCAGGCTGCCGGCCGATGCCGTGAAGGCGGTGGACAGCACGGTGCGGCCCGTGGTGCGCTGGGCGATCCGTACGGGCTGGTTGCCTGCCAGTTGCAGCTGCCATGGGCCGGGCAGGTCCTGGCCCGGACTCAGCCGGGCCTGCAGCTTGTCGATGCTGGCCTGCCAGTCCAGGGGCGCGGCACCGCGCGCCGTGGCAAGGCCTGCCTGCAGGGCCGTGTCGATCTGCGCGGTCTGCGTGCCGCGCTTCGCCTGGCCGGCCAGGGTGAGGCTGGCCTGCTCGGGCGAGCCCTTGAGGGCCAGGCGCAGCTCGGGCAGCTCCAGCGCCTGCTCGGGCGGCGTGTTGGCGGGCAGGTAGCGCAGCTTGGCGGCCTGCAGGTCGGCCTGCAGCTGCAGGCCGCTGGCGGGCAGGGGGTCGCCCACGGCGGCCTTCATGCGCTTTTGCAGTGCGCCCCATCCGCCGCGCCAGCTGGCGTCCAGCTGGGCCTGGCCTTCGATCAGGGCGCCGGCCAGCGGGTCCTTCATGCCGGGCAGCTTGCGCAGCCACTGCGTGAGGGCGGTGAGTGACGACAGCTTGAGCTGGCTGCTGCCCTGGCCTGCGGCAGGGCTGATGTGGCCGTCCAGCGAGAGTTCGGCGCCGGGCAGCTGGGCCTTCAGCACGGTCTGCAGCTTTTGCTGTTCGGTGTCGAACTGCAGGCTGCGGCTGCGCACCGAGGCCTGCAGCGCATCAAGCTGCAGGTTCTCCAGCGACAGCACGGGCTGGGCCCAGCGGCCTTTGGTGGCGAGTTTTTCTATGCGCAGGGGCTGGCGCTTGGCGCCTGCGGGCGCTGCTGCGGCCTGGATGTCCACGCTGAAGTCCACCTGCTGCTCTGCCGTGGTGCTGGCGCGCAGCTCGCCCTGCAGCGGTGCGGCTTCCAGGAGGCTGTAGAGCGCGGCGGGGTCCAGGCGCTGGACCTTGGCCTGGCCTTCGAAGACCTTGGTGGCGGGCTCGAAGCGGCCCTGGGCGTCGATGCTGCCCGAGCCTATGGCGATCTGCGCCTGCTCCAGCAGCCACTGCTGGCCGTCATAGCGCACTGCGGCCTCGATCTGGTCCAGCGGCAGACGCTGGCGGTCCCAGGGGCCGGGCATGGCGTTGTTCAGGCGTGTCGTCAGCTGCCAGGCGGTGGTGGCGATGGCCGAGCCTGGTGCCTGGTCCGATGGCTGTTCCGTGGCGGGTGCCTGGGCTGTATCAGCTGCCTTGCCATCCGGCCCGGCCTGCAATTCGCCGCTGATGCGGGTGCGCGGTCCCTGGGGCCAGAAGGCGGCGATGTCGATCTGGCTGAGCTGGGCGCGCGCGGTCTGCAGCGGCTGGGGCTGCCAGGGCCGGATGCTGGCCTCGATGTCCGCATGCATGGGTTCGGACACGGGGGCGGCTTCCTTGCGCTCCCTGGCCTTGCCGTTCTTGCCATCGGCCCTGGCGGATTTCTGTACGGCGGCAGGGGCAGGCGTTTCCTCGGACACCGTCCCGGGCTTGGCATCAACCTGGAGCTTGATGCCCAGTTGCGCAGCGGCGGTGGCCAGGGTGCCGTCGATCTGTGCCTTGGCCTGCACGGCCAGCGGTGCAGGTTTGGGGGCCTTGGCTGCGGAGGCCTCGTCGTCCGAAGCCAGGGCAGGCGCCTGCAGGTCGCCCTGCAGCTCGGCCTGGATGGCCATGGGCGCGCGGGCCTGCAGGCGCAGCCTGGCCTGGTAGCTGCCATCGGCCCATTGCAGGTCGCGCACGTCCAGCTGGTGCTCGCTGCCGTCGTAGGCGTAGTGGCCTTGCAGGCCCAGTACCTCGGCCTGGGGCGGGCCTTGCCAGACGATGCGCTCCACATGGAAGGGCACGTCGATCTTCACGGGCAGCACGAGCTGCTGCAGCGGCTCGACGGGTTTCTTGTCCTCGAGGTCGGGGGTGCTGGCAATGTTCAGCTCGGCGATGCGCACTTCGCCCAGGCGCACGGTGCGCGACAGCAGGGGACGCAATTGCCAGCCGATGGTGGCGTCGCGCAGCTCCACCTTCATGGTGGGGCTTTGCCATTGCAGCCAGCCGATGCGCCCGCCCTGGCGCACGGTGCCGGTGACTTCCTTGGCCTGCAGGCTCTGGCCTGCGGGCAGCCAGCCGGCCACGCGCTGCAGGGTGTAGGCCAGCGAATCGGCACGGCCGCTCCACCACCAGGCGGAACCCAGCAGGGCGGCCAGCAGCAGGACCAGGACCAGGAAGAACCAGAGCAGGTAGCGCAGCCAGCGGCGGCGGGGCGCAGGCGACGGAGGGGACGCCTGGGGGCTTTGGTCTGGCGCGGCGGAGGAGGCAGGGGTATTCAAGCGGGAATCCACCATGGTCAGAAGTTGAAGCCCAGGCGCAGGTGCAGGCGCAGCTGCTTTTCCTGGGCGCCCCAGGCGATGTCGGCCTGCACGGGGCCCACGGGGCTGCGCCAGCGCAGGCCGGTGCCCACGCCCACGCGCATGTACATGGAGTCGGGCGCATCGCCCACGGTGCCGGCGTCCAGGAAGACGGCGTGCTCCCAGTCCTGCGTGTTGCCCTTGATGACGATGGGCCGCTGCCACTCGATGCTGCCCACGGCCATGTAGCGCCCGCCGATGACCTTGCCGCTGTCGGTGCGCGCACCGATGCTCTGGTACCCGTAGCCGCGCACGGTGTTGTCGCCGCCGGTGATGAACAGCTGGGTGACGGGCAGGTCGGCATCCTTGCGGGCCAGCAGGGCACCGCCGGAGGCGCGCAGCGCCAGGCGGCTGCGGCGCTTGGTCTCGGGATCGACCTCGCCGATGGGAATCAGGCTGAGCCAGCGGCCCGAGACACGGCCGAACGGTGTGCGCTGGGGCGTGAGCGTGGTGCCCGCGCCGACTTCCCAGGCGAAGCCGAAGCCCGAGGAGGGCGCCAGCGTGCTGTCGAAGTAGCGGCCCGTCCAGCCGTAGTTGGCCGTGACCGACGAGCTGGACGGGGGCGCGCCCTCGCCCTGGGTCTTGGCGTAGTCGTACTGCAGGTAGTAGTTGCGGTCGATGTGGTCTTCGGACTTGGTGCGGCCGGCGCGCAGCTGCAGGCTGTTGACATCGAAGTCGCCCGAGGGCGCGCGCTCGGCCTTGGCCGTGGTGAACCAGCGCCACAGGGTTTCATCGGGCAGGGCGGTCCACTGCGTGGAGATCAGCGGGTTCTTGCGGTCGAAGCGCATGCGCGTGACGGCGCGCCAGCCCAGCCAGGGCAGGCGGTTGTGGATGTGGTCCACGCTCAGGCGCGGGCCGGTGTCGGTGCTCATGCCCACGCCGAAGACCCATTTCTGCATCTGGGCCTCGCGCACCTGGGCGATGACGGGCGTGGTGACCTGGGCGCCCTTGCGCTTGATGGCTTCCTCGTCCTCGGCGGCGCTGTCTCCCTGCTGGGGCACGTTGGCCAGCGTGAGGAAGACGGAGTCGTAGTAGCCGCTGCTGGCCAGGCGCAGCTGGGCGTCGACCAGGGCGGTCTGGTCGTATTCCTCGCCCTCGGGCAGGCGTGCGATGCGGGCCGTGCCCACGGGGTCGTAGCGCTGGGCGCCTTCGATGCGCAGCGGGCCGAAGGTGTAGGCCGGGCCGGGTGCATAGGCCACGCTGACATCGGCCTCGTGCGTGTCGGCGTCGATGTCTGCAAGGCTGGAGTCGATGCGCGCCAGCGGGTAGCGGCGCGACTGCAGCGTGCGCAGGCCCTGGCTCTTGGCCTGGCTCCAGCTGGACTGGCTGAAGCGCTGGCCGGGCTGCAGCGGCCAGTCCTCTTCGATGGTGGCGCGCTGGGAGGCGCCATCGGGATCGTCGGCATTGACGCCCGCAAAACGCACCTGGCTGCGCGCAATGGTGGCGGGCTCGCCCGGGTCCACCTTGACGGTGACCTCCAGCGGGGCCTCGTCGGATTCGGGCGTTTCCTTGATCTCCACCGTGACCGTGGGGCTGAAGTAGCCCAGCGTGCCGATCAGGTCGCGCACGTTGGCGTCGGTGGCGCCCAGCAGCCGCGTGAGCTCGCGCCGCTGCAGGTCGCTCTGGTAGCGGTAGCGGCGCAGTTCGAGGTGCTTTTCCAGCAGCTCGCGCACTTCCTTGGGCGCATCGACGACAAGGGAGAAGGCCGGGTCGCCGGTCGCTGCAATCAGCGACGGGTCCGTGTCCTTGTCATCATTCTTGGACGGCAGGAGGCTGCAGCCGCCGAGCATCAGGGCTGCACTCAACAGAAACAAAAACGCCGGCCCTCGGGCCGGCGCTGTCGCGGGGGGGAGCTTGGGCATCGGCCTATTTTGACAGCAGGCGCATGGCGTCTTCCAGACCTTTGAGTGTCAAAGGGTACATGCGGTTGCCCGTGAGCTGCTGGATGATGCTGATGCTCTGGCGGTACTGCCAGACGCCGGGCGGCTCGGGGTTGATCCAGGCAAAGCGCGGGAAGGCATGCGTCAGGCGCTGCAGCCATTCGGCGCCGGGCTCCTCGTTCATGTACTCCACGCTGCCGCCGGGCTGCAGGATCTCGTAGGGGCTCATGGTGGCGTCGCCCACGAAGATCAGCTTGTAGTCCTTGTTGTACTTGCGGATGATGTCCCAGGTCGGAAACTTCTCGGCGAAGCGGCGGCGGTTGTTCTTCCACATGAAGTCGTAGACGCAGTTGTGGAAGTAGTAGAACTCCAGGTGCTTGAACTCGCTCTTGACGGCGGAGAACAGCTCCTCCACGCGCTGCACGTGCTCGTCCATGGTGCCGCCCACGTCCATGAGCAGCAGCACCTTCACGTTGTTGTGGCGCTCCGGGATCATCTTGATGTCCAGGTAGCCCGCGTTGGCGGCCGTGCTGCGGATGGTGTCGGGCAGGTCCAGCTCCAGGTCGCTGCCTTCGCGTGCGAACTTGCGCAGCCGGCGCAGCGCCACCTTGATGTTGCGCGTGCCCAGCTCCTGCGTGTCGTCGTAGTCGCGGTAGGCACGCTGCTCCCAGACCTTGACGGCGCTCTTGTTGCGGCCCGGCCCGCCGATGCGCACGCCGGCCGGGTTGTAGCCGCCGTGGCCGAAGGGGCTGGTGCCGCCCGTACCTATCCACTTGTTGCCGCCTTCGTGGCGCTCCTTTTGCTCCTCCAGGCGCTTCTTGAGCGTGTCCATCAGCTCGTCCCAGCCCATGGCTTCGATGGCGGCCTTCTGCTCGGGCGAGAGTTCGCGCTCCAGCAGCTTCTTCAGCCAGTCCTGGGGAATCTCGCGCGTGAGGTCGGCCACCATCTCCACGCCCTTGAAGTAGGCGGCGAAGGCGCGGTCGTACTTGTCGTAGTGCTTCTCGTCCTTGACCAGCACGGTGCGGCCCAGGTGGTAGAAGTCGTCCAGGCTCCAGGCGTCCTCGCTCCTGGGGCCGACCACGCCGGCCTGCAGCGCCTCCAGCAGGGTCAGGAACTCCTTGACCGAGACGGGCAGCTTGGCCGCGCGCATGGTGTAGAAGAAGTCGATCAGCATGGCATCTCCCGGGGGCCTTGCGTACGCGCCCTCATGTGCGCGCCACGGCGGTGCTGCCGTCCGAATGGCGCTGCAACTGGTCCAGCAACTGGGCGCGCGACTCGGGCCATTCGCCGCTGCGCAGGCTGTACATCACGGTGTCGCGGATGGTGCCGTCGCGGCGCAGCGCGTGGCCGCGGATCACGCCGTCCTTCCTGGCACCCAGGCGCTCGATGGCGCGCTGGCTGGCGAAGTTGAAGCAGTCCGTGCGCCAGCCCACCACATGGCAGGCCAGCGTGTCGAAGGCATGGCCCATGAGCATGAGCTTGGCCGAGGTGTTGACATGGGTGCGCTGCACGCTGCGCGCGTACCAGGTGTAGCCGATCTCCACGCGGCGCACCTCGGGCAGGATGTCGTGGTAGCTGCTGGTGCCCAGCACGCGGCCGCTGTCGTCGTCGAGCACGGCAAACGCGAAGCGCTTGCCCTGGCTGCGCTGCTCCAGCGCGGCCTCGATATAGGCGCGCACGTCGTCGGGCTCGGGCGCGGAGGTCACGCGGATGCGCCACAGCTGGCCGTCCTGCACGGCCTCGCGCAGGCCCGCTTCATGGCTGAGCGCCAGGGGCTCGAGCCGCACGCCGTTGAAGCGCATTACCACGGGCTGCACGAAGCCCTGGTGCGCCACGGCGCCAGCCACGGGGATGGTGGTGACCTGGCCGGTGATGGCCGGCACGCGCGATTCTGCGCCGGCGTGGTCGGGGCCTTCGGTGTCGGGCTTGGAATCCGGCATGGCTGGCCTCAGCGGTTGCGCTGGTTCATGAAGACCAGCTTCTCGAACAGGCTCACGTCCTGCTCGTTCTTGAGCAGGGCGCCCACCAGCGGCGGCACGGAGACCTTGCCCTCGGCGGTCTGCAGCGATTCCACGGGAATGTCCTCGGCCACCAGCAGCTTGAGCCAGTCGATCAACTCGCTGGTGGAGGGCTTCTTCTTGAGGCCGGGCAGGTTGCGCACGTCGTAGAACACCTTCATCGCGGCGGCCAGCAGCTCGCCCTGCAGCTTGGGGAAGTGCACGGCCACGATCTGGCGCATGGTGTCGGCGTCGGGGAACTTGATGTAGTGGAAGAAGCAGCGGCGCAGGAAGGCGTCGGGCAGCTCCTTCTCGTTGTTGGAGGTGATGAACACCAGCGGCCGGTGCTTGGCGCGGATCATCTCGCGCGTCTCGTAGCAGTAGAACTCCATGCGGTCGATCTCGCGCAGCAGGTCGTTCGGGAATTCGATGTCGGCCTTGTCGATCTCGTCGATCAGCAGGGCCACGGGCCGGTCTGCCGTGAAGGCCTGCCACAGCACGCCCTTGACGATGTAGTTGTGGATGTCCTTGACGCGCTCGCCGCCGTCGATGTCGGACAGTTGCGAGTCGCGCAGGCGGCTGACGGCGTCGTATTCATACAGGCCCTGCTGGGCCTTGGTGGTGGACTTGATGTGCCACTGCAGCAGCGGCATGTCCAGCGCGGCGGCCACTTCCTCGGCCAGCATGGTCTTGCCCGTGCCGGGCTCTCCCTTGACCAGCAGCGGGCGCTGCAAGGTGGCTGCGGCATTCACCGCGAGCATCAAATCCTGGGTGGCGACGTAGTTCTCGGAACCTTGAAATTTCATGGGCGGTATCAGCGTAAGTATTGATGGGGACGCTTGACGGTGACTGCCATAATCGTTCGCGCTACCCGCTCAGCAGTAGGCATCCGTCAGAACTCTTGAAGGATTGTGCGCGCAAAATGATAAAAACTTTGACCACGGTATTGGCGCTGGCTGTCGCATCTGTGACCTCTGTGGCACAGGCCCAGCAAAGCAAAGGTGACGCAAAGGCAGGGGAGGGGAAGATCGCCATGTGCATTGGCTGCCATGGCATCCAGGGCTACCAGGCCAGCTTCCCCGAGGTGTACAAGGTCCCCAAGATTTCCGGCCAGGGCGCACCCTACATCGTGGCCGCGCTGCAGGCCTACCAGAAGGGCGAACGCAAGCATCCCACCATGCGCGGCATTGCCGATCCGCTGACCGAGCAGGACATGGCCGACGTGGCCGCCTACTACGCCGAGCATGGCGTGGCCAAGGCCGCCGACGCCAAGGTCCGCGAGCCCAGCACTCAGGTCGCCGCGCTGCTGCAAAAGGGCGCCTGCGTATCCTGCCACGGCCAGGGCTTTTCCAAACCCATCGATCCCAGCTACCCCAAGGTGGCCGGCCAGTATGCGGACTATCTGTACTCCGCCCTCAAGTCCTACAAGACCGAAGGCAACCCCCATATCGGCCGCAGCAACGGCGTGATGGCCGGCATTGCCAAGCAGTTCACCAACAGCGAACTCAAGGCGCTGGCCAACTACATCGGCAGCCTCGATGGCGAGCTGCAGACCCTGCCGCAGCCCCATTTCCGCCTGGGCCACAAATCGCAGTGAATCGCGCGCAGCCCCATACCCCATAGCAAAAGCCCGCAATCGCGGGCTTTGTCTTGAGGGTGATGCACAGAGGCGCTATGCGCCGCCCGTGGCCTTGGCGCCGTCACTCGTGGCGCGGCGCTGGACTGCGGCGATATAGGCTTCGCCATCGGGCGGGCGGCCCGAACGCTGGCTTTCCCAGAGCATCTGCCCCAGGCATTCCATGGTGGCGTGGTGGGCGTCGTGCAGCGAGTCCAGGCGGCGGCTGAGCAGCTCCACGGCCTGGCGTATGCCGCGCGGCTGGTCGATGCTGCACTGCTCGCTGATGGACAGATGCATGGACAGATGCAAAAACGGATTGGTCACGCCGGGCGTGGCGTCGTAGTCGCGCAGCAGGGCGGCGTCCACGTCGGCAAGGTCATCGAAATACTCGGGATGCTCGGCGATCCAGAGGCTGGCCAGCGTCTCTATGGCCTCCATCGGCGCGCCGCTCAGCATCTTGGTGCGCACGCCGCAGAAAAAGCGCCGCACATCGGCTTGGGTGGGGTTGAACATGGTGGCGCGCAGCGTAGCACGCGGCCCTTTTGGGCGGGCACGCAAGGACTTTGCCGAGGGCCCGCCGCAAGAAGAGGTCAGAGCACCTCGAAGACCCTGCCGGTCTGGGCGCCTTCCACGCTGCGCTGGTAGGCCAGGGCCACGCGGGCGGCGGGCACGGTCTCGAAGCCGGGGAAGACCGAGCCATAGGCATCGGCCGATTCGGTCAGCAGGGTGGGGCTCACGGCGTTGATGCGCAGGCCGCGCTGCAGTTCGACCGCGGCGCCGGTGACGAAGCCGTGCAGCGCGGCATTCACTGTCGATGCATTGGCGCCGTGGCGGATGGGCTCGGTGGCGGCGACGCCGCTGGTCAGCGTGATGGAGCCGCCGTCGCGCAGCCAGCGCTGGCCCAGCAGGGCGAGCCGCACCTGGCCCAGCAGCTTGTCCTGCAGTCCGGAGTTGAACTGCTCGGCCGTCATCTCGGACAGCGGGCCGAAGTGCAGCTTTCCGGCCGTGCTGACGATGGCGTCCACCTGGCCGGCGGCTTCGAACATTTTCTGCAGCGTCTCGGGCTGGGTGAAGTCGGCGCGCAGATCGCCGCTGTTGCGGCCCACGGTGACGATGTCATGGCGCGGGGCCAGCAGGGCCTGTACGGCGCGGCCGATGGTGCCGGAGGCACCGATGAGAAGGATCTTCATGCGGTTTTCTTTCTGAGGGGGTGAACAGGCCTCCAGTGTTTTGCAAATCATGGATGGCATAAAGTAGCCGGATCTTTTTGTACTCCTAAGCATTGGTTGGCAATCCATGGACAAGTTGCGCAATATGGAGGTCTTCATGGCCGTGGTCGAGGACGGCAGCTTTGCCCAGGCCGCGCGGCGCCTGGACATCTCGGCCGTGATGGTGGGCAAGCATGTGCAGCAACTGGAAGCCCACCTGGGCGCGCGCCTGCTGCAGCGCACCACGCGGCGCCACAGCCTGACCGAGGTGGGGCGCAGCTTCTACGAGGACAGCCGCCAGGTCTTCGAGCAGTTGCGCTGGGCCGAGTCGGCCGTGGAGCGCAGCCGCAGCGCGCCCCAGGGCCTGCTGCGCATCAGCGCGCCGACCACGCTGGGCAACCATGTGATCGCACCGCTGGTGGCCGACTACCAACTGGCCCATCCGCTGGTGCGCGTGGATCTGCAATTGAGCGACAGCATGGTCGACCTGGTGGGCGAGAACATCGACGTGGCCGTGCGCATCGGCCCCGTGGGCGGCGAAGGCCTGGTGGCGCGGCCGCTGCAGCCCTATCGCATGGTGATCGCGGCGGCGCCTTCGTACCTGCGGCGGCGCGGTCATCCGCGTGGCGTGGGCGATCTGGCGCGCCATGACTGCCTGAGCTACGCGGTCTGGCAGCGCCGATCGGAATGGATTCTGCGCGGCGACGGCTCGGCGCCGGTGCAGTGGCCCGACGATGCCCGCCTGCGCTGCAACAGCGGCGACGGGCTGCGCCATGCGGCGCTGCGCGGCCTGGGCCTGATCCTGCAGCCCGAGGTGCTGCTGGCCGCCGACATGGCCGCGGGCCGGCTGGTGCCCGTGCTGCAGGACTGCGTGCCACTGCCGCGCCCGGTGCACCTGGTCTATCTGCCGGACCGCCGCCAACTGCCCAAGCTGGCGCAGTTCGTGGACCACATGGTGCAGGCGCTGGGCGCGTCCTGAGGCCCGGTTTTCAGGGGGCGGGCGCCTGCTCCTTCTCCTGCTGCGCCTGGGCCTCCTGCCGCTCCTTGGCCATCTGCTCGACCAGCTGCTGGCGGCCCTGCTTGGCCACGGCAATGAGCTGGGCCTGGTCCTTGTGGTGGGGGTACATGCGCTCGATCAGCTGCAGGTTGTGCTCCCGAAAGCGCGCGGTGGTGCGCCGGGCCTCGGCAGGGCTGTGGCCAGCGAGCTCCAGCACGGTGCGCGCCGAGACGAGGCTGGACTCGAAGACTTCGCGCTCGACATGGCGCACGCCCAGGTCGCGCAACTGGTACCAGTGGGCCATGTCGCGCGCGCGGGCCACGATCTCCAGGTGCGGAAAGCGCTTGCGCACGCGGGCGGCGATCTTCAGCGATTGCTCGGAAGAGTCCACGGCAATGACCAGCACCCGCGCCTTGTCCGCGCCGGCAATGCGCAGCAGGTCCATGCGCGTGGCATCGCCGAAGAACACGCGGTAGCCGAAGGTGTGGGCCACTTCCAGCATCTCCACGCTGTGGTCGAGGATGGTGGCCGGCACGCCCTGGGTCAGCAGCACGCGCGCCACGATCTGGCCGTAGCGGCCAAAGCCCGCAATGATGATCTGCGCGTCCTGCGGCTCCGATATTTCATGGGGCCTGGCAGCCTGGCCCGCGCCGTCGACCTGGCAATCCTTCATGTCGGCAAAGCGCTGGAGCAGCAGCTTGTCCATCAGCACCAGCACCAGCGGGCCGATCAGCATGGACAGGGCCACGGCGGCCACCAGCATGGACGAAATGCTGTGGTGGAACACCTTGTACTGCGCCGCCGTCTGGAACACCACGAAGGCGAACTCGCCGCCCTGGGCCAGCAGCAGGGTGAACACCGGGCGCTCGCGCCAGGGCAGCTTCAGCACGCGGGCCAGGGTGTAGAGCACGGCGCCCTTGAGCGCCAGAAAGCCCAGCACCATGGCCGCCATGGCCCAGGGCGCGCGCAGCAGCACGCCGAAATCGATGCTCATGCCCACGGCCATGAAGAACAGGCCCAGCAGCAGGCCCTTGAAGGGCTCGATGTTGGTCTCCAGCTCGCTGCGGTACTCGCTGTCTGCCAGCAGCACGCCGGCCAGGAAGGCTCCCAGCGCCATGGACAGGCCCACCTGCACCATCAGCATGGCAATGCCCACCACCAGCAGCAGCGAGGTGGCCGTGAAGATCTCGGGCGTGCGGCTGCGGGCGATCCAGCGCAGCAGGGGGCGCAGCAGCAGGCGGCCGCCCACCACCACGGCGGCGATGGTGCCCACGGTCTTGAGCACCTGCAGCCACAGGTGGCTGTCTGTGTGCGTGGCATTGGCGGCCTTGACCGCGCCCAGGATGGGGATCAGCGCCAGGATGGGAATGGCGGCCACGTCCTGGAACAGCAGGATGGAAAAGCCGGCCTGGCCGCTGGGCGTGCGCATGAGGTTGCGCTCGGCCATGACCTGCAGGCAGATGGCCGTGGACGACAGGGCCAGGCCCATGCCCGCGATCAGGCTCACGCGCCAGGAAAAGCCGAAGGCCCAGGCCGCCAGGAACAGCACGCCCGTGCAGGCCAGCATCTGCGCGAGCCCCCATCCCAGGATGGGCCGGCGCAGCTCCCACAGGCGGCTGGGCTGCAGCTCCAGCCCGATCACGAAGAGCATCAGCACCACGCCGAACTCGGCAAAATGAAGAATGTCATCCACATTGCTGACAAGCGACAGTCCCCAGGGGCCCATGGCAATGCCGGCACCCAGGTAGCCAATGATGGCGCCCAGGCCCAGGGCACGCGCAATGGGCACGGCCAGCACGGCGGCGGTGAGATAGAGAAAGCCGTAGGTCAGCCAGATGGGGGCGCTGTGTTCCATGGAAGCTAGGGATCTTGGAGTTGGTGTTTACCCTGGGGTGATTGATTGTGTCACTCTCACAGCTGGGTCAGCTTTTTGACAGGGTTGAAAATGCCCCCCACGCTCCCTTTGCTGCGCTAGGTCCGCTGCCCCTGGCCGGGCGCCCCCCGAGGGGGCCGTTTTCATCTTGGGGCGGCCCGGCGATGAAAAATGCCACCGAATGCTTCACCGCCCCATCCGGCTTTGCCGCGGCAGTGCGCCAGATCGGCCGCACGGTTTTAAGATGCCGGCCTGCTCCGTATTTTTAAGGTGTTTGGCATGGATTGGCACACTTGGATCGCCTACTTTGTGGCCTGCTGGATCATTGCGGTCTCCCCGGGCTCGGGCGCCGTGCTGTCCATGAGCCATGGCCTGTCGTATGGCGTGCGCAAGAGCAGCGCCACCATCTTCGGGCTGCAGCTGGGGCTGCTGACCATCTTGCTGATCGCCGGCGCGGGCGTGGGCTCGCTGCTGCTGGCCTCCGAATGGGCGTTCAACGCCGTGAAGATCGTCGGCGCGTGCTACCTGATCTACCTGGGCATCAGCCAATGGCGCTCGGGTGCCGCACCCCTGGCCACCCAGGAATCCATGCCCGAGCTCAGCGTGCGCCGCCGCGTGCTCACGGGCTTCCTGACCAACGCCACCAATCCCAAGGGCATCATCTTCATGGTGGCCGTGCTGCCCCAGTTCATGACCACCAGCCGCCCGCTGTGGCTGCAGTTGCTGATCCTGGCCGCCACCATGCTGGCCGTGGACACCATGGTCATGCACGGCTATGCGGCCAGCGCCAGCGCGCTGCGCGGCTTCATGCGCAGCGCGCGTGCCGTGCGCAGCCAGAACCGGGTCTTCGGCGCGCTGCTGATGGCCGTGGGCACGGGGCTGTTCTTCGTGCAGCGCGCCTCGCGCTGAGCCCCTCCCTGGGCTAACCCTAGCCTGTCGCGCGCCCGACATGGAGCGCGCGGCACCGGCCCCTACCATTTGGGGCATGAAAACCTTCCATTCCTATTCCGAAGTGCGTGCCTGCGTGGGGCAGGAAGTCGCCGTCAGCGACTGGATCACCATCACCCAGCAGCAGGTGCAGCTGTTCGCCGATGCCACGGGCGACCAGCAGTGGATCCATGTGGACCCCGAGCGTGCGTCCAAGGGCCCCTTCGGCGCGCCGATCGCGCATGGCTTTCTGACGCTGTCGCTGATTCCCCAGTTTTTCCAGAGCTGCTTTCACATCGAAGGCGCGCAAATGGGCGTGAACTACGGCCTCAACCGCGTGCGCTTCACCTCGCCCGTGCCCGTGGGCAGCCGCCTGCGCGCGCGCCTGACGCTGCAGGCCGCCGAGCCCATCGAGCCCGGTGGGCTGCAGATGACCTGGCTGGTGACCGTGGAGCGCGAAGGCGCGGACAAGCCCGCCTGCGTGGCCGAGTCCGTGGCCCGCAACTACGGCGCCAAGGCCTGAATGAAAACTGACCCCCACGCTGCCCTCCCAAGAGGGAGCTTTTCATCTTGGGGCGGCCCGGCGATGAAAAAAGCCCGCAGGCGGCACCTGCGGGCTGGCTGCGTGGTGGCAGCGGTTGCGGGGTCTGGGGCTCAGGCGCCGAAGTTCAGCTGGCCCGAACGCTCGGCAGCGGCGGCCTCGCGGCGCACTTCCTCGCGGCTCACGCCAGCGGTGGCAGTGTTCTGGATGGGCAGGTAGCCTTCGGCGACGGAGGGCATGGTGCCATTGGCCTGGGCGGCCTTCAGGTCGGCCATGACCTGGGCACGTGTCAGCGTGCTCTGGGTCTTCACTTCGGGCGGGTAGCTGCTGTTGTCGGCGTAGTCGAAGCCGGCGGCCTGGGCGGCGAAGGCGGAAACGGTGAGGGCGGCCAGGACGGCAAAACGGCGGGTGTTCTTCATGATTCAAGTCCTTTGTTTTGTTTCTGGGACAGGGCGTTCCTTGCGGAAATCGCTTGGTAACGTAGAGCCCATGACTCAAATGTAGGACGGTGTGGAATCGGGATAAACCCTTGGATTGGCAATGCGCTTTTTCAGCGGTTGAAACAATCGGCGGGGAACTTTCCGCCGACCCGGGCCGGTCGCTCAGGCCGCGCCGGGCGCGCCCTCGGCCAGTGCGGCGCCGGCAAACTGCTGCTGGCGCCAGGCTTCAAACACCGTCACGGCCACGGCGTTGGACAGGTTCAGGCTGCGCTGCTGCGGCAGCATGGGCAGGCGCAGGCGCTGCTGCGGCGGGAACTGCTCGCGCACCTCGGCGGGCAGGCCCTTGCTTTCGGAGCCGAACACCAGCCAGTCGCCGGGCTGGAAGCCGATGGCGTGGGCGGGACTGCTGCTGTGCGTGGTCATGGCGAACATGCGCTGGCGGTCCGGCCGGCAGTCCTGCAGGAAGGCCTGCCAGTCGGCATGGCGGCGCACGGGCGCGTACTCGTGGTAGTCGAGGCCGGCGCGGCGCATCAGGCGGTCTTCCATGGAAAAGCCCAGCGGCTCGATCAGGTGCAGGCTGCAGCCGGTGTTGGCGGCCAGACGGATCACATTGCCGGTATTGGGCGGGATCTCCGGCGCGACGAGAACGATATGGAACATGGCCCGTATTGTCTCGCGGCGGCAGATGCCCCCGGGCCCCGGTCCCCTGCGGTCAGGGCGTGCGCGCCAGCACCAGGGCGCTGACCTCGGCCGCGCCTGCGCGGCGCAGGCAGGTGGCCAGCGCATGCAGGCTGGCGCCCGTGGTCATCACATCGTCGATCAACAGGATCTTGCGGCCGCGCACGTGGGCCAGCTGCGCAGGTGGCACGGCAAAGACCGTGCGCAGCTGGCGCAGGCGCAGGGCGCGCGGCAGGTCATGCTGGGCCTGTGCCGTGTGGGCGCGCTGCACGGCCTGGTGCCGCAGCTTGCCCCGGGTGGATGCGCTGCAGAGCGCGCGGGCCAGCACCAGGGTCTGGTGAAAGCCGCGCTCTCGCAGGCGCTGCGGCGACAGCGGCATGGGCAGCAGCAGGTCGCATTGCTGCAGTTGCTCGCGCGCCTGAGGCAACTCCAGCAGCAGATCGGCCAGGCTGCGTGCCAGGCCGGTATCTCCCCGGAACTTGAAGTCGCCGATCACCGTGTGCCACGGGTAGGCATAGTCCAGCGCGGCCAGGCAGTGCGTCAGCGGCGGCGGCTTGACCAGGCAGGCGCCGCAGGTGCGGGGACCATCGGCGCCGGTGCAGGCCGGCAGCGGCATGGCGCAGCGCCCGCATCGCGCCATGGGTCCGGCCCAGCGTGCGCGGCAGTCCTGGCACAGGCGCCGCGCAGGCCAGCGGTGGCAGACGGCGCACTGGCTGGGCAGCAGGCCGGGCAGGCCGGCATGCCAGCGCGAAAGCCATGACGCAGGCAGGTTGGGCATGGAGTCAATATACTCGCGCCGCGTCCGCCACCCCTTTGCTCCGGGGCCGGGCGCCTGTCTTTTGAGGAGCACCGATTCCCCGCCCAGCCATGTCCCACGAATTGCCTCCCACCATCGATCCGGCCGCCGCATTGCGCTGGCAGCAGGGCGCGCCTGCGGCCTCGCCGTGGCTGCATGAGGAGGTGGCGCGCCGCATGCAGGAGCGGCTGGACTGGATCGTCAAGCCGCCCCAGCGCTGGTGCCACTGGCAGCCCGTGCGCGGCGGCCTGCAGGCCCATGCGCTGCTGCGCCAGCGCTATGCGCAGTCCGAATGCCTGGTCTATGAAGCCTCGCCGCTGCATGAGGCCGCCGCCCGCGAGCAGCTGGGCACGCGCTGGTGGCAGCCCGCGCGCTGGACCGGGGGCGCCACGCGCTTCGGCGAGCCCGAGCCCGCCGGCGTGGACATGCTGTGGGCCAACATGGCCCTGCACCAGCAGGCCGACCCGCAGGCGCTGATCACGCGCTGGCACCAGGCGCTGTCCGTGGACGGCTATGTGATGTTCTCCTGCCTGGGGCCCGATACGCTGCGCGAGCTGCATGCCCTCTACGCCCAGCTGGGCTGGCCGCCCGCCGGCCAGGCCTTCACCGACATGCATGACTGGGGCGACATGCTGGTGCACGCAGGCTTCAGCGAGCCGGTGATGGACATGGAGCACATCACGCTGACCTTTGCCACGCCCGAGCGGCTGCTGCAAGAGCTGCGCGAGCTCGGCCGCAACTTCCATCCGCAACGCTTTGCCGCGCTGCGCGGCCGCCGCTGGCAGCAGTGCCTGCACGACGCCTTGCGCGAACGGTTGGCCGGCCCCGACGGACAGCTGGCGCTGACCTTCGAGATCGTCTACGGCCATGCCTACAAGCCGCAGCCGCGCGTGCGCCTGGAGTCCAGCAGCGCCGTGTCGCTGGAGGACATGCGCAGCATGCTGCGCCAGCCGCGCAACACGGGTTTGCGATAGCCTGAATGTCGCTTTCCAGTCATTGATCGAAAACAAAAACGTCTACACTTTTCCCGAGCTGACAGAGACAACAGCTTTTCCCTGGGCTCGCTCTCCCGGGCCGGGAAAAGACCAGCGGTCCGCAGGCCGAAAGGGGAGACGATTTGGTGTTTCGCTTTGCCACGGGAACGAGAACGGGCCGGCGCATTCAAGAGTGGCCCGCCCGCAAGTTTGATCATCACCGGCTGCAGCAGTGCCTGCTCCTCTGGGAGCGGGCACTGGTCTTTCTGTCCCTGTGTTCCCTGCTGCCCGCACTGCTGGGCCGCATGCGCTGCCTCTTTCCATCCGCTCCCGGCCCGCACGGCACACACGGCACACATGCCCTGAAGGGCCGGCGCGCGCGCATCCTCCCATCCACTTTGCTGCTGTCCCCCGAGTTCATGCGCCTGCAGGCGCAGGCGGGGATGGCGGCCCGCCCCCATCCTGGTCCCACGTCCGAGCTGCCGTTGATGCCGGCTGGCACGCTATTGGTGATTGCGCGCAGGCACATCTGCGGCGCTTTCATGCATGCTCGGACAGTTGAGGCCGGGAGTTGCCCTTTGGGCAGGCGTTGAACGGTCTGGCTGCGCGGCCCCCACGCCGGCGCAGCGGAGCGAGTGGATAACCCGAGGCTTAGATGTAAGTGAAAACTATGAAAAGCATTTCCACCAGGCTGGTTCTCTGGGGCTTGATGAGTGTGGCAGGGGCAGGCTCCCTTGCACATGCGGCGACAGATCTGCCAGGCGGCCCGGCCGTCAATCAGCTCAACCTTCATCCGGCGGTCACGCGCATCGCGCACGAGCAGCATTACCTGCACTGGATGATGCTGATCATCTGCACGGTGATCTTCATCGGCGTGTTCGCCGTGATGTTCTATTCGATCTGGAAGCACCGCAAATCGCGCGGCGCCAAGGCCGCGAACTTCCACGAATCGGCCACGGTCGAGGTGGTCTGGACCGTCGTGCCCTTCATCATCGTCGTGCTCATGGCGCTGCCGGCCACCAAGGTGCTGGTGGCGCAGAAGGACACCACCAACGCCGATGTCACGATCAAGGCCACGGGCTACCAGTGGAAATGGGGCTACGACTACATCAACGGCGAAGGCGAGGGCCTGAGCTTCATCTCCACGCTGGACAGCAGCCACCGCGTGCTGTCCGACAGCGGCGATGTGTCCAAGGCACCCAACGACTACCTGCTCAAGGTGGACAACCCGCTGGTCGTGCCCGTGGACCGCAAGGTGCGCATCATCACCACGGCCAACGACGTGATCCACTCCTTCATGGTGCCGTCCTTCGGCATCAAGCAGGATGCGATTCCGGGCTTCGTGCGCGACACCTGGTTCCGCGCCGAGAAGACCGGCGACTACTACGGCCAGTGCGCCGAGCTGTGCGGCAAGGAGCATGCCTACATGCCCATCCACGTGAAGGTGCTGTCCAATGACGGCTACAAGGCCTGGGTGGACGAGCAAAAGAAGATCGCCGCCGCCAAGAAGGACGACCCCAGCAAGGTCTGGTCCCTGCAAGACCTGATCGCACGCGGCGAGAAGGTCTATGCGGCCAACTGCGCGGCCTGCCACCAGGCCAACGGCAAGGGCGCCGGTCCCATCAAGGCGCTGGACGGCAGCCCCGTGGTCCTGGGTCCCACGGCCGAGATGATGCATGTGGTGCTGGAAGGCCGTGCCAACGGCGCCATGCCCGCCTGGAAGCAGCTGAGCGATACCGAGCTGGCCGCCGTGGTCACCTTTGCCAAGAACCACTGGTCCAACAAGACCGGCCAGCTGGTGCAGCCGGCCGAGTTCGTGGCCGCCCGCACCGGCAAGTTCCCTGCGCAGTGAGCACGCAAGACAGATGAGCGATTGGAGATAACAGCATGAGCGCCGTACTTCCCCCCATCCACAGCCCTGCGGGCGAGGGCCACGAACATGCGCATGAGCACGAGCATGGGCACGGGCATGACGACCATCACCACCACGCCACGCCCACGGGCTGGCGGCGCTGGATGTTCGCCACCAACCACAAGGACATCGGCACGCTGTACCTGCTGTTCTCGTTCACCATGCTGATGGTGGGCGGGGTGCTGGCGCTGCTGATCCGCGCCGAGCTGTTCCAGCCCGGGCTGCAGATCGTCAACCCCGAGCTGTTCAACCAGCTGACCACCATGCACGGCCTGATCATGGTGTTCGGCGCCATCATGCCGGCCTTCGTGGGCTTTGCGAACTGGATGCTGCCGCTGCAGATCGGCGCCTCCGACATGGCCTTCGCGCGCATGAACAACTTCAGCTTCTGGCTGCTGATCCCGGCCGGCCTGATGCTGGTGGGCTCGTTCTTCATGCCCGGCGGCGCACCCGCCGCAGGCTGGACGCTGTATGCGCCGCTGACGCTGCAGATGGGGCCGTCCATGGACACCTCCATCCTGGCCATGCACATCATGGGCGCCAGCTCCATCATGGGCGCCATCAACATCATCGTCACCGTGCTCAACATGCGCGCGCCCGGCATGACGCTGATGAAGATGCCCATGTTCGCCTGGACCTGGCTGATCACGGCCTACCTGCTGATCGCCGTCATGCCCGTGCTGGCCGGCGCCATCACCATGACGCTGACGGACCGCCATTTCGGCACCAGCTTCTTCAACCCCGCAGGCGGCGGCGATCCGGTGATGTACCAGCACATCTTCTGGTTCTTCGGCCACCCCGAGGTCTACATCATGATCCTGCCGGCCTTCGGCATCATCAGCCAGATCGTGCCGGCCTTCAGCCGCAAGAAGCTGTTCGGCTATGCGTCCATGGTGTATGCGACCTCGTCCATCGCCATCCTGTCCTTCATCGTGTGGGCGCACCACATGTTCACGACCGGCATGCCCGTCACGGGCCAGCTGTTCTTCATGTACGCCACCATGCTGATCTCGGTGCCCACGGCCGTGAAGATCTTCAACTGGGTGGCCACCATGTGGCGTGGCTCCATGACCTTCGAGACGCCCATGCTGTTCTCGGTGGGCTTCATCTTCGTGTTCACCATGGGCGGCTTCACGGGCCTGATCCTGTCGATGGCGCCCATCGACATCCAGCTGCAGGACACCTACTACGTGGTGGCCCACTTCCACTACGTGCTGGTGGCCGGATCGCTGTTCTCCATGTTCGCGGCCTACTACTACTGGGCGCCCAAGTGGACGGGCGTGATGTATTCGGAGACGCGCGGCCAGATCCACTTCTGGGGCTCGCTGATCTTCTTCAACATCACCTTCTTCCCCATGCACTTCCTGGGCCTGGCGGGCATGCCGCGCCGCTATGCCGACTACCCCATGCAGTTCGCCGACTTCAACATGGTGGCCTCGCTGGGCGCGCTGGGCTTTGGCCTGATGCAGGTGTATTTCTTCCTCTTCGTCGTCGTGCCCGCCATGCGCGGCAAGGGCGAGAAGGCGCCGCAAAAGCCCTGGGAGGCTGCCGAAGGCCTGGAGTGGGAAGTGCCCTCGCCGGCGCCGTTCCATACCTTCGAGACGCCGCCCAAGCTGGATGCGACGGCGACCCGCGTCATAGGCTGAAATGAACCACCGCCTGGGTCGCTTCGCGCCTTCCCCCTTCCTCGGTGCCCCTGGGGTGGGGCGCGACAGTCTCAGAGATTGCCAGTAGTCATGGAGATCAGAAAAATGGATGCACAGCAACGAAAAGCCAACGTGCGGCTGGCGCTGATCCTGGTATCGGTGGCGCTGGTCTTTCTGGCCGGCTTCGTGATCAAGATCACCGTGCTCCATTGAGCGCTTGAAGGCAACAGGAGGGCAATCCGTGAGCGTGCGCAGTGAAAACGCGAAGATGGTGGGCAAGCTGGCCGTGGTGGCGCTGGGCATGTTTGCCTTCGGCTACGTGCTGATTCCCATCTACAAGCACATCTGCGAGCTCACGGGCATCAACATCCTGTCGCTGTCCGAGCGGCAGGTGCCGGGCAACGGCACGGCCGGGCGCGATGTGAAGCTGCCGGCCAACTCGCAGGTGGACAAGAGCCGCACCATCACCGTGGAGTTCGACGCCAATGCGCGCGGGCCCTGGGACTTCAAGCCGGCGCAGCGCTCCATGCAGGTCCATCCGGGCGAGCTGGCCACGGTCATGTACGAATTCCAGAATGTGCAGAACCGCCGCATGGCGGCCCAGGCGATACCGAGCTATGCGCCACGCCAGGCGGCTGCGCATTTCAACAAGCTCGAGTGCTTCTGCTTTTCGCAGTACACGCTGGAGCCAGGGGAAAAGCGCGAGTGGCCGGTGGCCTTCGTGATCGATCCGCGCATCTCCAAGGACGTGACCACGATCACGCTGTCCTATACCTTCTTCGAGGTGGGCGGCAGGACGCCGGCCGCGCCCACGGGCGATGCGCCGGTGGCCGCAGGGCCGAAGCAGGAGCCGGCCTCATGAATGCGCCGCAACCCGGGGACAAGCGCCGCCCGCCCAGCGTGTGGCGCACGGTGCGCGCCGTGGCCTGGTCCCTGTTCGGCGTGCGCAGGGCTAGCGAGTACCAGCAGGACGGGGAGCGCATCACGCCGCTGCATGTGATTGCAGTGGGGCTGGCGGCCATCTTCCTGCTGGTGCTGGGATTGATCGCGCTGGTCAAGCTCGTGGTCTGAGCGGCGCGGCCATCGGGGACAGAGAGTGATAGACGGGAAACACAGAACCAAGAATGTCAGGAGCTGAGCAATGAGTGCAACCACCCACGGCAAAACGCCTTACTACTACGTGCCGGCAGAGTCCAGCCATCCCGTCATGGCGGCGGCGGGGCTGTTCTTCGTGATCCTGGGCGCGGGCAACTGGATCAACGGCCATGAATGGGGCATGTACAGCCTGGGCCTGGGCCTGGTCTGGTGGCTGGCCGTGCTCTTTTTCTGGTTCCGGGAGGCCGCGCATGAAAGCGAGTCGGGCAAGTACGGTCGCAAAATCGACCTGTCCTTCCGCTGGAGCATGAGCTGGTTCATCTTCTCCGAGGTGATGTTCTTCGGCGCCTTCTTCACCGCCCTGTGGTGGGCGCGCTCGCACTCGGTGCCCGCGCTGGGCAGCCTGGACAACGCCTTGCTGTGGCCCGACTTCAAGGCCGTCTGGCCCAGCATGGCAGCCGGCGCCACGGCCTCGCCGGCCAACAGTGTCGAGCCTTTCCAGACCGTGGGCCCGTTCTGGCTGCCCACCATCAACACGGCGCTGCTGCTGACTTCGGGCGTGACGCTGACCATTGCCCACCATGCGCTGCAGGCCGGCCACCGCGCCCGCACCATCGCCTTCATGTGGATGACGGTGATCCTGGGCTTCGTCTTCCTGTGCGTGCAGGGCTACGAGTACTACCACCTGTACACGGATCTGAACCTCAAGCTGTCCTCGGGCGTGTTCGGCTCGACCTTCTTCCTGCTCACGGGATTCCACGGCTTCCACGTCTTCGTGGGCATGCTGATGCTGTTCTTCATCACCATGCGCCTGCATGCCGGGCACTTCACGGCCGAACGGCATTTCGGCTTCGAGGGCGCGGCATGGTACTGGCACTTCGTGGACGTGGTGTGGCTGTTCCTCTACGTGCTGGTCTACTGGATGTAGTCTGTATCCGGCCCCATGCAAAAAGAAGCGCCAGGGCGCTTCTTTTTGTTTGTGGTGGCAGGGGGCTTGTCTATTGCCCGGCGGTCCAGCCGGTGGGATGGATGTAGCCCAGCTTGGCCGCCAGCAGCACGCACAGGAACAGCGCGATGGACAGGCCCACGCGCAGCGCCAGTGCACGGAACATGGCGCGGCTGCGGCGCCTGTCGTCGCCCGCTCCCTGCTGGTCTTCGGGATTGCGGCGCATCATGAAGAACAGGGCGCTGCCCAGACTGGCGACAATGGCCAGCAGGGCGAGAACGATCACGAATTTCATGGGTGGATTATCCGGTGCGTGTTTCCAGAATGCCAGAGCGCTGGCGGTTTGTACTGATCACCTTGGCCGCGCTGATCGGCGTGGCCGTCACGCTGTCCCTGGGCCGCTGGCAGCTGCAGCGCGCGGCCTACAAGCAGGAACTGTTCGACGCCGTGCAGCGCCAGCAGGGCCTGCCGCCGTGGAGCAACGCCCAGCTGGCAGCCGTGCAGCCCGGTGCGGTGCCGAACCCCGAAGCCGCGCCCTGGCTGCACCGTCCCGTGCAATTGCAGGGCCACTGGATTGCGGGGCAGACGCTGTACCTGGACAACCGCCAGATGCAGGGCCAGCCGGGCTTCTTCGTGCTCACGCCGCTGCGGCTGGCTGCGCCGCATGAGGACGTGGTGATCGCCGTGCAGCGCGGCTGGGTGCCGCGCAACTTCCTGGACCGCACGGCCCTGCCCGAGGTGCAGACGCCCGAAGGGCTGGTGACCGTTGAGGGGCGCATGGAGGCCACGCCGTCCCGGCTCTACGAATTCGGCCGTGCAGGGGCAGACCCTGATGGGCAAAAGTCGCGCATCCGACAGAATGTGGACATTGCCGAATGGGCCGTGGCCTCCGGGCTGCCGCTGCGCGAATGGAGCCTGCTGCAGACCGGCGAAGCCAGCGAAGGCCTGCGGCGCGACTGGCCCGTTGTGACGGCCGGTGTCGAGAAACACCATGGCTATGCGTTCCAATGGTTTGGACTTGCGGCCCTGATCACGCTTTTGTATGTCTGGTTCCAAATCGTCCGACGCTTTGTCCGCCCGCGCCATGCCCGCTCCTGAGACTCCCCTGGAGATGACTGTCCATGGCCTGCCACCCTTGCAGCCGGGCCTTGCCGGTGCGCAACGCACGCGCAGCGGCCGCTGGAAGATGCTGGCCGTGTTCGCGGTCTGCGCCGCGCCCGTGGTGGCCTCCTATTTCACCTACTACGTGCTGCGGCCTGGCCAGCAGCGCAGCTTTGGCGAGCTGATCGCGGACCAGCCAGCCTTGCCACCGGCCACGGCCACCACGCTGGACGGCGCCCCTGTACCGCTGCAGTCGCTCAAGGGCCAATGGCTGCTGCTGAGCGTGGCGGGCGGGGCTTGCGGCAGCGCCTGCGAAAGCCATCTCTATCTGCAGCGCCAGCTGCGCGAAACCCTGGGCCGCGAAAAGGACCGGCTGGACCGGGTCTGGCTCATCTCCGACGACGCACCCGTGCCCGCCCACCTGCGCCCCGCGCTGGCCCAGGCCACGGTGCTGCGCGTGCCCGAGGCCGTGCTGCGCGGCTGGCTGCAGCCTGCGCCCGGCCATGCGCTGCAGGACCACCTGTACGTGGTGGACCCGCAGGGTCACTGGATGATGCGCATGCCCGCCGGGCTGGGCATGGCCGACGCCGGCAAGGCCAAGCGCGACCTGGACCGGCTGCTGCGAGCATCGGCCTCGTGGGACACGGCGGGACGCCCCGGCGACGGCGACTGAGGCCTGCGCCAAGGAACCGAGCCGGCAGCCAGGCCGTCTCATGGAGGCAGGCAGGCCCCGCAGCGCCGGGGTCTTGCGGTTATGGGTTATGGTTTGCGGCTGTGCGAAAGCGCCTTCAGCAGACGCTTTCGCCTTTTCCCTTTCCAGCCCGGGCGGCGCGCAGGCTTTGCGGCCACGCAGCCTGCGGCAACTACCTTGTTGAGGAAGCATGAACAAACGGACAGCGCTGCGCTTTCTGGGCGTGACCGCCATGGCATGGGGCGCCCTGGCGCTGAGCGGATGCTCGCGCGAGGCCAAGACCAGTTTCCAGGGCGTCGATGTCACGGGCGCCGAATACGCCAAGGACATTCCCCTGCGCGATGTGGACGGCAAGCAGCGCAGCATCAAGGACTTTGCGGGCAAGGTCGTCGTGGTCTTCTTCGGCTACACGCAATGCCCCGACGTCTGCCCCACCACGCTGCAGGAGCTGGTCGAGGTCAAGCAGCAGCTGGGCGCCGATGGCGACAGGCTGCAGGGCGTCTTCGTCACCCTGGACCCCGAGCGCGACACGCCCGAGGTGCTCAAGGCCTACCTGGGCAACTTCGACCCCGGCTTCGTCGGCCTGCACGGCACGCCCGAGGAGACGGCGGCCGTGGCCAAGGATTTCAAGCTCTTCTACAAGAAGGTGCCCGGCAAGACCGAAGGCACCTACACGCTGGACCATTCGGCCGGCAGCTATGTCTACGACACGGCCGGCCGCCTGCGCGTGTACGAGCGCTACGGCGGCGGCCCGCAGGTGCTGGGCGCCGACGTCAAGGCCCTGCTGCAGGAAAAGCGTTCCTGATCCTGCGCGCGCCGCAGCCAGTGTGACCGCCGTCACATTGGCTGCGTTTAGGCGCGATGCGGCACACCATCCCTGATGTGCATCGCCGCAGGACTGCTTAGAGTGGGCCCCGCCTGGAGCGTCATGCCGACGCCCCGCCCATCTCCAAGAGACCTGATCCATGCGGCGAAACGTGTACGTCACCCAGCGTGAGTACCCTTTGAACGAAGGAGAGACGCTTCTTTCCGTCACCGACCTGAAGGGGCGCATCGTCTATGCCAACGATGCCTTCATCCGCGTCAGCGGCTTCGAGGCCGCCGAGCTCTACGGCAAGGCCCACAGCATCGTGCGCCATCCGGACATGCCGGCCGCCGCCTTTGCCGACATGTGGACCACCATCCAGCGAGGGCTGCCCTGGAGCGCCCTGGTCAAGAACCGGCGCAAGAACGGCGACCACTACTGGGTGCGCGCCAACGCCAGTCCCATACGCCATGCGGGCACCGTGGTCGGCTACCTGTCCGTGCGCACCCGGCCGCAGCCGTGCGAGGTGCAGCAGCATGCGGCGCTCTATGAACAGATCAATGCCGGCGTGCGCTCGCTGGGCCTGCACCGGGGCTTCCCAGTGGGGCGTGGCGCCGCGGGCGCGCTGCAGCGCTGGTGGCGCTTCAGGCCGCTGGCCTGGCGGGCGCAGGCCATGGTGGCGGGACTGTGGCTGCTGGGATCGGCCGGGCTGTGGTTGCCGTCGCTGCAGGCCTGGGCCTCGGCTTTGCCCCTGTCCCTGACGCTGGCCGAGATCTGGCCCGCCTGGCTGATCTGGAGCCTGGCTTGCGTGGCGGCCGGGCAGTGGCTGCGCACCAGGCTGCTCATGCCCCTGGCTGCCCTGCGCGGACAGGCCCAGGCCGTGGCCAGCGGGCAGCAGACGGGGGAACTGTTCACGCAGCGCACGGACGAGATCGGCGCCATCGGCGGCGCCGTGCGGCAGACCGGACTCAACCTGGTCTCCCTGGTGGACGACATCCAGGGCAAGAGCGACCAGGTGCGCCGCTGCGCGCTGGCCGTGCAGCAGGGCAGCACCGAACTGAGCGACCGCACCGAGGCTGCCGCCGCCAGCCTGGAGCAATCGGCCCAGGCCATGCAGGCCCTGGCCTGCGCCATAGAGCGCAGCAGCGCCCAGGCCGGCGAGGCCGCCCGCCGCGCGCGGCATGGCGTGGACATGGCCGGGCAGAGCAGCCGCATGGTCGCGCAACTGGACCAGGGCATGCGCGGCGTGGCCCGGACCAGCGACCAGGTCGGGGAGATCAGCTCGCTCATCGACGGCATTGCCTTTCAGACCAATCTGCTGGCGCTCAACGCCGCCGTGGAGGCCGCGCGCGCCGGCGAGCACGGCAAGGGCTTTGCCGTGGTGGCCGACGAGGTGCGCGGCCTGTCCCAGCGCAGCGCCCACGCTGCGCGCCAGATCAAGGCATTGATCGAGGCATCGCAGCAGCAGGTGGCGCAAAGCTGCGCCATGGCGCGCGAAATGGGCGAGGCCATGCTCGCCGTGCAGGCCGACATGCGCGAGCAGCTGCTGCTGGCCGAAGGCATGCAGGCCGCCAGCCAGGCCCAGGCCGGTGGCGTGCAACAGGTACAGGCCGCCGTGCAGCAGCTCGAACAGATGACCCAGCACAACGCCACGCTGGCGCGCGACACCATCGCGCACGCGCAGCAGCTGGCCGGGCAGGCTCAGGCGCTGGAGGCTGCGGCATCGGTCTTCCACGGCAAGGGGCCGTCCGCATGATGGCGTCGGCCTGGAGCGCGCAAGCCGGCCATCTGATCGGGCCGTGCGAGGCGCTGGATGAGGAGCTCAAGCGCGTGGCCATGGAGGCCGCGCCCGACGGCATCGTGCTCGTGGATCGCAAGGGCCGCATCCTGCTGGCCAATCCCGCCATGCAGGCCATGAGCGGTTATGGCGCCTCCGAGCTGCTGGGCCGTCCGCTGCAGATGCTGCTGCCGCCCGAGGCGCATGCGGCCCATGGGCCGCAGCTGCAGTCCTACTTCGCCCAGCCCGCGCGCCGGCCCATGGGGCAGGGGCGGGACCTGTGGCTGCTGCGCAAGGACGGCAAGCGCCTGTCCGTGGACATCGCCCTGGGCCATTCCCCGCACGGCGGGGGCGTGGCCGTGGCCTTTGTGCGCGACCTGTCGCAGCTGCGCCAGATGGAGGCCTGCATGCACTACCACGCCACGCACGACACGCTCACCGGCCTGCTCAACCGCTGGCAGTTCGGGTTGCAGCTGGAGCAGGCGATCTCGCAGGCGCAGGTGCAAGTGGGTTCGGGCTCGGGTTCGGGCTCGGGCACCGGGCCCGCGTCCTTTGCGCTGCTGCTGCTGGACCTCGACAACTTCAAGGCCATCAACGACGGATATGGCCACGACGTGGGCGACCAGGTGCTCAAGGAAGTGGCGCGCCGCCTGCAGGCCGCGCTGGGCACTTCGGCCACGCTGGCGCGCATGGGCGGTGACGAGTTCACCGCCGTGCTGCATCCCTGCAACGGGCCGGACCTGCGCCGGCGCGTCGACGCGCTGCTGGGCGAGCTGTGCCGGCCCTGCGCCATCGGCCACTACGCGCTGAACTTCGGCGCCAGCGTGGGCGTGGCCTTCTACCCGCAGGACGCGGGCGATGCGGCCACCCTCATGCGCTATGCCGACATGGCCATGTACGACGCCAAGCAGCGCGGCCGTGCCTCCTACGCCTGCTATGCCAGCGCCATGGGCGAGGCCATGGCCGAGAAAGTGCTGCTGCACGAACGCCTCAAGCGCGCCCTGGACCGGGGTCTGCTGAGCCTGCATTTCCAGCCCCAGGTGCAGGTGCTGGGCGGCCAGGTCCAGGGCGTGGAGGCCCTGCTGCGCTGGAACGACGAGCAGATGGGCTGGGTCTCGCCGGAGCGCTTCGTGCCCGTGGCCGAGTCCACGGGCCTGATCCTCGCGCTGGGCGAATGGGTGATCGATGCGGCCTGCCGCCAGGCCGGCGACTGGCTGCGCGCAGGCATGCCGCTGCGCGTGGCGGTCAACCTCTCGGCCCAGCAACTGCGCCAGGCCGACCTGCAGCAGCGCCTCATGGGCAGCCTGGCCCGGCATGGCGTGCCGCCGCACCTGCTGGAGCTGGAAGTCACCGAGTCCGCCGCCATGACCGACCCGCAGCAGGCGCGCGAACTGCTGGGCAGCCTGCTTGCCGCAGGCGTCTGCGTGGTGCTGGACGATTTCGGCACCGGCTACTCCTCGCTGGCCCACCTGCGCGATCTGCCCGTCTCGCGCGTGAAGATAGACCGCACCTTCATCGGCCCCATGCTCGACAGCCCGGCCGACGCCAAGATCGTCAAGGCCGTGATCGCGCTGGCCCGCACCCTGGGCCTGCAGGTGGTTGCCGAAGGCGTGGAAACCGCCGAGCAGCTGCGCCTGCTGCGCATCCTGGACTGCGACGCCTACCAGGGCTGGCTCTTCGCCCGCGCCATGCCGGCGGAGCAGATTCCCGCGCTGATTCACAAGCCCGTGGCGACCTTGCTGGCGCAGCAGGAGGAATAGGCGCTTGAGCATCAAACTGCGGACTGTTGCGATGGGAAGGGAGCGATGGTGAGCAGGGACGGCGGTTCTGCCAAACCTGGCGCTTGATGTTGCAACAGGTCGGCAAGCCTACCGGTCCGCCCGATCAACCGCCACGCCTCTCGCACCCCACCTCCTTCACCCCACCTCCCTCACCCCACCCCCACTGATCCTCGACAACACCGCAGGCTGCAGCACGCAATGCCATCGATCCGGCCGCTCCAGCGCGCCCAGTTGCACCAGGCGCACAAGGCTGCGCGCAATGGTTTCGCGCGTGGTGGCCAGCAGGGCGGCCAGTGCGCCCTGGCTGGGCAGGCGCACGAGCAGGCTTGACTGCAGCGCGGCCAGTTGCATCAGGGTGGCGGCCAGCTGGCGCAGCACGCCGGGGATGCGGACGATGTGGGCCCATTCCGCCAGCAGGGCGTTGTTGCAGGTGTAGCTGGTGGCCAGCGCGCGCACGAAGGCGGCATCGACCAGGCCGCGGCGCGTGATGGTGGCGATGTCCACGCAGCAGATGCGCCCCGGACCCAGGGCCTCGAAGTGCATGGCCGAGGGCTGCTGCAGCCAGCCCGGGCTGCCCAGCGCGTGGCCGTTGCCGAACAGCGCCACGGGCCGCTGCACGCCGTCGCCGCCACGGCGGATAGCCAGGACGAAACCGAGCTTGATCACCTGGAATTCATGGGCAACGCAGCCTTGCGCCTGGAGCTTCTGGCCCTTGGCCAGGCCGCGTTCGCGGATGTGCGGCAGCCATTGCAGGAAGGCGGGTTCGGGCAGTTGCCCCAGCAGGCAGTGCGACGAACGCATGCATTCGCTGCAGCGTACGGCTGAAGGCGCAAAGGACGACGATGGCATGGCACGGACGGTTCGAAGGCGCCGCAAGCCAGGGCAGGAGGCGCCCCGGCGCTGGCAGGGACCCGGGCGTGCGGCCAGGGCGAAGCCGTGCAGGCTAGCGGGCCCTGCGGCTGAATGCAACGTGATGTAACCGTTTTCGCGCCAGATGGCATCAATCCGCCGCTGTTCCTTGACCTGGGTCAGACGGCTGCCGTGCTGCTGGCATGGTCGGCACCGCTGGCCGTTTCGCTGCCGTGGGCGCGGGCGGCTTCGCGCATGCGTGCCAGCTCGCGTGCGGGCAGGGGGATGTCGCCGCTGGCGACCTTCATCAGCAGGCAGTGCAGCATTTCGGTGGACAGTCCGTGCAGCACCAGGCGGTGGCCGGCGCGCAGGGTGGACAGGGGCACCAGCGGGTGCTTGTTGTTGAGCATGACCAGGTGCTCGGGCGAGGCGAGGATCTTGGCCGCATAGATGGCCACGGTCTCGTCCAGCTGCAGCGAGTTGCTGGCGCGCCAGAAGTCGTTGTCGGTCAGCAGCAGCTGGTAGACGGGCGTGTAGACCTCGATGGCGCTTTGCAGGTCCAGCAGGTTCAGGCGCCCGCGCGGCATGTCCTCAAGGCGCAGGGGCGGGTTGCGCAGCATGGAGAAGTCGGGCTCGGCCACCGGCTGCAGTTCCTGGCCTGCGGCGCGCAGCGCGTTGTTCAGGCGGATGACGAAGTTGAACAGGTTCAGGTCGTGCCTGAGGAACAGGTCGTCCTTGATGTCGTCGATGTTGTCCGGCTCCAGCGGTGTGGTGGACACGGGCGTGGGCGCATTGGCCGCGACAAAGGCCAGGATCTGCGAGCCCAGGTGGAAGTGGCGCAGGATGAGCCAGTTGGCCTCGGGCGAGACGAAGCGGTTCATGCTGAAGGCCAGCAGCCGGTGCAGCAGCCTGGAGTGGGCCCAGTTGCGCGGCAGCAGCACCTTGAGGATCTGGATAAGGACGATGCTGGTGCGCGCCAGCGGCCGCAGAAAGGGCAGCAGGTACTGGCGCGAGCCGCTGCTGCAGTCGCGCAGCCAGGCGGCCTTGACGTCGTCGGGCAGCGGCGTGCTCTGGTCCAGGTACAGGGCACGCCAGGGGCTGGGGTCGCGCTCGTCGTGGGGCTGGTCGATGAAGTCTGGCGGTGGCATCAGTTCTCCTCGGTCAGGACATGCTCGAACTGCATCAGGTACAGCGCCGCCGTGTGGCGCGCGGTGCGCACGATGGCCTGCGCCGCCGTGCCCCCGCTGCCGTCTGTGTCGTCTGTGTCGTCCAGCGCCATCACCATCTGCACGGCCATGAGCCAGCGCTCCAGGTGGTGTTCGTCGTTGGCGCCGTGGTATTCCAGGAAGCGGAAGGCATCGGGCGGCAGCGGCAGGCTGGCGCGCAGCAGCGGCAGCAGGCTGGGCACGATGCGCTGGCCCGTGCCTTCGATGATGTAGATGGCGCCCAGCAGGCCGATCGGATTGGGCGTGGCGGCCAGGCCGTGCAGATAGGCGTTGAGCGCCTCGCCGCCGGGGTTGCGGCGCAGGCGGGTGAGGTCGGTCTCGGTGCCACCGGCCTTGAGGTAGTCCTCGTGCAGGATGCGGAAGTCGTTCTGCTCCTCGCCCGCATGCACGTCGATCAGCGCGGCCAGCGCCGCATGTTCGCCGGTGAGCGAGGCCGCGCCCTCGCGCATCCACAGGCTGCCCTCTCGCACCTGGGGAACCCAGTGGCTCATCCAGCGCACGTAGTCCGCCGTCTGCAGCCTGCCTGTGCGTATGCGCTGCAGCAGCGGCGTGCGCCACACGCGCGAGCGGTAGTCCTGCCAGAGGCTGGCCAGTTCGGTCAGCAGCGGCGCGAGCGTGGCCGGGGCCTGGTTCGGGTCGTGGGGCGGGGCGATGGTGGAGACATCGGGCAGCAGGTCCGGGGCAGCGGGAGCTTCGGCGGTGGCACTGCGTGCTGCGGCGGTGGCCGGGGTGGCGGTGGGAGCCTGGGCCGCATCCTCCACTTCCAGCAGCATGTAGCCGGCCGTGAAGCGGCCCGATTCGGGAATGAAGCACAGCACGGTGTCGCCGTGCTTCAGGCGCGCCGATTGCGTGCGCAGGAATTCGGCCAGCATCACGAAGATGGAAGCCGCGCCCGTGTTGCCGCGCCAGGCCAGGTTGCTCCACCAGCGCTCGCGCGGGATGCCGAGCTGGGCCTTTCCCAGCAGCTCGTCCACCACGGGGATGAAGCGCTCCGACGAGTAGTGGCACAGGAAGTGGTCTATGCCGCGCCCGGGCACCCAGCCCGTGTGCGCCAGGTGGGCGTATTCGTGGATGCAGACATCGAACAGGTGCGGCAGCAGGCGGATGTCCTGGCGCAGCGACAGCGCGCCTGCGGCCTCGGCATCGCCCCAGGCGGCAAAGTCCAGGTGGCTGGTGGCGCGGTCGGGCGTCAGGCCCAGCTGCATGCAGACCGGGTAGTCGCCCGCAAAGCTGCGCAGGTGCGTCCAGCGCAGCTTCAGGCGCAGGCCGGGCGCGTCGGGCAGGGCCTGCGGGCCGCCCAGCAGCACGGCGCCTGCGCCATCGGACAGCATCCAGCGCAGGAAGTGGGCGTCGAAATCCGTGTTGTATCCCTGTGCCGCGAAGCGCGAGCGCTTGAACAGGCGCGAGGGCATTTCGCTGGCCACGGCCAGGGCCAGCGAGTCGGGCGCGCGGTCCACGGCCTGGGCCGCTGCCTGCAGCGCGCCCACGCTGGCGGCGCAGACGCCGTGCACGGACAGGGTCTCCATGGGCGGCGCGGCCATCTCGCCCTGGATCATGCTGGCAAAGCCGGGCATGAGCGCATCGCCGCCCGAGGAACCGCTGGCCAGGAAGCCCACATCGCCCAGCGCGCGCCCGGCCTGCGCCAGGCAGTCCTGGATGGCCTGGGCGGCCATGGCCGTGTTGCTGTGGACGGTGCGGCCTTCGGGGTCGATGGCGTAGTAGCGCTGGACAATGCCGTTCTCGGCCAGGATGCGGCGCTTGAGGCGCTCGGACAGGCGGTTGAGCGGCGCCACGTAGGCATCCATGCCTGCGTTGTCCACGGGTTCACCGGGCAGGAACATGCCTGCGGCATGCAGATAGACGTTGGAATAGGCGACGGGCATGGGTTCAGGGTCGTATCAGTCGTATGTTCCGGGAGGCATTTGCGCACGCGTGCGCGCCGACGGCCAGACCGTGCCGAGCACGAAGACGCGGGCCATGTAGGGTAGCAGTCCGCCTTCGTTGAGCGCGGGGGCCACGCGCTGGCGATAGTGCAGGTCGTGCAGGCGCGTGAGCTCGGACCAGTGGGCCTGGGGCTGCTCGTGGTGGGCCGTGTGCAGGCCGATGTTGAACAGCAGCGGATTGACCCAGCCCTCGAAGTTGCGCGCGTAGTTCAGTGGCGTGGCGCTGTCCAGCCGCTGGCCGCGCGTCAGTGGCCGGCCATCGGCATGGGCGTGCTGCAGGTAGTTGGTGGCCAGCAGCCAGTGCAGGCCATGCAGCTGGGGAACGATCACCAGCAGCAAGGCCTTTTGCCAATCCAGCGACAGCAGCAGTGCCCAGCTGCCCAGCCACAGCAGGTACTGGCCCATGCAGTAGCGAAAGGCGCCGGGCCAATGCCGCCGCAGCTGGCCCAGCCAGCGCAGGAACAGCGGGTACAGCACCCAGCCGGCCTGCAGCGGGTGCAGGAGGTAGCCCAGCAGATGGTTGTGGTCGCCGCCGAAGCGGTAGGTGCGTGCCATGTCGCGCGGGCCGTGGCGGTAGCGGTGGTGGTTGGCCACATGGGCGGGCCAGAACACAAAGGTCGGGTGGCCTTGCAGCAGGGTCAGCCAGTAGTCGGTGAAGCGGTTGGCCCAGCGCCCGCGCCACATGCGCAAATGCGTGTGGTTGTGGTGGATGACGCCCACGCCCAGCGTGAGGAACAGCTCGATTCCGTAGAGCCACAGGTTCCAGCCATGCTGCCACTGCCACCACACGATCAGCGGCAGCGCCACCAGATAGGCCAGCGACTGCAGGTCGCGCCCGTGGCGCAGCCGGGGCAGCCGTGGCTGGACGTGGCGAGCAGGCGGCCGGCTCATTCCGTCCTGGGCCGGGCCGTGGCGGGCAGGGCCACGCGCGTGCGCATCAGCCGGTCCATGAAGGCCAGCGCAAAGCCATAGTTGCCGTTGGGCCGGGCATGGTGCAGGTGGTGGCGCCGGCTGGCGGCCAGCGCATGCGTGTCGGACACTCCGGGAAAGAAGTCGTAGTTGGAGTGGCCTATGACGTTCAGCAGCAGGCTGAGCACCGGCACCGAGGCCAGCGACCAGAAACTGAAGTCGTGCACCACCATGGGCAGCAGGATGACGTTGCCCAGCATCAGCGCCTCGATGGGATGGAAGCTGTAGGTGGACCACGGCGTGGTGACGATGGAGCGGTGGTGGTCGCCATGAAAGCGCCCCAGCAGCCGCGTGTGCAGCAGGCGGTGGTTGATCCAGAAATGCACATCGTTCCAGATCAGCAGCACCACGACTTCGATGGCAATGCGCCATGGGCCTGCATCGGGCTCCAGCCGCGCCCACCCCAATTGCAGAAGGCCCCAGGGCACGATCATGCCGATGCCGAAGATCAGCACCGAATGCAGCGACTGGCGCCATTCGCGCTGCAACTGGTCGGGCTTGAGCGGGCGCGTGTCCAGCACGCGGCCCACGCCGCGCCGCTCCAGCCAGCGCGTGAGCGCCGACATGCCCCAGCCACCGGCCAGGTAGAGCACGCCAAAGAAGGCCAGACCCCAGGCCATGACCTGCCAGGCATTGAGTTCGGCAAAGGCTTGGGCTGCGGTCATGGGGGTGTCAAAGAGAGCACGTCACTGGGCGCATCATTGTGCGCGTATGCCCTGTTCGCGGATGATGCGGCCCAGCGTCGCCACGTCCTGGCGCATGCGCAGGGCCAGGCCTTCGGGCGAGCTGCCCACGGCCTGCCAGCCCTGGGCGGCCAGGCGCGCGCGCATCTCGGGCGAGCGCACGATCTCGCTCACGGCCTCGGCCAGCTTGTGCACATGGGCGGCGGGCATGGCCTTGGGCGCGGCCACGGCGTTCCAGATCTCCAGGTCGAAATCGCCCACGCCCAGCTCCTTGAGGCTGGGCAGGCCCGGCGCCAGCGGGCTGCGCGCGGCCGAGGTCACGGCCACGCCGCGCAGCTTGCCGGCCTGGACCTGGGCCATGGCCAGCGCGGGCGGCAGCATGGACAGCTGCAGGTCGCCGCCCTGGATGGCGTTGAACACCTGCGGGTAGCCGGGATAGGGAATGTGCTCGGGCCTGAGCGCGGAGCGGCTCTTGAGCAGCTCCATGCCCAGGTGGCCCACGGTGCCCACGCCGGGCGAGCCGTAGCTCCAGCGGCTGCCGGCCTGGGCAGCGGCCTCCAGGAAGGCCCGACCCTCGGGCGCGCCGGCCGGCGCCACCAGCACCAGGGGCGCCACGCCGATCAGGCTGACGGGCTGCAGGTCCTTGACGGGGTCGTAGCGCACTGCGGGGTTGAGCAGGCGGGCAATCGTCAGGTTGCCGTTGATCATCACGCTGAAGGTATGGCCATCGCGCGCACGGGCCACCTGCTCGCCTGCAATGTTGCCGCCTGCTCCCACCTTGTTCTCGACGATGACGGGCTGGCCCAGACGCTTTTCCAGCGGCTCGGCCAGGGCGCGCGCCGTGAGGTCGGGGGAGGAGCCCGCGGGAAAGCCCACGATCAGATGCAGGGGCCTGCTGGGCCACTGGTCGCCCGCCACGGCGGCGCAAGGCAGCAGGGCCGAAGCCAGGGCGGTGGCCAAGGCATTGGCGAAGAGGCGGCGTAGTGGCGAGATGGCGCGGGCGGGCATGGGTGCGTGGGGGCCGCAAAGGCTGCGGGCAATAAAAAACCCGGAGATTATCCGGGTTTGTCTTGAAGCGGCCTGTCAGCCCAGGCCTTCACGCTTTCAGGCGAATTCGGCCAGGGCCTTCTTCATCTTCTTCATGGCAGCCACCTCGATCTGGCGAATGCGCTCGGCGCTCACGCCATACACGGCGGCCAGCTCATGCAGCGTCATGCCGCCCGAGCCGTCATCGTTGACCTTGAGCCAGCGCTCCTCGACGATGCGGCGGCTGCGGTCGTCCAGCGAATCCAGCGCCATGGCAATGCCGTCGGTGGCCAGATGGTCACGCTGGCGCGACTCGATCATGGCCGTGGGCTCATGTGCGCCGTCGGCCAGATAGGCGATGGGGCCGAAGGCCTGCTCGCCATCATCGCTGGGCGAGGGGTCCAGCAGCACGTCGCCACCGGCCAGGCGCGTTTCCATCTCCATGACTTCTTCGCGCTTGACGTTGAGCTTCTCGGCCATGGCGTCGATCTCGCCGGAGGTCAGCGTGTCGCGCAGCATGGCGCCGTCCTCGGCCATGGCGGCGTCGGACTTCAGGCCCTGCTTCATGGAGCGCAGGTTGAAGAACAGCTTGCGCTGGGCCTTGGTCGTGGCGACCTTGACCATGCGCCAGTTCTTGAGGATGTACTCGTGGATCTCGGCCTTGATCCAGTGCATGGCGTAGCTCACCAGGCGCACGTTCTGATCGGGATCGAAGCGCTTGACGGCCTTCATCAGGCCCACGTTGCCTTCCTGGATCAGGTCGCCGTGCGGCAGGCCGTAACCCAGGTACTGACGCGAGATGGACACCACCAGGCGCAGGTGGGACATCACCAGACGCCCTGCGGCGTCCAGGTCACTGTGTTCCTTGAGCTTGCGGGCGTAGTCCTGCTCTTCCTCGAGGGTGAGCATGGGCAGGCGGTTGACCGCGGAAATGTAGGCATCCAGATTGCCCAGAGGCGGCACCAGGGCCCAGGGGTTAGCGGGCGCCAAGGTGGTCGCAATGGAGCCGGAGGCGTTTGTCATTGCAGAGTTCCTTTCTTCCATTCCTTCATATTAGCACTCGTTAGGATTGAGTGCTAAAGCCGAAGTTCCGCGGGTTTTTCAGTCGGTTGCAGAAATCTTCGGCACTGCAAAAGTCGCTTCTGGCTAGTCTGAGCGATTTTTGGAAACCCTGCTTGCCGGCGGGAGGCATGTGTCGGCCCCCGCCGGGTTTTGACCCCTTTGCGCCCGGCTCCGCCGGCGACCGGCACGAAAGATCCAGGTTCGTGCAGTCGCGGTGCCCAGCGGCTATTTGAACCGTGGCTGCACGATGATCTTCACCGCCGACTCGTTGTTGTGGATCAGCGTGTCAAAGCCCTGGGCCACCAGGTCATCGAGCTGGATGCGCTGGGTGATGAAGGGCTCGAGGTTGATCTTGCCCTCCTCGACCAGCTTGATGGTTTCCTGGTGGTCGTTGCAGTAGGCGATGGTGCCGCGCACGTCCAGCTCCTTCATGACCACGCTGTGCACGTTGATGGTGGCCGGATGGCTCCAGATGGACACGATCACCACCACGCCCGTGGCCTTCGTCGCGGCCACCAGCGTGTCCAGCACCTTGTTCACGCTGGTGCATTCGAACGACACATCCACGCCCTTGCCGCCGGTGAGCTTCATCACCTCGGCCACCACGTCCACCTCGGAGGGGTCCAGGATGTGATCGGCCACGCCCGATTCACGCGCCTTTTGCTTGCGCTTGGCACTGAGCTCGGTGATGACGACGGTCAGGCCCTTGGCCTTGAGGATGGCCGACAGCAGCAGGCCGATGGGGCCGGCGCCGCCCACCAGTGCGACATCGCCGGCCTTCGCTCCGCTGCGGGTGTAGGCATGGTGGCCCACGGACAGCGGCTCGATCAGCGCGGCCTGGTCCAGTGGAATGGCATCGGAGATGGGATGCACCCAGCGGCGCTTGACGGCAATCCGCTCGGACAGCCCGCCACCGCGCCCGCCCAGGCCGATGAAGTTCATGTCCTTGGACAGGTGGTAGTTGTCGCCCGGCCCCGTGGGCACATCGTCGGCCACGATGTAGGGCTCCACCACCACATGCTGGCCGACCTGGATATCGTCCACCCCTGCGCCCACGGCGTACACCACGCCCGAGAACTCATGCCCCATGGTGATGGGTGCGGACTCGCCCGAGATGGGATGTGGGTGGCCGCAGGGCGGGATGAAGATCGGCCCTTCCATGAACTCATGCAGATCCGTGCCGCAGATGCCGCACCAGGCCACTTCGATGCCCACGGTGCCGGGCTCCACCACGGGTTCGGGGATGTCCTCGATGCGGATGTCGCCCCGGTCGTGGAAACGTGCTGCTTTCATGATTGAACTTTCTGTTTTGCAAGGCTGGGTTGGCGGGCGGCACAGCCGCCCCATGGCGATTATTCGGCCTTACCGCAGGTGATGAACTTGCTGCAGGTCATAGACACGCACCGGCAGGCCTTCCTGCCGCGCCTTGAGCTGCAGCGCCAGGTACAGCGAGTAGTGGCGCGACTGGTGCAGGTTGCCGCCGTGGAACCACAGCGCCTCTTGCTGCGTGGGCTTCCACATGTTGCGCTGCTCGCCCTCCCACGGTCCCGGGTCCTTGGTGGTGTCCGAGCCCAGGCCCCAGACCTTGCCTACCTTGTCCGCCACCTCCTGGCTGATCAGGTCGGCCACCCAGCCGTTCATGGAGCCATAGCCGGTCGCGTAGACCACCAGGTCCGCCGGCAGCTCGGTGCCATCGGCCAGCACCACCGCGTTTTCCGACAGGTGGCTGATCTGCTTGCCCGCCTGCAGCTTGATGCTGCCGTCGATCACCAGATCGCAGGCCCCCACGTCGATGTAGTAGCCCGAGGCGCGGCGCAGGTACTTCATGAAAAGGCCCGAGTCGTCATCCCCGAAGTCCAGCATGAAGCCGGTCGCCTCCAGCTGGCGGTAGAACTGAGCGTCGCGCTCGCGGATGCGGTTGTACACCGGCACCTGGAAGTCGGCCATGATGCGGTAGGGCAGAGAGGCAAAGATCAGGTCCGCCTTCCTGGTCGTCACGCCGCTGGCCACGGCGCGCTCCGAGTACAGGTCGCCCAGGCCGATGTCCATCAGCGAATCGGAGCGCACGATGTGCGTGGACGAGCGCTGCACCATGGTCACATCGGCGCCGTGCTCCCACAGGGCCGCGCAGATGTCGTGGGCGGAATTGTTGGCGCCGATCACCACCACCTTCTTGCCCGCGTAGGCGTCCGGGCCATGGTGCTGGGACGAGTGCTGCTGCTCGCCCTTGAAGATGTCCTGGCCCTTGATCTTGGGCACATTCGCCTTGCCCGACATGCCGGTGGCGAACACCACATGCCTGGGGCGCAGCACCTGCGTCTCGCCATTGCGCTCCACGGTCACTTCCCATTCCTGCCGGACCTCATCGAAGCGGGCGTTCAGGCAGTTGGTGGACGGCCAGTAGTTGACCTCCATCACCTTGGTGTACATCTCCAGCCAGTCGCCGATCTTGTCCTTGGGCGCGAACACGGGCCAGTTGTCCGGGAAAGGCATGTACGGCAGGTGGTCGTACCAGACCGGGTCGTGCAGGCACAGCGATTTATAGCGGTTGCGCCACTGGTCGCCAGGGCGCGCCTGGCGGTCGATGACGATGTGCGATACCCCCAGCTGGCGCAGCCGCGCGCCCAGCGCAATGCCGCCCTGGCCGCCGCCGATGACGAGCACGAAAGGCTGCCTGTCGCGGCCCAGTTCCTGGGCTTCCTGCTGGCGGCGCTCCAGCCAGGTCTGGCGGCCACGCCGGATGCCGTGCTCGGCCCCCATCGGGCGGCGCGTGCCCATGGGTTCCTCATGGCCCTTGAGCTCCTGGGCGGCCGTCAGCAGCGTCCAGATGCGCCCGTCCCTGATACGGACATGGCCGCCGCCGCGCGCATGGCGCGTGTCGAGCACGATCCAGGCGGACACCACGCCATCGGCCTCCTCCACCGTCTCGCGCTCGTCCAGCGAAAGGCGCACGGGCGCAGCGGCGTCCAGCTGCGCGGCCAGCATGTCGGCGATCTGGCTGCGCCCTTCCATGGTCTTGATGTTCCAGGTCAGCAGCACCAGGTCGCGCCAGTAGCATTCGTCGGCGAACAGGCGGCTGGCGGCCGCGAAGTCGCGGTCTCCCAGGGCATGGTTGAGTTGGTCAAGCATCGCCTTGGCGCGGGCGTTGGGCGTCGTATCGGTCATGGTTGTCTCCTTGATGCGGTCATGCCCGCTGGTTTTTCTTCGGGCAGGCGCTCTTACGCAATCACCATGCCAGGCAGGCCCGGCGGCAGGATGCGCCAGGCAAATCAAGGGGTTGCCTGCGCGCCTCCGGTACAAACCCTGCGCCTTGCAACCCACTGCCCGGCATTGCCGCCCGCGACAGGTGGGGCAGCCCTGCGACACCTGTCGCACCAGGCGTGCTGCAGCGCAGCAGGGGCAGTGGGTAAGTCTTGATTGGCGCTGCGCCGCACAGGGCACAGAATCGTCTGCGGTACGTTCAAAGCCCGCATCGACTCCACGCCATGCCCCTGCAGTCCTACGCCTCGCACATCCAGGAAATCGAAGCCTTCGGCCTGGGCTACTCCCACCGCGGGCAGGAACGCGACCGCGCCGTGCTGCGCAGCTGGCGCCGCTGCATCGACTCCCACCGGCTCGACCCGGCGCATACCAGCGAAGCCCACATCGTCACCGAAGGCCAGCTGCGCGCGCACCGCGAGGAGTCCGAGCCGCTGATCCACATCGCCCGCCATGCGCTGGAGCGGCTGTACCAGCAGCTCAAGGGCCTGGACTACGTGCTGCTGCTGGCGGACCGGCATGGCGTGGCCGTGGACTTTCTGGGGCATGAGGCCGACAAGGGCGACCTGCGCCGCGCGGGCCTGTATCTGGGCGCGCAATGGCGCGAGGACCACTCGGGCACCTCGGCCGTGGGTGCCTGCCTTGAGACGGGCGAGGCGCTGACGGTGCACCAGAGCGACCATTTCGACTTCACCCACACCGGCCTGTCCTGCACGGCCGCGCCCATCTACGACATGCGCGGCGAACTCGCGGCGGTGCTGGACCTGTCGCTGCTGCGCTCACCTGCCGAGCGGGCCAGCCAGAACCTGGCGCTCAACCTCGTCATGGCCGCGGCGCGGCGCGTGGAGCAGGCCAACCTGATGGCGCAGTCCGGCCAGGACTGGGTGGTGCGCCTGGCCCAGTCGCCCGATTTCCTCGACGTCGATCCCGACGCCTCCATCAGCGTCGATGCACGTGGCCGCATCCGCGCCATGACCCACGCGGGCGCGCGGCTGTTGGCAGCGGCCGCGCAACTGGACTGGCGCCAGCGCAAGAGCCTCATCGGCCAGCCGCTGGAGCGTTTCTTCGACGTGGACCTGCGCCACCTGTCCGAGCTGCGCCGCAATCGCCCGGCGCAGGAGCGCATCATCCGCGCCCGCGACGGCAGCATCCTCTTCGCCCATGCCATGGAGCCGCAGCGCCGGACACGCCGCCTGCAAGCGCAGGCAAGGCCGGCGCAGCCCCCGCTGCCTGCTGCGCTGCAGGCGCTGGACACGGGTGATGCCGCACTGCAGACGCTGCTGCGCAAGGCCGCGCGGCTCGCACCTCAAGAGCTGCCCGTGCTGGTGCAGGGAGAGACCGGCGCGGGCAAGGAATACCTGGCCCGTGCGCTGCATGCATCCAGCGGCCGCAGCGGCGCCTTCATTGCCATCAACTGCGCAGCCATTCCCGAGGCACTGTTGGAGAGCGAGCTGTTCGGCTACCTGCCCGGCACCTGGACCGGCGGCGCCAGCAAGGGCCGCGAAGGGCTGATTGCTGCGGCACACGAGGGCACGCTGTTCCTTGACGAGATCGGCGATATGCCCCTGGCCCTGCAGGCCAAGCTGCTGCGGGTGCTGTCCGAATCCGAAATCACTCCCTTGGGGGCGCGCGCGCCACGGGCGGTGGCGGTGCGCTTCATCTCGGCCTCGCACCAGCCGCTGGCCGAGCTGGTGCGGCGTGGCAGCTTCCGGGAAGACCTGCTGTACCGCCTCAACGCGGCCGAGCTTCGCCTGCCTGCGCTGCGCCAGCGCAGCGACCTGCAGACCATTGCCGACCAGATGCTGGCCACCCTGGGCAGCCACCTGCACCTGGGCGACGCAGCCCGCGCCGTGCTGGCCGCGCACGCCTGGCCCGGCAACCTGCGCGAGCTGCACAACGCGCTGCGCTACGCCGCAGCCCTGTGCGGCCACGATGGCGACGGCACCATCGAGCCCGACCACCTGCCTGACCACCTGCACGATGCGCTGCACCGCGCCCCAGCGCGCACCGCCTTGGCTGGCAATGCCGGCGAGCCCGCCGCACAGGCGCTGGAACAGCTGCTTGCGCAATGCCAGGGCAATGTCTCCGAGGCGGCGCGCCAGCTCGGCGTCAGCCGCTCCACCATCCACCGGCGCATCCAGCAACTGCAGCTTGGCGTGCGGCATGCCCATTGGCGCGGGACATAGCACGGCCTTCGCCCCAGGGCCCATGCGATGTCCATGGCGGCTGGCCGCAGCGATCGGCCCGTCGGTCGCAGCGCAGGTCAGTCGCAGTGCAATTTCAGTCGCAGCGTGCGGTCATGCCGCCGTCCACGACAAGCTCGGTTCCCGTCACGAAGCGGGCCTCGTCGCTGGCCAGGTACAGGGCGGCACTGGCGGTATCGCGGCCATCGCCCATGAAGCCCAGCGGGATGCGCCTGACCCGCGAGGCCAGCAGCGTCTCCACATCGCCGCCTGTGCGCTGCCTGGCCAGCCGCGCTTGCACCATGGGGGTGTGCAGCTGGCCCGGCACCACCGTGTTCACGCGAATGCCGTCAGGCGCATGCTGCACGGCCACCACGCGGGACAGGTGGATCACGCCGGCCTTGCTGGCCGCATAGGCGACCTGCGCGCTGCCGGTCCAGCGCAGGCCCGAGGTGGACGCCACGTTGACGATGGCGCCGCTGCCGCGTTCGACCATGTGCGGGAGCACATGCTTGCAGGTCAGAAAGACGCTCTTGAGGTTGATGTCGATCTGGCTGTCCCAGTCCTGCTCGCTCAGCTGAATGGGGCCGCCGGCTGCGGAGCCGCCCACGTTGTTGATCAGGATGTCCGGGACGCCCCAGGCCTGCAGGCAGGTCTGGACCATGGCCTTGACGCTGGACGAGTCGGTGACATCGCAGATGCAGGTCGTGATGGACGCTGCCGCCTCGCCGGCCAGGGACAGCGTTTCGTCAAGCCGCGCCTGGTCACGGTCCACCGCCAGCACCTTCGCGCCTTCCTCCGCTAGGCGCACGGCCATGGCCCTGCCGTTGCCCCAGCCTGCTGCCACGCATCCGGCCCCCGTAACGATGGCTATCTTGGACTTGAACCTGCTCATTGGCTTTCCTCATGTGACACGGTGGAGCCGCTGTGGCAAGCGGCGATGCAGGCCAGTTTGCGATCGATGCCGGCAAAGTTAAACTGGATGGCGCCTATACCAGCTATGTTGAATACCTATGGATCTGCGCCAACTGGAGTACTTCGTCGCCGTGGTGGAGCACGGCAGCATCAGCCGCGCGGCCGTGGCGCTGAATTTGGCGCAGCCGAGCGTGAGCCGCCAGATCGCACTGCTGGAAGAGGAGCTGGGGCAGCGGCTGCTGGACAGGACAGGGCGCGGCGTGGCAGCAACCGCGGCCGGGGAGACACTGCTGTCGCATGCACGCACGATGCTCAACTCGGCCAGCCAGGCGCTGTCCGATCTCAAGGAAATGCATGCCGAGCCCGTCGGCAGCGTGGTCGTGGGCCTGCCCCACCGGGTGGCGGCAAGCCTGGCCGTGCCGCTGATACGGGAGTTCCGGCGCCGGCTGCCGCATGCACTGCTTTCGGTGGTGGAGGGGCTGAGCCTGTCCTTGCGTGAGGGAATGATTGCGGGCCGCATCGACCTGGGTCTGATGTTCGACCCCGCTCCGACGCCCCTGCTGTCCTACGAACCCCTGATGCGCGAGTCCATGCTGCTGGTGGCTCCCAAGGGCTACCGGTTGCCTTCGCGCATCGGCCTTTCGGCCCTGGCGGACTTTCCGCTGGTGCTGCCGGGCACCCATAACCCGATACGCAGCCTCGTGGACGCCGTCCTGCTGCCGCGCAAGATCCGGCTGAACGTGGTGGCCGAGGTGGGGGCCGTGCACACGGCGCTGTCCGTGGTGGAGGAGGGACTGGCTTGCTCCATTCTTCCGGACAGTGCGTTGAATCTGGCCGGTGCCCGCACTGGCATACAGTCTGCGCCCATCGGCCCGCCGGCCATACGCAACCAGCTCGTGCTGGCCATGCCCAGGGCGCGTCCCGCGAACCGGCTGATCGCGGAAACCGCCAAGTTGCTGCGCGAGCTTGACTTTCGCAAGGGCGCCCGCGCCGTGTAGGGCATGCCTCCCGGATCGGAAGCGGCAGGTCAGTCGATGCGGATGCCCGCTTCCCTGACGGCCTTGCCGATCTTGTTCAGGTCGTCAGCGATCAATTTCCGGAACTGCGCAGGACTGGACTTCGCGGGGACAAAGGACAGTTCGGCGAACCTGGATTTCAGCGACGGCGCCTCCACGGCCTTTGAAATTTCGGTGTTCAACCTGTGGGTGATGTCTGCGGGCAGGCCGGCCGGGCCCCAGATTCCGTACCAGGACAGGAGCTCGAACCCGGCAATGGTGCCCTCCGCCAGCGTCGGCACATCGGGCAGCGACGGGACGCGGGTCTTGCTGGTGACGGCAAGGGGCCGCAGACGGCCGGCCTGCACGAAGGGCATGACACCCGGCATGGGCGAGATGGCCGCGGAGACATGGCCGCCGATCACGTCCGTCAATTGGGGAACGGCACCCTTGTAGGCGACGATGTCCATCTGCAGGCCAAGGGCCCGGTTCAGCATCTCTTCGCTCAGGTGGCTGGTGGTACCCAGGCCGGAAGTCGCCCAGGTGTACTTGCCTGGATGGGCCCTGGCCAGTTGCACGAACTCTGCCACGGTCCTGACGGGCAACTCGTTGGTGACCGCCACGATCAGCGGCACGTACCCGATTTGCCCCACGGGCGTGAAGTCACGCTCGGCGTCATAGGTTTTCTTGGAACTGACCAGCGGCAGGTAGGCATGGCTGGAGGCATTGAAGATGAGCGTGTATCCGTCAGGCTTGGCCTTCTTGACCTGCAGGGTTCCCAACAGGCCGGAAGCCCCCGGAACGTTCTCGATCACGATGGCCTGGCCCAGCTGCCTTTGCAGTTGGTCGGCCACCAGGCGGCCCACGGTGTCGATCGAGCCACCCGGCGTGTACGGAATCACCATGCGGATCGGCTTGCCCGGATAGTCTTGCGCGCCCACCAGGGTGCAGGTGGCCCAGGCAGCACAGGTCATGGCGATCTTCCAGGTTTTCCTGATGGCGGCTGCGGGCGTGTGGATGGTCATCGTTGTCTCCTGAGCACTGTTTCTGTCCGGCGCATCCCCGAAGGGGCCGGGTGTCTTGCGGGCAAGGGCTGGCCTAGGCGGCGTACACGCGGCGCGTGAATGCCGCAATGGCGTCTGCCATGGCAAGGGGCTGCTCGGGCGCCAGGGCGTGGCCCGCGTCGGCAATCACCTGTTCCGTCACCCGCTCGCCCAGGCAGGACTTCATCACATGGGGGATCACGACCGCGTCATGTTCGGCCCGAAGGTCCAGTATGGGAACGGTCGTTCCTGCGCTGAAGTAGTCATCGACGGGCGTGACGCGCCGTGCATGGCCTTGCGCTTCATGGGCCTGGGCGTTCCACCCGTCCAGCCAGGCGCTGGGGTCATGTCCCGGGGCAAAGAAGGCGCGGCGCAGGCAGTCCAGGCGCTGCTCCCTGGACAGCCGTGCATCGCCCGCGCCGTCGATTGCGTCCCGCAGGCGGCCATACGGCATTTCGTCCGATCCCGGCGGCAGCTTGCCTGCCGAGGCGGCGGCCATGACGACGCCGCGCACCAGGTCCGGCCTGTCGGCCGCCAGCATGCGCGCCGGCTGGCTGCCCCAGGCATGACCCACGACCACGACAGGGCCGGTGGCTTCGTGGTCGATGACGGCCGCGACGTCGGCTGCGAAGTCATGCAGCGTCAGCCCCTGCATGGGGCCACGGCTTTGGCCTATGCCCCGAGGCTCGGGGCGCAGTACCCGCAGCCCTTGCGCCTGCAGATGGCGGGCAACGACGTCGTAGTCCCGGCCGGAACGGGCCAGCGATGGCAGCATGCAGACGACCGGCCCTGCGCCCTGGTCCGCATACTCGATTTGAATCTCGTCCTTCGCAGCCTGCGGGCGGTAGCGCACGAGCCGGCGAGTGACGCCGGTTGTCTCCAGATGGGTGTTTGTCATGCCGCCAGTCTGGGTTTCGGGCGCCATTGCGATAAGGCAATGCAGCCTATATCAGCTATGTTTTTTCCCTATGCAAAGCGGGCCGCCCGCAGGTGCGTGGAACGGCGGGCAAACCTCACCGTTTCTCCAGCAGGCTCTGAATCTGGCGGCCCAGCTGCAGCAACGCCGGGTGCAGCTCCTGCACGATGGCTGGCACAGGCTCCGTCGTGGACACGCTGCAGTTCAGGACATAGATGGCATCGGGTGTCACCAGCGGCGTGGCCAGTGCAACCACTTCCGGCTGCCACGATGCAGCGCAGAAGCCTTGGCTTTTCACGGACCTGATGGCCGCCTGGATCTGTTTTTCCAGGTCGCGCCATTGGGCGCCTCTCTTGAGCCTGAAGCTGTCGAACAGTGCCTTGCGCCTGGCAGGCGGCGCCACGGCAAGGTAGGCACGGCCCAGCGACGTCAGCTCCATGGGCACGCGCTGACCCGACACCACATGCCTGAGCACAATCCGGCGGTTGTAGCGGATCGATTCCAGATAGACCATCTCGTCCCTGTCGGGACAGGCCAGGCCCACGTTGATCCTGCGTGTCTCGGCGAGGGTGCGCATCAGGGGGGCCGCCATCGACAGCACTGTCGATCCGGTACGCATGGCGTGCGCCAGGCTCAGGACAGCGGGAGCCAGGCGAAAGGCGCGGCTTTGGTGATCGGCCTGCAGTATGCCGCAGCCCACCAGGGTCTGCGTCAGCCGGCTCACGGTGGCCTTGGACAGTCCGGTGCGTTCCACCAGGTCGCCGTTGCCCAGCAGTTCCGACCCGGGCCTGAACGCACGGAGTATTTCGATGCCTCTTTCCAGGGAGCGGTTGCTCGGGGACTGACCGGGCTTGTCATGGAGTATGGGGGATCGCCTGTGGGTCATGTTGCTGCCGCCTGCGGGAGGACCGGTTCATCCTCGGTTGAAAGCCTGGTTCTTGCTGCACAGGCGCGGGCGCCTGATGGCGTGGAGTATTCCACCGAAAGGATGGCAGATGAAAACGCAAGTCCTGGCGCGCTCGCTGTGCGGTTTCACTGGTTGGAACATGGGGGATCACAACTGCGGTGCGTTTCCCTAAGCTTTCACCAATCCGTCGCCAGCGTCATCGCAACGCTTGCGCATGGAACGGACCTCTGCCCATAGAACCAGGAGACACACCATGCTTCGTTTCGCCGCCCGCCGTTGCGCCAGGGCCATTGCGCTCATTGCCGTGCTCGCGACTGCCTGCAACGCAGTCTTTGCAGCCTTCCCGGAAAAGCCCGTGCGCCTCGTCGTGCCCTTCGCGCCCGGTGGCGGAACCGACCTGATCGCACGCACGCTGGGGGCCGAGATGGCCAAGGACCTGGGCCAGCCCGTCATCGTGGACAACAAGCCCGGTGCCGGCACGATCATCGGCACCGACAACGTTGCCAAGAGCGCGCCGGACGGCTACTCCGTGGTCGTGGCTTCCTTCGCGCACGCCGTCAATCCGGCGCTGCAGGCCAAGCTGCCGTACGGGAGCAACAAGGCCTTCGCGCCGGTGATCCTGATCGGCCGCGGCCCCAACGTGCTGGTGGTGCCCGCCGCCAGCCCGTACAAGACGGTGGCGGACGTGATGGCCGCCGCCAAGGCCAGTCCCGACAAGCTGACCTATGCCTCGCAGGGCGCAGGAACGTCGGCGCATCTGGCGGGTGAGCTGTTTGCCAACCTGGCCAAGGTCAGGATCACCCATGTGCCCTACCGTGGCGCAGGCCCGGCACTCACCGATCTGATGGGTGGCCAGGTGGACATGATGTTTGCCACCGCGGCGGCGGTATCCACCTTCATCGACAACGGCAAGCTGCGCGTGCTGGGTGTGACCACTGCCGAGCCGTCTGCGGCCTTCAAGGATGCGCCGCCCATCGCCGTCACTGTCCCGGGCTACCGCGTCGAGAGCTGGTACGGCCTGTACGTGCCGGCCGCCACGCCCGCTGCCGTGATCGAGCGCCTGAACACTGCGGCCCGCAAGGCGGCCCGTTCGCCGGACTTCGTTCGCAAGCTGGAACACGAAGGCCTGGTGGTCAATGCCGGGCCGGCGGCGGAACTGGACACCTATGTGCAGGCCGAGGAAAAGCGCTGGGCCCAGATCGTCAGGCAAAACAACATCCATCCCGATTGATCGCATTGCCCGCGATCGCCTTGAGAGCACGCCATGAACTACGAACTGATCCAACTGAATGTCGCCGATGCGGTGGCGACCGTGACCCTGAACCGCCCCGACAAGCGCAACGCCATGAGCGATGACATGCGCACCGAGTTCATCGATGCCCTGGAGCGCGTGGCGGCAGACAAGGCCATCAAGGCCCTGGTGCTGACAGGCGCGGGCAAGGGCTTTTGCGCCGGCGGGGACATTGCCGGAATGCAAAGGCGCATGAATGCGCCTGCGGGCGAGGTGGGCTTCAACGGCTGGCAGCGCCAGCAGCGCGTGCACCACGTCCAGGCCCTGTTGCACACCATGCCCAAGCCCGTGATCGCCGCCGTCAACGGCGCAGCGTCGGGCCTGGGCGCGGACACGGCGCTGGCCTGTGATTTCGTCATCGCCAGCGAGTGGGCCAGCTTCGCCTGGAGCTATGTGCTGCGCGGCATCATCCCCGACGGCGGCGGCATGTACTTCCTGCCGCGCCGCGTGGGCCTGGCCAAGGCCAAGGAGCTGATCTTCACGGGCCGCCAGGTCAAGCTGCCGGAAGCCCTGGCCCTGGGCATCGTGGACCGCCAGGCCAGCGCCGAGACCTTGGTGGCAAACGCCCAGGCCTGGGCGCGCGAGCTGTCCTCGGCTTCTTCCACCGCGCTGGCATTGACCAAGACCATCCTGAACCAGAGCTTCGAGCTGTCTTCGCACGATGTCTTCGCACAGGGAAGCCAGGCCCAGGGCATCTGCTACACCAGCAGTGAACACCGCGCATCGGTGGAGGCCTTCCTGGCCAAGACGGCCGCCAAGGAGTGATGCCATGAGCGAAGCCATTGCCAAGCTGCTGTCGCCGCGCAGTGTCGCCGTCATAGGCGCCTCTGCCGACCTGAAAAAGACCACGGGCCGCCCGGTGGCCTACCTGCAAAAGCACGGGTTTGCCGGCCGCATTCTTCCCGTCAATCCGCGCGTGGAGCGCATCGGCGATCTGGCCTGCTATCCCGATGTGGCCTCGTTGCCTGAAGTGCCCGATGTGGCCGTGGTGCTGCTGGGCGCCGAGCGTGCGCACCAGGCCGTCAGGGAGCTGTCGGCGCTGGGCTGCGCGGCAGCCATCGTGCTGGCCAGCGGCTATACGGAAACGGGCGAGGACGGGGCGCACCGCCAGCGGCAGCTGATCGAGGCGGCCGGCAGCATGCGCCTGCTGGGGCCCAACACCATCGGCCTGGTCAACCTGACCGACCGGATCGTGCTGTCGCCCTCGGGCGCGCTGGAGATGGACGAGTTCCCCGTCGGAGGCATTGGCGTCGTCTCGCAAAGCGGCGGCATCCTGGGCTCGCTGCTGTCGCGCGCCGCCGCGCGTGGCATCGGGCTGTCCAAGCTCATTTCCACCAGCAATGAAGTGGATCTGGAACTGGCCGACTTCATCGATCACCTGGCCGATGACCCGGCCACCAAGGTGATCGCGCTGTATGTGGAAACGGTGCGCCATCCCGCCAGGTTCCGTGCCGCCTGCCTGAAGGCCGCGCGTGCCGGCAAGCCCGTGGTGGCCTTCAAGATCGGCCGCTCCGAGGCCGGCGCCAAGGCCGCCGTATCGCACACGGGCGCCATGGCCGGAGCCGATCGCATGTACGACGCGCTGTTCCGCCAGGTCGGCGTGATCCGTGCGCACAGCTTTGCCGACCTGCTGGACGTGCCCGCTGCGCTGGCCACGGGCCGCAGGCTGCGCGGTAGGCGTATCGCCATCCTGACTTCCACCGGCGGTGCGGGCACCCTGGTGTCGGACGATCTGGGCGTGGCCGGATTCGACACGCCTGCGCCGGACGAGGCGACGGCCGATGCACTGCGCGCGCTGCAGACCGGCAGCGAAGCCGTGCTGGACCGCAACCCCATCGACGTGACCCTGGCGGGCCTGCGTCCCGACCTGCTGCGCGGCGCCATCAATGCCCTGCTGGCAAGCCCCAGCTACGACGCGCTGGTCATCATCGTCGGCTCCTCCAGCCTGGCCATGCCCGAGCTGCTGGCCGGCGCCATCCAGGACTGCCTGCCCCACTCCGACAAGCCGGTGCTGGCCTACGTCAGCCCGCATGCGCCGGAAATCGGCGCGCTGCTCACGCAACGCGGCGTGCCGGCCTTCGCTGCGGCGGAAAGCTGCACGGCCGCGCTGGCGGGCATGCTGCGAGTCAACGGCTTCCAGGGTGCGCCTTCCGAGCTGGTCGTCGGCAAGCACACCCTGCAGGAACCGGATCTGCCCGTCGGCTGCCTCGATGAAGCGCAGGCCAAGTCCGTTTTCCGCCGCTTCGGCGTGCCGTGCGCGGCCGAGCGCGTGGTGCATACCGCCGAAGAGGCCGAAGCCGCCGCGCGCGAACTGGGCGGCCGGGTGGTGCTCAAGATCCTTTCGTCCCGGATCACGCACAAGAGCGATGTGGGCGGTGTCGCCGTCGGCCTGACGGCGCAGACCATAGGTGCCCGGTTGGGCGCGATGGTGGCCGACGTGCAGGCCAGGGCGGGTGTGCGCCCGGACCGGTTCCTGGTGCAGCAGATGGTGACCGGCGGCACCGAGCTGATCCTGGGCCTGCACAAGGATGCGCTGGGCACCGCCGTGATGCTGGGCATGGGGGGCGTTGCGGCCGAATTGTTCCAGGACACCACGCTGCGCCTGCTGCCAGACGATGGGACACAGTTGGGTGTGCTGAGCCGCTCAGAAGCGCTGGACATGGCCAGGGAGCTCAAGACCTGGCCGCTGCTGGACGGCTTTCGCGGCCGCCCCAAGGCGGATGTCGATGCCCTGGCCGATGCCATCGTCGCGTTCTCTGCGATGGCCGCCCAACTGGGCGACCGCGTGATCGAGGCGGAGATCAACCCGGTGTTCGTGCTGCCGCAGGGCCAGGGCGTGTGCGCTGCGGATGGTGTGCTGGTTCTGGCTTGAGGGGCCGGCCACTGCACATTTGTGCCAAAAAAGTGAGACTGCCCCGGCCAGTGTTCATCCAGGAGACCACGCATGCATGCGACCGAAGTGTTCGGACAATTTGCCTCTCGATACCAACGCACCGAGCTTCCCGACACCGTCATCCACCACGCCAAGCGGGCCGTGATCGACTGGTATGCCTCCCTGTTCCCGGGCCTGGGCTGCGCGCCTCTTGCACAGTTGGAACAGGTGCTTGCCGAGGATCTGGACCGCGGGTCCTGCCGGCTTGGAAACGGCCGCATGGCCACGGCGCGGGCGGCGGCACTGTTCAACGGCTCGGCGGCCCATGCCGCCGAGGTGGACGACAGCTTCCGCGATGCCATGTACCACCCCGGGGCCGCAACCATTGCAGCGGCGTTGGCGGCAAGCCAGCAGGCAGGGGCCAGTGGCCTGGAATTCCTGCGTGCCGTGGTGCTGGGCTATGAGGTCTCCACCCGCATCGGAGTGACCCTGGGCCGGGCCCACTACCGCTTCTGGCACAACACCGGCACCGTGGGCGTCTTCGGGGCAGCGGCGGCCGCAGGGTATGCGCTGCGGCTGGATGCAGGGCCATTCGCCCATGCACTGGCCACGGCGGCCACCTTCTCTGCGGGTCTGCAGCAGGCATTTCGCATGGATTCGATGTCCAAGCCCCTGCATGCCGGGCGCGCAGCGGAGGCCGGCCTGCTGGCTGCGCAACTCGCGCACAGGGGGGTGACGGGATCGCTGGATGTGCTGGAGGGGGAGTCGGGCCTGGGCCGCGCTGTCAGCGACGGACCCGACTGGTCAGGCATCGGGGACACGCTGGGCAGGGACTTCCACATCACCCGGCTCACCTTCAAGAACCATGTCGGCTGCGGCCATACCTTTGCGGCCATCGACGCCGCGCTGGCTCTGCGCAGCCAGCATGCCCTGCGGGCGGACGACATCTGCAGCGTGGCCGTGGCCACCTATGGCCCGGCCCTGGATATCGCCTGCTACACCGATCCCGTGACCGAAAACGAAGCGCGCTTCAGTCTCCGGTTCGTGGTGGCGACGGCCTTGGTCCATGGCAGCGTGCGAATGTCCGCTTACACCCCCGAGCGCCTGGCCGATCCCGCCGTGCGCGCGATGCTCGAGCGCGTCCAGGTCTCGGTGGACCCGCAAATCGATAGGGCCTTCCCGGGAAAGAGATCGGCGCGCCTGGAAATCGTTGCCAGGGATGGACGCCGCCATGTCTGGTTGCAGCCCGATCGCAAGGGCGATCCCGAACTGCCGTTGTCGGATGGGGAGCTGGAGGACAAGTTCATGGAGCTTGCCGCTCCCGTCGCCGGCGCGGGACGTGCCCGGCAGCTGCTGTCAAACATCTGGGGGCTTGAGCGGGCGAGCTGCCTGCGGGGTCTTGCGGTCTGACAAGGCGCAAGCCCGGGGGCGGCTCACGATGCAGACTGCCGGCGCTGGATACTGCGGATGTCGAAGGCGCCGCCGGTCTGGGCCTGGTCGCTGGTGGTGACGGCCTGCTTGCCGAGCAGGGGGAAGACCAGCTCGGCAAAGCGGATGGACTCCTCCAGGTGCGGGTAGCCCGAGAGCACGAAGCTGTCCGCACCCAGCGCGGCGTATTCGCGCAGGCGCTCGGCCACGGTGGCCGCGTCGCCGACCAGGGCCGTGCCCGCGCCGCCGCGCACCAGGCCCACGCCGGCCCAGAGGTTGGGCGCCACCTCCAGCCGGTCGCGCCGCCCGCCGTGCAGCGCTGCCATGCGCGACTGGCCCACGGAGTCCATGCGCGCATAGCCGGCCTGGGCGCGGGCGATGTCCTCGTCGGTGAGCTTGCTGATCAGGCGCTCGGCATCGGCCCAGGCCTCCTCGTTGGTCTCGCGCACGATGACGTGCAGCCGCACGCCCAGGCGGACCTGGCGGCCCTGCTGCGCGGCGCGGCGGCGGATGTCGGCGAACTTTTCGGCCACGGCGGCGGGGGGCTCGCCCCAGGTGAGGTAGGCGTCCACCTGGCGCGCGGCCAGGTCGTGGGCGGCGTCCGAGGAGCCGCCGAAGTACAGCGGCGGATGCGGCTTTTGCACCGGAGGAAAGAAGTTGCGGCCCTGCTTGACCTTGAAGTATTTGCCGTCGAAATCCACGGCCTCGCCGGCCAGCAGGCGGCGCCAGATGGTGAGGAACTCATCGGCATAGGCATAGCGTTCGTCATGGGCCAGGAAGATGCCGTCGGCCTCCAGCTCGGTGGCATCGCCCCCTGGCACCACGTTGAGCAGCAGGCGCCCGCCCAGGGCCTGGTCCAGCGTGGCGGCCTGGCGCGCGCTGGAGACGGGCGCGCCCAGCGAGGTGCGCAGGGCCACCAGCAGCTTGATGCGCTGCGTGACGGGCACCAGGCTGGAGGCGACCACCCAGGGGTCCAGGCAGGAGCTGCCGGTGGGGATCAGCAGGCCGTCGTAGCCCAGCTCCTCGGCCGTGACGGCGATCTGGCGCATGTAGGCGTTGGTGGGGGCGCGGCCGAAGTCGGAGGTGCCGAGGTAGCGCGTGTCGCCCGAGGTGGGCAGGAACCAGAAGATGTCTGGCGATGCGTGGGGGTCTTGGCTCATGGGATCTCCGGGGACGATGGAAAAGACGGTGGCGCGGCCTCGCCCGGCACCTGGCCCAGGCGCTGCAGCCGCGCGCGCACCACGCTGCGGCTGATGCCCAGCTGGCGTGCGGTCTGCACCTGGTTGCCGCGGTTGCGCTGCCAGGCCTTGAGCAGCAGGGCGCCCAGCACGTGCTGCTCCAGGCCTTCGGCATGCACGTCGCACAGGCTGTCCAGCGCTTCGCCCAGGGCCAGTTCGGCGGCGGCGGCCTGGGCGCCGTGTTCGGCCTCGCGTGTGGGGACGGGATCGGGCTCGCCCTGGCTGCTGGCGATGTGCAGGTCGCCCGCGCCGATGTGCATGCCCTGGGTCAGCAGCAGGCTGCGGTGGATGACGTTCTCCAGCTCGCGGCTGTTGCCGGGCCAGTCGTGCTCCAGCAGCTTGCGCTGCGCGTCCTGGCTCAGTGCCATGGGCGCGTAGCGCATGCGCTGGCAGTAGCTCGCGATGAAGTGGCGCGCCAGCGGCAGGATGTCGGCCGGGCGCTGGCGCAGCGGCAGCACGGTGAGGGTGACGACATCGAGCAGGTAGTACAGGTCTTCGCGAAAGCGCCGCGCCGCCACCTTGGTGTGCAGCGGCGCGCTGCTGGCCGCGAGCACGCGCACATCGGCCGGCGTGCGCTGGCTGGCGCCGATGCGGGTGACCGCCTTGTCCTGCAGCACGCGCACCAGCTTGCTCTGGATGTGCAGGGGCAGGTCGTCGATCTCGTCCAGCAGCAGGGTGCCGCCGTGGGCGTCCTCGAAGCGGCCGGGCAGGTTGCCGAAGGCACCCGTCAGCGCACCGCTTTCATGGCCGAAGAGCTCGGCGTTGATCAGGGCCTCGGACAGCGCGCCGCAGTTGACGGCGACAAAGGGGCCGTGGCGGCGCGGGCTCAGGCGGTGGATGTGGCGGGCCACCATTTCCTTGTCGGCGCCGCTGTCGCCCAGGATGAGGACGCCGGCCTCGCTGGCGGCCACCTGTCCCATGGTCTTGAGCAGGGCCTGCGAGGCCGGGTCTTCCAGTATCCACGGCGCGGGCGCGGCGCCGTCATCGTGCGCGGCAGAGGCTGCGGGCGCGGGCGCAGGTACGGGCGCAGGTGTTGCCGAGGACTTGCCGGGCGGCCAGGTGGGCAGACGGGTGTTCATGGCGCGGCGTCACGAGTAGAAGCTGGGCTGCGGATGGGTTCCGTTGAGCACCCAGTCGCCCAGCTCCTGCAGCTTGTAGTGCAGCGGGTCGTGCAGCGTCTGCGTGCGCAGGTTGCGCCAGAAGCGGTCAAAGCGCAGCGCCGCGTGCGTGGCGCGCGCGCCCGTGGCCTCGAAGATGCGGCTGGACAGGTCCAGCCCCGAGCGCGTGGTGGCAATCTTGGCGGCCGTCACGGCTACGGCGACTTCGCCGCGCTCGTGGGCGGTCAGCGCCGGGCCACGGCGCCAGGCGGCGTCAAAGCGCTGCGCGGCCTGCAGGGTCAGCAGGCGCGCGCCTTCCAGCGCGGCCCACAGCTCGCCATACAGCGCCTGGATGTGGGGGTCTGCGCCGGCTGCATCGGCAGGGGACTTGAACCAGGGCCGTGCCTCGTTCAGCGTGTAGCCGCGCGCCTGCTCCAGCGCGCCCTGGGCAATGCCCAGGAACAGATGGGCCAGGATGAGCTGGGCCAGCAGCGGGCGCAGCGCGGCATGGGGCGTGGACAGCGGGCCGGGGTCCAGCAGCAGCTCGGCCGCCTCCACGCGCACGCGCTCGAACAGGGCCGAGCCGCTGTCGGTCTGGCGCTGGCCCATGTTGTCCCAGTCGCGCAGCAAGGTGATGCCCGTGCGCTCCGTGGGCACCACGCCGATCAGCAACTGGCCGCTGTCGGCATCGATGGCCGAGGCCACCAGCATCTGCGAGTCCAGTGCGCCCGATGTGAAGCTCTTCTTGCCCGAGAACTCCCAGTGGCCGGGCTGGCGCGTGGCCGTGGTGCGGCGGTCCAGCGGATTCAGCGTATTGCCCCAGAACCAGCGGTGGCGCGCCGTCTGCAGCAGCCAGGGCCGCCACTGGGCGGGCTGGCCGAACAGCTGCACGGTGGCCAGGTGCAGGTGCTGGAAGCCGTAGACATGGGCCAGCGAGCCGTCTGCCGTGGCCAGGATGCGCACCGTCTCCAGCGTCTGCACCCAGTCCGCGCCCAGGCCGCCCAGCGCGCGCGGAATGCTCAGTGCCAGCAGGCCGCTGGCGCGCAGCGCATCGCGCTCGGCCTTGGGCGTGCCGCCTGCGGCATCGCGCAGGGCCGCCGTGGCGGCAAGGCGCTGCGCCAGATCCTGCGCAGTGGCTATCGGGTCCGCAGGGACGGCCTCTGACTGGCTCACGCGGGCTGCCCGGCCAGGGCCAGGTCGGCGGCTTCGGGAACGGGCTGCTGTACCTCGGCCTGCACCAGCTGCTGCAGCGCACCGCGCAGCACCGGGGCCGACAGCTGCACGGTCAGCTCGATGCGCTGGCGCAGCGATTCGCTGTGGACCTGGCCGTCCTGGATGTCCTCGGGCGTGGAGTACACGCCAATGGGCAGGGTGAGGGCCGAGAAAAAGCCGAACAGCGGGCGCAGCTGGTGGTCCAGGATGAGGGCGTGGCGCGGGCTGCCGCCGGTGGCGGCCAGCAGCACGGGCGTGCCCTGCAGCGCGTCCAGGTCGATGAGGTCGAACAGGTGCTTGAGCAGGCCCGGCAGGCTGGCGCGGAAGACCGGGGCGCCGACGATGAGGAAGTCGGCCTGCTCGATGGCTTCGATGGCCTGCAGCGTGGCCGGCGGCAGGTCGTTCTTGGACAGGGCCGCGCCCAGGTGGGGCTGCAGGTCCAGCAGGTCGATGACCTGTGCCTGCAGCGGCAGCTCCTGGCCCAGGCGGGCATGCAGGGCGTCCAGCAGGACACGGGTGCGGGAGGGGCGGCTCAGGCTGCCATTGACGATGACAGTCTTCAGCGATCGGCTCATGGAAACTCCTTGGCGTGGGTTCCAGGAGGCAGCGCGGCATGCGGTTTGCGAAGACTGCCAGCCCGGATGAGGTGGGATGGATGCCTTCATTACAGGGCCGAACGCCGGTATGGCGAAAGAAACTTAACGCATTTGCTTATCGGTTTGGGTGCCTTGGCAAGTGCTTGTTTCTGAAAGGGATTTTGTGGCGCATGGCATGTGCTAATGCGTTCTGGCGATATGCGCACGGCCGCTGCGCCCGTCCCTGCGCAGCGCGGCCGCGCAAGGGCCTTCAGCCCGCCACGCCCGTCACGCCCGTCACGCCCACGTGCCAGTAGTAGATGGGGTCGGCGCCGTTGAGCAGGATGTCGCCCGCCGAGCGGGCCTTGTACAGCACGGGGTTGTGCGAGGCCAGGGTGCGCGCATTGCGCCAGTGGCGGTCCAGTGCCAGGTCTTCGGACAGGGCGCTGGAGCCGCCCACCTCGAACAGCCGCGCGGCCGCCTGCAGCACGGTATCGACCACGGCCACCTGGGCCTGGGCTGTGCGCAGCTCCAGGGCATGCAGCTGCTGCAGCGGCACCTGGCGCCCGGCCTCGCGCTCGCGCGCGATGCGGCCCAGCTCGGCGGCCACGTCGGCCACGGCCAGTCCCGCGATGTAGGCCGTGCCGGCCAGCTGGCCGACGATGTGCTGCACCAGCGGATCGTCCTTGGGCAGGGTGGCGCTACCGTGGCTGAACACGCGGCGGCGCGCCTGCACATAGGCAATGGCATCGCGCTGCAAGGCCCGGGCAATGCCGGCCAGGGTGGCCAGGTGGGCCAGCTGGAAATAGGCCACCAGGGGCGTGGGCTGGGCGCGCGGGAAGCGGATCACGGCGTCGTCGGGCACGCGCACCTGGCTGAGCACGGTGGTGCCCGAGCCGGTCAGGCGCTGGCCAAAGCCGCGCCAGTCATCGAAGCGCTGCACGCCGGCCTCCGAGGTGGGCACGACGGCGTGCACGGTCTGGTCTTCCTTGCCCGGCTCCACCGCGCGCGCCACCACGGTCACCCAGTCGGCATACAGCGTGCCCGTGCTGTAGAACTTGCGCCCGTCCAGCCGCCACCAGCCGGGCTGCGCATCGGGCACCAGGGTGGTCTGCAGCGTGCCCAGGGTGCCTGCGCCCACCTCGGTGGTGGCATTGCCGAACACGGCGCCGCGCGCGGCCAGCGGCAGCCAGCGGGCCTGGGTGGCGGCATCGCGGTCGATGAGCACGCGGTCCAGAAAGCCGAAGTGCGGGCGCAGGATCTGGGCGACGTTGGAGTCGGCCTCGGCCAGCTCGGTCCACAGCGCAAACAGCTGCTCCACGCTGGCGCCGGCTCCGCCAAGGCGGCGCGGCACGCGCAGCGCGGTGAAGCCGCTGTCACGCAGCCAGGCGATGGGTTCATGGGCCAGGCTGCGCGTGCGTTCGCGCTCGGCCGCACCCTGGGCGATGCGGTCGAACACGGGGCGAAAGCGTGCTTGCAGGGATGGCAGCGAGGGCGCGTCGGGATCGGCCGGGCCGTCTGTGGTTGGGCCGGGCGCCGCGTAGGCCGCAGGCTCGGTGGCGCAGGGGAGGGTGGTGGTCATGGCTTTGCAAATTCAAAGGCCCGCCAACCCGGCCTGCCTGCAAGGCAGGGCCGGGCCACGGGCCGGTGGGGAGAGGGGGGCGAAGGCCTGCAACGCTGCCAGCGCCTTCAACGCCTTCAACGCCTTCAGCGCCGCCAGCGCGCGGCGGCGTGGCTGGCGGGCAGGCGGTCGCCCTGGCCGAACAGGCGCTGGCGCAGCGTGGCGTCGTCGCCGTAGCTGGTGCGGTAGCGGCCCCGGTTCTGCAGCTCGGGCACGACCAGACGGGCGAAGTCTTCCCAGGTCTCGGGCGCGACGATGCGCGTCAGGTTGAAGCCGTCGATCTCGCCCACGTCGATCCAGCGCTCCAGCTCGTCGGCCACCTGGGACGGGTCGCCCACGATGGTGGCGTAGCGGCTGCCCAGCGTGAACTGCTCCAGCAGCTTGCGCCGCGTGGTCCAGCCCTGCTTCTGGGCGGCCTGGGCCGCCGACTGGATGGCGTTGGTGTTGCCGAAGGAGATGGGGTCGTCCAGCCCGTACTGCGCAAAGTCCACGCCGGTGCTGGCGGCAAAGTGGGCCAGCCCGCTTTCCGCGCTGGCGTGGGCCAGGTAGTCGGCGTATTTTTCGCGCGCCTCGGTCTCGGTACGGCCGGGCACCACGGCCACGCCGGCGTAGATCTTGATGTCCTCGGGACGACGGCCCGCGTCCACGGCGGCCTGGCGCAGCTGGCGCGAGGCCTCGCGCGCGGCCTCGGGCGTGCGCGCGCCGATGAAGATGCCCTCGGCATGCCGGCCTGCAAAGCGCAGCCCGCGCGGCGAGGTGCCGGCCTGGAACAGCACGGGCGTGCGCTGGGGCGAGGGCGCGCTCATGTGGATGGCGTTGGCACGGTAGAACGGCCCCTCGTGCACCACCGGGTGCACCTTGCCGGGCAGGGCGTGGATGCGCCGCGCCTTGTCGGCGATCACGGCACCCTCTTCCCAGCTGCCTTCCCAGAGCTTGTAGGAAAGCTCCAGGAAGTCGTCGGCGCGGTCGTAGCGGCTGTCGTGCTCGGCCAGGCCGTCCTGGCCCAGTCCGCGCGCGCCGCTGTCCACATAGCCGGTGACGATGTTCCAGCCGATGCGGCCGTTGGTCAGCTGGTCCAGCGTGGTCACGTCGCGCGCGAAGGTATAGGGCTGGTGCGCGCCCACGGTGGCCGTGAGGCCGAAGCCGATGTGCCGCGTCACCGCCGCCATGGCCGAGACCAGCAGCCAGGGGTTGTTGACGGGCAGCTGTATGCCTTCGCGCAGGGTCAGGTCCACGCCGCCCTGGTAGACGTCGTAGTAGCCGACCACGTCGGCGATGAAGATGCCGTCGAACAGGCCTTCCTCCAGCACCCTGGCGATGTGGGTCCAGTAGGCCAGCGTGCCGTACTCGGTGGAGCGGTCGCGCGGATGGGTCCACAGGCCGTGGTGTATGTGGCCCACGCAGTTCATGTTGAAGGCGTTGACGTGGATGTGGCGCTTGGCTTGCGTCATGGGGCGGGTCCTGCAGTCCGTTGCGTCAGTTCTTCAACCAGGCCAGGCGGTAGAGCTTCTGGTCGTTCAGGTAGAAGGCGTGGATGGTCTTGCGCACCACGTCGGAGTTTTTGTAGATGTCCAGGAAGCGGGCGATGCGCGGGTCGGCCGCGCGGTCGCTGCGGGCCACGAACTGGATGGCCCAGGAGTCGTCCTCGTAGCTGGTGTAGGCCAGGCCCTTGCTGGCATCGAAGGCCTTGGAGGCGATGATGAAATACGGAAAGCCCTGGGCCAGGTCCACGTCGGGCGTGGTGCGGGCCAGCTGCGGGCCCTCGATCTCCACGAACTGCAGCTTCCTGGGGTTGGAGACGATGTCCGCCTGGGTGCCCAGCAGCCCGGTGTCGGGGCGCAGCGTGATCAGGCCCGCGTGCTGCAGCAGGCGCAGGCCGCGGCCCACGTTGACGGGGTCGCTGGCAATGGCCACCTTGGCGCCCGTGGGCAGGTCGGCCAGGGATTTGTGGCGCGTGGAGTACAGGCCCAGGTAGGACAGGATGCCCGCCTGCACGCTGGTGAACTTGAAGCCCTTGCTGCGCGCTGCATTGGCCAGGTAGTTGCTGTTCTGGTAGTAGTTGAGGTCGATATCGCCCGCGTCCAGCGCCACGTTGGGCGTGGCCCAGTCGGTGAATTCCACCACCTGCACGTCCAGGCCCTGCTTCTTGGCCTCCTTGGCGGCGGCTTCCACCGAGTCCGCGAAGATGCCCGGCACCACGCCGATCTTCAGGGGCGCGGCCAGGGCGCTGCCCGCGAGCAGGGCAGCGCCCAGGAAGGCGGCCAGCCGGGGCCAGAGGGTAGGGGAGGTCGTTGTCATCATTGCATTCCTGTGTCGTTGATAAAGGTCAGAGCGCGCCATGGCGCGGCGGGCGTATGCCGTTGAGCACGTAGTTGCCCACGGCGTGGTATTTCCAGCGCACGGGGTCGTGCAGGGTGTGGGTGCGCGCGTTGCGCCAGAAGCGGTCCAGGCCCTGTCCCGCCAGGGTGGAGGCCGTGCCCGCCAGCTCGAACAGCTTGCTGCCCGCCAGCAGGCTGGCGCTGGTGCTCAGCGCCTTGGCCTGGGCCACGGCCACCGAGGCAGCGGCCACGCTGTCGTCCGTGGGCGCGCGCTGGGCGGCGTCCACGGCCAGGGCCGCGCGGGCCACCAGGGCATCGGCGGCGCGCAGGCGCACGTGGACATTGCCCAGTTGCTGCAGCAGCAGCGGGTCCTGCGTGGCGCTGGCCACGCCCGCGTCCACCCAGGGCCGCGCATGCTCGCGGATGAAGGGCAGGGCGGCCTGCAGCGCGCCGTGGCCAATGCCCGCGTCCAGGGCGGCATGGATGATCTGGGCAAAGGGGCCGATGGTGGTGGGCCGCTCGAAGGAACTGGTGAAGGGCACCACCCATTCGGGCTCCACGCGCACGCGGTCGAACTGCACGGAGCCGCTGCCCGTCACGCGCTGGCCGAAGCCGTCCCAGTCGTCGGTGACGGTGACGCCGGCCGCATCGCGCGGGATGAAGACCAGATACATGCGCTCGCCGTGCCCCGGCGCCTCTTCCTGCGCGCTGACCAGGGTGGGAATCCAGTGCGCGAACAGGGCGCCCGTGCAATAGAACTTGCGCCCCTGCACGAACCAGCCGCCGCTGTCGCGCAGCAGCCGGGTGCGGCGCTGGAAGTCGCGGTGGCCGATCTCGGCCAGCGCATTGCCCAGGCGCTCGCCGCGCAGCACACGGTCATAGAAGAAGGCCTTTTGCGCGGGCGATCCGCCCACGCGCAGCACTTCCAGCGAGTAGTAGTGGTTCTGCGGAATGTGGCCGAAGTTGCCATCGGCCGCCGCAATCAGGGCAATGGCCCGCGTCAGCGTGGCCGTGGACACGCCCGCGCCGCCGTACTCCCGGGGAATGGTGATGCCCCACAGGCCGCTCTGGCTGAACTGCTCCACCTCCTGCCAGGGCAGCAGGCGGTCGCGGTCGCGCGCCAGCGCGCCGGGGGCGATGAGGGCGGCAAAACTGCGGGCCGCTTCCAGCGCCTCGGCCTCGCTGCCGATGATGTGGGCGGGCCGGGCCGGAGGCGCTGCGGGAGCGGGCTGGCTGCCCGGCGTGGAGGCCAGGGCCTGCAGCTCTTGGGTCGATGTCTGTGTCATGGCGGTCAGTTCCACTGGTGGCGGCGCGGCAGGGCGCCGTTGAGCAGGTAGTTGCCCAGCAGGTGGTATTTCCAGCGCACGGGGTCGTGCAGCGTGTGCACGCGGGCGTTGCGCCAGTGGCGGTCCAGGCGGTGGGCAGCGCGGCTGGCCGAGGAGCCGGCCAGCGCGAACAGGTGCTCGCCGGCCTGCAGCGCGGCCTCGGTGGTGAGGATCTTGGCCTCGGCCACGGCCACCGAGGCCTGGGCGCTGGCCTGCTCGTCCACCGCGCCACCCGCCGCTGCAGCAAGCGTATCCAGCGTGCGCGCGGCCTCCAGCAGCACGGCATAGGCCGCATCCACCTCGATCTGCAGCTGGCCGACCTCGTGGATGAGGTGGGGATCGTCGCTGGCGCGCGCCACGCCCGAGTCCATCCAGGGCCGGCTCTTGTCGCGCACGAAGTCCACCGCGTCGCGCAGCGCGCCCTGGGCAATGCCCGCGTCGATGGAGGCCTGGATCAGCTGCGACACCGGGCCGGACAGCGAGGGCGTGGCCTCGAACTGCCAGGCAGGCACCACGTCCTCGGGCTGTACCTGCACCTGGTCCAGCTGCACGCTGCCGCTGGCCGTGGTGCGCTGGCCGAAGGAATCCCAGTCGTCGAACACGGTCACGCCCGGCGCATCGCGCCGCACCCAGACCTGCACGATGCGGCCCTCCTCGTCCTGGGCACGGAAGGGCACCCAGTGCGCGAAGGCCGAGCCCGTGGAGTAAAAGCGCGTGCCGCTGACGCGCAGGCCGCCTGCCGCATCGCGCGACAGGCGCGCCGTGGCCTCCAGCACATGCGCGGCGCGCCCCTTGCGTTCCGGCCCGGCATTGCCCAGGCGGTGGCCGGCCAGCACGTCGGCGAACCAGCGGCGCTTCTGGGGCTCGCTGCCCATGTCCCGCAGGTTCTGCAGCACGGCGAAATGGTTCTGCGGAATCTGGCCCAGCGAAGGGTCGGCCGCGCACAGCGTGACGAAGACCTGGGCCAGCGTCTCGTACGAGGCGCCCAGGCCGCCGTAGGCGCGGGGCACGGTGATGGCGCCCAGCCCGCTGGCCGTGTGGCGCTCGATTTCCTGCCAGGGCAGGCGCCGCTCATGGTCGCGGGCGGCTGCGTCCACGCGCCATTCATCGGCCAGGGCCTGGGCGGCCTGCAGGGCCTCGGCCTCGCTGGTGATGCGGTGCGGTGTGGAGGGCGGCAGGGGCAGGCGCCGCAGCGCCCCGCCCGGGGTGTGGTGTGTGTTGCCGGGCAAGGCTGCGCCCAGGGCATCCGGTGTGGTCATTCCGTGCCTCGTTGCTGAGTCGGTGGGGAGAGGGCCGCCAGGCGGCGGCCCCGGAGGGAAAGGCGTGGTGCCTGTTTTCAGCGTCAGCGGCTGCGCAGCCGGCGCACGTAGCGGTCGCCCAGCACCTGGACCACGGTGACCAGCGCGATCAGCACGGCAATCACCAGCAGCATCACCTGGGTGTCAAAGCGCTGGTAGCCGTAGCGGATGGCCAGGTCGCCCAGGCCGCCCGCGCCCACGGCGCCGGCCATGGCCGAGGAGCTGATCAGCGCCACCAGGGTGATGGTGAAGCCGCCCACGATGCCGGGCAGGGCCTCGGGCAGGTAGACGTGGCGCACGATGTCCCACTTGCGGCAGCCCATGGCCTGGGCGGCTTCGATGAGGCCGGGATCGACCTCGCGCAGGCTGACCTCGACGATGCGCGCGAAGAACGGCGTGGCGCTGATGGCCAGCGGCACGATGGCCGCCCACACGCCGATGGTGGTGCCCGTCACCAGCCGCGTGAACGGGATCAGCGCCACCAGCAGCACGATGAAGGGCGTGGCACGGAAGCCGTTGATCACGCTGCCCAGCGCGCGGTGCGTGCGCGGCGAGGCCAGGAAGCCGCCGGGCGCGGTGACGATGAGCAGCACCGCCAGCGGAATGCCCGCTGCCAGCGCGATGCCGCCCGAGACGCCGACCATCATCAGCGTGTCGGCCAGCGCGTTGCCGTAGCGCTCAATGGGAATGGACAGATTCAGCGACATATCCGAGATCCTTGATGTCATGCGCAATGGCCGCCGGGCCCTGCGTCAATGTGTGCCAGTCATGCGCGGCCGTGCCGCCGCCCAGCGCGATCAGCAGCTGCCCCTGGGCATGGCCCTGGATGCGGTCCACGCCGCCATGCAGCAGGCGCACCCGGCCGCCCAGGGCCTGGGCGATGCGCGGGAAGTCGGGCTCCAGCCCGTCCTCGCCGCGGTAGGCCAGCTGCAGGATGCGTTCGTGGCGGCCTGCGGGCGCGGTGCTCAGCAGGCGCTGGCGCAGGTCGTCGGGCAGGCCGTGCTGCAGCGGTGCCAGCAGGGCGCGCGTGGCCGGGTGCTGCGGGTTGCCGAAGACCTTCCAGACCTCGCCCAGCTCTGCGATGCGGCCCTGCTCCAGCACCAGCACGCGGTCGGCGATCTCGCGGATCACGCTCATCTCGTGCGTGATCAGGACGATGGTGATGCCCAGCTTGCGGTTGATGGTGCGCAGCAGCTCCAGGATGGACTGCGTGGTCTCGGGGTCCAGGGCCGAGGTGGCCTCGTCGCACAGCAGGATCTCGGGGTCGGTGGCCAGGGCGCGGGCAATGCCCACGCGCTGCTTTTGCCCGCCCGACAGCCGGCTCGGATAGGTGCCAGCCTTCTCCTGCAGGCCCACCAGGGCCAGCAGCTCATTGACCCGCGCATTGATGCGTGCGCGCGGCAGGCCCGCCACCTGCAGGGGCAGGGCCACGTTGTCATGCACCGTCTTGGCCGACAGCAGGTTGAAGTGCTGGAAGATCATGCCGATGCGCCGGCGCAGCTGCACCAGCTGCGATTCGTCCAGCGTGCCGATGTCCACGCCGTCGACCCGCACCTGGCCGCTGCTGGGCTGCTCCAGCCGGTTGATGGTGCGCAGCAGGCTGGACTTGCCCGCGCCGCTGCGCCCGATGATGCCGAAGATGCTGCCCGGCGCGATCTCCAGGCTGATCGCGTCCAGCGCCTGTACGGGTCCTGCCGAAGACTGGTAGGTCTTGCCCACGCCGCTGAAGGCCACGGCGCCGGGTCCGCGGATGGATTCCCGCGTGCTGCCGGCCGCTGCCGATGAGCGCCTGCCCGCCTCATGGGCCGGCCTGTCCGCCAGGGGCTGCCTGGCTGCAATGCTGGTTGACATGGCTGAAGTCCTCCCCGTGCCGCTCAGGGCTTGACCCAGGCCAGGTTGTACAGGCGCTTGTCGTTGGAGAAGGCGCGCTGGGCCTCGGCCTTCACCGCATCGGAGTTCTGGTAGATGCGGATGAACTTCTGCACCACGGGGTCCTGCGTGCGGTTGGCCTTGACCACGAACTGGATGGAAAAGCGCGCATCCTCGATGCCCGAATACGCAAGCCCGCTGGACGGATCGAAGGCCTTGGCCGCCACGATGAAGTGCGGGTAGCCCTGGGCGATGTCCACGTCGCCCGTGATGCGCACCAGCTGCGGCCCCTCGACCTCGACGAAGCTGAGCTTCTTGGGGTTCTCGACGATGTCATTCAGGCTGCCCAGGTAGCCCACGCCGGGCTTGAGCTTGACCAGCCCCACCTTCTGCAGCAAGAGCAGGCCGCGCCCCTGGTTCACGGGGTCGTTGGCAATGCCCACCTTGCCGCCCTGCGGCACCTGGGCGATGGCCTTGTGCTTGAGCGAGTACAGGCCCACGTTGGCCAGGATGCCCGTGCCCGCGCTGGCCAGCTTGTAGCCGTTCTTCTGGATGGCGTTGTCCAGGAAGGGCTGGTGCTGGAAGTAGTTGATGTCCAGGTCGCCCGAGTCCACGGCCACGTTGGGCGTGGTCCAGTCGGTGAACTCCACCACCTGCACATCGATGCCCTGGGCCTTGGCCTCCCTGGCGGCCACGGCCACCGAGTCGGCGTAGGCGCCGGGCACCACGCCGATGCGCAGCTTGTCGGCAGCGTGGGCGGAGAACAGGGCCAGGGCGGCCAGCGGGGCGATCAGGGCACGGGAAAGCTTCATCGGGATCTCCGGAAAAAAAGGTTCGAAAAAGGCAGGAAGGGGCCGCGTCACGGCTTGCGCCACGGCAGGCTGTACAGCCTGTCGTTGGCGGCGAATGACTTGTGGATCTGCGCCTGCACGGCGCCCGAGGTCTGGTAGATGCGCACGAACTGCGCAATGCGCGGGTCCCGGGCGTTGTCCTGGCGCGAGACGAAGCGGATGGCGTAGTACAGGTCGTCAATGCCCGAATACAGCAGCGCATTGCCGGCCACCTGCGGCCGCCCGGCGTTGACGAAGTGGGCCGGGTAGCCCTGGGCCAGGTCCACATCGTCCAGCGCGCGCACCAGCTGCGGCCCTTCGATCTCGACAAAGCGCAGCCTGCGCGGGTTGGACACGATGTCGTCCAGCCCCGCGCGCGGGCCCTTGCCTTCGCGCAGCTGGATCAGGCCGGCCTTCTCCAGCAGCAGCAGGCCGCGCCCCTGGTTGACGGGGTCGTTGGCCACGCCGACGCGCGCACCCTCCTTCAGGTCGGCAAAGCGCTGGGTCTTGAGCGAGTACAGGCCGATGTTGGGCAGCAGGCCCGTGGCCACGCTGGTGAAGGCATAGCCGCGCTCGCGGATGGCGTTGTCCAGGAAGGCCTGGTGCTGGAAGTAGTTGAGGTCGATGTCGCCGGCCGCCAGCGCCGTGTTGGGCGTGGTCCAGTCGGTGAACTCGATGACCTGCACGTCCAGCCCCTGGGCGCGCGCCTCCTTGGCGGCGACCTCCACGGAGTCGGCCAGCGAGCCGGGCGTGACGCCTATCTTCAGCGCGGCGGCCGCCGCAAGGCCGGGCAGCGCCAGCGTGGCGGCGAGCGACCAGAGCAATGTGTTTCTGCGCGTGGGCAAGGCGTGGTTCCTCCAGCTCGGCCAGGCCCGGCGCCGGCGCCCACATGGCGCCTGCCGGCATGGCCTCTGAAGGCATTGCAACACCCGGCCCCGGCGCGCACCACGACGGAATTCACATTTCCTTATAGCGAGCCATGCGCGGCGCAAGGCATTGATCGCAAAGGAAATTTTGCACAGGCAAGATTGAGCTTATGCCCGCGCGAAATATGGCACCGCGCCGGCTGCGCAGGCTTGCGGCAGCCAGGGAGGCCTGCCGCGCTCGCAGGATCAAGCGCCCTGTTGCGCCTTCATCCTCGTCCAGGCCTTGAAGAGGATGGACTGCAGGCTGGCGCGCTCGCCCTCGTCCAGGTAGTCGACCAGGGACTCGCACATGCGCCAGAAGGCCGGCAGCGCGCGGGCCAGCACCTCGCGGCCCTGGTCGGTGAGCGCCAGGTCGAAGCTGCGGCGGTCTTCCTGGCTGAGGCTGCGCGCCAGCAGCGAGCGCTTTTCCAGCCAGTCCAGCAGGCCCGTCACCGACGAGCGCGTCACGCCGACGTAGCTGGCGATATAGGACGGCGTGACCACCGTGTCGCCCAGCAGCCCGCGCTCGGCCAGGCCGAAGATCATGAGCACGTCGAGCTTGCTCTCGGACAGGCCGAACGCCTGCAGCGATGCGTTGGCGCGCTGCTCCACATCGTCGGCCAGCCACAGCAGCAGCAGGCCCAGGCCGGCGGCCGGCGTGTCGGTGCCGGGCTGCGCGGTCTCGGCCATCAGGGCCAGGTGCGGGCGCAGCGCTTCGGGGGCGTTGGCGAGGGGGGTGGAGTCGGGGGCCGGTGCGGCAGCGGTCTTGCGCGGACTCATTGGAGTGGATGGAAGCGGTTGAGGCCGGGATGAAGCCGGGAGAAGAAAGGGCGGTTGATTTTACGGCTTTCATATATTACGCTTTATGTATAGTACGTTAATCGTATTATTTGGCAGCACACAAATATGCAAGGACATCCCATGCCCATCAAAGTTCTGGAACTCCACCATGTCGGGTTCGGCGTCAACCACGCCCAGGCCGACGCCATGCTCGACTTCTACCGCGAAGTGCTGAACCTGCCCCAGGACGCCGCGCGCTGGAAGATCCCCGGCATCTACGGCTCCTGGATCAACCTGCCCAACGGCAGCCAGTTGCACATCCTCGGCAGCGAGGGGCCGTCGCGCTATGCGCAGGGCCCGGGCAAGGACCCTGTGTCCAACCACATCGCGCTGGCCGTGGACGACATCCTCGGCGCCGAGCAGGAGCTGCAGGCGCGCGGCGTCGATTACTTCACGCTGGACAACGTGGCATCGCCCAGCCTCAAGCAGCTGTTCCTGCGCGACCCGGCCGGCAACCTGGTGGAACTGCACCAGTCCAATGCGCGCGCCCCGGGCATCGCCCAGGCCGAGCAGGACGCGGCGCGCGCCGGCAACGAGTGACGCGACGCCCTCCCTTTTTCCCTTCCCCTCCGGATTCCCATGTACTTTGAAATGCAATCGCTCAACAGCGAGCAGCGCAGCAACATCCTGCACTCCCTGGTTCTGCCCCGTCCCATCGCCTGGATCAGCTCGGTGGACGGGGACGGCACGGTCAACGTCGCGCCGTTTTCCTTCTTCAACGCCATGTCGGGCGATCCGCCGCTGCTGTGCGTGTGCATCGGCTCGCGCCAGGGGGTGCTCAAGGACACGGCGCGCAACATCGCGGCCACGGGCGAGTTCGTGGTGAACCTGGTGTCCGAGCCGCTGGCGCGCCGCATGGCGGTGACGGCCATAGAGTTCGGCGCGCAGGTGGACGAGTCGGCCCAGGCCGGCCTGGTCCTGGGCGATGCCCGGCGCGTCAAGGCGCCGCGCATCGTGGACAGCCCTGCGTCCTTCGAGTGCCGCGTGCGCCAGATCATCGATATCGACGGCGTGCGCAGCCTGGTGCTGGCCGACGTGCTGGCCGCCCATGTCATGGATGCGGCCGTGGTCGATGGCGAGCTCATGTACTTCGACCCCGCGCCCATGGAGCTGATCGCGCGGCTGCAGAACCCCGGCTGGTATGGCCGCGTGGGCGATGCCTTCCAGATGCCCACGCCCTCGGTGGCGCAGTGGGATGCCATGCAGCGCCAGGGCGTGTCCGACAGCTACCTGGCCTGGACCGACGATGGCGCCGCCGCGCGCTGAAGGGCCGCCCATGCTTGCGCAACACACCATAGACAGCCTGGCGGCCGAGCTGCACGCCAGCGAAAAAAGCCGCGTGCAGGTCCGGCACTTTTCCCGCCGCCATCCGGACATGACGGTGCAGGACGGCTACGCCATCTCGCGCGCCTGGATTCGGCTCAAGCGCGCCGAGGGCCGCACGGTCAGGGGCCACAAGATCGGCCTGACCTCGCGTGCCATGCAGCAGGCCGTGCAGATCACCGAGCCCGACTACGGCACCCTGCTGGACGACATGTTCTTCGAGCCCGGCGGCGACATTCCCTTTGCGCGCTTCATCGCTCCGCGCGTGGAGGTGGAGCTGGCCTTCGTGCTGGGCCGCACGCTCAAGGGGCCGGGCGTCACCCTGTGCGATGTGCTGGCCGCCACCGACTGGGTGGTGCCCGCCGTGGAAATCATCGACGCCCGCATCGAGCAAAAGGACCGCGATACCCAGGCCATGCGCACGGTGCGCGACACCATCGCCGACAACGCGGCCAATGCCGGCATCGTCATGGGCGGGCGGCCCGTGCGCCCAGACGCGGTGGACCTGCGCTGGGTGTCGGCGCTGCTGCAGCGCAACGGCGTGATCGAGGAATCCGGCGTGGCGGCCGCCGTGCTCAACCATCCGGCCACGGGCGTGGCCTGGCTGGCCAACCGGCTCGCGCAATGGGATGAGCAGCTGGACGCAGGCCAGGTGGTGCTGGCCGGCTCGTTCACGCGGCCCGTCACGGCCCAGGCCGGCGACAGCTTCCATGTGGACTACGGGCCGCTGGGCTCCATTGCCTGGCGCTTTGCCTGAGCTTCGTCCGCAGTGCGGCGATGGTGTCGCCTGCGGCACAGTCCGCAGGCCCGGCGCGTCGCCGACAATGCAGCGGCGCCGCCCGCCACCGGTGCGCGGGCGGCGGCTGCAATACATGCACTACAGGATGGACAAGCAATGGAGATGAAGAACGCAAAGACGGCCGTGGTCACGGGCGGAGGAACCGGCGTGGGCAAGGCCGTGGCGCTGGCCCTGGCGGGCGCGGGCTACCAGGTGGTGGTGGCGGGCCGCCGCCAGGCGCCGCTGGATGAGACCTGCGCCGAGGCCCAGGCAAAGTACGGCGCGGGCGAGCGCATGCTGGGCATTGCCACCGATGTCAGCGACCCGGCTGCCGTGGAGCAGCTGTTCGCGCGCACGGTGCAGCGCTTCGGTCGCGTGGACCTGCTGTTCAACAACGCCGGCCGGGGCAATCCGCCCGGCTCCTTCCTGGACTGGACGCCCGAGCAGTGGCGCGAGGTGGTCGATGTCAACCTCAACGGCATGTTCTATTGCCTGCAGCAGGCGTTTCGCACCATGCGCGACCAGTCGCCGCGCGGCGGCCGCATCATCAACAACGGCTCCATCTCCGCGCATGCGCCGCGCCCCAATTCCAGTGCCTACACGGCCACCAAGCATGCCGTCATGGGCCTGACCAAGACCGCTGCGCTGGACGGCCGTGCCTACGACATCGCCGTGGGCCAGATCGACATCGGCAATGCCATGACCGAGCTGGCATCGCGCATGGCCAAGGGCGTGCCCCAGGCCAATGGCGAGATCGCGGTGGAGCCGCTGATCGACGCGGATGTGGTGGGCCAGTCCGTGCTCTACATGGCCAGCCTGCCGCTGGAGGCCAATGTGCTGTTCCACACGGTGATGGCCACCAAGATGCCCTTCGTGGGCCGGGGCTGAAACGGCAAAGGCAGGCCCTCAGGCCTGCACGCGGCGGCTCGCCGTCTCGGACGGGAGCTCGCCGAAGCGGCTGCGGTACTGGGCCGCGAAGTGGCCCAGGTGCAGGAAGCCGTATTTCTGCGCCACGTCGCGCACGCCGGAGCCGGCTGCGGCGCCCGGGCCCTTGGCTGCCTGGAGTTCGGCGCGCACCCGGTCCAGCCGCAGCTGGCGCAGGAAATCCATGGGCCCCATGCCCGCGTGCTGGCGGAAGGCGGCCTGCAGCGTGCGCGCGCTGCAGCCGGCCTCGCGGCAGACATCGGCCAGCGACAGGGGCTGGTCGGCATGGGCCTGCATGTACTCCTGGGCCTTGCGCACGCCGCGCGGCAGCAGGCTGCGCCGGCTGTCCCCGGCCAGTGCGCGGCTGTGGCTGTGCGTGGCCGACATCAGCAGGCTGGTCAGCAGGTATTCCTCCGCATGCCGGGCCAGCGCCTGTGTGGCCTGCAGGGCGTTGCCCGCATCCAGCGTGTGCCGCAGGCAGTCGATGAAATGCACCAGCGGTGCCAGCGCCGGCTGGTCCAGCGGCACGCCCAGATCGAACACCAGGGGCCGGCCTGCGGGCGCCTGCAGCAGCGCCTCCAGCCGCGCCACCAGGGCGGGGCGGGCCATGCGCACGATCAGGTGCGGGCTGTCGTCGGCCCAGCGCATGGACAGCGGCTCGGTCGGCGAGGGCAGGGAGGCCAGGCGCGGCGTGGCATCCACCTGCTGCGCGCCGCAGCGGATCTCGGCACTGCCGCGCAGGGGAATCTGCAGCAGGAAGAAGTCCCGCAGGTAGCCGGGCTCGATGTGCACGCCGGGGCCGTACTGCACATAGTTCAGGCTGACGTTGCGGGAAAGCGGCGCGCTGTGGTGGCAGGCGTCCAGCTCGGCGCGCGGGCGCAGCATGCCCAGGCCATGCGGACAGAAGACGCGCGCCACGCTTTCGCGGGCCTCGTCCATGTCGTGGCTCTCGAAAAGCCGGTAGCGCTGCAGGGGCAGCGGTGTGTGCATGGCGTGTTCCATAGGCTGGGCAGAACGTAGCAAAAACCACCCGCTCCCACAATTCGGACCATTCCCCGGGAGCCAATTTCTGCGCGCCAGGGACAGTGCCTGCGCTTGCCGGATGCCTGCGCGGCCCGGGCCCCCGTAACGTGTGCTGCACAGGCCAGCCCGGCCTGGCATCCACACGGGAGAACAAGCGTTATGTTCAAGGGACTCGAAGGCAAAAGCGCCATCGTCACCGGCGGCTCCACCCTGATAGGCGCCGGCGTGGTGCGTGCGCTGCACGCGGCCGGCGTGAAGGTGGTCATTGCCGACATCGATGCCGACAACGGCCAGGTGCTGGCCGATGCGCTGGGCGAGGGCGCGCTTTTCGTGCGCACCGACATCACCGACGACGCGCAGGTCGCCGCCTGCGTTCAGCAGGCATGCAGCCGGCACGGCGGCGTGCACATCCTGGTCAACCTGGCCTGCTCCTATGTGGATGAGGGCCTGCAGTCGCCGCGTGCCGACTGGCTGGCCTCGTTCAACGTGAACGTGGCCAGCGCCGTGGCCATGCTGCAGGCCGTGCACCCGCACATGGTGGCCGCCGGTGGCGGGGCCGTGGTGAACTTCACCAGCATCTCCTCCGAGGCCGCGCAGACGGGTCGCTGGCTCTACCCGGCCAGCAAGGCGGCCATGAAGCAGCTCACGCGCAGCATGGCCATGGACCTGGCGGCCGATGGCATCCGCGTCAACAGCGTCTGCCCGGGCTGGACCTGGTCGGCGGTGATGGACCGGCTCAGTGGCGGCGACCGCGCCAAGACCGACCGCGTGGCCGCGCCCTTTCACCTGCTGGGCCGCGTGGGCGATCCGCATGAGGTGGCCCAGGTGGTGCTGTTCCTGTGCTCGGACCATGCCAGCTTCGTGACGGGGGCCGACTATGCGGTGGACGGCGGCTACGGCGCCATGGGGCCCGAGCGCGCCGTGGCCGCCATTCCCCAATTGATGGACTAGTACGCAGTACGGACACGGAGCCGCAAGGAGACAGCCATGAAGAAAATCGCCATCGTCGGAGCCGGCCAGTCGGGCCTGCAACTGGGCCTGGGCCTGCTGGCCGCGGGCCATCAGGTCACGATACTGAGCAACCGCACGGCGCAGGACATCGCCCAGGGCCGGGTCATGTCCAGCCAGTGCATGTTCGACAGCGCGCTGCAGATAGAGCGCGGCCTGGGCCTGGACCACTGGTCGCGCGAATGCCCGGTGGTCGAGGGCATCGGCCTGTGCGTGCCGCATCCGGCGCAGCACGGCGGGAAAGCGGCCGACAAGGCCATCGACTGGGCGGCGCGGCTGAACGCGGGCGCGCAGTCCGTGGACCAGCGCCTGAAGATCCCCGCATGGATGGACGACTTCCGCCGCCAGGGCGGCGAGCTGGTGCTCAAGGACGCGGGCATCGCCGAGCTGGAGGAATGCACGCGCAGCCATGACCTGACCCTGGTTGCCAGCGGCAAGGGCGAGATATCGAGGCTGTTCGAGCGCGATGCCCACCGCTCGCGCTTCGACCAGCCCCAGCGCGCGCTGGCGCTGACCTATGTGACGGGCATGAAGCCGCGAGAGCCGTTCTCCGCCGTGTCCTTCAACCTGCTGCCGGGCGTGGGCGAGTATTTCGTGTTTCCGGCGCTGACGACCACGGGGCCCTGCGAGATCATGGTGTTCGAGGGCGTGCCCGGCGGCCCCATGGACTGCTGGGGCGATGTGAAGACACCGGAGCAGCACCTGGAGCGCAGCCGCTGGATCCTCGACACCTTCGTGCCCTGGGAGGCCGAGCGCTGCCGCGACATTGCGCTGACCGATGACAACGGCATCCTCGCGGGCCGCTTCGCCCCCACGGTGCGCAAGCCCGTGGCCACGCTGCCGTCGGGGCGCAAGGTGCTGGGCATGGGCGACGTGGTGGTGCTCAACGACCCCATCACGGGCCAGGGCTCCAACAACGCGGCCAAGTGCGCCGACACCTATCTGCGCAGCATCCTGGCGCGCGGCAATGGCGACGGAAATCGTGACGGAAATTGCGCCTTCGACGCCGCCTGGATGCAGCAGACCTTCGACCGCTACTGGTTCGGCTATGCGCAATGGGTCACGCAGTGGACCAACATGCTGCTGGCGCCACCGCCACCCCATGTGCTCAAGCTGCTGGCCAGCGCGGGCACGCTGGCACCGCTGGCCAGCGCCTTTGCCAACGGCTTCGACGACCCGCGCACCTTCTTCCCCTGGTTCGCGGACGCGGGCGAGGCAGACCACTACATCGACAGCTGCGCGGCCATCGCCGCCATGGCAGCCGTCCCCGCCTAGCCGCAGAGGCCGCCATGAGCACATGCGACACCCCGGCCGCCGCCACGGCCTGCTCCTTCGATCCGCGCGAGCTGCGCAAGGCCTTCGGCCAGTTCACCACGGGCGTGACCGTCATCACCACGCGCGCGCCGGACGGGCGGCGCGTGGGCATGACGGCCAACTCGTTCTCCTCGGTCTCGCTGGACCCGCCGCTGGTGCTGTGGAGCCTGGCGCGCCAGGCGCCCAGCGTCTGCGATTTCCAGGGTGCCAGCCACTTCGCCATCCACGTGCTGGCTGCGGGCCAGCACCTTCTGTCGCGGCGCTTTTCCACGCCGCAGCAGGACAAGTTCGGTGGCCTGGACTGCGCGGAAGGCCCGGCCGGCGTGCCCCTGATCGATGGCGTGCTGGCCCGCTTCGTCTGCCGCAACATCCGGCAATACGATGGCGGCGACCACCTCATCTTCATCGGCCAGGTCGAGCGCTGCGAACGCTTCGACGGCGAGCCCCTGGCCTTTCACGCGGGCTACTATCAGGTGACGGTGCGGCACCCCGAATGCGTATGACGGGCCATGAAAAAAGCGGCACCGCAGCTTTCCCCACCCTTTGAAACGGAGACAGACCCATGCAGCAGAAAGAACCCCCGGCCAGCCGCCATGTGCGCATCAACGCGCTGGACGGCAGCGGCAGCTTCAACGCCTACCTGGCCGTGCCGGCCTCGGGCAGCGGCCCCGGCCTGGTGCTGGCGCAGGAGATCTTCGGCGTCAACGCCACCATGCGCGAGGTGGCCGACTACTACGCCGAAGAAGGTTACGTGGTGCTGGTGCCCGACCTGTTCTGGCGCCAGCAGCCCGATGTGGAGCTGGGCTACACGCCGGCGGACTGGGAGCGCGCTTTCGGTTTCTACAAGGGATTCGACGAGGCCCTGGGCGTGCAGGACATCCAGGCCTGCCTGAACGCCTTGCGCCAGCGCCCCGAGGTCACGGACGGCAAGGCCGGCGTGCTGGGCTTTTGCCTGGGCGGCAAGCTGGCCTACCTGGCCGCCTGCCGCACCGATGCCGATGCGGTGGTCGGCTACTACGGCGTGGGCATCGAGGCGGCGCTGGACGAGGCCGAGCGCATCCGCTGCCCGCTCACCCTGCATGTGGCCGAGCTCGACGCCTTCTGCCCGCCCGAGGCGCGCCAGCGCATCGTCCAGGCGTTGGGCGGGCGTCCCGGCGTGGCCGTGCATGTCTATCCCGGCGTGGACCATGCCTTTGCGCGCAAGGGCGGCGACCATTTCCACCGCGCCTCGGCCCTGATGGCGCATGAACGCAGCATTGCGACGCTCAAGTCCGCCATCGGCCCGCATTTCGACCTGGCCGCGCTGTGGGACAAGCACTGCGAGTACGAGTTCGCCACGCGCAACGTGGACGACACCATGGCCACCATGGTGGCCGAGCCCTATGTGAACCACATCCCCACCATGACCGGCGGCGTGGGCTTCAGCAACCTGCACGCCTTCTATACGAACCACTTCGTCAACAGCAATCCGCCCGACACGTCGCTGACCCCGATTTCACGCACGGTGGGGGCCTCGCAGGTGGTGGACGAGATGCTGTTCTGCTTCACGCACACCACCGAGATCCCGTGGATGCTGCCCGGCGTGCGGCCCACGGGGCGGCGCGTGGAGATCCCGCTGCTGGCCGTGGTCAAGTTCCGGGGCGACAAGCTCTACCACGAGCACATCTACTGGGACCAGGCCAGCGTGCTGGTGCAGGTGGGCCTGCTGGACCCGGCGCTGCTGCCCGTGGCGGGCGTGGAGACGGCCCGCAAGCTGCTGGACGAGACCCTGCCTTCCAACGAACTGCTCAAGCGTTGAGCGCGGCGCGGGCGCACGGGTTTCACCCTGCGCCCGCTGGCGGCCTGCAGGCCGCCAGGGCTCTCAGGGTTGCCACCAATGTTGATATGTCAACATTGGTGGATCATGCGGCCATCGCAATCGCCGCCCGATTCCCTCCGCCCAATGCCCCGCCCACGCACATCCACGATCCCTGCCGCCGATGCCGCCACCGGCCCTGCACCGGACACGCAGGTCTGCCCCCAGACGCTGGCGCTGGAGGACTTCATCACCTTCCGCCTGGGCGCGCTGTCCAATGCGCTGCAGACCCAGGTGACGCGCCACTACATCGCGCCGGCATCGCCCGTGGGGCTGACCGAGTGGCGGCTCATGGGCCAGATCCAGCGCCATGGCGAGCTGCATGCCAGCGCGCTGTCGCGCCTGAGCCTGATGGACAAGGCCCAGATCAGCCGCGCGCTGCAGCCGCTGATCGACCGGGGCTGGGTGCTGCGCCGCGCCGACCCGCAGCACGCGCGGCGTCACCTGCTGCAGCTGAGCGAAGCAGGGCAGGCGCTCTTCGACGAAGTGCTGTCCCGCGCACGCCCCTACCAGGCGGCCCTGCTCAATGCCCTGACGGCAGATGAGCGCGCCATGCTGGACCGCATCCTGGACAAGCTGGGCCGTGCCTCCCAAGCGCTGGACCAGGGGCTGGACCAGGGGCTGGATGCCTGATTTCCCCACAAGCCACTGCACAACCCACCTCAAGACCCACCTCAGAACCCACCCCACGAGCCACACCATGAATTGCTCCATGCACCCTGAAGAGCGGGCCGCCCGCATCGAACTGGCCGCCTGCTACCGCGTCTTCGCCATGCTGGGCTGGGACGAACTGATCTACAACCACATCACGGTGCGCCTGCCCGACAGCGTGACGGGCGGTGAAAAGCAGTTCCTGATCAATCCCTTCGGCCTGCATTACGAAGAGGTCACGGCCAGCAACCTGGTGCGCATCAATGTGCGCGGCGAGGTGCTGGACGGCTCGCGGCATCCGGTGAATCCGGCCGGCTTCGTCGTGCATGCGGCCATCCACGACGGACTGCCGGGCGCCCACTGCGTGATGCACACGCACACCACCTCGGGCATGGGCGTGGCCTGCCTGGAGCAGGGCCTGTCGCAAAGCAACTTCTACAGCGCCCAGCTGCACGGCATGGTGGCCTACCACGACTTCGAGGGCATCACCATCCATGCCGACGAAGGGCCGCGCCTGCTGGCCAGCATCGGCCACCGCAAGGCCGTGATCCTGCGCAACCATGGCCTGCTCAGCTGGGGCAGCGACCTGCCCCAGGCCTTCGTGGTGCTGTGGACGCTGCAGCGCGCCTGCGACGTGCAGATGGCCACCCTGTCCATGGGCGCGCCGCGCATGGTCTCCGACGCCATGGCCCAGCGCTGCAACGAGGACTCGCTGACCTTCAACGCCAGCCACGGCGGTGCCCGCGATGTGTTCGACCATCTGGTGCGCCGTGTGAACCGGCGCGACAGCAGCTATCTCGATCTTTGAACCCGGAGCTTCCCTCGCATGACCATGGAACAGACAAGCATTTCATTCGACAAGGCCTGCATCTTCGGCGCCGGTGCCATCGGCGGCTGGATGGGCGCGGCCCTGGCCCGCGCCGGCTGCCAGCTCAGCGCCGTGGCGCGCGGCGCCGCGCTGCAGGCCCTGCGCACCGAGGGCCTGACCCTGGTGCACGGCGAGCAGCGCGAGCACTTCGCGCTGCGTGCCGAACAGGACCCGGCCGCCCTGGGCGTGCAGGACCTGGTCATCATCTCCGTCAAGGCGCCGGGCATGCCCGATGTGGCCGAGCGCATCGCCCCGCTGATCGGCCCGCAGACCGTGGTGCTCACGGCCATGAACGGCGTGCCCTGGTGGTTCCTGCACGGCGGTGTCGATGCCAGCGTGCGCGGCAAGCAGCTGAAAGCCGTGGACCCTGAAGGCCGCATTGCGCAAGCCATACCGCTGGGCCAGGTGCTGGGCTCGGTGGTCCATGCCAGCTGCTCCAACGATGCGCCCGGCGTGGTGCGCCGGCACTTCGGCAACAGCCTCATCCTGGGCGAGCCCCTGGCCACAGGGCCCGGCCAGCCGCCCACGCCGCGCCTGGCGGCACTGGCCCAACTGCTGCAGCGTGGCGGCATCGAGGCCAAGGTCTCCGACAACATCCAGCGCGACGCCTGGTACAAGCTCTGGGGCAACATGACCGTCAACCCCGTCAGCGCGCTGACGGGGGCCACCTCGGACCGCATCCTGGGCGACGACCTGGTGCGCGGCCTGATCACGCGCGTGATGCTGGAGGCCAAGGAGATCGGCGCGCGCATCGGCCTGCCCATCAACGAATCGCCCGAAGACCGCCATGCGGTCACGCTCAAGCTGGGCGCCTTCAAGACCTCCATGCTGCAGGACGTGGAAGCGGGCAAGCCCGTGGAACTCGATGCCCTGGTGGGCGCGGTGCGCGAAATGGGCCAGCTGTGCGGCGTGGACACCCCGTTCACCGATGCGCTGCTGGGCTTGGCGCGGCTGCAGGCGCGGCAAAAGGGGCTGATGGCCTGACGCCGCAAGGGCCAGTACCGGCCTGCAGCACGCAACCGTAGACTACGCCTCCATGACTTCCGCCAAGAACCCCGCCTCGCCCTGGTCCACGCTGTGCGTGGTGGCCACCACCGTCCCCAGCGCCGAGGAGGCCGCCCATCTGGCGCGCAGCCTGGTGCAGCAGCAGGCCGCGGCCTGCGTGCAGGTGGAGGCCATCACCTCGCACTACGTGTGGGACGGCGAGATGCACGCCACGCCCGAGTGGCGGCTGGTCTGCAAGACCTTGCCCGACGTGCTGGAGCGCCTGGCCCGGCTGCTGCGCGCCGGGCACAGCTACAGCGTGCCGCAGATCACCATGCGCACCGAGCGCTGCATGGCCGACTATGCGCAGTGGCTGCGCTCCCAGGTCTCGACCCGGGACGTGGCGGACACTGCAGAAAGGGTCGCCGCGCCCCGCATCACTGCGGCGTGACGTTGGCGGCCTTGATCACGGGCACCCAGGTCGCTGTCTCCTTGCGGATCAGCTCGCCGAAGGCGCTGCCCGTGACCACCCAGGGCTCGATCCCCTGCAGGTCCAGCTGCCTGACCACGGCCGGCGTGTTGAAGATCTCCTGAATATCCTTTTCCAGCTGCTTTAGCACGGCCGGCGGCGTCTTCTTTGGCGCCATCACGCCGTACCAGGACGAGATGGCAATGCCCGGCACGCCCGCCTGGGCCAGCGTGGGCACCTCGGGCAGGTACTTGCTGCGCGCCGGGTCGGTCACGGCCAGCGCGCGCAGCTTGCCCGACTGCACATGCGGCAGCAGCGCGGGCACATTGCCCACGATCATCGGCACCGTGCCGCCCAGCACATCGTTGAGGCCGGGCGCCGTACCCTTGTAGGCCACGTGCAGGATGTCGGCGCCGGTCTGCTGCTTGAACAGCTCGCCGGCCAGATGCAGGCTGGAGCCCACGCCGGGCGAGGCATAGCTGATGGTGGCCGGCCTGGCCTTGGACAGGGCCACTAGCTCCTGCACCGTTTTGGCGGGCACGCCGGGGTGCACGGCGATCACATTGGCCGCCTTGGCCAGCGAGGCCACGGGCGCGAAGTCCGCCTCCACGCTGTAGCCGGGCCTGGCCAGCAGCGTGGGATTGATGGTCAGGTTGCCCTGGGGCACGACCAGCAGCGTATGGCCGTCCGGCGCGGCACGCTTGACCATGTCGATGCCGATATTGCCGTTTGCCCCGGGCTTGTTCTCCACCACCGAAGTCTGCTTGTAGCGCTCGGCCAATCCCGTGGACAGCAGGCGGGCCAGCGCATCGACCGGGCCTCCGGGCGGAAAGGGCGCGACGATGGTGAAAGGCTTGGCGGCCAGCTGCTGCTGCGCGGCGGCATCCTGGGCCAGGGCGCTCTGGCATGCGGCTGCTGCCAGCAGGGCGGCAGCGCCGAGCAAGGTGGGGGCTTTCATGGGGAACTCCGGGGAACAAGGCAAGGCAGGTACAAGCAAAAGAAATGCCTGAGGGCTATCGATTGTTTCTTGTATAAAACAACGTTCTTCTTATAAATCAACGCAAAGCATAAAACCTGCGGCTTGATTCGAATCAAGGGAAAACCCTTGCCTGCATGCCTGCATGCCTGCATGCCTGCGCCTTCGCTGCGCTCGCATGCCCATGAAAAAAGGAGCGCAGCGCGCTCCTTTGGGTGGTGGTGTGCCGGGTGGCCTCAGGACAGCAGCGCCTGCGCGAATTCCCTGGCGTTGAAGGTCTCCAGGTCCTCGACCTTTTCGCCCACGCCGATGAAGTACACGGGGATCGGCCGTTCCTGGGCAATGGCGGCCAGCACGCCGCCCTTGGCCGTGCCGTCGAGCTTGGTGACGATCAGGCCCGTGAGCTGCAGTGCATCGTCGAAGGCGCGCACCTGGGCCAGCGCGTTCTGGCCGGTGTTGCCGTCGATGACCAGCAGCACCTCGTGCGGTGCCGTGGCATCGGCCTTGGTGACCACGCGGCGGATCTTGCGCAGCTCTTCCATCAGGTGCAGCTGGGTGGGCAGGCGGCCCGCCGTGTCCACCAGCACCACATCCTTCTTGCGGGCGCGGCCGGCGGTGACGGCATCAAAGCTCACGGCTGCAGGATCACCGCCTTCCTGGCTGACGATCTCCACCGTGTTGCGGTTGGCCCAGACGCCGAGCTGCTCGCGCGCGGCGGCGCGGAAGGTGTCGGCGGCAGCCAGCAGCACGCTCTGGCCTTCGTCGGCCAGATGCTTGGTCAGCTTGCCGATGGAGGTGGTCTTGCCTGCGCCGTTGACGCCAGCGACCATGACCACGGTAGGCTGGTGCTCGCCGATGATCAGCGGCTTTTCCAGCGGGCGCAGCAGGTCGGCCAGTGCATCGGCCAGCAACGCCTTGACGGCGGCGGGGTCGGTGGCCTTGGCTTCCTTGACGCGGCGGCGCAGGTCGGTGAGCAGGTGCTCGGTGGCCTTGACGCCGGTGTCGGCCATCAGCAGGGCGTCTTCCAGCTCTTCGTACAGCGCATCGTTGATCTGCGTGCCGGTGAAGACCGTGGCGATGCTGCTGCCGGTCTTGCGCAGTCCGGCCTTGAGGCGCTGCATCCAGTTCTGGCGGCTGGCGCCTTCGGCTTCGGGCTTGGCCGTGGGCTCGGGTGCGGCAATGAAGTCGGCAGGCGCGAGCGTGGAAGCAGCAGCAGTGGGTGCAGTGGGTGCGGCAGGCGGGGCGGCATCGCCCTTGCCGCCGCCGAAGGGCTTGCGCCACCAGGCGCTGCCTGTGTCGGCTGCGGCCGGTGGGGCAGGCGTGCCAGGGGGCAGGTCTGGGGCGCGGTCCTGCGGCGGGGTTGCGGGAATGCCGGCCTCTTCAGGTGCGGCGCTGCTGTCCGCCGGGGAAATCTCGGCGGAGGAGGGGGTGGGCTTTTTCTTGAAAAAACTGAACATCGGCAGGTTCTTAGAATCACAGCATTCTATGAAACATGCACTCACCCTCCTGGGCTTAATGGCCTGCATGGGCACCGGGGCTGCTTTGGCAGCCCCGGATGCATCCTCTTCCTCCCCTTCGTCACTGCTGCAGACGGTGGCCAGCCAGGCCGCAGGCGGCCAGCGGTCCGCCACAGCAGCGCAGCAATTCACCCTGAAGAACGGCATGCAGCTCATCGTGCAGCCCGACCGGCGCGCGCCCACGGCCGTGCACATGGTCTGGGTGCGCGTGGGCGCCATCGACGAGGTGGACGGCACCTCGGGCGTGGCCCACGCGCTCGAGCACATGATGTTCAAGGGCTCGCGCAAGGTGGCGCCCGGCGAGTTCTCACGCCGGGTGGCGGCCCTGGGCGGCCAGGAGAACGCTTTCACCAGCCGCGACTACACGGGCTACTACCAGCAGATTCCGTCCAGCCGGCTGGAGGAAGTGATGAAGCTCGAATCCGACCGCTTCGCCAACAACCACTGGCCCGACAGCGAGTTCAAGAAGGAGATCGAGGTCATCAAGGAAGAGCGCCGCATGCGCACCGAGGACCAGCCGCGCGCCGTGCTCATGGAGCAACTGATGGCGGCGACCTTCATGGCCTCGCCCTACCACCGGCCCGTGATCGGCTGGATGAGCGATCTGGACGCCCTGACGCCCGGCGACGTGCGCGATTTCCACAGCCGCTGGTATGTGCCCGGCAATGCCACCGTCGTCATTGCCGGTGATGTGGACGTTGCCAAGGTCCGCGCCTGGGCAGAGAAGTACTACGGCAGCATTCCCGCACGCGCCGTGCCGGTGCGCAAGCCGCGCACCGAGCCTGCGCAGATCGGCATCCGCCGCATCGAGGTCAAACAGCCGGCCGAGCAGGCCCTGGTGGCACTGGCCTTCCGTGCGCCCTCGCTGACGCGCGTCAGCGATCTGCAGGCCGATGACCGCGATGCGCTGGCGCTGCTGGTGCTCTCGGCCGTGCTCGACGGCTATGACGGCGCCCGCCTGGAGCGGGCCCTGGTCCAGGGCGAAGGCCGCGTGGCCGACGGCGCGGGCAGCTCCATGTCGCTCATGAGCCGCGGCCCCGGCCTGTTCATGCTGACGGGCGTGCCCGCCACCGGCAAGACTGCGGCCGAGGTCGAGGCCGCGCTGCGCGCCGAAGTGGCCAAGGTCGCCAAGGATGGTGTGGAGCCCGCCGAGCTGGAGCGCGTGAAGACGCAGTGGATGGCCTCCAATGTCTACGAGCGCGATTCGGTCATGGGCCAGGCCCAGAGCCTGGGCAATTACTGGATACAGGGCATGCCGCTGGATGCGGAAGACCAGTTGCTGACCCAGCTGCGCACCATCACGCCCGATGACGTCAAGCGTGTGGCTGCCAAGTACTTTGGCGATGACCAGCTCACGGTGGGCACCCTGGTGCCGCAACCCCTGCCCGAAGGCGGCAAGCCCCGTCGCCCCGATGCGGGTGCCGGCATCGGCGGACCCCTGCATTGATGCCCCCGAAGCACGCTGGAGTGAAGATGAAGAACATGAAAAAAATGGTGGCCAGCACGGTGTTGGCAGGCGTGGGCCTGGGCTTTGGTGCCACGTCCGCATGGGCCTTGCTGCCCATCCAGCACTGGACCCAGCCCAGCGGGGCGCAGGTCTGGCTGGTGGACAGCCCGGGCATTCCCATGGTCGATGTGCAGATGGATTTCGACGCCGGCAGCCGGCGCGATCCCGCCAACCAGGTCGGCCTGGCCAGCGCCGTGGCGCTGATGGCGTCCAAGGGCGTCACGGCCCAGGGCAGCGCGCCTGCTCTCGATGAAAACGGCCTGGGCCAGGCCTGGGCCGATCTGGGTGCCAGCTTTGGCGCCCAGGCGGGCCGCGACAGCTTCAGCTACGGGCTGCGCTCCCTGACCGAGCCCGCGCTGCTGCAGCGCGCCGTGGCCCTGGCCGCGCGCCAGATCGCCAGCCCCAGCTGGCCGCAGGATGTGTGGCTGCGCGAGCGCGAGCGCTGGACTGCGGCCATCAAGGAGTCGGACACGCGCCCCGGAACGGTGGCCGGCAAGGCCCTGAGCCAGGGCGTGTTCGGCACCCACCCCTACGGTGCGCGTGCCACGGCCGAGAGCCTGTCGCGCATCGACCTGTCGGACATGCAGTCCTTCCACCGCCGGCTGATCGCCGCCTGCCGTGCCAAGGTCAGCATCGTCGGCGCCGTCAGCCGCGAGCAGGCCGACCAGCTGGTGCAGCAACTGCTGGCTCCGCTGCAGGCGGCGCAGGGCCAGGATGCGGGCGCCTGCGCTCCGCTGCCCGACGTGCCCAAGGTGCAGGCGCTCAAGGCGCCGGTCAACGAGAACATCCCCTTCGCCTCGGCCCAGGCGCAGGTGCTGATCGCCCAGCCCGGCATTGCACGCAACAGCCCGGACTTCATGGCCGTGCTCGTGGGCAACCACATCCTGGGCGGCGGCGGCTTCACCTCGCGGCTGACCGAGGAAGTGCGCGAAAAGCGCGGCCTGAGCTACAGCGTCTACAGCGACTTCTCGCCGGGCCTGGACGCGGGTGCCTTCACGATCGCCCTGCAGACACGCCCCGACCAGGCGGCCGAGGCCTTGAAGGTGTCGCAGGACACGCTGCGCCGCTTTGTCGCCGACGGCCCGACCGAGAAGGAGCTCAAGGCCGCCAAGGACAATCTGATCGGCGGCTTTGCGCTGCGCATAGACAGCAACCGCAAGCTGCTGGGCAATGTGGCCAACATCGCCTGGAACGGCCTGCCGCTGGACTATCTGGAGCACTGGACCGAGCGCGTGCAGGCGCTGACCGTGCGTGATGTGCGCGAGGCCATGCAGCGCATGCTGCAGCCCGATCGCATGGTGACCGTCGTCGTGGGAGGCAAGCAATGAGCCGCAACAGCATCAAACTGCATACCCCTGCCGGCAAGCGCTGGCTGGAAAAGGCCACGGCCGAGGCCGCGGCGCCCAAGGCGCCTGCCGCAGCACCGGCCGCAAAGGCAAAGGCGGGCAAGCCGGCACCCTCGGGTGCGGGCGAGGTCCGCATCATCGGCGGCCAGTGGCGCCGCACGCGTCTGCCCGTGGCGCAGCGCCCGGGCCTGCGCCCCACGCCGGACCGCGTGCGCGAGACCCTGTTCAACTGGCTGGGCCAGGACCTGACGGGCTGGCACTGCCTGGACGCCTTCGCGGGCACGGGTGCGCTGGGCTTCGAGGCCGCATCGCGCGGCGCGACCAGCGTGCTGATGAACGAGCAGGACGCCGCCCTGGTGCTGCAGCTGCAGCGCCTGCGCGAGCGCCTGGACGCCCAGTCCGTGCGCGTGCTGCGCGGCGATGGCCTGGGCTGCCTGCGCCAGGTGGCGCCGGGCACGCTGGACCTGGTGCTGATCGATCCGCCGTTCGACCATGCCGAGCTGTTCGAGCCTGCGCTGAAGGCCGCTGCGCTGGCCGTCTCCGCCCAGGGCTATGTCTATCTGGAGGCGCCCCAGGCCTGGACCGAGGAGCAACTGGCCGAGGCTGGCGGCCTGCAGCTGTTCCGCCATCTCAAGGCGGGTGCCGTCCACGCCCATCTGCTGCGCAAGGCCGCGCAGGACGAGTAGGCTGGCGCCGCAGCCGTGTTCCAGCGCAGGAATGCGGCTGTCGCGCAGCCGACGGGCCATGCTGCAGTGCAATGCATAATGCGCCATCCGTGCCGGACCAGGGCACGCGCAGCCAAGGAAAGTGAACGCCATGAGCCACGACGTGATTGCCGTCTACCCCGGAACCTTCGATCCGATCACGCTGGGCCACGAAGACGTGGTGCGCCGTGCGACCCAGCTGTTCAGCCACGTCATCGTGGCCGTGGCGGCCGGCCACCACAAGAAGACCATGTTCAATCTCGAGGAACGCATGGAGATGGTGCGCGAGGCCGTGTCCATCTATCCCCATGTCCAGGTCGAGAGCTTTCATGGCCTGCTGCGCGACTTCGTGGTCGAGCGCGGCGGCAAGGCCATGGTGCGCGGCCTGCGCGCGGTCACCGACTTCGACTACGAGTTTCAGCTTGCCGGCATGAACCGCACGCTGATGCCCGAGGTGGAAACCGTCTTCCTCACGCCCAGCGACCGCTACCAGTTCATCAGCAGCACCTTCGTGCGCGAGATCGCCACGCTGGATGGCGAGATCGACAAGTTCGTCTCGCCCAACGTGCGCACGCGACTGCTTGAGAAGGTGCAGGCCAATCGCGCTCCTTGAGAGAGGGAGGCCGGCCAGGCGCCTTGGCCCGCCCCCATGACGAGTTCACGATATCAAGCGCTCTGCGTGGCGGCACTTGCATTCACGGCCGCATGCACGAATTCCAGCTTGCGCCGCGCGCCCATTGAAAGAGCGAACGGATAGGCATCCCCGTGGCCCAGGCTGCGGTTGAGGCTGTTGGTCAGCAGTGTCAGCGGCACCCACTGGTCCAGCATGGTGCCGAAGTCCGGCCGGGCAGGGACCGCGAACGGGTCCTGCACGCACAGCGCGGCCGGCGTTCCCATGCCCGCCGCCGTGCCTGCGCCTCCTGGCAAGGTGATGCAGGTGCCATAGCTGGCCCCAGTCTCCAGCAGATCCACCATGTGCAGGTAATGGGCCCAGCTTTCGGCCCAGTCTTCCCACGGGTGGGAGGTGGCATAGGCGCTGACGAAGTTGTCGCGCCACTGCCCATCCAGCGGGCTGCGTGCGTAGTAGTTCTGCAGGGCCTGGGCATAGTCCTGGCGCTCGTCGCCGAACAGGCGGCGGAATTCCTCGATACGGCCCGCGCCCACCACCAGCCTGTCCCAGAAGAAGTGGCCGGACTCATGGCGCAGATGGCCCACCAGCGTCCGGTAGGGCTCATGCAGCGCCTGGCGGCGCCGGGCACGCTCGGCATCGTCGGCCTCCACCACGTTCAGCGTGATGGTGCCGTTGGCATGGCCGGTCATCACCGGCGCCTGCCCGGGCAGGTCGGCCAGCAGTTCGAAGCGCGGCCCGTCCTCTCCAGGCCTGGGGCCCAGGCCCAGGCGGGCCAGCGTATAGAACAGCTGGCGCTTGGCCGCCTCGATCTTGGTCCAGCGCAAGGCATTGGCCGGGTCTGACAGATCGGGCAGCCAGCGTGTCTGGCGGCAGGATTCGCACAGCGCGTGGGGGTCGTCGGCGGGCAGGGCGAAGTTGCACTGGCCCACAGGTCCCCGGTGGCTGCACATCTTGTAGAGGCGGCCTGGCGGCTTGCCTGCGCCCAGGGAGGACAGGCTCTCCCACAGCGCGCTGTCCCGCGCGCCGGAAACCGGTCGCAGGCAAGCCACATGCAGTCGCTCTGGCAGGAAGGCCAGGGTGGCGCCGCAGTGCACGCATTGAACGCTGTCGAAGAAAACCGGGTGGCCGCAGGCATCGCAGTTGAAAACTCGCATGTCGGTCACTTTACGCCGTATGCCCTGGCGCCATGAAAAATGATTCCCATGTCGCCCTGGCGCTGCAAGGTCAGATTCCCCCAACGGTGGTTTTCACCGGGGTGGCCCTGCAATGAAAAAAGGCCGGATGACACCGGCCTTTCGATGGCCCCATGGGGGCCTGCATCAGGGGCGAACCACGATGCTGTTGCGCACTTCACGCACGTTCTTGGTGGTGCGGGCGATCTCGGCGGCGCGGGCCTTTTCCGACTCCGACTTGGCAAAGCCCGACAGTTGCACCGTGCCGTTCAGGGTCTCGACGCTGATGGAGGTGGCCGAGACGCTCTTGTCCTCTGCCATCTTGGCCTTCACGGCAGTGGTGATGCCGGCGTCATCCACATACGAACCCACGGTCTGCTGGTCGCGGGCCACGGAGCAGGCGGTGGTGCCGAGCACGGTGGCGCCGGCGACGAGAGCGAAAGCGATGGCACGGGTGTACTTTTGCATGGTCAGTTCTTTCTTGGACAAGAAATGGAGGGAAACGGTAGTCGAGGGAACTCGGGGGCTGGGCTGCAGCTCACTTGCGCGAGCGGGAACTCATAAAGAACGCGGTGGCCAGGGCTGCGCCCGTGGCTGCTGCCAGCAGCATGGAGCGGCCAGGCTGCTCGATGACGTAGCGCGTAGTGGCTTCCGTGGCAGATTGCAGCTGGCGGCGGGCGCGGTCGGAGCTGTCGGCGCAGAAGTTGATTCCGCGCGTGGCCAGTTCCTGGGCACGTGCCGCGAGGTCGTCGATGACGGGATTCAGTTCACGCTCGATGGACTTCACGCCTTCCTCGGCCTTGTCCAGAGCATTTGCTGCAGTGCGGCGCGTGGTGTTGACGGCTTCCTTGGCAGTGTCTGCTACGTCCTGGGCAACGTCCTTGGCGGTATCGGCGGCTTTGTTCACGGCTTTCTCGGCTTGGCTCATTGGTTCTATCTCCTCAAAACTTGCATGAATGGGAAAGGCGGTCGGGCTGCCGGGCTGGCTGCCCGCCGGAGGCGGGCTTGGGCTGGCAGGTGGCTGAAGGCGGCGCCGCCGCTACTTCTTGATCAGGCTCATCACAAAGGTGACTACAGCCATGATCACGAAAATATAGAACAGGATCTTGGCGATGCCTACAGCACCTGCCGCAATTCCGCCAAAGCCGAAGATGGCGGCGACGAGAGCGATCACGAAAAACACGATGGCGTAGTGCAGCATGTAGAACTCCTTGGTTGTTCGTTGCCAAGAAACGGCATCTGGCTGTCAGGAGCCGAGTGCTGTTCCCATGCGATTGACTGTACCGAGCCGCCCGAGGCCGGATTGACGGTGCCCGGCGTGGCATGGCGTCAGGGTTAGGCAGGGGGTGGGTGTAGGAAAAGCGCCGGCCCGCAGTGCCCATCAAGAAAAACCCCTGCCAGGGCGGTGCCGGGCAGGGGTTGTGCGTGCAGGCGATGCGTCGTGGTCAGGCGGATGCCGGGCTCAGCGGAATGACGGCGGAGATGGCCGTGCCCTTGCCCAGTTCGGAGGAGACGGTCAGCCGCCCGCCTGCCGCCTCCACGCGATGGCGCATGCCGGCCAGCCCGTGGGAGTTGGGGCGCATGGCCGAGGTCTCGAAGCCCTCGCCATCGTCCTGGATCTGCACTGTCACATAGGTCGGGTAGTTGTGCACGGAGACCAGTACGTGGCTGGCCTTGGCGTATTTGCCGATATTGGTCAGCGACTCCTGCACGATGCGGTAGACCGTGAGCTGGGTCGACTCCGGCAGCTCCACCTGCTCCAGGTTCGCTGTGACCTCGATGCCGCTGCGTTCGCCGAATTCGCGTGCCAGGATTTCCAGCGCCGTGGTCAGGCCCAGGTTGGACAGGGACGAAGGACGCAGGTCCTCGATGATGCGGCGCTTGAGGGCAATGCCGCTGTTGAGCGTCTCCACCAGATGGCTGACGCGCTCTCCCACGTCGGGGGCGCTGAGGTCGATCTTGGATTTGAGCCGGGCCACATCGAGCTTGGCCGCCGTCAGCAGCGAGCCCAGTTCATCGTGCAGCTCGCGCGCCAGGTGGCCGCGCTCATCCTCGCGCACCTGCTGCAAGTGGTTGGCCAGCTCCGTCAGCGTGGCCGTGCGTTCGCGCACCAGGGCTTCAAGGCGGTTGCGCTCGTCACGCTGGATTTCCTGCTCGCGCTGATGGGCCTGCTGCAGCGCGTGGGCCTGGCGCAGGTACATGAAAAAGCCCAGCACGCCCAGCGCGGTCACCGTGGCAATGCCTATGCGCGACAGCGACAGCGTGTGCTCGATATCCTGCAGGTTCTTGGCCGAGCGCTCGTCTATGCCTGACAGCAGCTTGCCGGTGTAGTCCCGGATGGCATCCATGTTCTCCATGCCCACGTCCGTGAACATGACGAAGCGCCAGGCTTCCTCGTTGCCCTGGCGGTACAGGCGCAGGCTCAACTCCATCTCGCTCATCTTGCGCTCGACCTGGCGGGCCAGCGGCGTGAAGATGGCCAGTTCCTGGGGGTCGTAGATGAAGATCTGGCGCAACTCGTCCATGTTGTAGTTGATGGCCGTGATCGCCTTGCTGTAGGGCTCCAGGTAGCGCTCCTCCCCCGTAAGCAGGTAGCCGCGCAGGCCGGTCTCGGCATCGAGCATCAACCGCAACAGTTGGCTGATTTCCGAGCGGGTCGCCTGGGTCTGGGTCATGGCCTCCAGCGCCTTGGTCGAGCGCTTGTAGCTGGCCTCGTTAATGCTGACAAGCAGCACGGCCGCAACGATGGCAAATGCCAGGCTGATCGCAATTCTTCGGAAATTTATCCAACGCATAAGCATCCTCTCACCTACAAGATCTTCGCCGATATTCTGCATAATTCGTGTTATCGGCAGCCGGAGCAGTTCCTGCCCCGGCCGTTACCATATATTGTTTGCACGACCGGCGTTCCTGCTGGTCCCCCGAAAAAGAGGTATTCATGATCAGAATCGGCATTGTGGACGACCATGCAATTGTGCGCTCGGGTCTGCGTCAGTTTCTCTCGGAACATGTGGACCTGCGTGTAGTCGGTGAGGCCGCCAATGGCCGTGAGGCCATCGACTTGGTCCGAGCCCACGAGATCGACGTGCTGTTGATGGACCTGTCCATGCCCGGGCAAAGCGGCATCGATGCGCTGGCCATGCTGCGGGCCAAGGCCCCCGACATGGGCATCCTGATCCTGAGCGGATATCCCGAGGAGCACTACGCGATCAACCTGATCCGCCAGGGCGCCAGCGGCTACCTGAACAAGGAATGCGATCCCCAGGAGATTGCCGAAGCGATCCGCACCGTGGCCCTGGGCCGCCGCTACCTGACGCCGGCCGTGGCCGACCTGCTGGCCCAGCAGCTCAACCGCAAGGATGACGCGCCAGCGCATGAACAGCTGTCCGAGCGTGAGTTCCAGGTCTTCCTCAAACTCGCGCGCGGCGAAACGGCAGGTGATATTGCGAAATCGCTCTCGCTAAGCGTGAAGACGGTCAGTACCTATCGCACGCGGCTTATGGAGAAAATGGGATTGTCATCCAACAGCGATCTCACGTATTACGCGCTGAAAAACCGGCTGATCGACTGATTTCCAGTCAATAGAAAATACGGGCTGCACGATTATCAAGTCGTGCAGCCTTTTTCTTTGATGGAGAGTAAAAATGCCGTGTTTTGGGTTCAGGCTGTTTTGAGTTGATTGAGCGATGCGGCGTCGATATTCATGCAATAGTCCATGAGTGCATCGATCTCATTGGACTTGTCGAAGACCGCATCCACGCCGAGCTGGGCGCAGCGGCTGCGGATGTCAGGGGTGGCGTAGTTGCTGAGCACCACGATCTTCTGGTGCGGCTGGCGCTCGCGGCAGGCGGTGAGCACACCCAGGCCGCTGCCCTGGCGCAGGAACAGGTCGACGATGGCCAGATCCCATGCGTCGGGGTTCTGCTGAAGCCAGTCCGTCCCCGCGCTTTCCGTCTCGGCGATGCCCACGGCCTCGACATCGGCGAGTTCCTCGAGCGTGGCGATCAGGTTCTCGCGGATCGTAGGGTTGTCTTCAACAAGATAGGTGCGCAATTTCACGGCTGTATCCAATAGGGACGCGGATGGCAATCGGAGTCCGGCGGAACCCGGCCTTCATTGTCCTGCGCGACAGCGGGCGATTGTGCCAGTGGGGGATCGGCCTGGAAGTCAGCCGATTCCTACGCCTTTTTGCCGCAAACGGGACAGTCCGGCACACGGGTGGTTTGCATGCTACTCCAATCGAGGCTGCGGCTGTCGAACATGGTCAGGCGGTTTGTTGCAGGCGTGCCAAAACCCGCGATCAGCTTGAGGGCTTCGGCCGCCTGCAGCGTGCCCATGACGCCGACCACGGGGGCGAAGACGCCCATGGTCGAGCACTGCACTTCCTCGAACTGCGCCTCCGGCGGGAATACGCAGGCATAGCAGGCGCAGTTCTCGTCGCGTGGGTCCATCACCATGAGCTGGCCGTCCAGGCGGATGGCCGCCCCCGCCACCAGGGGTACCTTGTGCCGCACGCAGGCCGCGTTGATCATGTGGCGCGTGCGGTAGTTGTCCGTGCAGTCCAGCACCACCGTGGCTTGCGGCACGAGCTCGTCGAGCAGGGCATCGTCTGCGCGCTGCTGGCGGCAATCAATGCGGATGCCGGGGTTGATGGCATGCACGGCCGTGCGTATGGATTGCACCTTGGGCTGGCCCACGCGATCGGTGGTGTGGGCAATCTGGCGCTGCAGGTTGGTCATGTCCACGGCATCGTCGTCCACCAGGGTGATGCGGCCGATGCCGGCCGAGCCCAGGTACAGCGAGGCAGGCGCGCCCAGGCCGCCTGCGCCGATGATGAGTACATGCGCTGCCAGGATGCGCTCCTGGCCTTCGATGCCGATCTCGTCCAGCAGGATGTGGCGCGAGTAGCGCAGCAGTTGATCGTCGTTCATTCGCGTCTCCAGACGTGAAAAAGCCGGGCGCGGGCCCGGCTTGGTGGGAGCGCGGACTCGGTCCGCGCTCTTCAGTTTTCCTTCTTTTCGGGCTCGCGCTCGGTCAGGGTCTTGCTGACCATGACGGGCTGGCCCTTGAGGCGGTTGAGCGCCTGCTGCAGCTGGAAGTCCTTTTCTGTGCCGAACTCGGGCAAGCGGCGCTCGGCCAGGGGTTTCTTGGCCTCTTCCTCCAGGCGCTTGCGGGCTTCCTCGCGGGCCTTCTCGCGCACTTCGTCCTTGACTTCGGCGCCCTGTCCGCTGGACAGGTGCTTTTCCAGGTCGGCCTCGCGCATGCGCAGGGCAGCGAACAGATCGCCTTCAGGGGTCTCGTCCACCATCACGTCAGGAACGATGCCCTTGGCCTGGATGGATTTGCCGCTGGGCGTGTAGTAGCGGGCCGTGGTCAGCTTCAGGCCCGTGTCGGGACCCAGCGGGCGAACGGTCTGCACCGAGCCCTTGCCGAAGGTCTGGCTGCCCATGATGACCGCACGCTTGTGGTCCTGCAGGGCGCCGGCCACGATTTCGCTGGCCGAGGCCGAGCCTTCGTTGACCAGAACCACCAGCGGCAGCTTCTTGAGCGAGGCGGGCAGGCGCTGCAGCGGGTCTCCCATGCCGCGGCGGGCATAGAAGCTGGGAGAGGCCTTGTAGGTTTCCTTGCTCTCTGCCAGCTGGCCGTTGGTGGACACCACGGTCACATCGGGCGGCAGGAAGGCTGCCGAGATGGCGACGGCCGCGTCCAGCAGGCCGCCCGGGTCGTTGCGCAGATCCAGAACCAGGCCCTTCATGTTGGGTTCCTGCTTGTACAGCTCTTCGACCTTGCGCACGAAGTCGTCCACCGTGCGTTCCTGGAACTGGCTCAGACGAATCCAGCCGTAGCCGGGCTCGATGACCTTGCCCTTGACGGATTGCGTCTTGATTTCCTCGCGCGTGATGGTCACGGGGAAGCTGCGGCTTTCATCCTTGCGCAGGATGGTCAGCTGCACCTTGGTGTTGGGCTCGCCGCGCATGCGCTTGACGGCGTCGTTGAGCGACAGGCCCTTGACGGCCGTGTCGTCGATCTTGGTGATCAGGTCGCCGGTCTTGAGGCCCGCGCGGAAGGCGGGGGAGCCTTCGATGGGCGAGACGACCTTGATCAGGCCGTCTTCCTGCGTGATCTCGATGCCTACGCCGACGAAACGGCCCGAGGTGCCCTCGCGGAATTCCTTGTAGGACTTCTTGTCGAAGTACTGCGAATGCGGATCGAGGCTGGACACCATGCCGGAGATGGCATCGGTGATCAGCTTCTTGTCGTCGACCGACTCGACATAGTCGGTCTTGATCAGGCCGAAGACGGCGGACAGCTGCTGGATCTCTTCCAGCGGCAGCGGGGTCATGGCACCGCGGGCCACGGTCTGCAAGGAAACCGTGGTCAGTGCTCCGGCGATTACGCCTACGGAAACCCAGCCGGCAATTTTGATTTTCTGGCCCATATCACCCCTTTAACCGCGTCAATATACACCCGCTTGGAAAGGCAAGCGCCCGCGTGGTTCCCTAAAAACGGCGCAGCAAGCGCAATTTCCGTAGCAGGCGCTCACCTCAGGCGGGTCAGGCTCAAGCCTTGCCCTGTGCGGCCACGGCGGCAGCCGCCTTGGCGGCAGCCTCGGCATCGCCCAGGTAGTAGTGGCGAATGGGCTTGAGATCGGCATCCAGCTCATAGACCAGCGGAATGCCATTGGGCACGTTGACGCCGACGATGGCGTCATCCGAGATGCCGTCCAGGTACTTGATCAGAGCGCGAATGGAGTTGCCATGCGCGGCAACCACGACGCGCTTGCCGGACAGGATGGCGGGCGCGATGGACTCGTTCCAGAACGGCAGAACGCGGGCGACCGTGTCCTTCAGGCATTCGGTCAGCGGCACCTGGCTGGGGTCCAGCTGGGCGTAGCGTACGTCGCTGCGCTCGCTGCGCGGGTCCTGGGGCTCCAGGGCCGGCGGGGGCGTGTCGTAGCTGCGGCGCCAGACCAGCACCTGGGCGTCGCCGTATTGCTTGGCCATGTCGGCCTTGTTCAGTCCCTGCAGGCCGCCGTAGTGGCGCTCATTCAGGCGCCAGCTGTGCTGCACGGGCAGCCAGGTGCGGTCCATTTCGTCCAGCGTGTGCCACAGCGTGCGCGTGGCGCGCTTGAGCACGCTGGTGAAGGCCAGGTCGAAGTCGTAGCCTTCGGCCTTGAGCAGGCGGCCGGCGTTCTTGGCCTGTTCGACGCCGGTGGCGGTCAGGTCCACATCGGTCCAGCCGGTGAAGCGGTTTTCGAGGTTCCAGGTGGATTCACCGTGGCGGATCAGCACGAGCTTGTACATGGCGGCTTTCTAAGTCTCTCGATGCGACAAAGCTGGGCTGTCGCGGGGGCAAAAGCCAGCATTCTAGAATTGACAGGTTTGCCAACCCAAGGAATGACGTGAAATTCATCATCGATAACTGGTATTTGATCCTGATCGCGCTGGCTTCCGGCGTGATGCTGCTGCTGCCCCTGGTGCGCGGCGCAGGCGGCGGCTCGCTGACGGCGGCGCAGGCCGTGCAACTGATCAACCGCCAAAAGGCCGTGGTCATCGATGTCTCCGAGCCCGAAGAGTACGCGGCCGCCCATGCCAATGGCGCCAAGAATGTGCCGCTGGGCCAGTTCGAGGAAAAGCTGCCTGCCACCGTGAAGAACAAGGCCCTGCCGCTGGTGCTGATCTGCACCAAGGGCAACCGCGCCTCGCGTGCCGAAGGCATTGCGAAGAAGCTGGGCTACGAAAAGGCCCAGGCCCTGGCCGGTGGCCTGAAGGCCTGGCGCGATGCCGGCATGCCGGTTGAAAAGGCCTGAAGCGCCTCCAGTTGATCACGATGGAAGCCGCTGCGCCGCGTCCCCGGCGCCTGCAGCCGGCAAGCCGCCCACTCGAAGAAAGTCGCATATGCAAGCCGTGAAGATGTACACCACCGCTGTCTGCCCCTATTGCATTCGGGCCAAGCAGATCCTCAAGTCCAAGGGCGTGGAGCAGATCGAAGAGATCCGCATCGATACCGACCCTGCCGCGCGTGACGTGATGATGCAGAGCACGGGCCGCCGTACGGTGCCCCAGATCTTCATCGGCGACCACCATGTGGGCGGCTGCGACGACCTGATGGCGCTGGACGCCGACGGTGGCCTGGTGCCCATGCTGCAAAGCTGAAACACGGGCACTGCATAATGCAGGCCCAGGTGCCCGCTGCGCAACCTATTGGCAGCGGGCATTTTGTTGGTGATTTTTTTGATGCCCTGGCCGCCGTGCCAGGGTTTTTTGCCCAGAAAGACTGATTCCATGGCCGAACAGGACACTCCCGTCTTCCAGATCCAGCGCGTCTACCTCAAGGACCTGTCGCTGGAGCAGCCCAATTCGCCCGCCATCCTGCTGGAGCAGGAGCAGCCCAGCGTGGACATCCAGCTCGGCGTCGAGGCGACTCCCGTGGCCGAAGGCATCTACGAAGTGGCCGTGACGGCCACGGTGCAGACCAAGATCCAGGACAAGACCGTGTTCCTGGTCGAGGCCAAGCAGGCCGGCATCTTCGAGATCCGCAACGTGCCCGAAGACCAGATGGGTGGCGTGATCGGCATTGCCTGCCCCCAGATCATCTATCCCTACCTGCGCGGCAACGTGGCCGACGTGGTCACACGCGCCGGCTTCCCGCCCGTGCACCTGGCCGAAATCAACTTCCAGGCCATGTACGAGCAGCAGCAGGCAGCCGCCCAGGCGGACGGCAACTCGCTGCCGCAGTAAGCCGGTACCATCCCGGCCGATGAGATTTGCGCCCAGGCGCGTCGCATCGCTGTGGTACAAGAAAAGAGGCCCGAGGGCCTCTTTTTTTCATCAACGTCGCTTCTTCAACGTCGGGCAGATATGAACATTGTGGTGATTGGTGCAGGCGCCTGGGGCACGGCGCTGGCAATGAGCGCGGCCTCGCGCGATGACGGACGTGTCGTGACGCTGTGGGCGCGCGACGCTGCCCAGGCGCAGGCCATGCGGGACAGCGGCGAGAACGCGCGCTACCTGCCGGGCGTGGCGCTGCCTGCCGCGCTGCAGGTGGTGCATGGCGAGATCGACGGCCATCTGGCTGCGGCAGACCTGATCGTGATCGGCACGCCCATGGCGGCCTTGCGCGAATGGCTGGGCCGCCTGCGCAATGTGCGGGCGCCCGTGGTGTGGCTGTGCAAGGGCTTCGAGGCCGTGCCCGCAGGCGCGTCGGCCGCCGCCCATGGACTGATGGCGCACGAGGTCTGCGCCCAGGTGGCGCCCGATCTGCTGTGCGGCGTGCTCAGCGGCCCCAGCTTTGCGGCCGAGGTGGCGCGCCACCAGCCCACGGCCCTGGTGGCGGCCAGCCGGCATGCCGAGGTCAATGACGCCCTGGTCGCGGCCTTCCATGGCGATGCCATGCGCGTCTACGCCAACGCCGACATCGTGGGCGTGGAAGTGGGCGGTGCCGTGAAGAACGTGCTGGCCATTGCCACCGGCCTGTGCGACGGCCTGCAGCTGGGCCTGAACGCCCGCGCCGCGCTGATCACGCGCGGCCTGGCCGAGATGACGCGACTGGGCCTGGCCCTGGGCGCGCGGGTGGAGACCTTCATGGGCCTGTCCGGCCTGGGCGATCTGGTGCTGACGGCCACGGGCGACCTGTCGCGCAATCGCAAGGTGGGCCTGCTGCTGGCCCAGGGCCGCACGCTGGAGCAGGCCGTGGCCTCGCTGGGCCATGTGGCCGAGGGCGTGTACAGCGCGCGCACCGTGCTGGCGCGCGCGCGGCTGCTGAACGTGGAGATGCCGATCACCGAAACCGTGGTCGAGCTGCTGGACGGCCGGCTGCAGGCGGCCGAGGCCGTGCAGCACCTGATGGCGCGCGATCCGCGCGGCGAGTGATTCTTCGGTGTCCATGAAAAATGGCCCACACGCTCCCCTTGCTGCGCAAGGTCCACTGCCCCCCGAGGGGGCCGCTTTTCATCTTGGGGCGGCCCGGCGATGAAAAAGCCCCGGAGCTGGAAGGCCCCGGGGCTTTTTTGCGTCAGAAATCCTGGTGCCTGGCGCGCTACATGCCCAGTTACAGGCCCAGTTACAGGCCCAGCTCCAGACCCAGCAGTTCCTCCACCGTCTGGCGGCGGCGGATGAGGCGGGTGCTGTCGCCATCGACCAGCACCTCGGCGGCCAGCGGGCGCGTGTTGTAGTTGCTGGACATGGAGCTGCCATAGGCGCCCGTGTCATGGATGACCAGCAGGTCGCCGACCGCTGCGCCTGCCAGCGCGCGCGGCAGCACCACGCCGCCGTCGCCCTGGGTGAAAACGTCGCCCGATTCGCACAGCGGGCCGGCGACCACGGCATCGCGCAGGGGCATGGCCTGGCCGTCGCGGCGCAGCACTTCCATGCCGTGCCAGCTGCCGTACATGGAGGGGCGCATCAGCTCGTTGAAGCCCGTATCGACCAGCACGAAATGGTTGCTGCCCGCATTCTTGGTGGCGCGCACCTGGCCCAGCAGCACGCCCGACTCGGCCACCAGGAAGCGGCCCGGCTCGATCTCCAGGCCCAGCGCGTGGCCCACGATGGCCTCGGCGTCCTTGCGTGCCGCATCCCACAGGCCGTGGTAGTGGGCGGTGTCGATGGTGGCGTCGCCATCGCGGTAGGGAATGGACAGGCCGCCGCCGGCCGAGATGGCCTGCAGGTCATGGCCTGCCTGGCGGGTGGCGCGCACCAGCTCGACCATGGCGCCGCAGACCTGCTGCAGGTGGCCGTAGTCCACGCCCGAGCCGATGTGCATGTGCAGGCCGGCCAGCTTCAGGCCGCCGTCGCGGATGGCCTGCAGCGCCGCCAGCAGGTCGCTGTGCCAGATGCCGTGCTTGCTGTGCTCGCCGCCCGTGTTGGTCTTGTTGCTGTGGCCGTGGCCGAAGCCGGGGTTGATGCGCAGCCACACGGGATGGCCGGGCGAGGCCTGGGCCAGCTGGTGCAGCATGTCGATGGAGCCGGCGTTCACGGGCACCTTGTGCTCGGCCACGCAGGCCAGCGTGGCCTCGTCCATCACGTCGGCGGTGAACACGATGTCGCTGTGCAGGTCGTCGCCATGGCTGGCCGCGTAGCCGGCGGCCAGGGCGCGCAGGATTTCGCCGCGCGATACCGCATCCACCTTCACGCCCTGCTCGCGCATCAGCCGCAGGATGTGGATGTTGGAGCAGGCCTTCTGCGCAAAGCGGATGGTGTCGAAGGCCTTGAGCTGGGCGATGCGCGCGCGGATGGTGGCGGCGTCATAGACCCACAGCGGCGTGCCGTGCTGGTCGGCCAGGGCCCAGAGCTGGGCGGGCGAGAAGGGATTGGACATGGTGTCTCTTTCAGGGGAACTGCCGCGCATCATGGCGGATGGGAGTCATTCAGTCCAATGCTTGTTCTTATGGTGTCTATTTGATTTGGATATGCTCTGCCCATGCAAGACCCCGCGCTGCCGCACACGTCCCCCGAGCCCCGCATCTCCCATCGCCACCTGGAGGTGTTTCGCGCGCTCATGCTCAGCGGCAGCGCCACGGCGGCGGCGCAGATGCTGTACAGCTCCCAGCCCACCGTCAGCCGCGAACTGGCGCGCCTGGAAAGCCTGCTGGGCTATGCGCTGTTCGAGCGCGCCCAGGGCCGGCTGCGGCCCACGGCACGCGCCCTGTCGCTGTGGGCCGAGGTGCAGCGCAGCTGGCAGGGGCTGGACCGGGTGGTGGAGCATGCGCTGGCCCTGGGGCGTCCGCACCAGGCGCGCATCAACGTGCTGTGCCTGCCCGCGCTCAGCCATGCGCTGCTGCCTGCAGCGCTGGCGCGGCTGCATGCGGAGCATGGCCCCGTGGCCGTCAGCGTGGCCACGCAGGAGGCGCCGCTGCTGCAGGAGTGGATGGCCGCCCAGCGCTACGACCTGGGCCTGGCCGAACTGGCCGAGGCGCCGCCCGGCACGCGTGCTCTGGCTTTGCCCGCCATGGACGAGGTGGCCGTGCTGCCGGCAGGGCATGCGCTGGCGGCCCGCCCGGTGCTGGAGGCGGGCGACTTTGCGGGGGAGGGCTTCATCAGCCTGGCGCGAGACGACCCCTATCGCCAGCAGATCGATGCCGTGTTCGAGCAGGCCGGCGTGCAGCGCCAGCTGCACCTGGAGACCCACAGCGCCGTGGCGGTCTGCGCCATGGTCCAGCATGGCCTGGGCGTGGCCATCGTCAATCCGCTGACGGCGCGAGTCTGCGCCGGGCCGCAGCTGGTGGTGCGGCCGCTGGCGTTTTCCATTCCCTTCCAGGTCCATGCGCTGCTGCCGCTGCACCGGCCGGCCGTGGTCGAGGTGCAGTGGCTGGTGGACGCGCTCGCCGCCGAGGTGGCCGCGGTCGCTTGAAGTGGGGTGGGCGACTTCAGCGCGCCGCGTCCTTCAGGCTGGCTGCGTTGTCTGCCGCCGGCTCGGGCGGCAGGCCCCACTCCATCCAGTCGTCGCCAAAGACCTCCACCGGGTGCTGTGTGCGGTCCGATCCGTTGCCGCAGGCCAGCTCGTCGCGGGCGCAGTAGCGGTCGCAACCCCAGCAGGTGCGCTCGGGATGGGCGGGGTGGATGGGGAATTTCCTGGCCATGGCATCCAGCTTGGACCGCCATGGCCGCAGGCGCCTTGCGCTGGATCAGAACTCCAGGTTGTCGATCAGGCGCGTCTTGCCCAGGCGCGCGGCGCCCAGGGCCACCAGGGGTGCACCGGCCAGTTGCGCGCCCTCGGCCGGCGGCTGCAGGTCACGGCGCAGGCGCACGGTCAGGTAATCGGGCTCCCAGCCCTGTGCGGCCAGGGACTGCATGGCCCATGCCTCCAGTTCGGCCAGCGGAGCCTGGCCTGCGCGCGTGGCGTCGGCCAGTTGCTTGAGTGCCTGCGACAGCGCCATGGCCTGCTGGCGTTCATCGGGGCTCAGGTAGCCGTTGCGCGAACTCAGCGCCAGGCCGTCGTCGGCGCGCGCCGTGTCGCCGGCCACGATGTTCACGGGCAGGGCGAACTGCTCGACCATGCGGCGGATCACCAGCAGCTGCTGGTAGTCCTTCTTGCCGAACACGGCCGTGCCGCCGCCGCTGGCGAAGAACACGGCCGAGAACAGCTTCATCACCACGGTGCACACGCCCGTGAAGAAGCCGGGGCGGAAATGGCCTTCGAGGATGTCGGCCAGCTGCGCGTCGGGCTGGATCTTGAAGGTCTGCGGCTCGGGGTAGAGATCGGCTTCGCGCGGGGCGAACAGCAGGTCGCAGCCTTCGCTCTCCAGCTTGGCGCAGTCCTGCGCCCAGGTGCGCGGATAGCTGTCGAAATCCTCGTGCGGCAGGAACTGCAGGCGGTTCACGAAGATGCTGGCCACGACGATGTCGCCGTGCTGGCGCGCGGCGCGCACCAGGGACAGGTGGCCATCGTGCAGGTTGCCCATGGTGGGCACGAAGGCAGGGCGGCCCTTGCTGGCCAGGATGGCGCGCAGGTCGGCGATGGAGTGGACGATTTGCATGGGAAAGCGGGGAAGCGGGAAAGCGGGGGAACGGGAAGCGGGAAGCGGAAAAACGGACCGTGCAGCCTGCCGGACTACCAGGCGTGCTTGCTGTCGTCGGGGAAGCTGCCGTTCTTCACGGCATGCACATAGGCCTCGAAGGCGCCCTTGACGCTGCCCGCATCGGCCATGAAGTTGTGCACGAAGCGGGCCATCTTGCCCAGGTTCACGCCCAGCATGTCGTGCAGCACCAGGACCTGGCCGGCCGTGCCGCTGCCCGCGCCGATGCCGATGGTGTGGCAGTGCGGCAGCTCGGCCGTGAGTTCGCGCGACAGCTGTGCCGGCACCATCTCCAGCACCAGCATGGAGGCGCCTGCATCCTGCAGTTCCAGCGCATGGCGGCGCAGCGTGGCCGCGCCCTCGTCGCTCTTGCCCTGGACGCGGTAGCCGCCCAGTGCATGCACGGTCTGCGGCGTCAGGCCCAGGTGGGCGCAGACGGGCACGCCGCGCTCGACCAGGAATTGCACGGTGGGCGCGGTCCAGCCGCCGCCTTCGAGCTTGACCATGTGGGCGCCGGCCTGCATCAGCTCGCAGGCGCTGCGCATGGCCTGCTCGCGGCTTTCGGCGTAGCTGCCATAGGGCATGTCGGCGATCAGCCAGGCCGTGCCCTGCACGCGGTGCAGGCCGCGCGCCACGCTGGCCGTGTGGTAGCACATGTCCTGCAGCGACACGCCCACGGTGCTGTGCAGGCCCTGGCAGACCATGCCCAGCGAATCGCCCACCAAAATGCACTCCACGCCGGCCGCATCGGCCACGGCCGCGAAGGTGGCGTCGTAGGCGGTGACCATGGTGATCTTCTCGCCGGCCTCGCGCATCTGCGCCAGGCGCGGAAGGCTCACGGGGCGGCGCTGGGGCAGCGGCGAGGCCGGAGGGATGGTGCCGTAGGGCGTGCCGGCGGTGACGGGGGCTTGGGTCATGGGGCGCTCGGAGGGGGATGGAATTGCCGCGAGTCTATGCGATGCGCGCCGGGGGCACCTGTCCCTGAGCTGTCCTTTGCTGTTCCGTCACCTTTCGGGCAGGCCACGCCATCGGCGCCACAGCGGAGACAGCAGGGCCACGAGCATGGCCGTGCTGGCTGCCACGGCAGGCGCGCCCATCAGCAGGTCCAGCCAGTGCTGGGTATCCGTCCAAGGGCCTGCGCTGCCGGTGGGGCGTGGCAACAGCAGTCTGGACCACTCAGACCAGGCGGCGGCGAGCCATATCAGGGCCAGCGACATGCCCTGGGCCAGCAGCACCGCGCCGGCCCAGGGGCGCTTGAGCACACGGATGCGCAGCCAGGCGACCGATATCAGCGCGGCGGGAAACAGCCCCAGCACATAGAGGTTGGTGATTCCCAGCATCCCGGCCAGCACGCTGCCAAGCAAGGTCAGGACCAGGCATGCGCCCCAGGCCACCAGCTGCATGGCGGGCATCAGGCGCACCAGCACCAGGGCCAAGGCGAGGAAGAAGCCAACGCTGACTGCCGCCAGCAACTGGGACATCCTTGGCCATTCGTCGTCGCGGGACCTGTCAGCGCGCCGCAGATGGCTTTCCTGGTAGGCCGGCAGGGCCAGGCCGTAGCGCGGGTGCTGCCATTGCACATGCTGCGGCGGGCTCCACCGGCTGTCGAACCTCTCCAGCAGCATAAGCCACTCACGGTTGCTCTGGGCCAGATAGGTACCGAAGCATTTGCGCGGATCCGGCTCCAGATCCAAAGGCCTGCTGCGACCCAGGGGTGGTTTGCAGTTGGAGTTCTGCGCTCTGGATACCTTCTCGCCAGTCTCTGGTTGCGGGTTCGCTGCCAGGTAGGCGCGCCATTCCTGGGCCAGGGGGGATTGCAGCGCGCTGCGGTAGCTGGCCAGCAGGTGCTCAGCCTGGTCCTGCGCGGAGCTGGCAGACTGGCGCACATAGCCTCTGGCCTGCAATGGCTGGCCTTAGCGCTCGAGTGTCTGGGCAATCGCGGCCTGGTCTCCGCGCATCAACCAGACCAGGGCCTGGATGCCCGGGTACTTCGCCGGATCGACCTCTTCCTCGCGCAGCACACGTATCCATTCCACGAGCATGGCCGCCTGGCGTGGCGCGGCAAGCGCCTCCAGGGCTGCGACTTGCTCGACAGTCTGGGTCTGTGCACTGACATCCGTGTCCGACCATTGGCGCTGAATCCGCATTTCATAGATGGGCGAAAAGGCGATCGCAGGCGCGAACAACAGCGATAGGAACAAGGCTCCCCACAGGTACTCCCACCACAGGCCCCAGCGGCCCACGGGGGCGTGTTCGCGCCAGCGGTTGTGGATGCGCACGCGCAGCAACCACCACAGCGCCAGGCCGATCGCCACGATCCAGGCCACGACGGAGCCGATGTCCAGTGCCAATTGCTCGGGCGTTTGCTGTGCCGTGGACGCAACGCCGGGCAGGGAGCCCATCCAGCGCGCGGGTTCGGCCATCCACTGCATCCAGATGCCCAGCACCAGCACGCACCACAGCAGCGCCAGCGGCAGATACCAGTGCAGCCGCAACTGCCACAGCAGGGGGCAGCGCATCAGCACCCATTGGTCCCAGCGGTTCGTCATATCGGAAAAACGTGGCATGGCTCAGTCCCTCACGAACAGGCGGCGGGTGGATGCGGTGATGTCGCGGAAATAGCGCACGGGCATCTGTGCCTGCACGGCCTGCGCCAGGAACTGCGCTGCCGTGAAGGGCACGTGAAAACTCACGATGTGGGTCTGGCCGCTGAGCTGGTGCGTATGGGATGGCAGCCGGTCCAGCCAGGGTTTCAGTTGCGCCATGGCCCAGCCGGTCTCGAACTCGATGGCGCAGCCTTGCATGGCGGCAAAGCTCTGCTGAACGCTGCGCGGCTGGCCTTGCTCCAGGAACAGCACCTGGTCGGCCACCTTTTCCACCTCGTACAGCTGCTGTGAACTCAGCACCAGGGCCATGGGTTGCCAGGGCGAGCGCGCCAGCGACTGCAGATCGGTCAGCAGGGTCTGCTGGGCGTTGATGTCCAGATTGGCCAGGGGCTCGTCCAACAGCAGCACGCGCGGCCGGCACAGCAGGGCGCGCGCCAGCTCGAAGCGCATCTTGTAGCCCGAGGACAGCTGTTTCCACTGGTGGCCCCGGAAGGCGCGCAGCCCCAGCTGCGCGATGACCAGCTGTACCAGGCAGATGTTGCGTGGGCCCACGGCGCCATGGCTGCGCGCGGCGAATTGCAGATGGTCCATCAGGCGCCCGCCCCAGACGGCCGGGCGCTGGGGGATATAGGCGAGCTGGGTGCGCAGCAGGTAGGCATTGGCGGCAGGAACACCCCAGTCCAGCTGCCCTGCGTCGGGCGCCAGATCGGCGGCCAGCAGGCGCAGCAAGGTGGTCTTGCCGTTGCCGTTCTCGCCCACCAGTCCCAGGATGGTGCCGGGCTCCACGGCCACATCCACCGGCCCCAGCGCAAAGCCGCCGCGCCGGTAGCGCTTGACCAGTTGCCGTCCCAGTATGCGGTGCGCACGGTATGCACGGTGCGCGCTGGGAGGTGCGGAATCGGCCTGCAGCGCCTGGCCCGGGGCATGGGCGGCATGCAGGGCGTCGAAAACCTGCTGCACCAGCGCGTGGCGGGGCTCTGCGCCGGAATCGGCCGCGAGGCCATCCCAGGCGTCCAGCGCAGTCAGCAGGCTCTGCTGCACGGCGGTTTCGGCCGGCAGGGCGGCGTCTATGAGTGCACGCCAGGCCCCATGCCATTGCTGGCTGGCGATCGCCTGTTCCACGGATTGCGCCCAGGCCGCCACGGTGGCCTGCGGGCGCGCGGGTGGTCGTGCCGATTCGATGCTCGATTCCATGAAGCCCTCCCTTTTTTCTGTGCTGCGCGGTGCGGCCATCCGGGGAGCCGGACAGTGCGATTCCCGGCGCGCGACGAGTCTATGCGATCCCGCTATGCTGTACTTCCCGCGACGGACGACAGGGCCCGCACAGGCCCTGCGGATGCGCTTCAACGGTGTTGCACCATGTCCGGTTCCTTACAGACATCTCCGCTTCTTCCCGCCGTGGCCTGGCAGGGCCTGCGCCAGGTCCATGTGCTGCAAAGCCTGTCCGACGAGCGCCTGGCCGAACTGGCGGCGCAATGCCGCTGGCAGCATCTGGCGCAGCACCAGACGCTGGAGGGCGCGTACACCGATCAGCGTCTCTACATGCTCGTGCAGGGCGGCTTGCGCGTCAGCAGCTATGCCCCCAACGGGCGCGGGCTCACGCTGGGCGAGATTGCACAGGGCGTGTTCTTCGGCGGTCTGCCGCAGCAGCAGGCGGGCTGCACGGCCATGCCCCTGGTGGTGGAGGCAGGCGTCCCCAGCCTGATTGCCTCGCTGGCCCATGAGGATGTGGAAGCCCTGCTCATGAACGAGCCCCAGGTCCTGCGCGCCTTCATCGGCCGGCTCAGCGACCTGGCCGTGGCGCTGGCGCGCCGCATGGTGGATCTGGGAACGCTGTCGGTGCGCAGCCGCCTGCATACCCAGTTGCTGGAACGTGCCGAGCGCGCGGGCATCGACCAGGGGCAGGCCCTGCTGGCGCCCGCACCCCGGCAGACCGATCTGGCGCTGATGCTGGGCTCCAGCCGCGAGGAAGTGGCGCGCGAGATGTCGCGCCTGGTGCGCCTGGGCCTGCTGCGGCGCGAAGGCCGCAACCTGCGCATCTGCCATGTCGAAGGCCTGCGCGTGCTGCTCGAGGAAGCGCGCTGAGCCTTGTCTGCCGCGGCTGTTTCAAGCCGCGAAAAACACTGTTTCTAGAACGCGTGAATCGGCCTTCTGTCGAGGGGAGCACGGGTGAAAAGGCAGCGGGCCGCCCGGGCCGGATGCCAAAACACGTGAGAAAACGCACAGACGAAGAATGCTGCAGCGCCGCATAGTACGTCCATGCCGTGAGGAAATGAATGCCGAGCGGCCTTTTGAAAGGATCTGACATGCGTACCCTCTCCGCTGCACTGGCCGCCCTGACCCTGGGCCTCGCCGGCACTGCAATGGCCCAAGAAGCCGTTTCCCCCTCGTCCTCCGCCACCGCAGGCCTGAGCCGCGCCGAAGTGCTGGCCGACCTCGAGATGTGGCACCAGGCAGGCATGACCTACCTGCCCTCGCCCTCGGCTGACCGCGAAATCGGCTACAACTCGGCCGAATACCAGCGCGGCCTGGCCCGCTACCAGCAACTGCGCAGCGGCCCTGCCTACCGCGAGGCCGTGGCCCGCCTGGAAGGCCAGCACACCGTCACCCAGAAGTGATGTGAATGGATATGGGTCCGGCATGGTGCCGGGCCTGTTGGTGGAAAGCGTCCTTTCGGGACGCTTGGTTTGGCGCCCTTCGGGGCGCTTTTTTGTTTCCCTCGCTCTACACTGGGCGGCCCCGTGTCAGTGGCTGCTATCGATAGCGAAGCTGCTGATGCAAGTACAGCATGCGTTGACGGCCGTTTTGTGAAGTTTCTGATCGATTTTCCCAACCCCCATGACGGCTCGGCCGCCCGGCTGCGCCATGGCTTCGGGCCGCCGCTGCGCAGCCTGGCAGCCCATGCGCCCGAGCAGGTGCGCGGTGTGCTTGACGCCGTGCAGCAGGCTGCCCAGGCCGGCCTGTGGTGCCTGGGCTGGGTGCGCTACGAGGCGGCGGCGGCGTTTGACGCGGCCTACGCCGGCGCCCTGCATGCCACGCCGCCAGGCGAGCCGCTGGCCTGGTTTGCCGTCTTCGACGGCCCCCGGCCCTGGCCTGAAGACGCGGACGCGGTCGAGACCGGCCCTCAGGTGCAATCTCAGGTGCAATCTCAGGTGCAATGGCAGCCCGGCCTGGAGCGAGCCGATTTCGATGCCGCCATTGCGCGCATCCACGAGGCGATTGCGGCCGGTGACTGCTATCAGATCAATTACACGGCCCAGTTCATGGGCCGGCTGCTGGGCGACATCCCATCGCTGTTCGCCGCGCTGCGACGTGCCCAGCCCGGCGGCTACGTGGCCTGCATGGACAGCGGCGACGAGCAGGTGCTGTCCGTCTCGCCCGAGCTGTTCTTCGACTGGGATGGCGAGCGCATCCTCACGCGCCCCATGAAGGGCACGGCGCCGCGTGGCGCCACGCCTGCACAGGACGAGGCGAATGTCCAGGCCATGCGGTCCTCGCCCAAGGAGCGGGCCGAGAACGTGATGATCGTGGACCTGCTGCGCAACGATGTCTCGCGCATTGCCGAGCCTTTCAGCGTCCAGGTGCCGCGCCTGTTCCATGCCGAACCCCTGCCCACCGTGTGGCAGATGACGTCCGACGTGCAGGCGCGCACGCGGCCCGGCACCGGCCTGGCGGACGTGTTTGCGGCGCTGTTTCCCTGCGGCTCCATCACGGGCGCGCCCAAGCGCCAGGCCATGCGGCTCATCCACGAGCTGGAATCGGGTCCGCGCGGCGTCTACTGCGGGGCCGTGGGCGTGGTGCGGCCCGGCACCACCGCGGGGCGCGTGCACGCCACCTTCAATGTGCCCATACGCACGGTGGTGGCGCGTGGCACGGAACTGCGCTGCGGCATCGGCAGCGGCATCACCTCGGGCGCCGAGGCGCCTGCCGAATGGCAGGAATGGCGCCACAAGAGGGCTTTTCTGGACAAGGTGTGAAAGGGCGTGCAGCCATGGCGGATACGGACTTCGATTTCGACATTCTGGAAACCCTGGCCCTGCGGGATGGCGGTTTCATCCACCTGCAGCGCCATGTGACGCGCATGCAGGACGCGGCGCGGCATTTCGGCCGGCCCTGCACGGATGCCGTGCTGGAGCAGGCATTGCAGCAACTGCGCCAGGCGCACGCCAGCGGCCACTGGCGCGTGCGCCTGGCGCTGGATGCCACGGGGCGGATACAGACCCAGGCGGCGCCGCTGCCGCCTTCGGCCACGCCTGTTCGGCTGGCGCTGGCCGACCGGCCCATCGCCAATGCGGTGGCGCGTGGCGACTGGGTGCGTTTCAAGACCTCGCGCCGCGCGCACTACGACAGCCTGCAGCCCACCGATGCCTCGGTGTTCGACACCGTGCTCCACAACGAGGACGGCGAGATCACCGAGGGCACGCGCGGCAACATCGCCGTGCTGCTGGCGGGCCGCTGGGTGACCCCGCCGCTGTCCAGCGGCCTGCTGCCCGGCGTGGGCCGCGCGGTGGCGCTGGACGAGGGCCGCGTGGTGGAGCACCCGGTGCGGCTGGACGACCTGCCACGCGTGCAGGGCTGGGCCTTCGTCAACAGCCTGCGCGGCTGGCTGCCGGCGGTCCTGCGCTGAATTGCAGGCCAGGGCCACGGGCGGAACTCATGGTTTTCAGGGATGGATTCCACAAGGCAATGTCAGACAATCGGTGAATATTGTTGAGCAATATCATTTTTATTGTTGGCTGATGCCTGCCTCCCCTGAGATCGATCCATGCATGAATTCCATATTTCCCGCCGCGCGCTGATCAGCGCCGCGGCTGTCCTGGCGGCGGGCCCGCTGTGCGCCCAGACCACCTATCCCAACAAGCCCATTCGCGTCGTCGTCGGCTACGCGGCAGGCGGCTCGGTCGACCTGGTGGGGCGCGTGGTGGGTGACATCCTGGCCAAGCACCTCAATGCGACCGTCGTGGTCGACAACGTGCCCGGTGCCGCCGGCGTGGTGGCCGCGCAGCGCGTGGTCGGTGCCAAGGCCGACGGCTATACCCTGCTCGCAGGCTCCAGCAACGAATTGGCGGGCACGAAGTTCGTCAACGCCGCGCAGAAGTACGACCCGGCCACGGACCTGACCGGCATCGCGCTGACCGGCGTGCTGCCCAACCTGTGGGTGGCCGGCACCAAGATGCCGGCCAGGACCCTCGACGAGTTCATCGCCCTGGCCAAGGCCCATCCCGGCAAGTACAGCTACGGCAGCCCGGGCATCGGGTCCACGCCGCATTTCTCGGGCGAGCTGATCAAGAAGATGGCCGGGGTGGACATCGTCCATGTGCCCTACAAGGGCTCGGCCGCGATGACCAGCGACCTGGCGGGCGGCAACCTGGACTTCGCCATCGTCTCTCCCTCGGTGGCGGCTCCGTTCATCCAGAGCGGCAAGATCAAGGCCCTGGGCGTGACCACGGCCCACCGCATCGCCATGATGAAGGACGTGCCCGCACTGGGCGAGAACGCAGCGCTCAAGGGCTACGCGCTGAGCGGCTGGTTCGGGCTGGCGGGTCCCAAGGACCTGCCTGCCGATGTGGTGGCCAGCCTGCAGAAGGCCTTGAAGGCGGGCCTGGCCGATCCGGCGATGCGCGCGCGCCTGGAAGGCGCGGGCATCATTGCCCCCACGGGCGACGAAAACCTGGGCCAGATCATCCGTACCGACATGGGCAAGTACGCCGAACTGGTCAAGTTTGCCAGGATCACGCCGGAAAACTGAAGCACGGCCGGCCGCCATGAAAAACGCCTCGCTCCCCGAGGCGTTTTTTCATTCGGGCCTGTGCCGGGCATGCAGGGACAGCAGCCCCTCGAACGCATCGCGCAGCGGCTGCAGCGACGGGCCGGCAGGCGCCAGCCGTTGCAGCGCGCAGGATGCTGCCTCCAGCGTGGACAGCTGGCCCGGCGCATGGGCCTTGCGCAGCGCGCCGTAGCGCGACGCGGGAAGGTCGCCCTGCAGTGCCAGGCGCGGCAGGCCCTGCAGGCCGGGGTTGAGGTAGAGCATCTTGCGGCTCTTGCGCCAGGTGGCGTCCAGCACCACCAGGCGCAGGGCCTCGGGGCATGGCGCGGGCTGCGGCCAGGGCGCTTGCCTGGCCAGGCCCAGCTGGTCGCCGTGCGGCGTTTCCGGATAGAGCAGTACGGCCTGTCGCGGGACGTCGCCCGCCTGCCAGGGCGCGTGCAGCAGTGCCTGCAACTGCGCTGGCTCGAAGGCCTCGCCCACCGCCAGGCGGCTGGCGGGCAGGCACAGGTGCAGCAGCCGGCCCGTGCCCTTGGCCTGCAGTTCTTCCTCGGGATGCTGGAGCACCAGCAACTGCACCGCATGCGGCACCGGCTGCACCAGGGGGCACAGGCAGGTGCGCTCAGGGCGCAGGCATTGTGCGCAGCGTGCGCGGGTGCTCACGGCGGACAAGGCCTGGCGCCTGCCTTACAGGCGACCCTTGTAGTAGCTGGGCTTGTCCATGTCGGCGATTTCCACGCTGAGCTGGACCATCATGCCGGCCGGCTGGGGCGTGAGGCGGCGCAGCACCGCGGCAATGCCTTCGGACAGTTCCTTCTTGGCCGTGTCGGTACGGCCCGCCAGCAGGCGCAGCTGCACGTGGACGAAGCCGCGATTGGCCGGTGCCGAGCCGATCTCGAACTGGCTGACCGGCAGCAGGCGGGCCTTGACGTCGGCCTCGTCCAGGATGCTGGGGTGGCCGCAGACGAAGGCGTTGAGTTCGGTCAGCAGTTGCTGGCCGGGCAGGCCGGCGAGGTTGTCGGTGTATTCGACGTAGAGATGGGGCATGGATGTCTCCGTTCCGGTGGTGAAGAGGGATTCAGGGCAGGGGTGGGGCCAGGCGCGAGACCTCGTCCAGCGCCGTCAGCAGCAGCTGCACGTCGATGCGCGTGTGGGAGGCCGACAGCGCGATGCGCAGCCGCGCCGTGCCTTCGGGCACGGTGGGCGGGCGGATGGCGGGCACCCACAGGCCGCGCTCGCGCAGGCCTTCCATCACGGCCAGGGCCGTGGCGTTGGAGCCTATGACCAGGGCCTGCACGGCGGTGCGCGAAGGCAGCAACTGCCAGCCCGTGCGCGCCAGCAGCGGCGTGAGGCCGGCGCGCAGCTCGGCAATGCGTTCGGCCAGGGACTCGCGGCGCTCGTCCTCGGCCTCGATCAGGGCCACGCTGGCCTGCAGCGCGCTGGCCAGCATGGGCGGCGCGGCCGTGGCGAAGATGTAGCTGCGCGTCTTTTGCAGCAGCCACTCGACCAGCATGTCGCTGCCCGCGACAAAGGCGCCGGCCACGCCAGCGGCCTTGCCCAGCGTGGCCATGTAGAGCACGCGCGGCGAGGTGTTTGCGCCCGTCAGTCCCGCCTCGGCCAGGCTGCCCCGGCCTTGTGGGCCGAGCACGCCGAAGCCATGCGCGTCGTCGAGCAGCAGCAGCGCGTCGTACTGCTCGCACAGCGCCAGCAGGCCGCGGATGTCGGCCACGTTGCCATCCATGCTGAACACGGCATCGCTGATGACCAGCTTGCGCCGGGCCGTGCTGGCGGCCAGTTGCGCGGCCAGGTCGCCCAGGTCGGCATGGGCATAGCGGTGGACCTGGGCGCGCGACAGGCGTGCGCCGTCGATCAGGCAGGCGTGGTTGAGCGCATCGGAGAACAGGGCATCGCCCGCGCCCACCAGGGCCGGCACGATGCCGGCATTGGTGGCGTAGCCCGCATAGAAGTAGAGCGCACGCGGCAGTTGCACGAAGTGCGCCAGCTGTTCCTCCAGCGCGGCGTTGGCCGTGCTGTGGCCGCTGACCAGGGGCGAGCCGCCCGAGCCCACGCCAAAGGCCTGGGCGCCCGCGCAGGCGGCGCGCACCAGGGTGGGGTGGCCGGCCAGGCCCAGGTAGTCGTTGCTGCAAAAGGCCAGCATGGGGTGGCCGTCCACCTCCATGTGGGCGCCGCTGGCAGCGCCCTGCAGCGGCGCCGTGGCGCGGCGGCGGCGGCGCAGGTGGGCCGCGTCGAGCTCGGCGATGCGCGCGGGGATGTCGTCCAGCCAGGAGCCGCTCATTGCCATTGCTCCGGCAGGGTGTAGGTGGTGGCGCGCGGGTCGGGGTGCTGCTGGAAGGGGATGTCGGCCAGCAGCGGCGCCTGCAGTTGCCGGTCCAGGTGCTGGCGCAGCCAGGCCATGTTTTCCTCGGGCACCAGCATGGCGGGGTCCACGCGGCTGGCAATCCAGCCGGCCAGGCGCAGTCCGCGCGCGCGGATGGCCTCGGCCGTGAGGGCGGCGTGGTTCAGGCAGCCCAGCCGCAGGCCCACGACCATGACCACGGGCAGGTCCAGCGCGCAGGCCAGGTCGGCGCCCGAGAGCTGGTCGGACAGCGGCACAAGAAAGCCGCCCGCGCCTTCCACCACCACGGCGTCGGCCTGTTCGGCCAGGCGCCGGTAGCTGTCCACGATGTGTGCGATCTCTATGGAGCGGCCCGCGCGCTGCGCGGCGATGTGCGGCGACATGGGATCGGGCAGCAGCACGGGGTTGTCGAGTTCGGGCGGCACGGCCAGGGTGGAGGCGGCGCGCAGCGCCAGCGTGTCCTCGTTGGCCCAGCCGCCGTGGCCGTCGGGCTCGGCGCCTGCGGCCACGGCCTTCATGCCCACCACGCGGGCATGGTGGCGGGCCAGCGCATGCAGCAGCCCGCAGGAGGCCAGGGTCTTGCCCACGCCCGTGTCGGTGCCGGTGACAAAGCAGCCAATGGTGCGGTGGGCGTTCACGAATGGTTCTCCTGGGCCAGGGTGTCTTCAAGGGCCGCCAGCGCGCTGGCGGCCAGGTGCTGCACGGCTTCTTCGTCCAGCAAATAGGGAGGCATGGCGTAGAGGGTGTTGCTGATAGGGCGCAGCAGCAGCCCGCGCTCCAGCGCGGCTGCGCTGTAGCGACGCGAGAAGTCGGGCAGCGAGGTCTGCACATCCCAGGCCCAGATCATTCCCTGGCGCCGTGCGTGGCGCACGCGGGCGTGCTGGTTCAAAGGGGCGAAGGCGCCGTCCAGCGTTTGCGCCAGCGCGAGGTTGGCGTTGATGGCATCGGTCTGCTCGAACAGCTCCAGCGTGGCCAGGGCCGCACGGCAGGCCAGCGGGTTGCCGGTGTACGAGTGCGAGTGCAGGAAGCCGCGCGCCACGGAATCGTCGTAGAAGGCGGCGTAGACGGCCTCGGTGGTCAGCACGGCCGACAGGGCCAGCGTGCCGCCCGTCAGGCCCTTGGACAGGCAGATGAAATCCGGCCGGATGCCGGCCTGCTGGTGGGCGAACATGCTGCCCGTGCGGCCGAAGCCCACGGCGATCTCGTCCACCACCAGGTGCACCTCGTAGCGGTCGCACAGGGCGCGCGCCAGGCGCAGGTATTCGGGGTCGTGCATGGCCATGCCGGCCGCGCACTGCACCAGCGGCTCGACGATGAGTGCGGCCGTGGTCTCGTGGTGCTGCTCCAGCCACTGGCGCAGGCCTTCGGCGGCGCGCCGTGCCACATCGACCGGGCTTTCGCCGCCTTGCGCGCCGCGTGCATCGGGGCTGGGCACGGTGTCGGCCAGGCGCACCAGGGGGGCATAGGCTTCGCGGAAGATGGGAATATCGGTCACGGCCAGCGCGCCCACGGTTTCGCCGTGGTAGCCGCCGGCCAAGCCGGCAAAGCGGCTCTTGGCGGGGCGGCCCAGGTTGCGCCAGTAGTGCGCGCTCATCTTGAGGGCGATCTCGGTGGCCGATGCGCCGTCGCTGCCGTAGAAGGCATGGCCCAGGCCGGTGAGCGTGGCCAGTCGTTCGGACAGCTCCACCACGGGCGCGTGCGTGAAGCCGGCCAGCATCACATGGTCCAGCCGGGCGAGCTGGTCGGTGAGCGCGGCCTGGATGTGCGGATGGCTGTGGCCGAAGAGGTTGACCCACCAGGAGCTGACGCCATCCAGGTAGCGGCGTCCTTCGGTGTCGTGGAGCCAGGGGCCTTGGGCACGCGCGATGGCGATGGGGGGCGCGGCCTCGTGCCGCTTCATCTGGGTGCAGGGGTGCCACACAGCCGCAAGGCTGCGGGCGGCAAGCGATTGAGTCATCGCGCGATTGTCACACCGCAGCGCAGCTCACAGCTGCTGCGTGGGCACGTGGTGGCGCAGCTCGACCTGGCGGTTGGCATCGTCCACGAAAACCAGCTGGGGCCGGTGCTCGGCCACGTCGGTCTCATGCACCTGGGCAAAGGACGCAATGATCAGCAGATCACCCACGGCAGCACGGCGCGCGGCCGAGCCGTTGACCGAGATCATGCCGCTGCCGCGCTGGCCCTTGATGGCATAGGTGACGAAGCGCTCGCCGTTGTCGATGTTCCAGATGTGCACCTGCTCGTTCTCGACGATGTTGGCAGCGTCCAGCAGGTCCTCGTCGATCGCGCAGGAGCCTTCATAGTGCAGCTCGCATTGCGTGGTCTTGACGCGGTGGATCTTGGATTTGAGCAGGGTGCGGAACATGTTTTGTCTCTCGAGGGGGCGCTTGGGCGCGATCTTGACGGTGGCGGGGACTGGCAAAAAAAGCCACCAAGTCTATCTGCGAACCGCCAAACCCATGATGGCCGTGGAGTTGCTCTTCGGGGGGCGGCTCTCTGGCAGGCCTGGCTTGAGGTCAGCCCAGATCCAGCACGCAGCCATCGCCGATGCTGTCGCGCCATACGCGGATGCGGCTGGGAGCGGGCTGCAGGTCGGCCAGGGAATCGGCAATGAACAGGCACAGGTTTTCCAGCGTGGGCTTGCCCAGGCCGGGGATTTCGTCGAGGAAGCGGTGGTCCAGCGCGTCGCCCAGGGTCTTCAGGCGCGAGCGCAGGTAGCCCAGGTCGATCACCATGCCGTTGTCCGGGTTGCGCGGGCCGGTGACGCTGACTTCGGCGTAGTAGGTGTGGCCGTGGATGCGGCGGCTGCTCTCGGTCTCGATGGCGCGCTCCAGCGTGTGGGCGGCGTCGAAGAAAAAGCGCTGGTGAACGGTGAACTGCATGGCAAAAATCAGCGGATGCCGGTGAGCTTGTGGGTCTGCAGGCTCAGGCGCCAGGCCGGGTGCTGCAGGCATTGCGCTATGCAGGCGGCCGTGTTGTCGGCCTGCAGGACGTTGTCCATGGGCTGCAGGAAATAGTGGTCGAAACGGGTGTCGGCCTCGATGGCCTGCAGATCGAAGCCGGGCTGCGGCCAGACCAGCTTGAGCTCCTGGCCGCTGCGCTGCACCCAGTCGGCGCCCGCCTTGGGGCTGATGCACAGCCAGTCGATGCCCTCGGGCGCTGCCACGGTGCCATTGCTTTCCACGGAAATGCGAAAGCCGCGCGCATGCAGGGCCGCGATCAGGGGCTCGTCCACCTGCAGCAGGGGCTCCCCCCCGGTCAGCACCACCATGCGGTGCCGGCTGTCGCCGGCCGGCCACTGGGACAGGATGCGTTCTGCCAGGGCGTCGGCCGTGGCGAACTTGCCGCCCAGCGTGCCGTCGGTGCCCACGAAGTCGGTGTCGCAGAACTGGCAGATGGCGCTGGCGCGGTCCTGCTCGCGGCCGGTCCAGAGGTTGCAGCCTGCAAAGCGGCAGAACACGGCCGGCGTGCCGGCCTGGCCGCCCTCGCCCTGCAGGGTGTAGAAGATTTCTTTGACGCTGTAAGTCATGGTGCATGGAGGCCGGTGGTGCCGGCCTGTCGGTGTGCGCGTGCCTGTGTCCGTGCCCGCTAGACGGGCGTATAGGCCAGGCGCACGTAGATGGGCGCAAAGGCTTCGGCCTGGGTGATCTCGATCAGCGTTTCCTTGGCCAGCTCCAGCAGGGCGATGAAGGTCACGACCAGCACGGTCGATCCCTTCTCTGGCTGGAACAGGGTCTCGAACTCGACGAAGCGCCGGCCCTGCAGGGCCTTGAGCACCTGGCTCATGTACTCGCGCACCGAGAGTTCCTCGCGCGTGATCTTGTGGCTTTGCACAAGCTTGGCACGCTTGAGAATGTCGCGCCAGGCCGATTGCAGCTCGGCCACGTCCACATCGGGGAAACGCGGCTGCAGGTTCTGCTCGATATGGACCTGGGCCCGGAGGAAGTCGCGCCCGTAGTGCGGCACCTGGCCCAGCTGTTGGGCAGCGAGCTTGATCTGCTCGTACTCCAGCAGGCGGCGCACCAGTTCGGCGCGCGGGTCCTCGGCTTCCTCGCCATCGTCCTGCTTCTTGGGCGGCAGCAGCATGCGCGACTTGATCTCGATGAGCATGGCCGCCATCAGCAGGTACTCGGCCGCCAGCTCGAGGTTGCGGCTGCGGATTTCGTCGACATAGCGCATGTACTGGCGCGTCACGTCCAGCATGGGAATGTCGAGGATGTTGAAGTTCTGCTTGCGGATCAGGTACAGCAACAGGTCCAGCGGCCCTTCGAAGGCTTCGAGGAAGACCTCCAGCGCATCGGGTGGGATGTACAGGTCCTGCGGCAGGGCGAACAGCGGCTCGCCGTACAGGCGCGCCAAAGCCACCTGGTCGATCACGACCGGTGAATCGTCGCCAGGAGCGGGGGATGCGGCGCCGGCGCCCGCAGGCGCCAGTGCGGACTCAGCCTCGGCCATGCCTTGCTGCGCAGGCATCAGCTGCATGCGCACGGTGCCACAGCGAAACAGGCTGATGTGTCATTGCAGCCGAAATCAGGAGTTCGTCTGGTAGACGTAGGGCTTCTGGTCCACGCGGCCGGCGCGCAGGTCTTCCCAGACTTCGTGGTTCACGTCCTTGTCCCACAGCAGCGAGCGGCCGGCCAGCTGCTGGCTGGGCAGCTCGGGCTTTTGCTTCTTCAGCTCGTTGATGAAGTTCGTGGCGTCGGAACGGTAATCGGGGCGGCGAAAGAATGACATAGTCTGATAACCTCCTGAATCGCGTGATTTTACCGGGACACCGCCGATGAACCTAGTCTCCCGTCTTCTGGGCGTTGCCGTGGCCGTGATGGGCATGCTTGGGCTGCCCGGCTGCGATCCCCAAAACATCAAGGAACTCGAAGAAGGCCTGTCCACCGAGGCCGACGTCCGCGCCCGCTTTGGCGAGCCCGAACGCATCTGGACCGAGCCCGACGGCTCGCGCACCTTCGAGTACAACCGCCAGCCCGCCGGCAGCCGCAACTACATGATCACCATCGGCACCGATGGCCGCATGAGCGCGCTGCGCCAGGTGCTGGCGCCGCACAACTTCGAGAAAATCCGCCCCGGCATGGACGAGGAGCAGGTGCGCCGCATGCTGGGCAAGCCTGCCAAGGTCACCACCTACCAGCTCAAGCAGGAAACCGACTGGGACTGGAACTACATCGATCCCCCCACGCGCGACATGGAGTTCACCGTCACCTTCGGCCCCGACGGCCGCGTGCTGCGCAGCGCCGGCCGCGAGAAACTGCACGGCGGAGCCTGACAACAGGCCCTTGCAAGCTCCTGCAAGCCCCTGCGGCGCGCTGTACCCTGCACGCCACAGCGCGCCGGGGCAACAGTCTCTAGAATCCGGGTTTGTACCTATGACACCCCATGGGTACGGTGAAGGCCCCGAACCGGGGCCTTTGCGACGATAGATCTGTCATCACCCCGACAATGTCCACGCCCTCCCTACCCGCTGCCGCGCCCGCTGCGCCTGTTTCGGCCACCGCTTCGCTGCGCCATGGCCTCTTCGAGGATGTCCAGGCCCTCTTCACCGGAACCCTGTTCGTGGGCATCGCCATGATGATGTTCGCCCAGGCGGGGCTTTTGACGGGCAGCACGGCGGGCCTGGCCTTCGTGCTGCACTACGCCACGGGCTGGCCGTTCGGCCTCATCTTCTTCGCGATCAACATCCCGTTCTACTGGTTTGCCTGGACGCGCGTGGGCCGCACCTTCACGGTCAAGACCTTCATCTGCGTGGGCGCGCTGTCGCTGATCACCGAAATGGGGCCGCGCCTCATCCACATCGACTACCTGCACCCGGCCTTTGCCGCGATTGCGGGCGGCCTGCTCATGGGCTCGGGCCTGCTGTTCCTGGCGCGCCACCGCTCCAGCCTGGGCGGCGCCACCATCGCCTCGCTCTACCTGCAGGACCGCTACGGCATCCGCGCCGGCAAAGTGCAGATGGCCATCGACTGCTGCGTGGTGCTGCTGGCGCTGTGGGTGGTGCCCTTCGAGCGCGTGGCCTGGTCGGTGCTGGCGGCCGTGATCATGGGCGTGTTCCTGGCCGTGAGCCACCGGCCCGGGCGCTACGCCGGGCAGTAGCCTCAGGGCGTCAGGGGCTGCCCATCGGGCGTGCGGTAGCGGACCGTGATGCCGCTGTTGTCTGCGGTTGCCCCGTCATCGCTCATCGCATCGACGGCCTTGCCCACTCCCTTGCCGACGATTTTTGCCGTGCCCACGGCCGCATCCGCGGCCAGCCCCACGGCCGAGGCCGTGACGCTGACCGCCGTGGCGGTCACGGCCACCACGGTGCAGCCGGACAGCAGGGCCGCGGCGCACAGGCAAAGAAAAGCCCCCAGGGCCGGGGACCGTGAGGGCTTGCGGGACATGGATGCCTTGCTTCAGTGGATGCGCATGCCGGGTGTGGCGCCTGGGAAAGGCTCCAGCACGTAGATGCCGGGGTTGGCCTTCTCATCGGCATGGCTGGCGGCCAGCACCATGCCTTCGGAGATGCCGAACTTCATCTTGCGCGGCGCCAGGTTGGCCACCATCACGGTGAGCTTGCCCTGCAGCTGCTCGGGCTGGTACATGCTGGAGATGCCGGAGAACACGTTGCGTGTCTTGCCTTCGCCCACGTCCAGCGTGAGCTGCAGCAGCTTGGTCGAGCCTTCCACGGGCTTGCATTCCACGATCTTGGCGATGCGCAGGTCCACCTTGGCGAAGTCGTCGATGCTGATGGTTTCGGCAATTTCCTCGCCACCGGGCAGGACCTTCTCGACCACGGGCTCGGGGGCTTCGAACAGGGCCTCCAGCTGCTTGACGTCCACGCGCTGCATCAGGTGCTTGTACAGGCCGATGGCATGGCCGGCGCCCAGCAGGCTCTGTGCGTCGGCGAACTGCAGCGGCGCCACGTTCAGGAAGCCTTCCACCTGTTCGGCCACGGCCGGCAGGATGGGCTTCAGGTAGATGGTCAGCAGGCGGAAGGCCTCGATGCAGGTGGTGCACACGTCCTGCAGGCGGGCGTCCATGCCTTCCTGCTTGGCCAGCTCCCAGGGCTTGTTGGCATCCACGTATTCGTTGACGCGGTCGCACAGCTGCATGATCTCGCGCACGGCGCGGGCCGTGTCGCGGTTCTCGAAGGCCTGGACGACGGCCTCGCTCTGGCCACGCAGCTGGGCCAGCAGGGCCTGGCCATCTTCGCTGACCGTGCCCAGCTTGCCGTCGAAGCGCTTGGCGATGAAGCCGGCCGCGCGCGAGGCGATGTTCACGTACTTGCCGATCAGGTCGGAGTTGACGCGGGCCATGAAGTCATCGGGGTTGAAGTCGATGTCTTCATTCTTGCCGTTGAGCTTGGCGCCCAGGTAGTAGCGCAGCCACTCGGGGTTCATCTGCAGGCCCAGGTACTTGAGCGGGTCCAGGCCGGTGCCGCGGCTCTTGCTCATCTTCTCGCCGTTGTTCACGGTCATGAAGCCGTGCACGCAGATCTTGGTGGGCGTCTTGCGGCCGCTGAACTTGAGCATGGCGGGCCAGAACAGCGTGTGGAAGGTGATGATGTCCTTGCCGATGAAGTGGTACTGCTCCAGCGCGGGGTCGGCCATGTAGGCCTCGTAGTCCTCGCCACGGCGGTCCAGCAGGTTCTTGAGCGAGGCCAGGTAGCCCACGGGCGCGTCCAGCCAGACGTAGAAGTACTTGCCCGGCGCATCGGGGATCTCGATGCCGAAGTAGGGCGCGTCGCGCGAGATGTCCCAGTCGCCCAGGCCCTCGCTGGTCGTGCCGTCCGGGTTGGTGCGCACGCTGAACCATTCCTTGATCTTGTTGGCCACCTCGGGCTGCACGTGCTGGCCGTCCTGGGTCCACTCGGTCAGGAATTCCACGCAGCGCGGGTCCGACAGCTTGAAGAAGAAATGCTCCGAGCTCTTGAGCACAGGCTTGGCGCCGGACAGCGCCGAGTAGGGGTTGATCAGGTCGGTGGGCGCGTAGACGGCGCTGCAGACCTCGCAGTTGTCGCCGTACTGGTCCTTGGCGTGGCAGCGCGGGCATTCGCCCTTGATGAAGCGGTCGGGCAGGAACATGTTCTTCTCGGGGTCGAAGAACTGCTCGATGGTGCGCGTCTCGATGAAGCCGGCAGCCTTCAGGTCCCTGTAGATCTGCTGGGCCAGCGCGTGGTTCTCGGGCGCGTCGGTGTTGTGCCAGTTGTCGAAGGCGATGTGGAAGCCGTCCAGGTACTGCTTGCGGCCTGCGGCGATGTCGGCCACGAACTGCTGGGGCGTCTTGCCGGCCTTCTCGGCCGCAATCATGATGGGCGCGCCGTGGGCGTCATCGGCACCCACGAAGTTGACCGCGTTGCCCTGCATTCGCTGCGCACGCACCCAGGTGTCGGCCTGGATGTATTCCATGATGTGGCCGATGTGGAAGTTGCCGTTGGCGTACGGCAGGGCGGTGGTGACGAAGAGTTTGCGTGCGGTCATGGATGGCGGCTTTCTCGGGGGAACCTGACATTCTAGAAGGGCTGGGCGGTTGTGGGGCGGCGATGGCTTTTTCCGTGCAGGCGGACATACGGGGAGTTGTTGAGGGCCTTCGCTGCGCCAGGCCTGTTGGCTGCAGGCGTCAGCTGGCGACCAGCGGGCGCTGCCAGCCCAGGAACTGCTCGATATCGCTGCGCCGCGCCAGCGCGTCGCGCCGGCCCAGGGCCATGAGTTCGCGGGTGAAGCTGCGCTCGAACAGCAGGTAGCTGGCCAGGGCGGCGCCGCGCGGGTCGCTGGCGTCCTGGCGCACGCCCAGGGCGCCCAGCAGGGTGCGCATGGGCAGCGGCAGCTGGCCCACATGGCGCGCGGCGATGGCGTCTATGCGTTCGGACGGCGAGATGACCAGCAACTGCAGCGGGCGCAGCCGGCTGCGTTCGCGGTCGGCGGGCGGGATCAGGGCCAGCGTCTGGTTGATGCGCTCGGCGCGCTCCACGTCCAGGGACAGGGCGTCGAGGAAGATGCTGGACAGCGTGTGGCCCGCGATGTGGGCCAGCGACGGGTAGCTTGCGCCTTCTGGCGGCGGCCTGGCCGGCGGCTCGGTGCGCCGGCCCGCGCCCACGACGAGGATGCGCTCGGCGCCCAGGTGGATGGCGGGCGCCAGCGGCGCGGTCTGGCGCATGGAGCCGTCGCCGAAGTACTCGGTGGCGCCGTCCAGCGGCAGCGGCGTGGCCGGAAAGATGAAGGGGATGGCCGAGGAGGCCAGCAGGTGCGCGTGCGTGATCTGGGCGGCCGCGGCCTTGCGCTGGTTGCGCACCCAGGGCTGGAGCTGGTCCTGCGCCTGGCAGAAGGTCACGTGCTCGCTGGTGGTGTAGCTGGAGGCGGACACCGCCAGCGCGCGCAGGTGGCCGTCCGCGATCAATTGCGGCAGGCGTTCCAGCGGAACCAGGCCGCGCGACAGCAGCCGGCCCAGCGGCTGGTTGTCCAGCAGCGAACGCGGGCGCATGCGGCCCCAGCGCGCCAGGGCCCAGCCCAGCGACAGCAGGGTCAGCCAGCGCGCGCCGCTGCGCAGCACGCTCAGCGAGTCGGACAGGTAGATGTCCTCGGGCCGCAGGTTGCGCCAGATGCGCGACATGCGGCGCACGGCCCGGTCGAAATGGTCGCTGCCGCAGGCCAGGGCCGCGGCGTTGATGGCGCCGGCCGAGGTGCCGACCAGGATGGGGAAGGGATTGGGGCCATGCTGCTGGCCGCAGGCGCGGCGTATTTCGGCAATGGCCTCCAGCACGCCGGCCTGGTAGGCGGCGCGGGCGCCCCCGCCGCTGAGCAGCAGTCCGGTGCTGGGGGGAGGGAGGCTGGAGTCGGGTGAGGGCGCGGCATCGGGCATGCCTGGAGTGTGCCGCGCGCCGGCCGTCATCAGATCAGGGGATGACCCCGAAGGGATCAGGCCTTGGCCAGCAGGGAGCCCAGGTCCTTGCCGGAGATCAGGGCGATGCCCTGCTGCTTGGCCCAGGCGGCTGCATTCTCGGCCGGCGGCTGCAGCGACAGGTAGCAGACCGTGGCCGCATCGCGCGCCTGGCCTGCGGCCAGCAGGGCGCGCAGCGGCTCCATGCCGTGCACGCCGGCCTTCCAGCGCTTGGCGCTGGCCACGGTGGTGCGGCCTTCGCGTTCCAGCACGAAGTCGGCGCCGTCCTTGTCGGACAGGCGGGTCACGGTGTAGCCCTCGGCCTGCCAGGCGCGATCGAGCCGATCGGCGAACTCGCGCCAGCTTTGCTGGGCGGCGATCTCCAGGGCCTGCTCCACCTTGGCGGGGCTGGGCGCGCGCAGCTGGCGCCAGGCGGCAACGCAGCCTATGCCGAAGAAGGGCAGGGCGGTGATGGCGGCGAACGGCGCGATGTCCTTGGGCAGCAGCGCCGTGGACACCAGGGTCACCAGCGCGGCCAGCGCGATGCTGATCCACCAGCGCGAGCGCAGCAGGATCGCGAACAGGGAGTTGTGGGCCATCTTGAATTTCACGGGGCGGATCTTTCGCGGAAAAAGGCGGGAACAGGGGCCGCAAAGGCAGCAAGGCCCGCATTGTCTCGCGTGAGCGAGGGGATGGTGCCTTGGATAGACTATCCGGCTCTAGGAGTAATCAAAGCAATGGCAGTCACAGAACAAGCGCTCTTGGCCGCGCTCTCCAGCGTGCTCGACCCCCACACCGGCAAGGACTATGTGAGCACCCGCGCCCTGCGCAACCTGCAGGTCACTGGGGCCGACGTGGCCTTCGACGTGGAGATGGGCTATCCGGCGCAAAGCCTGGTGCCGGCGCTGCGCGGCCAGTTCGTCGCGGCGGCCAAGACCGTCGAGGGCGTGGGCAATGTCTCGGTCAACATCACGTCCAAGGTCGCCGCGCATGCGGTGCAGCGCGGCGTGCAGTTGCTGCCGGGCGTCAAGAACATCATCGCCATCTCGTCCGGCAAGGGCGGCGTGGGCAAGAGCACGACCACGGCCAACCTGGCGCTGGCGCTGGCCGCCGAGGGCGCGCGCGTGGGCATCCTGGACGCCGACATCTACGGCCCCAGCCAGCCCATGATGATGGGCATCTCGGGCCGCCCCGAAAGCCCCGACGGCAAGACCATGGAGCCCATGGAAAGCCACGGCGTGCAGGTCATGTCCATCGGCTTCCTGGTCAACAACGACCAGGCCATGATCTGGCGCGGCCCCATGGCCACGCAGGCGCTGGAGCAGATGCTGCGCCAGACCAACTGGAAGGATCTGGACTACCTGCTGGTGGACATGCCGCCCGGCACCGGCGACATCCAGCTGACGCTGGCCCAGCGCGTGCCCATGACGGGCGCCGTGGTCGTCACCACGCCCCAGGACATCGCGCTGATCGACGCCAAGAAGGGCGTGAAGATGTTCGAGAAGGTGGGCGTGCCCATCCTGGGCCTGGTGGAGAACATGGCGGCCCACGTCTGCACCAACTGCGGCCATGTGGAGCACATCTTCGGCGCCGAGGGCGGCAAGCAGATGGCGGCCGAGTACGGCATCGACTACCTGGGCGCACTGCCCCTTTCGCTGCAGATCCGCCTGCAGGCCGACAGCGGCAAGCCCACCGTGGTGGCCGAGCCCGATAGCGAAGCCGCGCAGATCTACAAGAAGGTGGCGCGCGACCTGGCCGTGAAGGTGGCGCTCAAGGCACGCGATTTCACGAGCAAGTTCCCGACGATCACCGTCAGCCAGGGAACCTGACCCTTCTGGCGCCGCCGGCATGAACCTGCTGACCTCGATGCGGTATCTGGCGGCGCTCAACGAGCACCGCCATTTCGGCCGCGCGGCGCTGGCATGCCACATCACCCAGCCGGCGCTGTCCAATGCGTTGCGCGCGCTGGAGGAGGAGTTCGGCACGGTCATCGTGCGCCGGGGCCGCTCCTTCGCGGGCTTCACGCCCGAGGGCGATCAGGTGCTGGCCACGGCCCTGGCCATGCTGCGGGCCGAGGAAGGCCTGCGCCAGGAACTGAGCGCCGCCGCCGGCGCGCTGCGCGGGCAGCTGCGCATGGCGGCCGTGCCCACGGCCATGCCCATGCTCACGCGCTTTGCGGCCCTGCTGCGCGAGCACCATCCGGGCATCACGCCCGTGGTGCTGTCCATGAGCTCGGCCGAGATCGAGAGCGGGCTCGAAGACCTGTCCCTGGACCTGGCCCTGGGCTACAGCGCGCGCATGCCGCCGCGCGGCCCGCGCCTGCAGTCCTGGCCCCAGTACGAGGAGCACTACTACCTGCTGTGCCGCGAGTGCTGCGATGGGCAGGGCGAGGGCCGGCCCTTTGCCTTTGGCGCCGACATCGCCTGGCGCGAAGTGGCCGGCATGCCGCTGTGCCTGCTCACCCCCGACATGCACAACCGCACGGTGATCGACGAGGCCTTCGCCGCCGTGGACATTTCCGTGCAGCCCGCCATGGAAACCAACTCCGTGCTGACCCTGGTAATGGCCGTGGCGCAAGGAACGGATGGCATGACCACCGTGCTGCCCGGCGCCATGGTGGCCACGGTGCGCCACATGCCGGGCCTGGTGGCCCGGCCACTGCGCTCGCCCGAACTGGTCACGCCCATAGGCTTCATGGCCCAGCAGGGCGTGGCGCCCACGCGCGCGCTGCAGGCCGCGCTGCAATTGCAGGACGACGCCGGTTGGCGCGCGCAGTGCCTGCGGCATGCGGGGGCGCTGAAAGACTAGGCGGGTTGTGCAGTCTCTGGCGTGGCGTTCGGCGCGGCATTCAGTGCGGCGCGCACCACGTCGGGCGTGAAGGGCGCGGCGTAGAAGCGCCGGCCGGTGGCGTCGAACAGCGCATTGGCCAGCGCGGCCGGGCCGGGCACCGAGGCCGATTCGCCTGCGCCCATGGGGGGCTCGTCCTGGCGCGGCATCAGCACCACTTCGATGGGTGGCAGGTCGCGGAAGCCGATGATGGGGTAGCTGCCCCATTCGCGGCTGGCCACGCCTTGCTCGTTGAAGGCGACCTTCTCCATCAGGCTGCGGCTCAGGGTCTGGATGACGTTGCCGTGGATCTGGTGGCGCACGCCGTCGGGGTTGACCATCATTCCCGTGTCCTGGCCCACGACCAGGCGCCGCACGGCGATGCGGCCGCTGGCGGGGTCCACGTCGATGTCGATGACCCAGGCGGCCCAGGCCGCGCCGAAGCCGGGAAAGCGGCTGTGGATGTAGCGCGCATAGGCCACGCCGCGCCCGTGAAGCAGGCCGTCGGCGCCGGGGAGGCCCCGGCTTCCCGGCTGGTTTGGCTGCCAGCCCGCGTGGCGGGCCGTGGCCTCGATCAGCTCGACGGCGCGCGGGTCATCAAGGTGACGAACACGGTAGTCCACGGAGTCGGCGCCGGCCGCATGGGCCAGCTCGTCGATCATGCAATCGTGGGCAAAGGAATTGGGCAGGGCCGAGACGCCGCGCAGCCAGGATGAGCGCACGATAGGCGCCATGTCATGGCAGGTGATGCGCTGGCTGGCGTAGCGGTAGGGCGGCACGGCGGTGCGGTCGCCCATCTCCAGCGTGCGCGGCTCGCCCGGGATGCGGCCCGTGAGCAGCAGGGCCAGCAGCGGCGCGTCGTTGGAGGGGTAGCGCACGGCAAAGTCGTAGGCCAGCAGTTCGCCCCGGGCATCGATGGCCGCGCTCACGTCCATGAGCTGGGCCGTGCCCTTGGGCTCCCACTGGTGTTCCTGCTCGCGCGTGAGCTGTACGCGCACGGGCGCGCCCACGGCCATGGACAGCAGGGCGGCGTCGGCGCAGACATCGTCGGCGCAGTTGCGGCCGTAGCAGCCGGCCGCCTCCAGGCGCACGATCTCGATGCGGTCCTCGCCCAGTTGCAGCAGGCGGTCCAGGTCGGTGCGCAGCATGTGGGGGTTCTGCGTGCCGGCCCAGAGCTTGAGACGGCCCTCGCTGAAATCGGCCACGGCGCAGGACGGGCCGATGGAGGCATGCATCTGGTAGGGCCAGACGTAGCTGCGGCGCAGTTCGGTGGCCGCACCCGTGCCGACGCCCGCGAAGGCATCGTCCACAGTGCCCTGGTCCACCAGCGAGCGGTGCTGGGCGGGATTGGCGCGTATCGCCGCAGCCAGATCGGATAAGTCAGGCGCCGGCGGCACGGCCTGCCATTGCACGCGCAGTGCGCGCATGGCGGCAATGGCCTGTTCCTCGCGGTCGGCGACCACGCCGACGAAGTCGCCCTCGGTGACCACCTGCACGTTGCCGGGCAGGTGGGCCACGGAGTCGCGCTCCACTGCCACCAGGCAGCGGCCGATGAAATCGCCGCCGTCGCGGCCCGGGTGCGGAGGGCGGATGACGCGGCCATGGCGCATGCCGGGCACGCGCACATCATGGACAAAGCTCAGCTCGCCCGTGGCCTTGGCGGGGATGTCCACGCGCGCCGCGCCACGGCCGACGAGCCGGTATTCGCTGGCGGGCTTGAGCTTCACCTCCTGATCGGGCGGGGCCAGCGTCAGCTGCAGCTGCTGGCCGCGCAGCAGATCGCCATAGCCGAGTTCGCGAGCATCGCTGCCATCGGCAAAGCGCACCAGGCCTTCGCGCGCCTGGAGCCGGTCCGCTGCCACGCTCCATTGCTGCGCGGCCAGTGCCAGCAGTTGCTCGCGCGCCTGGGCGGCGGCGCGGCGCAGCGGCACGGCCGAGATCTGGATGCTGGCGCTGGCAATGGTCGGGCCCTGGTTGGGTGCGGCGGCCGTGTGGCCCAGCACCATGTCCAGGCGCTCCAGAGGCACTTCGAGTTCTTCCGCCACGATCTGCGCCAGGGCCGTGCGTATGCCCGTGCCCAGGTCCACATGGCCGTTGAAGGCCAGGGCGCGCCAACCCTGGGGCGCGGCTTCGTCGGCCAGCACGGCCACGAAGACCTCGGGCGTGGATTGCACATAGTCGGAGGCCGTGCCGGGCTGGCCGGGCGCAGGGCGCGGCGGCGCCACGGGCTGGCGCACCACGAGCAGGGTGTCGGCGCGCGTGAGCAGCTGTGCGTGCAGGGCTTGGGGCTGGGGCAGGTTCATGGGGCGGTGTTCTTCGCGGGCACGCCTTCAGGCGTGCCCTGTGCATGTTATGCACTCCGGGGCCGGCTGCGCAGGGCCGGCCCCATAGGCGCGTTGGCGCGGTGGGATCAACCTGCGGCGAGGGCGTCGGTGTCGACGATGGCCTGGCTCAGCGGCATCACGGCCGCGTACTTCTGGGCCATGTCGAACAGGTTGGCCTCGTGCGGGCCCAGGGCGCGGTCGCCGCAGCAGTCGGCCACCACCAGCGGGCGAAAGCCCGACTGCATGGCATCGACCACGCTGGCGCGCACGCAGCCGCTGGTCACGCAGCCGGCCACCAGCAGGGTCTGCACGCCGCGCTGGGCCAGCCAGGGTGCGAGCATGGTGCCGAAGAAGGCCGAGGGCGTGCTCTTGCGCACCACGTATTCGCCAGCGGCCGGGGCCAGCTGGGGCACGATGGCGCTGTTGGGGCTGTCTTCCTTCAGGGTCAGCATGCCGGGCACCTTCAGGCAGAAGATGTTGTGGTCGGCATCGTCGTCCGAGAACACGATGCGGCTGTGCGCCACGGGCCAGCCGCGCTCGCGCGCATGGGCCAGCAGGTGCTGCGTCTGCGCGATGGCTTCGGGGATGTTGCCGCCGCCGAAGACGGCCGGGTCGGCAAAGCCGTTGACGAAGTCGATGATGAGCAGGCCGAACGGGGCCTTGAGCGGCAGCGGTGTGCCGAAGCCCTGGCGTGCGTAGGCAGAGATGTCGCCCTGCACGCCCTCGGTGGGAACGCTCTGCGTGCTGGTGGTGGCGGTTGTCATGCGATGTCCTTTCCTTGCTTGGACCTTTTGGCGGCGCGCGCCAGTCCTTCCTCGTCCTGCACCACGCCGTCGATGACCGTGGGCTTGCCGTCCAGCGCCACCGAGCAGTGGCGCATGGGGATGTCGATGTGGCAGGCCGTGGTGCGGCTGCCGCCGGCCTCGTTGTTGGGGCCCATGGACCACAGGAAGTTGCCCTCGAAGGCGCGGGCGTCCATGCCGATGTGGGTTTCCTTGTTGTAGTGGGCCAGCATGGACCAGTGGGCGCGCGGCTGCAGCCCCCAGCCGATGTGGGAGACGGCATAGGCCTCGGGGTCCTCGTAGGAGGCCATGTACTCCTTGAGGATGTCGGCCTGCAGGCCGCCGCTGATGCGCGTGACGTAGCCCTTTTCGATGACGAGTTCGATGGGCTCGGTCACGTAGTCCTTCATGGGCAGCAGGATGTCGCCCCGGTCCAGCACCACGCGGCCGTTGCTCTCGCCCTCGTCGGGCCAGGTCAGCACGAAGCCGCTGGGCCAGTGGTCCCAGCGGCCGGGCTGGTCCACGAAGCCGTATTCGCAGATGGCCGGGAAGCTGCCCAGGCGGCAGCGCAGGTCGGTGCCCGCGGCCGAGGTGATGTGCATCTGCCCGGCCGCCTCGATCAGCTTGGATGCGGCCTGCACGCGCGCGCGGTCGCCCTCGGTGGGCACCAGGCGGCACAGCACCTCGGGCGGCTCCACGGCCAGCAGGATCTTGGTGCCGGTCTGCAGGATCTCGTGCTGCTCGGGCGAGAACAGCAGCGTCATCAGGTCCAGCACCAGGTCGCTGGCCTTGAGCGCGGCGATGGCGGCGGGGTTGCCGGTCAGCGGCGTCGTGCCCAGGTAGGCCAGCGAGTCGCGGCTCAGTGATTTTTCGGCATTGACGGGCGGCAGGTCCAGGCGGTTGACGCGCGCCCCCATTTCGCTGGAGGCGGCAATGGCGCAGCGCAGCGTCTGCGGGTGCGTGTCGGCGCCCGTGAGCACGGTGACGGTCTGGCCGGCTTCGAGCCGGGACAGCGTGAGCACCTGCTTCCAGGCGTGGATCAGATCGATATCGCTGACGGACATGGTCGGCTCCTTGGTGTCGCGATGGATGGGAGTGGGCTGCGGTTGGACATTCAGTCCACCCGCGCGCCGAGGAAATCGCCCAAGGCCACGTAGAACCCGGCCTCGTTGTCCCAGGGGATCATGTGGCCGGCGTTGGGCACGCGCACATGCTCGGTCTGGGGTGCCAGGCCTTGCCACTCGGCCACGTCCTCGCTGCGCACCACGTCGCCGCGCTCGGCCGTGACCAGCAGCAGCGGGTGCTGGATGCGGGGCAGGTCGGCATGGATGTCGTCACGGCCGAAGTCCTCGAAGCTCTGCACGATGGCCGGCTCGTGGCAGGTGTGCAGCCACTGGGCGCGCAGCTGGCGCTGCTCTTCGGTCCAGGTGGGGCAGAAGGCGCGCATGGCCTCGGCATCCATGCCCAGCGTGGCCTGGCGGATGGAGTCCACATACCAGGGCAGGGCGGCCGGGTAGGCGCGGCGGCCGGGGCCGGAGACCGGCGGATCGACGATGACCAGGCGCGTGAGCCCCACCGGCTGGCTGCGCGCGGCGCGCACGGCGATGCGCCCGCCCATGGAGTGGCCGACCAGCGCCCAGCGCTGCAGGCCCAGGGCCTGGGCGAAGGCGGCCACGTCGGCGGCCTGGGCATCGAGGCTGTAGTCCAGGCCCGGGCCGGAGGACGACAGGCCGCGCCCGCGCACGTCCAGCACATAGGTGTCGAACTGGCGGCCCAGGTGCTCGGCCACGAAGCCCCAGGTCACGGCCGGGCTGGTGATGCCGGGGATCAGGATGACGGCGTCGCGCTGCGCGCGTTCGCCCTCGGCGCCGCCGTAGCGCAGGTAGTGCTGGCGGATGCCGTTGGCATGGACGTTGCCGCCGTAGCGGAATGTGCTGGGGGTGCTGGAGGTGCTGGTCATGCGTGTGTTCCTCAGGCCTTGGCTGCGCTGTTGCCGGTGTCGTAGGGGTAGGCGCCCGACAGCAGCGCACCCGCGCCCGGCACCACGGGGTCCAGCCCCAGTTCCTTGAGGATGGCATAGGTGGTGGCGATGGAGGCGGTCAGCACGGGCTTGCCGGTCTGGGCCTCGACCTGGGCCACGGCCGGCAGCGAGGGCATCTGCACGCAGGCCGACAGCACGATCACGTCGGCGTCGGCGTAGTTCATGCCGGCCACGATGCCGGGCAGCTTGGCGGGGTCGTGGCGGCCCACGTCCAGGTTGTCGGGGATCTCCAGCGCGCGCCAGTCCACGATCTCGAAGCCTTCGGCGGCCACGTAGTCCATGACCAGCTGGGTCAGCGGAATCATGTAGGGCGCCACCAGAGCGATCTTCTTGGCGCCCATGACCTTGAGCGCTTCCACCAGCGCGCCGGCGCTGGTGATCACCGGGGCGGTGGCGCCATTGCTGGCCGTGCGCTCGGTCAGGCGCTGCTGCGAGACGCGGTGGTAGCCCTTGCCCATGGCCATGATGGCCACCAGGCAGGCATAGCCCAGCACGTCCACGCGCGCGTCGCTCAGCTCCAGCGCGCAGCGGTCGCTTTCGGCGTCCATGGCGGCCAGTTCCTCCTTCTGGACCTTCTTCATGCGCATGCGGCTGGAGTGGAAGGTGAAGCGGTCCTGCGGGCGCAGCGTGGAGTGGGCCTGCAGCATGGCCGGCACCTCGGTCTCCATGGTGGTGTTGGAGCTGGGGACGATCTGGCCGATGCGGAACGTTTTGGTCATGGACTTGCCTTTGCGAAGTTTCGAGGGTTTCTGATCAGAATCAACTGAGTGTGTACGCTTTATTCTTGCAAAAGACGTGCCGCCTTGCAAATGAGAATTTTCTCGGGGTTTGTACTTATTTGGTGCAGAAATTGCACCAAAAATGGCGAACTTCAATTTATTCTGCCGCACTATGGTGCATGCGTCGATTTGAAAAATTCAAGCGCATACACCTGAATTAAGTGTTTTGTTGCCTGGCACGCTTCCTGCTCTACACCCTGCAAGGACGCGCCGAAGCAACGGTTGCCCCGTCTGGCTTTCAACATTCCTGCAAGGAGAAAACTGTGTCTCAATCCCCTCGAATCGCCGTTGTCGGCGCCGGTCTCGGCGGGGCTGCAGCTGCCAAGCTGCTGCTCCAGGAAGGCTTCAATGTCCGCGTCTATGAGCAGGCGCCCAGCTTCTCGCGCCTGGGAGCCGGCATCCACGTCGGGCCCAATGTGATGAAGATCCTGCGCCGCATCGGCATCGAGGACGCGCTCAACGAGCAGGGCTCGCATCCCGACTACTGGTACAGCCGCCACTGGCAGACGGGCGACGTGCTGGCCCAGATCCCGCTGGGCGACTACGCCGTCAAGGAATACGGCGCCAGCTACCTGACCGTGCACCGTGGCGACTTCCATGCGCTGCTGGTCGAGGCCCTGCCCGACAGCGTGATGGCCTACGGCAAGTTCCTGACCAAGGTGGAGGACCGCGGCAACGTGGTGGTCATGCACTTTGCCGACGGCACGACCGAGGAGGCCGACATCGTCATCGGCGCCGATGGCGTGAACTCCCGCATCCGCGAGGAACTCCTGGGCCCGGAGCTGCCCAAGTACGCGGGCTACCTGGCCCACCGCGCCGTGTTCCCCACGCCCGAAGTCAAGGCCGGCATGCTGCCCTTTGACGCCTGCGTGAAGTGGTGGAGCGATGACCGCCACATGATGACCTACTTCGTCACCGGCAAGGCCGACGAGCTGTACTACGTGACCGGCGTGCCCGTCGAGAAGTGGGACCTCAACGACCGCTGGCTGCCCAGCAGCAAGGAAGAGATGCGCGAGGCCTTCTCGGGCTGGCATCCCACCGTGCAGGCACTGATCGACGCCACCGTGGAAGTGACCAAGTGGTCGCTGCTCGAGCGCGATCCGCTGCCGCTGTGGAGCCGTGGCCGCCTGGTGCTGCTGGGCGATGCCTGCCACCCCATGAAGCCCCACATGGCCCAGGGCGCCGCCATGGCCATCGAGGACGGCGCCATGCTGGCGCGCTGCCTCAAGGAAGTCGGCGCGCACAACCATGAGCTGGCCTTCGCCCTGTACGAAGCCAACCGTGCCGAGCGCGCCAGCAAGGTGCAGCGCATCTCGCACGACAACACCTGGCTGCGCACCAACGAAGATCCGTCCTGGTGCTTTGGCTACGACGTGTTCAACGTGCCCCTGGTCGAGCCCAAGGTCAAGGCAGCGGCCTGATACTCGCTGCCTTGCCGGACGAGGGGAGGGGAGGGAATCCCCCCACTCCTGTCCGGCCGCAGAACGCCGACATCCTGAACCGCAGCCAAGTTGCAAGAGCCTCGTCCCATGGGAACCCCAGTCCATCCAAGCAGTACCCCCAGCCCCATCCGCCTGCAGGTCAATGCACGCGCATGCGAGGTACCGGCAGCGCCCGGGACGGCGCTGCTGCATGTGCTGCGCAATGACCTGGAGCTGAACGGGCCCAAGTACGGCTGCGGCCTGGGCGAATGCGGCGCCTGCACGGTGCTGATCGATGGCGTGGCCGCGCGTTCCTGCGTGATCCCCGTGCGGGCGGCCGTGGGCCGCGAGGTCACCACGCTGGAAGGCCTGGGCTCGCGCCAGTGCCCCGGCCCCACGCAGCAGGCCTTCATCGACTGCCAGGCGGCCCAGTGCGGCTACTGCCTCAACGGCATGATCATGACGGTGGAGGCCCTGCTGCGCCGCAACCCCAATCCCACCGAGCAGGAGCTGCGCAACGAGCTGCACCACAACCTGTGCCGCTGCGGCACGCATGTGGAAATCATGCAGGCCGCCCTGCGCGCCGTGCAGCTGCGTGCGCAACGCGCCGCGCTGCAGGCACCCCCCGGTTTTCCATCTTCCAGCGCGGGCGAGGTCCAGCCATGAGCCCGGCCGGCCACACACCCGCCCTGCCTTCCGACCTGCTGCACGGCCTGGCACTGCGCCCGCCCGTCGCGGCCTGGGACGGTCTGCGCTACCGGGGCAGCGTGCCCCTGCATGCACGGCTGCAGGACGCCCAGGCCATGGCTGGCGTGGTGGCCGCGGTGCAGCGCGGGCATTTTCTGGGCGTGGTGGCCGTGGCGCCTGTCCATGCCCGGCAGGCCGCTGCCAGCCTGGCCCCTGCCTGGGACGACCGGCAGGAAGCCAGGGCCGCCAGCGCGCCCCGTGCTGCCGACAGAGCCGACAGAGCCGACAAGGCTGGCAAGGCCGACCTGCCCGATGCCGGCCGCTATGTCTGGCGCATGGCGGCGCCCGTGTCTTGCGAGGGTGCCGCACGCGCAGCCGTGTGGTGCCTGGACGGCCATGCCAGCGTCTGGCTGCCGCCCTGCGACGCCGGCGTGCGGCAGATGATCGGCCGCGAACTGGCCGCATTGCTGCAATGCCCCGAGTCCGCGCTGCGGCTGTTCAGCCTGCCGGCCACGGCGGCCGGCACCCCGCATGTGCTGGATCTCATGGACGCAGCGGCCGATGCGGCCCTGCTGTCCCAGGCCGTGGGCCGGCCTGTCAGCGTGGCCTGCGAGGCCTGGACTGCTGCGGGCAGCGCAGACAGCCGGGAGCTGGTGCTGCGCGTGGATGCGCAGCCTTCGCAAGGGCTTGAGGCCGACACGGTGGTGCAGCCTCAGCCGGGCAATGCATCGCCGCAGCCAGACCTGCTGCTGTCCGACACGCCCTGGGCCGTGCGCCCCAGCATGGCGCGCCTGTTGAGCCAGCCCGAGCTGGCGCGCGCCGCGGCCCTGGCCACCGTGCTCGATGCCGGCGAAGTGCAAGAGCGCAGGCTGGCCGCCAGCCTGCGGCATGCCGGCGTCGATGATCTGAATGCCGCCCAGGTCTTTGCCCGCGAAAGCCACTGGCATGAGCAGGCGCTGGACCAGGGCCGTGACCCGCTGCAATGGCGGCTGCAGCACCTGCCCGAAGGCCCGGTGCGCGATCTGGCCCGGCAGGTGGCCGAGCGTGCGCAGGCATCGCAGCAGGCACCATCCCACCAGGGTGCCGACGGCCGCCTGCTGGGCCGGGGCTTTGCCACCGCCCAGCTGCAGACCCTGGATGCGCAGGGCACCGACCTCCATGCCTGGAGCGCCTGGGTGGCCGAGGTGGCCGTGCACCCGCAAACGGGCGAGATCGAAGTGACCCGCGTCGTGGCCGGCCATGACAGCCGCAGCCTGCAGGCGGCGCAGGCCGCCAGCACGCGGCCCGAGATCGTCCAGCAGGACCCGCAACTGCTGGCCGATGCGCGCCGGCTGCTGGGCACGGCGCCCGCTTTTGACGACTGGGCAGGGGCCACAGCCTCCGCTGCTTCTTTCGATGTGATCGCCAAGCCCGGCTCCGACCTGGCGCAGCATGCGCCTGGCGATGTCGCGGTCATCCGCCAGGGCGATCTGGCGCTGGATGGCGTGGCCACGCTGCCCGCCGCCGCCGCCATTGCCAACGCCATTCACCATGCGACAGGCGTGCGCCTGCGCGAAGTGCCTTTCCAGCCCGAGCAGCTGCGCCTGGCCCTGGCGGGCGAGGGTGCCGGCAGGCCCGGTGCGGCGCGGACCGGCCGTGGCTGGGGCTGGCTGGCCGCAGGCGCCGCAGGCCTTGCCGGCATGGCGGCCATGGCCTGGCCACTGAAGCCGGCCCTGCCGCTGACCGACGGGCCCGATGTGTCCCTGTACTCGCCGCAGGCCCTGGAGCGCGGCCGCCTGGTGGCGGCTGCGGGCGACTGCGTGGTCTGCCACACGGCCCCGGGCGGCGCGGCCAATGCCGGCGGCTTCGGGCTGGAGACGCCGTTCGGCACGATCTACTCCACCAACATCACACCCGACAACGAAACCGGCATCGGCCGCTGGTCCTACGCGGCCTTCGAGCGCGCCATGCGCCACGGCATCCACCAGGATGGCAGGCAGCTGTACCCGGCCTTCCCGTACACGGCTTTCGCCAAGCTCAGCGATGGCGACCTGCAGGCCCTCTACGGCTACCTGATGTCCCAGCCCGCCGTGAAGGCCAAGGCGCCCGAGACGCAGCTGGCCTTCCCCTACAACCTGCGCCCGGCCATGGCGGGCTGGAACCTGCTGTTCCACGACGCCACGCCCTTCAAGGCCGACCCTGCGCGCAGCGCCGAATGGAACCGGGGCGCCTACCTGGTCGAAGGCGCGGGCCACTGCGCGGCCTGCCACTCGCCGCGCAATGCGCTGGGTGCCGAAAAGACCGGCATCCACTACCTGGGCGGCGGCGAGGCCGAAGGCTGGACGGCGCCCGCGCTCAATCAACTGGCCGGGGGCAAGCTGCCCTGGAGCCGCGAGGAGCTGTACCAGTACCTGCGCACCGGCTTCTCGGCCCGCCACGGCGTGGCGGCCGGCCCCATGGCGCCCGTCATCCACGGCCTGGCCCAGTTGCCCGAAGCCGATGTGCGCGCCATGGCCACCTATCTGATGGAGTTGCCGGGCCAGGCCCCACAGGCACCACAGGCCGCCCAGGCCGCCCAGGCCGCCCAGGCCGCCCAGGCCGCCCCGGCCATGCCGGCACCGGCGCCGGCCGCCGTGCAGGCGGCGGCGCCTGCGGCGCCACCTGCCATGGCCCTGGACCGCCACGCCAATGGCGAGCGCATCTACCAGAACGCCTGCGCGGTCTGCCATGAGGCGGGCAGCGGTCCCACATTGTTCGGCGTCAAGCCGCAGCTGGCCCTGAACACCAACCTGCACGCGGCCAGCCCCGACAACCTGGTCCAGGTGATCCTGAACGGCATACAGGCGCCGGCCGACGATGCGCTGGGCTACATGCCCGGCTTCGGGGACAGCCTGGACGACAGGCAGATCGCGGACCTGCTCGGATATTTGCGCGAACGATTTGCACCGGAGGAAAAAGCTTGGCCAGACGACACGAAGACGATTAACCGGCTGCGCATGCAGGCACAGGCGCATGCGCACTGAGGGCGGCAATGGGCAGCAATGGGCGGCGGCATGGGCGATGCCGCGGATATGGACACCTTGCCCTGGAATCTCTCCAGGGCCTGGGTCCTGACATCTGATGCTGGGGACGGGTGATGGGCAACAACGGACGGCGCTGTCGATGTGCAGCCTGTCCGCAATGCGCCCATCGCCCGGATGCAGAGACCGACATCCTGAATTTTTTCATCGGGCCATGGAGATGGCGCCGAGGGAGCGGTTCGCTCCGGATGTGTGAAGGGTGGAAGGCACGGCAGGAGACGGCAACACAAGCTGAACGGCCTTGCCTGGGAAAAGACAGATTCAACAATTGCGATGGCTAGAAAAGGAGTCCCTGCATGTCATCTACATACATTTCGGTGGAAAAAGGCATCCAGACAGCGGGTGTCGGCAAGTTCCAATATCGGCTGTTCGTCATCTTCGGGCTGGTCTGGCTGGCCGACGCCATGCAGGTGCTGTCCATCGGCTTCAGCGCGCCGTCCATTGCCAAGACCTTCGGCAAGACCGTGCCCGAGGCGCTGCAGACCGGCACCTTCTTCTTCATCGGCATGCTGATCGGTGCCTTCGTCTTCGGCCGCCTGGCCGACCGCATCGGGCGCCGCCCGGTGCTGATGATGGCCGTGGTGATCGATGCCTTCGCGGGCGTGGCCTCGGCCTTTGCGCCCGAGTTCGCCTGGCTGCTGGTGCTGCGCTTCATCACCGGCATCGGCGTGGGCGGCACGCTGCCCGTGGACTACACCATGATGGCCGAGTTCCTGCCCAGCGACCGCCGCGGCCGCTGGCTGGTGCTGCTGGAATCGTTCTGGGCCGTGGGCACCATCTTCCTGGCCATCCTGGCGCTGGTGGCCGTGTCCTGGGGTGACGATGCCTGGCGCGTGATCTTCTTCGTGACCGGACTGCCGGCGCTGATCGGCGTGGTGCTGCGCTTCTACATCCCCGAGTCGCCCATGTTCCTCAACCGCAACGGCAAGTCCGAAGAGGCCCGCAAGGTGCTGCAGCGGGTGGCCAAGGTCAACGGCACCACGGCGGAAATCCCCGCGCTGCAGCCTGAAAAGCAGGAGCGCAAGTCCATCCTCGCGCTGTTCAACGGCGGCCTGCGCCGCCGCAGCCTCTCGCTGTTCCTGGCCTGGGCGCTGATCTCCATCGCCTACTACGGTGTCTTCGTCTACCTGCCCGTCAAGCTCAGCAGCGAGGGCTTCGCCTTCATGCGCGGCCAGGTCTTCCTGGTGGTGCTGGCCCTGGTGCAACTGCCCGGCTTTGCGCTGTCGGCCTATGGCGTGGAGCGCTGGGGCCGCAAGCCCACGCTGATCGGCTTTTTGCTGCTCAGCGCCGTCGGCTGCATGTTCTACAGCCTGGGCTCGTCGCCCTTCGTGGTCATCGGCTCCACCCTGCTGATGAGCTTCTCGCTGCTGGGCACCTGGGGCGCGCTGTATGCGTTCACCCCCGAGGTCTACCCCACCGACCTGCGTGCCAGCGGCATGGGCATGGCCGGCGCCGTGGCGCGCTTCGGCGGCCTGTTCGCCCCGGCCATCATTGCGCCTATCATGGCCACCCACTTCACACTGGCCCTGGCCGTGCTGTCCGCCATGCTGGTGGGCGGCGCCCTGTCGATCTGGGCCGTGGATGTGGAATCGCGCAACCGGGCGCTGGATTGATGACGGCCTGAGCTGACTGAAAGGTCGGCTCAGCAAAAAGGCCAGAAGGATTTGTCCTTCTGGCCTTTTTTTTGGGGAGGCTGCAAGGGCTCAGTCGGCCTCGCCACCTTCCAGCATCTTCTTGAGCAAAAAATCCAGCGCCAGGCGCTCGGCCGGATTGAGCTTGCCGTAGGTGCTTTCGGTGATCTGCTTGGCGAAGGGCTCCATGTCGCGCACCAGGTCCTGGCCGGCCTCGGTGAGGTTGATGACGACCTTGCGGCGGTCGATGCGGTCATGGTCCACCTGCACCAGTTCGCGCTGCTTGAGCCGGTCCACCACGCCGCGGATGGTGGCCTGGTCGATCACGGTGGCTTTGACGATGTCGGCCAGCGAGCTGCCGCTGTTGTCGCGCACGGAGCACAGCACCACGAATTGCGCGGCGGTGAGCTGCGAGTCGGGAATGTATTGCTGGAAGAGTGCAGTGTGGCGCTGATAGACACGCCGCAGCAGGTGGCCGATCTGGTCTGAAAAATGATAGCCATCCTGTGGCGTCATGGCTGATGGCTGGTGGTTCATGGTGCGCGTGAGCTTATCAAAATTCACACCAAATACCGTGTGATTTGCGACAAGCCGGGCGCATTTGCCAAGTGGCGCAAACCCGCGCTGGCTGCGGCATCCGCAAGGCCCGGGCAGCAGGCGCAGCACTGCCCGGCGGCTCATTTGCCGATTGAATGGCGCAATCATCCGTTTGAATTTGACGGCTTGCCCGGCAAGGCTTGAAATGGGCATCAGAGACAAAGCGCCAGCGGACCGGACCGCGCCGCTCCCCACAACGAAAGCCAGCAGGGACACCCATGCCAGCCACACAAGGGAAGATCATTCCCATTGCCGTCCTCAATGCCGCTGTTGCCGGCAGCGCACTCGGCGCCCATGAGCGCGAGGCCGTCGAGCACGCCATTGCCGTCCACGCCCGGCGCCCCGGCCCCCTGATCGAGTTGCTGCACGACGTGCAGGACATGCTGGGCCATATCCCCGAAGCCGCCGTGCCGCGCATTGCCGATGCGCTGAACCTCTCGCGTGCCGAGGTGCATGGCGTCATCTCCTACTACCCCCATTTCCGCAGCACGCCAGCGGGCCGCCATGTCCTGCAGGTCTGCCGCGCCGAGGCCTGCCAGTCGCGCGGTGCCGACGCGCTGCTGGCCCACGCAGGCCAGGCGCTGGGCTGCGGATCGAGTGGGCATGGGCATGCAACCAGTGCCGATGGCGCCGTCACGCTGGAGCCTGTCTACTGCCTGGGCCTGTGCGCGTCATCGCCTGCCGTGATGCTCGATGGCCAGCCCCATGCGCATGTCACGGCCAACGGCCTGGATGCACTCATCGCGCAATGCCGCCAGCCGGAGCAGACTGGCGAGCCGGTGGCCCAGCCTGCGCATGCAGGGACAGGGACAGGGACAGGGGCAGGGGCAGGGGCAGGGGCAGGGGCAGGGGCAGGCCCCGGGGTGCGCGTCTATGTGCCCCGCGATGCCGCTGCGCTGGCCGTGGGCGCTGACGCCGTGGCCGGTGCCCTGCAGCGCGAGTGCGCGGCGCGCGGCCTTCAGGTGCAGATCGTGCGCAACGGCTCGCGCGGCCTGCTGTGGCTGGAAACCCTGGTGGAAGTCGAGACGCCCGAAGGCCGCGTGGCCTACGGCCCGGTCACGGCCGATGCGGTGCCGGGCCTGATCGATGCCGGAATGCTGCAGGGCGGCAGCCATGCGCTGTGCCATGGACTGACCGAGGCCATTGCCTACCTGGCGCGCCAGGAGCGCCTGACCTTTGCGCGCGTGGGCGTCATCGACCCGCTGGACCTGTCCGACTACGCATCCCATGGCGGCTGGCAGGGGCTGGAGCGCGCGGCGCGCATGGAGCCCGCGGCCATCGTGCAGGAGGTGCTGGATTCGGGCCTGCGCGGCCGTGGCGGTGCGGCGTTTCCGGCCGGCATCAAGTGGAAGACCGTGGCCGCCGCAGCGAGGCCGCAAAAGTACATTGCCTGCAACGCCGACGAGGGCGACTCGGGCACCTTTGCCGACCGGCTGCTGATGGAAGGCGATCCCTACACGCTGATCGAAGGCATGGCCATTGCTGGCCTGGCCGTGGGCGCCACGCAGGGCCTGGTCTATGTGCGCAGCGAGTATCCGCATGCCATCGCCACCCTGCGCGAAGCCATTGCGCGCGCCGAGGCCGCAGGCTGGCTGGGCCGCGACGTGGCCGGCAGCGGGCGGGCCTTCCACATGGAGGTGCGCAAGGGCGCGGGCAGCTATGTCTGCGGCGAGGAAACGGCCATGCTGGAGAGCATTGAGGGCCGGCGCGGCATCGTGCGCGCCAAGCCGCCGCTGCCGGCCATAGCGGGGCTGTGGGGCCGGCCCACGGTGATCAACAACGTGATCACGCTGGCCACGGTGCCGCTGATCCTGGCGCGCGGTGCGGCCTTCTACCAGGGCTTCGGCATGGGCCGCTCGCGCGGCACGCTGCCGTTCCAGCTGGCCGGCAACATTGCGCGCGGCGGCCTGGTGGAAAAGGCCTTCGGCCTGAGCCTGCGCGAGCTGGTGGAAGACTTCGGCGGCGGCACGGCCACCGGCCGCACCGTCAAGGCCGTGCAGGTGGGCGGCCCGCTGGGCAGCTATGTGGCGCCGGCCGACTGGGATGCGCCGCTGGACTACGAGGCCTATGCCGCCAAAGGCAACGTGGTGGGGCACGGCGGCATCGTCGTGCATGACGACACGGCCGACATGGCGCAGCTGGCGCGCTACGCCATGGAGTTCTGCGCCATCGAGTCCTGCGGCAAGTGCACGCCCTGCCGCATCGGCTCCACGCGCGGCGTGGAGGTCATCGACCGCATCGTGCGCGCCGGCAGCAACCCTGCCGCCCACGCCGGCCACGCCGGCCAGGTGGCCCTGCTGGAAAGCCTGTGCGACACCATGCAGCACGGCTCCATGTGCGCCATGGGCGGGATGACGCCGTATCCCGTGCGCTCGGCGCTGAACCACTACCCCCAGGACTTCGGCATCGAGTCCACCACGGCCGCAGCGGCTGCCTGAACGGAGAACACCATGCTCGACCATTTGAAGCAAGCCGACTGGGGCACGCCCGCCAGCCCGTCCGAACGCCTGATCACCCTGGAGATTGACGGACGCGAGGTCTGCGTTCCCGAGGGCACCTCGCTGATGCGCGCGGCCATGGAAGGCGGCGTCAGCGTGCCCAAGCTGTGCGCCACCGACAGCCTGGAGCCCTTCGGCTCCTGCCGCCTGTGCCTGGTGCAGATCGAGGGGCGCAAGGGCTTTCCGGCCTCGTGCACCACGCCGGCCGAGCCGGGCATGAAGGTGCGCACGCAAAGCCCGCAACTGCAGGAGCTGCGCCGCGGCGTGATGGAGCTGTACATCTCCGACCATCCGCTGGACTGCCTGACCTGCAGCGCCAACGGCGACTGCGAACTGCAGGACATGGCCGGCACCGTGGGCCTGCGCGAGGTGCGCTACGGCTTCGACGGCGCCAACCATTTCAAGGGCCAGGCGCGCGCCGAGGTCGATGACTCCAACCCGTACTTCAGCTACGACCCCAGCAAGTGCATCGTCTGCAACCGCTGCGTGCGCGCCTGCGAGGAGACGCAGGGCACCTTTGCGCTGACCATCTCGGGCCGGGGGTTCGAGTCGCGCGTCACGGCGGGGCAGGGCGGCAGCTTCATGGACAGCGACTGCGTCAGCTGCGGCGCCTGCGTGCAGGCCTGCCCCACGGCCACGCTGCAGGAAAAGACCGTGACCGAGCTGGGCCAGGCCGGGCACAGCGCCATCACCACCTGCGCCTACTGCGGCGTGGGCTGCGGCTTCAAGGCCGAGATGAAGGGCGAGCAGGTCGTGCGCATGGTGCCCTGGAAGGACGGCCAGGCCAACGAGGGCCATGCCTGCGTCAAGGGCCGCTTTGCCTGGGGCTATGCCACGCACAAGGACCGCATCACCCGGCCCATGGTCCGCGCGAAGATCACCGACCCCTGGCGCGAAGTGAGCTGGGAAGAGGCCATTGCCCACACGGCCAGCGAGTTCCGCCGCATCCAGGCAAAGCATGGCAAGGATTCCATTGGCGGCATCACCTCCTCGCGCTGCACCAACGAAGAGGCCTACCTGGTGCAAAAGCTGGTGCGCACGGCCTTCGGCAACAACAACGTCGATACCTGCGCGCGCGTGTGCCACTCGCCCACGGGCTATGGCCTGGGCCAGACCTATGGCACCTCGGCCGGCACGCAGACCTTCAAGTCCATCGAGCACACGGACGTGGTCATGGTCATCGGCGCCAATCCCACGGCCGCGCACCCGGTGTTCGGCTCGCGCATGAAAAAGCGCTTGCGCGGCGACGGCCGGCGTGTGGGCGCCAAGCTCATCGTCATCGACCCGCGCGAGATCGAGCTCGTCAAGTCGCCCCACATCCGCGCCGACTACCACCTGCAGCTGCGGCCCGGCACCAACGTGGCCATGATCACCTCGCTGGCCCATGTCATCGTCACCGAAGGCTGGCTGGCCGAGGACTACATCGCCGAGCGCTGCGATGCCAAGTCCTTCGCGCAGTGGAAGGAATTCGTGGCCCGGCCCGAGAACTCGCCCGAGGCCATGGCCGAGGTCACCGGGGTCGCTCCCGAACTCGTGCGCGGCGCCGCGCGCCTGTATGCGTTGGGCGCCGAGGACCACCCAGCGGGCCGCCCCGTCAACGCGGCCATCTACTACGGCCTGGGCGTGACCGAGCATGCGCAGGGCTCGACCATGGTCATGGGCATTGCCAACCTGGCCATGGCCACGGGCAACGTGGGCCGCGAAGGCGTGGGCGTGAACCCGCTGCGCGGCCAGAACAACGTGCAGGGCTCCTGCGACATGGGCTCCTTCCCGCATGAGCTGCCCGGCTACCGCCACATCTCGGACAGCACGGTGCGCGCCGAGTTCGAGGGGGCCTGGGGCGTGGCGCTCAGCCCCGAGCCCGGCCTGCGCATTCCCAACATGTTCGAGGCGGCCCTGGCCTGCAGCTTCATGGGCCTGTACTGCGAGGGCGAGGACATCGTGCAGTCCGACCCCAACACCCAGCATGTGACGGCCGCGCTCTCGGCCATGGAATGCGTGGTGGTGCAGGACATCTTCCTCAACGAAACCGCCAAGTACGCCCATGTCTTCCTGCCAGGCGCCTCTTTCCTCGAAAAGGACGGCACCTTCACCAATGCCGAGCGCCGCATCTCGCGCGTGCGCAAGGTCATGGCGCCGCTGGCCGGCTATGCCGATTGGGAAGTCACCCAGCTGCTGGCCAATGCGCTGGGCTACGCCATGCACTACACGCACCCGAGCGAGATCATGGCCGAGATCGCCGCGCTCACGCCCAGCTTCGCGGGCGTGAACTACGACAAGATCGACCGGCTGGGCAGCGTGCAATGGCCCTGCAATGACAGCACCGAAGAGGCCGGCACTTCCATCATGCACAGGGACCGCTTCGTGCGCGGCAAGGGCCGCTTCATCATCACCCAGTACGTGGCCACCGACGAGAAGGTCACCCAGCGCTTCCCGCTGCTGCTGACCACGGGCCGCATCCTCTCGCAATACAACGTGGGCGCCCAGACCCGGCGCACGCACAACAGCCACTGGCACAGCGAGGACCGGCTGGAAATCCATCCGCATGACGCCGAGGACCGCGGCATACGCGACGGCGACTGGGTCGGCATCGCCAGCCGCGCGGGCGAGACCGTGCTGCGCGCCACCGTCACCGAGCGCATACAGCCCGGCGTGGTGTACACCACCTTCCACTTCCCCGAATCGGGCGCCAACGTCATCACCACCGACAGCTCCGACTGGGCCACCAACTGCCCCGAATACAAGGTCACGGCCGTGCAGGTGCTGCCCGTCCCCCAGCACGCCCAGCCGTCCGACTGGCAGCGCGGCTTTGCGCGCATGCACGAAGAGCAGATCGGCCTGTTGCAAGCCGCGCAGGCAGGCAGCATGGCCGTGGCAGGGGGCAAGTGATGGACAGCGCCAACCTGGTCCGCATGGCCAACCGCATCGGCGAGTTCTTCGAGGCCATGCCCGAGCGCGACGAGGCCCTGCAGGGCATTGCCGAACACATCCGCAAATTCTGGGAGCCCCGCATGCGCGCCGAACTGACCCGCGTGCTGGCCAGCCCCGACGAGGCCCAGGCGCTCAAGCCCATCGTGCGCGAGGCGCTGGTGCTGCATCCGCTGACCTTGCCGTCGGCGGCGCAGGCTTAGCCAAACTGCTTCTTCTTCGCCATCTCCCGCGCCAGTTCCACAAAGCCGGCAGCGGCCGGCGACAGGCGCTCCATGCTGCGCACGGCCAGGCCGGTGACGCGGCGCTGGCGGGGCGCGAGGCTGCGGTAGACCATGCCTTCAGGCGCCTGCTCGGGCACGGCCAGGCGTGCGGCAATCGCAATGGCATGACCCTGGGCCACGAAGCCCTGCATGGAGGACATCTGCTCGAAGTGGTAGATGGCCGCAGGCTGGGCGCCGGCCTCGGCCAGGAAGCGGTCGATGTGCGCGCCCGACCCGGCCGAGGTGCGTACAAAGGCCTCGCCCTGCAGGTCGGCGGCGCGGATGCTGCGCTGGGCCGCCAGCCGGTGCGATGCGGGCAGCAGCGCCACCAGTTCGTCTTCCACCAGGGGCACGGTCTCGAAGCGCTCGTCGGGCAGCACGACGAAGCCGATCTCCACGCGCCGCTCCAGCAGCCACTTGACCACGGTGTCGTCATTTTGCTCGTCGATCTGCACCAGCACGGCGGGCTGGCGGCGCCGGTACTCGGTGATCAGCGGGGGCAGCAGCCGCAGCGAAGAGGTGGCGCCGAACGAGGCCACGCGCAGCGTGCCGCGCGCCATGCCGCGCTCGGCATCGGCCTCCTGCCGCAAGGCCTCCTTTTGCTGGAGGATGTCGTTGGCGCGCTGCAGCAGCCGCGTGCCTGCGTCGGTCAGTGGGGAGTGGGGGCCTTCGCGCCGCACCAGCTGCACCTGCAGCTCGCCTTCCAGCGCGCGCAGGGCATGGCTGACGGCGCTCTGGGTAATGCCCAGCAGCGCGGCTGCGCGCGAGAAACTGCCGGCGCGGGCCAGCGCCGCGAACACTTCGAGCTGGGTGAAGGTCATGGGATCACGGTGTCCAGGTCATGAGCATTCGCTCATTTGTCTATGAATCAATATGAGCACATAGTACGCGCCATGAATTTTCAACGCTTCTTCGGTCCCCACCTGCGGCTTGTCGGCATGGCCCTGCTGTGGGGCGCTTCCTGGCCTGCGGGCCGCGTGGTGGCACAGAACATGCCGCCGCTGGCAGCCGCCAGCCTGCGCTTCCTGCTGGCCGCCGCCGTGCTGCTGCCCTGGCTGTACTGGGCCGGCGGCATGGCCGGTCTCAGGCACTGGAGCGCCAGGCGCTGGCTGGGCATGGCGGCCGCTGGCGCCACGGGCGTGTTCGGCTATGCGGCCTTTTTCCTCATGGGGCTGCAGCATGTGCCGGCCGGCAAGGCGGCCCTGGTGATCACGCTCAACCCCGTGCTCACGCTGGCGCTGGCGGTCTGGCTGTTCGGCGAGCGGCTCAACCGCACCATTGCCCTGGGCATGGCCCTGGCGGCCTGCGGCGCCGTGGTGGTGATCTCGCATGGCCAGCCGCTGGCGCTGCTGCAGGGATCGGTGGGCGCCGGAGAGCTGCTGATCCTGGGCTGCGTGGTGTGCTGGGTGACCTACACCCTGATCGGCCGCTGGCTGCTCACAGGCGTCGATGCGCTATCGGCCACGGCCGTGACCTCGACCATGGGCGCGGCCATGCTGCTGGTGGCCAGCCTGGTGGTGGAAGGGCCGGCCGGCCTGCAGGCTGCCGTGCTTGGCAACGGCACCGCCTGGGGTGCGCTGGCCTTCCTGGCCTTCGGCGCCACGGCGCTCGCCTATGCCTGGTACTTCGACGGCGTCAAGGCGCTGGGCGCGGGCGCGGCCTCGGGCTACATCACCCTGGTGCCCGTGATCGGCGTGGCGCTGTCGGCGCTGTGGCTGGGCGAGAGCATCGATGCCAGCATCGTGCTGGGCGGCGGCATGGCCGTGGCCGGCACGGCGCTGATGAACTGGGGGCGCAGGCCTGCGGCTGCGGTGCACGTGGTTGCCAAGCGCACCGCAGTCCAGAGCTGAACGGACTCCGTCCGGTTCAATCCAGCGAGGCGCCCGAGGTGCGCACGCGCTCGCCCTGCACCTGGTAGTCGCGCGCCAGGAAGTCGCGGTATTCGGCGGGGCTGGAGGCCACGGCCACGTAGGAGAACGCGTCCACCTGGGTCTTGCGGAATTCGGGCTCCAGCAGCACGCGGCGCACATCGGCGGCGATCTTCTCCACCAGGGGCGCCGGCGTTCCAGCCGGTGCCAGCAGGCCGATGTTGAAGACAGCCTGGATGTCGCGCACGCCGGCTTCCTTGAAGGTGGGCACATCCGGCAGGGCGATGCTGCGTGTCTCCGAGGACACGGCCAGGGCCTTGAGCTTGCCGGACTTGATGTGCTGCTCGATCACCGACACGCCCAGCACCGCTGCGTCGATCTGGCCGGCGATGACTTCGGGGATCAGCGGTGCGGCGCCCTTGTAGGGCACGTGCACCATCTCCAGCCCTTCCTGCTTGGCGAACATGGCCAGCGGCAGGTGCACGATGCCGCCCGCGCCCGATGAGCCATAGGTCAGCGGTTTGGTCTTGCCTGCCTGGCGTGCCTGAGCGATGAACTCCTGCAGCGTGCCGGCCTTGGAGCTCTGGGGCACGAAGAAGACCATGGGCACGCTGATCAGGCGGGAGATGGGGGCGAAGTCCTTTTGCGGGTTGTAGGGCAGCTTTCTGTACAGGTGCGGGTTCATGGTCAGCGACGCTTCGGTCGCGGCGAACAGCGTGTAGCCGTCGGGTGCGCTCTTGGCCACGTACTCGGCCCCGATGATCTCGTTGGCGCCTGTGCGGTTGAGGATGACCACGGGTTGCGACCAGACCTTGTTCAGGCGCGTGGCCAGCGCGCGTGCCAGGTTGTCCACGGGGCCGCCGGCCGCGTAGGGCACGACGATGTTCACCGGCTTGGAAGGAAAGGCTGCCGGAGCCTGGGCGTGGCCCAGGGCGGGCACGAGGGCCACGGTGGCGGTCAGCAGGGTTGCGGCGATGCGATGCAGGCTGGACATGGTGTGGGAAGCGGATGCGGTGAAGCAGGCCGCACTCCAAGGGGCGGCCTGCTGTGGAACGGACGAAGCGAAAAAAAATGGCAGGCCGGAAGGCCCCGGAAGGTGGCGGAGCCTCAGGCGCGCACACGCTCCATGCGTGGTCAGCGGCAAGGACTCGCCTTCGCTGACTGCGGGCTGCAGCACGAAGTCGAAGCGCGTGCGGACGAAAGGCGCGTTCACGCCCAGCGTCTCGTAGCCGGCCGGCGCCACGCCGCGCTCCAGCTCGACGATCAGGCCGTCGCGCGTGGCGAAGGCGAAGTCGTCGTCCAGGTAGGTATCGCCGGGCAGGTTGACCTGGGTGGTCAGCGTGCGCATGCCGGGTGCAACCACGAGGAAGTGGATGTGGGCGGGACGATGGCCGTGGCGTCCCAGCGCGTCGAACAGTTCCGAGGTGGGGCTGTCCGGCGGTATGGAGTAGCCGGGCGGCACATAGCTGCGAAAGCGGTAGCGGCCCTGGTCGTCGGCTTCTATGCGGCGGCGCAGCTCGTAGGGCTTCATGCCCGGGAAGAAGTGCGAGTAGCCGCCCTGGACATTGGCATGCCAGACATCGATGAGCGCATGCGGCAGAGGCTGGCCGTCAAGATCCAGCACCCGTCCTTCCATCACGAAGACCTCGCCCTGGGGTTCGCCCTCGTCCAGGCGCGCTTCCGCTTGCGACAGCGGTGCACCGGCCACGAACAGCGGGCCTTCGATGGCGCGCGGCGTGCCGCCCGCACGGCCGGCACGCGCATCGGCCTCGTCGCTGCGGATGTCCAGCAGCCGGTCGAAGCCCAGGCCTGCCGTGATCAGTCCCAGCTGGCCGCTGCTCCCCAGTCGGCCCAGCCAGTCCACTGCGGCCCAGAACTCGTCGGGCGTGACATCCATCTCGTCGATGGTGTGGAACAGATCGCTGACGATGCGCTGGGTCAGCGCCCGCACGCGGTCGCTGCCAGGGGCGATCTGCTTGCTGTTGACCAGATTCAGCAGCTGGTCCTGGGACAGTTCGGACATGTTTGTCTCCTCGTGGTTTTATGGGATGTCCTGGAAAAGAGAAGCGCTCAGTCCATGCTGATGTTGCGCTCCGTGATCACCTTGGTCCAGCGCACGGACTCGGCCTGCAGGTGCCTGGCCGCTTCCTCGGGCGTGGAGCCCACGACTTCGGCGCCGATGGCCTTGAAGCGTTCGAGCACGTCGGGCTGCTTCATCTCGGCCACGAAGACCTGGTTGAGCTTCTTGACGATGGCTGGCGGCGTGCTGGCGGGCATGAAGACGGCGAACCAGGGCGAGACCTCGTAGCCCTTGATGCCGGCCTCTTCCATGGTGGGCACGTCGGGCATGCTGGACGAACGCTTGGCCGTGGTCACGGCCAGGGCGCGCAGCTTGCCCGACTGGATGTGCGGGCGCGCCGAGGTGATGGAGTCGAACATGTAGTTGACCTGTCCGCCCAGCAGGTCGGAGACGGCCGGGCCCGATCCCTTGTAGGGGATGTGCAGGATGTCCACGCCGGCCAGCGAGTTGAACACTTCGCCTGCCAGGTGGATGGAGGTGCCGTTGCCGGCCGAGGCATAGGTCAGCTTGCCGGGCGAGGCCTTGGCGGCGGCCACCACGTCGGCCACGCTCTTGACGTTGGGCTGGGTGGAGTTGGTGACCAGGATGTTGGGCACCACGGCCAGCACGCCCACGGGGGCGAAGTCCTTGATCGGGTCGTAGCTGAGCTTGCGGTACAGCGGCTTGTTGGTGGCCATGCCGATGGAGGTGATCATCAGCGTGTAGCCGTCGCCGGGCTGCTTGGCCACGAAGTCGGCGCCGATGTTGCCGCCGGCGCCGGGACGGTTCTCGATCACGAAGGGCTGGCCCAGCGTGCGGCCGGCCTTCTCGCCCAGGGTGCGCGCGATGGCGTCCATGGCGCCGCCCGGCGGGAAGGGCACGATCCAGCGGATGGGCTTGCTGGGCCAGTTGGCCTCGGGGGCCTGCGCATGGGCGGCGGGCATCACGGCGGACAGGCACAGGCCTGCGGCTGCGGCGGTCAGAAAACGGCGTTTCACATTCACTTCAGTTGTCTCCGAACAATTTGGTCTTGGTTTGGGCTGTGCTCAGGCGATGGCCGAGGGATGGCGGGCCAGCGGCGTGACCTGGATGTCCATGTAGGGGAACAGCGGCAGGCCCTGCAGCAGCTCGTGCAGCTCGTCGTTGGAGGCCACGTCGAACACGCTGTAGTTGGCGTACTCGCCCACCACGCGCCAGATGTGGGGCCAGCGTCCGTCGTGCTGCAGCTGCTGGGAATAGGCCTTCTCGCGGGCCTTGATCTCGGCTGCCACGTCGGCGGGCAGGTCGTGGGGGATCTTCACGTCCATGCGGACCAGGTAAAGCATGTTTGTCTCCAGGAGGAATGAAAGGAATTCAGGTCGCAGCCCCGGTCCGGGCCTGCCCCATGTCGAAGTGCTGCGGCTGGCTGCCGGCCAGCGCGCGGTCGAAGCGCGCCAACTGCTGCAGGTCGATCTCCAAGCCCAGGCCGGGCCCGTCGGGCAGTTGCAGCTCGAAGTCGCGGATGGCCATGCGCTCGGTGACGATGTCGTCCACCAGCAGCTGGGGGCCGAACAGCTCGCAGTTGTAGTGCTGCCCGCCCAGCGTGGCAAAGACATGGGCCGAGGCGGCCGAGCCGATCGAGGTCTCCAGCATGGTGCCGCCGTACCAGCCGATATCGGCCGCCTGGGCAATGGCCGCCACCTTGCGCGTGCGCAGCAGGCCGCCGTGCTTGGCCACCTTGAGCGAGAACACATGGCTGGCCTGCTCGCGCGCCAGGCGCATGGCGTCGTAGGGCGTGCACACGCTCTCGTCGGCCATGACCAGGGCGCCGTGCAGCGTGGCGGTCAGCTCGCGCAGCGCGGGCACGTTCCAGCCGGCCACGGGCTGCTCGATCAGGGTCACGCCGGCATCGATCAATTGCGGCAGAAAGCGCCGCGCCGTGGCGCCGTCCCAGGCCTGGTTGACGTCCACGGTCAGCGTGGCGCGGCCCTGCAGGCCGCGCGCGATCTCGCTCACATGGGCCACGTCGGCCTCGGGCGTGCGCGCGCCGATCTTCATCTTGAAGATGCGGTGGCGCTTTTGCTCCAGGCGCAGATGGGCCTCGGCCAGGTCGCGCTCGATGTCGCCGCTGGCCAGCGTCCAGGCCAGGGGCAGGCTGTCGCGCTGCTTGCCGCCCAGCAACTGCCACACGGGCAACTGCAGGCTGCGCGCCACGGCGTCCAGCAGCGCGATTTCCACGGCGCTCTTGGCAAAGGCATTGCCCTTGCAGGCCAGGTCCATGCGCGAGAGGCAGGCCTCGAAGCGCGCGCCGTCCTGGCCGATCAGGCTGGGCGCCAGGTGGTTGGCGATGGCATGGTGGATGCTCTCGGGCGATTCCTCGTTCCACGACGGGCCGCCAATGGTGGCGGCCTCGCCAAAGCCCGTGGCCCCGTTGCGCAGCCACAGCTGCACGATCACCGGGCTTTGCCGGCTGATGGAGCCGAACGACAGCTTGTGCGGGCGGATGGTGGGAATGTCGAGGATCCGCGCCTCGATGCGCTCGATCAGAAAACGGTCTTGCATGCCACAAGCGTAGTGGCATGTATTGCACTGTTCCAGTGAATTATTTTCCAGGAATTGTTCTATGAAATCGATAAATTGAGTGCGTGCGGCAATCCGTCGTGCCGACGGTGTGCCGTCACTCTAGAGGCTGCCGGGCCGGTGGGATGTGGCAGGCTGCACTGGAGCGCTTGCGCCAGGGGAGGCAGCAGACAGCGGCAAACCCGCCTGACCCTGCAGCCAATGCAGGAGCGGATGAATTGCGGTGATGCAGTGCGCAGTCTGGCGCGATGATTCGGCGATGAAGTGCTGGCGGCCGATGTGACGGATTCCGATGGCGAGAAAAAGATCTCGGTCTATCTGAAAAGGCAATCCGGCAAGCAGATGGCCAAAAAACTGGGCGTGAGCAAGATCAATGAATTCGCGAGCACGGAAGAGGCTTCCTATTTCAAGGAGACCAGCAAGAAGACCACCTTGATGGTGTGCTCGGCCGATGAATTGCACATCGGCAATTCAGGAAAGAGCATCCGCTTCAATTCGGCAGTGGCTTGCCAGATGATCAAGTGAAGCGGCATCGGTATGCCACGCACCGGATCGTGAAGAAGAGGCCGCAACGCAGGAAACCAAGCGATGATGTGGACGGAGGGCACGTGCAATTGGCCGAGAATGCAGGAATGCAAAATACAAAGCGCTTCACATTCGGTATGCGTAGCTTGCACACCGCGTGTGCATCCCTGTATGCAGCGGCCATTGTGCCGCTGCTTTCTTGCCTGGTGGCAGCGAGTCCAGCGCAGGCCCAGGCACTGTCCGTTCAGGTTCCCCATGGCCTGGATGGCTCGGCTGCCATGCGGGAAAACATGGCGTACGGTGTAGATCTCTGGTTGATGGCTCACGATAATGCGCGCCGTGTACTGCTGCTGGATCGCTGCACCGCACTGGATCGGAAGTTTCCCCAGCAAGCTGCGCCAGCAATGGTTGCGGCAAGCACGGAAGTCCTGCGCTGGATGACAGGCGAAGCATATTCCGATCTGCCGCCGGAGCCCTATTCGGTAGCCGTGCGCGAAATGCTCCCGGTTCTGGCAAAGCACGCGTTCAGCGAAAAGGAGCTTGCATCGTGGGATACATTGCGCAATTCACCGCAGGGCCGTAGAGGGCGGGCCATACGAGAGGTCCAGTTGGCGCTGACAAAGGCGGCCGGCAGCCTGGTCGACGTGAGTTCAGGGCGCTATTGGAACTGGCCGTTGGCGCGAGCAGCGCGGCTTGCCGATGCCCATGGCCTGAGAGAGCAGGTCGATGCAGCATTCGAGGCGCTTGAGCCCGGAGCCGCCGCATGGCTGCGCGGTGTCAGTGTCGTTCCCGGGGAAACGCCGGCAGATGAAAAGTTCACGGGCCGCATCGCTGCTTCCGGCACGCTGTTGGCCCAGCATTTCATCGATGGCCTGGCACCCTTGGACAAGGAGGCGTATGAGCGCATCGAGCAAGTCAAGTTGCTGTATCGCTGGATAGATATCACGCAGGCGCTCAATCGTTTCGCCGCCAGGCCCAATCTGCCCTTCTTGCGCGGAGAGCCTATTCCCGAAACCGTGGCTGGCTTTTGTGACAGCGTGGGCTTGCCATCGTGCCAGCCCGGCGGTGAACTGCACACGGCCATCACCGGATACCAGGTGGCTACCGGCAATGCCGCACGCAGCGATGTGCCGATGAATACCACCCGTCGCATCGTGCATGGCCTGCCTGCCTCAGGTTGCGGCCCGATGTCCGGACCAGCCTATGGTGCCAGAGGCAGGCACTCGGCGAGCTCGGTGTCCGCGCCCTAGCCTTCTGTACCAGATGTCTGCCACCATGGAAATGCCCCGGGCGATGGCCAGCCCCAGGTGGGCAGGAGGCTCTGGCGCCGCGCGCCGCCCATGTTGCCACCTCCTTGCAGCGAGGCTTGGGCTGCATGGCGGGCTGACAGGGTGGCTCGGCGCGCGGCTGGGCACCTTCAGAAACTGCTGCGCAGCGTGACCATGATGCTGCGCGGCAGGCCGTAGTAGTTGCTGCGCGTGGCCGTGCCCACGCGCTCCCAGTAGACCCGGTCGAACAGGTTGTCGATGTTCACGGCCAGCTTGACCTGGGGGGTCAGCGGGTAGGCGGCGTAGACGGACCAGACGCCGTAGCCGCCCGCGCGCCAGCGCACGGTGCCCAGGGTGTCGTAGAACTCGCTGACGGCGCGCACGCCCGCGCCCAGCTCCAGCCCCTGGGCCACGGGGCCGGCCACGCGGTAGCGCGCCCACAGGTTCACGCTGTGGCGCGGCGACATGGTGCTGAAGTCGGTGCCCGTCTGCGTGACGGTGCCCTGCAGGTATTTGGAGCGCATGTAGGCGTAACTGGCCGCCACGTCCCAGCGCGGCGACAGCGAGCCGACCACCTCGGCCTCGAAGCCTTCGGAGCGCACCTTGCCTGCGGGGATGACGAAGGCGGCGTCGGCGGGATCGGCCAGCGCGCGGTTGCTGTCCTGCATGCGGTAGACGGCGGCGGTGGCATTCAGGCGTCCGTCCAGCAGGCTGCCCTTGATGCCGGCTTCCACCTGCCGGCCCTCCCGCGGGGCGATCTGGCCGCCACCGGCCAGGCGCCCGCTTTGCGGCTGGAAGATGCGCGACTGGCTGGCGTAGAGCGTCCAGCTGTCGTTCAGATCGAAGAGCACGGCGGCGAAGGGCGTGAACTGGCCATCGACCTCGTAGCCCGAGCGCGTGTTCTGCAGCCGGTCCGAGGTTTCTGTCTTCCACCAGCTCTTGCGCGCGCCCGCCACCAGGGTGAGGGCCTGCGTGGGCTTGATGCGCAACTGGCCGTAGACGCCGCGCAGGCTGGTGCGCGTAGTGTCGTCGGCAAAGGGCTTGAAGCTGGGCTCGGGGATGGAGGAGGGGTCGTAGTGGAACAGGTCGGCCGGCGTGTTCATGGCGCCGCGCAGCATGCGCAGGTGCATGTTGGAGCTGCGGTAGTCCGCGCCCGCGATGAAATGGTGCGTCTGCCCGGCCCATTGCCAGGGCGTGCTGTAGTAGATGTCGGCCGTGGTGTCGGCGTAGTCGCGGTCCACGGTCTGGGCCTGGGTGAAGCGGCTGATGCCGGTGTCAGAGACGGCCGAGTAGCCGTTGATGTACTTGTCGCGCTGCTGGCGCAGCACACGGCGCGCGGCCAGCTTGAACAGGCCGCCGCCGTCGAGCCGCGTCTCCGACTCGATGAAGCCGGCCAGCGATTCGGGCGCGGCGCGGCCCCAGTCGGCGGCAATGGCCACGTCGCGCGGAATGGGGGCCAGCCTGCCGTCGGCGTGGGCGGGCAGGCCGGTGTCGTAGTTGCCCCGGCCGCGCTGCCAGGTGGCGCCCACCGAGACCGTGCTTTGGGAAGTGATGTCCAGCTCCACCGTGCCGTACAGCGCCTGCTTGTGGCCGTCCATGGCCATCACGGGGCTGCCGAAGTTCTCGTGCAGCGCCACCACCCGGCCACGCAGGCGGCCATCTTCGGACAGCGCTCCGGTGACATCCACCTCGGCCCGCTTGCGCCCCCGCGAACCCAGGCCGATGGAGCCCTGGCCCTGGTAGTCCGGCAGGGCGCGCTTGCGCACCAGGTTGAGCATGACGCTGGGCTCGCCCGCGCCCGAGAACAGCCCGGCCGGCCCGCGCAGGGCCTCGACCCGGTCGAACAGGGCCAGGTCCAGCGTTTCCTGGGTGGCCGGATTGCCGCTGACGGTGAGACTGTCCAGCTGGTAGGTGGAGGACTGGTAGCCGCGCGAGAGGATGTCGCTGCGCCCGCCCGTGCTGCTTTGCCGGCGCACGACGATGCCGGGCACCACCTTGGCGGCTTCGGTGAGCTCCACGAAGTTCTGGTCATCGAGCCGTGCGCGCGAGATCACGGATACGGACTGCGGCGTCTCCCGGGCCGTCAGCTCGATCTTGGTGGCCGCGCTGGCATAGGGCGCCCGGTAGCTGCCCGTGCCTTCCGTGCGGCCGTCGCGCAGGGCCGTGGCCGTCACCCGCACTTCGTCCAGCGCGGTCTGCGGGCGCGCCGGGGCGGGGCGCAGCAGCCAGCCGCCCCGGGGCTGGGCAGAGGCTTGCAGGCCGCTGCCGGCCAGCAGGCGCTGCAGTGCCTCGGCCGGCTCCAGGCGGCCCTGGACGGCGGGCGCGGTCTTGCCTGCGAGCAGGGCGCTGTCGGCCGCGATGCTGGTGCCGGTGGCGCGCGCCAGGGCCTTGATGGCGTCGGCCAGCGGCTGGGCCGGCAGGTCGATGTCGGCAGGGGCGGCCAGGGCTGGCGTGCAGGCCAGGGCCGCCGCGCAGGCGAGCAGGGACAGGCAGGCGCGTGCCGGGCGGGAGGAAAGAGGGCGGGCGGGCATGGCGGGAACGTTCTCCTGGGTATCGGTTGTGCTCGCCTGTATGACGGGGCAGCCCGCCGGATCCCTGATGTGCGTTGGCCGCTTTTTTTCAGTTTTTCCGGATTTTTTCCGGCGCCGTGCTGCGCGGGGCCAGCCAGGTGGCGCCGTCGCGCTCCTGCACGCGCACGGCGGCGATGCGCGGCAGCGCGTCCAGGAAGCTCTCCACATCGGCGCGCTGCACGGCGGCCGTGATGCGCGGCCCGCCCGTGCCGTCGGCGACGGCCGCACGCACGGGCTGGCGGCGCCAGCGCGACAGCGTGGCCGCGATCTCGCCCAGCCCGGCGCTGTCGAAGACGATGAGGCCGCGTTCGATGGACGAGAAGCTGTCGCGCGCATCGCGTTGCACGCGGCGGGGGAGGGGGCTGGCGTGGGCGCCATCGGCTCCGGGTGCGGCACCGGGGGCGGCACCGGCGCTTTCGTCCGGCAGTTCCCCCACTTCGCCAGCCTGCAGCAGCAAGGACGGTTCTCCGTCACCACCTTTCACCGCCAAACGCACCGTTCCATGCTCCACGCCCACCCGCACCAGTCCCGGCAGGCGGTTGACGGTGAAGCGCGTGCCCAGCACGGTGATGCGGGCCTGGCCGGCGGCGATGGTGAAGGGGCGGTCTGCATCCCTGGCCACGTCGAACAGGGCCTCTCCCTGCTCCAGCACCACGGCGCGCTGGCGGCGCGTGTAGCGCGTGGCGATGCGACTGGCCGGTCCCAGGGTCAGCACGCTGGCGTCGGGCAGGTTCAGCACGATGCGTTCGCCAATCGCACTGTCGCGGGCCAGGGCGAACACGGTGGTGTCCTGCCATTCAAGCCAGCCGCGCCATGCCAGCAGGCCCGCCGTGCCCAGGCCGGCAACGCCCAGCACGCCGCGGGTGATGATCGCGCGGCGCGTGTTGCTGCGTGTGTTGCGGCGCTGGCGTGCGGCGGTGTCCACCGCCGTGGCCAGGGCCTCGGTGCGGGGCGTGGAGTCGAAGTCCTGCCACAGCGCCTCGAAGGCGGCGTATTCGGCGGCGTGGCGCGGGTCGGCGTCCATCCAGCGGCGCCAGGCAGCGGCATCGGCGGCGCCCGGCCGCGCTCCCGCATCCCGGTGCATGCGTATGAACCAGCGCGCGGCTTCCTCGCGCGGCGTGCTCATGGCGCGAGCAGCTCGCGTGCGGCGCGCAGGTCCAGCAGGGCGCGCATCAGGTGGCGCTCCACCATGTTCAGGCTGATGCCCAGCATGGCGGCAATCTGGGGCTGGGAGTGGCCTTCCACCTTGCACAGCCAGAACACCTCGCGGCAGCGCGCAGGCAATCCCTGGATGACACGCTGCACGGCGCCCAGGCGCTGCTGCAGGTCGGCCAGCATCTCGGCCGAAGGCGCCGTGAAGGCTTCCTGCAAGGCGATTTCGTCCGCGCGTGCCACCGGGTGCTGCGCGGCGCCGGCCTCGCCTGCCAGCTCGGGCAGGGGCACGAAGCGGCGCTCATGCGCCATCAGGTCGGCCAGCACGGTGCGCGCCACCACGCGCAGGTAGGCATGCGGCTGGGCGATGCCTTCGTGCCGGCCGCTGAGGGCGTAGCGCACGAAGGCGTCATGCAGCACATCCTGCGCGCGGTGGATGCAGCGCGTGCTGCGCCAGATGGCGGGCAGCAGGCTGCCATAGGCCCAGTGCAGGTCCAGGCCCAGCCAGGCGGCAGGAGTCGGATGGCGTGTCATACAAGCAAGCGGGGAGGAAAGGCAGGCGGGCAGGGCGGGACGAAGTGCTGGCATTCTAAATGAGACTTTTTCTCATTTGTTGCCACCCGTTTGCCACTTGTTCACCACCCGTTTGCCGGCCGCAGGCGCGCCGGCCGGCGGTGCCGCTACAGCAGCTCCGCCGGGCGCGTCTCCGATGCGCTGCGGCAGGGAAGGGTGATGCGAAACAGCGAGCCGCCCTCGGGCCGGTTGCTGGCCACGATGGTGCCGTCCATGGCGTCGATGATCTTGCGGCAGATGGCCAGCCCCAGGCCCGTGCCGCCCGAGCCGTTGCGGGTCTTGCTGGACTGCACGAAGGGCTGGAAGATCTTGTCCAGCTCCTGCGGCGGAATGCCCGGGCCCTGGTCGGAGAAGGCGATGCAGATGTCGCCCTGCCCGTCGATGCGGCCCTGCACATCGATGCGCCCGCCGATGGGCGAGAACTTGATGGCATTGGCCAGCACATTGCGCACCACCTGCTGGAAGCGCACGGGGTCGGCCTTGGCGATCAGCGGGGCGTCGTCGAGTTCGAGCCGCAGGTCGATGAGCTTGTGCTGCTGCTGCGGCTCCAGCTCGCGCACGACCGGCCGGATCAGGCTGCGCAGGTCCGTGCGCTCCAGGTGGATGGTTCCCACGGCGCTGTCCAGCTTGGCCACATCGAGCAGGTCATTGACCAGGGCCAGCATNCCGTCGATGCGGCCCTGCACATCGATGCGCCCGCCGATGGGCGAGAACTTGATGGCATTGGCCAGCACATTGCGCACCACCTGCTGGAAGCGCACGGGGTCGGCCTTGGCGATCAGCGGGGCGTCGTCGAGTTCGAGCCGCAGGTCGATGAGCTTGTGCTGCTGCTGCGGCTCCAGCTCGCGCACGACCGGCCGGATCAGGCTGCGCAGGTCCGTGCGCTCCAGGTGGATGGTTCCCACGGCGCTGTCCAGCTTGGCCACATCGAGCAGGTCATTGACCAGGGCCAGCATGCGCTGGCCCGCCGCATGGATGTCGTTGAACATGTCGGCCATGGCGGGATTGCCGCGCGAGCGCAGGCTGCCCAGCTCGGCAAAGCCCATGATGGACTGCAGCGGGGTGCGCAGCTCATGGCTCATGTTGGCGACGAATTCCGACTTCACGCGGAAGGCCTCCTCGGCCGCGTCGCGGGCCTCGCGCGTGGCATGCTCGGCCGCGCGGAATTCGCTCACATCCACAAAGATGCTGAGCACGCCGGTGGTCTGCCCCTGGGCATCCTTGACCGCCGCCTTGGAGATCTGCACGTCGCGGTAGCTGCCGTCCATGTGGGGCAGCCGGGCCTCCAGCACCATGCGCTGGCCCGAGCGCATCACGACCTGGTTGCTGCGTATCTGCAGCAGGGCATCGTCGCGCGAGTGCAGGCCCTTGATCTCGTGGCCGAGCACGGCATAGCGGCCGCGGCCGAAGAAGTCCTCCCAGGCCTTGTTGACCAGTACCACGCGGTGGTCCGCGTCGGTGACCAGCATGGGCAGGGGCGTGGTCTCGAACAGCAGGTGCTGGAAGGCCAGCTGGGTCTGCAGTTCCTGCTGGGCCTTCCAGCGGGCCGTCACGTCCACGGCGCTGCCCGCGAAGCCCACGAGCCGGCCGTCGCGCAGCAGGGGGACGACGGCGATGTCGCAGAGTATTTCCCGGTGGCCCGGCAGCTGGAACATGGCCTGGCAGTTGCGCGGCGCCAGCCGGGCCAGGGGATCGAGCAGGGCCTGGATCTGCGCGCGGTACGGGCCGTCCACGATGTTCTCCAGCGGCTGCCCTACGGCCTCGGAGCTGGGCTGGCCGGTCAGCTGTTCCCAGCGTGCGTTCACGAAGGTCAGCAGACCCTCGCTGTCAGTGCGAAAGATCAGCTCCTGCACGCTGCGCATGAGCACGGCCATCTCATGCTCGCTGCGCGCCAGGCGCGCCTGGGCCTGCTCCATGGCCTGCTGTGCCGTCTTCTGCTCCCTGCGCGTCTTGAGCACCGACCAGCTCAGGCCCAGCACCAGGGCCAGCAGGGCCACGCCGGCCACGAAGAAGGCGAAGGCGTCATCCCTCCAGCGCGCCACCAGGGCTGCGTAGGGCTCCTCCACCACCAGCAGCAGCGGCCAGTTGCGCACGGTGCGAAACGACACGATCTCATGGGAGCCGAGCATGCCCGCGCCGATGTAGGAGCCGAATTCGCTGTGCGGCAGCCATTGCCGGAACAGCGGTGTCTGCAGCACGGCGGTCGCCTGCACGCCCGTGCCCGCATTGGTGCTGGCCAGCGGCCGGCCGTCGTAGGTCAGCAGCACGGCCTCGTAGCTGAGGATCTCCAGCGTGGCCTGGTAGAAGTTGGCCACGGCGTCGGGGTTGATCAGGGCCACCAGCACGGCGGGCATGCCGTTGTCCTGGTGAAAGCCCAGCAGCTGCGGCAGAAACGATACGCCGCGCGGCGACGGGTGCGCGCGGGGCGCCAGGGCCGACAGGCCACGGCCGGGCACCAGCCGGCCCAGCAGGGGCTTGCCGGGCACGACGACGGCGCTCTTGTCGTGCAGCAGCTCCTGCATGTCGATCTGCTGGCCGGCCTCGCCCGCCTGGGTGCTGGCCAGGATGAGTCCCTTGTCGTCGAGCAGGGCCATGCTGCGCAGGTAGGGCAGCTGGGCGATCAGCTGGGCCATGGCGGCCTCGCGCGTGCTGCGCGTGCTGCCGGCGGCCAGGATGGCGGGGTGGTGCGCCAGGCTGGACAGGGCCATTTCGGTGTTCTCGAAGGTCTTGGCCGTCTGGTCCTCCAGCACGCGCGCCAGCAGTGCGGCCTGGGACTTGCTCTGGTCGGCCTCGGCGTGCAGCTGGCTCCAGACGAAGAGCACCAGCCCGGCAAGCACGCATAGGGCAAAGGTCAGCACCAGTGCCTTGATGTGGGCGCTGCGTCCGGCACCCAGGAAATGATGCGCGGTAGCTCGATCAGACATGATGAAGATGCTCCATCAGAAATTCCGGGGCGCGACGATGGCGGTCAACCCGTCGTGCGGCACAGGAACGGGCCGGGCCGGCGCGAACGCCTGCATCCAGTGCCAGCCGTCCGCCAGCCTGCGGCTGGACGGGCCGTCTGCCATGGACAGGTCCACGCGGCCGGTCTCCCGTGCGCGCATCATCATCAGTCGCTCCTTTCAAGGCTGGCCAGGATCTGCAGCAGCCGGGTCGGGCTGAAGGGCTTGACCAGGTATTCGTCGGCGCCCGCATTGAAGCCCGCCTCGCGGTCCTCTGCGCTGTCCCGGGCGGTGAGCAGCACCACCAGGGTATGCCGCAGATCGTAGGAGGTCTTGATGCGACAGCACACCTCCAGGCCGTCCAGCGTGCCGGGCATCATCATGTCCAGCAGCACGATATCGGGCTTGTTGCGCTGGGCCACGGCCCAGGCTTCGTCGGCGGTGGGCACCTCCATGACCTCGTAGGCGCCGGACTCCAGCGTCATGCGCAGCAGTTTGCGGATGTCGGCCTGGTCTTCGACGATCAGTATCTTCTTCATGGCGGACCTTTCACAACGCAGTTGAAGGGGGCTGCGTGAGGCTAAATCATAAATATCAAATTCATCAAATTTATATTGAATTTTTCAATCGTATTTGATGCAAAATTGCTGCCATGTCCGAGAACAGCACCCCATCAGGCCAAATTCCGCACTACACGACTGCCGAGGTGGCAAAGCTGCTGGGCATGGCCGTGCGATCGGTCCAGCTCATGGTCGATCGCGGCGAGCTGGAGGCCTGGAAGACGCCCGGAGGCCATCGCCGCATTACGCGCGCTTCCGTGGAGCGCTGGCGCAGCAGGCAGGGCGAGCGCGCAGCGCCCGGGGTGCCCGGCGCACCAGCGGTGGCACAGGCGCCGGCCCCTGCCCAGGCGGGATCGGGCACCGGGCAGCGCGTGCTGCTGATCGAGGACTCCGTGCACTTCCAGAATCTGGTACGCATGCTGGTGCAGCGTCACTTTCCCGACGTCCAGCTGCATGTGGCGAACGACGGGATCACGGGCATGGCGCTGTACGGCCAGATCCAGCCCGATGTGCTGCTGGTGGACATCCTGCTGCCCGACATCGATGGAGCCGCCCTGATCACCACCTTGCGCACCCATGAGCAGTTCGCGCGCTGCAAGCTGCTGGTGGTCACCTCGCTGGAGGCGTCAGAGCGCGAGGCCTATGCCTTCGCATTGGGCGGCGTGCGCGTGATCCACAAGCCCCAGCTGGTGCAGGAACTGCCCGAAGCGCTGGGCGGGCTGCTGGGCGGGCCGGCGGCGTGAACGCGCCCCTTCCCGCGGTCCTGCTGGTCGAGGACGATGCCTCGATTGCGCGGTTCGTTGCGCTGGCGCTGGAGGGCCTGCCCCTCACGCTGGTGTCCTGCACGAGTGCGGAGCAGGCCCAGCAACTGCTGCAAACCCAGTCCTTTGCCCTGCTGATCACCGATCTGATGCTGCCCGGCGCCTCCGGCGTGGAGCTGATCGAGTGGCTGCGCCGCTCGCCGCAGGCGGGCTGCTGCGCCGTGGTCTTCAGTGCCGGCGTGCGGGCCGATGTTGCGCTGCAGCTGGAGCAGTTGAAGGTGTGGCGCGTGCTGCTCAAGCCGGTGTCGGTGGCGCAACTGGTGGACTGCGTGGAGTCGGTGCTCCAGCAGCATGCGCCGCCTCCCCCTCCCAGGCAGGAGGCCGGGACGGGCGAGGGCGCCGATGCGCAGCCGGATGTGCGACCGGATGTGCGACCGGATGTGCAACCGGAGGCGCCGTCGGACGCGCTCGCCATCGCCAATTTCTTTGGTGGCGACGCAGGCCTGTTCCACAGCTACCGTGACATCTGCCTTGCACACTTGCCCGACGATATCGCCCGGATGGAGGTCCTTATCGCGGAGCAGAACGCCATGGCCCTGCGCAGGCAGGCGCACAGCCTGCAGAGCGTTTTGCGCCTGCTGGGACAGGAGCGGGCCAGCGGACTGACCAGGAGCCTGGAGCAGGCCTGCCTGGCCGGCGACTGGGCCGGTGTCACCGATGTCTGGCGGCCACTGGGCGAAGCCTTGCAGCAGCTGCTGGAAAGCGCAGGCCAGCGCGACCCGCGCGACTGAGCGCCGTGCCGGCCTGCCCCGGCTTCAGCCCGGCGGCCTGCGCCGCAGCCATCCATGCCAGATCCCTGCCGCCGTGGGAACGGCCAGGCAGACTCCGGCCAGCATGTCGCCAAGGCCGCCGTCGCTGAACAGGGCCGAGACCAGGCCGATGGCCGTCAGCACGCCCAGCGCGATGGGCCAGCCCCAGAGGGCGAGAAAGCCCCGGTGTCGCGCGCCGCTCATGCCGAGACCTCCTTGCCGCGCGGCGCGGGCTGCGCGGCCGGCAGGCTCTTGCCCTTTTTGACCCACAGGTACAGGCCGGTGCCCAGCACGATGATGCTGGCGATGTCCAGCAACGCCCAGAGGATCTGCATGGCCCGCCCGCCGTAGTCGCCGAAGTGCAGCGGCTGGGACACCAGCAGCGCCGTCAGATACCAGGGCAGGGCGGGCGCTGCCGTGACCTGGGCGGTCCTGGCGTCCACCAGCACGGGCAGGAACAGGCGCGAGGTCAGGGGCTCGTTGCCGCGCAGGAAGAAGGTGTGGTGGTGCGGGCTGGAGAACGTGGTGCCGGGGAAGGCGATGAAGTACAGCCTGGTGCCCGGCACCTGCTGCTGGGCGGCCTGCAGCGATTGCTGCAGCGAGGCGCGCTCCGCCACCGGCACCGTGTCCTGGCCCTGGTAGGGCGCCAGCACGCTGCTGAGCTGGTCATGCTGCCAGTACTTGATCAGCAGGTCGGCCCAGGTATTGATCATGCCGGTGGCGCCCACCACGAACAGCCACACCAGGGTGACGATGCCCAGCAGGTTGTGCAGGTCCAGCCACTTCAGGCGCGGCTGGCGCGTGCGGCGCACGGTGCCGAAATCGAGCTTGCGCATGAAGGGCGCGTACAGCACCACGCCGCTGACGATGGCGATCAGCAGCAGCAGCCCCATGAAGCCCAGGAACAGCTTGCCCGGCAGCCCCGCGAACAGGTCCACGTGCAGCTTGAACATGACCCACATGAAGCCCTGGTCGAAGCGCGGCTGGGCCAGCAGTTCGGCCGTGCGCGCATCGATGACCACGGAGCGGAAATCGTCCGTGGGCGCCGGCGTGGGCGTCATGGTGACGAACCAGAGGTCGTCGGTGTCGTCGGACTTGGAGACGAACTGCACCACGCGGTCCGGGTGCTGGGCACGGGCCACCTCCAGCACCTTGTCCAGGCTGGCATGGGGCGTGCCCTGGGGCATGGGCGGGGCCTCCACCTCGGTGCCCAGCAGGTGGCCGATTTCGTGGTGGAAGATCAGCGGAAGGCCGGTCAGGCACAGCAGCAGCATGAAGACGGTGCAGACCAGGCTGCTCCATTTGTGCAACCAGGCCCAGGTCTTGATCGTGTGGCTTTGCATGGGGTGTTCTTTTCTCTGACAGAAGGGGGCCGGGGGCCCCCGCCATCACCGCGCCCCCGGCGCCATGCCGGGGGCGGGGCGGTTGCCGGTTGCCGGGGGCTTAGAAGTCCACTTGTGCCGACAGCATCAGCGTGCGCGGTGCGCCCGTGGTGGTGTAGCCGGCGGCAGTCACCCAGTAGCTCTTGTTGCTGACGTTCTCCAGGCTGGCGCGCAGCACCACCGGCTTGCCGGCCACGTGGGTGCGCAGGCGTGCGCCCAGGTCCAGGCGTGTCCAGCCGGGCATGCGCAGGATGTTGGCCGCGTCGTAGTACATGGACGAGGTGTGGATCACGCGGCCGTTCAGGCTCAGGCCCTCCACCCAGGGCGTATCCCAGTCCAGGCCCAGGTTGAAGGTGCGCTCGGGCACGCCGTTGGCATCGTTGCCCTGGTTCACGCCGCCTGCCGTGCGCGAGAGCTTGGCGTTGTTGAAGGCCGCGCTGGCCAGCAGGCGCAGGCCCTTGTGGATCTCGCCGTAGGCGGTCAGCTCCAGGCCGCGGTTGCGTGTCTCGCCGCCGAAGCTGTAGACATTGGTCACCGGGTCTGTCATGGAGCCCGGGCGCTGGATCTGGTAGAGCGCGGCCTGCGTGGTCATGCGGCCCCAGTCCACCTTCACGCCGACCTCGTACTGCTTGGACTTCTGCGGCGCGAACACCTGGCCGGCATTGGCCGTGTTGGGCCCGGCCGTGCCGCCTGCCGACAGGCCTGCCGTGTAGTTGGCGTAGACCGCGACATGGTTCTGCGGCTTGAACACCACGCCGGCCAGCGGCGTCACGGCGCTGGCCTTGTACAGCGTGGTGCCGCTGGCGTTCTTCTGGTCGATGGTCTGGTCGCGCAGGCCCACGGTCACCAGCAGGCGGTCGCTGAACAGCGCCATGGTGTCGGCCAGCGCCAGGCTGTGCTGCGTCAGCTCGGCGTTCTTGGTGGGCGCGCCGCGCACGAAGTCGATGGCAGGCAGGGGCGACGGGTTGTAGATGTTGGAGGGGACGGCTTTGGTGGTCAGCTGGTAGAAGTAGCCGCTCTCGCGGTCCATGTAGTTGGCCGCGGCCACCACGGTGTGGCCGATGGCGCCGGTCTTGAAGCGTGTGCGCAGGCCCACGTCGGCCGAGGTGGTCTTGTTGAACTCGTCGTAGAAGCCGTTGCGCACGGTGAAGTTGCCCAGCGAGTCGATGCGCTGCACGGCCGTGGGGAAGCTCTGGTCGCTGGACACATCGCTGTAGCCCACGCCGCCGTAGACGGAGGTGTTGGCGTTGATGTCGTATTCCACGCGCGAGATCACGGTCTTGGCCTTGTCCAGCAGTTCCGTGCCCGGGTTGAAGTTGGTGCGGCTGTCGGGCACGGCTGGCACCTGGGTGATGCCGGCCAGGAAGGCGCTTTGCGGGCGGAACTCCGTGGTCTTGCCGCTGGTGGTCAGCGCGTCCAGCGACCAGCGCAGGCCCTGGCCTTCGTAGTCCAGGCCCACCGAGGCCAGGCCCAGGCGCTGGCGGCCGCCGTCGATGTTGCCTTCGCCGTTGCGCCACACGCCGTTAACGCGCACGCCCCACTGGTTGTCTTCGCCAAAGCGGCGGCCCACGTCCAGGTGGGTGCCGAACTGGGCCTTGCCCATGTAGGTGGCGGTCAGGCGGTTCAACGGCACGTCGCCCGCGCGCTTGGTCACCACGTTGATGCTGCCGCCGATGCTGCCGCTGGGACCCACGCCATTGGTCAGCGAGCCGGGGCCCTTGAGCACTTCCACGCGCTCGATCACCTCCAGCGGCAGGCGCGTGGAGGGCGACAGGCCGTACAGGCCGTTCACCGACACATCGCGCATGGACAGGGAAAAGCCCCGCACCTGGAAGTCATCGCCATAGCCGCCGCGCGCCTGCAGCGTGCGCACCGAGGCATCGTTCATCACCACGTCGGCGATGGTCAGCGCCTGCTGGTTCTCGATCAGCTCCGAGGTGTAGTTGGTCGTGCTGAAGGGCACGTTCATCTGGTCGGTCTTGCCCAGGATGCCCAGGTCGCCGCCGCGCGCGATCTGGCCGCCGGCATAGGTCTTTTGCAGTCCGCCGATGGCCTCGGCCTGGTCGCTCACCGTCACCTCCTTGAGGGCCGGGCCCTCGGCCGTCTGGGCCGCCACGCCCACGGCGGCCAGGGCCAGGCCGGCGCCCAGGCATTGGCGGATCAGGCGCGTGAGGGGATGGGGAGCGAAGCGGAAGTCCGCAGGAGTGCTGTGGTGCGTCATGGCAGTCATGTGCAAAGGTTGGAAAAACCGTGAAGAAAAACCGGGGAAGAAAAACAGGGAAAGGAGGGCAGGCCGGCCGTGGCCCTAGAAGCGCGCGCGCAGCGACACCGTGACGTTGCGCGGATCGCCGTAGTAGTTGTTGAAGTAGGTGCTGTTGGGCGAGAACTTGGCGTAGTAGCGCTTGTCCAGCAGGTTGCTCACGTTCAGCTGCAGCGAGTAGGTGTCGTCCAGGCGGTAGGCCAGCAGCGCGTCAAAAAGCGCATAGCCACCCTGGCGGGTGGTGACATCGCCCACGCTGGCGTAGGCATCGCTTTGCAGCCGCACGCCGGCGCCTGCGGTCCATCCCTGCAAGGGCCCCTTGAAGCGGTGGCTGGCAAACAGGCGCAGCGCATGGCGCGGGTCCACGGGGCGCAGCGGCTGGCCCACGTTGGCCTCGGAAGCGTCGCGCAGGTACCTGGCCTGGGTGTAGGTGTAGCCGGCCAGCACCTGCCAGCCTGGCGCGGGCTCGCCGGACAGCTCCAGCTCCCAGCCCTGGCTGCGGCTCTTGCCGCCGGCCATGAAGCAGTGGCTGGTCGGGTAATACGGCAGGCAGGGCATGGCCGATGCCGTGTCCTGCATGGCGCTGCCCACGCGCTGGATGCGGAACACCGACACGCTGGCCTGCAGCCGGCCGTCCATGAAACTGCCCTTGAGCCCGGCCTCCAGGTCCTCGCCCCGGGCGGGCGCCAGGATGCTGCCGTCGGCGGCCTTCTTGTCCTGGGGGCTGAAGATCTCGCTGTAGCTGGCATAGGCGTCGAGCGTGTCCGACAGCGCATGCACCAGGCCCGCATAGGGCGTCAGCTCGCGGCGCACGCTGTAGCCGCTTTGGGCATTGCCGGGTTCGAGATAGCTCCACCAGCTCAGGCGCGCGCCGGCAATGGCGGTGAGCGAGTCGGTCAGCGACAGCCGGGCCCGCGCGAATCCGCCGTACTGGTGGATGTGGGACACGGGCGATGAATAGGCGTTGCCGTTGCCCTCGCTGTAGAAGGGCTCGGGGTAGCTGGTGTACGGATTCCAGCCACGGATGTCCACATTGCGCAGCGGGCTCACGCCCCAGTAGCCCGTGGCGCCCGTGCTGCGGATGCGCTGCAGGTCGGCGCCCAGCGACAGCTCGTGCCTGCGGCCCAGGGCCTCGAAGGGGCCGCTGGCCAGCAGGCTCAGCGCGTTCTGCGTGCTGCCGTCGCCGCCATAGATGGAGGTGCTGACATCGAACAGGTAGGGATTGCTGTCGCTGGCCCTGGAAAACGAGGTCTGCTTGAACCCGTCCGACCGAAACCGCGTGTGCGCCGCCTGGGCCTTCAGTTGCCAGCCGCTGTCCATCCGGTGCTCCAGCTCGGCAAAGGCCTGCTGGTTGTGGCGGTCCCAGGTATTCCAGGGCGTGCCCAGGTAGGTGCTGCGCGGCAGGCCGAGCTGGCTGCCGTCGGCGGCGGCGGGCAGGCCGCCCCAGGAGCCCGTGGCCTGCAGGTCCGTGTGCTGCAGGCCAGCCGTGAGCGTGGTGCGCGGCCCCAGGTCCGCCTCCAGCACGCCGTACAGGCCCAGGCGCTTTTCCTTGCGCGCGGTCTGGAACGATGCCTTGTCGTCCGCCAGCGCCACCAGCCGGCCGCGCAGCGTGCCGGCTGCGTTCAGAGGGCCGGACAGGTCGGCCTCCATGCGCTGGCGGTCCCAGGAGCCCAGCGTCAGCGCGGCCGAGCCCTGCCATTGCGCCGTGGGCCGCTTGCGCACCATGTTCACCATGGCCGAGGGCGAGCCCGCGCCACGCAGCAGGCCCGTGGCGCCGCGCAGCACCTCCACGCGGTCCAGCATGGCCGTATCGGGCTGGATGAAGGTGGAGGCCGAGGCCACCTGGTTCACATTGAGCCCGTCCACCTGCAGCGAATCGATCTGGTAGCCGCGCGAGTAATAGGCGATGCGCTCGCTGTCGATGTACTCCACCGTCACGCCCGGCGTGTGCTGCAGCACGGCATGCAGGTCGGGCAGGGCCTGCTCGTCCAGCCACTGGCGCGTGAGCACGGTCACGGGCTGCGGAATGTCGCGCACCGACTGAAGCCCCTTGTAGCCCGTGACCAGGCTGGCCGCGTAGCTGTCCGATGCCTCGGTCGTGGCACTGGCCGGCGCCGTGGCCCGGACCGTGACCGTGCCCAGCGTGTGCCCGCCCGGGCCCGTGCCCGAGGCCGCCGCTGGCAGCGGCCGCAGCGTATAGACGCCGCTGGACTCGCGCACCGCCTGCAGCGCCGTGCCCTGCAGCAGCCTGGCAAAACCGTCTTCCACGCCATAGCTGCCCTGCAGCCCCGGGGACTGCAGCAGGCCCAGCTGCGCGGCATCAAACGACAGCGCAACGCCCGCCTGGTTGGCGTACTGCGCGATCACATGCGTGAGCGGGCCGGCCGCAATCGAAAAGCTGCGCTGGCCGGCTTGGGCGGCCTGGGCGGACGGCGCCGCATGGACGCAGTCCGCTGCCGTGGCAACCAGCATCGCCACCCCCAGCACCGCTGCCACCCCAGCCATCCCCATGGACGCAGGCCAGCCCCATTCGGCTGCAAGGCCGTCCTGGGGCTGGTGGGGGAGGGTGCGGGGCATGGGGCTGGGAAAAGTGGAGTGACTCCCCGTATGCCGAACAAGCCCTGCCGATCCTGCAAGTTCGGCTGGACTTTTTTTGCGCCGCTGCTGAGATTTTCTCCCTTACTTCCCGTTGATCACCAGGTGGAGTAAGGCTGGATTGCTATGGTTTTATTTTTCAACCAATGCCTCAGGACACCACCACCGGCCTGGGCTGGCGCGTCCCCGCCAGCGCCAGGCCCGCGAACAGCATCAGCATCAGGCCGTAGGCATAGGTGACCGGCAACAGGCCGAAGCGCGCGGCGGCCATGCCCGCCGCGATGGCCGGCATGCTGAACGCCAGGTAGCTGGCGATGTAGATGGCCGAGATCAGGGCGCCGCGCTCGTGCGGCTCGGCCAGCGGGATCACGCTGCGCAGCGCGCCCTGGAAGCCCACGCCAAAGCCCGCGCCCGCCACCACTGATGCCCCCAGCACCAGGGGCAGGCTTTGCAGATGGGCGCCGACCAGCAGCAGGGCCACCCCGGCCAGCAGGCCGCTGCCGCCGAACTGCAGCATGGCGCGCGGCGCGCGGCTGCGCAGCGTCCAGATGGCGGCGGCGGCGCTCAGCGTGTTGATGCACACGGCAAAGCTGGCAGCGACCTCCGAGCCCGTGACCGAGCGGATCATCGACGGGCCCAGCGACAGGTAAAAGCCCCCCAGCGCCCACACCGTGATGCTCATGGGCAGCACGCGCATGAAGTCGGCCCGGGCCTGGCCCGGAATACGCACGCGGGGGCGCATGGCGGCCAGTGCGCCGGGGCGGCGCGCGCCCGTCTCGGGCAGCACGGCCATGGCGGCGGCCACGGCCACGAAGATCAGCGCCATGAGCCAGAACACCAGGCCCAGCTGCTGGCGCCACAGCTGCGCGAACTCGCCCGCCACGACAATGCCCGCCGCCATGCCGACCATGGGCGCCATGGTGCTCACCAGCGTGCCGCGCTCGCGGTGCAGGTCCAGCAGCGCCGCGCCCATGGCCGCACTGGCCATGCCGGTGGCAAAGCCCTGCAGCACGCGCGCCAGCACCAGGGCCTGCACGTCGCCCGCGCGGGCGAACACCGCCAGCGAGACGATCTCCAGCAGCAGCGCCGCCAGGATCACGGGCTTGCGGCCCAGGTGGTCCGACAGCGCGCCCGTGGTGAGCAGGGCCAGCAGCAGGCTCAGCGCATAGACCGCGAAGACCAGGGTCAGCATGCCCGAGGAAAAGCCCCAGTCCTGCTGGTAGAGCCGGTACAGCGGCGTGGGCGCGCTGGAGGCCGCGAAGAAGCTGCCCAGGCCGAAGGCCAGGACGGCCAGGCTGCGGCCGGGCCGGGCAGCGGGAGTGGAGTTGGATGGTTGCAGTACCGACATGGTTAAGAGCCCTGCTGCACAATTAATGCAAAGTTTTTGCGTTAGCGAATTCTGCGCTTGTGCGCTGTTAACGCAAATTTTTAGCTTTAATAACCATGAGCACGCAAGTCCCATCCCTTTCCAAAACAGGCGGTCCCGCCCGTCCCGGCGGACGCAGCGCGCGCATCCAGGCCACGGTCTACCAGACCGTCAAGGGCCTGCTGGAAACCATGCCGCGCGAGGAACTGAGCTTTCCGCTCATCGCCGCCCAGGCGGGCGTGACGCCGTCCACCCTCTACCGGCGCTGGGGCGACCTACAGCAGCTGCTGGCCGATGTGGCCGTGGAAATCATCCGGCCCACGGCGGCGCCGCTGGACACGGGCACGCTGGAGGGCGACCTGCTGGCCTGGGCCGAGCAGTTCCTGGAGGAATCGGCCTCGCCGCTGGGCCGCACCATGCTGCGCGACATGGCCGCCGCAGCGGGCAACGAGCACACGCCCTGCGCCTGCGTGGAAATCCTGCGCGGGCAACTGGCGCAGATCGGCGAGCGCGCAGCGCGGCGTGGCGAGGCGATGCCCGCTGCGGACACCCTGATCGACGCGCTGGCCGCGCCCATCGTCTACCGCGTGCTGTTCGACCTGCCGCCGTCCCTGGAACACGTGCAGGCACGGGTGCGCGGCCTGCTGCAGGCTGAAACGGCCTAGCCCTTCAGCGCCCGCGCCAGCACCTCGAAGATCCGCGCATCCGAGCACTGCGCCACATTGAAGCGCAGGAAGTCGCCTGCGCTCTGCGACTGGCTGAAGGCATTGCCGGGCGCCAGCACCACGCCATCTTCCAGGCAGGTGCGCGCAAGCGCCGTGGCATCCATGCCCCCGGGCAACTGGCACCACAGGAACATGCCGGCCTGCGGCACCAGCCAGGGCTTCATGCCCAGGGCCTGCAGCCGCGCGGCCGTGCGTTCCATCTCCTGCGCCAGCCGCAGCCGCACGGACTCCATGTGCCTGCGGTAGCCGCTGTCGGTCAGCGTGCGCAGCACGATGTCGGCGGCCATGCGCCCGCCGCCGAAGTTGGTGGCGATCTTCAGGTCCGCCAGGTCCTGCGTCCAGTCGGGCCGCGCCGCGATGAAGCCGCAGCGCAGCGAGGCCGACACCGTCTTGGAGAAGCTGCCGATCTGGATCACGCGCGACAGGCCGTCGAAGGCCGCCAGCCGGGGCGCCGCATGGGTCTCCAGGTCGCAGAAGATGTCGTCCTCCACGATCACCAGGTCCGAGCTGTCGGCCAGCTTCAGGATGCGGTGCGCCACCAGTGGCGACAGCGTGGCGCCCGTCGGGTTGTGGATGGCCGAATTGGTGATGTACAGGCGTGGCGAATGCGCCTGCAGCGCGTCGGCGAACCGGGCCACGTCGGGCCCCTGCGGCGTGTAGGGCACGCTCACGGCCTGAACGCGGTGCGCCTTGAGCAGCGCATGGAAATTGAAATAGCAGGGGTCGTCGATCAGCACCGTATCGCCGGGCTCCAGCAGGAAACGGCAGACCAGGTCGATGGAGTGCGTGCCCGACTCCGTCAGCAGGATCTGCTCTGGCGAGGTCTCCAGCCCCATGGCGGCCATGCGCCGCGCCAGCAGGCGGCGCAGTGCCGGGTGGCCCAGCGGCGTTGCGTACTCCGTCAGCTCCAGCGTGCCCGAGCGCGCCAGGGAGCGCAGCGCGCGGCGCACGCCTTCCTCGTACAGCCATGAAGGCGGCAGCCAGCCGCAGCCCGGCTTGAGCGCGTGGGCATCTGCCTGCAGCGACTGGCGGGCCAGCCACAGGGGGTCGACCTCCCTGTCCACGCGCGGCCCGATACCGCCCAGCGCCAGCGGCGCCACCGGCCCCGCCACATAAAAGCCCGAGCCCGGGCGCGAGGCGATCACCCCCTCGGCCGCCAGCCGCTCATAGGCCTCCACCACCGTGGACACCGACACCTGCATGGCCTGCGCCTGCGCGCGCACCGAGGGCAGGCGCGTGCCGGGCAGGTAGGTGCGCGCGGCAATGCGCGACTGGATCTCTTCCATCACCGCCTGGATGCGTGTGCCGCTGCGCATGGCTGCTCTCTCTTCTGTAGTGGATTTGTGTGCATAACAGTTCTTTTGAATTGTATTGGACTGTCTATGGAAGATCCGGCCGTGCAATGGCCCACTGCCCGCTGCAAACCAAGGAGCTTTTTTGATGGACAAGACAAGCAGCGGGTGGATCAACGGATTCATCGGCGTGGCGATCTTTGCGGGATCGCTGCCGGCCACCCGCGTGGCGGTCGCCGACCTGGACCCCACCTTCCTGACCTGTGCGCGCGCCAGCATCGCGGCATTGCTGGCCCTGGCCATGCTGCTGGCGCTGCGCCAGCCCCGGCCCGCACGTGCCGACATGCCTTCGCTGGCGCTGAGCGCGCTGGGCGGCGTGGTGGGCTTTCCGCTGCTGACCGCGCTGGCGCTGCAGTACGTCACCTCGGCGCATTCCATCGTCTTCGTGGGCCTGCTGCCCCTGTCCACGGCCGTGTTCGCCGTGCTGCGCGGCGGCGAGCGGCCGCGCCCGGCGTTCTGGCTGTTCTCGCTGGCGGGCGCGGCCTTCGTGGCCGGCTATGCGGCCGTGGGCGGGGCCGGGGGCTCGCTGCGCGGCGATCTGCTCATGCTGGCCGCCATCATCGTCTGCGGCCTGGGCTATGCCGAGGGCGCGCGTCTGTCGCGCACGCTGGGCGGCTGGCAGGTCATCAGCTGGTCGCTGGTGCTGGCCCTACCCGTCATGCTGCCGGCCGCCCTGCTCAGCATGCCGGCATCGCTGGCCGATGTGGGCCGGCCCGCATGGCTGGGCCTGGCCTATGTCTCGCTGTTCAGCATGCTCATCGGCTTTGTGTTCTGGTACCGGGGCCTGGCCCAGGGCGGCATTGCGGCCGTGGGCCAGATCCAGCTGCTGCAGCCCTTCATGGGCCTGGGCCTGGCGGCCCTGCTGCTGCATGAACAGGTGAGCTGGGGCATGGTGCTGGTCACCATGGCAGCCGTGGTCTGCGTGGCCGGGGCCAAGAAGTACGCGCGCTGAGCCCGTCCGGCGTGGTGCAGGGCGTGGTGCGGGGGGAGCGATGCAGGGCGGTCAGCGCCCGGCCTCGCGCATCACCTGCTGCGCGAACTCTGTGGCCGAACCCTCGAACGGCTGGTTGCTGGCCGCCTCCAGCCGGCTGCGGATGGCCGGCGCGCGCAGCGCCTGGGCCACCGCAGCATTGATGCGCTGGGCCAGCGCTGGCGCCATCTGCGGCGGCGCGAACAGGCCGAACAGCGAATCCAGGTTGGCCTGCGCATGGCCCAGCTGCGCCAGCGTGGGCACATCGGGCAGGGCCGCCAGCCGCTTCGGCGCGCCCACGGCCAGGGCCTTGAGGCGGCCCGCGCGCAGCGCCTGCAATTGCAGCGGCGCCACATTGGTGGACAGCAGCTCGAAATGCCCGGCCAGCGCATCGTTGAGCTGCTGGCCCCCGCCCTTGTAGGGCACATGCACGATGGGAATGCGCGTGGCCTGCTCTATGCGCTGCAGCACGGCGTGGCCCGTCGTGCCCTCGCCCGTCGTGGCCCAGCGTATGCCGCCGGGCATGCCGCGCGCCTCGGCCAGCATGCCCTCGAAATCTGCGGCCTTCAGCGCCGGCGTGCCCACCAGCAGCATGGGCGTGCGCATCACGCCAGCCACGGGCGTCACGGAGGCTGCGGCCAAGCCCACGGCGGTGGCGGCGGCAAAGACCAGGGTGCGGCCGTCGGGCGCGCTGCGCGCCAGCAGCTCCAGCGCCACGGTGCCGCTGGCGCCGGGGCGGTTGTCCACGATCACGGCCGTGCCCCATTGCTGCGCCAGTTGCTCGGCCAGGGCGCGGGCCACCATGTCGCTGACACCGCCTGCGGGGTAGGCCACCACGATCCGCACGCTGGCGCCCGGCCAGGCGGGCCGGGCCGGCAATGCCTGGGCGGGCCAGGCCAGCGCGCAGGCAGCCGCCGCCAGCAGGGCGCGCCGGCCGGTATCGGTGCCTTGCGGTGCCCGCATGCCTCAGCCGCCCGGCGCCTGGTGGCGCTGCGCCAGCTCGCGCGCCAGGGCGATGAAGGTGGCCGCGGGTCCTGCGCCGCCGGTTTCCGTGCCGGCCTCGCGGTGCACCAGGGTGAGCGGGGCGCTCAGCCGCACGGCGGGCTCGAAGGCGCGGTAGACCACGGCCTCGGGATGGGCGCCGCGCACCGAGGCCGGCACGATGGACAGGCCCACGCCCGCCGCCACCAGGTTCACATTGGTCATCATGCGTTCCACCTCGGCGGCCACCTCCACCTGTACCTTGTGCCGGGCGCACAGCGCCAGCAGGTTCGCGTACAGCCCCGGGGCGCCCGTGCGCCGCACAAGGATCAGGCGCTCGCCATCGAGCTGCCTGAGCGCCACGGGCCGCGATGCATCGCGCGCCAGCCTATGGTCCACGGGAATGGCCAGCAGCGCGGGCTCCTGCAGCAGCGTCTCGAACACCAGGCCTTCGGGCCGGGCCACCGGCACGCGCAGAAAGCCGCAGTGCATGCGCCCGGCCTGCACGGCCTCGGTGATCTCGGCGGCATTGTTCTCGCTCACATCCAGCGCAATGTCGGGATGGCGGCCACGGCACAGGCGCAGCACCTCGGGCGTGAAGGCATGGGCCGCCGCCGAGCTGGTGAAGCCCACATGGATGCGCCCGCGCTCGCCGCGCGCAAAGGCCTGCATGCGGTCGCGCATGGCGGTGAAGTCGGCCAGCAGCCGTGTGGCCTCGCCCTGCAGCTCCAGGCCCGCGTCGGTCAGGTCCACGCCCTTGGGGTGGCGCCGGAACAGGGCAATGCCCAGTTCCTCCTCCAGCGCGCGGATCTGCTGCGACAGCGGCGGCTGCTGCATGCCCAGCAGCTCGGCCGCGCGCGTGATGTGGCCGGTATCGGCCACGGCCAGGAAGTAACGGAGATGGCGCAGTTCCATATATGTGAAAAGTATCCAGCCGATATCCTAAAAATCTTTGAAATATTGGACAAGCCTCTACAAAATCCCATCCAGTCACCGATGAGACCGCTTGCCGCGGCGCGGCAGGTGACTTCCAACAAGAAGCCAAGACAGGAGACAAGGCATGCAAGCATCCGCGTATTTCCCCCTGCGTCCCGCCAGCGCCTCGCTGCTGGCCGCGCTCGCCCTGGCCGGTTGCGGCGGCGGCTCGGCCGTGCTGCACGGGCCGGTCACCTCCATCGAGACCGCGCCCAAGAGCACGGCCTGCCCTGCCGAGATTCCTGCGGGCGTCAGCTGCTGGGCCGGGCAGGACTCCAAGGGCGCCTACTACCTGATCGCCAAGCCCGCGCAGTGGAACGGCACCCTGGTGCTGCACGCCCACGGCGGCCCCGACCTGGCCGCGCCCACCGCCGCCCGTGCGGCCGAAGACCTGGTGCGCTGGTCCATCATGGTGCGCGCAGGCTACGCCTGGGCTGGCTCCACCTACCGCCAGGGCGGCGTGGAAGTGCGCGCCGCCGCCGAGGACACCGAGCGCCTGCGCGGCATCTTCCGCCAGCATGTGGCCAAGCCGCAGCGCACCATCCTGCACGGCCAGTCCTGGGGTGCGGGCGTGGCGGCCAAGGGCGCGGAAATGTTCAACGAGCAGACCGTGGGCGAGCGCCCCTACGACGGCGTGCTGCTCACCAGCGGCGTGCTGGGCGGCGGCACCCATGCCTATGACTTCCGCACCGATCTGCGCGTGGTCTACCAGTACCTGTGCGGCAACCACCCGCGCCCCAATGAGCCGCAGTACGCGCTCAACCTGGGCCTGCCCGCTGACGCCAAGATGCGCCAGGCCGACGTGGCCCTGCGCGTGAACGAATGCCTGGCGCTGGACAAGCCCGCCGCCCAGCGCACGGCCGCGCAGCAGGCGAAGATCGACACCATCACCAAGGTCATCAAGATCCCCGAAAGCGCCATCCAGTCGCACATGAACTGGGGCACCATGCACTTCCAGGACATCTCGGCCAAGCGCACGGGCGGCGCCAGCCCCTTCGGCAACGAGGGTGCGGTCTATGCGGGCTCGGCCGACGATGCCGCGCTCAATGCCGGCGTGCTGCGCTACCGCGCCGACCCTGCGGCCTACCGCAAGTTCGCCGATGACACCGACCCCGTGGGCAGGATTGGCGTGCCGGTCCTCTCGGCCAAGTGGATCAGCGACCCTACGGCCTTCGTGGAGCTGGATGCGCGGTTTCGTGCGGTGATGCAGCAGGGCGGCAGCGGGGACCGGCTGGTGCAGACCTTTACGCGGCAGGGGACGCACAGCTATATCAGCGATGCGACCTATCCCACCTTGATGACTGCGTTGATGCAGTGGGTGGAGGCGGGGGTGAAGCCGACTGCTGCGGGGATTGCTGCTGCTTGTGTGGGGAATGAGGCCAAGTTTGGGGTGGGGTGCAGTTTTGATGCGGCTTATGTGCCGGCTGCGTTGGGGGCCCGGGTGCCTGAGAGGGCGCGGCCTTCTTTGCAGTGAGCTGGTTTTTCCTGCCGTGGGTTCGTTTTTAACCCTGCCGGGTGGTGGTTTTTCGAGGCCGGGTCTCGGCCCGGCGGCCGACCTACCTTCTTTTGCTTCGCCAAAAGAACGTAGGCCAAGAAAAGGCGACCCGGATGTCCGCGACCCCTTCGCTGCGCTGCGGGGCAACCTGCGTCGGGCCGCCTGCGGGGTTCGCCGCAGAACTCACTGCGCGCTGCGCGCTCCGTTCAGACAACTGCGGCGAGTCAGTTGACGAAGCAGTCCTGTCCTTCGGCAGGACTGCAACCCCGCAGGCGGCCCGACGCAGGCGCTGACATACGGGGAGTTTGCTCGGGCCTTTGCTTCGCTCGGCCTGGTGTTTTTTTAGCGGGGCATGTTGGTTCTTGTGGCGGGGGCCAGTTGCGCCGCGAACTCGCGCGCGGCCGCACTGTAGCTGGCGCCTCGGCGCCACAGCAGGCCGGCGGTGCGGATGAGCTGGGGGGCGACCAGATGGATGGCCACCATGTCCGTGGCCTGCTGGGCGGCGCGCTCGGGGACGATGGTGGCCATGTCGCCCCAGCGGCACAGCGCGATCAGCGATTCCACCGAGCCCATTTCCGCGCGCAGCAAGGGCGTGACGCCTGCGGTGCGCAGCCCGTCCTCGATCAGGCTGCGCGTGTAGAACGTGCGCGGCAGCAGGGCCAGGGGCACGCCGGCCAGCGACTTGACGGACAGCGTGCGGCGCCCGGCCAGCGGATGCGAGGGGTTGACCAGCAGCATCATGCGTTCGTCGAACAGCGGCAGCGCGTCCAGCTCGGCGCGCTGGGGCGGGTGAAAGCTCACGCCCAGGTCCAGGCTGCCGTCCAGCAATCCCTGCTCCACGGGCGGGGCCAGCAGCTCGATCACCACCACGTTGACCTTGGGGTAGGCGCGCATGAAAGCCGCCACGGCCGGGGCGACCAGGGTGTTGAGGAAGGTGGGAATCACGCCGATGGTCAGCGTACCGGTCTGCAGCTCGCTGAGGTCGGCCAGCGCCATGCGCCCGGCCTCCACCTCATGCAGCGCGCGCTCCGCATAGTTGCGGAACACAACTCCGGCCTGCGACAGCTTCAGCCCCCGGCCAATGCGCTCGAACAGCGCCATGCCCAGCTCCTCCTCCAGCTGGCGCAGCCCATGCGAGAGCGTGGACTGCGTGACATAGAGGTTTCTGGCCGATGTCGTCAGGTGCTCGGTCTTGGCGATATCGACAAAGTAGCGCAGCTGGCGCAGTTCCATGGGTGAAGGCAAGGGGGTGTTCGGCGGGCCAGTTTCTCACAGAGATACGGGCGCGCCGCACAGTTCACTCGCCGTCGTCCTGGTCCACGAACTCCACCAGCTCCGGCAGCATCTCCAGCTGCTGGATAGCATCCTTGAGCCGCAGGCCAAAGCGTGATTCCGGCCGCCCGAAAGCGCCCTGCGCCAGCCGCAGCGCCGCCGTTGCCTTGATCCACTCCACCTCGAAGGCATAGCGGTCCGCATGCTGCTGGACACCCATGCGCTTGATGTGCTCCAGCGCCAGCTCCACGGCGCAGTCCACATCGACTTCGCTGTCGTCCCTGTCGGGATCGTCGGTCATCAGTTCGATCAACTGCTGCAGCGTGCTCTGCACCAGGCCCAGCGAGGCGTGCATGGCCTGCCGCCAGGTGGGAAGAAAAGGTGGTTGGGGAGGGGCCGCCTGAGCGGCGGTGAGAGGGTGCATGTCTTGGTTCCTGTATGAATCAAGAGAACCACACGCCACCGTACGACGGGCAACGGGTGGACGGGATGTTCGTAACACGTATACAGACGTGCGGCCATCCTTGCGGGTAAGCCCATCCCGTCCAAAACCGTTGGAGACGGACGCGCGACGACGCATCTGCCCCAGGAATCTGGACATGACAAAGCCCCCTTCAAGGTGGGGGCCGCACCTCTGTATTGGTGTTACGACACACCAAGCCTTTCGGCCTGCCGCAAGTTTAACGGCTGCGTATCAAGAAACCAGGCCGAGCGCAGCGAAGGCCCGAGCAAGCTCCCCGTATGTCAGCGCCTGCGTCGGGCCGCCTGCGGGGTTGCAGTCCTGCCGAAGGACAGGACTGCTTCGTGATCTGACTCGCTGCGGTTGTCTGAGCGGAGTTCACGCAGTGAACGCAGCGAGTTCCGCAGCGAACCCCGCAGGTGGCCCGACGCAGGTTGCCCCGCAGCGAAGCGAAGGGGTCGCGGACATCCGGGTCGCCTTTGCTTTGCCTACTTTCCTTTGGCGAAACAAAGGAAAGTAGGTCGGCCGCCGGGCCGAAACCCGGCCTCGAAAAACAACCCCCCGGCAGGGACAAAAAACAGCACCTGACCAAGACCAGACCAGAACAGACCAGCTGTCACACCCCTGTAAACCCCCACCACCACACTCCCCCCCTTCACCACCCCCACAAAAACCACATGCCACTGAGCAACCTCCCCACATTGCAATCCCTGCTCCTGTCCCGCCGCCTGGCGCTGAGCGTCCTGGCCAGCGCCGCGCTGGTGGCCGCCTGCGGTGGCAGCGACAGCAACGACAGCACGACGCCCCCGGTGGCCAGCCAGCCCGCGACGGCCACGCTGGCCGTGCTGGAGACCACGGATCTGCACTTCAATGTGCGCAGCTATGACTATTTCAAGCTGGCCGAGGATGCCTCCTACGGCTTCGAGCGCACGGCCACGCTGGTGCGCGCGGCGCGCAAGGAGTTTGCCAATACGCTGCTGGTGGACAACGGCGACACCATCCAGGGCACGGCCCTGGCCGATTACGAGGCCGAGGTGGCCAAGATCCCCTGCACGCAGCAGCTGTCCATGTACAAGGCCATGGGCGCGCTGGGCTTCGATGCGGGCACGCTGGGCAACCATGAGTTCAACTACGGCCTGCCCTTCCTGAACCAGGTGCTGGGCGGCGGCCTGGACGTGGACGGCGTGGACAAGTCGGTCAAGTGCGCGGGCAATGGCTTTCCGGTGGCGCTGTCGAATGTCTACAGCAGCAAGACCAAGCAGCCGCTGGTGCAGCCCTACGTGATTCTGGAGCGCAAGATCGCGGCCAAGGACAAGGATGGCAAGGCGGTGGAGCTGCCCATCAAGATCGGCGTGATCGGCTTCACCACGCCGGGCATCATGAACTGGGACAAGCGCTATCTGGAGGGCAAGCTCTACACCGAAGGCGCCGTGGAGTCCGCCCAGAAGTACCTGCCCGAGATGCGCGCCAAGGGCGCCGACGTGGTGGTGGCCATGCTGCACGGCGGCCTGGATGGCGCGGCCTACTCGCCGACGATGGAAAACCCCGGCCTGCACCTGAGCAAGGTGGCCGGCATCGACGCCATGGTCATGGGCCACCAGCACGGCGTGTTCCCCGATACGGCGGCCACGCCGGCGTTCACGCAGGCGGGCGTGGACAACAAGGCGGGCACCATCAACGGCGTGCAGTCGGTGATGGCCAGTTCCTGGGGCAAGGCGCTGGGCGTGATCCAGCTGGCGCTCAAGTGGGACGGCAAGCAGTGGAGCGTGGACAAGAGCGCGGGCAAGAGCGAGCTGCGCAATATCCAGACCGGCAAGGACGCCGCAGGCAAGGCCACCTACGTGGCCGTGGACCCGACGGTGGCACCGCTGATCGAGAGCCAGCACCAGGCCGCCATCCAGTACGTGAAGACGCCCATCGGCAGCACGGACTTTCGCATGAGCACGCTGTTCGCCGATGTGGGCGACCCGGGCGCCATCCAGATCGTCAACCAGGCGCAGCGCGACTATGTGGCCGACTATGTGAAGGCCAGCCTGCCGCAGTACGCGCAGCTGCCCGTGCTGTCGGTGAGCGCGCCGTTCAAGTCGGGCTTCCAGGGCGGCGCCGACTACACCGACGTGGCCGTGGGCCCGCTGGCCATCTACAACGCGGCCGACCTGTACCTGTACCCCAACACCGTGTATGCGGTGAAGGTGAATGGCGCCGACATCAAGGACTGGCTGGAGGCCGCTGCCAAGCGCTTCAACCAGATCGATCCGGCCAAGACGGGTGAGCAGCAGCTGATCAGCACCTTCCCGGGCTACAACTTCGACATGTTCACCACGGCCGATGTGCAGTACGAGATCGACGTGACCCAGCCCGTGGGCAGCCGCATCAAGAACCTGCAGTACCTGGGCAAGGCCATCGACCCCGCGCAGGAGTTCGTGATCGCCACGAACAACTACCGCGCCACCAGCGGCAAGAGCTTCATCGCCAAGCTCGACGGCTCCAGCGCCATCTGGGCCTCGCCGGACGCCAACCGCGACGTGGTGATCGGCTACGTGCGCAAGAACGGCAGCATCACGCGCGCTGCCAATGGCGCGGCCAAGAGCTGGCGCTTCACCAAGGTGGCCACCTCGGCCAACGTGGTGTTCAGCTCCGGCGCCAACGCGCTGCCGGTGGCACAGGCTGCGGGCCTGGCCAACATCTCGCTGGTGGCGGCCGATGACGGCTCGGGCAAGGGCACGTCCAAGTACCGCCTGGATCTGTCGAAGTAAGTTCCGGCAGGCAAGCAACAAAAAAGCCCCGTGCATCTGGCACGGGGCTTTTTTGCTTGTGCCGAACGGGCTTCAGCGCGCAGGCGGCAGCTCGAACACCAGGCAGGTGGTGGTGGCGTGGGCGTAGAGCGTGCCATCGGGGCCGACCAGGCGCGCCTCGGCCGTGGCCAGCTGGCGGCCGCAGTGCAGAACGCGGCCTTCGGCGCGCACGCGCGGCACGCGCGGGGTCAGGGCCTTGACCAGGTTCACGCCCAGCTCGGCCGTGGTGTAGCCCCGGCCCGGCGGCATGCAGGTGTGGACGGCGCAGCCCAGCGCCGAGTCCAGCAGGGTGGCGAACCAGCCGCCGTGCACCGTGCCCATGGGGTTGAGGTGGTTGGCGCCGGGGCGGCCCTGGAAGACGGCGCTGCCTTCGCCCACGGAAATCAGCATGAAGTCCAGCGTGCGTGCAATGGGCGGGTAGGGCAGTTCGCCGCGCAGCATGGCCTGCATCAGCTCCAGCCCGCTGCGGCCTGCGACCTGGTCGGGGCGCGACACGCCTGCGCCGGGGCCGGCGTCCAGCCGGAGGGTGACCGCCTGTTCCTCGTCCAGCCAGGCTTGCAGGGCAGGGGAGATGGCACCGGTGGTGGCGCTGGAGGTGAGGCTGTGGGCGGCCTGCTCCGGGGAGTGGGTGCGGGTGTCCATGGAATGTCTCTCTTTCATTGGGAAAAGTGCGGGCGCCAGGCTGTCTGGGATGGCGGCGTGGATATTATTGTATCTACAACAGTTGTATATGCAATAATCTGCGCCATGCCAGTGAATCCAGACATCCTCGCCGTGCCCCAGGGCTGCACCAACCACCGCGTGCGCCAGCTCATGCGCAGCGTGGGCCAGGTGTACGACGCCCATCTGAACGAGACGGGGCTGCGCATCACCCAGTACTCGCTGCTCAGCCACGTGCTGGCCGCCAGTCCGGTGCGGCCCTCGGACCTGGCGCGGCGCATGCGCATGGACGCCTCGACGCTGACGCGCAACCTCAAGCCGCTGATCGACGCCGGCTGGGTGTCCATGGGCCAGGGCGAGGACCAGCGCAGCCGCCTGGTGCACATCACCGACGCGGGCCAGGCCAAGCGCGAAGAGGCCAAGCAAAGCTGGAAGACCGCACAGAACGAGCTCAACGCCCGCCTGGGCCTGGAGCGCGTGGCGGCCCTGCATGCGCTGATCGACGAATGCCTGGTGCTGCTCGATGGCGATGGCCACGCTGCAGACGGCCCGCAGGCATAGGCCCTACCGAATTCCCAACCCCCGAAGAGACTCCCATGCTCTCCAACTCCACGGCGCGCTGGCTGCAGCGGCGCGGCATCCACTACGGCTGGCTGGTCGCGGCCATCACTTTCCTCACCATGCTGACCATGTCGGCGGCGCTGGGCCTGCCGGGCGCCATGCTGCAGCCGCTGTCGCGCGAGTTCGGCTGGAGTACGGAGCAGATATCGAGCAGCCTGGCGCTGCGCTTTGCGCTGTTCGGCCTGCTGGGGCCGTTTGCGGCCGTGATGATGGAGCGCTTCGGCCTGCGTGCCGTGATGTGCATGGGCCTGGCCCTGGTGGGCGGCGCCATGGCGATGGTGACGCAGGCCACGCAGCTGTGGCATTTGTTTTTGCTGTGGAGCCTGCTGCTGGGCATGGGCACGGGCCTGACGGCGCTGGTGCTGGGCGCCGTGGTGGCCAACCGCTGGTTTGCGGCGCGGCGGGGCCTGGTCATCGGCGTGCTCACGGCCAGTGCGGCCACGGGGCAGCTGGCCTTCCTGCCGCTGGCCGCCTGGATGATCGAGCACTGGGGCTGGCGCTCGGCCACGGTGCCGGTGTTCGTGGCCAGCGCCTTGATTGCCGTGCTGGCTTTGCTGTTCGTGCGGGACCGGCCTTCGGACCTGGGCCTGGCGCCCTTTGGCGGCGATGCCTCGGCCCCGCCGCCACCGGCCATGGCCATGAACTTCGGCACGCCCTTCAAGGTGCTGGCCGAGGCCGCGCGCAACCGCACCTTCTGGCTGCTGGCGGGCACCTTCTTCATCTGCGGCCTGTCCACCAACGGCCTGGTGCAGACGCACTTCATCTCGCTGTGCGGCGACAACGGCATGGGCGCCGTGCCCGCCGCGTCGGTGCTGGCCATGATGGGGGCCTTCGACTTCGTGGGCACCGTGCTGTCGGGCTGGCTGTCGGACCGCTACGACAACCGCAAGCTGCTGTTCTGGTACTACGGGCTGCGCGGCCTGTCGCTGTTCTGGCTGCCGCATTCGGAGTTCACCTTCTACGGCCTGGGCCTGTTCGCCATGTTCTACGGGCTGGACTGGATCGCCACGGTGCCGCCCACGGTCAAGCTCACGGCCCAGCATTTCGGGCCGCAGAAGGTGGGGCTGGTGTTCGGCTGGATCTTCGCGGCCCACCAGCTGGGCGCGGCCACCGCTGCCTGGGGCGCGGGCCTGACGCGCACTTTGCTGCTGACCTATACGCCCGCGCTGTATGCGGCCGGCCTGGCCTGCCTGGTGGCGGCGGTGATGGCGCTGGTCATAGGGCGGGCGCGCAAGGCGGCGGCGGTGGCCGCGGCCTGAACCCCATCACAGCTCACGCCATCCACGCCTTCAGTACAGCTGGCGCTTGCCTGGCTGCAGCAGGACGACCAGGGCGCCCGCGCCACCTTCGGCCGGGCGGGCCTGCACAAAGGCCAGCACTTCCTTTTTCTGCACCAGCCAGCGCAGCACGCGGCCCTTGAGCACGGGGGTCTTGCCCGGCGAGCCCAGGCCCTTGCCGTGCACCACGCGCACGCAGCGTATGCCGGTGCGGTGGGACAGGCGGATGAACTGGCCCAGCGCCTCGCGCGCCTCGTCCACGCGCAGGCCGTGCAGGTCCAGCTGGCGCTGGATGCTCCACTGCCCGGCGCGCAGCTTGTGCGTCACGTCCAGGCCGATGCCGGGGCGCCGGAAGCTGAGCTGGTCGTCGGTGTCCAGCAGGGTGCTGACGTCGAACTCGTCGCTCATGGCCTCCTGCAGCACGCGCTGCTCGTCCAGCTCCAGCTGCAGGGGCAGCGGCTCGGGGGGCTCGGGGGCATGGAGGTGGCGGGCGTGCGCGGACTTGAGCGCATGCACCGGGCCCACGGTGTTCTCGAACAGCTTTTGCTCGGCCAGGAGGCGGCGCGCCGCCTCGGCGCGCTGCTGCTGGAGCAGGGCCTCTTGGGCGGCGGCTTCGGCCAGTGCGCGGCGCACTGGCGCGAGGTCCTGCAGGCTGGTGGCTTTCAAAGTCATGGTGACGCCGGTTGTACCGCAATTTCGGCACCCCGGCGGCCATGGCGGGCCCAGCCGGGGTCCTACAGCATCCCCTGGCCCGCCATGGACAGCGCGGCGCCCGGCGCGACGATCACATGGTCCAGCACCTGGATGTCCATCAGGCCCAGGGCAGCCTGCAGGCTCTGCGTGACGGCCCTGTCCGCAGCGCTGGCCTGGACATGGCCGCTGGGGTGGTTGTGGGCCAGGATGACGGCACCCGCGTGGTGGTGCAGGGCGCGCAGCACCACTTCCCGGGGGTAGACGCTGGTGCGCGTGAGCGTGCCGCGGAACATCTCCTCCAGCGCGATCAGCCGGTGCTGGCTGTCCAGGAACAGCACGGCGAACACCTCGTGCTGGCGTGCTGCCAGGTGCAGCTGCAGGTAGCGCGCCACGGCCTCGGGCGAGGCCAGGGCAGGGCGCTCGCGCAGTTGCTCGGCCGTGGCGCGGCGCGCCAGTTCGAGCACGGCCAGGAGTTGTGCGCACTTGGAAGGCCCCAGCCCCTTGATGGCCTTCAGGTCGGCGTGTCCGGCCTGCAGCAGCCCGGACAGGCCGGGCCGGCCGGGCAGCTGCAGCAGTTCCTGGGCCAGCTGCAGCACGCCCTTGCCGGCCATGCCGGTGCGCAGCACGATGGCCAGCAGTTCGATATCGGAAAGCGCCGAGGGGCCGTGTGCCGCGAGCCTTTCGCGCGGCTGGGCCTGGGCGGGCAGGTCTTTGAGAGCCATGGTTCAGCCAGGTGAGGGGCGCCGCAGGGGCACCGTTGCACGGGGCGTGGGGGCATGGATGTTTTTCTACAATACGGGCCAGTTTATCGGGACTTCCATGACCTCTAGCGCTTCTTCCCCGGCCCACCCCACGGTCCAGGCCGGCTCGTTTCTCACGCTGCACTACCGCCTGTCGGGGCCTGCAGGCGATGTGATCAACACCTTCAACGACAAGCCCGCCACGCTGTCCCTGGGCGCGGGCGAGCTGTCGCCCGCCGTCGAGCAGCGCCTGCTGGGCCTGGCCGAAGGCACGCGCACCACGTTCGAGATGCCGGCCGGCGAAGCCTTCGGCGAGCGCAACGGCGACATGATGCAGTGGGTGGCGCGCAAGCTGATGAACGAGCTGGGCGACCCGCACGAGCAGTACGCGCCCGGCGACGTGGTGCAGTTCCCCACGCCCGACGGCCTGGGCAGCTACGCGGGTGCCGTGGTGCAGGTGCGCGAGGACGGCGCCGTGCTGTTCGACTTCAACCACCCGCTGGCCGGCCAGCCGGTGACCTTCGAAGTGCAGATCATCGGGGTGCTCTGAGGTGCCGGATACGACCTCGCCCCAGGAAATCCTGCTGGCCGAGCCCCGGGGCTTCTGTGCCGGCGTGGACCGCGCCATCGAGATCGTGGAGCGTGCGCTGGCCAAGTTCGGCGCGCCCATCTACGTGCGCCACGAGATCGTGCACAACACCTTCGTGGTCAACGATCTCAAGGCCAAGGGAGCGATCTTCATCGAGGAGCTGGACGACGTGCCGCCCGGCTCCACCCTGGTGTTCAGCGCCCACGGCGTGAGCCGGGCGGTGCAGGAAGAGGCGCGGCGGCGCGGTTTCTCCATCTTCGACGCCACCTGTCCGCTGGTGACCAAGGTGCATGTGGAAGTGGCCAAGCTCGCCAAGGAAGGCTACGAGTTCCTGATGATCGGCCACAAGGGGCATCCCGAGGTCGAGGGCACCATGGGCCAGCTGTCCGAGGGCATCCACCTGGTCGAGGACGAGGCCGATGTGGCCCGTGTCGCCCCCCGCCAGACCGAGAAGCTGGCCGTGGTCACGCAGACCACGCTGTCGGTGGACGATGCCGCCGGCATCACGGCGGCCATCCGCGCCCGCTTTCCGCAGGTGCGCGAGCCCAAGCAGCAGGACATCTGCTACGCCACGCAAAACCGCCAGGACGCCGTCAAGGTGCTGGCGCCGCAGGTGGATGTGCTCATCGTCGTGGGCAGCCCCACCAGTTCCAACAGCAACCGCCTGCGCGAGCTGGCCGCGCGCCTGGGAACGCCCGCCTACATGGTGGACAACGCGGGCGAGCTGTGCGAGGAATGGTTTGCCAATGCCGGGCGCGTGGGCCTGACGGCCGGCGCCTCCGCCCCCGAGGTGCTGGTGGACGAGGTCATCCAGCGCCTGCGCCAGCTGGGCGCGCTGTCGGTGCGCAAGATGGATGGCATCGAGGAGACCGTGAAGTTCCCGCTGCCCAAGGGTCTGAAGATCGACGCGGCCACGGGCCTGGAGATCTCCGTGGGCAAGCAGCCCGAGACGGGCGGCTGAACCGCAGGCGCAGCGGACATTGGCCAAAAAGCAAACGGGCGCCTGGCGCCCGTTTTGCATGGTGGGGCCGAAAGCCTCAGCTCCACAGATCCAGCGGCGGATCGGAGGCCACGGCGCGCAGGATGTCGGTGCGGCTGATGAAACCGGCCAGCAGGCCCTGCTCATCGGTCACGGGCAGGCCCGGCAGGCCGGTCTCCAGCAGCACGCCGGCCACGCGGCGCAGGTCGGTGGTGGTGGCCACCGTGGGTATGGGGGAGATCATGACCTCGTTCACGGGCCGGCGCGCCAGGGCAATGGCGTCCTTGATCGCACCGGGCTCGGGCAGCAGGTCCAGCGGCGCCATGTCGGCACGCAGCAGCAGCCCGACCACGCGGCCACCGGCATCCAGCACGGGGGCCTGGGCCACGCCGTGCTCGGCCAGCACGCGCCAGGCGTCGTTGACACCGGCCTCGGGCGACACCGTCACGGCCTCGTGGCTCATCACGTCGGCCACGGTCTGCAGGGGCTGGCGTGGCTGGCTGGGGCCTTTTTCCGTGGAAAGGTAGGCATCGACCGCGCCACGGCTGCGCGGAGCGGGCTCCGGCGCGCCGGCAGGCTGGCCCGCGAGGTCGGCCAGGATGGCGGGGAACGAGGCGGCGGCGTCGCCCGCCATCACATCGGCCGAGCGCGTGCGCAGGGCCTGCGGGCGTTGTACGCGGCGCACGGGCGCCACCTGGCCCAGCCGCTCGGCGGGACCGCGAAACATCTGTCCGTTGGGACCGAAGACAAAAAACATGGGTGCTCCCGGGTGCGCAAACCGCTGTGGGCGGCATATTGGAAGTATCGGCGCCGGCGCGGGATTTCTGTAGCGGCAAGACCCCCAACGCCCAGGGGCGGGCGCTGCCATGGCGATACCGCCTAAAATTGCCGGCTATGCTCGATATCCTTCTTCTTCGCAAAGACCTTGACTCGGCCGTCGCACGGCTGGAGACCCGCAAAAAGCCCCAGGCCTTCCTGAACGTGGAGGCCTTCCAGTCCCTGGAAGCAGAGCGCAAGTCCCTGCAGACACGGACCGAGGAGCTGCAGTCCAAGCGCAACCAGCTGTCCAAGCAGATCGGCATGCTGATGGGCAAGGGCGAGAAGGATGCGGCCGAGGCCGCCAAGGCCGAAGTCGGCAGCCTCAAGACCGAGCTGGACCAGTCGGCCACGCGCCTGGAGCAGATCCAGGGCGAGCTGCACGCCATGCTGCTGGCCGTGCCCAACCTTCCGCACGACAGCGTGCCCGTCGGTGCGGACGAAAGCGGCAATGTGGAGGCGCGCCGCTGGGGCACGCCCAAGACCTTTGATTTCGAGGTCAAGGACCATGTGGACGTGGGTCAGCCGCTGGGCCTGGATTTCGACATGGGCGTCAAGCTGTCGGGCTCGCGCTTCACCGTGATGAAGGGCCCCATCGCCCGCCTGCACCGCGCCCTGGCGCAGTTCATGATCGACCTGCAGACCGACTCGCATGGCTACACCGAGTGCTATGTGCCCTACGCCGTCAATGCCGACTCGCTCAAGGGCACGGGCCAGTTGCCCAAGTTCGAGGGCGACCTGTTCGCCGCCAAGAAGGGCGGCCAGGACGGCGAGCCCGTGCCCGACAACGCGGCGCTCTACCTGATTCCCACGGCCGAGGTGCCGCTGACCAACTTCGTGCGCGACGTGGTCGTGGCCGAGGACCAGCTGCCCATCAAGCTCACGGCCCACAGCCCCTGCTTCCGCTCGGAGGCCGGCAGCTACGGCCGCGACACGCGCGGCATGATCCGCCAGCACCAGTTCGACAAGGTCGAGATGGTGCAGATCGTGCACCCGGAAAAGAGCTACGAGGCGCTGGAAGAGATGACCGGCCACGCCGAGGCCGTGCTGCAGAAGCTGGGCCTGCCCTACCGCGTGATGAGCCTGTGCACGGGCGACATGGGCTTTGGCTCGGCCAAGACCTATGACCTGGAAGTCTGGCTGCCTGCGCAGAACACTTACCGCGAGATCAGCTCGGTCTCCAACTGCGAGGCCTTCCAGGCCCGCCGCCTGCAGGCGCGCTTCAAGAATGCCCAGGGCAAGAACGAGCTGGTGCACACCCTCAACGGTTCCGGCCTGGCCGTGGGCCGCACGCTGGTGGCGGTGCTGGAGAACTACCAGAACGCCGACGGCTCGGTGACCATTCCCGAGGCGCTGCGCCCGTACATGGGTGGACAGACTTTGCTGAAGGCCTGAATTTTTAGGCTATAATTTCAGCTTCGACGCTGCGGAGAGGTGGCAGAGTGGTCGATTGTACCTGACTCGAAATCAGGCGTACGTGCGAACGTACCGAGGGTTCGAATCCCTCCCTCTCCGCCAGAATGCAAGCCGCTTGAGTGCTATCAAATCGATAGTATCAAGCGGCTTTTTTTCGCTCTGTGGTGGGGGATTTTTGCCCTATCTTTTTGATTGCCACATCGAGGGACCGTGTGGCTAGGTGGGAGTACCGCGCAGTGCTCCGCTGATCCTTGTGTCCGAGCACGGCCCCCACGGTGTAGAGGTCGATGTCGTTGTTGATCATCTCCGACGCCGCCGAGTGCCGCAGATCGTGGAAATGCAGATCCTTGTGCCCGAGCGCCCGGGCCGCTTCCCTGAAGTACGACTGCACTGTGATCTTTGCAGGCTTGCGCGACGTGTTGTGCGCTGCCGTCCAGACCCTGGGATGAATCGGCACTATGCGCGGCTCGCCATTCTTGGTGTCGTCCAGATGCCAGCGTCCTCCCTCCACTCTGGCGGACAGGATCTCTCCCAGCCGCATGCCAGAGTAGAACGCTATGCGAATCACGCGCCGCACCTTGCGGTTTTTGATCTTGCGCGCGATCCTGAGCATTTCTCGGCGGTCGATGTACACCCGCCGTTCGTTGCGCACCTGGGGGGTGATCACCCGGGCGCCTGGGTCGTTGGCGCCGAAGCCGTGGTATTTCCACGCATACCTACATGCGGCCACCAAGTAGCGGATGCGGGCGCGGATCGTTGCGGGGGCCATGTCCTTTCCGTACCGTGACTTGCCAGACTTCTGAGCCACAGCGCGACAAACATCTGCCAGGGCGGACATCGGCTTTCCGCTGTATGCCCAGGCGATCAGGCCAAGCTCCCGAGCAACATTTCCGCCTTGCTTGAGGTTGCTGGCGCGCTCATGCAGGTACAGGCCAACAGCATCTTCTATCAGCCGGTCCTCTGTACCAATTCCATTCGCGGTCGCGTAGATGCGCGCGGACTCTTTTCGGTCGTATTCGTCAGCTTGGGCCGCACTCCAAACTTTCGGAAGGCGCTTTCTAATACGGACACGCCCGCCGTTGATGATGCGGTCAAATTCAAAGACGTACGTACCACGCGATTTATCACGGACGATCGACATTGTTGCTTGTACTCCAGGATGTCTGTTTCATCGAAATTCACGTTGCGGCCGATTCGGTAGCAGGGGATTGGACCACCAGGGGCCGCGAGCCCGTACACCTTGCGGGGGCTGACCCCCAGCAGCACGGCGGCTTGTTGAGCGGAGATTGGCATGCAGTCCTCCATGAAAAAGCCCCGACTAGCGGGGCTGGGGTTGGTCAGGATGTGATCTGCTCCAGGGCCATTTCACCGAGCTTGCTCAGGGTGAGCGGCTTCTGCGTCATGGCGGATTTCTTGTTCGGTGTGACAGTCATTTGGCTGTCGATCACGGCTATCTCGCCTGTGTCAGCTCTGTCTTCCCCCGCCCAGTACAGATGGCCGTTGACCTTGATGCCGATGCCGTCGAGATGGAGAATCAGCCAATTCATCCACTCGTTGTAGTCGTAGAACTTCTCGCCCTCGTCCCAGACGATGTGCGACAGGTCTTCAGACGGCACCCATTGGAGATAGCTGTTCGGCTTGTCGCCCTGGATCAAATCTGGTTTTTGGTTGAACTCCAGCAGAGTCTTGGCCTCTTGCATGGTCAGCGCGCGGCTGAGCGCCAGGGCGCCGGTGAATCGTGTCGTGTATCCCATGTCATCCCCTCAAATGAAAGAACCCGCTGGTGCGGGCTCTGGTTGCTGGTCCTGTGGCTCTTGCCACCTGTCGCGCTTGTCGCCGCGCTCGCGGGCTCGCTTGCTCATGGCTTGTCCTTCATGGCTCGTATGGCGTCTGCAGCGGCGTCGCAGCCCTTTTCCCAGTGCCACGCGCCGTTGCCCAGAAACTCGCCAGGGATTGGCAGGTCGTCGCATGCCTTGGCGGCCTTCTCAAGCGCGCACCGCCAAGCCCACTCGACCTTCTCCTGCTCGCTCAGGGCGCCCCACTGGTTCATGTGGTCAGCCTGGGAGTTCCAGGCTGCGATGATCTCTGCGTAGGTCATGACGATCCTCCGGTGATGCTGTGCGCTGTTTCGGCGTGGCGCAGGCCGTTGATGAAGTCCGCGCGGCTCTCGGCGGATGCACCCAAGTAGCCGGCCTCGGCCATCAGCTCATCCACGCGCGCTGGCGGGAGCGGCTTGCGCGCCTCCAGCTCATCCGTCTCGGCGCGCTTGAGGATGCTGTTCTCGGACGCGAGGTCCAGGGCGTCCATCTCCAGTTTGTGGACCTGTGCAAGCAGGCGCTCGTTCTCGGCCTGCAGGCGTAGCAGCTCCACGGAAGCGTCGCGCGCAACATGCCGAGGGACAGTCACATAGTTCATGTCTGGTACGGCGCCGACGATCTCCAGTGTGATCGCCAGCCGCTGGACTTTCTCGGAGGGTGTTGGTGCTGTGGTCACGGGGCTTCCTTTGGCGCGGTGTCCACGTTTGCGCGACAGAACGGGCAGCAAGGCAGGGCCATGCTTTTCTTCCCCTTGCGCAACGCGAGACGTTCGCGGGTTTGGTGGGTTTCATGGTTGCGCAGGGTCTGGTGGTCGATGAATCCCTGACTCCATGCGAACTCGGCTTCCTTGCACAGCAGCAATTCGCCACCGCGCAGCTTCTTGCATTTGTCTGTCATGCCGGTCCTTTCTGCTGCGCCTGGGCGCGCTGTGCTTTCCATTTCGCTTCCGTGACCACAGCGGTGGCGCGGTCGGTGGCGATCTCAGTCAGGACGAAAAGCGCGCGGGAGCCCAAGCCGGCGCACGCCCAGACCGTCCCGTCCTCGTCCTGGATCACGCGGCCATAGCCTGTAGGCCAGTTGTCCATGCACCCGGCGACAAGCTGCAGCAGAGGCCTGGTTTGCTTCGCCTCCACTTGCTGGCCGCGGGCCTTGTGCGGTGGCAGCGTCACGAGCCACATGAACCCAGCGCCGAAGATCGCTCCGGAGAAGAGGCCCATCCAGAAGTCCATTTGCATGTCAGCTCTCCTTGTGCGCTGCGGGGCGCGAGTACTGCCGAAGGAACATGCTCTGTTCAAGGGAAATGCCTTCTTCTTTGCAGAAGCGGATGACATTGATGAGATAGCGGTCGATGTTGGCGCCGCTGGCGGCCAGCATGGACAGCATGTACATGGCGAGGCCGGCGCCTTCGGGCAGCAGGCGGGTTTCGCCGCGTGCCTCCTTGTCGTACTCGACCACGGCCACCATGGCCAGGCCGTGCTGCTCGCACAGCTTCCCGGCCTGCCTCAGCAGAGGCGCGATCTGCTCGTCGTAGATGGCTTCGCTCATGCCGCCCCCTTGGCTGCTGCCTGGGCTGCGATGCGGGCCGCAGCGCGAACAACGGCACGGCGTGCAGCGGCGCTGGGGTCATCGCCACACTCCTCGGTGCACCAGAAACGGTCTTGTCGTCCTGCGTGCGCCTTTCCGTTGAACACTCGGATTTCGAGCCAGAGGGCCACTGCCAGGCGAAAGGCGTCGCCGTCGTCGTGCAGTGGGTTCCATGCGCGCATCGGGTAAGCGGCACTCCATAGGCACCGCTTACCCGATGTCTCGGCCCAGAACCAAGCGATGGACTTTTCTGGCCACGCCTCTCCCTCTGCAACGACGCGCATGCCCATGGCGCGCGCCTCTGCTTCACCGGCCAGGACGCGCATCCCAGCAACCCATGCCGCTGATTCGACCAGTTCTCGCTCGTCGGTCATGTCGCATTCCTTTCATTGGTCTGGGCTGAGGCTCGGTCCCAGCGCTCCAGCTCAGCCAGGCCGCAGGCAACTCCCTTCACCAGATCGCGTCGGCGGTCTTCGCCCATCGTCGGCATGGTCCAGTCCTCGGGCAGGAGGGCCTGGCCGAGCGTGGCGCCGTAGGTGGTGCTGGTCGTATCCCAGTCGCGCGCGCCATCTGGCATCAGGTACAAAGCGGCCAGGGCGCCGATCTCTCCCATCACATGGGTGTCATCGTGCTCCGTGTTGTAGCCCTCGGCCTCCATTTGGCGGCGGCGTTCAGCCAGCACATCCTGTGCAGCCTGGCTCAGTGCATCCACTGCAGGCGCAGCAGGTGCTGCTTCTGCTCCTCGCTTCCCTTCCGCGCGCCCGGCGGTCTTGCCGCACTCAAAAATGATCTGGTCGCGCGTCATCTCGGCAGTTGCGATGTAGCCCTGGGAGCATGTTGGGCAGTAAGCGATAAGCGCATCCAGTTTCTCGACATGCTCGCGCCAAAGCGCGGCATCGCGCGCATCCTCTGCCACGGGCGCAGCAGGTGCCTGGGGCGCTGCTGCCAGCATGGCGCCAGGTGGAACGATCAGCACGCCATGCGGATCACTCGCAATGTCGCGCGCATCCCGTGGCTCACCTGTGTATGGGTTGAACAGCACGGGCGGCACATAGCGACCTTTTGGAGCGATGTATCCAGTTTCATTCATGGTTTTCTCCAGCGCGCGGCGCCATGGCCCAGCGGTATGCCGCTGCGATGCCAAAGGCCAAGATGATCAAAAGGAACACGGCCCATTCCATGAGCCAGCGGTATTCGGTTGCTTCGCAGTTCATGGCTGGCCTGAGTTTGGGTTGCCGTCCGGGTAGACGCCCAATCGGGAATCACGCTGGTCGCGCATCAGCTTTCCAAGCTCAGCCGCGCCATTGCCGGCGATGGTCATGCCCTGGTGCTGGATCGGGGCTGCAGGCGCTTCCAGGGCGGGCGCTGCCATGGGCTCCAGCAATATCATTGCGTGCTGCAACAGCAATTCGGCGTTGTAGTCGTGGCTTGCGATCTTGGCCTTGATTTCGGCCAGCGTGTACCACTCCGTGATGCCGGGAGCCACAGCGGCAGGAGCTGCCCCGGCGACAGCTTCCAGGGCCTGGCACACAAGGCATTCCGGGTCGCGGCTGTCGTGGGCTTCGACGTGATCAGGGCAGCTGCCAGCGTAGGTGTGGCCGATGCGGCCCTCTGCGTAGTCGCGCAGGGTCTGCCATGCGGTCTTTGTGTCCATGGGTTGCTCCTCAGTTGGATGCAATGCGCCAGAGCGCTTTGGTGGTGTTGATGACGTGGCCTGCGCGCTGCAGCAGCGAGCTGGTCGGGGGTGGGGTCGGGGTCATGGGGCGGTCAGAGATGGGCGGCCAGAGTGCTGATCACGTCGCAGGCGACGGGTGGGCACACGGAATTGCCCAGCAGGTGGGTGGCTTGGTGGATCTGCGCGGGCAGCTGGTAGTCCTTTGGGAATCCCATGGCCGCGCAGTTTTCGGGAACGGTCACCATGCGCATGTGGTCGCCATTGATCAGGGCCCAGCGCGCTTTTGTCGTCACAGTGCCGAGCGGGCGGTGAATGCTGCGACCAGTGGTGCCCGACCCGCTGCCGTAGTACGGAGCCAGGAAGCGGTCTCCGTGGGCGGCTCGGCCGGCAGCCACACGCGCGAGGGTTGCGCAGGAGCGGCCAGGCTTGTTGATCAGGCTCCAGCGTCCGGACTCGAAGTCGAGGAACGAACTGGCCGGGACGTGTTCGCGCTTCGGCAGATCCAGCACCAGGGGTGAGCGGCTGCGTGTAGCCACGATGAACATGCGCACGCGGTGCTGTGGCACGCCGTGGTCGGCGGCATCCACGATGTGTGGCGACAGCGTGTAGCCCAGTGCCTCCATGGCTGTGCGCCAGGCGGGATACAGGGACCAGGCTAAGAACTCGGGCACGTTCTCAACCACGACGGCGCGCGGGCGGTGGAACTCAGCTGCGCTGACAACGGCCCAGGCGGTGCTGCGGCTGGCGTCGTGCTGAGGGTTGCCGCTGGCCTTGCCCCGGGCTTTGCTGTGTCCCTGGCAGCAGGGCGAGGCCAGCAGCAGGTCGTGCGCTGGGACGCGGCTCCAGTCAGCCTGGTGCAGGTCCTGGCACAGGTGCTGCGCGTCGGGATGGTTCGCTGCGTGGTACTGGACAGCCAGGGGCCAGTGGTTTGCAGCCCAGATGACGGGCACGCCGGCCAGCGCGGCGCCAGTGCTGAATCCGCCAGCTCCGGCGAAGAGGTCAACAGCTTGCATGGGGTTCCTTTGGGCCAAAAAAAGCCCTCGCGGCATGCACCGGGAGGGCTTCGGGGAGGGGGTGTCAGGCTCTGGCGTCGAGCCGGTTCTTGATCGCTGTCACCTTGCGGTGGTACTCGTTGGCCGCGTAGACCCTCTCCAAGGAGTCACGAAGCTCTCGCCGCGTGCACTGCTGCTGCATCTCATTGCAGATGCGCAGGGCCTCGTAGATTGCGTCGTACTCTGGCTTTGATGCTCCCCAGGTCTGTGCACGGTCGTGGCGTGCGCTGATGGAGCGCATGGCGTCCTGCGCCGCCACCATCGCAGGCTCCATGTCCGGGAAGTGGTCGCCTGCCAAGAACCTGCCCCAGTTAATTCGCAGCGTCAGCGTGTGCCACGTCGATTCGTCGGCAGTGCCTTCGATCAGCGTAGTGGCCAGGCCGAGCGGCACAAGCTGCAACTGAGTCTCGTCTGCCTTGCCGAATCTGATGTTGATGGGCAACTGGATGTGCCCAGCACCCAGTACAGGGCGCCGCTGTTTCTTTGCCGCGCGGCGCTGGGCTCTGTTGAGTTCCATGGTCAGAATGGAGGGTCAGTTGCGTCTTGGTACTCGTTGCGGCCTTGTCGCGCAGGCGGACTTTGCTGGCCATCGCGCGGCTTCGGCTCGTTCAGATATGCCCAGCCATCCCAACCGACCGGCACGGCTTCGAGCTTTAGCATCAGTCCATTGCGGCCCTCGATAACGGCGCCGATAGTGAGGTAGCGGTTCTTTTCCTGCCCTTTGCTGTCTGTGTATTTGCCAGTGACGGCGGTTACTTCGTACTTGCGTGCCATGGTGATCTTTCAGTTTTTGATGGATTGGGCGTGTGCCTTGAGGCTGCTGCGTGTCTTAGAGTCCAGCTTGGGCCAGAGGTATGTCTTCTCCTCTGGATCGGTGATGCCCACCAACTCGCCGTAGGCGCCATGCACGTCGTTGGCATCCATGCGCTCATTAATGGCCCGGACAACGCTGTCACATACAGCCATACGCTCTGCAGACACGAGGGCGCCATCAGTTGGCTTGTGACGCGGCGCGGGCTTTTTGGATGCAGCGTTGCCGTCATCGTCTTCCGGTGCGATGCCGCATGCCGCCATCAGCCCGTACCGGCGCGCGTAAGTCAGTGCCGAGCCGTAGCCTTGGGGGTCCTGCTTGGACGCCGGGACATGCAGCTTCCCAGCGCTGATTTGCTCGCCAGATTCGTGGATGAACAGCGTTTCCACGGTCACGCCGCTAGGGTCTTCATGGCACGGCTGCATCAGCATGATCCCGTTGTTGTTGAGGCCGTCGATCACGGCTTCAACGCACGCACTCAGGTCCGCGTACTTGCTGCGGAAATGGGGGTTTTGGCTGGTCTTGAGCGCGGGGCCGAACTCCTTCTGAGCCTTGACCAGCGCTGCCGAAATTGCTTGCATGATTTCTCCTAGAAGGCGGCTTCCTCGTCGCCGTATGTGTCCACGTACCATTCCGCTGTCTGTCGCGAAACGCCGTATTCGGTGATCCATTGCTGAATCGCTTGCTCGCGTTGTTCGTCGCTCATGGTGATCTCGGTTGCGCTAGAAGGCGCCTGAGTTGATGGCGGCCAGGGCCAGCGTCAGCGCACTGATGCCGGACCACAGGAATGCGTAGAAGAGGTGTTTCATGGCATGGCCTTTCCGATCTCGGCGGCGACATGAACAATGGCGCGGCGCATCTGCTCGCGCTTGTCGTCGCGGAAAGTGGTGCAGCCCGCGATGCCCTGGCGCTGCGACTCGACCGTGCAGCCGTCGCCTTTGTGCTTGCCGGGCAGAATCTCGAGCCTGAGGTCCGCAGCCAGGCGCAGCGCGTCTCCGTCATCGGTCAGAGGGCTCCAGTAGGAGATTTGCCGATCAACAACGATGTAGATGCCCGTTGCGCGCTCGTCGCTTGAGTGAACGGTGTAGCCGCAGGCCTTGGCCGCCAGCAATAAAAATTCCTTGTCACTCATGGTGTCTCCTTTTGCTGCAGCGCGGCCCGGTAGCCGTTCGCCGTGGCGATGCCAGTGCCTTCCGTCAGGAAAGCCCAGGTGCTGGACCAGCGCTCGGCCTTTTCGATGAGGGGCAAGTACCGGAGCATCTCGCTGCGCAGCTGCATGTTCTCTGCTTGCAGCTCTGCGTATGTGGGCATGTCTGCGCTCATGGGATAGCTCCTTTCACCAGGGCCAGGGCCGCGCGGGCGGCGCCGGTGGCCTCAGCAGGGTTCATGATTCGCCTGTCATGGAAGGTCTTGACCTCCCCGTATGCAAGCCACGACAGAGATGCAGCCACATCTTCCAGGGCCTTTGCCAGCGCATCCCGCTGCTCCACCAGTTGGCGCGGCGTCAGGCCGGTTTCGTGGAACACATTGCCAGCCTCGGCAAATAGGCTGGCTATGGGGTTGGCTTCAGCAAGGCTGCTGTTCCGCCCAGGCTGCACCTGGGCAAAAAGACGATTTTCAAACTGCTCCTGTCCATGCCTCCAGCCTGCGTGCCGCAGCGTGTAGGTCCAATTTCCTTCCGAAAGCCAAGGCCCGGGCCTGGAGTTGATTGCTTCGCTCATGACGGCTCCTTGGTCAGCAGTGCTGTGATTGCTTCCTGTGCTGCGCGCGCGGCCTCCTCGGTTGCGAAGACACGGCCGAGCTTCTGCAAGTCAATTAGAGGATTGAGCTTTGGATCCTCGAACCATCGGAAGGCGTGGCCACAATGCGTGATGAAGTAGCCCGGGCCGCTCATCACAGGCGCCTCGATCTCGCGATCGCCTACCGTGATGGTCTTGGGCTTGATGCGGAATTCGAAGCCGCCGAAAGAGCCATGACTAACTGCTATGCAGCCCATCAAATCTGAATGCCCCGTGCCAATGTCTGTCCAGGCGTCGAGCTCGTGGTTAGTGTTTCTGAGCTGCACAGTCTCCCCATCTGCGATCCAGCGCAGCACTTGCGCGTGCGGGTGCTCTTTCTTCATCTCATCTCTCCTTGAGGCACTGGACCTCTGTATTGCTGATCCATTCGGCGTGCATGCCTGGGCACAGCCACTTGCCTGCAGCCGCGCGCTTGAGTTCTTGTGCTGTGGCCGTGGGCTGCTCCTGTGCGCCGGCTTGGCTGCAGCCGCTCAGGGCCAGCAGGAGCAGAGCGGCCAGCGCAGCGAGCAGCCAGCCGCCTGGTACGCCATCGGCTTCTGGCTCGTAGACCGGTCCAGGGGTCGAGCACTCGCGCAGGTAGCGGGCATCGGGATCGGGGTTGAAAGGCTCTGCCGGGGTCACTCGTTGCATTGCGGTGGCTCCTGAAAAGCGAAACCCGCCTGGAGGGGCGGGTTCTGTGGGGTGCTGGACTGGCGGGTCATGCGCTCCCCGTCATGCGGCGCAGTGCCGCTCTGGCGTCCCTCATCTGGACTAGATGGTCCGGCTCCCAGCCTTTCCCGCTGCAAACCGAGTCCCAGGCATTCAGTACGTTTTGCAGGTGCGCCAGCAGCTCAGGGTATGACGCTGCCCGGAATTCCTTGTCCAGACGGAGCCTTTCGGCTGCCCGCTCTTGGGAGCGGCGCACCTCGTACTGCCTGTTCCATTCTTCATCTCTTTTTGCTTTTCGGTCTTTCACAGCCGGAGGGTGATGAAGGCCGCAGTAATGCTTTCCTTCGTGCTCGAACTTGGCCGTTTTCCCGCAGATCCTCTTTGAGTAAAAGGGCCCAATTCGGCTGCAGCATTTGTGTTCGGATTTCATCGGTTCTCCTCAGATAGCGTCAGCGCTGAACTCCAGCGCCTGGGGTTGGGTTGCGAGCGCGGCGCGCAGGGCATCGGGTGCCAGCGGTGCGGCGTACAGGTAGCGCACCTCGTAGCCATCGGCGGCATAGCTTGGGTCGGAGAGCACCATCTGGACATGCTCGATCGAGCAATTGCCCCATGCTTTGTCACCCTTGAATCGGCACTGACCACCCACTGGTGCGTGCCCTGCGGAAAGTGCTGCCTTCCACTGGTCATCACGCAGGCGCGCAATTTCTTCTGCAAACTCGCGCTCTGTGCTTCCAAAGCGTGGGCTTCCATAGACCCGTCGATATACCCGTGCCACGTCTGTGTCCGTGATGTGCTCAGGCGGCATCGGCTCTGCGAACTGGCGCTGCAGCGCGGCTTCGAGCGTTGCGCAGCGGGCCTCAAGCTCCATCAGCCGGAACTCGGCCAGGGCAGGGTGGCGAGCCACTGTGGCGGCGTCAGGCAGCATTGCGGGCCTCCTGCATGTCTCGGCGGGCGCACTGTGTGGCGTAGAGGCCCAGCCAGTTTTCGATGTGGATGCAGATCGTTGCGTAGTGCGCTGGTTCGGCGATGGCTCTGGCCAGTGAGTAGGGCGCTTTGTGCAGCGCCTCTTCCACGAACTCGGGCGCAAACGGCGGGCCGTAGTGCTCCAGGGTGTATGCATCAAGAGCAGCGTCATCGGCGTCGTACTCGCTTTCGCGCGCGGCCAGAGCATCAGCGTCTCGGCTGGCGAGGCATGGGATACGTGCGTTCATTGCGCGCTCCTGGTGGCTTTGGCGATGGCAGCCATAGCCTGCTTGCCAACATCTGTTTCTTCGAGCAACCAGTACCCTGCGTCGCCAGAGTCGGCAAGCTGCTTGTAGTCATCGAAAATGGCTTGCAGAGCCTCCAGCAGCTCCGGCGCGGCGGCGATCAGGCAGCCATCAGGCCCGTTCCACCCGCCGTTCGGCAGCTCAACATCGGGGTGGCCGTCTGATGGCTGCACCGTGGCATACAGGACATCGCCGTCTTTGCCAGTGGCTTTGCTGGACAGCCTGCGAAAGCTGTTTGAGGTCCACCATTCCCACGGGCCGGGTGTGTGCTTGTCTTGCATGAAGCCTCCTTGCGGCCCGCAGGCCAATGAAAAAGGCCCTGCATTGCAGGGCCTGGGTGTAAAGAGCCGCGTGGTGCGCGCAAATCGCTTGCGATCAATCCATCTCCGGTGCGCGCGCGGCTGGAAAACCATCACAACTGCAACCGGCAGAGCTGCAGCACTATCCCGAGGGACCCAGTTGCAGATGTGATGGGCCCTGGGCTTGCCAGGGCTGGGGGTCAGCGCACAAAAGCCTCTGCACTGACCTGATATGCGTTGCCAACTTTTCTCGCCGCTGCGAGCCGCCAGCCAACGATCCTCCTGCCATACCAGAGCGTCACCAGCACGTACTTGATTTCACGCTCGGCAGGCTGCTTGATGCGCTCGGTAGCCATCTCTCATCTCCTTGGTGTGCCCCGGCTACGAGCCGGCGGAGGGGTTGGTTAGATGCCGCGCCGCAGTAATTCAGCGGGTTTCGTTCTAGCGATGAACTTGAGTTCCGCATCAAGCTGCTTTCGGGTCATCTTGTGCTTCTCCATGAGCTCCTGAGCGCGCTGGTCAGATAGCTGGGCAACCATGGCCAAAGCCTTGGTCTTCTTCGCGTCGAACTCGGCCTTCCGTGCATCGAGTTCATTTCGCTCCGCGATCGCCTTCTCGCGCTTGTAGCTGTCAATCTGTTTGTCGATGTTCCCGCGCTTTGACAGCGGAACATTCAGTACTCCGTGATCTAGCATTGCTACTCCTTGAAAAAACGAAGCGCACTCGGCGAATGCGCTTGGGTCTTTCCCCTGTTGACGTACAGGGGGTGCTGCCTCGGTAAAGAGGGATCACTCCGAGCCGATGACTGAGTCGATATAGTTCCTGCAGTCGTCCAAGTCGCCAGTACCCCCCACGCTCAGCACATATGCCGAAAACTGCGCGCAGTGGTTTGCCGATCCCATGTTTGCCATAGCCCACACAAGGCGAGCGGTATCGTCTTGCTTCTGCGGCGCCATCTGCATTTCCTGGGCCGAATTGCCTTTCATGTCGCTCTCCCGTAATCCGATACCAAGAAGTGAGGGATCTGCTCGAGATCCAGCTCTTCGTCATCCTCTTCTTCGCGCGCCTGAGGCGAAGCGGAGATTGCTGGACCGAGGTGGCCCAGCATCCGGGCTCGCTCTGTGTGCTGATCACGCTCGGCAAGTGCGAGCATCTGGATGATGTTCATGTGCTCCTCCTATGTTCGTGCTGTAAACAGAAACGGCCTCCCTGAGAAGCCGTTTTTGTTTGCCCAGATGTCGCTCTGGGCTGCGCCGGTTTCCCGGTCATGCTGCGGCTTCACTGATTGCGTTGAGGGGTCGCCACTCCCAAGTACCCGGTGCCTGATGGCTCCATGCCCGGTAACTCGCCTTTCGCATGTCCGCGAGACTGCGCGGCCAGGTGGTGGCCTAACACATCGGCCTGACGTCGTGCTTCATGTGCTCTCCTTCGCAGCGCGGGGCTGCTTGTGTTTCGCCGGATGTCCGCGCCGGCTCGCGATGCTTTTTTGATCTACCCCAGCGGGGGCCTAGGGCGCAGGTGTTGGTTCGTGCGCTCGCTGTCTTTTCGCTTTCGCTTCTGCCGACAGATCACAGGGGCAGGGCCTTGCGGCCTGTTCATCCTTCCTTGAGAGCTACAGAGAGATGCGGGCCGGACGGCAATTCCCGGCTATGACACTGTCTGACGTGCCTCGCAAGCCACGCTCCCGCGCTTTCGCGCCGTCTTGGGCATGGACTGATTACCCTCCCGAGGTCATCAACCCTCGCGTTTCGACTGTGGTGCACCCCCGTTACCTTTGGTGCCTCCGCATCTCTCTGTAGCCCTCTGTTGTTAAAGACCAGTCAGCGCCCGGCCGATCCCGTGACACCCGCCGCCGCAACACGCACGCCCCTAGAGGCTCAACCTGCCCTCTGCTTCCTGTCGGGCTTCCCGGCTCCGTATCGCTTGCCGAGGTCGTTTCGCGTTTGTTGCTGCGTCTGGGATAAACTGTACCGAGATCGGTATGTGGTGTCAATACCGAAATCGGTACGTGGCGAAAATATTTCTGCCACGGCCTACAGCAAGGCACGGACGCAAAAAAGCCCGCGCGGGGCGGGCTAGGAGGTTGTGATGGGTGACTGGATGCCTTCGTTAGTAGATGGGGTGTGGATCCGTAAGGAGGCCCTACCCTTCAAGAATCGCCTGGTGAATCTTCAACTCACCGAGGCTGGCCGCCGTGGCCTGGATGGCATGGTGAAGTGGAGCGACATAGAGAAGAGCGGCGAAGTGCCTAAGCACTGGCCGAAGGAGCAGCCATGACATTGACCCAGCGGCTAGCCAAGTTTGTAGTGAGTGAACGGTATCTTCATGCCGCACTCATGGCAGGAAAGGCTGAGCGTTCTCTTGGGCTCATCCTGCTGCTGCAGCAGGGATATATGACGCTTCCCGAAGCAATGGCTGCAGTACTTTGGCGCGGATTCAGTTGGCTGTCCAACTGCTTTGTTCATGCGAACAAAAACGCCCGTAGCGACTTCATGAAGATCAAGACCGCTAGATTGGCGTTCAAAGTCTTCGAGGTGTCTTTTTTCTTCTTCAAGTACGCCTATGCGCGCTCGGAGCGAAGAGTTCTCCCCAAGTAGCTCATTGCACTTTTGGACAAGATCAACGATCTTGATATGTAGATCTGCGGTCAGGCTGTTCAACTCAGCCTGCTTGACTACATCATTCGCCGACCTTCCAAGGTCAACAACAGACTTCACGGCACCCAAGGCCGCTGTGATTTCTGCAATCATGGCTCCCCCATACAGGCTGTCACCAGCAGTTGGTCTGCACGCCCATGTTCGTTTGCCGAGAGTTGCAGTTCATCTGCGGCGCGAACATAGGCGTCACCGGCCTTGGCTGCATGGACTGGATTAGGTTGTTCAGTCCGTTGTTTATGGCGTTTTCACGGACCATGCGCTCCTGAGCATCGATCATTCTCTGCTGGGCCTCTAGTTGCCTCTGGGCGGCTTCACGGTTGGCCTGATCCATGGCGGCAGCGGCTGCCGCCTGCTTTTGCCTCTCTTGAGCCTGCATGAACAGCCTTCCTGCTTCTTGCACCTGCCTGTCTATGTCTGCCTTGATGAAGATCTCAACGTCTCGTCGCTCTGCATGAAACTCTTTCCAAAGCTTTAGCTTGCCACTTGCCCCGTTGATGAACGGCTCCATGCCCAAAGCAAGGTACTGGCGGCCATTGTCAGCACGTGATTCAGGAAGGCAGCCTTCCCAGGCTTTCGCTGTGATCTTCAGGTTTTCCCGATCCCGCTTCGATATCGGCGAGTCGTCCGTCCTCGCATCCACACTGTTGTAGTCCATCCGCAGTTTGGGTTTGATGGCGTCTGGGATCTTCGGGAACAGGCACCCCACAAAAGGATCCTGTTGTGGCTGTGTTTGCGGCTCATCAGCATAAGCAGCTCCACATGCTATGGCTGCTGAAAGCAGAAGATATTTCATGCGGTCTCCTCCGATTTAAACCTTTGCCCCCATCCAGATAACTCGGCCCTGGATCAAAGCGTCGGCCTTGCCATCAATCACGATGTCTGGATGCTCGTCTTTGTCAGCGTTGTCAGAGATGGCGAGCCACGTTCCAGCAACCTTCTGGAAGCGCTTGACCAGCATCTCCCCATCCCATGAGAAGGCGTAGACGCTGCCATTTCGAGGCTCCCTGTCTGCACGGTTGAGCAGCAGCACCGCGCCGTCGCGCAAGGTGGGCTCCATGCTTGTGCCCACGACATTCACAACCGCTGCATTGACTGGGCTCACGCCCGCGTTCTTCAAGAAATCGCGACGGAACTGCAGAGGGCTCAGGTGCTCTACGACGCTGTTTGACCGTCCCGGCCCAGCGCCCACCTCAACGCTCAGGTGGGAGATCTGGATGAAGTCGTCTTCGTCGCTGACCTGGCCGCGCAGTAGGGCGTCCAGCGTGATGCGGAAGTAGTCGGCGAACTTCTGCAGCGACTCGACACGCACACCGGTGTCGCCAGCTTTGATCCGAGACAGCGTTCCCTGGCCAATGTCATAGCCAGCCCGCTTCATCTCCAGGCGAAGGCCGCCGATCGACTTCTCGCCTATGAGCGAGGTCGCCGTGTCCGCCAGGTTGTAGTTGCAGGTGTCTTCCATGAACGGCATTGTTTTTCCTTGCCGTACCGATAGCGGTATGTTAGAGTCGTACCGAAATCGGTTTATGACCCTATCCATGAACACACCCATCACCACCTATTTGCGCCAGAAACTGACCGAGGTCGGTACATCTGGCTTCGAGCAACTGGCCAACGACACGGGTGTCAAGGTCAGCTTCATCCGCAAGTTCTTTTACGGCGGACGCGAGAACCCGCGCGTCATGACGGTGCAGCCGCTGCTGGACTACTTCCAAGCCCAAGACAAGAAGACGCAGCCCAAGCGCCGCGTCCCTGCCTCCCGCTAACCCAACAACAAAGATCCCGAGCCTCCTATGTACGACAACCGATCCCAAGTCCGAAACCTGCGCGTGAACCTCTCTGTGGACGAGGCGGACTACTACCTCATCAAAGGAATGGCGATGAAGAACGGAAGGCAGATGACGGCGATGTGGCGTGAGCTGGCCGTGGCGAAGGCAATGGAGATTCATGAGGAATATCTTGCCGAGATGCGTTTCGCAAATCGAGCCACGAATGCGTAACACGCAGACGGAAACGACGTGGCCAAGCGTATCCACCTCTCCCTGGAACTAGCTGGCCGTGATCTGAAGCGCATCGAGCAAGCTGCGCAGGATCTCGGCCTCACGCCAGAGGAATTGATGCAGCAGGCATCAGACAGCGCAGCTCAAAAGCTGTTCGTTCTGCCAACAACGCGGAGCGCAAAAGTCCTCTATGTCGAGGCATTCAAACCTAGGAAGCGAGGCCGCAATGCTGGTTGAAACACAAATGCGTAACGCAGACGTGACGCATCTGGTTCGTGCTCATGACCCACTGACCAGTGTCATCGCTGCAGAGCGCTCCTCGTCATTCTCTGGCGGTCACTGTGACCGCATCCTGGCCGCACTCAACGCTGGCCCAGCAACTGCCCACGAGCTGCAGCTGGTGACGGGGCTGACTGTCGTGCAGATCGATCGCCGCCTGCCGGAACTATTCCGTAACGGAAAAGCCCGCGTACAGCAGCTGGATGGCGCCGATGTGACCCGTGGCGGCTTCCGCGTCTGGGAGGCTGTATGACCGAGAGCCAGTTCTCTGTTGTGCCTCTGGAGGTCGTTCTAGACCGCCGCCTGACGCTGGAGCAAACGCGCGTCCTGATCGCACTGTTCTCGTTCCGCAACAAGGTCACCAACACCGTCTGGCCTTCGCGCGCTGCCATTGCTGAGCGCACAGGCATGCACCCATCCAACATCAGCAGTGCAACGACTGCATTGGTGAACCTTGGATGGCTGATCAAGGACGGTGTTGGCGGCCATTCCAAGGCCACGCGCTACACCCTTTGCGTTCCTGATTTCAGCGATGGGAAAGTAGCCCAACAGGCTACCGTAGCCGATTCGGCAACCGTAGCCCAATCGGCTACTCAAACGGTAGCCCAACAGGCTACTACCCCCGTAGCCGATCAGGCTACACGCAAAGAACAGTCCATTGAACAATCCAAGGAAGAGAAGAAGAAGCGCGTGACCGCGCCCGCTCTTGCAAAGCCGGATGACGTCACCGACCAGACCTGGGCGGACTGGTTGCAGTTGCGCAAAGGCAAGAAAGCCGCGGTTACCCAAACTGTTCTGGATGCTGCGCGGGACGAGTCCGTGAAGGCCATGCTTCCGCTGGAAAGCTTTCTGCAAATCTGGTGCTTCCGTGGCTCTCAAGGCTTGCAGGCTGATTGGCTCAAGCCCGCTGAACTGCAGAAGTACGGCCAACAAAGCGCGCCGGCCCAGAAGTACGCCGCAGCAGCCGCGACGATTTTTGATGGGGTGTGGGAATGAAAAACCTCGCTTCGATCGCAGCTGGTGCCGTGCACGCGTCCCAGGCTCACGCTACTGGAGAGGACGCTGCAGAAGCCTCTTTGCTCAACGTCAGCCCCGTGATCCGCAAACTGTTCTTGCTGTTGCACGGCTCCTACGGGACGTTGTTCACAAGCAAGTTCTCTACAGGCCAGATGGCCGGAAAGCATGACAAGGGGTCGATCTCCGCAATGCGGGTGTGGGACGCAAAGCTGTCTCGATTCCCTGCTGATGTTGTCGAGTCCGCGGCTAACCGCCTGTCTGCATCGCATCCCAAGCACCCGCCGAATCTCCCGGAATTCGAGGCTCTTTGCGACGCCGCAATGCCGCGCCAGACCTATCCAGAGCAGCAGGCGTGGCCGCGTCTGGCCGCGCCAGTGATTGAGCCCATCAAGGTCGATCTGCAGTCGAAGAACGACGGCAAGGATTGGGCGCGCCGAATCCTCTACCGCGTCGAGCGTGGTGACAAGAGCGTTGACAAGTACTCGGCACGAGAGGCCCGCATCGCTCTTGGTATGGAGGGGAAACAGAAATGGCAATGACCCTTATCCAGTCCCTGCAGGCTGGAGCAGTCCTCCGCTACCGCCGCAGCTTCGGCTTTTACACCGTCCACCAGGGCAAGACCACAGCAGTGGACCAGAACGAAGCAGAGAGAGCAGTCCGCACAGGCCGCGTCAGGCCCGAAGCAAAGGACGCAGACAAGTTCGGGGTTTGGCACTTTTCACTGATCAACAAAGGAGTGGGGCAATGAGCAAGAAAGAAGGGAAATCTGGCGTGCAACTGCCTGAGCCGGATGCATTTATGGATGTTGAGGATCAGCACCTCATGGGGACATCGGGCGAATGGTGCGTGAGCGGTCGTCGCTATGACTACGAAGACCTCGCGCTTTTCAGCCAGAAGACTATTGAGGATCTGCTTCAAAAGCAGCGTCAGGACATCGCCATTGCGCTGGCCGAATACGAAGAACTGCGCGATGCGATGAGAGCGCAATCGGGCTGCAGGGACGGTGGCTGTTTGGTGAAGCGTCCGCAGGGCATGCACACGAACGGCGGCTGCAAGTGCCACCGCGATCAGATTGTTTCCCAGCGAATGATGTACGCCGGCCAGCGCCTGGCTGATGTCGTCCGCGCTTTCGTTCAGGAGGCAGCATGAAGCCCCGCATTCAACGCATGGACGGACGCTGGATGTGCTGGACACCATCAATCCTGTGCAGCCGCATCGTGGGCTGGGGCCGCACTCCACGCGCTGCCTGGCTGGATTGGACGGTTGTGAGGTATGGGCAGAACATCCCGCATACAGCTGGCATCGCGCAAGGAGGCGACCGTGGCTGATCACCTCAACCTTTCCCTCTGGGAACCGCAGCAGGCCCACCGCGCGCTCACACACGTCTGGACCAATGCCAAGGCCGCGCTAATGGCCGGACACCGCCTCACCCTGGAACTGAGGCCAGAGAAGCGCAGCGATGCGCAGAACCGCCGCCTCTGGTCGATGCTCGCCGACATCAGTGCACAGGTGAACTGGCACGGCCACAAGCTGACCAGCGAGGAATGGAAGGACGTGTTCTCAGCCGCGCTCAAGCGCACAAAGGTGGTGCCCGGCCTGGATGGCGGATTCGTCGTCTGTGGGCAGTCCACAAGCAGGATGACCAAAGCCGAGATGTGCGAGCTGCAGACGCTGATGGAGGCGTTTGGCGCGCAACAGAACGTTCAGTTCAAAGCATGGGAGGGCGGGCAGTGAGCGACTATCTAGAACCCATCACAAGCCTGGATGAGTTGAATGACGATGAATGCCTAGCTGGCTATCGCGCTGGCCTCGGGTTCATTGAGGTTGACCACACGCAGAAGAGCCGCAGCTACTGGCACGGCTATAGCAACGGCCGAGCAGATCGCAGACTGGAGCCCATCAGCCCAGCCGCGCACGCGATCGCGCGCCAGATGGTGTCTGAACGCCGGGCGAAAGGGATGCACTGATGACCTTCCGCCGCACACGCTGCGCTCACTGCAGAACACGCTTCGAGCCCAAGCGCTATGGGCAGGTCGTGCATGAGGAATGCGCTGCAGACTGGGCCATTGCCGAGCGCGAGAAGGAAGCGCGCAAAGAAGAGAAGCGCCGCCAGGCCGAAGCCAAAGTCCAGCGCGCGCTCGACCGAAAGAAGCGGGAGCAGCTGAAGACCATTCCGCAGCTGACCAAGGAAGCGCAGCTGGCCTTCAACGCCTACATCCGCGCCAGAGACCAAGCGGATGGCCACGACTGCATCAGCTCTGGCCGCCCACTGGACTGGTCAGGCAACGCTGTGGACGCAGGCCACTACCGCTCAACGGGTGCTGCGCCACATCTTCGGTTCAACGAGGACAACTGCCACGCCCAGAGCAAGCACGACAACCAGTTCCTCGCGGGCAACGCCATCGACTACCGGATCGGGCTGATTGGCCGTATCGGCTTGGCACGCGTAGAGGCCCTGGAAGCCGACAACCAACCCCGCAAATGGACCCGCGAAGAACTGATCGCCATTCGCGCCAAGTACCGAGCAAAAGCCAAGCAAGCAAAGAAGGAGCCCACATGCTGATGAAAGCCTACGTTGACTACAACCTCATCAAAGCCGAGCACGAAGATATCCACGTCAGGCTCCAGAACTGGGCACGGTGGGTCCGAGGTGGCAACACAGCCCTATCGCACCCCATGTGGAGGTTCTTCAAGCAGAAAGAGGCCAGCGAGGCCGCACCGTTGGGGAGCATGCCTGTCAACAGCCTGGATGCCCACACGATAGAAAAGCTTGTCGTGGACTTGCCGGAGAAGCACCGCCATGCCGTCCGTTGGTGGTACGTCTATGCCAGCAACCCCAAGGGCGCAGCGAAGCTTCTTGGCATCACGATGGATGCGCTGAACGAGATGGTCCACGACGCGCGAACGATGCTGAAAAATCGCGCAAAGCCAGTTGCAATCCGAAAATGAGTGTGGTAACGTTGCGGTGACCGTTAGCAATAGCACTAGAACGTCCCGGTATGCGCCGGGATAGGTGCGAGCAACACAAAGCCCTGACCAGAAATGGCCGGGGCTTTTTCGTTTCCGCAGGGCGGCACTAACCCCTCAACTGCCCCTCCTTCGAGTGCTTAGCCCTGCACCCGATACCTCGACGCAACCGCAGGCGCGACCTGCTAATGACCTCGCTAGCCATGTTGGATCAGGCCCGGGTGAGCGGGAAGCCGCAACAGCCGTCCAAGACGAAAGTCTGAAAGCCGACCAAGGTAGTGGAAACAACCAACTGGCAAACCCGGGTTCGCATCCGGGCGTTGAGACCAATTGAAAGAGAGACATGGCCCTGACCATTAAGCAGGAGGCCTTTGCCCTTGCCTACGTGGAAACGGGCAACGCCTCAGAAGCGTACCGGCGCTCATACAACGCCGAGAACATGAAGCCCGCTGTCATCGCGGTGAAGGCCAGCGAGTTACTGGCAAACGGTAATGTCGCGGTAAGGGTGGCTGCGCTCCAGGCGTCTCACGTTGAGCGCCATGAAATCACGGTGAGTGACCTGATCCGGGAGCTTGAAGAGGCCCGGGTCGCTGCAAGCACTTCTGAGAAGCCACAGGCCGCCGCAATGGTGGCCGCAACGATGGGCAAGGCAAAGCTGCTTGGCCTGGTCACTGATCGCCAAGAGCTTTCTGGCAAGGATGGCGGTCCGGTCGAGACCATCACGAGAGTAGAGCTAGTCCCCCTGAAATGACCACTGCGCAGATTGCCATCCCTGAGAAGCTGATTGAGCTGTTCTCGGGGGAGGCAGACGTGCGCGCGTGTGATGGTGGTCGTGGGTCTGGTAAGACGCGCAGCTTCGCGAAGATGGCTGCGGTCAAGGGCTACCAGTACGGCAAGGCTGGTGTCACTGGCATCCTGCTGTGTGCGCGGCAGTTCATGAACTCGCTTGAGGACAGTTCTCTCGAAGAGTGCAAGCGCGCGATTGAGGATGAACCTTGGCTTGCTGCCTACTACGACGTGGGCGACAAGTACATCAAGAGCCGTGACGGTCGGATCACATTCGCCTTCGCTGGCCTGGACCGCAACATCGCGTCGATCAAGTCCAAGGGCCGTCTGCTGCTGTGCTGGGTGGATGAGGCCGAGCCAGTTACGGATGAGGCCTGGACAACGCTGATCCCCACGCTGCGGGAGGAGGGCACGGACTGGAACGCCGAGCTCTGGGTGACATGGAACCCGAAGCGCAAGAGTGCGCCGGTCGAGAAGCGTTTCAAAGGGTCGAGCGATCCGCGCATGAAGTACGTGCGCTGCAACTGGAAAGACAACCCGAAGTTTCCCGCGCTGCTTGAGCGTGTGCGGCTGCGTGACCTGGCTGAACGCCCAGAGCAGTACGCGCACATCTGGGAGGGCGACTACGCCACGGTGATCGAGGGTGCGTACTTCGCATCGCACATCGTCAAGGCGCGCCAGGACAACCGGATTGGCCGTGTGCCAGCTGACCCTCTGATGACGCTACGAGCATTCGTAGACATCGGCGGCACAGGCGCCAGGGCTGATGCATTCGCTATGTGGATTGCCCAGTTCGTCGGCAAAGAGATTCGGGTGCTCGACTACTACGAGCAAGTAGGCCAGCCGCTGTCATCGCACTTGAACTGGATGCGAGAACACGGCTACGACAAGGCTCAGATCTGGCTGCCACATGATGGCGCCACGCAAGACAAGGTGCATGACGTGTCCTACGAGTCCGCGCTACGCCAGGCGGGTTACACGGTAACTGTCGTGCCGAACCAGGGCAAGGGCGCTGCCAAAGCGCGTATTGAGGCTGGAAGGCGCCTATTTGGATCCATGTGGTTCAACGAGGCCACGACTCAGCCAGGCCTTGAGGCGCTGGGCTGGTATCACGAGAAGCGAGACGAGCAGCGCGGCATTGGGCTTGGTCCTGAACACGACTGGTCCAGCCACGGCGCTGATGCATTCGGGCTGATGTGCGTGGCGTACGAAGAGCCACACGCGGCCAACAAGCCCATCCAATACAAGCGAAGGATGCTCGCATGAACGAGACACACACCTATCCCGATGGATCGGCCCGGGTTGGATGCCCGCCGTTCCCCAAGCTCTCTCCTATTGAGCAAGCCTCTGGCAAGCAAGAGCCAGAAGCCCAGACAGAGACCCTCGACAAACCGAAGCGCGCACCGCGACAACCAAAGGCTGAGTGATGGCAAAGATGGACAACGACACGCTGCTGAAGCACCTGCAGTCGAATGAGCAGGATGCCGCCCAGTACGTCGAAGCCATTGGAGACACTCGCCTTGCTTCGATGCGCGAGTACTACCGTGAGCCGTACCCTGGTGATGCAGACCTTGAGGGTTGGTCCCAGATCGTTACGTCTGAGACTCAGGACACGGTTGAGTGGATCTTGCCCGAGCTGCTGGACGTGTTTACGTCCACAGATGAGGCGGTTTCCTTTGAGCCGCGCACAGCCGAGGATGTGACCGGATCGTCCCAGGCCACGGACACCTGCAACTACGTCTTCTACAAGCAGAACAATGGTTTCCTGACGCTGTACACGGCGTTCAAGGACGCGCTGATCGCCCAGAACTGCGCTGTGCAGTGGCGCACGGTGGTTGACCAGGTGCGCGAGAGCCAGGAGCTGCAAGGCGCCCCGGCCGAGATTCTGGCGATGCTTGAGGAGGAAGGCTTCGAGATCGAGGCGGCAGAGCCGATCATGGGCGCCATGGTGCCGCTGTTCAACGTGAAGGTTGCCAAGACTGTCGAGAAGCGCAAGATTTGCGTTGAGGCCTTCCCTCCAGAGCAGTTGATGGTCAAACGCGGCTGGACTTCACCACTGCTGTCCGACTGCCCCTATGTCTCGCGCGTGATGGAAGTCACGCTGTCCGATCTCAAGCAGATGGGCTTCAAGGATGTGGAGGCCTCTGACCTGCGCGCCTCCGAAGACGCCTTGCCTCAGGGTCTGGAAGAGGACTATCGCCTGCAGCGCACTGATGGCCGCTACACCAGCGCAGATGACACCATCGACAACGCAGACGAGAGCCTCGCCACTGGATGGCTGCGCATCGAATACGTGCTGGTGGACTTCGACGGCGACGGCATTGCAGAGCGCCGGCTGATCTATCGCCTGGAAAACAAGTTGCTGTCCAACGAGGAGACCAGCCACGTACAGATCGCCACGACCAGCCCCATCCTGAACACGCACCGTTGGGACGGCATGTCCATCGCTGAGGCAGTGGCGGACCTGCAGCGCCTGAAGACGGATTTGACCCGCAGCATGGTCAACGCTGCGAACCTGGCTGTGAACCCGCGCAAGACCGTCCTGATGGATACCAACGGCACGCCATACGCCGACATCGATGATCTGTTGGACTTCCGCATTGGTGGAATTCTTCGAGTGAAGAAGCCTGATGCGCTTGGCATCGAGCCAGCCCCGTTCAATGGCAACCAGATCCTGCCAGTCCTGTCCTATGTGGACGAGATGGCCGAGAAGCGCACAGGGGTCTCCAAGCAGCAGCAGGGCCTGGACCCGAACAGCCTGCGCCCTGATCGCACGGCTGCCGAAGTGATGATGACGGCCACGGCGGCCAAGCAGCGCGTTAAGCTGATTGCGCGCATCTTCGCTGAGACGCTGGTGAAGCCCATCTTTCAGGGCATCCTGAAGCTGCTCACCGATGGCGACATGGAGCCATTGGCGTTCCGTCTGCGTGGCGAGTTCGTGCGGTACGACCCGAACGAGTGGCGTGACCAGTACGACATGACCATCAATGTCGGCTTGGGCACGGGCGACAAGTCCCAGCAGATCGGCTTCTTCCAGAACCTGCTGCAGTTGCAGATGGGCCTGGCGCAGTCGCCTTATGGGCAACTGATGATCCAGCCTCAGAACATCTACAACACCTACGCCAAGCTGGTGGAGTTGGGTGGGCAGAAGAACGTGGGTGACTTCATTGGAGACCCGCAGGGCAAACAGCTGCCGCCGCCGCAACCCCCGCCACAACTGGCGCTGGAACAGGCCAAGATGCAGCAGCAGGCCCAAGCGACCCAGATGGAGCTGCAGTACAAGGCCCAGGCCGACGAGATGCAGCGCAGGCAGCAGGCTGAGCTGGAGATCATCAGGCAGCAGGCCCAGCAGCAGACGGACACGAACCGGCGTGAGCTTGAGGCGCAGATGCACCGGATGAAGCTCACCCAAGAGGCAGAGTTGAACGCGATGCAGGCTCAGTACGAGGATGCCAGGCACCAGCGCGAGATGGCATTCCAGCAATGGAAGTCCGAGCAGGACATGCAGTTCAGTCGATGGAAGGCTGAGCTTGATGCCGCAACCAAGATCGAGTCTGCGAACATCAGCAGCAAGGCCAAGATCAACAATCCCGCCACACAAGCGGCCACGGACGAGTTGGGCCGGGAGATCCAGCCATGACAGACCAGCAGATTGCAGACATGGGCGAGTACGCAAAGCAGGTGCTGTCGAATCCAGCATTTGATGAGGCGATGAAGCGCCTGCATGAAGTGGCGCATCAGGCGTTCAAGCAAACGGACATCAGGGACGCGGAGGGCCTCAAGCTGGCCCGTCAGTTCGCCGCGGTGACGGATGATTTCGAAGTCATCATCAAACGCATGGTGGAGGGCGGGAAGCTGGCTCGCATCAACTTGGACAAGCATCGAGACGAGGGCGCGGTGAAGAAGCTGGCCCGCAAATTCCGGTAGTCGCCTACCTCATCGGGCGCTGCCCACAAGCCACCCTGGCGACCTCGGGTGGCTTTTTTGTTTTAGGAGCATCAAATGGACGGACAAGCCGATCAGGCCCCGATCTCTAACGATGATCTGGCTGCCTTCTTGCTCGACAACCCGGAAGCAGACCGGGCCGAGAATCAAGAGGAACAACAGCCAAACGCTGAGCCCCCCGATGAGGACAAGGACGAAGCGGAAACCACAGGCGACAGCCCGGATGATGGCGGCGAAGAGCCTGCCGAGGAGCCCGATCCGACAAGCAGTCGTAAATTCAAAGTCACCGTCAAGGGCGAAGACGGTGCGGACCTCGTGCAAGAGGTTGACGAAAAAGAACTCGTGGCGGGCTACCAGCGTCACTCCGACTACACGCGGAAGATGCAGGGCCTGTCGCAGCGAGAAGAGCAGGCGGCAGAGATTGTGCGTACACGGGTGACCGAGGCGCAAAACCACTACGTCCAGCAAGCGCAAATGGCACAGGCGCTTGTGGCCCGGCTCGCTGGGTTGAGGTCTCCCGAGGAAATGTTGGCACTGTCGCACAGCGATCCAGCTGCTTACGTGGCCGAACAGGCTCGCACGCAGCAGATCCAGGGCGTCATCGCACAACTGCAAAACCAGTGGCAGCAGGAGCAATTCCAGCAGCAGCAGGCTCAGCAGGCAGAAATGCAGAAGAGCTTCGCGCGTTGCTGGGGCGTGATCGGCCAAAAAGGCATTGATCGCCCCAAGCTGCAGCACATCTTCGAGACGTTCTCGAAGGAATACGGCGTGTCGCAGGACCGGTTCTCTACCCTGAACGACCCGGCTGTCGTGCTGGCCATGGCTGATGCAGTGGCATACCGGGAGCTACTCAAGAAACGCGATGAGGTGAAGAAAAAGGCTGAGGGCGCCCCTCGCCTGCCTCAGAAGAACGGCGTGCCCCGCAACGAGTCGATGGACAAGCGACGCGTTGATCGGCTGCGTAGTGGCAAGGGATCGCAAGGCGACCTGGCCGCATTCATTGCACAACACAATCTGTAAGGAGCTGCCAAGATGGCCGTCCCAACCAACACCTACACCCGCTACACGGCGGCAAACAACGTCCGCGAAGACCTCGCCGACTTCATTTCGCGACAGGACCCCGAGAGCACGCCTATCGTGTCTGGCGCCGGCCGTGGCAAGGCCACCAACACGCTGCACGAGTGGTCGCGTGACGCCCTGCGCGCCCCCAACGCGGACAACGCGGCACTGGACGGCGACGACGCTGCCGCCTCGGCTAAGACGCCCCCCCAGCGCGTCGGCAACATCTGCCAAATCTTCCAGGACACCGTGTTCATCTCGGGCCGCGTGGAAGCTGTGGACAAGGCCGGCAAGAAGTCCGAAATGGCTTACCAGAAGGCCAAGATGTACAAGGAGCTGCAGCGCGACATCGAGAAGATGGTGGTGTCGAACAACCCCGCTGTGGTGGGTTCTGGCGCCGTCGCGGCCAAGTCTGGGGGCCTGGGTGTTCTGCTGTACACCAACGCCAACCACGGCGCAGGTGGCTCGACTGTGGCCCACACGTCCGGGGCCCCCACGACGGCGCCGACTGCTGGCACTGCGCGCGCTCTGACGGAGACCATCTACAAGACGACGCTGCAGACCACATACACCACGGCCGGCAAGATCCCTCGTGATGTGTTCTTCTCGCCTGCCCACAAGGTCGTGGCATCCAGCTTCGTCGGTATCGCGCAGATCCGCCATGAGGCCAAGGGCGAGAGCCAGGGCACCATCGTGGGCGGCGCCGACGTGTACGTCTCCGACTTCGGCGCGGTCAACCACATGCCGCACTACATGATGGCTGGCGGCACGAACGTGTACGGCCTGGCCCTGTCCGAGCTGGACACTGTGTATCTGCGCTCGTTCCAGAGCAAGCCGCTGGGCCGCACTGGCGACAGCGACAAGGAACAGATCCTGGTTGACGCCACTCTGCGCGTGAAGGCCGAGAAGGCCAACTTCAAGATCGCCGACCTGTCTGGCGGCTGATCCATCCAACTGAGCACAGAGGCCCTTCGGGGCCTTTTTCTTTGGAGTGAACATGAGCTTCGGCCACTTCCAGATTGATGAGGGCGTGAACCCAAATACCGGCGTTCGGACCATCTACCACTTCGAGGGCGATCAAGTTGTGGTGCAGAAGGTATACGACGCTGAGCCCTACATCCTGCGCGCTAAAGAGATGCGAGCCCGCAATGAGGGCAAGCGCTGGGGCGAAGGCAAGGAGGTCGGGGTTCTTCCCCCGTGGGTTTCGCACAAGATCACCGCCATCGAAGACGAGGCAGAGCGCACCAAGGCCACAAAAGCCTTTTTCCGCGAGAACCCCGTTTTCCTGGCCTACGACGCCTTCCTGCAATGAACTACGGCCAACTCAAAGCGGCCATGACGGCCTACACGCATAGGTCGGATGCGGCAGCCATGGCGGATTCGTTCTTACCGATTGCTGAACAGCGCATCTACTTCGGTGAGGCCAATTCGCCCGCGATCCGCGTGTCCTCGATGCTTTCCACGGTCACGATGGCTGATGGCATCAGGCCTGCGGGCTTTCTGGAGGCCAAGAAGGTGTTTGAGCTGGACACGCCATGGATGCCGCTCGAGTTTCGACCGATGGAGTTCATGGATCACGAGTGCCGTGCGTTCTCGTGGGATGGCGAAACCATGGTCCTTTCTCGCGATATGGCATTCCCGCTCCAGCTGACCTACTACGGACAGTTTGCGACGCCTGCATTGGATACGGATACGAATCCAATCCTCACCAAATTCCCGAACGTCTACCTCACGTCCATGCTCGTTGAGTTCGCACGCTGGTCGCGCGATGACGAGATGCTGGTGCGTGAGGCGGGCAACTATGCAAGCGCTGTTTCATCTGCGCAATCTGCTGATCAACGAGCCCAGCACTCTGGCTCCATGCTTGTGATGAGGCCCAGGCCATGACAGTTGAAAACGCACAGTTCATCAATCAGCTCAATACGGCTTGGCCGTTGTCCTCGGACATGGTGAGCGAGGGTGATGACCACATCCGGGTCTCAAAGCTGGCCTCAAAACAAAGCTTCCCGAATGTGGGCGGCGCAGTCAGTGCGTCGCATATCGAACTGTCCTATGTCACGGGCGTCACATCGTCGATACAGGCCCAGATCAACACTAAGGGTGCTATAGCTGGGCAGACATGGTCTGGCACCCACATCTTTCCGAACACAACGACGGTAGGCCCACTCACACCGACCATTCAAGGCTATCTATCGACCGCCACAAGTGACATTCAGGTCCAGATCAACGGCAAGGGCGCGATATCCGGTCAGACGTGGAGTGGCGGACAAAACTTCACCGGCGCGACCGTAACTGTCCCGACCCGTTTGACGGGTGACAACACGCAGAACGCCGCTTCGACGGCTTTTGTGCAAGCTACTGCTACTGCGTTGGACAACGACGTGCAGACTAGGCTGGATGCCAAGGGGAATATCGCTGGCCAGGTTTGGCAGAACGCCCATGACTTCCGGCCTGGTTCCTTGCTTGCGCCAACGCGCGTGACAGGAGATGCAACTGAAAATGTTGCCACAACGGCATTTGTTGCAGCCGCTGCACTTGCCACGGCCCTCCCAGGACAAACGGGGAACGCGCGGAAGTTTGTCACGACAGATGGCACAAATGCATCCTGGGCGTATCCGTTTCCTTCTTATTTGGCCGTCTCTGGGACTTCTGCAACTGCCACTCTAGGTTCTTTGCATGGCCTGCAAAATGCATCTGCCACAACTTTGACGCTTCCAGCATCTCCGGCAAATGGAGATATTGTTGGGATACGCGCAGAGAACCTCAGGATTGATAACGTTATAAACAGAAACGGAAATCTTCTGATGGGTCTCGCTGAAAACATGACCATCGACAACCCATATTTCCCAATAGTTCTCCAGTTCCAAACTGGATATGGCTGGAGGCTTGTGGCATGAGCGTACTTACTCAATTCATTGGTGGCGGCGGCAAAGTGCGTTATCAGGAATTTCTCGCGTCTGGCGTTTTCACGCCATCCGCTCAACTTGTTTCTAAAGGCGGGGTTGTTTATGTCGTCGCTCGTGGCGGTGGCGGCGGTGGCGGCGGCGCACAGTCCAGTGGCGGATCTGGCGGCGGTGGCGGGGGGGGCGAGTACTTCGAGGGCTACGTGACCGTGCCGAGCACATCCAGCATCAGCGTGACCGTTGGCAACGGCGGTGCAGGTGGTGCATCTGGCGCTGTGGGCTCGGATGGCGGAGCGACATCGTTCGGGGCTCTGCTTTCAGTGCTTGGCGGTGGCGGAGGGGGCTTCGGCGTGTCAACTGCGGCCGGGGGGGGCGCGGGCCGCCCTGGCGCCTCTGGCGGCGGGGGGGGCGGCAGTGCAAATGGCAATCAAGGCCCTGGCGGCGGTGGCGGCGGCGCAGCATCTGCCGGGATGCCGACGAACGTATCGGGAGGGGGTATTGGAGGGGCTGGCTCTAAAGGAGGGTCTGGCGCTTACGGTTCCGTCCTAAATACTGGCATCAACTTTGGTTCGAATGGCGGCATCGGAATCAATGGCAACTGCGGCGGCGGTGGCGGCGGCGGAAACAATGCGGTGCTACAGGGTTATGGCTCAAGCGGCGGAGGAAACGGAGCAGCCGCAGGTACTGCCGCTACTGCAGGGCGGGCGAATTCTGGCGGTGGCGGCGGCGGTGCATCTGGGGTTACTGGAGCACAAGTTGGCGCCGCTGGGGGCACGGGCTATCTCATTGTTATCTGGAGCGAATGATGCTCTCATGTGCGCAAATTGATGGGGCAGCAACCCCCGAAATCGTGGTCAACATGATCGTTGTCAGGGAAGAGGACTACGACTGGCTCAGTGACATTTGGGACTCGCTGTGGCCAGGTCAATATCTGGCGCTTGCGGACGATTTGGTGCCTGATGATGGATATATTGGACCGGTCTGGATTAATTGGCTGAAACAGCCAAACGGGAAATGGATCCCCCCAGATGAATCAGGGGCGATTGATGCCAAATAAAACCTTTGCAGATATCGGCAAGGTCGGCATAGTCAAGGATGTCCAGCCTCAGGAAATACCGATAACAGCCTGGTCGGATGGCGCAAACATCCGCTTCAGGGATGGCGGCGTTGAGCGAATGAAGGGCGAGTTGAAGGTTTTCGACACGCCGACGACGATCCCATACTGGCTGCAGCCGTACTATCAAGGCGGAAAGCGCTACTGGATACATGCTGGTCTCAGTGCGGTGTTCGCAGACGATGGTGTTTTGCGTACGCCGATAACTCCGAGCCCGGCGCCATCTGGCGCTGTTGACGACCGGTGGACTGGCGGCGTGCTCAACGGAGTGCTGATTGCCAACAACGGCAAGGATGTGCCGTGGTACTGGGGTGGAACTGGCGTGCTCACAGTCCTGCCAGGATGGCCGGCGACGATGCGAGCCATGAGTGTGCGGCCCTTCAAAAACTTCCTGGTGGCACTCAGTGTTCTCAAAGGTGCGAACCGCTTTAGCCAAATGGTGAAGTGGAGCGACGCAGCAGTGCCGGGAGCGGTCCCCCAAAGCTGGGATGAGACGGACAAAACAAAACTGGCAGGTGAACTGGATTTGGCCGAGGAGCCGTCCTTGCTGGTGGATCAGTTGCCGCTTGGTGATGTGAACATCATCTACAAAGAGAACAGCATGTATGCGATGCGCGCGACTGGCGGATCGGATGTGTTCTCTTTCCAGCGGCTTCCCGGAGCGGTCGGCGCGTTGGCTCGCGGGTGCATGGCTCAGACACCGATGGGCCACGTAGTGTTGACGCATGGCGATGTGATCTTGCACTCTGGCCAAGGCCCTCAGTCGATCATCAGCGGGAAGATGCGGGCATGGCTGTTTCGGCAAATCGACAGCGTGAACCGCTCACGCGCTTTTGTCGTGGCAAACCCCCCCTTCAAGGAAGTTTGGATTTGCTTCCCAGAGCTTGGTAAAGAGTCGTGCACCCTGGCATGTGTCTGGAACTGGGAAGAAAACACATGGTCGATCCGAAGCCTGCGCAATGTCACGTGCGGGGCTATTGGGCAACTTGATCCTGGCACTACTAACACGTGGGAGTCGCAGAACTACGCATGGGCAGATGCCGCCCAGGCCTGGAACGAGGACCCCTTATCCCCAGCCCAGGAGCGCCTGCTATTGGGTTCAACAGCCCCGATCATCAACGCTGTTGAGATTACAGGGACCATCAATGGTACTGCGTATACGAGCGTGGTCGAGAGGACTGGAATAGCGCTTGATGGGCCTGACAAGGTGAAGACTGTGCGTGGTCTAAGGTTCCGCGCGCAAGGCGCTCAAGGAACGCGAATTCAGGTAGAAATCGGTGGTCAGATGAGCGTAGAGGATCAGGTCCAGTGGTCCCCTGCCGTAACTCACACGATAGGCAGCAATCCATACGGGCAGATCGATTCTTTTGCTAACGGGAGATTCATTGCTTTGCGTATCACATCGCTTGACAACCAGCCGTGGCGCTTCCAGTCCTATGACTGGGACTATGCGATCACTGGGAGATATTGATGTACGTGCCCCGCAATGTCCCATCCAACCCGGCAGAGTTGCCGGGCTTTTTGCAGCAAGAGCTACTCAACCTGCAGATGGCGTTGAATGACTATCTAAGGCTGCAGGAGCTGCACAAGGAGCCGGCAAAGATCAGCGTGGGGATGGTGGTCTTGGCGGACGGTGTTGACTGGAACCCCGGTAGTGGCAGCGGCTACTACGGCTACCGCGCAGGCGGGTGGAAATTTCTCGGATAGGAGCAAAGATGCCTCTCTACAAATACCCTGACGGATCTACCGGATCGACGCCCTATCAGCTTGGCGCGGATGGCCAATACATGCGACAAGGCTCAGGCCTTGTAGAGGGGACATGGCAATCGGGCCAACCCGGCTCCGGCTATACCGCCGCGCAGATGTCTTCGATCATGGGAGGTCCTGCGGCCCCGAATGCATTTGCGAACTCTGGCTTTGGTCAACCAACGCAGCCCTCGTTCGGCGGGACGGTGCCAGGCGCCGGCAATGGCTCTGGTGACGGCTTCACGGTGTCGAACGGACAGACTCCTGGATCTTCTGTGGGCGGTGGACAGCAGGGAGGTACTCCCTACTATGCCCAATCCACAAATCCATACCTGCAGCAGCAGGGCAATGCGATGTTGAAGCAGTTGACCGACAACTTCAAGACGAATGTGATGCCGGGCATCTCGTCGCAAGCTGTTGCGTCAGGTGGATATGGTGGTTCTCGCCAGGGCGTCATTGAGGCCAACGCTATGAACGACCTGAACGCACAGGGCGGCAGTGCGCTGGCGAATCTGTATGGCAATGCGTTCGGGCAGCAGTTGCAGTACGACCTGGGCCGCAGGAACAACGATCTCGGGAATCTGCAAGCCAACCAGAACTACAACCTGGGCATGGGCAATTTGGGTCTCGGCTACTACAACGCGGGGAACAACTACAACCTGGGGCAAGGAAATCTGGGGCTGGGATACGCCAACCTGGACCGCAACATCAACAACGACAACAACCAGTGGGCGCTGCAGGGTGCAAACTTGTCCAACAGCGTGTGGAACCAGTTAATGGGCAACAACCAGACTGGCATCAGCGCTGGCACGAACATCCAGAACAACCCGCTCAACTACCTGAACCAATTCGGCAACCTGTTCAACGGTATCGGCTCCGGGTTCGGCACTTCCACTGGCACAACGAACGTGAACGGCAACCCTCTGCTGGGTGCGCTGGGTGGTGCACAGCTGGGCGGCCAGATCGGCAATCTGTGGGGCGGCGGCCTGAAGTCGGGTGGCGGTGGGATCATGGACCAGCTCGGCGGCCTGGGGGTGTTCTAAGTGCACTTCCTGCCAAGCACCATCCCCGACGAGGCGGCTGCTGCCCTGGCGCCCGCATTGCTCAGGACGCACACAGACACCGTCGAGATGTGGCTGGAACGCTGTCGTGCCGACCTCGCTCAGCTATGGGAGCACCAGGGCTACTGGGCGATCAGTGAAGTCATCGACGGCAAGACGTGCCGCGTGCTGCACCTGGTGGCGAGTGCGGGCGTATTCAACAATGAGCTGGTGGACGAGATGGAGGCATGGGGCCGGTCCATTGGGTGCAAGAAAGTGGTTGCTGAGGTGAGGCGGGGCATGACCCGTCGCCGCCCCGGCTATCGGATCAAATCAGTTTCAGTAGAAAAGGACCTCTGACATGCCAGATGCAATTGGATCAATCGGCGGCGCATTGGTTGGCGGCCTGTTCGGCGACAGTGGTGGCGGCCAATCTCAGACCCAGACGCGCGAACCATGGGGGCCAGCTCAGCAAGGTCTGAAAGACGTACTCAATGACGCGACGAAGCTGCGCGAGTACTACAAGCAGAACCCACTGAACCAGTTGCAGCAGACAGGCTATCAGAACCTGTTTGGTGACCTGGACAACTACCGCCAGAGCATTGCGCCATCGAACATGGCACTTGCTAATCGGCTGATGAATAGCAACTACCAACGCGCGCCTGCTGGCTCGGAGATGGGTGGATACCTGCAGCCCGAGCGGAACATGGGCGCCGGAACGTACACCTACGGCGCAGCACCAGCGCCGGGAGGCATGGGGCAATCGGCGGGTGCTGGACAGGGCGGCGCTCTTGCTGGGCTACTCGGCCAGGCTGGACAAGCTCAGACGCCACTTATGCAGGGCGGCGGCCTGTTGGGTGGTGGCGGATTTGCAGGCGCTTTGGGAAGTGGCGGCGTGATGGCAGGCCAAGGCCAGGACATGGCGCAAGGGCAGGGTGTGGCCCAGGGCATGCAGTCGGCCGGCATCCGTCCTAGCCCGCTCATCCCCACAATGATGACGAACCCAGGCACGAACTATGGGCAGATCGACTTCGGAGCACTGAACCCATGGACCAGCGGGGCAATCCCTGAGCCCAAGGGGCCTGAGACAAACACGGGCAATCTGAACGATGACGAGTTGGAGTTCCTGCGCCGACAGTACGCTCAGGACAAGTTCCGGCGCGATCAGTACGGTGATTTCGGCGGTGGAGGTGCGTGATGGCTGGACTACTCGATTTCCTGAGCAGCCCTGAGTCTCAGTTGGGCCTGGGTCTGCTGGCTGCGGCTGGCTCTGGTCAACGCTTCGGGCCAGGCCTGTTGGGTGCTGTGCAAAGCGTGCGCGCACAACAGATGGAAGACATGAAGCGTGGCCTGCTGCAGTCTCAAGTCGATGAGAACAAGGCCCAGGCTGCACAACGCCAAATGGCAGTGGACATGGCTCGTCGTGAAGGCGAACTTGCGCAGAAGTTCTACCAGCCCGCCCAGGCCGCCATGCCTCCCCTGATGGGGGACTCTGCATCCGGTATCTTGCCCAGCCAAGGCCGCGCCGCAACGCCTGGTAGCTTCGATATGCAGGGGTATGCCAACGCGATGATGGGCGTGAATCCAAAGCGCGGTATGGAGCTTCTGGCTGCGATGCAGAAAGAGATTCCTGTGGACAAGATCGACCCAACCAAGTTCACACCCGCATCTCTGGCGAAGTTCGCGCAGAGCCGCAACTATGGGGATCTGGTCCCGCGCAGCAAACTTGAGTTTGTGAACGATATCGCTGTTGATCCATACGATCCTGCGAACATCAACCGCTCCATCCCGAATCCGAACAAGCCGTTCCAAGTGGATGCACAGGGCAATGCAGTGCCCAACAAGGCGTATCAGAACTACGAGATCAGCAAGGCTGCAGCAGGCGCGGCACGCACCAGCAACAACATCAGCGTCAACACGGAGAAGTCGTTCCTGAACGAGATCGCAAAGGGCGCCGGAAGTCAACTTGATGCATCTCTGGCTGGCGCCAAAGGAGCACAATCAACGATTAACACCCTGAATAACCTTGATGCAGCGATCAATAGTGGGAAGGTGATGGCCGGTCCGTTGACTGCTCCAGCGCAGGTTTTGATGCAGGTAGGGACGCAACTTGGCCTGGGCGGGAAAAGCTCCAGGGAAACCTTGGAGAAAACCCGAGCAGCCATGCAAGCGATGGCTCAGTTGGAGCTGGACGCTGCAAGCCAAATGAAGGGACAGGGCCAGATCACGGAGAGTGAACGCGCAATTCTGCGCAAAGCGGCTTCTGGTGACATCAGCATGTCCATCGATGAAATCAAGACGCTCTCTCAAGTCGCTCGCAAGACCTCAGAGAACCGCATCCGCCAGCACAACCAGAACGTTGCGCCGTTGCTCAGCAACCCCAATGCTTCTGCCTTGGCGCCGTTCCTCACCGTCCCATCTCCTGAGGCCGCGCAAGCTCCCGCAGGCGGTGGTGTTGTTGACTTTTCGAGCCTCAAATAATGGATGTACGTCTGCCGGATGGCACCATCATCAGCAATGTCCCAGACGGCACGACAAAGGCCGACTTGGTCACGAAACTGCAGAAGAACGGTATGGCTGTGCCTGCTGAATGGCTGCAGCAGAGCGCGCCTGCTGCGCCCGCACAACCTGTGCAGGAAGTAGGCCAAGCGGTAAACCGAGGCATCTCCGGCATACCGCGGCAAATCGGGTTGACGGGGCGCTATGGTCTTGAGGGCGCGGCCAATGCGCTGCAGGTCTTTACCGAGCCGGTGGCTGGTTTGATGCGGGCCGCTGGCATCAAGACTGCTCCATTGGGAGAGGTGGCAACTAGCTTGGCAGACGCGGTGGGGCTGCCTAAGCCGGAGGGCTCGCTTGAACGGGTGGTTGGTGACGCCTCCCGCCTTCTGGCAGGCGCTGCAACGGGTGGCGGCGCATTGAGCGCTACTGGGGGCCTGCTTGGGAAGGCTGGTTCTGCACTTTCGCCTAACGCGGCTGGCTACACAGGATGGGCGCGCGATGCAATGACAGCCGCAAAGCCAGCTCTTGCTGAGGCAGGGCGTCTGACTATGCCTGCTGCTACATCAGCTATTGGCGCTGGCGGGCTCTCCAGCCTGTCGCGCGAGGGCGGCGGGGATGAGTTGCAGCAAGCATCAGCCGGCCTTGTTGGCGGCCTGGTCGGTGGCTCTATCCCATCTGTTGCACGCGGAGCTGCTGCATTGGGCCGTCGTTTGGCGCCGGTCTCCATGACGCCTCAGCAGTTGGACGCGCAGATCAATGTCATCTTTGAGCGGGCCGGCGGCGACTATTCCACAGTCCCAGAAAAGGCGCGCCAGGCGCTAAGGACCGAGCTTGCCAAGTCTCTACAGGCTGGGAAAGAGGTGCGCCCTGATGCTGTGCGCCGTTTCGCTGACTTTGAAGCCTTGGGCGCAACGCCAACGCGTGGCATGGTCACATTGGACCCTGTACAAATCACGCGAGAAATGAACCTCGCCAAAATGGGGGCCAACAGTGGCAATCAGGAGTTGCAAGGTCTGGCTCAAATCCAGAACCAGAACAATGCCCGGCTTATCCAGGCGCTCAACGAACAGGGGGCCGGTCGTGGCGATCTGAACCGTGCTGGAGAACAGATCGCATCGTCCATTCTTGGCCGCCGCGACAGTCTCCGTTCTGCCGAACAAGCAGCATGGGATGCCGCGAAATCCTCGCCTGGCTACCGTCAGCCGATCTCGCCCAAGGTGATCAGCGACATCAACCAGACGCTAGGTGAAGAAGGATTAATGCCCTTCATGAACCCAACGATTTCCCAATACATGGGAGCGTTTCAGCAAGGCAAGCAACCGTTCACACCACAGGACTACCGCAACCTGCAGTCCATGCTTTCGCGCGAAATCGCTAGGGGCGGCAATGAGGGCGCTGCAGCCAGCGCGGCCGCGCGTGTTCTGAGCCGGTCCGAAGTACAACCTATCACCAACCCGGGAGGTATTGATTTCGGAAACACGGTACTCACTGGCGACATGGCCCAGCGCCTGCGCGCGATGGACGCGGCTCCAGGAGCGGCGATCGATGCGGTGAACCGTGCCAGAGGTGCGACGCGGGCTGCCTATGCCTACGAGGACTCATCGCCACTAGTGCGGGATGCACTGGCTGGCAGTAAATCATCGGATCCCGCCAATCTTGCTCAGCGGTATGTAGTCAACGGGACAACCACGCAAGCCAAGATGCTTGCCAAAGAGGTTGGCCCAGAAGGCGTGCCTGTTATCAGAGATGCCATAGTCTCGCATTTGCGAGACAAGGCCTTGGGCGCTGGCACAGCAGATGAAACTGGGAAGTTCAGTGGCGCAGCTTACAACCGAGCCCTGAAGGCAATCGGCGATGGGAAGCTTTCTCAGTTCTTCTCGACAGATGAGATTGAGTCTTTGAAGCGTATCGGTCGAGTCGCCTCTTACACACAGGCCCAGCCAGTCGGTAGCGCCGTGAACAACAGCAATTCTGGCGCCCTGGTGCTTGGGCGCGGGGCCGATCTTCTTGGCGGGTTCGCCAACAAGCTTCCTTTTGGAGAAGAGGTGATCACGACCCCCTTGAGGAATTTCAACGTGATGCTTAGCCAAGGGAATGCGCAAAACATCCAGCGCGGTCTTCTTGCGCCGGTAGAGCGCGATCCTATGCTCCGTGGCCTACTTACGCCAGCTGCTGCCTATTCAGGCGGCCTACTTGCGCCCCCTCCATGAGCTGATGATGGCCATGATGATCAGGGCGCCAAACCAACCGATAGCGCCTGGTGAGTAGCCGCTATCTCTGATCATCTGATTGATGGTCTCACGCAAATTTTCCATAGTCCTATGCCCGCCTTGAGCGGGCTTTTTGTTGAGAAAACATGGCAGGTGAATACGACCCCACAAGCGGCATGAGCCCGCTTGAATTGCTCGTTGCTGGCATTGGCCAGGGCATGAACAACACCAAGTCTGGGATACAGCAGTCGCTGGGTCAACTGTCGAAGCAGGACATTCGTGATCTGCGCGATCTCGACTCGCCGCTGCTGTCTACCGGTATGGGGCGCGCGGGCTCAGTTCTGGGTAGCACGTTGAGCATGGTCCCCGTCGCATTCGCACCTGGCGCAAACACATTGGCCGGTGCTGGCCTCCTGGGCGCCGGGATGGGGCTCCTGCAGCCCAGCGGGTCCACTGATGAGACCCTGCGCAATGCGGCGGTGTTCGGGCTGCTCGGCCCGGCTAGCCAACTCTCCGGGCGTGCGCTTGGCGGCCTTCTTTCGATGCCGGGCAAAGCCGCCGCTTACTAGCTTGGCGATCAGCAACAGTCCGAGCGCTGCAAATGGCACGAGGAAATAGGACAGATAGGACCACACAGATGAGAACCTCCCTAGAGCCGTCTGGGCCGGCGCAGCGAATCATTGAACTGAAGCTCCCGCTTCCTTACTTGCTTTCTGTGCTGGGCACGATCTCCATGCTGATCGTGACGATGTACTTCAAGGGCGAGAAAGCAGCGGAAGAGATCGTGGCCCTGCGCGGCGACATCCGGGAGTTGCGCGCAGAACTCAAGGTGAAGGACACCACGACCAATGGCCTTTCAGGCGCGCTGACGCTCCTGCAGTTCCGCCTAGAGACTGCTGAGTCCGACATCCGCGTCCTGAAGCAGAGCGACCCCATCCCAAGGAAGACCAAATGAGCGAGTTCCTACCAGCATTCGAGGCCATGATCGTGAATGAGGGCGGCTACAAGCTGACCAACGTGTCCGGCGACAGGGGTGGCATGACCTATGCTGGCATCGCGCGCAATCGCTGGCCGAACTGGAGCGGATGGGATGCCGTCGATGCTGGTGGCCGGCCTGCTGCTGACGCGGTGCGCGCCTTCTACAAGCAAAACTTCTGGGATGTGATGCGGCTGGATGACGTGTCGTCCCAGGTGATTGCGCGGCACCTGTTCGATTTCGGGGTGAATGCCGGAACGGGCACGGCTGTGAAGATTGCCCAGGTGGTGGCTGGAGTCACGCCCGATGGGGCAGTTGGGCCGCTCACCCTGGCGGCGCTCAACATGTCAGACCCCGAGCTTTTCAGCGCGCGGTACACCATTGCCAAGATGGCCCGCTACCGCGACATCGTGACGCGCGACAGGAGCCAGAGCAAGTTCCTGCTGGGCTGGCTGAACCGTACTCTCAAGGAGGCAGCATGAATCCGTTGATCCTGGGGGGCATTGTGGATGCCATCGGCAAGATCGCCGACGACCTTTTCACGTCCGACAAAGAACGGCTTGACGCGCAGATCGAACTACAAAAGGTCAGCATCGAGGCGGCCAAGATCGACGCCAGCCTGGCGACGGGCCAAATGGAGGTCAACAAGGCCGAGGCCACGAATGCAAGCCTGTTCGTCGCTGGCTGGCGCCCTGCCATCGGCTGGGTTGGCGCTGCTGCACTCTTCTACCAATACCTGATCTATCCGTTCTTGGTTTGGGCCTGGGCGCTGATGCAAGCCAAGGGTTGGGTCCCGGTGACGATGAACGCCCCTCCAATGCTGGAGGCTGAGGCACTGTGGGTGATCCTGTCCGGCATGCTGGGCATTGCAAGTCTGCGCACGGTCGAGAAAGTCAAATCTGCAGGGGCGTCCAAGGGGTGAAGGTGGTGGGGGGATTTTTGACACAGACCCCGCACAGGCTTCACAGAATGCGGCTGCCGCACCTGCCACACCCCATGTAGATCAACAACTTGCGGCATCTGCAAGGACTGCGTACAAAACTCGAAATCAGGCGTACGTGCGAACGTACCGAGGGTTCGAATCCCTCCCTCTCCGCCAGAAACATGAAACCCAGTGCTATGTGAATAGCACTGGGTTTTTCTGTTTCCGGCATTGCCTGGCGAGAGTCCGGGCGATTGGGGCCGCCATAAAAAATGCCCGCGTTGGCGGGCCATGCTCAGATCTCGAGGGCCTTGCGGTCCTTGCCTTCGATCCAGCGCGGCGGCTTGCCCCGTCCCGTCCAGGTGGCTCCGGTGGCGGGGTCCCGGTATTTCGGCACGCCAATGTTGGCGGACTTGGATTTGCGGGCGCTGAAGATGTCGTCGTGGGTCAATCCGAACTCATGGACGAGTTCTCGGACCTTGGCGATGACTCCGCCTTTCTCCGCCTTCAGCGTTTCGGCAATCCGTGCCTCAAGCTCGCTCTTTTGCTTGAGCAGGGTTTTGTAATCTGCTGTCATATGTTCCTCATGGATAGTGTGCTACACAATGACGCATTTTATGGAGACAGGGTCGATGTCGCATGTGGGACATCGTCGGTGTTTGCACCTAGGTTTTTCAATATTCCGCCATTGTTCGGGATTGAGCGCGAGGCCTTTGTCTACGCCTCGACAAACTCCCGGTGGCTGCTGAAGTGCAGGATTTCGGAATCCTGCGCTCCGCCCTGTCTTTGAATGACGATGGTGCCATTGGCATGCAGATAGATGCGGATGCCCGGCGTGGTCTCCGAATCCCAGTAGCAGGGGCTTTTGTCGAGGTTTTTCCAGCCGTGCTCTGCGCACAGCGTGCGCTGGCGCATGCTGTTGAGCAATTGCCTGCGCGCGCCTGCGCCTTCGCAGATGCGCATCCACAGCAGCAGGAGCATGTCGTGCGCTTCCTGGCGGGATGAGCAGGGAGGCATGTGCTTCAACTGGCCCAGGAGGGTAAGGAACCGCTGTTCTATGCTGATGTTCAGTGCCATGCCCATCTCCTTTGTGCGTGGATATGCATCAAAGTGTAGGCAGCGCCGAAGGCTGCCGATATAGGGCGGATGACGACAGCGCCGGTGGCTTTTTTTCCTGCCGGTTTGCAGGATGGGCGCCTGGCCGGCTGTCGTGACAAAGGCCAGCGGCGTCAGTGCGATTGCATGCCCATGAGATTGCAGGACATGGCGCATTGCTGGCAGGCTGCCGCGCAGGTCTGGCAATGGTCGTGGGAATGCTTGCCGCATTCGTCGGCGCAGGCCTGGCAGATCCGGGCGCACAGGCGGCAGATGTCTGAGACATGCGGACTTTGGCGCGCCATTGAGGCCACGGCCAGTTCGCAGACCTGCGCGCATTCAAGATCCTGGGCAATGCAGGCGGCCATCATCTGGACGTCTGTTTCCTTCAGGCAGGCGGCGGCACAGGTATTGCAGGCAATGATGCAGGCCTGGCAGGCATCCATGCAGGCCTTGTAGTCGATGGCCGGTGGGGTGGTATTCATGGGAGTTCTCCTGGAATGAGGGAGTGAAGTCGCGCAAGGCGTTCTTCCTTGGCCAGCTATCCGCACCAAAGAAAACGCCCCGCGAACGGGGCTGTGTCAAAGACCGCAAGGGTCGGGATTTACAGGTAGGGCACGCCGTAGTAATCGTTCACGCGGCGTCCATATTCATCGGTGTAGGCCGGTGCCGTGTCGCGCTCATAGCGGGGCGCGTTGTCCAGCTGCTCGCGCGTGAGCGACACCACGTAGCCGTTCATGTCGGGCTCGTACTTGAGGGATTCCCAGGGCAGCGGATAGCGGTCCGTGCCGATGCCCAGAAAGCCGCCGAATTCCATGACGGCGTAGCGCACCTTGCCGGACAGCTTGTCGATCATCAGCGTGTCTATGCTGCCCAGCTTGTCGCCCGCGGGGTTGTAGACATTGGTGCCGCTGACGGTTTCGGAAGAAATGACGCTCGATACGGTGTTGGGTGTGACCATGAGGCTCTCCATTGAGTGGGTTGGTGCTGGCACGCCGACGCTGTGCATCTGGCGGCTGGGCGATGCGGCATGGGAAAAGGCGCGGGAGGCGGCCCCTTCAAAGCCCGTGCATCGCCTAGCGAAGTCGAAGCCTGTGTGCTTCTGGGTTCCAGCTTAGGACCGCAATGAAGTGCTCCGGGTAGTCGGTGCGCCGCGACCGGCGTAGGAGGGTCCTTGGGCGCCGGAGGCCAGGTCCTACGAGCCCTTGTAGTCATGGTCTGCGCAGCTGCGGCCCTTTGCTGACGCGGCAGCGCAGCCTGGGCCGGCGTCGGTCTGGCGGGCACAGGCGTACAACGAAAACTGCAAGAGGGATGCAGCGGATGCAGTCCCGCGTCCACGGTCCATCCCCGAAGGAGATTCCCATGAATGCAAGCAACAAGCCATCCATCCCGCCGGTGTCTGCAGATGCGGTGGAGGACGAAGACCTGGCCGAACAGGCACGACCGGGCCACGGCGTACCTTCCCAGGACCCCGAGGCAGCTGCCCAGTACCAGCTGTCGCCGCAGGATGCGCAGCGCGAGTCACGCTCGGTGTTCATCGGCGGCGGCGTACTGGCCGGAGCCGCTGCCGGCGCTGCCGCCGGTGCGGTCATTGCAGGCCCGGTGGGCGTGGTGGTGGGCGGCACGGTAGGCAGCGTGGCCGGTGCGCTGGGCGGTGCGGCCGCAGGTGCCGTGGCGCCGGCAGAGAGTGCGCAAAAGCCAGTGGAAAAGCCCGTGCCACCCGGCAGCAAGTCTTCCGGGTGATACGGGCAGGCCGTTGCAGGCCATGTGTGGCGCGGCGGGCATGGACGGCGGCGGATGCATCCCGTATACAGGGGCCTGTCCACTTTCCTATCCACCCAGATGGCCAACGTTCTCATAGGCATCGTCGCCGCAATCCATGTCTACATCCTCGTGCTGGAGATGTTTCTCTGGGACCGGCCGGCTGGCAGGAAGGCCTTTGGGCTGACGCCGGAATTTGCGCAGCAGACCAGGACGCTGGCCGCCAACCAGGGGCTTTACAACGGCTTTCTCGCCGCAGGGCTGATCTGGGGGCTGGCGCAGGGCGCCGACGGCCTGGCGTTCAAGTACTTTTTTCTCCTGTGCGTGCTGGTGGCAGGCCTGTATGGCGCCGCCACGGCCAGCCGCAAGATCCTCTGGGTGCAGGCCGTGCCGGCCGCCGTTTCGCTGCTGGCCCTGTACCTGGGGCTGTGAGAACGCCCGGGCACCGGTGGGCGAAACCGCTGCAGCTGCTGCTGGACCGTGGCCCCGGCGTGCGAGGCGCGGGCCGGCATAGCCGACATGGCCGGCGTCAGCCCATCAGCGCCTGTATGGCCTGCAATTGCGCCGCCAGCCCGGGCCGCGCGGCCGGAAAAGTCTCCTCGAAGGCGGCAGTGCCTATCGTGAAGCCCGCTGCGCCGCCGGCCAGCACGGCCGCGATGCGTTCACTGCGATCAATGGAGCCGGCCACGACCACGGGTTTGTCCACCGCATCGCAGACGGCCTTGATCAAGGCCGGCACATCGCCGTGGAAGCGGTAGGCCAGCAGGTCCAGGCCATGCACGCCGTCCAGCCCCGCCATGCGGCGGGCGCTGGCCACAATGTCCTGTACCGGGCCTGAAAGCACGCTCGGATGCCCGCTCACCTTGCCGGGAAACGGGTAGTACGCAATGCCGCTGCCGCGCAGCACGGGCAGCACCGCCTCGGGCCGTGTGCCACCCATGAGCACGTCCACCCCGATGTCGACCGCCGCGCGGGCCGAGGCCACTTCGCTGGCCTCGTCCAGGCTGACAACCTCCAGATAGACCCTGGCGCCGCCCGCCCGGATGTCCCGGGCCAGGGCATGCAGCTCGGGCAGGGGCAGGCCGATGTCCTTGAAGCCCACATGGCGAACGCCCTGGGCCAGCACCTCGCGCAGCCGCTCGCGCGCATCGGCAATGGTCCTGTCCTGCTGTGTGAGCATGAAGATGAAGTCCGGGCGCTGCGTTCGTGCGCTGGCACCGGTACGGGTGGCCTGCACCATGGCTGCCGCCTGGCGCAGCGCGCAGGCCAGGCTGGCGTGGTCGGCGCGGCCCGTGCCCGCGATGTCGAAGGCCGTGCCATGGTCCACCGAGGTGCGCACAAAGGGCAGGCCCACGGTGATGTTCACGCCTTGCTCCACACCCAGGTATTTCACGGGAATCAGCCCCTGGTCATGGAACTGGGCGACCACCACGTCGAACTCGCCCCGGCGCGCCCGCATGAAGACCGTGTCGCCGGGCCAGGGGCCGCTGGCGTCGATGCCTTCGGCGCGCGCGGCGGCAATGGCGGGGATGATCACCGAGCGGTCCTCGTCCCCGAACAGACCGTTTTCACCGGCATGCGGATTGAGCCCTGCCACGGCCACCCGGGGCCGGGGGATGCCGAACGCGCGGCAGGCCTGGTGCGCGAGGCGAATGGCGCGCAGCTCGTTGTCCATGGTCACGGAGGCGATGGCCTGCTGCAGCGGCACATGGATGGAGACCAGCAGCACCCGCAGCTCATCATTGGCGAGCATCATGGCGAAGTCGCGTGTGCCGGAACGCTCGGCCAGCATCTCGGTATGGCCCGGATGCGGGCAGCCTGCCGCGCGCAGCGCTTCCTTGTGGATGGGGGCGGTCACCAGGCCCGAGACGTCGCCAGCCAGGGCCAGGTCGATGCCGCGCTGGATATAGGCATGGCAGGCCGCGCCGGCGCGTGCATCGACGCAGCCCCAGGGCAGGTCCGGCGGCAGGTCCTCGCCGGCCTGCAGCACGAAGAGCGTGGCGGGCGGTACCAGGGCAGGGACCTGGGCCGGTGTCTCGATGGCCCGGATCTGCGGATGGACGCCCAGCCCATCGGCCGCCCGCTGCAGCCGGGCGATGTCGCCGATGACGAGAAACGGCGTGCAGGGCCGCGCAGGGTCCATTGCCAGCTTGACGATGATCTCGGGCCCGATGCCCAATGGATCGCCCATGGTGATGGCCAGGGGCGCGCTGGCCGGGGTGCTGGCCGAGGGGTTGGCGGAGTTGGGGCTGGAGTGCTTCATGGTTCTTGCTGAAACCTCAATCGATGGGCTTACTTTGCATGAAGATGCTCCAGTAATAAATCGATATAGACTCATCATTCAATTGAGCAATGTTCAACTGAAAGTCCGCTGTTCCACCTGTCTAGAGCCGCCATTGCCATGCCCGCACCCGTCCACATGCCACCGCTGTCTGCCCTGCGCGCCTTCGAGGCCACGGTGCGCCATGGCAGTGTCTCCAAGGCCGCGCGCGAGCTGCACCTGACCGATGGCGCCGTGAGCCGTGCCGTGCGCGACATGGAGGAGGCGCTGGGCTTTGCGCTGTTCCAGCGCAGCAACCGCAGCATCATTGCCACGCCCACGGCCCGCGTGCTGGCCGAGGAGGTGGCCCTGGCGCTGGAGCGCCTGCGCGGCGCGCTGGGCCGCGCGCGGCAGGCGGCAGGGCCGGACCGGCCGCTGGTGCTGTCGTGCGAGCCCACGTTTTTGATGCGCTGGCTGATTCCGCGTCTGGGTGGTTTGCAGGAAGCGATCGGCACGCAGCGCGAGCTGCGCCTGGTATCGGCCGGCGGCTCCGTGCCATTTGCGCGCGAGGGCATTGATCTGGCCATACGCCGCGCGGATTTCGACATGGGCGCCGATGTGGTGGCCGAGCCCTTTCTGCAAGAGCGCGTGGGGCCCGTCTGCAGGCCCGCGCTTGCCAAGGCGCTGGCACGCTCAGGGCCGCTGGGCGGGGTGCTGCTGCATACGCAGTCGCGGCCGGACGCATGGCGGCATTGGAGCGAACTGACCGGCGTGCCGCTGCGGGCCGGTCGCGAGGTGCGCTTCGAGCATTTCTACCTGAGCCTGCAGGCCGCCGTGGCCGGGGCCGGCGTCGCCATCGGCCCGCTGGCACTGGTGGCCGATGACCTGGCCAGCGGCACGCTGTGCGCGCCGCGCGGCTTCGTGGCCGATGGCTCGCACTACGTGCTCATGTCGCCCCGGCCGGTGCTGGACGAGGCCAGCTTCGCCCTGGTGCTGGACTGGCTGCGCGCGCAGACCTTGCCGCTGGGCCTGGCGCATGCACAGGCACATGCACAGGCCCCGGCGGCCGGCTGAGCGTCGATCAACCGGGCTCCTGATCATGCTCCGACAGCTCGCGCCAGTGCGTGCGTGTGAAGGCGTAGGCCGTGTCCAGCGCCGGTGACAGGGTGCGCGCGGCCATGCGCGCCATGCCGTAGCGGCCGCATCGGCGGGGATCGGCGGGCAGGGGCACTTCGGCCATGGCGCCGCTGGCGCGCTCCTTGCGGGTGATGGACAGCACGCCGAACAGCAAGGTGTCCGTGGCCAGGGTCACGCCGCGCAGCAGGTCCAGGTCGTTGCAGTGCAGGGTGAACAGCTTGTCGGGCTCGGCGCCTTCGCCCCACAGCTCGGCCAGCTGCCGCGCCATGGCCGTGCTCAACGTGGTGGTGGCCAGCGGGTAGCGGCGGATCTCGTCCATGCCGGGGTTTTGCAGCACGGGGTGGCCCGCGCGGCAGACCAGGCCGGCGGGCAGCTCGCCCAGCAGTTCCATCTCCACGTCATCGGCGGCGCGCAGCACGTAGGCGTCGCCGACGATGGCATCGATGGATTCGTTGCGCAGCAGCTGCAGCAATGCGCTGGTGGCACCCATTTCGGCGCGCACCTTCACGCGCGGATGCGCCTGCGCCATGTGGATCAGAAAGGGCTTGAGCAGCAGCGCCGCGGGCGCGGGCGCCACGCCAATGGCGAGCGCGCCTTCCTGGCCGCCGCGCAGCAGCTCCAGGTCACGCCGCAACTGGGTTTCCTCCAGCCGCATGCGGCGTGCACGCTCGGCCACGAGCTCGCCAAACACTGTCAGCCGGGCGCGCCGCGCGCCCCGGTCGAACAGCTGCGCCCTGAGTTCATCTTCCAGCGCGCGGATGCTGCGGCTGAGCGCCGGCTGGGTGAGATGCACGGCGCGCGCTGCGTCGGAAAAGGTGCCGTGCTCGACGATGGCCAGCAGGTGCCGCAGCTTCTGTGTATCCATGCGGAGTCCTCATGGTTTGTTGGCAAATTTTTCATTTGAATTATAGGTAGGCGCTTCCTAAGATTGCATCCAGGGACATTGAAATGTTCTATAGAGCGGCCACAACCGCCAACTCTTTCATCGGAGCAAAAGGAGACAAACCATGCTCAAGCTGTTCATCGGCATAGGCATCCCGTACATCGCGGTGATCGGCCTGCTTCCCTGGGTCGCGTCCGTCGATCGCTTCGTGTTCGGCGTGCCCTTCATCTACCTGTGGATCTTCATGTGGTTCGTGCTGACGTCGCTGTGCATGCTCGTGTGCTGGCTGATGTTCGACCGCCACGAAGCCGACGACGCGCAGTCCGCCTGAAGGGAGCACCGCCATGACCACCGCAGTCTTTCTGGGCTTCATCGCGCTGTCCCTGTACCTGGCCATCCGCTCGCGCACGGGCAAGGGTGCGCAAAGCGTGCATGACTTCTTCGTCGCCTCCCGCCAGTTCGGCGCCTACCTGGTGTTCTTCCTGGCCGCCGGCGAGATCTACAGCATCGGCACCATGGTCGGCTTTCCGGGCGGCATCTACGCCAAGGGGCCGACCTATGGCGTCTGGTTCCTGGGCTACATCCTGCTGGCCTATCCGCTGGGCTACTTCCTCGGCCCCATGATCTGGAAGGCGGGGCTGCGGCACAACGCCATCACGCTGCCGGACCTGTTCAAGGGCCACTTCGGCAGCCGTGCGCTGGAGCTGATCGTGGCCGGCTCGGCCATCCTGTTCCTGCTGCCCTGGGGCCAGCTGCAGTTCACGGGGCTGGTGGCCGCGCTCAAGGGCCTGGGATGGAATTTCCAGCCGCTGCACCTGCTGCTGATCTCTGCGGGCCTGGCCTTCACCTACATCGCCATCTCGGGGGTGCGCGCCTCGGCCTATATCGCCATCCTCAAGGACATCCTGATGGTGGTGGCCATCATCGCCACGGGCGTGGCCGTGGGCTGGCATGCGGGCGTGGGCGATGTGTTCACCGCCGCCAGTGCCAAGGTCAGCAACCACATGACCGATACGCAGCTGCGCTTTTCCATGAGCACCATGCTGTTCCAGGCGCTGGGCTTCTACATGATGCCGTTCGCCGTGCAGAACTTCTTCACGGCCAAGAGTTCGCACACCATCCGCCGCACCCAGATCGCCATGCCGCTGTACATGCTGATGTACCCCTTCCTGGTGCTGGCCTCGTACTACGCCATCAGCCAGAACCTGCAGCTGGCATCGCCCAACGAGGCCTTCTTCGCGGCTGCCGTGCGACTGCTGCCCGACTGGCTGCTGGGCCTGGTGGCCGCAGGCGCCGCGCTGTCGGGCCTGCTGGTGCTGGCGGGCATCTGCCTGGCCATCGGCCCCATCGTGGCCCGCAACCTGCTGCCCGGCCTGCCCGAGGCCAAGCAAAAGCAGGGCGCCAAGGTGGTGATCGTCATCTACCTGGTGCTGTCCATCGTGATGACGCTGCTCACGCCCAACCTGATGCTGACCCTGATCAACACCACCTACTACGGCGTGACGCAGTTCTTCCCCGGAATGATGGCCATCCTCTTCGGCTGGCGCATCCGGCCCATGGCCGTTGCCCTGGGCATTGCCTGCGGCCAGGCGCTGGCCATTGCGCTGTACATCCAGCAGCCGGATTTCGGCGGCATCAACCTGGGCTTCATCAGCCTGGCGCTGAACCTGCTGGTCACGGCCATCGTCCACTATCTGCCCGGTGCCGCGCGCGTCAAGGCCGCCTGAAAAAGACCACCACCATGAACCACGACGAGAACGCGCGCACGCAGGTTTTTGTGGCGCGCACCATCCTCACCATGAACCCGGCCCAGCCGCAGGCCACCCATGTGGCCGTGCAGGGCGGCCGCATCTTGGCCGTTGGCCAGGAGGCCGACATGGCTGCCTGGCCCGAGGCCGAGCGCATCGACCGCCTGTGCGACAAGGTCCTCCTGCCCGGCCTGATCGAGGCGCACAGCCACCTGATGGAAGGCGCCATGTGGGAGGCCGTGTACCTGGGCTACTTCGATCGGCGCGATCCCGAGGGCCGCCTGTGGCCCGGCCTGCGCACGCTGGACGCCGTGCTGGCGCGCCTGGCCGAGGCCGAGCGTGCCCTGCCCGATGCGCAGGCCACGCTGCTGGCCTGGGGCTTCGATCCCATCCTCTTCGGCAGCAGCCGGCTGTCGGTGCGCGAGCTGGACCGTGTCTCCGCCACGCGGCCCATCGTCATCCTGCACGCCAGCGTGCACCTGATGAATGTGAACTCGGCCATGCTGGCGCTGGCCGGCATCGACGAGGACACCGACATCGACGGCATCCACAAGGACGCCGAGGGCCAGCCCACGGGCGAGCTGCAGGAATTCGCCGCCATGTATCCGGTGCAGAAGGTGATCGGCAGCGCGCTGTCGCTGGCCGCTGCCGAGCAGCGCGAGGCCATCTGGAAGTTCGGCCGCGTGGCCCAGCTCGCGGGTGTGACCACGGCCACCGACCTGGTCAGCGATCTCTCGCCCCAGGGCCTGGCCGCGCTGCGCGAGGTAACGGGCGACGCGGCCTATCCGCTGCGCATCGTCCCGGCCTTCGCGCCGCAGCGCAACCCGGAAGGCGGTGCCGCGCGCGTGCATGCTGCAGCGGCGTCCTCGGCCAGCGACAAGCTGCAGTTCGGCCCCGTCAAGTTCATCGTGGACGGCTCCATCCAGGGCTTCACCGCGCGCCTGCGCGCTCCCGGCTACGCGGGCGGGCAGCCCAACGGCCTGTGGCTGATTCCCCCGTCGCAGCTGCCCGCGCTGTTCGAGCCCTTCCACCTGGCCGGTCTGCAACTGCACATCCACACCAACGGAGACGAGGCCACCGAGGTGGTGCTGGATGTGATCGAGGACCTGCTGGCCAGGCACCCGCGCGCCGACCATCGCCACACCCTGCAGCACTGCCAGCTGGCCAGCAGCGCCCAGCTGCAGCGCGCCGCGCGCCTGGGAATGTGTGTCAACTTCTTCTCCAACCATCTCTATTACTGGGGCGATGCCCACGCCGAGCAGACCGTGGGCATGCAGTGGGCCTCGCGCATGAATGCAGCGGGCACGGCGCGGCGCCTGGGCATGGATTTCGCCATGCATTCCGATGCGCCCATCACCCCCATCCACCCCCTGTTCACCGCATGGTGCGCGGTGCAGCGCGAAACCGCTTCAGGCCGCGTGCTGGGCGAGGCCGAGCGCCTGTCGGTGGACGACGCCCTGCATGCCATCACCATGGGCGCGGCCCGCACCCTGAAACTGGAGCAGCGCGTGGGCAGCATCGAGCCCGGCAAGCTGGCGGACTTCGCCGTGCTGGAGGACGATCCCCGCGCGGTGGCGCCCGCCGCCCTCAAGGACGTGAAGGTCTGGGGCACCGTGCTGGGCGGCCGCATCTTCCCCGCGCCCGGGTCAGCGCCATGAGCACGCCGGCCGCCGCGGCGCAGCGGGCGCCCGTTCCCATGGTCGTCGTGGGCGGCTATCTGGGCGCGGGCAAGACCACCTTGCTCAACCGGCTGCTGGAGCGCGCCGATGGCCTGCGCGTGGCCGTGCTGGTCAACGACTTCGGCGAGATCAACATCGACGCCGCCCTGATCCGCACACGCAGCAGCGACGTGCTGCAGCTGGAAAACGGCTGCATCTGCTGCTCCATCGGAGGCCGGCTGGCCGAGGCCCTGGCCGCCGTGGGCGCGCGGCCCGACCGACCGGACCTGCTGGTCATCGAGGCCAGCGGCGTCTCCGACCCCGTGCGCATCGCCCAGGTCGGCATGCTCGACCCCGCACTGCAGCTCAACGCCATCCTGGTGGCGGTGGATGTCCAGGACGTCGATGAGCAACTGTGCGACCCGCTGGTCGGCGACATGGTCCGCCGCCAGATCTCGGGCGCGACGGCGCTGGTGCTGACCAAGGCCGATCTGGCCGGCGCATGTGCCACCGAAAAGGTGGCCGCGCGCGTGGCCGGTATGGCGCCCGGTGCTGTGGTGCTGGCGGCCCGCCATGGCGAGATACCGCTGGCCGTGTTCATTGATGCGGCTGCCTCGCCACGCCGCCCGCAAGGCCTGCTGCAAGCGGGCGGCTCCTGGAAAAGCCAGGCGGGGAACATGGCCGGCATGGCCGATGTGGGCAGCTTTTCCTACGCAACGCGCCGCTGCTTTGACCGGCAGCGGTTGCGGCAGGCGCTGCGTACGCTGCCTGTCCCCCTGTTGCGGGCCAAGGGCATCGTGCGGCTGGGCGGGCAGGACAGCGTCCAGGAAGTCCACGTGGTGGGTGGGCGCTTGCGCATTGCCAGCCTGCATGGGGCCAGGGTCTCGGAGTCCGTGTTTGTCTTCATTGGCTGTTTCACGGCGATGGGGCGGGAGGCGATACTCCGCTGTCTTGAGGGAGCCCTGGCCGCGCCATGAAGACAACTTTGGCGGTGTCGAAATTTTTGGAATTTTGGATTTCGGGCCAAAAAAACGTATTAGAATTTAGGTCTTCTAGGGGAGTCGCCAAGTTGGTAAAGGCACCGGATTTTGATTCCGGCATGCGAGGGTTCGAGTCCTTCCTCCCCTGCCAGATAGACAAAGGCCCTGACAGTTTTGCTGTCAGGGCTTTTTTGTTTTCGGGCTGCAGGCCAGGCTCAGGCCGCGGCCAAGTGTGAGTCGGCACTTGCCATGGCGGCGTTGAGCGTTGCGCGTATGCCCTGCGCATAGGGCGTCTTGGCGATGGGGCCCAGCAGGGCGTGCAGCGCGGAGTCCTCCATGATCAGCGGATCGGTCAGCAGGTAGTGCATCTCGGCCAGCTCGCGCATGAAGGGGTTGAACAGGCCGGCCAGGCGCAGCGCGGTCTTTCCTGCAACGCGCAGCTTCAACGGCCTGCCGGTCAGGCGTTCGATCTCCGAGACGACGTCGCGCTGCGTGATCGCCCCCGCGCCGGCGAGGTGCCAGACCTTGCCGAAAGCCTGCGGCGTGCCGATCAGGCGCGCCACGACGGGGCCCACATCGGGCACATAGACAAACTCATGCGGCCGGTCCAGCGGGCCGACCATGTCGGCCCGGCCGCCACGGGCCGCCGCCTCGAAGGCTCCGTGCAGCAGGCTGTTGTGCACGCCCGGGCCGTAGAAGTCGGGCAGGCGCAGTACGGCGGCCTCGATGCGGCCCTGTGCGTGGGCCTGCAGCAGCAGGTCTTCCTGCGCCTTGCGCATGCGGCCCTTGAAGGTATGCGGGTTGCGTGGATGGTCTTCCTTCACGGCATGGGCCTGCGCCTTTCCATAGGGATAGACGGTGCCGATCAGTACGATCCGGCGCACGCCGGCGGCAATGGCGCCGTCCAGCGTCCTGCGCATGAGCTCGGGATGCAATGCGAACTGCCAGTAGTTCACGCCCACCAGGTAGACCAGCGTGTCCACGCCGTGGGCGGCAGCCTCGACGGAGCCGTTGCTGTCCGGGTTCCAGGGGACGATCTCGGCCAGCGGGTCGGCGCCGAAGGTCTGGCGCAGGCTGGCTTCGCTGCGGCCGACCACGCGGTAGGTGCGGCCCTGTTGTCTGAGCGCGGCGGCCAGGCTCTGGCCGATGGCGCCTGCGGCGCCGAAGAGTGCAATGGATGGCATGGGCTGGGTCCTGTGGTGACAGCCTCAGTGTCAGCAACCCGCTGCAAAAAGAAAATTGCCTAGAATTCTCTGGTGTCCATGCATAAATGAATGGATGAGTGATGTCGGAACCCCACTGGGAGTGGTATCGCAGTTTTTTGCAGGTGCTGGAGTCCGGGTCGCTGTCAGCGGCGGGCCGGGCCATGGGTGTGGCGCAGCCGACCGTGGGCCGCCACATCGACGGGCTGGAGTCGGCGCTGGGCCTGCAACTGTTCACCCGCTCATCCGATGGCTTCGCGCCCACGGAGGCGGCCTACGAGCTTCAGCCCTATGCAGCCAGCATGGCCGCGACGGCGGCCGCGCTGCGCCGCGTGGCGGCCAGCCATGGCTCGGGCGTGCGCGGCACGGTGCGGCTGACGGCCAGCGAGGTGGTGGGCGTGGAGGTGCTGCCGCCTGTGCTTGCGCAATTGCGCGCGGCACACCCTGAACTGGGCATCGAGCTGGTGCTGTCCAACGCGGTGGATGACCTGCTGCGCCGCGAGGCCGACGTGGCCGTGCGCATGTTCCGGCCTCAGCAGGAGGCGCTGGTGGCACGCCATATCGGCGCCATCGAGCTGGGGCTGCATGCCCATGAAAGCTATCTGTCCGCACGCGGCGTGCCGGAATCGCTGGAGGACCTGGCCGGGCATTCGCTCATCGGCTTCGACCATGAAAGCGCCCTGATCCGAAAGATGCAGCAGCAGTTTCCCATGCTCACGCGCGAAGGCATGGCGCTGCGCTCGGACAGCGACCTGGCCCAGCTGGGCGCCATCCGCGCGGGCTTTGGCATTGGCGTGTGCCAGTCGGCATTGGCGGCCCGGGAGCCGGGCCTGGTGCGGGTGCTGCCCCAGGCGTTTTCATGGAAGCTCGATACCTGGGTGGCCATGCACGAGGACCTGCGCAAGAGCGAGCGCTGCGCCGTGGTCTTCAAGGCCGTGGCCCAGGCGCTGACGGCCTATGCCAGAGGCGGTGCCTGACGCCCGGCACCCAGGGGCACTTGTGCTTCAGCCGGCGTGCAGCAGGCAGGAGCGCGCGAGATGGCGCAGCGTGGACTTTCTGCGCTGGGTGGCGACAAAGGACTGGCAGTTGTGGGCGATGTAGGCGGCCATGACCACGGTCAGGCTGGCGATGGCCCACAGCGGAATGGGCAGCAGGGAATCGAGCAGCACCGCGCACACGGCCAGCATCGACAGGCAGGGCAGCAGCCGCAGCAGGGCGGCTTGCCGGGGGTGCTGATTGCGCAGCAGGGTGAGGACTTGGGTGGCGGTCAGCCTGCGGAATCTGCCGGCTTGCTTGCGAAAAACGTTCACGGCGCGGTAGGGCGTTGATGTGGATCAAAAATTTGTGTGCAAATGTATCATCTTGGTGCATGCCCATCAAGCGATGTGTGGCGCCATGACAAAGGCCCGCGCAGGGCGGGCCTCTTGCGGCAATGCCTGTGCAGGCGTCAGCGCATCTCGATCTCGATGGCGATCAGCACGAAGGCTGCCATCCACAGCGTCTCCACCACCAGCAGTGCAAAGGGTCGCCAGCCGGCCTGGGCCAGTTGCTGGAACGAGGTCTTCAGGCCCAGGGCCGCAATGGCCAGCACCAGGCAGTTGCGCGACAGGTCGCTCAACTGGTGCTGCAGGCCCGGCGGTACCCAGCCCAGCGAGTTGATGGCCACCAGCGCGACGAACACCCACAGGAACCAGGGCACCAGGCCCGGCTTCTTGCCGTGGTGCTGCTCGGCCGCTGCCTCGCGCTGGCGCTTGAACAGGGCCGAGACCATGACCACCACCACGGCCAGCATGGACACGCGGAACAGCTTGACGATGGTGGCGTAGTCGCCCGTGGCCTGGTCGATGGTGTAGCCCGCGCCCACCACCTGGGCCACATCGTGGATGGTGCCGCCGATGAACAGGCCCGCCAGCTCGGGCGGCAGATGCAAGGCGCGCGCCACCAGCGGATACAGCACCATGGCGGCCGTGGACAGCACGGTGACCGTGACCACCACGGTGAGCGTGAAGCGGTCGCTGTCCTTGTCGCGCGGCAGCACCGACGAGATGGCCAGCGCCGCCGAGGCGCCGCAGATGGCCACCGCGCCGCCCGACAGCACGCCCTGCGGGCGCGTCAGGCCCAGGCGCCGGCCCAGCAGCGTGCCGCACAGCAGCGTGGTGACCACGGCCGCGATGACGATCAGCGCCGTGGTCCAGCCCAGGCCCGCGATCTGCGTGGCCGTGATGCGCGCACCCAGCAGGCCCACGCCCAGGCGCAGCACGCCGCGCGCGCAGAACTCGATGCCCGGCTTGGCGCGCGCGTCCTGGCTCAGGAAGTGGAAGGCCACGCCGAAGAACAGCGCGAACAGCAGCTGCGGCCCGCCATGCAGCGTGGAGACGAAGGTCGCCGCCAGCGCGATCACGCCCGACAGGCCCGTGCCGGGCAGGAGCCTGAGCCACTGCAGCATGCGCGGCACGGGCGCCTGCGCAGCCACCTGTGCTTGGACCTGGCTCATGACTGCTCCTTGCCGCCCGCCGCGCTGGCCAGCACGGCCAGCGCGCAGGACGCAATGCGGCTGGCCACCGAGTCCGAACGGCTGGTCAGCACGATGGGCACGCGCATGCCCAGCACCAGGCCCGCGCATTCGGCGTCGGCCATGTAGACCAGCTGCTTGTAGATCATGTTGCCGGCCTCCAGGCTGGGCACCAGCAGCACGTCGGGCTGTCCCGCCACGTCGGAGACGATGCCCTTGTGGTGCGCCGAGCGCAGCGAGATGGCGTTGTCATAGGCCAGCGGCCCGTCGAGGATGGCGCCGCTGATCTGCCCCCGGTCGGCCATCTTGCACAGCGCGGCCGCGTCGATGGTGCCGGGAATGGCGGGGTTGACCGTCTCCACCGCCGAGAGCACGGCCACGCGCGGCCGGGCAATGCCGATGGCACGGGCCAGGTCGATGGCGTTCTGCGCAATGTCGCGCTTGTCCATCAGCGTGGGGAAGATGTTGACCACGCAATCGGTCATCAGCAGCGGGCGCTCGAAGCCCGGCAGGTCCATCACGAACACATGGCTGGCGCGGCGGCTGCCGCGCAGGCCGGCCTCGCGCGCCACGGCAGCGCCCAGCAACTCGTCGCTGTGCAGGCTGCCCTTCATCAGCGCGCGCGCCTGGCCGCTGCCGCACAGCGCCGCCGCCTGGGCAGCCGCCGCGCGTGGATCGTCGGCTGTGGAGTGGATGGACGCGCCCGCCAGGTCCAGCCCGGCCGCCTGGGCCGCCGCTCGGATGCGTGCCTCGGGGCCGACCAGCAGCGGCGTGATCAGGCCCGCCTGCGCGGCCTGCATGGCGGCCTGCAGCGAGCCTGCATCGCAGGGATAGGCCACGGCCACAGGAATGGGGCCTTGCGCCTTGGCCTGGTCGAGCAAGTGCTGGAGATGGGGACGGGGCGTGGCGGGCGCATCGTCGGCGGCCACGGCAAGTGAAAGTGGGGGGACCATGAAAGCTCCTGCGGGAAAGTACAGGGCCCGGCGCGAGCAACGCAGGGAATCTGGGAATCGGCTTTCGAGGGCCTTGCGCTTCACCCAGGCGCATGAAACCGGCGCGGCCCATCCCAGGGACACCGAGGAAGGGCCGCCCCGCACCGAGGGTGTCGTCCCCCTCCCCCGCGCAGCGGGTAGAGAGGGGGAAGGCGCGCCAGCGCCTCAGGGGGTTAGACAAAGTCCTTGTACTTTTCGAGGAAGCGCACGGGCTTGGAGAGCGCATCGCGGCGGAACGGGTCACCCAGTTCGCGCGTGCACATCACCTCGATCACGCAGGTCTTGCCGTGGTTCATCTGCAGGTCGATGGCCTTCTTCAGCGCCGGGCCCACGTCCTCGATCTGGTCGACCACGATGCTCTCGGCGCCCATGGCGCTGGCAATGGCTGCGAAGCTCTCGCTTTCCAGCTCGCCGGCCACGAAGCGGCGGTTGTAGAAGTCCACCTGGTTCTTCTTCTCGGCGCCCCACTGGCGGTTGTGGAAGACCACGGCCGTGACGGGAATGTCATGGCGCACGGCGGTCATGATCTCCACCATGCTCATGCCCCAGGCGCCGTCGCCGGCGTAGGCGATGGCCGGGCGGTCGGGCGCCGCGCACTTGGCACCGATGATGGTGGGCAGGGCATAGCCGCAGTTGCCGAAGCTCATGGGCGCGAAGAAGCTGCGCGGCTCGTCGAAGCGCAGGTAGCTGTTGGCCACGGAGTTGATGTTGCCGATGTCGGTGGAGACCATCACGCGCGGCGGCATGGCCTTTTCCAGCTCGCGCAGCACCTGACGCGGATGCAGGTACTGGCCGCCCGTGGGCGTGCGCTCGCCCTTGGCCTCTTCGATCATGTCCAGGCTGTAGGGGTCGCGCTCATGCGTCCACTCGTCCAGCTCCTTCTCCCAGGCCGCCTTCTCGGTGGCGATGGTGTCGGCGCGCGCGGCCTTGGTGGCGTCGCAGGCCAGGGTCTGGCCCTGCAGGCGGCGGCCCAGCTCGCGTGCCACGGCCTTGGCGTCGCCGTGGATGCCCACCGAGATCTTCTTGACCAGGCCCAGGTTGGTGTGGTCGGCCTCGACCTGGATGATCTTGGCGTTCTTGGGCCAGTAGTCCATGCCGTGCTGGGGCAGGGTGCCGAAGGGGCCCATGCGCGAGCCCAGCGCGATCACCACGTCGGCCTGGGCGATGAGCTTCATCGCGGCCTTGGAGCCCTGGTAGCCCAGCGGGCCGGCCCACAGCGGGTGCTTGGCGGGGAAGGCGTCATTGCGCAGATAGCCCGTGACCACGGGGGCGCCCAGGCGCTCGGCCAGCTGCCTGCACTCCTCGACCGCATCGCCCATGACCACGCCGCCGCCGGCCAGGATCACGGGGAACTTGGCCGTGGCCAGCAGTTCCGTGGCGGCCTGCAGGCTGTTTTCGCCGCCCGAGCCGCGCTCCACGCGCATGGGCTTGGGGATTTCGCACTGCACTTCGCCATAGAAGTAGTCGCGCGGAATGTTCAGCTGGGTAGGGCCCATCTCGGAGATGGCGCGGTCAAAGCAGCGGGCCGTGAACTCGGCCATGCGCTTGGGGTTGCAGACATGGCCCTGGTACTTGGTGAACTCCTGGAACATGGGCAGCTGGTTGGCTTCCTGGAAGCCCCCCAGGCCCATGCCCATGGTGCCGGTCTCGGGCGTGATCATGACCACGGGGCTGTGGGCCCAGTAGGCGGCAGCAATGGCGGTCACGCAGTTGCTGATGCCGGGGCCGTTCTGGCCGATCACCACGCCGTGGCGGCCCGAGACGCGCGCATAGCCGTCGGCCATGTGGGCCGCGCCCTGCTCGTGCACCACGGGGATCAGGCGGATGCCGGCGGGCGCGAAGATGTCCATGGCATCCATGAAGGCCGAGCCCATGATGCCGAACATCTCCGTGACGCCGTTGGCCACGCAGGTCTCCACAAAGGCTTCGGAAGGGGTCATCTTCTGGACGCCTTCGACCACCGTACGATTGTTGGCTGCAGTCATGTTGTCTCCTTGAAAATGGAACTTTAAGTTCCGAAAAAAGAAATTACGGCGCAAGTCTAGGTGTGATTTCGCCTGGATGTCAAACAAATTTCTTTTTTCGGAACAAATTGACTCGAAAAATTGAAAATCATATGATGGCCAACACCATGAACACCCGAGACCCTGTCCCTGCCCGTATCGATGGCGATACCCCCAACCTGCGGCTGTTCGCGCTGCTGGAGGCCATTGCGCAGAAGAACGAGCCCTTCACGCTGCAGACCATGGTCGAGGAGACAGGCCTGCCCAAGCCCACCATGCACCGCATGCTCCAGCAGCTCGAAGGCGCGGGCATCCTGCAGCGCGAGGGCAATGGCCGGCACTACGGCACGGGCCGGCGCCTGATGCGGCTGGCCGAAAGCGTGCTGCTCAACAACACCACGCATGGCGCGCGCCACGCGGTGCTGGCGCAACTGGTGCGCGACATCGGCGAGAGCTGCAACATCACCGCCTTCTCGGGCAGCGAGGTGCTCTACCTGGACCGGGTGGAAACGCCCGCGCCGCTGCGCTTTTATCTGCACCCAGGCTCGCGCGTGCCGGCCCATTGCTCGGCCACGGGCAAGCTGTTCCTGAGCCAGATGGCGCCCGCGCAGCGCAGGCGGCTGCTGTCGGCCGTGCCGCTGGAAGGCTTCACGGCCAACACGCTGACGGCCTTTGACGCGCTGGACGCCGAACTGGACCAGGTGCGCGCCCAGGGCCATGCCTTCGACAACGAGGAATTCCTGCCCGGCCTGCTGTGCCTGGGCGTGCTCGTGCCCTCCATCCAGGGCGGCCCCTCCAACATGGGGCTGGCCGTGCAGGCGCCCATCATGCGTTTCCCGCGCGAACGTGCGCTGTCCTTTCTTCCCCAACTGCGCGCGGCGGCCGAGGCGATTGCGCGCATCAACGACGAAGTCCCCCCGGGAGCCCCTGACGATGACTGAGCTGACCCTGATGCATCCCACGCGCACGCTTGGCGTGCGCGAGACCTTCGGCCTGGACACCGACATGCAGGTACCGGCCTTTGCCGAGCGCAGCGAGCATGTGCCGGCCGTGGACCCGGCCTACCGCTTCAACCCGCAGGCCACGCTGGCCATCCTGGCGGGCTTTGCGCACAACCGGCGCGTGGTCATCCAGGGGCTGCACGGCACGGGCAAGTCCACCCATATCGAGCAGGTGGCGGCGCGGCTGAACTGGCCCTGCGTGCGCGTCAACCTCGACGGCCACATCAGCCGGCTGGACCTGGTGGGCAAGGATGCCATCGTGCTGCAGGAGGGCCGCCAGGTCACGCAGTTCCAGGAAGGCATCCTGCCCTGGGCGCTGCAGCGGCCCGTGGCCCTGGTCTTCGATGAATACGACGCGGGCCGGCCCGATGTGATGTTCGTCATCCAGCGCGTGCTCGAACGCGAGGGCAGCTTCACCCTGCTGGACCAAAAGCGCGTGCTCCAGCCGCATGCGCAGTTCCGCCTCTTCGCCACCATGAACACCCTGGGCCAGGGCAACCTCAGCGGCCTGTACCACGGCACGCAGATGCTCAACCACGCCCAGCTCGACCGCTGGAACCTGGTCACCAGCCTGGACTACCTGGCACCGGCCGAGGAAGCCGCCATCGTGCTGGCGCGCGTGCCGCAGTTGGCCACGCCGCAGGGGCGCGAGCAGGTGGCCGCCATGGTGGCGCTGGCCGCGCTCACGCGCAAGGGCTTTGCCGTGGGCGACCTGTCGCTGCTGATGTCGCCGCGCACCGTCATCACCTGGGCCGAGAACGCGCAGATCTTCCATGACCTGCGGCTGGCCTTCGAGCTGTCCTTCCTCAACAAGTGCGAGCCGGCCGAGCGGGCCATCGTGGCCGAGTACTTCCAGCGCTGCTTCGGCCAGGAACTGGCGCTGCGCGACGAGCCCGCCCATGCCTGCTGAGGCATCCCCCTCGCTGGCGCGCATGGAGGCCTGGGGCGGCGCGCTGCTGCGCGCCATGGCGGGCGATGCCTCGCTGCAATGGAGCGGGCAGACGCTGTACCGGGGCACGGCGCCCGTGGTGCTGGCAGCGGCCCACCAATCCGATGTGCCGGCCCGATTGGCCGACCAGCGCGGCCTGCTCGACGGTGCCAGCCTGCGCCTGCGCCTGAGCGATGCCGCGCTGCACGCGCGCCACCTGCCCGGCGACCCGGTCGAGCGGCTGGTGTTCGAACTGCTGGAGCAGTTGCGCGTGGAAAGCCTGGCGCCCGAGGAATGGCCCGGTGCACGCGCCAACCTGCATGCGCGCTTTGTGCACTGGAGCCAGGCCTTTGCCGATTCGGGCCTGACCGAAAGCAGCCTGGGCATCCTGCTGTTCACCGTGGCGCTGACCGCCTGGAGCCGCCTGGGCGGACATGAGCCGCCCGATGCCCTGGCCGACCTGGCCGAGGCCACGCGCGCCGGCCTGTCCGCGCAACTGGGCGCGCAGTGGGCCCTGCTGCGCCGCCACCGGCAGGACCAGCAGGCCTTCATTGCGCCGGCCCTGGCCATCAGCCGCTGGGTGGGCCAGGCCGTGCGGTCAGCCCAGGAAGAGGCGCCGCGCGGCGCTGGCGGGCCGCGCCGGCGGGGCAGCTTCGCGCTGCCGCTGCACTTTGAATCGCAAAGCCTGGATGCGCCGCCCGTGGCGCTCAGCGGCGACAGCCGCGCCTGGGCCGGCTCGGCCCACAGCTACCGCGTGTTCACGCGCGCCTATGACCGCGAGGCGCAGGCGGCCGAGCTGATCCGCGCCGCGCAACTGGCCGAGTTCCGCGAGCAGATGGATGAGGAACTGGCGCGCAGCGGCTTGCATGCGGGCCGGCTGGCCCGCCACCTGCAGCAGCGCCTGGCCGTGCCGCGCCACGACGGCTGGCAGTTCGGCCTGGAGGATGGGCACCTGGATGCAAGCCGGCTGGCGCAACTGGTCAGCGATCCGCAGCAGCGCGCCATCTTCAGGAACGAGCTGCCGCGCCCCGTCAGCGATGCGGCCGTGGCCATCCTGCTGGACTGCTCGGGCTCGATGAAGGCGCATGCGCGCCCGCTGTCCCTGCTGGTGGACCTGCTGGGCCGCGCGCTGTCCATGGCCGGCGTGCCGGTGGACGTGCTGGGCTTTTCCACCCAGGCCTGGAACGGCGGCCGCGCCCGCCGCGACTGGCAGCGCGCGGGCCAGCCCCACATCCCGGGCCGGCTCAACGAGCGGCTGCACATCGTCTTCAAGGATGCCGCCAGACCCTGGCGCCACGCCCGCCACGGCATTGCCGCGCTGCGCAGGCCCGACCTCTTTCGCGAGGGCGTGGACGGCGAGGCCGTGGAATGGGCCTGCGAGCGGCTGCTGGCGCGGCCCGCGCAGCGCCGCATCCTGCTCGTCATCTCGGACGGCTGCCCCATGGACACGGCCACGCACCAGGCCAACGACGAGCACTATCTGGACCAGCACCTGCGCCAGGTCATCGCCCGGCACGAGCGCGCGGGCGATGTGCAGATCCGCGCGCTGGGCGTGGGCCTGGACCTGGGCGTGTTCTACCGGCGCAGGCTGGCCGTGGACCTGCGCGAGCAGATCGATGAGGCCTTGCTGATGGACGTGGCGGAGTTGATCTGCCGGCCGTGATGCCGGCCTGCTAGCGGCGTCGCTCAGCGACCATTCCGTCCGGGCAGGGCGGCAGATCTAGCGGATCTGCGCGACAAAGTCGCTCACCAACTGCGCAAACTCCGCGGGCATTTCCACGGCACTCAAATGCGCGGCGGGCAGCGACACCAGCTGCGCGCCCGGAATCTGCGCCTGCATGTCTTCGGACAGGGAAGGTGGCGTGGCCTCGTCGCGGCTGCCTGCAATGACCAGCGCGGGGCAGGCGATGCGCCGGTTGCTCTCGCGCAGATCGATGCCGCCCACGGCCGCACAGGCCGCCGCATAGGGCGCGGCCGCCGTGGCCTCCAGCCCGGTGCGCAAGGCTGCCACTCGGGCGGCCTGCCCGGCGCGGAATTCGGGCGTGAACCAGCGCTGCATGGCGCCATCGGCAATCGCGGCCACGCCCTGGGCGCGCACCGTGGCAATGCGCGCCTGCCAGCCTGCGCGCGCGGCCTCGTCGTAGTAGCTGGCCGAATTGGCGACGGTGATGCTGCGCACCAGCGCCGGATGGCGCGCTGCCAGGGCCTGGGCCGTCATGCCGCCCATGGACAGGCCCACGAAGTGCACCGGCCCCTGGCCCAGCGCCTCGATCACGCCGGCTGCGTCGTCGGCCAGGTCGTTCATGTCGAAGGCCTCGCCGATGGCGGGCGAGCGGCCATGGCCCCGGTGGTCGTAGCGCACCACGGTGAAGCGGTCTTGCAGGGCCTGGGCCACGCCGTCCCACATCTGGAGGTCACAACCGAGCGCGTGGCTCAGAACGAGGGCCGGGCCTTGGCCCTGCTGCACAACATGGAGTTTCGACATGGCGGTCACTGCTTGGGGAAAAGGTGATTATGGGATGGCCGGTGCAGGCTGGCGGATACGGATACCACGCATATCCGGCATCCGGCCAAGGCGCGGCGATGGCGGCGCTCAGGCCACCCTGTCCCAGAACTGCAGCTGTGCCGACCCCGGCGCGATCAGTTCCAGATAGTCCTGGCAGGCCGGATCGAACGGTCCCTGGCCCCACTTGCTGCACAGCTGGTGGGCGCGGCCGGCGCTGTCGGCCAGCACCACGTCGGCATACAGGCCGGGGTCGTGGGCGCTGCGCATCACGCCATGGGCCGTGAAGCCGGGCTCATTCCGGTACAGGCCATCGGCCATGCGGTGCGCGGCGGTGGCCAAGGCATGGGAATCGGCGCCGGGGCGCAGCCGGAACAACGAGAACTCCATGCCCTGCGGCAGCCCACGTTCCCCGCCGTGGCTGAACACGCTGGCGCCCAGCAAGGGAGGATGCTCCACGCGCATCAGCCCGAAGTAGGCCGCGCAGGCAGCCGACCGGCCGGCCTGCGCCAGGGCGGCACGGGCAGCCTCCTGTGATTGCCAGGTGACGACATCCGCATAGCGCCCCTGGCCCAGCTGGACCAGATGGCGTGACAGGCATCCGCCCTGCACATCCAGGAACTGGTGCTGCATGGCGCTGGCGGCTTGCAGCAGGGTGTTTTCCGTCACACCGGGCAGCAGGCTGAACGCTGCCCATTCGATGACTTGCATGGCATTTCTCCGTGGATTGAACATGCCGCCCATGGTCCCTGCATCGCTGCCATTCAATGGCTGTCAATTGCGCCATGATGCCGGCCATGAAACCGCGCACGCTGCCCGCCCGTCTGTCCCGGCTTGACGCCCTTTCCCAGCGCCTGTCCGATGGCGCCGTGCACGGCGTGGCGGCGCTGTCCGAGGAACTGGGCGTCAGCCAGCGCACGCTGGCGCGCGACCTGTCGTTGCTCAGGCAGCAGGGCTGGGAGCTGGACAGCTCCTCGGGCAGGGGCGGCGGTGTCCGCGTGGTCCATCGCTGGCCCTCCGGCCGCGTGACCCTGCGGGGTGACGACGCGCTGGAGCTGCTGATGTCCCTGGCGCTGTCGGAAGCCCTGGGCCTGTCGCTGGCGGGGCGTCATGGCGAACTGCGCCGCCAGTTCGCGCGCTGCTTTGCGCCGGCCGATCGCGCAGATATCGCGCAACTGCGCCAGCGCATCCGCGTGGCCTCGCCGGTGTCCGTCGAAGTCCAGGCTTCGCTGCGCGAGCGTGCGCAGGGCGTGGAGGCGCGCGCCAGCGTCTACCAAGCATTTGCACAGCAATGGATGCTGGCCTTGACCTACCTGGACGGACGCCAGCGCCGCAGCGAGCGCGTGGTGGAGCCGCAATGTCTGCTGCTGGCCTGGCCGTTCTGGTACCTGCTGGCCTGGGACTGCGAGCGCGAGGGCGTGCGCACCTTCCGGCTGGACCGCATCGTGCAGGCGCGTCGCGGCGGACAGCGCTTTCAGGTGCGCGACCCGGCCCGGTTTTGGGCCGCCTGCGACGAGGTCGGCGTGGCCCTGTGACGGCCTGCCCCCATAATCCCCAGCCATGCAAGCCCTGCGCAACTCCGTCCCACTGGCCCGCCTGGTCATGGCGTGGTTCGCGCTGACGCTGGGCCTGGCCATTGCATCGCCCCTGGTGCACCCCCAGGCCATGGAGCTGGTCTGCACGGCTGGCGGCAGCGTCAGGCTGGTCGTGGTCAATGGTGAAGAAGGACAGGCGGTGTCTGCCCAGCATTCGCTGGACTGCCCTCTGTGCCTGGCGGGGACGCCGCCGCCGGCGCATGTCCCTCCCTCCTGGGCGCAACTGCAGCCGATGGGCCGCGCGCTGCAGCCCATCGTCTCTGCCCGCATTGCCTCCCTGGTCGGCGCGCCGCTGCCGCCGCGCGGGCCTCCCTTGTTGCTGTTGATCGCCTGAGCCCTTGGCTGCTTGCAGCGCTGTCCCGCGCTGTCTGGCCGCTGGCCTGTCTCAGAACATTGCCGCACCGGCCGGGCGCAGCCTTGGCGGCGCGGCTTCGCCAAGATTCCACGCAGGGATGCCATGTTCCGTTTCGATTGCCATGCGGCGCCGCAGCGCGCCGCCGATTTTTCTTCGACCCGCCCATCCGTTGCTTGCGTCGCCCTGTCTCGCCGTGCCTGCCTTGGCGGCGGCCTGGCCGCACTGGCGCTGCTGGCCGGCTGCAAGCCCGCCGCCGTACCGTTCAAGGGCATAGACCTGACCGGCGCCCAGTACGGCCGGGACTTCCGCCTGCGCGATGCCGATGGCCGCGAGCGCACGCTGGCCGACTTCAAGGGCCAGGCCCTGATGGTCTTTTTCGGCTTCACCCAATGCCCCGATGTCTGCCCCACGGCGCTGACGCGCGCCCTGGAAATACGCCAGCTGCTGGGGCCCGATGGCCAGCGCCTGGCCGTGGCCTTCATCACTATCGACCCCGAGCGCGATACGCCCGAGGTGCTCAAGGCCTATGTGGGCGCCTTCGATCCCGGCTTTGTCGCGCTGCGCGGTGACGAGGCGCAGACGGCCGAGGTCGCCAGGGAATTCAAGGTCTTCTACAAGAAGGTGCCCACGGGTGCGTCCTACACCATGGACCACTCGGCCATCACCTATGTCTTCGATCCCGAGGGCCGGCTGCGCGTGGCGTTCCGCCATGAGCAGGACGCACAGGACTGCGCGGCCGACCTGCGGCAGATCCTGCAGGCTGCATGACGGCTCTGCACTTTCTCAGGTGGCCGGCGCAACAGGCCTTTGCGCAGCGGCCCCCGCCCTGGCCCAGGCAGCGACCATTCTTGCGGAGGTGAAGGTACGCCAGCGGCGCGAGCGCCGTTGCCATCGGTCAAAACCTTGTCTGGATCGTCCCGTCCTTGTGCTAAAAATGTGCGGCTCCATCCACCCGGACGCTCATCCAGCCAGACGGAAAGGGACACCCGGCGCCATGAAGACGCTTCTTTCTGACAAGGTGCTGCGGCGCCTGGTGCTTGGCAACCTGCTGGTCGCCGGCCTGCTGGGCCTGGCCACCTGGCTGAGCCTGCGCGCCAACCACCAGGCCGACCTGGACCTGGGCGTGGCTGTCACCCAGAACCAGGCCCGCAGCCTGAGCCTGGAGCTGACGGCCGAGATGCGGCTGGTGGACAACGCACTGGCCACCGTGGCAGGCCGCTACCGCAGCCGGGGCCTGGACGGCGACGATGTGGCGGCCCTCGCCCTCTATGAAATCCTGCAGGAGCAGCGTGCCCTGCTGCCCTTCGTCACCGCGCTGCGCGTGACCGACGCCAAGGGCCAGGTGCTGCTGACGGCCAACGAGGAAGAGCCCCCGTTTTCCGTGGCCGACCGCAGCTACTTCGAGCGCGCGCGCCACTCCGACCGCATGGTGATCTCCGATCCGCTGGTCAGCCATTCCTTCAACAAATGGGCCATCGTGATGGCACGCCGGCTGCAGTCCGGGGACGGGGATTTCAAGGGCATCGTCTATGCCGTGGTCTCGGCCACGCATTTCCAGTCGCTGTTTCGTCGCCAGGCCTTCGGGCCCGACAGCGCCATTGCGCTGCGCTCGGACAAGGACCTGCTGGTGGCCCGCTACTCGGCGGCCGATCCGTGGTCGGTGGCCGGCATTGGCGGCTCTGCGGTCTCCAGCGAGTACCACCATGCCCTGGCCGGCAACCGGGACAGCGGCTGGTACATCACGCCCACGGTGATGGACGACGTGGAGCGCATCACGGCCTACCAGCGGCTGGCCGGCTATCCCCTGACCGTCTTCACGGGCCTGGGCACACAAAGCTACCTGGCCGCATGGCGTGCATCGGCCTGGCGCGCCTGGGCACTCACGGGTCTCAGCATGGCACTGATCGCGCTGGGCTCGGTCAGCCTCTACCTGCTGCAGCAGCGCGAGCGCGTGGCGCGCATCCGGCTTGCCGAGCTGCTGCGCCAGCAGGAACTGTTCATGGACAACGACCTCATCGGCATCGCCCGCCTGCGCGAGCGCCGGCTGCTGTGGACCAACCAGGCCCTGCAGCGCATGCTCAAGCGCCCGGCCGGCGAGCTGCAGGGCACCTCGGCGCGCATCCTCTACCCGGATGAGGAAACCTATGAACGCTCCGGCGAGCTGGCCTATGGCGCACTGCGCTCCAGCGGCAAATGCCATGCCCAGATGCAGCTGAAGACCAGCGATGGCAGCCTGCTCTGGGTCGATGTCAGCGGCGCAGGCCTGGCCGACGGCGAATCGATCTGGGTCTTCGTGGACATAGACGCGCTCAAGCGTGACGAGCAAGCCGCGCAGCACCAGGCGCTGCACGACGTGCTGACCGGCCTGGCCAACCGCCGCGCACTGCAGGCCCGGCTGCAGCGCCAACTGGCCCAGGCCTGCGGACCGGGGCAACTGGCCGTCTGCTTCATGGACCTGGACGGCTTCAAGCAGATCAACGATACCGAAGGCCACGATGCCGGCGACGAAGTGCTGCGCATCGTCGCCCGCCGCCTCACCACCCAGGCCCGCGAAACCGACTGCGTGGCCCGCATGGGTGGAGACGAATTCGTGCTGCTGCTGGGCGAACTGGCCTCGGCCAACGACGCCCTTCAGGCCATGCAGCGCTGCCTGGCCTCCATCTGCCAGCCCATCCGCCTGGAAAACGGTGCCACCGTCCAGGTCGGCGCCAGCATCGGCATCGCCCTCAATGCCGCCCGGGAAAACACCACCCAGCTGCTGCAGCGCGCCGACGAGGCCATGTATGCGGCCAAGCGCGCGGGCAAGGGCAGGGTGGTGGTGGCGGAGGAGTAGAGGCGCCAGGCCAGTCTTGCAATCAGCCAGTGCGATGTTTGCGCGGCGCCATGCCCAGCGTGGCCAGCAGCCCCCTGCAGCCGTCCTCCACCAAGTCCAGCACGTCCTCGAAACCCCGGTCGCCGCCGTAGTAGGGGTCGGGCACTTCGCGCGCGGTGTGCTCGGTGCAGAAGTCCGTCAGCCGCTGTACGCGGTGCCATTCGGACTCGGGGCAGATCCTGCGCGCGGCAGATTCGTTGGCGCCATCCATCACCAGCACCTGGTCGAATGCCGTGAAGTCCTCGGCCCGCAGCTGCCGCGCGCGCTGCTGCGAAAGGTCATAGCCGCGCCGCGCGGCATGGGCCTGGGAGCGGCGGTCGGGTGCCTCGCCCACGTGGTAGCCGTGCGTGCCTGCGGAGTCCACTTCGATGCGGCCCGCCAGGCCCGCGTCGGCCACCATTTTCTCGAGCACGCCGTGGGCCGTGGGGCTGCGGCAGATGTTGCCGGTGCAGACCATGAGGATTCTTTTCCTCTTGGTGGCTGGCCTGCGGTCAGCTGACTGTTCCCGAATCTGTTCCATAAATCTCCCTGTGGGTAACGGGCTTCACGACATCTGGATGGCCTGCGATGCCCAGGCGCTCGCCGGCATTTTCCACGCCCCGCACCTGATCTTCCGGGCCGCCTATGCTGCGCCCATGGTGGAACTGCTTTGTTTCTGGATGGCCCGGGTGGGTGCGGCCCTGCTGGAGTTGCGGTTGCTGCGCAGCAGCGACGGCGGCTTCAGGGTGATGGTCATCACGGCGGCCATCGTGGTCATCGTGTGCCTGGCGTTGCTGTCCTTTCACGCCTGAGCCCGCAGTCCCGGGTACCGTCGTGCCGGTTGTCAGGGGTCCGCGCCATGGGCAGCTGACGAACCCAGTGCAGCGCCACCTCGCATTCCAGTGCGGATGCTTAGATCACGGCGCAGGCGAGGCGTCAAACATGGGCGGCCGCTTTCCCGGCTCGGCACGCCCGAATGTCTCGGGCACGCAAAAGTGGACGACATGCTCCAGACATAAACGCTCGCCAGTCATTAATTGGCCGTGGATTTCTATTGATTAAATCAATTGAAATCCCTGAAATTTCCAGGATATATTTTTGACGTGCCTTCTCGAGACAATGGATTGGAATAGTTGCTTCATTGATTCTGTTTTTATCTTCATTCAGCCACTGAAGGAAAGATTGATGAGAATAAGACCTTTAGTTGCCAGCGTATGCCTTTCCTTCTCAGGCCTTGGATCTGCATGGGCAGATACCCAGTACACCTATGCGGGCGTCAACTACAACGATGCCCATGCGCCTTACACCACCGCCATGGGCATCAGCGGCTCAATGGTCCTGCCTGCGTCCCTGCCGGCCAGCCAGACGGACATCGTCATCGGTCCGGGAACGTCCTACCCGATCAGCAGTTGGTCGTTCAGCGACGGCGTGAATACCTATACGCAGGCCAATGCACAGATCCTGGCTGGTATTTCGATCGGTGATCCGCCGCGCTTCAAGGTTTCTACCGATGGCAGCGGCAATATCACTGCCTGGAACCTGGCGATGGTTTCACCTGCTGCGCCCCATGTCCCAGGCCAGCCGGTGGACGTTTTCAATATCGCCTCAGGCTCGGGGGACATCGCTGGTGACCATTCGGACACCACATGCGTCTTGTTGAATGGCAATGTGTGCAGGCAGGTGCTTGCTGGTGGTACAGGATTCACTTTTTCGCCTGCCCAAGGCAGTTGGAGCATGCAACCCTACATTCCCCCGCAGCCCGGCCCGGTGGCGGTGCCGCTGCTGGGGTGGCCTGCGCTGCTGGCGCTGATGGGCGGCGTGGCAGGTCTTGCAGCGTGGCAACGGCGCAGGGATGGTGTGGGAAGCTAGGCACGCAGGACCTTCCTGCGCGGCTGTGCTCCGCACGAATCTCAATGCAGCGCCACCATCAACTGCCCGTTCTCATTGCGCACCGCATGCACGCGCACGGAGTGCTCGGGCGCTTCCAGGCATTCGCCGGTGGACAGGTCGAAGTGGTGCTTGTAGATAGGCGAGGCGACGACGACGCGCTCGCCCAGGCTGCCGACCAGGCCGCGCGCGAGCACGCTGGCGCCGCAGCGCGGGTCCACGTTGTCTATGGCGTAGAAGCGGTCGTCGCCGATGCGAAAGACCGCCACATGGCGGCCCTGGACGAGGGCGCAGACGCCCGTGTCGGGGACGATGTCCTGGGTGGCGCAAACGGGCAGCCAGTGTTCTTGGGAGGCATGTGCCATGGCGGGTCCTTGTCGCGGGTCTCTAGGGGGTGTCAGGCCGTGGCCTCGCTGCGCTCCTCGGCGCGCGCCGGGCGGATCTGGCCGCGCTCCTGCACGAAGACGATGTGCTCGTCGGGCTGGTCGCTGTTGATGAAGCTGCGAAAGCGCTGGCGCACTTCGGGCGTGGTGACGGCGGTTTTCCACTCGCACTGGTAGGTGTCCACCACATGCTGCATCTGGGCCTCGAGTTCGGCGCCCAGGCCCAGGCTGTCGTTGACCACCACGTCCTTGAGGTAGTCCAGGCCGCCTTCCAGGTTTTCGCGCCAGGTGCTGGTGCGCTGCAGGCGGTCGGCCGTGCGCACGTAGAACATCAGGAAGCGGTCGATGAGCTGCAGCAGCCTGTCCTTGGACAGGTCGGAGGCGATCAGCTCGGCATGGCGCGGCTTCATGCCGCCGTTGCCGCAGACGTAGAGGTTCCAGCCCTTGTCGGTGGCGATCACGCCCACGTCCTTGCCCTGGGCCTCGGCGCATTCGCGCGTGCAGCCCGAGACGCCGAACTTGATCTTGTGCGGTGCGCGCAGGCCCTTGTAGCGGTTTTCCAGCTGCACGGCCAGGCCCACGCTGTCGTCCACGCCGTAGCGGCACCAGGTGGAGCCCACGCAGCTTTTGACGGTGCGCAGCGACTTGCCGTAGGCATGGCCGGACTCGAAGCCGGCCGCGATCAGCTCCTCCCAGATCAGCGGCAGCTGCTCCACGCGCGCGCCGAACAGGTCCACGCGGGCGCCGCCCGTGAGCTTGGTGTAAAGGCCGTATTTCTTGGCCACCTGGCCGACGGCGATCAGGCCGTCCGGCGTGACTTCGCCGCCGGGCATGCGCGGCACCACGGAGTAGCTGCCGTCCTTCTGGATATTGCCCAGGTAGTAGTCGTTGCTGTCCTGCAGGCTGGCCAGCTGCGGCTGCAGCACGAACTCGTTCCAGCACGAGGCCAGGATGCTGGCCGCCAGCGGCTTGCAGACATCGCAGCCCAGGCCCTTGCCGTGTCGGTGCAGCAGCTCGTCGAAGGTCTTGATGCCGCCCACGCGCACCAGGTGGTACAGCTCCTGGCGCGAGTGCGGGAAATGCTCGCAGACATGGTTGTTGACGGCCATGCCGCGCCGGGCCATCTCGGCCTTCATGACCTGGGTGGCCAGGGGCACGCAGCCGCCGCATGTGGCGCCGGCCTGGGTGCAGGCCTTGAGCTCGGCCATGGTGCAGGCGCCTTCGCCCACGGCCGCGCAGATCTGCGCCTTGGTGACGTTGTTGCACGAGCAGATCTGCGCCGTGTCGGGCAGGGCGTCCACGCCCAGGCCGGGCCTGGCCTTGCCGTCGCTGGAGGGCAGGATGAGGAACTCCGGCTCCTCGGGCAGGGCGATGCTGTTGAGCGTCATCTGCAGCAGCGTGCCGTACTCATCGGCATTGCCCACCAGCACGGCGCCCAGCAGCTGGCGGCCGTCCTCGCTGACCACGATCTTCTTGTAGACCTGCTTGCGCTCGTCGATGAACTGGTAGTTGCGGCTGCGCGGCGTCTTGCCCTGGGCGTCGCCGATGCTGGCCACATCCACGCCCATGAGCTTGAGCTTGGTGCTGAGATCGGCCCCGCCGAAGGCGGCCTCGGCCTCGCCCGCAATGTGGCGGGCCGCCACGCGTGCCATGTCGTAGCCGGGTGCCACCAGGCCGAAGGTCTGCTCGCGCCAGGAGGCGCATTCGCCAATGGCGTAGACGCTGCGGTCACTGGTGCGGCAATGGTCGTCCACGGCCACGCCGCCGCGCGGGCCTATGGCCAGGGCGCATTGGCGGGCGATCTCGTCGCGCGGGCGGATACCGGCGGAGAAGACGATCATGTCGGTTTCCAGGTGCGTGCCGTCGGCAAACACCATGCGGTGGCGCGCCGTGGCGCCGTCGGTGATCTCCAGCGTATTGCGGCCCGTGTGCACCTGCACGCCCAGGTCCTCGATCTTGCTGCGCAGCACGCGGCCGCCGCCGTCGTCCACCTGCACGGCCATCAGGCGCGGGGCGAACTCCACCACATGGGTCTCCAGGCCCAGGTCGCGCAGGGCCTTGGCGCATTCCAGGCCCAGCAGGCCGCCGCCCACCACCACGCCGGTTCTGGAGCGCGCGGCCGATGCCTGCATGGCCTCCAGGTCCTCGATGGTGCGGTAGACAAAGCAGTGCGGCCGGTCGCGCCCCGGCACGGGCGGCACGAAGGGCGCCGAGCCCGTGGCCAGCACCAGCCTGTCGTAGGGGATGACTTCGCCATCGGCCGTGGTCACGGTGCGCTCGCGCCGCTCCACGGCTGCCGCCTTGGCCGCCAGGCGCAGCGTGAAGCCGCTGGCCTCGAAGAAGCCGGGCGCCACCAGGCTCAGGTCCTCGGCGCTCTTGCCGGAGAAGAATTCCGACAGGTGAACACGGTCGTAGGCGGCGCGCGGCTCCTCGCACAGCACAGTGACGTTCGCATCTGCCACCCCCAGGGCATGCAGCTGCTCGAGAAATTTGTGGCCCACCATGCCGTGGCCGATCACAACGATGTTCATCTGGCGTCCTGCGTTGCGCATCCAGTGTTTTGCGGGCCGCAGGCCAGGGCCGGCGGGTCAGGGCTGCCAATGCAAGTGCCGTGCCAGCACCGCTGCGCGGTGCCTGCCCGTGGTGCACGCTGCCTGGTGCGCAGACAGCGTGCACCGCAATGCGCCCGCCGCACCGCGCAGGGGCGGGGTGCGCCGTGGTGGTGCGTCAAGTGCGATCAAGTGCGCCAGGTCCGCCAGGAACGCCCGGTGCTTCAGGCGCGAGGCAGTCCCTGCGCGCGGCTGCGCCAGGCCTCGGGCGCGCAACCGAATTGCGCAGCGAACCAGCGCGTGAAGGCGCTGTGGCTGGCATAGCCGAGCATGGACGCGATCTGGCCCACGCTGTAGTGGGGATGGTCCAGGTAGCGCAGGGCCAGTTCGTGGCGCACTTCGGTCAGCAGCTCGCTGAAGCTCAGGCCCTCGCGGTCCAGTTCACGCTGCAGCGTGCGCAGGCTGCGCCCCATGCCCTGCGCCACGCCTGCGCAGGTGGCGTTGCCCGAGGGCAGCAGCAGGTAGATGACCCGGCGCGCCTGGTGCCCCACGGAGGCGGCACGGTGGGCCGGCATGGCCTCCACCAGCCGCAGCGCATAGCGCGCCAGCGCGGGGTCGGCCAGCGGGTTGGGCTCGTCCAGGTCGGCGGCGCGGCAGGCGATGCCGTTGAACTCGGCGCCGAACGTGATGCGGCAGCGGAACATGCGGCGGTGCTCGGACAGGTCGGCCGGTGGCGCGTGGCTGAAGCTGACGCCCTGCGGCCGCCAGCGCTCGCGCAGCAATGCCTCGCACATGCGCCACAGCACGCCCATGGCCAGTTCCACGGACTGGCGCATGGCGCCGTGCAGGACGAAGTCCTCGCGCAGGATGACGATGTCCCCTGCATCCTCCAGGTGGATCAGCAGCGATTCGTTGACCAGGTGCATATGCGCGACCAGCGTGTCCAGCGCATGGCGCAGCGTGGGCTGGTGCTGCAGCAGCAGGCTCACGGCGCCGAAGCTCGACAGCTGGCGGTGCCGGGCCATGCGCAGGCCCAGGGACTCGCAGCCCGTGGACTGGGCCGCGTCTTCCAGCAGGCGCGCGACGATGGCCACGTCGATCAGCTGGTCCTGCTCGCGCAGCAGCGCGGGCCGCAGGCCGGCCTGGCGCAGTGCCTTGTCGGGGTCGCCGCCCAGTTCGCGCATGACGTCCGAAAAATGGGTCAAGGCCGCCGCGCGCACCATGGTGACCATGCTTGCCCTCCTGTCAGTCCGTGGCCTGGTGGCACGAAATGCAAAGAGGATGGCATGGCTTGCATAGTCCGCGGAACCGGGTTTTCCTACATTGCAGAGACCGGCCCCACGCCGGGCGGACCGTGCCGCCACGGGCCTTCACAACAATGACAGGAGACAGGCATGCGCATAGAGCCCATGACATGCGCCATCGGCGCCGAATTGCTCGGCGTGCGGCTGGCCGACGCGGTGCGCGACGACGCGCTTTTCTCGGAGATCCGGGCGGCGCTGCTGCGCCACAAGGTGCTGTTCCTGCGCGACCAGGGCCTGGCGCGCGCCGAGCACGTGGCCTTTGCGCGGCGCTTCGGCGAGCTGGAGGACCATCCGGTGGCCGGCAGCGACCCCGAGCATCCGGGCCTGGTGCGCATCTACAGGACGCCCGAGCAGCCCAACGACCGCTACGAGAATTCCTGGCACTGCGACGCCACCTGGCGCGAGGCGCCGCCCATGGGCTGCGTGCTGCACTGCGTGGAATGCCCGCCCGTGGGCGGCGACACCCTGTGGGCCAACATGGCGCTGGCCTACGAACGCCTGCCGGACGCCGTCAAGGCGCTGATCGCGCCGCTGCGCGCGCGCCACAGCATCGAATGCACGTTCGGTGCGGCCATGCCCATCGAAAGGCGGCTGGCGCTCAAGGCCCAGTACCCCGATGCCGAGCATCCCGTGGTCCGCACCCATCCCGAGACCGGCGAGAAGGTGCTGTTCGTGAACGGCTTCACCACGCATTTCACCAATTTCCATACGCCCGCCAATGTGCGCGTGGGCCAGGACTTCACGCAGGGCGCCTCCGGCCTGCTGCAGTACCTGATCGGCCAGGCTGCCATCCCCGAGTACCAGGTGCGCTGGCGCTGGCGGGCGGGCAGCGTGGCGATCTGGGACAACCGCGCCACCCAGCACTACGCGGCCATGGACTACCCGCCCAGCCACCGGAAGATGGAGCGCGCGGGCATCGTCGGCACGCCGACCTTCTGAACCACGATCACGACACAAGGAGACATGCCATGAACTTTCTCGACGGCCACCTGTTCCCCGAAAACCAGCAGCCCCTGATCATCACGGCCGCGCCCTATGCGCCCTCGTGGCTGCCCTCGGACTTTCCCGGCGAGATCGCCGTGACCATGGAAGAGCAGATCCAGAAGGCCGTGGACTGCTACAACGCCGGCGCCACCGTGCTGCACCTGCATGTGCGCGAACTGGATGGCAAAGGCAGCAAGCGCCTGTCCAAGTTCAACGAGCTGATCGCCGGCGTGCGTGCGCGTGTGCCCGAGATGATCATCCAGGTGGGCGGATCGATCAGCTTTGCTCCCGAGACGGACGGCGCGGCCGCCAAGTGGCTGTCCGACGACACGCGCCACATGCTGGCCGAGCTGCAGCCCGTGCCCGACCAGGTCACGGTGACCATCAATACCTCGCAGATGAATTTCCTGGAGCAGTTCGATGCGCGCGACATACGCGGCACCTCCATGGAGGACCCGGCCGTCTTCAATGCCTACAGGGAGATGACCGTGCCCGCCCAGCCCGGCTGGGCCGAGGAGCACATCCGGCGCCTGTCGGCCGCCGGCATCCAGAGCGCCTTCCAGTGCTACAACATCAACAGCTTCGAGTCGGTGGAGCGGCTCATGCGCCGCGGCATCTACAAGGGCCCGCTGGTGATGAACTGGGTGGCGATTGGCGGCGGCATGGATGCGCCCAGCATCTACAGCCTGGCCAACTTCGTGCGTGCCGTGCCCGACGGCGCCGTGCTCACCGTGGAAAGCTCGGTGCTCAACGTGCTGCCCGTGAACATGATGGGCATCGCCATGGGGCTTCATGTGCGCTGCGGTACCGAGGACAACCTCTGGAACCAGCGCCGCACGGCCAAGATGGGCACGGTGGCGCAGATCGAGCAGCTGGTGCGCATCGCAGGCGAGTTCGGCCGCCCCATCGCCACGGCGCAGCAGGCGCGGGAGATCTGCCGGATCGGCCAGTTCTACGGCACCGTGGACGAGACGCTGGCGGCCAACGGCTTCGCACCCAACCGCAACGGCGCCCAGCAGGGATTTCTGCGCAAGGCCGCCTGAACCGGGAGCCCATGATGCAACGCATGCCCCCCTGGACTGCCATCGCCCTGGCCGCCTCGCTGCTGGCCGGTGGCGCCCACGCCTTCGGCGACAAGCCGGTCCGGCTCATCGTGCCGGCGCCGCCCGGCGGCACCATCGACGTGTTCGCGCGCATCATCAGCGACCAACTGGCGCAGGAGGTACGCCAGCCCGTCATCGTCGAGAACCGGCCCGGCGCCGGTGGCGCCATCGCCGTCAAGCACATGCTGTCCCAGCCGGCCGACGGCAGCACGCTGCTGGTGACGGTGACCAACATCCTCACCGAGGTGCCCCATGTGCTCAAGGTCGGCTTCGACCCCATGAAGGACGTGCGGCCCGTGGCGCAGATGGCGCGCTCGGTGATGCTGTTCATCGCCTCGCCGCAGTTTCCCGCGCGCGACGGGGCCGAGGCCATCGCCTACGTGAAGGCCCACCCGGGCACGCTGTCGTTCGCCTCGTACAGCCAGGGCACGGCCTCGCAGTACGCGGGCGCCATCCTCAACAGAAGGGCCCACCTGGACATGGAGCATGTGGCCTTCCCGGGCTCGGCGCCCGCGCTGGCCCAGGTCATGGGCAACCAGATCCCGCTGATGTTCGACGGATCGGTCACCTCCAAGCCGCTGATCGCGGGCGGCAAGGTCAGGCTGCTGGCCGTGGCCTACAAGAGCCGGCTGCCCGACTACCCGCAGGTGCCCACGCTGGCCGAGCTGGGCTACCCCGAGGTGGATTTCAGCAACTGGAGCGGCGTGTTCGCCTCGGCGCAGACGCCGCGCCCGCTGCTGGAGAAGATCCACGGCGCGCTGGCCCGGGTCAACGCCCGCAAGGCCGTGCGCGAACGCTATGCGGGCACGGGCTTCGAGCCCGTAGAAGGCGATCGCTCGCTGGAGCAGATGTCCACCGACCTGCGCACCGAGTTCGACCGCAATGCCGAGATCGTCCGGAACTTCGACATCCGGCTCAACTGATGCAGGGCGCCTCACGCAGGCGCTACACAAGGAGACTCCATGGCAAAGGCCATACGCTTTCATACCACCGGCGGCCCCGAGGTGCTCAGGCTGGAGCATGCCGAGGCCGGCGCGCCGGGACCCGGCCAGGCGCGCGTGCGCCACAGCTTCATCGCCGTCAATTTCATCGACATCTATTTCCGCACGGGCCGCTATCCGCTGGCCCTGCCCAACGGCCTGGGCTCGGACGCCGTGGGCGTGGTCGAGGCCGTGGGGGAGGGCGTGACCGAAGTGCGGCCCGGCGACCGCGTGGGCTACCTGATGGGCCCGCAGGGCGCCTACAGCGATGTGCGCGTGATGCCGGCCGATGTGCTGATCCCGCTGCCCGACGGCATCAGCGACCGCACGGCGGCCACGCTGATGATGAAGGGCATGACGGCGCAGTACCTGTTCCGCCAGGTCCATCCGCTGCAGGGGGGCGAAACCATCCTCTACCACGCGGCGGCCGGAGGCGTGGGGCTGATCGCCTGCCAGTGGGCGCGTGCCCTGGGCGTGACCATGATCGGCACGGTGAGCACCGACGAAAAGGCCGCCGCCGCGCGCGCCAACGGCTGCGCCCACGTCATCGTGACCTCGCGCGAGAACACCGTCGCTCGCGTGATGGAGATCACGGGTGGCCAGGGCGTGCCCGTGGTCTATGACTCGGTGGGCAAGGACACGCTCATGGATTCGCTGGACTGCCTGCAGCCGCGCGGCCGGCTGATCAGCAACGGCACCTCGTCGGGCTCGGTGGTGGTGGACTCCCAGCTGCTGGCCTCCAAGGGATCGATCTGGATGACGCGGCCCGCGATGGTGCACTACATCCAGCCGCGCGCCCACATGCTGGAGATGGCGCGCGAGCTGTTCGACCATGTGCTGGCCGGGCGCATCGCCAGCGAGCCCCAGCAAAGCTTTGCGCTGGCCGATGCGGCCCAGGCGCACCAGGCGCTGGAGTCGCGCCGCACCGCGGGCGCGACGGTGCTGATTCCCTGAAATGGACCTGCCATGCAGACCCCTGCGCTCCATGCCTTCGGCACCGTGGCCGCAGGCCGCAGGCCCGTCACCTGCGGCCTTATCCGCAGTGCCAGCCTGCATGGCTATGCCGACCTGGTGAAAAGCCTGGGCCATGATCCCGCCGTCCTTGTGCGCGCGGCGGGACTGTCGGCGCGCCTGCTCGACGACCCGGAGACGCTGATTCCCATCCATGCCGTGCGCGAGCTGCTGGAGGTGGCCGCGCGCACCACGGGAACGCAGGATTTCGCGCTGCGCCTGGCGGCGCGGCGCAGCCTGTCCCACCTGGGCCCCATCAGCCTTGTGCTGCAGCAAGAGCCCACGCCGCGCCAGGCGCTGGACACGCTGTGCCGCTACCTCAAGCTGCTGAGTGCGGGCATGTTCGTACGCATCGAGGACGCGGGCTCCGGGGTGCTGGTGCGCCAGGACCTGGTGCCCATCGCGGGCATGGCCATGCGCCAGTCCATGGAGCTGGCGGTGGGCGTGATGTTTCGCGTGCTGCGCGAGCTGATCGGCGCCCAGTGGCGCCCGCAGCAGGTCAGCTTCGTACACCGCGCACCGGCCGATGCATCGGCCCACCGTGCCTTCTTCGGCGTGACCCCTTTGTTTGACCAGCCTTTCAACGGCATGGTCTGCCGCCTGGCGGATCTGCAACTGCTGCGCGAATGCGGCCAGGCGCAGGGCTCGGGCGTTGCGCGCTTTGCGCGAAGCCATCTGGAGCAGGCGCTGCGCAGCCGGGGCGAAGGCATGCAGGCGGCCTGCAGGGAGCTGATCATTGCATTGCTGCCGGGCGGCCGCTGCACGGCCCAGCAGGTGGCGCGCCACCTGGGAATGGACCGCCGCACGCTGCACCGCCGCCTGCTTGCGGAAGGGCAGACTTTCTCGGCACTGCTCGACACCCTCCGCAGGGAACTGGTGCTGCGCCATCTGCAAGACGGTGGCCAGCCCCTGAGCGAGGTGGCGGGCCTGCTGGGGTTTGCCGCGCCCAGCGGCTTTTGCCACTGGTTCCGGGCCGCTTTCGGCGCCAGCGTCTCGGACTGGCGCAGGCGGGGGCAGGGACGGGTTGGCGAGGCCTAGTGCGTCAGGCGGTCTTGCGCAGAAATCCCTGGTTGCCGCCGTTGCGGTTGGGCGCGAAGCCGTTGGCCGCCAATGTCTCTTCGGCGGTGTCGTAGAACACGCCAATCTTGCTGATGGCGCGCGCCTGTTGCGCCGTGGCGATGGGGCGGCCGAACTCGCGCGCGATGCGCGCCAGCTGTTCGATCTGGGAGACCGTGCTGGCCTTGGCGCTGCGCGACTGGTTCCACAGGCAGTCCTCGGTGCCGCAGCGCACGTGCAGCCCCATGGCGATGCCCATCATGTTCACGGGCAGCACGTTGCGCACATTGCTTTCCACGGTGAGCACGGCGCCGTCGGGCACGGCGCGCACGAAGTGGGCCAGGCTGTAGATGCTGGGCGCGTCCATGCCGCCGCCGATCGCCACCCAGTTCATCACCAGCGGGCCCTTGTAGATGCCGCGGCGCATGAGCCGCTCCACCGACTCGAAGCTGTTGATGTTGTAGCACTGGAAGGCGCTCTGGATGCCGGCGGCGGACAGGCGCCGGATGTGCTCCTCGGCCCAGCCGGGCTGGGCGGGCACGGTCATCTCCTTGTAGGCGTCGAAGATGGCGGGATTCTCGCGCGAGGTGCCCCTGAAGTCCGCGTCCTCGGCCTGCTCCGTCACGTTCATCTGCGAGGTATTGACGGTCACCGTGACCTGGTCGGGCACGGGCTCCAGCTCGGCCAGCATGTGGCGCGTGTCATCGGACAGCCACTTGGCGGCCGCGCCGTCCGTCTCGGGAGCAAAGCTGATCGATCCGCCCACCTGGATGATCATCTCGGGCACACGCGCACGCACGCCGGCGATCAGCTCGTTGAACTTCGACAGGCGCTTGCTGCCTTTGCCATCCAGCTCGCGCACATGCAGGTGCAGCACGGTGGCGCCGGCGTTGTAGCAGTCCACGGCCTTCTGGATCTGCTCGTCCATGGTCACGGGAATGTCTTCGGGGAAATCGCCGGGCAGCCAGCCCGGCGCATAGGGGGCTGCCGTGATGATCAGGGGCTGCTGGTTTTCGGGGAACAGGTGGCCATCGAGAAAATTCATGGGACGCTCCGGTGGGTGGGGGTGAGGGGTAGGTGTGGGAAGAGTCTGTGCAGGGCCTCAGCGCGGGATGTCGCCGACGATGCCCGCGCGCTCCATGCGGCGGGGCGCCGGGTAGTAGTCGTTGAGCGCGTAGTGCTGGGTGCTGCGGTTGTCCCAGACGGCCACGTCGCCGGGCTTCCAGGACCAGCGCACCTGGTATTCGGGAATCGTGGCGCGGCTGATCAGGTAGTTCATCAGCAGCGCGGCGCCGGGCGCCTTGTCTATGCCGTGGCGCACGTTCTCGGGCGTGCTGTAGTTGACGAAGTGGGTGCTGAAGCCCGCGCCCACGAACAGCAGCTTCTCGCCGGTCTCGGGGTGGGTGCGCACCACGGGATGCTCCACGGGCGGGTGCTCGCTGGCCAGCCGAGCGCGCGCCTCGGGCGCCATCACGGCACCGAAGGTGTGCTCTATGCCGGCCTTGGCGCGCAGGCCGTCGATGCTGCGCTTGATGCTCTCGGGCAGCTCCTCGTAGGCCTTGACCATGTTGACCCAGATGGTGTCGCCGCCGATCGGCGGGCACTCTATGCAGCGCAGCACCGCGCCCATGGCCGGGTTGGGGCGCCACAGGCCATCGCAGTGCCAGGTGTTTTCGTAGCTGTGCGGATCGTCGCTGCGGTAGATGCGCACCAGGCCAGGGTGCTCGGGATCGCTGCCTGCCACGGGATGGTCCTCCAGTGGGCCGAAGCGGCTGGCAAAGGCCACATGTTCGGCGCGCGTGATGTCCTGGTCCCGGAAGAACAGCACGCGATGGGTCAGCAGCGCGGCGCGGATGTCCGCGAACAGTGCGGCGTCGCGTGCGGCATCGCCGAGATGGATGCCGGAGATTTCGGCGCCGATGGCGGGGGTGATCTGTCGGATCTGCATGGTCGGTGTTTCCCTGGAAGTCAGTTCGCGGTGATCTGGTATTTCTTCACGATGCCGGCGTTGCGCTCGGACATCTGGCGTGTCTCGCGCTGCAGCGCGGCGGTGTCGGTGAGCACCTCGGGCTCCAGCCCCACGTCGGAGAGCTTTTGCTGCACGGCCGGCGCGCTGGCCGCTTTCCCGATGGCGGCGCGCAGGCGTTCCATGGTTTCGGGCGGCAGGCGGGCCGGCGCGATCAGGCCCACCCAGCCGCGAAACTGCAGCTCGGGGTAGCCGAGTTCGGCGGTGGTCGGCACCTGGGGCAGGTGGCGTGAACGCCGGGGGCCGGAGAACGCGTAGGCACGCAGCTTGCCGGCCCTGATCAGGGGTACCGAGGTCAGCATGCCGTCGAACATGACGTCCACCTGGCCGCCCAGCAGGGCCTGCACGGCCGGCGGCGAGCCCGCGTAGCCCACGTGCTGCAGGTCCAGGCCCGCCTTGTCGCTGAGGATCAGGCCGGCGTAGTGCGACACGGTGCCGGGGCTGTAGCTGGCAAAGCTGGTCTGGCCTTTGCGTGCCTTGAGCTGCGCGAGCAGCTCCTGCAAGTCCTGGGCGGGCTGGCTGGCCGCGGCCACCAGCACCACGCCCGAGCGGGCCAGCGAGGCCAGGGGCACCAGGTCCTTGAGCGGATCGAAGGGCATCTTGATCACATGGGGGATCTCGGCCAGCAGATTGCTTGCGCCCACCAGCAGCGTCTGCCCATCGGCGGGCGCCTGCAGCAGGGTCTGCATGCCCAGCAGGCCGCCTGCGCCCGGGCGGTTGTCTATCACCACGGCCTGGCCTGTTTCAGACGCGAGCTGCTGGCCCACGACGCGCGCCACGATGTCCATGGTGCCGCCCGGCGGTGCGGGCACGATGAGCCTGAGCGGCTGGCGGCTCCAGGCCGTACCGGCGATGGCGATGGTGATGGCGCAGCCCGCGAGCAGCGTGGCGATGGCGTGGGGCAGTCTCATATCCGTGTCTCCTTGTTCCGTGTTCTGGCATCCAGTATCGAAAGCCCGCTTTCCCGGGACTTGCCATTGGGGGACAGGCATTTGCCTTGTTGGGACAAATCCATGGCAACCCTGACCAGGGCAACCCGCGCATGTCGTGAATTGCAAAACCGTTGGCATGAACTGCCAAGAAGCGGCGCGATGGCTTTCCTAGAGTCGATTCGTGGCGCAGGACCGCGCCAGCCCCACGACGAACAGGAGACCCCCATGCCCCGACTTCACCCCCATCCCTGCGGCCTGCACGCGCTGGGCCTGCTGTGTCTGGCAGGCGCGGCCGCCGCCCAGGCGCCCACCTCGGTCACGCTGTTCGGCGTGATGGACGCCGGCATCAGCCGCTACAGCGTGCGCAGCGATTCCTGGGACGCGGGCCCCGCGCGCTCGGCGCGGCAAAGCACCTGGGCGCTGTCGCCCTCGGGCAACCTGGCCAGCCGCATCGGGCTGCGCGCCAGCGAGGACCTGGGCGGCGGCCTCATGGCCGGCCTGTGGCTGGAGGCGCCGGTGGCCAATGACACGGGCGGCGGCGCACTCAACTTCGGGCGGCGCGCCACCATCAGCCTGTCCGGTCGCCTGGGCGAGCTGCGCATGGGGCGCGACCACACGCCTTCGTTTCTGAACGACTGGGCCTTCGACCCCTTCACCGTCAACGGCGTGGGCACCAACCTGATCGCCGTGGTCAACAGCAACCTGGCCATCGCCCGCGCGCTGGCCACGGGCGGCCTGCTGGGCGGCGGGCTGTCGGCGGGCACGGACACCTATCTGCGCGCAGGCAACTCCATCGGTTATTTCCTGCCGCCGGGCCTGGGCGGCGTCTACGGGCAGGCCATGTACGCCTTCCCCGAGAACAGCTCGAAGCGGGGGCGCTACGCGGGTGCCCGCATCGGCTGGGCCATGGGGGCGGCCGATGTGGCGCTGGGCTATGGCGAGAACACCCTGGGCACCTCGGGCGCCGGCGCGGAAAAGATCCGCTCGCTGAACCTGGGCGGCTCCTATGACTTCGGCACTGTCAAGCTGTTTGGCGAATGGTCCGGCGTGCGCAACGAGCGGCGCGACGCCGGCACGCTGGCCGCGATCAACGACCGCTACCTGGGCGTGCTGGCCGGCGTGAACATCCCCGTGGGCCAGGGGGCGCTGCGCGCCTCCTATGCACGTGTGCAGTTCAGGAATGGCCAGGGCCTGGCCGACGGCGATTCCTCGGTGAACAAGCTCGCCCTGGGCTATGTGCACCCGCTGTCCAAACGCACGGCGCTGTACGCCACGGTGTCACGCATCAGCGTGGGCAACGGGCGCAACAACCCGGGCGTGATGGGCGTGACGCCGCTGGTGGTCAGCAACCCGGCCATCCTGCCCCAGCCCGGCTACCTGACCACGGGCGGCATGCAGCCGGCCGGCGCGCTCGGGCTGGACCTGGGCCTGCGGCTGATGTTCTGAACGGCCGGGCCCATAGTCCTGAACGGCCGTGCCAATAGCCGTGCCAATAGCCGTGGCGCCCGGGTGCCCATCTTCGCCTGCGCTAATCTGCGCGGCATGAATGGATCTTCTGCATGGACCCTGGGTTGGCGCACCCTGTGGCGCGACCTGCGCGCGGGCGAGTTGCGCCTGTTGATCGTCGCCGTGATGCTGGCCGTGGCCGCGCTCAGTTCGGTGGGCTTTTTTGCCGACCGGCTGCAGGCGGGGCTGCAGCGCGATGCGCGCCAGCTGCTGGGCGGCGACGTGGTCGTGGTCGGCGACAACCCCACGGCGCCGGCCTTTGCCGAGCGCGCACGCGCCGAAGGGCTGCAGGCCCTGGAGACATCCAGCTTCCCGACCATGGCGCGCGCCAGCGACGCGCAAGGCGGCATGAGCCGCTTGGTGGCGCTCAAGAGCGTGCCCGAAGGTTATCCGCTGCGCGGCAGCCTGCGCGTGGCCGATGCCCCCGGCGCGGCCGACCGGGCCACGCGCGAGATACCGGCGCGGGGCGAGGCCTGGGTCGATGCGCCGCTGCTGGAGTCGCTGGGCATAGGCGTGGGGGACATGCTACTGCTGGGCGACGCCCAACTGCGCGTGGCGCGCATCATCTCCATCGAGCCCGACCGGGGCGCAGGCTTCATGAACTTTGCGCCGCGCGTGATGATCACCTCCGCCGACCTTGCCGCCACAGGCCTGGTGCAGCCGGCCAGCCGCATCACCTACCGCCTGGCCGTGGCCGGCGCGGGTGATGGCTCCGAGCCGGCCGTGCAGCGCTACCGCGTCTGGGCCGAGCAGCAGGCCAAGGCGCCCGGCGTGCATGGCGTGCGCGTGGAGTCGCTGGACAGCGGCCGCCCCGAGATGCGCCAGACGCTGGACCGCGCCGAGAAATTCCTGAGCCTGGTCGCCCTGCTGGCGGCGCTGCTGTCGGCCGTGGCCGTGGCCCTGGCTGCGCGCGGCTTTGCCAACAGCCACCTCGACGCCTCGGCCATGCTGCGCGTGCTCGGCCAGAGCCAACGGCGCATTGCAGGGGCCTATACGGTGGAGTTCGTGCTGGTCGGTCTGGCCTCCAGCGCCGCTGGCGTGCTGCTGGGCTGGGCCATCCACCATGTGTTCGTGCTGCTGCTGGCCGGGCTGGTGGAAACCGCCTTGCCCGCACCGGGCCTGTGGCCTGCGGTCTTCGGCGTGGGCATGGGGCTGACCCTGCTGCTGGCCTTTGGCCTGCCGCCCGTGCTGCAGCTGGCGCGCGTGCCGCCGCTGCGCGTCATGCGCCGCGACCTGGGCGCGCTCAAGCCTGCCTCGGTGGTGGTGCTGGCCGTGGGCGTGGCAGGCTTTGCGGCGTTGCTGCTGGCGGCCAGCCGCGACATCAAGCTGGGCCTGATCGCCGTGGGTGGCTTTGCCGTGGCCGTGCTGCTGTTCGCGGCCCTGGGCTGGCTGGCCGTGCAGGTGCTGCGCCGCCTGGTGCACGAGAGCACGGCGCCACGCTGGCTGGTGCTGGCCACGCGCCAGATCGCCGCGCGCCCCGCCTATGCCGTGGTGCAGATCAGCAGCCTGGCCGTGGGGCTGCTGGCGCTCATGCTGCTGGTGCTGCTGCGCACCGACCTCATCGGCAGCTGGCGCCAGGCCACGCCGGCCAATGCGCCCAACCGCTTCGTCATCAACGTGCAGCCCGAGCAGGCCGACGGTTTCCGCGCGGCGCTGGACAAGGCTGGCGTCACCTCCTATGACTGGTTCCCCATGATCCGGGGGCGTCTGGTCACCGTCAACGGCAAGCCGGTCAGCCCCGACGACTTCAGCGAAGACCGTGCCAAGCGCCTGGTGGACCGGGAGTTCAACCTCTCCACCACGGCGCAGGCGCCCGCGCACAACCTGATCACGGCGGGCACCTGGACGCCTGGCGCCAAGGGCGAGATCAGCGTGGAGGACGGCATTGCCGAGACCCTGGGCCTCAAGCTCGGCGACACGCTGGGCTTCGACGTGGGCGGCGTGCCCAGCGAGGCGCGCATCACCAGCCTGCGCAAGGTGGACTGGGGATCGATGCGGGCCAACTTCTTCGTCATCTATCCCGTGGACCACCTGGACGACGTGGCCGTCAGCTACCTGGCCGCCTACCGCGCGCCCGACGTGGCGGGCTTCGACAACGCCCTGGTGCGCGAGTTTCCCAACATCACCAACGTGGACCTGAGCACCACGCTGGCCCAGGTGCAGCGCGTGCTGGACCAGGTGATACGCGCGGTGGAATTCCTCTTCGGCTTCACCCTGGCCGCCGGCCTGGTCGTGCTCTTCGCCGCCGTCACCGCCACGCGCGAGGAGCGTGCGCGCGAGTACGCCATCATGCGCGCCGTCGGTGCCCAGGCGCGGCTGCTGGCGCAGGTGCAGCGCGCCGAGCTGGCTGGCGTGGGCCTGCTGGCGGGTTTCCTGGCCAGTTGTGCGGCGGGGGCCGTGGGCTGGGCCCTGGCGCGCTGGGTGTTCGAGTTCAACTGGACCGTGCCCTGGTGGGCTCCGCTGGCGGGGGCCGTTGCCGGGGCCTTGCTGGCCTGGATGGCGGGGTGGTGGGCGTTGCGGGAGGTGTTGAGGAGGCCTGTGATGGATACGTTGAGGCAGGTGGCTGAGTAGGTCTTTGGGCTCTGTTTTTTGCCCCTGCCGGGTGGTTGTTTTTCGAGGCCGGGGTTCGGCCCGGCAGCCGACCCGCTTTCTTGTCGCGCGACAAGAAAGCGGGGCAAAGAAGCGCGCCCCAAACTGCCCACGACCCTTCGCTTCGCTGCGGGCGACCTGCGTTGGGCGGGATGCGGGGTGTGCCGCAGAACTCGCTTTGCGCTTCGCGCGCCGCTCAAACAACTGCGGCAAGTCAGATGACGAAGCAAGCCTGTCCTTCGGCAGGCTTGCCACCCCGCATCCCGCCCAACGCAGGCGTGGGCAGAAGGGGGGAGGCTGAGGGATAGCCAACAGCCAACAGCCAACAGCCAACAGCCGGCGCCATCGCTCCGCTCGGCGTGAAACCGGCGCCGAGCGAAGCGACGGCCCGTCAAAACTCCCCGTATGTCAGCGCCTGCGGCGTGGTGGTTGCGGGGTTGCAGTCCTGCCGAAGGACAGGACTGCTTCGTCAACTGACTCGCTGCGGTTGTCTGAGCGGAGTTCACGAAGTGAACGCAGCGAGTTCCGCAGCGAACCCCGCAACCGCCACGACGCAGGTTGCCCGCAGCGAAGCGGAGGGTCGCGGACATTCGGGTCGCCTTCTTTGATCTGACCTTTCTTGGCGAATCAAGAAAGGGCAGTCGGCCGCCGGGCCGAGACCCGGCCTCGAAAAACAACCACCCGGCAGGGGCAAAAAAAGGCGACTCCGGCGAGCAGGGACACAACTCAGCCCTCCTTGAACAACCTCCCCCCCACAAAATCCACAAACGCCCTCACCTTAGGCGACAACTGCCGACTCGACGCCCACAGCGCCGAAAACTGCCCCGTGTGCGTCAGGTCCTCCGCCAGCACCCGCTGCAGTTCGCCACGCCCCAGTGCATCCCGCGCAAGGAAGTCCGGCATATAGGCCAGCCCCATGCCCGCCACGGCCGCGCCCAGCATGGCTTCCATGTTGTTGCAGACCAGGGCGGCGGGCAGGTGGGGCGGCATGCCGGGCAGCACCCATTCTTCCAGCTTGCCGCTGCTCAGGAAGCGGTAGCGCAGGCAGCTGTGCTGTGCCAGCTCGGCGGGGGATTGCGGTATGCCCCGTGCCGCCAGGTAGTCGGGCGAGCCGGCCAGGATGAAGCGGAACGGCCCCAGCCGGCGCGCGACCAGGCGCGAGTCGGCCAGTTCGCCGCTGCGGATGACCACGTCCAGGCCGGCCTCGACCACGTCCACCAGGTGGTCGTTGAAGTCCAGGTCCAGGTCAACCTCCGGGTACAGGGCCTGGAACTCGGGCAGCACAGGCAGCAGGAAGCGGTAGCCGATGGTGGGCAGGCTCACGCGCAGCCGTCCGCGCGGCGCCTCGGCGGCGGCCTGCATGGTGGCGCGCGCATCGTGCAGTTCATCCAGGATGCGGCGGCAGCGCTCATGGAACAGCGCGCCTTCCTGTGTGAGCCGCACCTGGCGCGTGGTGCGCTGGAACAGGCGCAGGCCCAACTGCTGTTCCAGCCGCGCCACGTTCTTGCCTACGGCCGAGGCCGAGATGCCCAGGGCGCGCCCGGCCTCGGCAAAGCTCAGCAGGTCGGCTGCACGCACAAAGGATTCGAGTCCGCTGAAGCTGTCCATGTCGATTGCCAACCTGGGGTCGGGAGTGTGGGGAGTCTGGCGCCTATTTTCACGGCATTGCAGCGCTTTTATCGTTCATGCATGCCTGGCCATGTGCGGCCGGGAAATTGCGAAAGCCTTGCCAACCATGTCCTCCTGCCTGACTTCTTCCCGCGCACCGGGTGCGCTCCACGGCACAGCGCGACCGCATGCATCCCCGGTCTGGGTGCTGTTGTCGGTCTGCCTTGCAGCGCTGGCGATGCCGCTGAGCTTTACCGGGCCGGCCGTGGCCCTGTCTGCGCTGCGCGAGGCGCTGGGCGGCGGGCCGCTGGCGCTCAACTGGGTGACGAATGCCTTCATGCTGAGCTTTGGCGCCACGCTGATGGCGGCCGGCGCGCTGGCCGATCTGCACGGGCGGCGGCGCGTTTTCCTGACCGGGCTGGGCGTGGTGCTGGCCAGTGCGCTGGCCCAGGCATGCCTGGGCGGGCAGGGGGCCATTGTCGTGTTCAACCTGCTGCGTGCGCTGCAGGGCCTGGGCGCGGCGGCCGCGCTGGCGGGCGGCACGGCGGCGCTGGCCCAGGTGTTCGATGGAGCGGGGCGCATGCGTGCCTTCAGTGGCGTGGGCACGTCGTTTGGCGTGGGCCTAGCCTTCGGGCCGTTGCTGTCGGGCTGGTTGCTGGGCGTGGCGGGCTGGCGCGGCGTGGTGCTTTGCGTGGCCGCCGTGGCGCTGGCCGCGCTGGTGCTGGGGCTGCGCTGCATGCCTCAGTCGCGCAACCCGAAGGCGCAGCGGCTGGACCGGGCCGGTGCGCTGCTGTTCACCGCAGCCCTGGCGCTGCTGACCTGGGGCGTGCTGCAGGGGCCGGAGGCGGGCTGGTACAGCGGGGCGGCGCTGCTGCCGCTGGCCGGTGCCGCGCTGGCGCTGGCGGCCTTTGTGGCCGTGGAGCGGCGCGTGCAGCAGCGCACGGGGCAGCCCATGCTGGACCTGTCGCTGTTTCGCTATCCGCGTTTCGTGGGCGTGCAGTTGCTGGCGGGTGCGCCGGCCTATGCCTTCGTGGTGCTGCTGGTGCTGCTGCCGGTGCGCTTCATCGGCGTGGAGGGCATGGCGCCGCTGCAGGCGGGGCAGCTGATGTTTGTGCTGTCCCTGCCCATGCTGTTCGTGCCGTTGCTGGCGGGCTGGCTCACGCGCTGGGTTTCGGCCGCGCTGCTGTGCCTGGCGGGGTTGCTGGTGTGCGCTGCGGGCCTGCTGTGGCTGGGCGGGTGCGCGCCGGGCACGGCCTTTGCGCAGATGGCGGCGCCGCTGGTGTTGGTCGGCCTGGGCATCGGGCTGCCCTGGGGTTTGATGGATGGCCTGGCCGTGAGCGTGGTGCCCAGCGAGCGCGCGGGCATGGCCACGGGCATTTTCAGCACGGTGCGCGTGGCGGGCGAGGGCATGGCGCTGGCGCTGGTGGGCGCGGGGCTGGCTGCATTGCTGGCATGGCGTCTGTCGGCACTTGCAGCTCAGGCGCCCCAGGCGGTGCATGCCACCGGCCGCGCGGCGCAGTTGCTGGTGACGGGGAACATCGCCGAGGCCATGGCCCTGCTGCCCGGCCTGTCTGCACCCGCCGTGCTGGCGGCCTATGGCCAGGCCTTTGGCATCTTGCTGGATGTGCTGGCAGGCATCACGGTGCTCACGGCGCTGGCGGTGTACGGGTTCCTGCGTGCCGGGGCCCCCACGGATACCGGTACGGGCACGGACATGGCACATGCCTGACAATCGCGGGTTTCACTCAGCCGCCAGCCGCTTTTCGCCATGTCAGAGGAATCCCAAAACAACGCCCCCCAGACCCCCTATGAATGGATCGGCGGCGAGCCCAGGGTGCAGGCCCTGGTGGACCGTTTCTACGATCTCATGGACCTGGAGCCCGGCTATGCCGAACTGCGTGCCGCCCATGGCAGCACGCTGGCCGACGCGCGCCAGAAGCTGTTCTGGTTCCTGTGCGGCTGGCTGGGCGGCCCTGACCATTACCAGGAACGCTTCGGCCATCCGCGACTGCGCATGCGCCACATGCCGTTTTCCATCGGCATCCTGGAACGCGACCAGTGGGTGGCCTGCATGGACCAGGCCATGGGCGAGACCGGCGTGCCCGAGGATTTGCGCGTGCGCCTCAAGGCCAGCTTCATGAACACGGCCGACTGGATGCGGAACCGGTAGCAGGTGGCTGCCCCCGGCGCTGCTGAAAAAAAAAGGCCGGCCCCCTGCAGGAGGCCGGCCCAAGCAGCAATCGGTTGGGGTTCAGAGCTTTTCGTCGCGCATGTAGTACCAGTGGTACAGGAACCGCTGCCCCAGCCGGCGAAACGGCGCAAACGCGGGCGAGCGCACCATGTTGAAGACGTTCGGATACTCCAGCTCCGAGTTGTAGATGGGCAGCTCGAAGGTCTTGCTCTGGCGCCCCGCGATGCGCTCGGCCATGCGACGGCCCGCGTGGGCCGAGAAGGAGACGCCGTTGCCGCCATAGCCCACGGCGTAGAAGATGCTCTGGCCCGGGTCGGGCTGGAAGACGCGCGGCATCATGTCGTGGCTCACATCGACCCAGCCCCACCAGGAGTAGTCGATGGTGATGCCCTTGAGCGCCGGGAACTTGCGGTGCAGGCCGTCCACCAGCTTGGCCATGTGGATGGGGTTGGGCGCATCGGCACCCGTGACGGCGCTGCGGCTGCCGATCTGCACGCGGTTGTCGGGCAGGCGGCGGTAGTAAAAGCGCAGCGTGCGCGTGTCGGTGATGACCTGGGTGGTCTTGAAGCCCGTGGCCTCCAGTTCCTGCTCGGTCAGCGGCCGCGTGACCAGCGAGTTCGAGAGGATGGGCATGATCTTGGAGCGCAGGCTGCCATGCAGGGCGTTGCTGGTGTAGCCGCCCGTGGCAAAGCCCACGGCGCGCGCCCGCACGGTGCCGCCGGGCGTGCGCAGGTGGTGCACGCCGTTGCGCGTCTCGACGCCCAGCACCGGGCTGGCCGGGTGCACCTTGACGCCCAGCTCCCGCGCCTTGCGCAGGTAGCCGAAGGCCAGCTTGAGCGGGTGCACGCCGATGCCGTCGGGCTCGTGCATGGCGCCGTGGCTGTCGGCATCGTTCACATAGTCGCGGCGCAGCTCCTCGGGGCTGAGCATGCGGGCGTCGTAGCCGAAGACCTCGCGCATGATCTGGGTCTCGTTGCGCAGGAAGTCGAGTTTCTTTTCGCGGTGGGCGATGTAGAGGTGGCCGCCGGGCTGGGGCTCGCACTCGGGGAATTCGGCCACCAGGTCCTTGAAGGTCTGGAAGCCCTCGCGGATCTCGGCGTCGAGCTTGAGCGCCACGTCCTTGCCCCAGCGTGCGATCCATTGCGAGCGGTACAGGCGCCCGCTGGCGTTCTGCCCCTGGCCGCCGTTGCGGCTGGTGCAACCCCAGGCGGTCTGGTTGGCGTCCAGCACCACGGCGCGGATGCCGTGTTCGCGCGCCAGGAACAGGGCCGTGGCCAGGCCCGTGAAGCCCGAGCCGACGATGGCCACGTCCACGTCCATGTCGCCGGTGACCGGGCCGTCATCGTCTGGCGGGCGTCCCGCCGTGCCGACCCAGTAAGTGGGCGCATAGCCCGTGCCGTGGCCCGGGTTGGCGGCCACCAGCGGGTCGTACTGAGGGTCGTAGGGACGCAGGTGGCTGGGGCGGATGTCCTCGGCTTTCATGGCGGATGTCTCCTGGTGCGGCGGCTTGGGATCTGCCGCTTTTTGCTATGGATTCGGTGGAATGGGGCCAGTGCCGGCGAGCCCTGCAAGGCGGTGCACCGACGATGGAATCAGCATAGCCAGCAGGCCATGGAGCCAGTTAGCGCCACAGCCCAGCTTTCGATAGAGCCAGTGGCGGCCGGTGCGCGCGCCTGGACCTAACGATTGATGGCATCTGGTTCTAACGGGTCCGTGTGCCTGCTACCTACCATGGCCCATCGACATTTCGATGACGCGGCGCGGCAGCCCTGCCCGGGCCCGGCGCCGTGGGACCCACCACAGACAAGGAGACAGCATGAGCGCAGACACCAACCCTCCCGACGCACAGTTCCTGGCCCGCTTCGCCGAGGCCTGGAACCGCCACGACATCGAGGCCCTGATGGGCTTCATGGCCGATGAATGCGAGTTCCACGCCGTGGCCGGCCCCGACCTCATGGGCCGCAGCTTCATCGGCCGCCAAGCCGTGCGCGAGGGCTTCCAGATGGCCTGGCAGGCCTTTCCCGATGCGGCCTGGCTCGATGGAGACCACTTCGTGCAGGGCGACCGTGGCGTGTCCGAGAGCACCTTCAAGGGCACCAAGGCCGACGGCCTGCGCGTGGAAGCGCGCATGGTGGATGTCTTCACCTTCAAGGACGGAAAGATCGCCGTGAAGAACGCCTTCCGCAAGGACCGCCCGCCGGTGGCGGCCGCCTGACGGCGCGGGGCCTTGCGGCCCCGTGCCACCGGGAACACCGGATACGCCACGGCAAGGCGCGCACCTGCGCAGCCACCACAACAGAGCATCAGCCGTGGCGCCTGAATAAAACAGGAGACAAGACATGATCGGAAATCAGCACGCCTCTTCACCGGGGCTTTCGCACGGGCTCAAGGAACGCCACATGACCATGATCGCCCTCGGTGGCGTCATCGGCGCCGGGCTGTTCGTGGGCAGCGGCGTCGTCATCAAGTCGGCCGGGCCGGCCGCGATTCTTTCCTTCCTCATCACGGGCCTGCTCGTGGTCCTGGTCATGCGCATGCTGGGCGAGCTGGCCTGCTCCATGCCCGGGGGAGGATCGTTCTACGAGTTTGCGCGCGAGGCCTGGCGCGACCGCCCCGGCGTGGGCCGGCTGGCAGGCTTTCTGACGGGCTGGATGTACTGGTACTTCTGGGTCATCGTCGTGGCGCTGGAGGCCGTGGCCGGAGCCGACCTGGTGCGCTACTGGCTGCCCGATGTGCCCAACTGGAGCATCAGCCTGGTGCTGCTGGTGATGCTGACGCTGACCAACCTGGTGTCGGTCAAGTCCTTTGGCGAGTTCGAGTTCTGGTTCGCCTCCATCAAGGTGGCGGCCATCGTGGTCTTCCTGTTCGTGGCCGGCGTCTACGTGCTGGGCCTGACGCCCGCCTCGCAGGGCATGCACTTCGGCAACCTCACCGGCAACGGCGGCTTCATGCCCAACGGCATCGTGCCCGTGCTGACCGGGGCGGTGGCGGCCACGGGCTTTTACTTCGGCGCCGAGATCGTGACCATTGCCGCCGCCGAGACGGCCGAGCCGCAGAAGGCCGTGGCCAAGGCGACCAACTCGGTGATCACGCGCGTGCTGGTGTTCTATGTGGGCTCCATCTTCCTGGTGGCCTGCCTGGTGCCCTGGAATGCGGGCGGCATTGCCACGCCGTATGTCAGCGCGCTCAACACCATGGGCGTGCCGGCCGCCGCGCAGATCATGAATGCCATCGTGCTGACGGCCGTGCTGTCGGCGCTCAACTCGGGGCTGTATGCGTCATCTCGCATGCTGTTCGCGCTGACGCGGCGCGGCGACGCGCCCCAGGCGCTGGCCAAGGTCAGCCGCAATGGCGTGCCCACGCGGGCCATCCTGGTGGCCACGCTGTTCGGCTACGGCGCCGTGGTGATGTCCTATGTGTCGCCCGACAAGGTGTTCGCCTTCCTGGTCAACTCCTACGGCACGGTGGCGATCTTCGTCTACATCCTGATCGCCATCTCGCAGCTGCGCCTGCGCGCCCGGCTGGAGCGCGAGGCGCCCCACCAGCTCAAGGTGCGCATGTGGTGCTATCCGTACCTGACCTGGTTCGCCATCTTCGGCATGCTGTCCATCGTCATCGCCATGGCCTTCATCCCCGAGCAGCGCACGCCGCTGGCGCTGGGCGTGGCCAGCCTGTGCATTTTGCTGCTGGCCTACGCCGTGCGGCAGTTCCTGCAGCGCGGCGTGGCGCCCGTGGTGACATCGCTGTCCGAGGCTGCGCGGCCCGAGCCGCAGAAGTACTGACCCAGGGGCGACGGGACCGGCAGGGCCGGTCCCGGCCATTCCTTGCGTTACTGCTGCTCCTCACGGATCGCATCGGCCAGGGCCTTCACGCCCTGGCCGATGTCGTTGGCGGGTATGGATTGGTAGCCCATGCGCATGTAGCTGCCGGGCGTGCCCGGGCGTGCGAAGAACACATCGCCGGGCTCGATGAGCACGCCGTGCGCGGCGGCGCGCTGCGCCAGGGCTTCGACAGGAATGTGGTCGGGCAGTTGCACCCAGCACGAGCCGCCGCCGCGCACGGGCGTGATGCGGCAGCCGGGCGCATGCTCGGCCATGGCGGCCGTGAGGGCTGCGTGCCGCTCCTTCTGCGCCTGGGCCAGGCGCCGCTGCTGGGCCTCGTAGTGGCCCAGGGAGATGAACATGGCCAGCGTGCGCTGCACGAAGGTGGCGGGGTGGCGGATCATGAGCCGGCGCAGTGCACGCAGCTCGCGTATCAGCTCTGGTGCGGCCACGATGTATCCCACGCGCAGGCCCGGCGCCAGGCTCTTGGACAGGCTGCCCACGTAGATCACGCGGTTGCTGCGGTCCAGGCTCTTGAGCGCCGGAATGGGCTGGCCGTCGAAGCTGCTCTCGCTCTCGTAGTCGTCCTCGATGAGGATGATGTCGTGCGCCTCGGCCATCTCCAGCAGCGCCTCGCGCCGGGCCAGCGGCATGGTCACGCCCGTGGGGCACTGGTGGCTGGGCGTCACGTAGAGGTAGTCCAGCTGGCGCAGCAGCGGCGTGACCGGCAGGCCCTGGCCGTCCACCGGCAGCGGGATGACCTGGGAGGTGCGGCTGCTGAAGATGTTGCGCGCATCGGGGTAGCCGGGCTCCTCGATGCCCACGGCCGTGCCCTCGCGCATCAGCAGGTCGGCCACCATGTAGAGGGCGTGCTGCGCACCCACGGTGATGATCAGCTCGTCGGCCGAGGCCCAGACGCCGCGGCGCGGCAGGATCTTGGTCTGCACCTGCTGGATCAGCATCTCGTCGTCGCGCGCGATCTGGTCGGGCGCCCACTGGCGTATGTCCAGCACGCCCAGGGCCTTGAGGCAGCATTCGCGCCAGGCGGCCGTGGGAAACAGCTCCTTGTCGAACTGGCCGTACAGGAAGGGATAGGGGTAGCGCTGCCAGTCCTCTTCCTTGACGATGCTGCGCTGCTGGCTGGGCAGCAGCCACAGGCGCCGCGACCAGTCGGTGCGGCGGCCTTCGCCAGGGGTGCTGCTGGCCGCAGCGCCGCCCGGCGTGCGCCCCTTGAGTACGTCGGGATGGATGAAGTGGCCCTTGCGCTGGCGGCTCAGCAAAAAGGCTTCCTCGGCCAGCTGCTGGTAGGCCAGCACCACGGTGATGCGTGCCACGCCCAGGTGGCGCGCCAGCTCGCGGCTGGAGGGAATGGATTCGCCGGGTGCGAGGATGCCCGAGAGGATGGCATCGACCAGCATCTCGCGGATCTGGCCCTGCAGGCTCAGGGAGGGGCGGGCGCTGCGGCGAAACAGCTGCCCCCACATGGCGCCCTCGGGCGGTTGCGGCTGCGTGGCCGCGCGCTTGTCTGTCATGTCTTGTCGTTCCCGCCGCTGCGGCGGGCCGCTCGCTGTGTTTGTCTCCCGCGCAGGTGCAGGGCAGGGCCTGCATCCGCGACCGGCCAATATAGGCCAGCCGGTGCGCCACGGGGCCCGGAGTTTGCGATGGTTGCAATTTTTGCGGAGAGGCCGGAAATTGATATACAATCGTTGTCTTGGCGGCTGTAGCTCAGCTGGATAGAGTACTTGGCTACGAACCAAGGGGTCGTGGGTTCGATTCCTGCCAGCCGCACCAAAACGACAAGCCTCAGAACTGCAAAGTTCTGAGGCTTTTTCGTTTCAGGCGCCCGCACGGAGGCCGTGGCCATGGTTCAGGCGCTGGTCAACGGTTATTTTTCGATATTTTCATGGTTTTCCGTAGGCGTTCAAAAAGCACGCTATAATTCGAAGATTGGCGGCTGTAGCTCAGCTGGATAGAGTACTTGGCTACGAACCAAGGGGTCGTGGGTTCGATTCCTGCCAGCCGCACCAAAACGACAAGCCTCAGAACTGCAAAGTTCTGAGGCTTTTTCGTTTGTGCTCAGTTGGTGTCGAGGTTTGTGCGGCGTCTTCGCCTGCTGCGGTGATCTGTGTGAAGATCGGCTCCCTATGAGCAAGGCTTTCACCAAGGAATCCGACGGCGACGACGATGATGAAGTCGGCCTGCCGCCCTTGCCGCCGGGCGGCAAGAACTACATCACGCCCCAGGGCTTCGAGCGGCTGAAGACGGAGCTGCTGGACCTGATCGACAACGAGCGCCCGCGCATCGTGGAGATCGTGCACTGGGCGGCCAGCAATGGCGACCGCTCCGAGAACGGCGACTATCTGTACGGCAAGAAGCGCCTGCGCGAGATCGACCGGCGCATCCGCTTCCTGACCAAGCGGCTGGAGATCGCCGAGGTGGTCGATCCCTCCGTGCATGCCGGCAGCGAGCAGATCTACTTCGGCGCGACCGTCACCTATGTCGATGACGAGGGCGAGGAGCGCACCATCACCATCATGGGCATCGACGAGGCCGACAGCGCACGCCAGCAGGTCAGCTGGATCGCACCCGTCTCGCGCGCCCTGCTCAAGGCCCGTGTGGGCGACGAGGTGGCCCTGCCCACACCCGCAGGTGTGCGCACGCTGGAAGTGCTGGAAGTCACCTACCCGGAGCCGGGCAGCGCCGCCGGGTGAGAGCGTTCAGGGCTGCAGTTTCTGCAGCAGCTCCAGCGTGGGATAGCCATCGGCCACCAGGCCCTGGCTTTGCTGGAACTGGCGCAGGCCCGCGCGCGTGGCCGGGCCCATCACGCCATCGGCCGTGCCGGCTGAAAATCCCCGGTCGTTGAGCGCGGCCTGCAAGGCGCGCAACTGCTCGCGCGACAGCGGGGCCAGATCGCGCGGCCAGGCCGCCTGCACGCCCGGGCCACCGGCCAGCTGCTGCGACAGCAGGCCCACGCCCAGCGCGTAATTCACGGAGTTGTTGTAGCGCAGGATGGTGCGGAAGTTGGCGCCCACCATGAAGGCCGGGCCGCGCGCGCCGGCCGGTGCGATCACGCTGGCTTCGGCCATGGCGGGCAGGGCGGAGCCGTCCACGGCCTGCACGCCCTCGGCCGCCCATTGCGCGCTGTCCTGGCGCACGCTGGTCTCGGCGCGTGCATGGTCAAAGCCTGCCGGCAGGCGCACTTCCACGCCCCAGGGCTCGCCCGTCTTCCAGCCCGAATGGGCCAGGTAGTTCGCCGTGGAGGCCGTCACATCGGGCAGGCTGCCCCAGATGTCACGGCGGCCATCGCCATCGGCATCCACCGCATAGGCCAGGAAGACCGAGGGCAGGAACTGCGTATGGCCCATGGCGCCGGCCCAGGAGCCGATCATGTGGGCCGCGTCGATGTCGCCGTTGTCGATGATGCGCAGGGCGGCCAGCAACTCCTTCTGAGCCCAGGCCGCGCGCCGGCCGTCGAAGGCCAGGGTGGCCAGCGCATCGACGGTGGGGAAGTTGCCGAAGTTGTTGCCGTAATTGCTTTCCATGCCCCAGATGGCGGCGATCACCTCGGCCGGCACGCCATGGCGCTGGCTGGCCGCCTGCAGCGGTGCAGCCGCTTCGCGCAGCTTGGCACGGCCCTGGGCAATGCGCTGGGCCGAGACGGCGCTGTCCAGGTACTGCCAGGGCGTGCGCGTGAACTCGGGCTGCGAGCGGTCCAGCTGCACCGCGCGCCGCTGCAGCCGGGCCGGCTCCAGCGCGCTGCTCACGGTCTTGGCGGAGATGCCGGCCTCCAGCGCCTTGCGCGCAAAGTCCCGCTTCCAGGCCTCGAAGCTGGCGGCCTCGGCCTGCTGGGACGCCTCTTGCGCGCCGCTTGCCTCGGCAGCAGGCGCTGCGGCCGGGCCGGCCTGTGCCGCCGCGGCAGGGGCGGCCGCAGCCATGGAAGTCGCCGCAGCGGAAGCTGGCGCTGGCACTGGCGTGGGCGCAGGTCGGGAGGCGCAGCCGGCCAGCAGAGCGGCAGTCAGGGCGGTGGCCAGTCCGGCGCGGGTCAGCATGTGGGGGCCGTTGGCGTTGCTGGGGACGGGGGCGGTGGCATGTGCGTGGGGCATGCAGCCATTGTCTCCGCTGCGCCCTGGCGCTGAATGCAACACGGTGTTTCCGCACCAAGCCATCCATGGATCGCTATGCTGTGCTCCCATGACTGCTGCACCATCGCCCTCCCTGTCCCCGCCTGTGCAGGATGCCGCGCAGGCGCTGCGTGCCCTGCTGCGCCCTGGCCAGCGCTGGCTGGTGCTGACGGGCGCAGGTTGCAGCACAGGCTCGGGCATTCCGGACTACCGCGATGCGGCGGGGCAGTGGAAGCGGCCCCAGCCCGTGACGCTGCAGGCCTTCATGGGCAGCCATGCCACGCGCCAGCGCTATTGGGCGCGCAGCCTGCTGGGCTGGCCCGTGATGGCGCAGGCCCGGCCCGGCCCGGCCCATGAGGCGCTGGCGCTGCTGCAGCAGCGCGGATGGATGGCCGGCCTGGTCACCCAGAACGTGGACGGCCTGCATACGGCAGCAGGCAGCGAGGGTGTCATCGACCTGCACGGCCGCATTGCCGCCGTGCGCTGCATGGGTTGTGGCGCCGGCATGGAGCGCGCCGCGCTGCAGGCCATGCTGCTGCAGCGCAACCCCGGCTGGGCCGGCCTGAGCGCCCAGGCCGCGCCCGATGGCGATGCCGACCTGGAGGGGCGCGACTTCAGCCGCTTCGACGTGCCGGCCTGCCCGCACTGCGGCGGCGTGCTCAAGCCCGATGTGGTGTTCTACGGCGAGGGCGTGCCGCGCGAGCGCGTGGCGGCGGTGCGGGCCGCGCTCGGGCATGCGCAGGGCCTGCTGGTCGTGGGCTCGTCGCTGATGGTGTATTCGGGCCTGCGCTTCGTGCACGAGGCCGTGGCCCAGGGCAAGCCGGTGGTGGCGGTCAACCAGGGCCGCATGCGGGCCGAAGATCTGCTGGCCTGCAAGTTCGAGCACGACTGCGGCCAGCTGCTTCAGCAACTGGTGCAGGACCTGTAGAGACGAGACCGGCCCGCAGGGCCGGGGTCAGGGAATGACGCGCGATGCGCGCACCACCGAATGCACGCGGCGCAGGTTGCGCAGCGCGGACTCCACCTGCTGGTTGTCGTGCACCGAGATCACGAAGCACAGGTCCGTGGTGCTCATGGCGGCCTCGTCGGCCATGTCCACGCGCAGGATGTCCACTTCGGCGCCGGCCAGCTCGGCTGCCACGCGGGCGAGCACGCCCTTGCCGTTGTTGACGGTGACGACGATGCGGGCCTCGAAAAGGCGCGCGGCATCGATGTCATCTGCCCATTCCACGACGATGAAGCGGTCGCTGTCCTTTTCCTGCAGGCGCTGTGCGATCTTGCATTGCGCGTGGTGCACGATCAGGCCTTCGCCGCTGCCCAGATAGCCCACGATGGCGTCGCCCGGCACGGGCCGGCAGCACTGCGCGTAGTGGATGGAGCCTTGGTTGGAGCCGTCCAGCAGCACGGCGCCCTGGAAGGGCCGGTTGCTGGCATTGAAGCGTTCGCGCGTGAGCAGCAGGGCGTCGGGCCGGTGGCCGTGGCGCGCCATCAGCGCCGTCAGGCGCGAGGCCACCAGCGACGCAATGCGCCGGCCCATGCCGATGTCCACCATCAGGTCGGCGCGGCTGCGGCTGCCTGCCATGCGCAGCACTTCGTCCCACAGCGCCTGGTTGGCTTCATCGGCCGGCGGCACGGCGTCCATGCCTTCGGCGCGCATGGCCTGGGCCAGCAGGTTCTCGCCCAGGCGTGCCGATTCGCTTTGCGCGGCCGACTTCAGGTAATGGCGGATCTTGGAGCGCGCGCGGCCGGTCTTGACGAAGCCCAGCCAGGCCGGGTTGGGCGTGGCGTCTTCGGAGGTGACGATCTGCACCACGTCGCCGCTCTTGAGTTCGGTGCGCAGCGGCACTTCCTCGTTGTTGATGCGCGCGGCGGTCATGTGGTTGCCGACCTTGCTGTGGATCGCATAGGCGAAGTCCACCACGGTGGCGCCGCGCGGCATGGCCATGATCTCGCTCTTGGGCGTGAACACGTAGACGGCGTCGGGGAACAGGTCCACCTTGACGTGGTCCCAGAACTCGGCGGCATCGCGCGTCTCGTTCTGGATGTCCAGCAGCGATTGGAGCCACTGCGTGCCCAGCTGCTCGGAATCGTGGCCGGGCTGGGCCTTGTAGAGCCAATGGGCGGCCACGCCGGCCTCGGCGACGATGTGCATTTCCTCGGTGCGGATCTGGAACTCGATGTTCACGCCCGAGGGGCCCACCAGCGTGGTGTGCAGCGACTGGTAGCCATTGTTCTTGGCAATGGCGATGTAGTCCTTGAAGCGGCCCGGCATGGGCTTGTACATCTGGTGCAGCACGCCCAGCGCCGTGTAGCAATCGATAACGCGCGGCAAGATGATGCGAAAGCCGTAGATGTCCGTCACCTTGGCAAAGCTCAGCTGGTTCTTCTCCATGCGCAGATAGAGCGAATACAGCGTGCTTTCACGGCCGGCAAGGCGGGCCTGCAGCCCCGCGCCGGCGAACTCGGCATTGACCTCGTCCTGCACGCGCTGGACCAGATCGCGGCGTCGCTTGCGCGAGCGGGCGATGGCTTTTTCCAGCGTGGCGTAGCGCCAGGGATGCAGGTGGCGGAAGGCCAGGTCCTGCAGCTCGCGGTAGGTCTGGTTCAGCCCCAGGCGGTGGGCGATGGGTGCGTAGATCTCCAGTGTTTCCGACGAGATGCGGCCCCACTTGCTGCGCGGCATGTCGCCCATGGTGCGCATGTTGTGGGTGCGGTCGGCCAGCTTGATCAGGATCACGCGCACATCGCGCGCCATGGCCAGCAGCATCTTGCGGAAGGATTCCGCCTGGTTCTCTTCGCGCGTGTTGAACTGCAGCTTGTCCAGCTTCGTGAGGCCGTCGACCAGCTCGGCCACGTCCTGGCCGAAGCGCTGGGCGAGATCGGCCTTGGTGACGCCGCAGTCTTCCATCGCATCGTGCAGCAGCGCGGCCATCAGGGCCGGGGCGTCGAGCTTCCAGCTCGCGCACAGCGCCGTGACCGCGATGGGATGGGTGATATAGGGTTCGCCGCTGCTGCGCCACTGGTCGCTGTGGGCCTGGTCGGCGAAGGCATAGGCTTCGCGCACCTGCTCGATGCTGGTGGCATCCAGGTATCCCAGGTGCTCCATCAGTCCGGCAAAGGCATTGGCCGACACGGCGGTTGCCTGCTCTGCAGACATGCGCTCGGGCCGGGGTGGCGGTACGGGATCAGAGGGGGCTGTGAACGAAGTCAAGGCCGCTTTCATGACTTAAATGTAGCGTGCATGCTGGTTTGTGCAGGCTTCATGTAAAAAAAGCACCGCTGTGCGGTGCTCTTTGTGGGGCCATTGTGTTGCTTTGCAGCAAATCAGCCCGGAACCTTCTTCAGCATCTCGATGCCGACCTTGCCTTCGGCGATCTCGCGCAGCGCGGTGACGCCGGGCTTGTTCTTGGTTTCGATCTTGGGCGTGTGACCCTGGCTCAGCATGCGTGCGCGGTAAGTGGCGGCCAACACGAGCTGGAAGCGGTTAGGGATCTGCTCCAGGCAGTCTTCAACAGTGATGCGTGCCATCAGGATCTCCGGGAAACGTCAGTTGGGTTCAGAAATATTGAGAGACTCGAAGGTCTCTGCGCGGCGGCTGCGCTGAGCCGCATACTTGAGGCGCTGGGCGTGGATGATCGTCTTGAGATCAAACAGTGCGCTCTCGAACAATTCGTTGATTATAACGAAGTCGAATTTCGCCACCTGGGCCATCTCCTCGGCCGCGTTCTTCAGGCGCAGCTCGATCACCTCGGGCGCGTCCTCGCCCCGGTTTTCCAGGCGGGCACGCAGCTCGTCCCAGCTGGGCGGCAGGATGAAGATCAGCACGGCGTTCGGAAACGCTTGCTTGACCTGCAGTGCGCCCTGGTAGTCGATCTCCAGCAGCACGTCGGTGCCGACCTGGATACGCTCTTCCAGAGCCTTCTTGGCCGTGCCGTAGCGGCGGCTGTGCACGTTCGCCCATTCGACGAAGGCGTTGTTCGACACCATGGCGTCGAACTCCTGGTCGGAGACGAAGTAGTACTCGCGGCCGTGCTTTTCCTGGCCACGCGGCGCGCGCGTGGTGTGGGAGACGGAAGGGGAGACGCGCGCATCGAACTCGCGCAGCGCACGCACCAGGCTGGACTTGCCGGCCCCGCTGGGGGCCGAGACGACAAAGAGGTTTCCGGGGTAATCCATGGAATTTTGCGCAGTGTGTTCACGCATGGGCATCTGTGTTGGGCTTATTCGATGTTCTGCACCTGCTCGCGCATCTGCTCGATCAGCACCTTCATGTCCACGCTGATGCGGGTCAGCTCCAGCGTGGCGGACTTGGAGCCCAGCGTATTGGCTTCGCGGTGCAGTTCCTGGATCAGGAAGTCCAGGCGCTTGCCGATCTCGCCGCCCTTCTTGAGCAGGCTCTGGATCTCGTCCAGGTGCGAGTCCAGGCGGGTGACTTCCTCGGCCACGTCGATGCGGATGGCAAAGGCGGTGGCCTCGGTCAGGGCGCGGTCCTGGGCGGCTTCGGGCGCCACGGCGCCTTCGGCCAGGGCCATCGCTTCCTTCCAGCGCTCCATGAAGCGCAGGCGCTGCTGCTCCACGAGCTGGGGCACCAGGGGCGTGGCATCTGCCGCGAGCTTGCGCAGCTGCGCGATGCGGTCCAGCAGCATGGTGGCCAGGCGCTTGCCTTCGCGGGCGCGGGCCTCCAGCAGTTCGGTCAGGGCCTGCTCTGCCAGCGTGGGCAGCACGCTGCTCCAGTCAACGGCCGAGTTGCCGCTGCCGCTGGCCAGGCGCAGGGCGTCGGAGACGGACAGGCTGCGGGCGTCGGGCAGCCAGGACTGGACAGTGTCCTGGAGCATGGCCAGGCGCTGCAGCATGGCGGTGGAGGGGTCGGGCAGGGAGTTGCCGTCGTCGTTGTCGATGGCGGCGCGCACCTCGACCTTGCCGCGCTTGAGGCGGGCGGTCAAAAGGGCCCGCAAGGCTGGCTCATGCGCGCGCAGTTCGTCGGGCAGGCGGAACGAAAGATCCAGGAAGCGGCTGTTGACCGAGCGGATCTCCAGACCGAGCCGGCTGTTGCGGCCCGACGCTCCACCATCTTCTTCGGACGCGCCGTGCTGGGCACTGGCGTATCCGGTCATGCTGTAAACTGGCATTGGACTTTTGATGGATGCTTGCAATTACCCGATTATCCGGGTTTCGCCCCATCCCTGAGACTCACCGGAGAAAAATGTCTTCCAAGATCAAGCCGGCGCCATTGCCGCCAGGCAGCACGATCGGCGGCTATCGGGTGGTGCGCAGGCTTGCTTCCGGCGGTTTCGGCGTCGTTTACCTGGCCTTGGATGCAGAGGGCAAGCAGGTGGCGATCAAGGAATACCTGCCCGCCTCGCTGGCCACCCGTGCCCCCGGAGAGCTGCAGCCCGCCGTGGCGCCCGAAAAACTTTCGCTGTACCGCCTGGGCCTCAAGAGCTTCTTCGAGGAAGGGCGTTCACTGGCGCAGATCTCGCACGCTTCCGTGGTCAGCGTGCTCAACTTCTTTCGCGAGAACGAAACCGTCTACATGGTGATGAACTACCTGGAGGGTGCCACCCTGCAGGACTTCGTTGTCACCGCGCGCGAGCTCAAGGCCGAGAAGGTGTTCCGCGAATCGACCATTCGCTCGCTGTTCGACGAGGTGCTGCGCGGCCTGCGCATCGTGCACCAGCACAAGATGCTGCACCTGGACATCAAGCCGGCCAACATCTTCATCACCAATGACGACCGTGCCGTGATGATCGACTTCGGCGCGGCGCGCGAGGTGCTGTCCAAGGAAGGCAACTTCATCCGCCCCATGTACACGCCGGGCTTTGCCGCGCCCGAGATGTACCGCCGCGACGCATCGCTGGGTCCCTGGACCGACATCTACGCCATCGGCGCCTGCATCTATGCCTGCATGCAGGGATTTCCGCCCAACGAGGCGCCGCAGCGTCAGGACAAGGACCGGCTCACGCTGGCGCTGACCAAGCTGCGCGGCGTGTATTCGGACAATCTCATCGAGGTGGTCGAGTGGTGCATGGCCGTGGACCCGGGATCGCGTCCGCAGTCGGTTTTTGCGCTGCAAAAGGAATTGAGCCGCGAAGGCGAGCGTCGCTACACCAAGCTCAGCGTCTCCGAGCGCATGCGCCTGCAGCTGGACACGCTGGTGACCGACGCCAAGAAGAACATGCAAAAGATCAGCGGCGCAGCAGGCCTGCCAGCCGTGGGCCAGGAGCGCAAGCCATGAGGTTTTCGGTATTCCAGCTGAGCCGCCGCGGCGGCCGTGCGCTCAATGAAGACCGCATGGGTTACTGCTACACGCGGGAAGCCGTGCTCTTCGTGCTGGCCGACGGCATGGGCGGCCATCCCGAAGGCGAGGTCGCCGCGCAGCTGGCGCTGCAGGTGATGTCCGTGCATTTCCAGCGCCAGGCCAAGCCGCTGCTCGAAGATCCGCAGGGCTTTCTGGTCGATGCGCTGCTGCACGCGCACCGGCAGATCCTGCGCTATGCCAGCGCCAAGGGAATGATCGACACGCCGCGCACCACGCTGGTCGCCGCCGTCATCCAGAAGGGCAAGATCACCTGGATCCATTGCGGCGACTCGCGCCTGTACCTGGTGCGCGGCGGCGAGCTGCTGGTGCGCACGCGCGATCACTCCTATCTGGAGATGGGCGAGATCGCCGCGCAGCTCAAGACATCGAGCCGCAACGTGCTGTTCACCTGCCTGGGCTCTCCGTCCAAGCCCATCTACGACGTGACCGAGCCGCGCCGGCTGGAGCAGGGCGACAAGCTGCTGCTGTGCTCCGACGGCCTGTGGGGCAGCGTGGACGAAGGGCACCTGCTGCGCACCCTGCACGGCCGCACCGTGTCCCAGGCCATTCCCCAGCTGGTCGATACGGCGCTGCGCAATGCGGGCGATGCCAGCGACAACGTCACGGCCATTGCCATGGAGTGGGAGACGCCAGACGCCTTCGAGTCCACCATGGGCATCTCCACCCAGGACATCGAGAACGACGCGTTTGAATCCACGATCCAGGGCGGGGCAATCGAAGACCTGGAAGATGAGCTCGACGACGCGGCCATCGAGCGCTCCATCGCCGAGATCAACGAAGCGATACGCCGCTCGGCCGAGCGCCAGTTCAAGCGCTGACCGCCGCTGCCGGCCCGCGGCAGCGGTGCCGTTGGCGCGCATGGACTACCGAACCTATTGACGACAAAGGGCGCACGGGCGCCCGACTGGATTTCTACGATGAAGATTGTGTTGGCCTCCAACAACCGCGGCAAGCTCGCCGAGCTGCAAGCCATGTTCGCCCCGCTGGGCGTTGAACTGATTCGCCAGGGCGACCTGTTCGAGGGCGAGGCGCCCGAGCCGCATTGCACCTTTGTGGAGAACGCGCTGGCCAAGGCCCGTTTCGCAGCCGAGCGCACCGGCCTGCCCGCCATTGCCGACGACGCCGGCATGTGCGTCTCGCACTTCGGCGGCCTGCCGGGCGTGGACACGGCCTACTACTGCACGCAGTTCGGCTACGAGAAAAGCGACGACAACAACGTGCGCGCTCTGCTGGAGCAGATGCAGGGCGTGGCCGACCGCCGCGCCGCCATGGTCAGCACCCTGGTGGGCGTGCGCAGCGCAAAGGATCCCGAACCGCTGATCGCCATGGGCCGCGTGCTCGGCGAGATCACCACCGAGCGCCGTGGCACGCAGGGCTTCGGCTTCGACCCCGTGATGTACATCCCCGAGCTGGGCCAGACCTTCGCCGAGATGGACCCGGCCGTGAAGCACGCGCATAGCCACCGCGGCCGCGCCACGCTGCAGATGATCGAACTCGTGCGCGAGCGCTGGGTGCGATGATTCCCATCCAGCCCCAGGATTCGGCCTCCGGCGCCCAGGCCGCCGTGCAGCGCGACATCCAGCACTACATGCGCCCCGGCACGCTGCAGCTCGGCAGCCTGCCGCCGCTGTCGCTGTATGTGCACCTGCCCTGGTGCATTCGCAAGTGCCCGTACTGCGACTTCAACTCGCACGAGCACGGCCGCGACGGCCCCGAGCTGCCCGAAGACCGCTACGTCGACGCCCTGGTCGCCGACCTGGAGAGCGCGCTGCCGCTGATCTGGGGCCGCACCGTGCACAGCATCTTCATCGGCGGCGGCACGCCCAGCCTGTTCTCGCCCGAGGCCATCGACCGGCTGCTGGCCGCCATCCGCGCGCGCCTGCGCATGGAGGCCGATTGCGAGATCACCATGGAGGCCAACCCCGGCACCTTCGAGACCGACCGCTTCCGCGCCTTCCGCGCGGCCGGCGTCACGCGGCTGTCCATTGGCGTGCAGAGCTTCGACGACCGCTTCCTGCAGGCCGTGGGCCGCGTGCACGACGGCGCCCAGGCGCGTGCGGCCGTGCGCGAGGCGGCCGACAGCTTCGAGACCTTCAACATCGACCTGATGTACGCGCTGCCCGGCCAGACCGAACTGGACCTGGCGCGTGATCTGGACGTGGCCCTGTCCTTCGCGCCGCCGCACCTGTCGGTCTATCACCTGACCATCGAACCCAATACGTATTTCGCCAAGTTCCCGCCGGCTATCCCCGAGGACGACCTGGCCTACGACATGCTGGACCGCATCACCGCGCGCACCGCCGCCGCAGGCATGCAGCGCTACGAGATATCGGCCTATGCGCGCGAGGGCCACCAGTGCTGGCACAACCGCAACTACTGGCAGTTCGGCGACTACCTGGGCATAGGCGCGGGCGCGCACAGCAAGCTCAGCTTTGCGCACCGCATCGTGCGCCAGGTGCGCTTTCGCGATCCCGCTCGCTACATGGACCAGGCCCTGGCCGGCGCGCCACTGGCGCAGGACGGCGAGGTGCGCCGCGCCGACCTGCCCTTCGAATACATGCTCAACGCGCTGCGCCTGCGCGAAGGCTTTGCGCTGCAGGACTTCATGGAGCGCACGGGCCTGCCGCTGTCGTCCATCGCCAAGGGGCTGGATGCAGCACAGGCCAAGGGCCTGATCACGCGCGACCTGGGCCGGGTGGTGCCCACGGAGCGGGGCTTTGACTTCCTCAGCGACCTGCAGGAGCTGTTCCTGGCGGAGTGAGCGGGCCAACGACCATTGAAAAAGGACGCCTCGGCGTCCTTTTTTCGTCCAGCGCCACCGCGCAATCGGTCGGCGATCAGCCGCAGCGCACGGCCACGATGCGGCCTGTGCCGTCGACCACCAGGTTCAGGCGTTCCTGATTGAACTCCATCGTCGTTGGCTGGCCTTCGCGCAGCACGCGGGCCATGTAGGCGCCCGACTGCTTGCGTGCGGCCTCCAGCGTGGCCGAGGTATTGCTCTTGCCCACGAAGGACTGGGCCGATGCCGCATTGCAGACCTGCACGGGGCGCGGGGCCGGTTGCGCCCCACCGCCGCTGCTGCTGCCACCAAAGGGATTGCCCATGCCGGCGCAACCCGCAACCAGGGTGGTGGCGCCCAGCAGGGCCAGGGCGGCAAGGCGGCGGTGCAGGGCTGGGGTGGTGATCGTCGGCATGGTCTGTCTCCTCAATTCAGGGGGTGTGTGCTGCACAGTATCAGGGCGGGCGCTGGCGCATCGCCTCGGACAACGCCGCATACCTTAGCCGGGCTCGGGCGGTGCCATTGGCATGCGGAAGTAACAGGCGGCAGCAAAGGCATCACGAAGGCATTGCCAAGGTGCTGCCAGGGCATCACCGCCGCGCGCTGCGGCCTTCCGCAGGGGCGTGGTGGAAGACCGTGGCCTCCAGGCCCATGGCGCGTATCCTGGCCGCCGCCTGATCGGCGCTGCGCTGCTTGGCAAAGGGGCCCGAGCGCACGCGCACGATCTCGCCCTTGTTGCTGTGCAGGGTCTGGCTGAGCGTGGGCAGCTTGGCTTTCTCCAGCCGCTCCACCACGCGCCCGGCATTGGCGGCTTCAGAGAACACGCCGATGTTGATGTAGTAGTTGCCCGGCTCCAGAGCCGCCGAGGCAGGCTTGGCAGGTGCCGGGGCCTTTGCGACGGGTTCGGCAGGCTTGGCAGGCTTGGCTGGTTTGGTTTCAGCCGCCACCTTGGAGGGCTTGGCGGGCGCTGGAGTGGCTGTGTGTACGGACGCTGGTGCAGGTGCAGGTGCTCTGGCTGGCACCAACGCGGCCTTGACGGGAATGGCTGCCGCTGCAGTGGCCGCGACGGCACCCGCAGCGCCGGCAGCTGCTACTACGGGCATGGGTTCGACCGTGCCGGAGACGGTGCTGCCGGCGGCGGGCAAGGGCGCTTGCGGATCAGGGCGCGCCTCTGCCTGGGCGACTGGCTCTTGCGGCCGGGGCGTGGGTGCGGGAGTGGGGGCGGGTGTGGGCGCCGGTTCCGTCCTTGGCGTTTCAACGGCAGCTACGGCTGCGGCGGGCGTTGGCGCCACGGCTGGTGCAGCTGGCGAAACTGGTGCAGCGGCCGGCATGGCTTCGGATGGAATCACCTCGGTCTGTGCCGCCATGAAATGTGGCGTGCCCGACAGCGCCCAGATGCCGGCACCCGCAGCGGCGGCAAGCACCGCACCGGCCGCCACGGCCAGCCGCTTGCGCAAGGGCGTGGCCGCCCGGCGGGCCAGGCGTTCGTGCGCTGCGGCCATGTTGGGGGCCTCGCCAATGGCTTGCAGGGTGAGGCGGCGCACATGGTGCCAGTACAGGGCATTGGCGCCCAGGCCGGGAATGGCAATCGCCATCAGCACCAGCATGGCATCGATGCCGTGGGCTATGGCCGGGGGCAGGCCCAGCGCGGGGCGCAGCAGCAGGCCCCAGACCAGGCCCGTGCCGCCGGCGGCCAGCGCGTAGAGGCCGCCCTCTTGCCACAGCCCGCGCAGCCCGCACCAGGGCAGGGTGAACAGGCCTGCGGCCAGGTTCCAGGTGGGCAGGGGCTTGCCCAGCGCATCGAAGCGCTCGAACAGGCGCAGGTAGTAGTCGCGCGAGGGCTCGCCAATCAGGCTGGCGTACAGGCCGGGCATCAGGCCTGCACCCTGGCCACCGGTGAAGCTGGTCGTGCCGGAATTCGTGCCGGAACTTGCGCCGGGGGCCGCCCTTTCGTCGGCGGCCGGGCCGTCATCGCCGTGCTGCAGCGCATAGGCTGCGGCGGCGAAGGCGCTGGCGATCGAGGGCGGCAGCTTGCTGGGGCTCTTGGCGGTGCCGGGCTCGGCAAAGGCGGGCTCCTGCCGTGCAGGGGCCGCCTGCCTTCCGAAGTCGATGGTGGCGGGAGGTGCTGAGATGGCGTCTTCCGATGGGGCGGGCATGTCAGCAATTGTGTCATGCACTCGTGGCTGTCGGAATCACGACATTCGTGGCTATCGATCGGGCGAATCCATCGCGCCCGATCGATTGGAGGCTGCTGTCAGCCCTGGCGCGCGGGCAGCACCGTGGCGCGGCACTCGCCGAAGCCGATGCGCGCGGCGCCCGGCTTCTCGCACCAGCCGCGCAGGATCACGGCATCGCCATCCTGCAGGAAGGTGCGGCTCTCGCCATTGGCCAGCGCCACGGGCTTCTTGCCGCCTTCGGTCAGCTCCAGCAGAGCGCCGGCCTCGCTGGAGGTGGGGCCGGACAGCGTGCCCGTGCCCAGCAGGTCACCGGGCTGCAGGTCGCAGCCGTTGACGCTGTGGTGGGCCACCAGCTGGGCCATGGTCCAGTAGGCGTGGCGGTAGCTGGTGTGGGTGATCTGCTGGGCGGCCTGGCCTTCGGCGCGCATGCGGCCGGTCTCCAGCGCCACGCTCAGCTGCACGTCGAACGCGCCGCGCTCGGAATTGGCGGGCGAGCTGAGGTAGGGCAGGGGCTGGGGATCTGCGGCGGGCCGCGTGAACGCCGTGCGATAGGGCTCCAGCGCCTCCAGCGTCACGATCCAGGGCGAGACCGTGGTGGCGAAGTTCTTCGACAGGAAGGGGCCCAGCGGCTGGTATTCCCAGGCCTGGATGTCGCGCGCCGACCAGTCGTTGAGCAGGCACAGGCCGAAGATGTGGTGTTCGGCCTCGTCCATGGAAATCGCCTCGCCCCAGGCGTTGCCGGCGCCGGTGTAGATGCCCATCTCCAGCTCATAGTCCAGGCGTGCGCAGGGCTTGAGTGCGGGCGCGGCGGCGTCGGGCGCCTTCAGCTGGCCCATGGGGCGGCGGAAGTCCACGCCCGACACGCGCAGGCTGGAGGCGCGGCCGTGGTAGCCAATTGGCACCCACTTGTAGTTCTCCATCAGCGGGTTGTCCGGGCGGAACAGCTTGCCGACGTTGGTGGCGTGGTGCACCGAGGTGTAGAAGTCCGTGTAGTCGCCGACCTGGGCCGGCACCGTGTATTCCACGTCGGACTGGGCCACCAAGCAATCCTGCAGTGCCGCCTGTGCGGCAGCGCCTTCGCGCAGCGCGCGCGACAGCGCCAGGCGCAGGGCCGACCAGGCGGCCGGCCCCATGGCCATGAAGCCGTTCAGGCGCTGCTGCGAAGCGGCCTCCAGCTGCGGCTGCACGGCATCGCCCAGCGCCTTGAGGGCGCTTGCGCGCGCCAGGTCCAGCACCTGGTCGCCGATGGCCACGCCGCCGCGCCAGGCCTCCTGGCTGCCTGCGCGGCGGAACACCGCAAACGGCAGGTTCTGGATGGGGAAGTCGCTGGCGCCGGTGTTGGCCGAGGCCACCCAGCTGCGCAGGCCTGCGTCATGGGTTTCGTTCAAGGACATCTGTCTCTCCTGGTTGGGTTTGTCTGTCGTTGGTATGAAAAGGGGTTTGGCGGGGCAGGGCGAGGCGTGGCGGGGTCAGGCGGCGGCAAAGCCGCCGTCCATGTTCCAGTGTGCGCCGCGCACCTGGGCGGCCTGCTCGCTGGCCAGGAAACCGGCCAGCGCCGCCACCTGCTCCACGGTCACGAAGGCCTGGGAGGGCTGCTTGGCGCCCAGCAGCTGGCGGGCCGCCGCGTCGGCATCCAGCCCCTCGCGCGCGGCCAGCGCATCGATCTGCCGTTGCACCAGCGGCGTCAGCACCCAGCCCGGGCAGATGGCGTTGCAGGTCACGGGCGTGGTGGCGAACTCCAGCGCCACCGACTTGGTCAGGCCGATCAGCCCGTGCTTGCTGGCCACATAGGCCGGCTTGCGCGCCACGCCCACCAGCCCGCTGACCGAGGCGATATTGATGATGCGGCCCCAGCCGCGCTCCAGCATCTGCGGCGCGCAGGCCTGGATGGCGTGGAAGGGCGCCGACAGGTTGACGGCCAGCAGCTCGTCCCACTTGCCGGCCGGGAATTCGAGCAGCGGGCTCACATGCTGCATGCCTGCGTTGTTGACCAGGATGTCGATGGCGCCCATCTCGGCCGCAATGCGCTGCGCCAGCGGGGCGATGGCGCTGCCGTCGCGCAGGTCCAGCCCGTAGTGGCGCACCGGCACGCCATGCGTTTGGGCGATTTCGCGCACCAGCGCATCGGTCTCGGCAGAAGCGGCGGCCTGGCCATGCAGCGCGATGGCCGCGCCCTCGCTGGCCAGATGGCGCGCCACGGCCAGGCCGATGCCGCTGGTCGAGCCGGTGATCCAGGCCACGCGGCCCGCATGCGGGCGGCTGGCCGGGGCGGAGGGGGTGGGGTTCATTTCAGAAGATCCATTTCCATATGCACGTACTCGCTGAGAAAGCGCACCCGCGCCCAGTAGATCAGCAGCCCGTCGGCATTGCAGGCCCAGCGCAGCGCCTGCATCAGCGGCGTGCCCAGGGCCACGCCCAGGTGCTCGGCGGCCAGTTCGTCGGCCGGCGCCACGCTCAGGTGCTGGCGCGCCACGGCAATGCGCGAGGGGTCGCTGCTCAGGGCCACGGCCAGGGAGCTGCGCTGCAGCTGGGCCTCGATCGCGGGGAACAGTTCCTGCTCCAGGTACAGCTGCGACAGGCAAAACCGCGCCGCGTCATGGTCGTACACGCGCAGCAGGTGCACGTAGGCGGGGGCCATGCGGCCCACGTCGGGGAAGCCTTCGGGAATCGGCGGCAGGCAGTCGCGCCCGGTGTGCAGGGTGATCTGGCCGATGTGGGCGCCAAAGGCCACCAGCTCCTTCCAGCTGGTGGGCAGCAGAAAGGACGGCGGCTTGTAGGGCGCCGCAATCACCCGCGTGCCGCCGCGCTTGCGCGTGAGCAGCAGGCCCTCTGCCACCAGGGCGCCCAGCGCCATGCGCACCGTGGTGCGCGACACGCCATGCAGCGCCTGCAGCTCCTGCACCGTGGGAATGGCGCTGCCTACGGGCCAGGCGCCCGTGGACACCTTGCTGCGGAACAGCCGCGCCAGCTGCAGGTGCAGCTTGTCCCGGCCTTGTTGAGGGGCCGACGCGGTGGAGTTGGAGGGCATGAAGGCAATAAAGTATCTATTCAGTGCTTTTATTTTTGCACAAAGCAATAGCCCTGACAGCCTGCACTGACGCCCGTCGTTGACAAATGTCTTCAATTGGACAGGCCGAATGACTTTTAAACTGCGGCCCTTTTTCCGTTTTTCGAACGTTGGCCAGAGCGGCCGTTGGGTATTTCATGCAGCAGCAACATGCTTGGGAGTTTTTTCGCGCCGGTGGAGTGGACCAGGTGGTCATCCGCACCGGGCAGGACATTGCGCACATCGGCGAGCTGGACCAGAAGCTGTGGGTGGCCCTGGCCTGCCCCACGCGCGGCATCGAGTTCGACAGCGACACGCTGGACCTGATCGACGAAGACAAGGACGGCCGCATCCGCCCGCCCGAGCTGATCGCCGCCTGCCAATGGGCCGTGGCGCGCGTGCGCGACCCGCAGGTGCTGGCCGATGGCGGCGACGTGCTGCAACTGTCCAGCCTGGAGCGCGACAGCGAGCAGGGCGCCCTGCTGCATGCCGAGGCCGAGCGCATGCTGGCCCTGTCCGGCCAGGCCGGCGGCTCCGCGCTGAGCCTGGCCCAGGTGCGCGAGCGCCTGGCCTCCCTGGCGGCCATGCGCTTCAATGGCGATGGCATCGTCAGCCCCGCCACGGCCGAGGGCGACAAGGCACTGGCCGAGCTGATCGAACGCATTGGCAAGGCCTACGGCACCGCTGCCGGCGCCGACGGCGTGGCCGGCATCGCGCGCCAGCAGGCAGAGGCTTTCTATGCGGACCTGCGCGCACTGCGCGACTGGCATGCGGGCGCCGAGGCCCTGGGCTGCGGCATTGCCGAGCGCGACCAGGCCCTGGCCGCCGCCCGCGCCGTGGACGCGGTCCAGGCCAAGGTGGACGACTTCTTCGCACGCACACGCCTGGCCGCCTTCGACACGCGCGCGCAGGACCCGCTCAACCCCTCCGTGGAGGGCTATGCCGCCCTGGGCCGCGAAGTGCTGGACAGCGGCGCCCAAGCCATTGCCGCGCTGCCCCTGGCCGCCGTGGCGGCCGATCGCGCGCTGCCGCTGACGCAGGGGGTCAACCCCGCATGGGCCGGCGCGCTGCAGGCGCTGCGCGAGCAGGCCGTGCAGCCCGTGCTGGGCGAAGACCTGCAGGAGATCACCGCCGCGCAGTGGGAGCAGGTCAAGGCCGCCCTGCAGCCCTGCCGCCAATGGCTGGCGGCCCGGCCCGCCACGCCGCTCGATGCCCTGTCTCAACAGGAGGTGCAGGCGCTGCTGGACGGCGGCCAGGAAGCCGCGCTGCTGGACCTCATCGCCCAGGACGAGTCCGAAAAGGAACACAGCCTGCAGGCCGTAGCGCTGGAAAAATTGATCCGCCTGCAGCGCGACCTGCTGGCGCTGCTCAACAACTTCGTCTCGTTCAGCCTCTTTTACCGGCGCGAGGGCGCGGCCTTCCAGGCCGGCACGCTCTACCTGGATGCGCGCAGCTGCGACCTGACCGTGGAAGTGAGCGACACGGCTGCCCATGCCGCGCTGGCCGGCCGCGCCAAGACCTGCCTGGCCTACTGCGAGCTCAGGCGCGAGGGCAAGAAGAAAGCCATCGTCGCGGCCTTCACTGCGGGCGATGTGGACTTTCTCTTCGTGGGCCGCAACGGCGTGTTCTATGACCGCGCGGGCAACGACTGGGACGCCACCATCGTCAAGCTCATCGAGAACCCCACCAGCATCGGCCAGGCCTTCTTCCTGCCCTACAAGAAATTCCTGCGCATGGTGGAGGAACAGGTGGCCAAGCGCGCCTCGGCCAAGGAAGATGGCGTGACCGCCAGCCTGGGCACGCAGGCCGGCCAGCTGGTCACGGCGCCCGGCACCGCTGCGGCCAACGCCACAGCCGCCACGGCTGCGGCCGCCCCGCGCAAGACCGATGTGGGCACCGTGGCCGCCCTGGGCGTGGCCCTGGGCTCCATCAGCGCCGTGCTGGTGGGCATCTTTGGCAAGTTCATCGACCTGGGGCCCTGGATTCCCGTGGCCCTGGTCGGCCTCATCGCGGCCATCTCAGGGCCCAGCATGATGATTGCCTGGCTCAAGCTGCGCCAGCGCAGCCTGGGGCCCATCCTGGACGCCAGCGGCTGGGCCATCAACGGCCGCATGCGCATCAACCTGCCGCTGGGCCGCAGCCTGTCGCAGACCGCCAAGGTGCCGGTGGGCGCGCGGCGCACGGCGGGCGATCCCTATGCGGAAGGCAACGGCCTGCGCAACATCCTGGTGGCGCTGGCCGTGGTGGCCTTGCTGGCACTGATGGCCTGGCGCCTGCACTGGGTCGATGGCCTGCTGCCCGCCGGCTGGCAGTACGGCGCGGCACCGGCCGCTGTGCCGGCTGCGCAAGAGACGGCGCCTGCACCGGCAGCGGCCCCAGCACCGGCACCGGCACCTGCAGCGGCGGCTCAGTAAGTCGATGCCAAGGGGCGAGCAAGCCACTTGCCCCGCCCCGGTCGGGAAACCTCAAGGCGCGACAATAGCGCCATGACCACCCCCACCCACGTACAACGCAGTGCCGTGCCCCTGAGCACGCACGACACCACCCGCATCGACGACCTGCGCATCAAGGCCGTGCGCCCCCTGATCACCCCGGCCCTGCTGCAGGAATGGCTGCCCGCGCCCGAAGCCGCGCAGCAACTGGTGGAAACCAGCCGCGCCGCCATCTCGGACGTGCTGCAGGGCCGGGACGACCGGCTCATCGTCGTCGTCGGACCCTGCTCCATCCACGACCACGACCAGGCCATGGACTATGCGCGCCAGCTCAAGGCCCAGGCCGACGCCCTGGCCGGCGAGCTGCTCGTGGTCATGCGCGTCTACTTCGAGAAGCCCCGCACCACCGTGGGCTGGAAGGGCTACATCAACGACCCGCACCTGGACGGCAGCTTCGCCATCAACGAAGGCCTGGAAATGGCCCGCGCCCTGCTGCTGGACGTGCTGGCCCTGGGCCTGCCCGTGGGCACGGAATTCCTGGACCTGCTGTCGCCGCAATTCATCAGCGACCTGGTCAGCTGGGGCGCCATCGGCGCGCGCACCACGGAAAGCCAGAGCCACCGCCAGCTGGCCAGCGGCCTGTCCTGCCCCGTGGGCTTCAAGAACGGCACGGACGGCGGCGTCAAGGTGGCCAGCGATGCCATCCAGGCGGCCAGCGCGCCCCACGCCTTCATGGGCATGACCAAGATGGGCCAGTCCGCCATCTTCGAGACCCGCGGCAATGGCGACTGCCACGTCATCCTGCGCGGCGGCAAGCAGCCCAACTACGGCGCCGAGCATGTGCAGGCCGCCTGCGCCCTGCTGGAAGGTGCGGGCCTGCGCCCGCAGGTCATGATCGATGTCTCCCACGCCAACAGCGGCAAGCAGCACCGCCGCCAGATCGACGTGGCGGCCGACGTGGCCCAGCAGATCGCCGGTGGCGATGCCCGCATCACGGGGCTGATGATCGAAAGCCACCTGCAGGAAGGGCGGCAGGACATCGTGGACGGCCAGCCGCTGGCGCATGGCGTGTCCGTGACCGATGCCTGCATCAGCCTGGAACAGACCGTGCCTGTGCTGCAGCAGCTGGCTGCGGCGGTGAAGGCGCGACGGGCGAAGCTGCGGGGGTGAGTTGACTGGCCGGGTCTGTTTGGGACCCGCGTCAGACAAGGGAGCAGTCCTGTCCTTCGGCAGGACTGCAATGCTGCAACCGCTACAGCGCAGTGGCGTGCATACAGGTCGCCGATGTAAAGACAGGGTCGGCAGACTGCGAGATCTCATTCAGATGCTGGGGCAGCGCATGCCCGCATCACGCTTTTCAGACCAGTCCGATTGCGCCATGCATTTTCGCATTGAATGATTGATTTTTATATCGGCTCAAGAGATTTTCTATTGTTGCATCCAGTGTATCTCAAGGATTGCGCAGATATGTTTGTCCATATTCCGCAGTGACAGGGATGGCGGGCAATGAATAATGAATGGCAGCTTCAACGTAACCCAGGATCTTCATTTCAAAGAATTCGGGTCATATATCATGGGTTTTGATTCTGCGGAGGAGGGATAGGTATGAGGCCTGGTGATGCAAAGCGGGTATTTGACCTCGCAGTTGGGCGCTCCGCCCCACCGCTTGCCTCCATGATCACCATTTTTGCCATTAGTTTTTATAGCCCTACTCTCGTTGCCCAATTCAGCATAGCCCTTTCCTTTGCATCACTTTTCTTTGTATTGCCGGCGAGTATTGGTGCCATCTTCTTTTCGGAAATCGCTGCCAGCAAAGATAAGGAGCAGTCAGACTCACTCATCAGTTTGCTGTTCTGGTTGGTCCTCTTGTACACCGGGGTTTGTTTTATTCTGGTGTATTGGCTTCCTGTTATCTCGAGAACCCTGATATCAGGTTTGCCAGAAGAACTATTAAATGGAGCCATATCCCAGGCAAGGTTGATAATTCTGTGTATTCCATTCTTCGGAGTTATCAATGTATGTAGCTGCGTTCTTGAGTCAAGATCACATACTGCCATCGTTGCAAAATTCAGAATGTGGCAGGTTTTTTTCCATGCAGCCTGTGTGGTTGTTGTGCTGGTGCTGCTTGGGAGGAATGAGTGGATGAGTGATGACTCGGTCGCTCTTGCCTATCTGTTCAGTGACATCATTTTTTCCATTGCCGCATATGCTTTGATGCGGAAATACTGTCAATTCGGTTTTTCATTCAATTTTCGTGGATTTCCTGGCAGAAGAATATTTTCCGTTTTGATTCCTGGTTATGCCAATTCTTTCTTTGGAAAATATCTGCTCTATATATTGTCAATGTCTGTTGCAGGGCTGGGTGCAATGTATTCTGCAATTCAATCCCAAGCTTCTGCCATATTGCTGTTGGCAGAACTGCCTGCCATGGGGGTCTGTGCTCTTCTGGCGATGGAGATATCAAAAAATCGTGGAAGATGGGCAGTGCAATTTCAGTTCATCAAAGATTCTTCTTCATTGATGATTTATTGTGCCATTATTCCGGCTGTTGCATTGATTGTATTCATGCTGTTCTATGAAATATCGAAGGCCAATGGTTATCAAATTGTCGGGGAGGGGTTAATTTCCTTGGTGTGCAAAGGAATTACGGATGTGGGGTTTTTCTATGCGGCAGCAATTTCTGGCGGGCTAGGCCTTTATTGGTCGTCAAGAATCATTTTTTGGGTTGTTTACGCATTGGTGTTTTTTGCCCCGATGTCATTGGGATTTCATGGCTCCAGTTATTCCATGATCAATTATGTTTTCTCATTTTCTTCTCTCCTGTCCTGTGCGCTGTTGGTCCTGCTTATCCGCAACAGGCGAGATTCCCTATCCGAAGAGAAGATTGGCTTGAAGCAGAGCCTGTAGCAGTGGTGGCCCTTGGCGAGGTGATCTGTCCTTCGGCAACCCCGCAACCGCCACGATGCAGGCGCTGACATACGGGGTGGGGAGGCGGGGGAACGTTCTCAGGCCCGCACGGGCCTGGGCTCCAGATTGCGCGCCGTGCCCAGCCAGGTCGCGCAATGCGTTTCATGACCATCCTCTGCCACCGCGAACAGGTCGGCTGCGCAGATGCTGAGCACGCGGCCGGCATCCACCACGCGGCCGCGCGCCCGCAGGTGGGTGCCGCGTGCGGGGGCGAAGAGCTTCACGCTGCCGTCCACCGTGGCATTGGCCCAGCCGGCAGGCAGCAGTGAACCTGCGGCCGACACCGCCGCAAAGTCGCCCAGCGCAAAGACCGCCGTGGCCTGCAACTGGCCCGGCTGAAAGCACAGGGCATCGGCAATGGGCATCTCCAGCTCGGTGGCTCCGGGCTCAGCACGCACGAAGCGCAGGCCCAGGGTGCGCGCCATGGGCATGGCCAGCACGGTGTTCTGCAGCGCCTGGGTGGATGGGGTGGGGTGCGTGGTCGGCTCAGTCATGGCCTGTCTCCTTCGTGGTGGGTGAAGCGGCACGGCGCACGCGCGGCCAGGGCGCGGCGGGTTTGTCGGGTGCGTTGGATGGGGCCGGTGCCGTCTGCGCCAGATCCCGCTCGGCCTGGCGGGCGCGCAGCCACTGCACATGGTCCAGGGCCTGGGCGCGCTGGGCCTGCAGCGCAGCGATCTGTTCGTCTATCTCCTGTACGCGCTGCTGCACGGCATCGGCCAGGTCACCGGGGCCTATGCGCCCCGCACGCCAGGCGCGCAGGTTCTCGGCAATGCGCGGCAGCCCGAACCCCAGCGCGCGGGACATGGCGATGAACACCACCTCGCGCCGGGCCGAGCGCGGATAGTCGCGGTAGCCATTGGGCAGGCGCCGGGGCTTGAGCAGGCCCGCGCGCTCGTAGTGCCGCAGCGCGTGGATGGAGACGCCCGTGAGCCGGGCGAGTTCGGAGATCAGCATGTGCCAAGGCTAGCAAGGCTCGTGCTGGGCTAGGGTTGGGAAGGGGACAGGTTTTTTTCTATCGCTGTCTCTTGCCAGTCGTCTTCAAGCCGGCTGCGCGGCAGGCCTCATCACGCGCGCCGTGAACCGGGCCATGAACTCGCGCGTGACAATGCGCCCGCCCAGGGCCGTCAGGTAGTTGGCGCAGCCGTGCACCACCGAGGCGCGGTTGTCGTCGAAGGCTTTCAGCCCCAGGCGAACCACGTCTTCGCTGGATGCTTTTTTCCCGAAGGATGCGGCCTCGCCGGCGCGGGCGAAGAACGCCGTGTCGGTAGCGCCCGGGCACAACGCCAGCACGCGCACGCCGCGCGGCCGGTACTCGGCCCAGAGCGCTTCGCTGAACGAAAGGACGAAGGCCTTGGTCGCCGCGTAGACAGCCATGTACGGGACCGGCTGAAACGCTGCCGTGGAGGCGATGTTGATGACGCCGCCCTGGCGCTGCTCCAGCGCGGGGAGCAACAGGTGCGTCAGCTCCACCAGGGCGCCCACATTCAGATCGATGGCCTCCCGCTGCATGGCCAGCGCCAGTTCATCAAACCTGCCGTGGGTGCCGAAGCCGGCGTTGTTCACCAGCAGATCCGGCAGCAGGCCCTTGGCGCTGACGGTATCGAAGACCCGCCGGGCCGCCCCGGGTGCGGCCAGGTCCTCCACCAGGAACTCGGCGCCGGGCAATTCGCGGGCGAGCTTCTCGAGCCTGTCGCGGCTGCGCGCGATCAGCACGACTTTGGCGCCACGGCGGGCAAGCTCCCTGGCAAATACTTCGCCGATGCCCATGGAGGCGCCGGTCACCAGGACGGTTTTCTGGGAGAAATCAAAAGGGGTTTTCATGCACTCGAGTATTGCGACAGGGGGCCCGCCTGGGAATGGGCAGCGCTGGTAAGCTGATTTGCATTCATGAAAAACCAACCGCCCACCACCTGGGATGACCTGCGCGTGCTCCTGGCGCTTCACCGCCACCAAAGCCTGCTGGCCGCAGGCGCTGCCCTGGGCCTGTCCACCTCCACCGTCGCGCGGCGCATCGAAGCGCTGGAGCAATCCCTGGGCCGCGCCCTGGTACACCGCAGCAGCGCAGGGACGACGGTCGAGCCCGATGCGATGGAACTGGTGGAGCTGGCCGAGCAATTCGAGCTGGGACTGGGCGGCATCAAGCGCGACGACCGGCCCGCTGAGAAGGCCCATGCGCTGACCGGCACCATCCGCGTCAGCATGGGCGAAGGCTTCGTGAAGCCGGTGACCGCCGTGCTCTCGCAGTTGAGAAGCGCGCACCCCGGGCTGCATATCGAAGTGGCCGTGGAGTCGCGCTTCACGGATGTCGGGCGGCGCGAAGTGGACGTCGCGCTCCGGGTCGGGCGCTCCAGCTCGGCCGTGGTGGTGGAGAAATGGGCGGGGCAACTGACGTTTGGCCTGTACGCCTCGCACGGCTATGTCGAGCAGCGCCTGCCGGGTCGCCGCCTGCGCGTGCAGGACTTCGCCGGCCACGACTTCGTGGGACAGGACCTGGCCACCGGCCGGCAGGACGCCTCCAACCTGTGGCTGGCCAGCCGGGGCGCCACCCGGTTCGTCTTTCGATCCGCCTCCGACCTGGCCCGCCAGGAGGCCACGGAGCAAGGCCAGGGCATCTGCCTGCTGCCCGACGCCATGGCCCATGCCGTGCCCGGCCTGGCACGGCTGGAGGTGGATGCGCCGCTGCCGTCCTGCCCGGTGTACCTGGCCTATCACCGCGACCGCCGCAACGTGCCGGGCGTGCGGGCGGTCATTGACGCGCTGGGCGCGGCGCTGGCCGAAGGGCTGCAGCCGCCCGCAGAAAAAGCCGAAGTGGCCAACCCTGCCGCGCAGTCATGACAGGCCCGGTCTTTCCAGACCTTTCAAGGCGAGGGCGCGGCCGACGGACCCGGTGAGCAGCCAGGACCATCGTTGGCCGTCGATCCCAACGAAACAAGAATGGGCAGTGGCTGGCGCGAAACGACCCGTTGTGGTCGTTCGTGCCTCGGCGCCTGCAACCGCTCAATCCTTGAGCAAGCGCGCCTTCACCGTTCGCCCCTTGATCTTCCCGCTATTGAGCCGGGCAACCACGTCATGCGCAATCTTGCGGTCCACGGCCACATAGGTTGCGAACTCGTTGATGTCGATCTTGCCCACTTGCTCGCGGGTGTAGCCCAGGTCTGCGGTGAGCGCGCCCAGCACATCGCCCGGGCGGATCTTGTCCTTGCGGCTGGCATTGATGTGGATGGTGGCCTTGGATGGCAGGAGCCGGCCACCGGGAGTCGGCGTCAGCTCGTCCAGCGGGTACCAGACGGATGGGCTGCCCTGCATCTGCTCGATGTTTCCGACCGCGCCCATTTCGTCCATCGTCGCAAGACTCAGGGCCAGGCCTTTCTGGCCGGCGCGGCCTGTGCGGCCGATGCGGTGCACGTGCACTTCAGGGTCGGGCGTGATGTCCACGTTGATGACGGCGCCCAGGTTGGTCACATCCAGCCCGCGAGCCGCCACATCGGTGGCGACCAGCACGGAGCAACTGCCGTTCACGAAGCGCACCAGCACCTGGTCACGGTCACGCTGCTCCAGATCGCCGTGCAGCTCCAGCGCGCTGTAGCCCTGGGCCTGCAGCAGCTCGGCAAGGGCCCGGCAGCGCGCCTTGGTATTGCAGAAGGCCAGCGTGCTCTCGGGCCGGAAGTGCTCCAGCAGGCGAGCCACCGCAGGCAGCCGCTCTTCCTTGTCCACCTCGTACCAGCGCTGCTCGATCTGCTCGCCGCTGTGCTGCGCGGCGACCTTGACCGTGACCGGGTCACGCATGAAGCGCGCGGCCAGCTTGGCGATGCCTTCAGGGTAGGTTGCGGAGAACAGCAAGGTCTGGCGCTGCGGGGGGCACTGCTTGGCGACCTTGGCGATGTCATCGACGAAACCCATGTCGAGCATGCGATCTGCTTCGTCAAGCACCAAGGTGTTCAGCGAATCAAGGTTCAGATTGCCCCGGTCCAGGTGATCGATCACACGGCCGGGCGTGCCCACGATCACGTGCGCGCCGTTCTCAAGGCTCGCGTTCTGGCCGCGCAGCGGAACGCCACCGGACAGGGTCACCACCTTGACGTTGTCTTCCGCACGCGCCAGGCGGCGAATCTCGGTCGTCACCTGATCGGCCAGCTCGCGGGTGGGGCAGAGCACCAGGCCTTGCACCGAGAAATTGCGCGTATCCAGCTTGGCCAGCAGCGCCAGGGCAAAGGCTGCGGTCTTGCCGCTGCCGGTCTTCGCCTGGGCGATCACATCCTTGCCTTCAAGCGCAGGGGGCAGGCTGGCGAGCTGAATCGCCGTCATTTCAAGGTAGCCGAGCCGCTCAAGATTGGCGAGCGTCGCAGGCGAAAGCGCAAGTTTGTCGAAGGAATGGGGGGAAGCCGAGGGTGCAGTCATGGCGGCATTTTAGTTTTGGCGCTCTCAGGGCCGGGGCGCGGCGCGCTGGTCACTGAGAAAGAGCAGGGGCTTGCTGGGCCATTGCCGGCATGTGCGAGAAGACGGCCAGCGGGGTGTTGACGGCATGGATGGCAAGAGGTCTGCCGTGGGGCTGCTGGCGTTGGCATCGGCGGCGTCCTGGCTGCGCACGCTCGGATCAGTGCCCTTGGGCAGGTTTCGGAGCAGCAGCCCGTTGGTGTTCTTTCAGGGGCGGACACTCCAGTTCGGCCGTGGTGTCGGAGAAATGGGCGGGGCAACTGACGTTTGTCCTGTGCGCCTCTCACGGCGATGTCGAGCAGCGCCTGCCGGGTCGCCACCTGCGCGTGCAGGACTTCGCCAGCCACGATTTCGTGGGACAGGACCTGGCCACCGGCCGGCAGGACGCCTCCAACCTGTGGCTGGCCAGCCGGGGCGCCACCCGGTTCGTCTTTCGATCCGGCTCCGACCTGGCCCGCCAGGAGGCCACGGAGCAAGGCCAGGGCATCTGCCTGCTGCCCGACGCCATGGCCCATGCCGTGCCCGGCCTGGCGCGGCTGGAGGTGGACGCACCGCTGCCGTCCTGCCCGGTGTACCTGGCCTATCACCGCGACCGCCGCAACGTGCCGGGCGTGCGGGCGGTCATTGACGCGCTGGGTGCGGCGCTGGCAGACGGGCTGCAACTGCCAGCAGAAAAGGCGAAGGCGGCCAGCACCGCCGCGAAGCCATGACAGGCACGGTCTTTCCAGATCTTCTGGTCTTGCATGTCGATGAGCCGGGCGACGAAGCTGCGTCCGTTACGCTGGCCAGCGACCAGGCGGCCGTCACCGTGTTCTGCCACCCCTGCACCTTGCGCGCCGGACAGAGGGTTCGCAATCGTCTCATTGCATTGGACGTCCGGCTGCTCCAATCACCGTATGGCTTCGATTGGCCGCAGGACGAGCGAGAAAAGCTGGGGCGCGACAGACTGATCAGGACCGGACATTACACGTACAGCGGCACGGGGAGGGTTATCGATGCAGGCCGTGGACAGGTGCTGGTTCACGGATTCCTCGTCGATTTTGGGAAAGTTCCAGAAATCGATCACGTCGAATTCGATATCCTGAGGCTGGACTGTGAAGGGAATGCCAGCGATGAGGAGTGCAGGGGCATCATTGGTCGGTGACCTTGACGGGAAAAAACGGAGCCGTGGCTGGCGTGGAACGACCCGCTGTTTGCGTGCGTGCCTCGGCTGCAGGTGTTTGCTGCGCAGCGGCTCCAGTTCTCTAGCTTTCTGCATTCGATGCCGGAAGGCGGCCGTCCCCCTTGAGTTAGGGCCTCAGGGATTCCCGGTTCGATTCAGACAAGATAATCCGGGTTGATTCGCTTACACTCGTGAAGTTTGACTCCAATGCATCAAATGCAGTCTGCTATTAATTTCCCGCTGGTCAACGTCGATTATTCGCTAAATGCTCTCGCAGACCATGACGTCACAGGACGGATTATTGATGCGATAGTATCGGTATATTCATTCCGAAATTTCGATGAGATCCCGAAGCGACTGCCACATGTCTTGGAGTTGTGCACGAAGAAGGAGCACTTCTGGCGGGAGCTGATAGCGGTTGCGGCTAGGCGGTACCGAGTCAGAGACACGGGGCAGGAAGTGTTGTTGTTCGAACAATCGCTTGAGTGCGGATTCCTCCGCACGTTTCGGTTCAGACCAGAGCCGTCATGGGCTTTGAGTTCTTTGGAACTGGCAGATGGTCACGAATGGGTCACTCTCGCTAATGAAGGTGTCCTGTATGACTTGCTTGACTGTGCGACAGCTAAGGCTGTGCACCAAGCATGGAATGATCAAAAGACCCGTGCGACGGACTTGCCAGCTGAGTTCGTGAATGGGCGATTGGCGAACACAACGGTCGGCCGCGCTGTAGTTCTGTCGCGCGGAGAAGGATGTGTCGTCTGCGGATCACAGGCTTCTTGCTATGCGGCGACGACCATGGGCGAGATTCAGGCTCCTTTGTTGATCCACCTCCCGATGTGCCCCGATCACCTTGCTGATGCCAAAGCTCATCCAACGATCTTTCAATTCGTTGTCGAGTTGCTTCAACAGTCAGTTGAACTCCCTGACCTGACCATGCTGCCGTCGATTCCGGATGATCTAGTTGGCCTAGTGCACAGGTTTTCCGCTTTGGGTCTTGGCGCGGAAGTGGGTGACGCGAAGAAGGGGAGTCGCGGGTGGGAATTAAGTATGCCGCTCGTCAGCGGCTGGCGATGGCTGCTCAGAATCAACTCCTTTACAGACTATTGCTATCTGCTGTTTGAACCGAATCAGAAGAAGCCTGCTTACAAGGCAGACTCGGCACCTCATCACCGCGAGCTGAAGTTTTTCCCTGATCACGAGCATTCTCGGCCTGATAGGAATTCTGACCGGGTGGCGCCGAGCTTTCTGTACGGCCATCCACTACTCGATATTAAGACTGGCTAACACCACCGATCCACGAAGCGTGCACAGATGATCGCCGCTGCCAGTTTTAGCAGCGCTTCGTGGATATCCAGTCGTCTTTCAAAGCGGATTCGCAACTTGCCAAAGCCTGCAAACCATCCATGGGTCCGCTCCACCACCCAGCGATGCTTGCCCAGTCGCTCGCTACTCTCAACGCCTCGCCTGGCAATGCGGCTGGCGATGCCCCGTTGTCTCAAGTGCGCACGGCAACGCTTGTAGTCATAGCCCTTGTCGGCATGCAACTTCGATGGTCTTTTGCGGGGGCGCC
>NZ_JABEPN010000007.1:0-314017 GCF_018320755.1 Delftia sp. PE138 | reverse complement strand
GATTCGCCCGCAGCCAATGCCCGCGAGATCTCCTCGCGCTCAGCGAGAGTCAGTGCCAATCGTGATCGATGGCGCGCTGGCGGGCGGATTCCGCCGGTTGCGGCCAGGATGTTCTGAATGGAGGTATGTGGCCGATCGAACAGCTTGCCGATCTGGTGCAGGGTATCGCCCTTGCTCCAGCGATCCCACATCATCGCCTTCTGTGCTTCGGTGTAGTAGATCCGAGGTCGTTGCTTCATGGCCAGCACTCCTTGCGCCAGGTGCAGTCATTGTGTTGCATCGACCGGTTGAATTCACAACCCGAAAGCAGCCGTCGACACCTCGTCCGGATCGATAGCAATCGCTGCAAAGCCGACCCCTGACGGCTAAGGTCCGACGCCTGCAGCGGGTAGTGGATTCAACCGGCCAACCCAACACATTCGTCAAACCTCAACCGGCTTGAGTCGCTTTACAGCGTCCGCACCGGAATGCAGATGTCGCAGCAGAACTCCCCGGTCTCGGCATCCATGGCGGTGGCCACAGAAAACATCTCAAAGCAAGGCCGGTCGTCACATTGCATGCCGCTGGACGGCATCCATTCGCGCGTCAGCCACATCCAGGCGTTGGCCAAGCCCTCGGGTTTTCCTTTGAACCTTGCCACTGCGTAACGGCCGCCCGGCAGAGTTTGGGTATCCACCTGGCCGCTGGCGACGAAATGCGCGGGGACTTCCACGCAGGCGTCATAGCGGCATTTGTTGGTGGGTGTGAGAGAGGGGTCGTCATAGCCTATGCCGTAGCACGTTTGATCGCTGAGGCCATTGGAGTGCATCCACGGCGCAATGGTGCCTCGCCAGAATTGGCCTATGGCTGGCCCATAGGGGCCGATCAAGCGCTGATAGGCGACATGTGCTTTGGGTAGATCAATGATGCGTACGTCCATGGCGATTTCTTCCTTCAGGTGACAAGAGCCCTGAGGTTCGCCGAACGCGCATGGGTCTTCCTGATGGAGATTGCCGAAGACCTGATCAGGATTGCTCTGCTGGCTGCCTGGTTGCTGCCCGATGGCGGCCGCCTGGGTTTTCAGCCGCTCAAGCGTGGTGGAGCGCCAGCCCGATGGCGTGCAGCCAAACTTGAGCTTGAAGGCGCGCGCAAATGCTTCGCCCGATTGGAAGCCGGTGGCCAAGGCGGTTTCAAGCACGGTTTCCTTGCTGCCGCAGGACAGCCGGAATGCCGCTTTCTCGAGCCGTCGGCGCTGCGCATAGCTGCCCAGCGTTTCTCCCATCCATGCCGCAAAAATTCGGTGAAAGTGAAAGCGCGAGAAATTGGCGATGTCGGCCAGATGTGCGCCATCGAGAGGCTGATCCAGGTGGGCGTCGATGTAGTTGAGCACGCGATTGATCCGTCGCGCGTACTCGGCGCGGGATGCCTGCTCGGAAGGCTTGTTCGTCATGGTCGTTGTTCTTCAAATCACCGTGCATGCGGCGATGGGGCTTGCCTGTCAGCAGGGGGGGCGGATGGAGACGACCAGCCGGCGCAGTTTTCGTCAGGCCGGCGCCTTGCCTTTCACCCACAACCCAAACTCCTTCATCACCCCCACCACCGGCTTGAGCCGCTCCCCATCCTGGGTCAATTCGTACTCCACCTTGATCGGCGCAGTAGGGTAGACCGTGCGCTTGACTAGGCCCGCTTCCTCCAGCGCGCGAAGGTCCAGGGTGAGGGAGCGTTGGGAGATGCCGGGCATGTCGCGGCGCAGGTCGTTGAAGCGCCGGGGGCCGTCGATGAGGTAGGAGGCGATGAGCAGCCTCCAGCGGCCGCCCAGCAGGCGCATGGCTTCTTCCACGGAGCAGCCGGAGATGTTGGATTTCATAGCACATTCATCATAGGCAGGCGGCAGGTATATTTTTTTAACCTATGGGCAGTTTTATTGCCTTCTTCCAGATTTATCCCTGGTGCATGACATTGGCCAGGGGCTGTGCCTGAACGCGCAGGCCCCTTGTTCCATCACCAGAGAAATTCCATGAAGCTGTATTACCTGCCCGGCGCCTGTTCGCTGGCGCCGCACATTGTCCTGAACGAGCTGGGGCTTGATTTCCAACTGGTCCGGGTGGACCACAAGACCCACCAGACGGAAGACGGCAGGGACTTCCGTGCGCTCAGCCCGTTCGGCTATGTCCCCCTGCTGGAACTGGACGACGGCAGCCTGCTGCGGGAAGGGCCCGCCGTCCTGCAGTACTTGGCGGACCTGCGGCCTGCGTCGCTTCTGGCGCCGGCCCATGGCAGCCTGGAGCGCTATCGGCTGCTGGAGTGGCTGGCCTTTCTGAATTCGGAGATCCACAAGGGCTTCATCCCGCTGCTGTATGCGGTGGCGGCGGGAAAGTACGGCGTGGAGACGGCCAAGCCCAAGCTGGAGCAGCGGTATGCCTGGGTGGATTCGCAACTGGCCGGCAAGCGCTACCTGATGGGCGATGGCTTCACCGTGGCCGATGCCTATCTGTACGCGCTCACGCAGTGGGGGCAGGCGCCGTGGCTGGAGTCGGTCTACAAGACGAGCATTCGCTTCGATGGCCTGGAGCATCTTGCCGGCTGGTATGCGCGGATGCGGGAGCGGCCTGCCGTGCGCCAGGCGCTGCAGGCCGAAGGTTTGCGATAGGGCCGGTGGCCGCCACGCATGCGGCCACCACGCACTTTGCTGCGTCATGGCAAGCAGCCCCTTGAGGGGGCCCAATGCAAATCGTCTGACGTGAAGTGACGTGGTGTGGACGTGACGGATCACGCCAAGGTTTCAAGGCTCACGGCCACGATGACGGGGGAAGGATCGGTGTTCACGAGGCGCAAGGCCTGGTTTGGCTGTCCGTCTCCGCGTGCGCGCTGAACCGTCACACCCATGGCCTGCACGGTGTCCGCCTCGTCCAGCGTCTGGCGCAGCGAGGCGGGGATCGGCGCTGCGGCAGTGAAGTCGAAGCGGGGTTTCAACGCAACGTAGAAAGTTGACACACGGCACGCCATCAGGCCGCCAGGCCCGAAGAATACGCCTGCATCCGGCACCAGGCCGCGACCCAGCGCCACCATCGAGGCGTCGTACCAGCTGCCGGGGTAGATCGGCACTTGGTCCCAGCATTCAGAGGTGATCGTCACCGTCTCCAGCGAAGCGGCGGGTAGCGCAAGGACGCGGCCGGAAGCGTCCAGGGCCTGCAGGGAAGCCGGAGCCTGCGGCCCTGCGCCGGATGTGTCGTTGAGATTCAAGCGCAAGGTGCCGGGGTTTGCGATCGTGCCGACAGCCACTGCTGCGCTCCACTCCGACGAACTCTTGGGCAGTGTCCAGATCGGTTTCCACTGGAGGTAGCCGGTCTCGTACACCTTGGTCCATCCCACCGGAGTGGGCGAGTATGCAGGTTCGCCTGGAGGCGTTGCCATCTTCTGCATGGCGCCTGCAAGCATCGACTGATAGGGGAATTTGCAGGCTTCGAGTACCTGCAGAAAGGTCTTGTATCCCTGCGAAAAGCTGCGCCCCGACGCTTGGTACAGCGCGCCATTGGCAGCGGACTGGGGCACCGTGTCTGCAAAGAGAAACTGCGCGTCGGCCATGGTGCCGGTCACTGGATCCGGCCAGTTCCACGCGGTCACCGGCATCAGCATCTGCCCCCGCACCAGCGGCGCCGAAATGGATGCCGAGCGCTTGAACACCATGCCGGTTTTCGGCCCGCTCGATACGCTTGGGGCCCTTGGGGGCGGAGGCACCAGATCAGCCAGGCCGCCGAGGAACTGATGGATCACGTTCATGAACGCTGTCTCCGGTTGACGGGGGTGGGCGGGGTGGGCAGGACCGGCCGCGGCGTCCCGCCCACCCGCTGGTCTTCAGGTCAGTGGATGCCCGGGAAATCAACGATCACGCCGATGATTTGCGGGTTCACCGAGGTGCTGCTTCCCTTGAAGGTATTGGCCTGTGCGGTGCTCTTGGTGTACTCGGACTGGTGACCGCCCGTGCCACCGAAGGTGAAGGGCCCGATGCGCACACCCGCGCTGGCCTCGAAGGCCTGCTTGTTCTGCTGATAGGTGTTGGCGCTCATCGTGATCTCGAACGAAGGCTTGTAGACGACCAGCAGCTCGGACACCCTTGCCGCGACGATGCCGTTCGGGCCGAACAGGGAGCTCGATCCCGGGCCGCCGTTGGCCACCCACGGGGCGACGATGGTGTAGCCCTGGCCGCCCGGCCCCTGCTGTGCCTTGGCCAATTCGCTCATGAAGCCGCCCGGGTACCAGTCGCCCGGATTCACCTTCACGCGCGTGGAGGACTCGCAGCTGATCTTCACTGCCGAGCTCGAGTCCTGGTTGAACAGGTCGGACTTGCTCCAGCCGCCCGATGCGTTGACGCTCCAGAAGAAGTTGCCAACGCTGGTCGAGCCCTTGGCAAACGAGGACTTGAAGTCGCTGCTCGACTGCGAAGATTTCATCGCGATCGAGAACGCGCCTGCGCTGCCATTGCTGAGCGCTGCGCGCCAGTCCGCGCCCGTCGTGTCGATGTGGAAGTCCGGCTGCCAGCGCAGGATGCCCGAGCCATCCGGCACCTTGGTCCAGCCTGCCGGTGCGTTGTTTGAGGCAGGGTCGCCCGACGGAATCTGCATCATGTCGATGGCGCGCTGCAGATCGCTGGGCATGCTGGCCCGCTCCAGCTCCATCTTCATCTTCACCGCCTGGTTGTAGGCGTTGGTGGCCGCCTGGATGGCGGCAACGTAGGCAGCAGCCTCCGGCGCGTTGTTGAGCCAGGTGTTGATGTCAGGGTAGCGGGCTGCGAATATCAAGCCGCCGTTCTGCTTTGAACTCAGGTAGAACTGGTTCATGTCGCTGTTGGCCTTGGCCATCGCATTGCTTTTTTGGACGCACAGGTTAGCCAGCTCCGCCTGATTGGCCTGCTGCTCGGGGCTGACCTTGAATGTCACGTGACCAAAGATCTGGCGAACGGCGTCGAAGAGCGTCGCATCGAGGCTGCCGTACTGGCCGATCGCGGACCACTGCGGCATGCCGCTGACGATCTGATAGGCGGCCGGTTCCCATTGCCCGGTCGGAGCCGTGCCCCAGCTGAAGTCCTTGGGGGTGCCAAGCAACTGGAAATTCGGGGTGCCGAGATTATCGACAAGGGCGTTGTACAACTGGCTGAACATGGCTTGATCTGACATGGCGTGCAATTCCTGAAATTGAATGGATAGGGAGCGACATGAGGTTTGAAGTCATGAACGCTTTTCTTTGCCAATGAGAATGATTGCCCGGTATTGGGCCTAAGGCATGTGGTGCTTGGGAGAAATCGCAGGGGGTGACCGCGAAGAATGATTCATGGCGGGATACTCCTTTGAGTTGCGTGCAAGGATCCGACACGTGGGTGCCGGGAAGATGCCTCGACGGATGCGGACCGTAGAGACGAAAAAACCAAAAGGCGAAGAGACTGAAAGGCGAAGAGATATGAGCCTCTGCAGTTGTTCAAGGCTCGCGCGGATATTCCATGTCAACCGCGCAAACCTCAAATGCAATGGTGCCTGCTGCAGCCGCCATAAGGAGATTGCTCACCCTCCGGTTGATCCAAAGTCGCGAAAGTCAATGTCCGAGATTCGTTGTGCTCATCATGCCCAATTGCACCAGGAGGGTGGAATACTTCCAATGTCGTATTCGGTGGGTACGGACAGGCGATGCACGCTGGCCTGGATATCAGGTGTCGCCGCCATTGCGAGTTGCCGTTGGCGCGAATGTCTGCAACTGGGCCGTGCTTGTCAGGCCCAGTTTGCGCAGAATGTTTTCGCGATGCTTGCGCACGGTCAAGTCGCTGAGGTAAAGCGAACGTGCGATCTCCTTGCTGGTGAGTCCCGCCAGCACGTGCGCCAACACCTCCTGCTCGCGAGGAGACAGAGGGAGCGGTGAGCGGGCAGCGCTCAACCAGCCTTGCCGCCTGGCATGCGTGACGAGTTCTACGGCATTGCGCAGGCCCAGCCGTGTACACATATTGCTGCGGTGCTTGCGTACCGTGTGTTCGCTGATGCCCAGCGTGTGCGCAATGTCCTTGCAACCAAGGCCTTTGGCCATCGCTTCGAGTACATCGATTTCGCGCGCGGTGAGCGCAGACGCGATGACTTCATCAGCTGTTGGATGCTCAGCATCGAGATGGCATTCGCTATTTGCCAAAGCTATTTCCGATATGTCCATGGTATGTCTCCCATTTCTTATGTGCCGATGCCATAGGGCCATTTCACGCCGAAGCCTCGGCGAGACTGCTTTGCACAGTGCCGTTTGAAAGATTGAATAACTCGCTAAACCGCCTGTTTACCGCCTGAGTAAACTGGCGTCATGCCATTCGTGTGAAAATTGTGCGGTAAAGGATCAGCCGGAAAAAGCCTGAACATTGGACGATTGAAAATCGCGCGCATTCAGCCTGTGGCAGCCTTTTGTATCCAAGGCGGGAGATTAGTAAACCATTATCAAGATGGTGTGGTGCGTTGAGGGAGTATCAAAGTCGTTTGAGAATCTGTTATCGCCATTTCACCGTTGGAATGGACATCTTAGTGGAAATCTTTGGTGAAATCATTACATCTGGCTACAAAAATTCGACACCAGGGTTTTTGCAGCAGATTGTGGGAAAGCCAATGGTCTTCTGTGGGTCGCGCTTGTGTGATCAGGATTTTCTGGCATTGCCCAGCCGAGTCCAGGATGCGGGCTGTAGCGCGGGTCTTGAGACATGCGGGTAAGCAATTGCTGCCATGGCGCATCGAGATGCGGCTGGGTGCCTGCGATGTGCTTCAAGGGAAGCGCCTCTTTTGCCAAAAGCGTTCCCGGGTCATGACGAAGGGCGTGAGCACCACGACCGTCGCCAGTTCCAACGACCTGGATAGACGCCAGTTCAGGGGGCAGGGCGGGTGCACTCCTCAGGCCCGCCCTCCAGCACGCGCAGCAGCAGGGAGAGCCTCTCATCCAGCTCGGCCAGTTCGGCGGCAGGCATGGGCGCCAGCATGGCGCGCTCGTTGTCCAGGTGCGCTTCCACCGCGCGGTCTATCAGCTCCAGCCCCTGGTCGGTGAGCTGCACCAGCATGCTGCGCGCGTCCTGCGGGTTGGGCAGGCGCTGTACCAGGCCGCGCGTCTCCAGGCTTTTCATGCGGTGGGTCATGGTGCCCGAGGTGACCATGAGCGTGGAGAACAAGGCCGTGGGCGTGAGGCAGAAGGGCGCGCCCGAGCGGCGCAGCGTGGCCAGCACGTCGAACTCCCACATGGTCATGCCGAAGCGTGCAAAGCATTCCTCCAGCCGCTGCTCCAGCAGGGCGGCGCAGCGCTTGATGCGGCCTATGGGCCCCATGGGGCTGGGGTCCAGGTCCGGGCGTTCGCGGCGCCATTGGGCCAGGATGGTGTCGACATGGTCGGGCAGGCGTTGGGAGGAGGGGTGGGAGGGGGGGTAGGTCATTTGTCTTGATTTTAAGATAAATCGTGCATAATGGGTTTGTCTTGAATTGAAGATAAATCCATGTCCTCCTCCTCATCGTCCTGTACCTCCACTGCTCCTGCTGCAGCCAGCGCTGCCATGTCATGGCGCGACATCCTGCTGACCGCGCTGGCGCCCGCCATCTGGGGCTCCACCTACATCGTCACTTCCGAACTGCTGCCGCCAGACCGGCCGTTCACGGCCGCGCTGATCCGCGTGCTGCCGGCCGGGTTGCTGCTGGTGCTGTTCACGCGGCGGCTGCCAGCGGGTTCGGGCTGGTGGCGGCTGGCGGTGCTGGGCGCGCTGAACATCGGCGTGTTCCAGGCGCTGCTGTTCGTGGCGGCCTACCGGCTGCCGGGCGGGCTGGCGGCCGTGCTGGGCGCCGTGCAGCCGCTGCTGGTGATGGCCCTGGCCTGGGGGGTGGACGGGCGCTCCCCTGCGCGGCTGACGCTGTGGGCCGCCGTGGCGGGCATTGCGGGCATGGCAGTGCTGCTGCTGTCGCCGCAGACGGTGTTCGAGCCCGTGGGCATGGCGGCGGCGCTGGCCGGCGCGGTGTGCATGGCGGCCGGCACGTGGCTGACGCGGCGCTGGCGCGTGGACTTGCCGGTGCTGGCGCTGACGGGCTGGCAGCTGCTGTTTGGCGGGCTGATGCTGCTGCCGCTGGCCTGGTGGGTGGATGCGCCGCTGCCCGCGCTGTCTCTCACCCAGCTGGGTGCCTATGCCTACCTGTGCCTGGCCGGCGCGCTGCTGGCCTATGTGCTGTGGTTTCGCGGCATCGGGCGCCTGCCTTCGGTGGCCGTGTCGTCATTGGGCTTGTTGAGCCCGCTCACGGCCGTGGTCCTGGGCTGGGCGCTGCTGTCGCAGTCCATGACGGGCATGTCCTTCCTGGGCCTGCTGGTGGTGCTGGCCAGCGTGCTGGTGGTGCAGTGGTCGGCTTCGCGCGGCGCCTGAGTTTCTGGCATCGAGGTTCCTCTTTTTTCCCACCGAGCGTTTCACATGACTTCTTCCGAACTTTCCTCCATGCCCGTCGGGCAGGCCATCGCTTCGCGCATTTCCGCAGACCGTTTCGAGCCGGGCCGCCCGCTGGCCGACGAAACCCTGGCCGCGCTGGTGGCCCAGGCCTCGCTGTCCCCGTCGGCCTACAACCTGCAGAACTGGCGCTTCATTGCCGTGCGCACACCCGAGGCCAAGGCGCGCCTGAAGGCCGCCGCCTATGGGCAGCAGAAGGTGGAGGACGCCTCTGCCGTCTTCATCGTCTGCGGCACGCTGGCCGCCCATGCGCGGCTGGCGGAGTTCTTGCAGCCCAGCGTGGACAGCGGCGTGATGAGCCAGCGCACGGCCGATGGCTGGGTGGCGCAGGCCCATGCCGCGCATGCGGACAATCTGCAGTTGCAGCGCGACGAGGCCGTGCGCTCGGCCTCGCTGGCGGCCATGACGCTGATGCTGTCCGCCCAGGGCCTGGGGCTGGCCAGCTGCCCCATGGTGGGATTCGATGCGGAACTGCTGGCAGCGGGCTTTGGCCTGCAGGCCCACGAACTGCCCGTGATGCTGGTGGCCGTGGGCCACGCGGCCGGCACGCTGCGCCCGCAGAAGGCGCGCAGGCCGCTGGCCGACATCCTGGCCTATGCCTGAGCGTGGGATGGGTTGGCGGGGCGCGGGCTCAGCTGGCAGGCTGCAGCTGCATGCCCAGGCGCGAGAACAGGATCTGCCGGCCGTCGCCCTGCAGGCGCTGTATCACCATGCCACCATCGCGGTGCAGGTAGATGCGCAGGGCGCTGCCGTTGCCGGGATCGTGGTCCAGGTAGCAGGGGTCCTTGTCCAGGTCCTTCCAGCCATGGGGTTCGACCAGCCGGCGGCCGGCGATGCGGCGCAGCTCGGACTCGGGCGCCGCGAAATAGGTGTGGGTCTGCAGCCACAGCGTGCGCAGCTGTTCGAAGGCCTGGTCGCGAGAAGAACAGGCGGGCGCAGCCTCCAGCAGGGACAGCAGCATGTCCAGAAGCTGATCGAATGAATACTGCATGCCGCGCCCCTTTCAGCGATCGACGGTGCGCACCGCGCATCCTCGATCAGCGTAACCGGATATGGCGCGAATGTGAACAAAGCATGACCGTGGTGGTTTGTCGCTATTGCCAGTCCGTACCGACAGTGATTGGCGCGGCTGTTGCATGTGGGGCATGTGAGGCATGTGGGGCAAGGGCCTGGATGGCCGGACAATGGCTGGCAGATCCGGCGTGATGCCTGTCTTTTGCGCCTGCCCCGCTGTTGCCGCCATCTTCCTGTTTCCCTTCACTTGTGCTGCCCATGGAACGCTTCACCATCTCCATCGACGACGACCTGGCCCGTGATTTCGACGGCTGGATCGCCGCGCGCGGCTACGACAACCGCTCCGAAGCCATACGCGACGTGCTGCGTGCCCACCTGGCCCAGGTGCGCGAGCGCGAGGACGCCGACGGCCTGTGCGTGGCCAACCTGTCCTATGTCTACAACCACCACGAGCGCGATCTGTCCGAGCGCCTGGCCAGCCTGCAGCACGACCACCATGAGCTGCACATGGCCACCACGCACGTGCACCTGGACCACGAGCAATGCATTGAAACCGTCATGCTGCGCGGCCCGGCCAGCGCCGTGCGGCGCTTTGCCGACACCATCACGGCCGAGCGCGGCGTGCACCACGGCCAGCTCAACGTGGTGATGGTGCGCAGGGCAGAGCCTGGCGGGCACGATCACGCGCACCACCATCCGCATTCGCACGACGATTGAGCCAGCCCGGGGCCGGGCGCCTTGCGCAGGCCCTGTCATGCAGGTCGGTATGAAGTTTGCTTTTTTCTTCATACAACTCCTTGAAACGCATGACACATCCCCTGAATTCCCCTTCCCGGCGCCTTGCCGTGCACCAGATTGCAGCAGCTGGCCTGCTGGGCCTGGGTTGCATTCCCCATGTCGGTGCACAGCAGGCGGGCAACGCCACGGCCAGCCTGCAGGCTGTCGAGGTCAAGGGCCAGACCGCGCGCGGCGCCTCGGCCGCCTACACCACCAGCGTGATCGAGGCCGAGGACATCGCCAACGCCCATGTCAGCCATCCGCAGGAGCTGCTGCGCCAGGTGCCGGGCATGAATGTGCAGAACTACCAGCTGTCCGGCGTGGGTGACGCCATCGTCATGCGCGGCTTCGGCGGTGGCGGGCACGGCGGCGACGTAGGCGTGGTGCTGGACGGCATTCCACTGAACGAGGCCATGTCGCATGCCGACGGCTATGTGGACCTGGGCGTCATCGTGCCGCTGGAGATGGAGCGCATCAGCATCTACAAGGGGCCGGTGTCGGCGCTGTACGGCAACTTCAACCGCGCAGGGCTGATGGCGATAGAGACGCGCAAGCAGGGCGACTACACCCCCTACCGCGAGGCCGACGTGAGCCTGGCCTCGCACGGCACGCTGGACGCTCAGGCGGCGCTGGGGCTGAAGCCGGGCGATGGCGAGTTCCTGAACCTGGCGGCCCAGCACTACCGCACGGACGGTTTCCGCGCGCAGTCGCAAATGCAGCGCAGCACGGCATCCCTGCGCTGGAGCAAGCGGCTCTCGTCGCAGCTGGAAGTGGCGCTGTCGGCACGGCTGCACCACGGCGAGGGCGACTCGCCTTCGTACCTGACGGCGGGGCAGTTCGCACGCGATCCGCATGGCATCGATCCGCGCGCCATGAACGATGGCACGCGCAAGAACTTCGCCACGCTGCGCGCCGATGTGCAGTACGCGCTCTCGCCACGGCTGACCTGGCTGGGCTATGCCTACACCACGCAGCAAAGCTTCACGCGCTGGTTCAGCCGGCCCATCGACGCACTGCAGTGGCGCCAGCGCGAGGAAAGCTATGACCGCGCCGTCTACGGCGCAGGCACCAGCCTCAATGGCCGCCATGCCACGGCGCTGACCCCGATCAACTGGGTGGCGGGTCTGGAGGCCGTGCGTGAGTCCACCGACTACCAGTTCTACGACGGCCTGCAGTGGCGCGAGCGCACGGGCGCTGCCCTGGATGACCGCAATTCCAGGCTCAACACCCTCTCGGCCTTTGCCGAGGTGGATGCGCCCGTTCACCGCCTGCTGCAGCTGTCCGCCGGCCTGCGCTGGGATCGCTTCACGGGCGGCTGCCGTCCCAACGGCCCTGAGGCGGGCAGCGACCCCTGCGGCCCGCTGGCGCGCACCTCGCATGCCAGCCCCAAGCTGGGCCTGCGCTCGCAGGTGGCGCCGGGTGTGCTGCTGCGCGCCAGCTGGTCCGAAGGATTTGCGCTGGCCAGCGATTTCGCCAAGTACGCGCTGGGCGCCGCGCAGCTCGATCCCAACATCTTCCGCCAGACTGAAGTGGGCGCGCAGATCAAGCCCATGCCGGGCCTGGTGCTGGATGTGGCCGCCTATAGGCTGCAGTCCTCGGGCGAGATCCGCAGCGTGGCGCCCGGCGTCTATGAGAACTTCGGCGCAACGCGCCGCACGGGCGTGGAGGCCAGCGCGCTGTGGGCCGTGCGCAAGAACCTGGACCTGCAAGTGGCCTGGGGCAGCGCCCATTCGCGCGTGACCGAGAACGGCAACCCGGCCCTGGTCGGCAACCAGGTGGCCGGCGTGCCCCGGCAGACGGCCACCGTGGGCCTGGCCTGGCGCCCGCTGGCGCAGTGGGAAGGCTCGCTCACCTGGCGCCGCGTGGGCCGCTATGCCGTCACCGCCGACAACAGCGTCTTCTACGGCGGCTACGCCACCTGGGACCTGGGCCTGAGCTGGCGCCTGCCTTCGGCGCGCAGCCGCATCTACGCCGTGGTCTCCAACCTGGGGGACAAGGCCTATGCCACGTCGGCCTCGGTCATCCGCGGCGTGCCGCTGTTCGCGCCCGGCGCGCCGCGCACGCTCAAGGTCGGCGTACAGACGCAGTTTTGAGGAAACCCCAAATGAGAAACAGGTACATGACAGCCCGCCATCCCTTCGCCGCCGCAGCGTTCGCTGCGCTGCTGGCCTGCGCACCGCTGGCCCAGGCCCACAACGTCTGGCTGGAGCCCGATGCCGACGGCGCCTACACCGTGCAGTTCGGCGGCCATGAGGGCAAGCTGGAGAACTTTGCGGCCGGCAAGCTCAAGAGCGTTGAGGCCTATGACGCGCGCGGCCGCCGCATCGACGTGGCCGTGCAGCCCGTGCCCGGCGGCGCCCGCGCCACGCCGGCCCGCAAGGCCGCGCTGCTGGCCGCGCATTTCGACAACGGATTTTTCAGCCGCGTGGGCGAGGGGCCGATGGTCGAAAAGCCCATGACCGAGAACCCCGGTGCCACCAGCGGCGTGCATGCGCTCAAGTTCCACAAGACCATCCTCGAATGGGGCCCGGTCACCCGCGAGAAGCTGGGCCAGACCCTGGAGATCATCGCCAGGACCCGCCGCTCGCCCCACGCGGGCGAGCCCCAGCAATTCCAGGTGCTGCTGAACGGCCAGCCCCGGGCTGGCGTGCGCGTGTCGCTGGGAGAAAGCGGCCCCCCACTGGCAACCGATGCCGACGGCCTGGTAACCGTCACACCGCGTGCCGGCATGAACCAGCTGCTGGCCATCGTGCGCCTGCCTGTCTCCGGCGACGCGCGTACCACCAGCCTCAGCTACGAGTACCTGCTGGGGTTCTCGGCGCATTGAAAGGGGCTGGCGGCCCGGCGTGGCCCGGCGCTGTGAGGTCAGTCCAGCGCCAGGCGCCGGTCTGCAGCCAGCTTCTTCCACTTGGCGTTGTCCTGGGACATGAAGCGCTGGATCTCGGGCAGCGACATGGGCGTGGCCACGGCCCCTGCGGCCTGCAGCGTGGGGCGCAGCTCGGGCGACTGCATGGCCTGGTTGATCCATTGGTTGAGCTGGGCCAGCCGCTCGGGGGGCGTGCCGGAGGGCACGGCCACGGCATACCACTGGGTGGCCTCGTAGCCGGGCACGCCGGCCTCGCGCATGGTCGGTACATCAGGCAGGCTGTCTATGCGCGTGGCGCTGGTCACGGCATAGGCCTTCAGCCGGCCCGACTGGATGTGCGGCAGCACGGGCGTCACGCCCAGCATGGCCAGGGGGATCTGCCCGCCCACCACATCGGTCACGGCCTGCCCGCCACCCTTGTACGGCACATGCACCATGCTGGTGGCCGCCAGGGCGTTGAGCAGTTCGCCCGCCAGATGCTGGGAGGTGCCCGTGCCCGAACTGGCGTAGCTCCATTGGCCCGGTTTGGCTTTCATGGCGGCTACCAGCTCGCCCAGGCTGCCGGCTGCACCCGGGGCTGGGCCCACCAGCACCATGGCGCCCCGGGCCATCACGGCCACGGCGGTCAGCTCGCGGCCCACCTCGGGCTGGCGCGGGCCGGACAGCTGCGGTCCCGGAACGGAGACCAGGGTCAGGCCATCGGCAGGTGCCTTGGCCGCCGCCTGCAGGCTGATCGCGCCCGAGGCGCCCGGCCGGTTCTCCACCACCACGCTGACACCGGCCCTGGCCTCCAGTTGACGGGCCACATGGCGGGTCAGCACGTCCAGGCTGCCGCCGGGCGCAAAGCCCACGATCCAGGTGATGGGCTTGCCCTGCGGCGCGTGCGCCGCCGGCTCGGCCGCGCGGGTTGTGGGCAGTGCAAGGGCCAGCAGGGCTGCGGCGGCCAGGGGGCGCAGTGCATGGCGGCGGGTGGTCGGCAGGCGGCCGCTGGCCTGCGGGGCGGGTAGGGGTGCGCAGGTCATTGGTCGGGGGCGCCGGGCGCGGTGTTGGGGTGTGCTTTGCAGCTTTCGTTGAAGCGCTGGACCATGGTCAGCATGGGGTTGAGCACCCAGGTGTTGAAGATCAGCACGTCATGCTCCTCCTTGGGATCGCGCACGATGTTGAACAGGTAGGGTGACTCCAGCTTGCCCTTGCTCTCGTTGACCTCGGGCTCCCAGTAGAAATGCAGCTTCCAGTCGCGCCACTTCGCGGCCCGCAACTGGTCCTTGATGTAGAAGAGAAAGCCCTCGCGCGCGGACCGGGGCTCGCCCAGCAGGAAGGCCGTCTGGTCCAGGCCGTCGATGGGCCGGTCCTGTGGCACGGCGGCGCCCGCCACCGCCGCCAGGGTGGAGAAGATGTCGGTCACGTGCATGATTTCGTTGCTGGTGCGCCCGGCCTGGATGCGGCCCGGCCAGCGTGCGATGAAGGGCACGCGCAGGCTGCCCTCCATGGCCGTGTGGTAGGTGCCGCGCCAGGGGCCGGCCGTGCCGCGGTAGGGCTGGCGGAACTCGGGGCCGTTGTCGCTGCAGAAGATGAACAGCGTGTCCTCGCGCAGGCCGAGCCGGTCGATCTCGTCCGAGATCTGGCCCACGCGGTGGTCCATCTCCACCATGGAGTCGGCAAAGTCGCCCTGGCCGGTGCGGCCCGCGAAATCCGCATGCGGCAGCGTGGGAAAGTGCAGGTGCACCAGGGGAAGGTACAGAAAGAAGCGGCGGTCCCGGGCGTGGTTGCGGCGCATGAAGTCCAGCGAGCGCTCCACCAGCTCGGCATCGATGTTGCGCCGCGATTCCAGGTCATAGACCTTGACATCGTCCGAGAGCGCGCCCGCGCGGCCTTCCATGATGTGGGGCAGGGGCGCCACCAGGGGGTCGTAGCCCGTGGTCGCGGTGAACTGGCTTTCGTCCGTGGTGCGCGGAATGCCGTACCACTCATCGAAACCCCGGTCCGAGGGATAACGGCCCGGAATGTCCCCCAGATGCCATTTGCCGAAATGCGCCGTGGCATATCCCTGGGCGGACAGCAGCTGCGCCAGCGTGGTCTCGCCGCGCGTCAGGCCCTGGGGCAGCCCGGCCGGCACCGATTGCAGGGCACCCGTGCGGATGGGGTGGCGCCCCGTCATCAGGGCCGAGCGCGTGGGCACGCAGTCGCTTTCCACGTTGAAGTTCTGCAGCAGCAGTCCCTCGGAGGCCAACTGGTCGATGCGCGGAGTGGGCGCGCCGCGCAGCGCACCGCCGCCGTAGCAGCCCAGCTCGCCCCAGCCCAGGTTGTCCGCGACGATGAGCACGATGTTTGGTGGGTTCATGATGTGGCTCAAAAAGTTTCCATGCCAAAACTCTAGCCACAAGCCCTGTCTTGGTGATAACCAAACCAGCGAAAATCGATGCACATCTGGAATGGCTTTGCTCGGCAAGGTAGCAAGCTTTCTCGTTTTTCTTCGTTGACAAGGAATGGCATGACGGGATTTGCCTATAACGAGCTGGCCTGCTTTCTGGCCGTGGCCGAGCATGGCCATTTCGGGCGTGCGGCCGCTGCCCTGCAACTGACCCAGCCGGCCGTCTCCAAGATCGTGCGCCGCGTGGAGCAGGGCGTGGGAGCGGCCCTGTTCACGCGCGGAACGCATGGCGTGGCTCTGACCAGCAGCGGCCAGCTGTTCATGGAGCCCGCGCGTCAACTGGTCTTGCGGCATGAGGAGACGATGCGCGCCGCCAGCGACATCCAGGCCCAGCATGTGGGCCTGATCCGCCTGGGCTTCACGCAGGCCACCTCGGAAAGCCGCGCCACCCGGGCCGTGGCCGAGCTGCTGCGCCGCCGCCCCGGCCTGCGCGTGCGGCTGACCGTGGGCAAGTCCGATGACCTGGAGCGCGCGCTGCTCGACGGCAGCCTGGACCTGGCCGTGGTGCCGTCCTACCCGGGCCATGCCACGCGCTGCGCCCAGGTGGTCATCGGCGAGGACGAGCTATGGGCCGCCGCACGGCCGCGCCACCCGCTGTTCCAGCTGGCGCTGGAGCAGGGCCTGAGGTTCGGGCATTTGCAGGGCTACTCCTGGGCCTTGCCGGCACCGGGCGCCGCCGTGCGCAAGGTGGTGGACGAGGCCTTCGCGGCCCAGGGCCTGGGCGCGCCCACCGTGGCCCTGGAGATCCAGCACAACACCGAGGCCACCATCGACATCGTGGGCCAGACCGACCTGCTGTGCTACGTGCCCAGCCATGTGCTGCGCAGCAATCCCGAGCGCCTGCAGTCCCTGCCCATCCCCGAGCTGCGCACGCGCCGCAGCTGGCTTCTCATCAGCCACCCCAAGGCCCATTGGTCGCCGCTGATGTCCGCGCTGCGGGACCTGACGCTGGGGTAGCGGCCCGTAAAGCAGGGCCGGTGCGGGCTGGCTTCAGATGTTCAAGGTGTCTTGCGCTCAGGCAGAGACGGGCGTGGAGCTGCCCCCCAGATGCCGGGCCGGCCGGTGCGTGTAGCGGTCCAGGGCCAGGCCGTCGGTGCTGATTTCGGGGCTGCGGCCGGTGATCAGGTCGGCGATCAGCCGGCCCGAGCCGCAGGCCATGGTCCAGCCCAGCGTGCCGTGGCCGGTGTTCAGGAACAGGTTGGAGTAGCGCGTGGCGCCGATGATGGGCGTGCCGTCCGGCGTCATGGGCCGCAGCCCGGTCCAGAAGCTGGCGCGCGCCACGTCGCCGCCCGGGAACAGGTCGTTGACCACCAGTTCCAGCGTGGCGCGGCGGCGCGGGTCCAGGCGCAGGTCGAAGCCGCCCAGCTCGGCCATGCCGCCCACGCGGATGCGGTCGTCAAAACGGGTGACGGCAATCTTGTAGGTCTCGTCCAGCACGGTGGACTGCGGCGCCAGCGCCGGGTTGCCCAGCGGCACGGTGAGCGAATAGCCCTTGACGGGGTAGACGGGCAGGTCCAGCCCCAGCGGCTCCAGCGCCTGGCGCGAGTAGCTGCCGAAGGCCATCACGTAGCGGTCGGCGGTCAGCAGTTCGCCATTGACGCGCACGCCGGCAATGCGGCCGCCTTCGACCACCAGGCCATCCACGTTCTGGTTGAAGCGCAACTCCACGCCCAGGCCGGTGGCGATGCGGGCCAATTCATTGGTGAAGCGGTGGCAGTCGCCGGTCTCGTCCTTGGGCAGGCGCAGGCCGCCGGTCAGCCGGTCGCGCGCCTGGGCCAGCGCGGGTTCCACCTGGGCCAGCTGGTCGCGGTCCAGCAGTTCGTAGGGCACGGCGCATTCGCGCAGCACGGCCACATCGCGCTCCACGGCGTCCAGCTGGGCCTGGGTGCGGAACAGTTGCAAGGTGCCGCCGGTGCGCTGCTCGTAGGCGATGCCGGTGTCGGCGCGCAGCTGCTGCAGGCAGCTGCGGCTGTACTCGGCCACACGCATCATGCGTTCCTTGTTGACGGCGTAGCGCTGGGCAGAGCAGTTGCGCAGCATCTGCGCCATCCAGCGCAGCTGGAACAGGCTGCCGTCCAGGCGCACGGCCAGCGGCGCGTGTTCCTGCAGCATCCACTTCAGGGCCTTGAGCGGAATGCCGGGCGCCGCCCAGGGCGTGGAGTAGCCGGGCGAGACCTGGCCCGCGTTGGCAAAGCTGGTTTCGGACGCGGGCGCATCCTGCCGGTCCAGCACCGTGACCTCGGCACCGGCCCGCGCCAGGTAGTACGCACTGGTCACGCCGATGACACCGCCGCCAAGAACAAGGACTTTCATGGGATTCACCGCCAGGTCAACAAGATGAAATCAAAGTCTATTGACGATGAGGCAGTGGAAACCACTGAAATATTGATAATCTCCAGTGATTGATCATCCCCGGGAAGCACCGCCATGGCCGCCAGAAGTGAAAACCGCGTGCTCGACCGCACCGACCGCAAGATCCTCGACATCCTGCAGCGCGACGGCCGCATCTCCATGACCGAGCTGGCCGAGCAGGTCAGCCTCTCGGCCACGCCCTGCTCGGAGCGCGTGCGCCGCCTGGAGCGCGATGGCGTGATCACCGGCTACCACGCCCATCTGTCGCCCGAGGCGCTGGGCAAGACGCTGCTGGTGTTCGTGGAGATCAAGCTGTCGTCCAAATCGGGCGAGGTCTTTGACAAGGTGCGCCAGGAACTGCTGCACGTGCCCGACGTGCTGGAGTGCTTCCTGGTCTCGGGCAGCTTCGACTACCTGGTCAAGGCCCGCCTGGGTGGCATGCGCGAGTACCGCCGCCTGCTGGGCGACATCCTCAAGAAACTGCCCGTGCCGGCCGAGTCGCACAGCTATGTGGTGATGGAGGAGGTCAAGGAGACGCTGGCGCTGCCTGTGGATCGGTGAGGGAGCCGTCCTCGGTGTTCCAGGGGCGGATCTACCCCCATTCCTTATTGTTATTTACTGTTTGAAACGTTTGTCACAATAGATTTGATTCAAATGGGGTATTGTGCGATCCCATCCAAATGGATATTGGGCGGCAGATCGGTTGTTATGGAGTTCCGCATTCATCGGCGCTCTCCGTTGAAAAGTAGGCAGGACGACAACTTGGAGTTCCATTCCAATGGCGGTATTGCAAATATTTGTCATTGAAGGGTGAATTTTTGAGATTAGTGATTTTTAAAGTTCAATGCCAGTGATACCTTGATAGTGCAAATCTATCTATCACTGGGAGTTCTATGAAAAATCACGCCCTCATGGCTGCCTTGATGGCCGGTGCAGCAATCTCGGCCTGCCCACCCGCCAGCGCGCAAGTGACGCGTTACTTCGGGGAGATGAGAACCTCCTACTCGGATTTCCAGGATCGCACGGCTTGTCCCCTGGGGCCTCACGGTTCATGCCAGGATTTTCCGAGGACCGCCCGCCTGGCTGGCTGGTTTGAAACGGCCGCACCCTTGCAACCCGACCTGGACGAGAGCGAAATAAGGGCGCTGGTGACTTCCTATAGTTTCTCGGACGGATTGACCACCTACAGCAGTGACGACCCGGATGTGCGCGCATTCATATTCAGGGTTTCCACGGACAGTGGGTCCAATATCGTGAGAAACAGAATCCACCTTCAACGCTGGCTGACGGGAAACAATCCGCACCGCTCCATCAATGGCGTTGGCCCGGGTGGATCTCCCAATGATGTGGATATGCTGAGCCGGTTTGAAATGGCCACGGAACAGGTGGCGGCCGTGAACAACGCGATGTGCGCTTCCCTGTTCTCGGAAACATCCCAGCAGGTCAGCCATTCGGGTGAGAGCGACACCTGTCTGGGGACCTATGAGATGCCCGACAACGGCGTGTCCGTTGCGTGGACCGGGGCGCCCGTGCAAAACCAGAACGTCATGTCCTGGCACAGGGAGGCCGTGCATCCTGCCCTGTCGTTGACCCACAGCATCTCGCCCGCAGGCCAGGTGCAGGCGGGGCAGGAGGTGCGCTACACCATCACCGTCAGGAATACGGGGACCGTGGCCGCCACCCAGGCGCAGATTGCCGACAGCCTGCCGGCCGGCCTGGAGCGCGCCACCTGGACCTGTACGCCCGGCGCCAGCACGCCATGTCCCGTGGCGTCAGGCTCCGGATCGCTGGCGGTCACGGTGCCCGTGTTCGCGGCAGGAGACTCGCTGGTGTTCACCGTGATGGCCAGCGTGTCCAACCCGGCGCCCGCAACCATTACCAATGTGGCCACCGTGGATGCCGGGGACCCGTCGGTGCAGTGCATGCAAGCAGGGCAGGTCGTGGGAACGGTGCCGTGCATGGCTTCCGCGTCCATCAATACGGTGGCAGCTTTCCCCGGCGGTGGACAGGTGACCCCCGTGCCGACGCTGCAGCACACAGCCCTTGCGGTCCTGAGCCTGCTGGCCGCAGCCATCGGATGGAGGGGGCTGGGGCGGCGCCAGCGGGTCGGCGCGGGCCGCTGACGCGGCCACAGGGGCGCTGGCGCAGCTAGGTCGCGCTGGCGTCCTGCGCGGCGGCGCCCATTTTCTGGCGCGTGTCCTCGTCGAGCAGGCTGCGTACCTGGGCGAACAGAGGATCGGCGCCCGTGTACTTCCTGCCGTAGCCCAGGTTGAAGCCGTAGTCGAAATCCTGCGGATTGATCCCCTGGTTGTGCTGCAGGATGGTCTCCAGCTTGTCCAGGGCCTTGACGGCGCGGGCCTCGGGCGTGGCGGCGTCTTCGTACTCCTGCCACAGGGCCATGATGGCGTCGCGGTGCCCGGGCTGCAGCGAGCGGGTCAGGTGCAGCAGGTCGGCCTTTTCCTGCGCGCTCTTGTCGGGGTGCTGGTTCTTTTCCACGGCGGGGATGTCGCCGTGGATGGCCTCGCCCAGGTCGTGGATCACGCACAGCTTGAGCAGCTTGAGCATGTCCAGCTGTGCGAACTGGTCCTCGAAGGCGATCGCCATCAGGCACAGGCGCCAGCTGTGCTCGGCCGTGCTTTCGGTGCGGCCGGTGGAGGTGTGGGCGCTGCGCAGCACGCTCTTGAGCTTTTCCGCCTCGCGCAGGAAGTCCAGGCGGCCCTTGATGTTGTTGATATCCATGGCGGATATTCTCGTCGGCTTTCACCAGGGCCGCGCGCGTCCGGGCTCAGTCGATCAGCCGCCCCTGCGCATCCCAGAACGGGTGCGGTCCGTCAAACTGGCCGCTGGCCACGGCATGGCTGACCAGCCGGCCGCCGGGCGGCAGGGCGTGCAGCATGAAGCCGGGCGGCTCCAGCGTCCAGGCCGATGCGGCGTCGGGCGCCAGGTCCAGGCAGACCTGGTGGGCGGGCGCGGGCGAGGTCATGGCCACCGTGCCGCCGAAGGCGACCTGGATGCTGCGGTGCAGGTGGCCGCAGATCACGCGCTGCACGTTGGGGTGGCGGCGCACCAGGTCTTCGAGTGCCTGCGCACCCTGCAGCAGGCCGATCTTGTCCATGTGGCCTATCAGGGTCTCGAAGGGCGGGTGGTGCATGGCGATGACCACGGGGCGGCCTTCGCTGGCGGCCAGTTGCAGCTCCAGCCATTGCAGGCGCTCCTCACACAACGCGCCCTCGCTGTGGCCGGGCACCACGGTGTCCAGCGCGATCAGCCGCAGATCGCCGATGTCCACGGCGTACTGGATGAAGCCTTCGCTGCGCAGCCAGGTGTGCTCGGGAAAAGCGGTGCGCAGCGCGTCGCGGTCATCGTGGTTGCCGGGCAGCAAGTAGATGGGAAGCTTGCCCAGCGGCGCCAGCAGGCTGCGCAGGTGGGCGTATTCGGCGGGCCGGCCGAAGTCGGTCAGGTCGCCGGTGATCACCAGGGCGTGCGGCTGCTGGGGCAGGGCCAGCACGCTTTGCACCGTGCGCTCCAGGTATTGGGCGGTATCGATGCGGCGGTAGGTCAGGCGGCCGGGTTCGCGGATGTGCAGGTCGGTGAGCTGGGCCAGGAAGGTGGTCATGGAGGGGCGCAGGGTTTCAGGCGTGGGCATGGTTGGGCATCCATTGGTGGGGGGCGATGCGCAAGGCCACGCGGTCGCCCGATTGCGCGGCGTGGTCGCGCGCCACGTCGGCCATCAGCGGCGTGTGGCCCGCCAGTTCCAGCGTGAGCTGCAGGCGGTCGCCCAGGAAGACGCGGCGCGCCACCGATGCGGGCACGGCGCCCGGCGTGCCGGCGGCGCAGACCTCGATGTCTTCAGGGCGCAGCAGCAGCCGGGCCGCGCCCGTGCACTCGGCCGGGCAGGCCAGCTCCATGCCGGCCAGCGCCAGCCGGTTGCTGCGCGCATCGTCGTCGCTGCGTTCGACCTGGTTCACGCGCCCCAGGAAGGTGGCGACAAAGGGATGGGCCGGGCGGCGGTACAGGCTTTCACCGTCGCCCACCTGCAGGATGCGGCCTGCCTGCATGACGGCCATGCGGTCGGCAATGGCCATGGCCTCCTGCTGGTCGTGCGTGACATGGACGGCGGTGATGCGCAGCTGGCGCAGCAGCTGGGCCAGCTCGTCGCGCAGGGTTTCCTTGAGCTTGGCGTCCAGTGCGGTCAGCGGCTCGTCCAGCAGCAGCACGCGCGGGCGCGATGCCACGGCGCGGGCCAGGGCCACGCGCTGGCGCTGGCCGCCGGACAGTTCGGCCGGGCGCTTGTGCTCCAGGCCGTTCAGGCGCACCAGGTCCACCAGTTCGCCCACCACGCGGCGCTGCTCCTGCTCGGACACGCCGCGTATGCGCAGGCCGTAGGCTATGTTGGCCTGCACGCTCATCTGCGGGAACAGCGCGTAGTGCTGGAACACCATGCCCACCTGGCGCTTTTCTATGGGCACGCGGGTGACGTCGGTGTCGCCGAAGGCGATGCGGCTGCCCGCATCCGGCGTCTCCAGCCCCGCGATGATGCGCAGCAGCGTGGTCTTGCCGCAGCCCGAGGGGCCCAGCAGGGCCAGCACCTCGCCGGGCTCCACGCGCAGGTCGGTGGCCTGCAGGCCGCGGGTGCCGTCGGCATAGGTCTTGGCACACTGCCGGATGTCGATGGCGACGCTGTTACTTTCCATAATGCTTCTCGATGAAATGCCCCAGCGCCTGCAGCAGCCACATCACGGGCAGGATGACGATGAGGAAGATGAGGGTGTAGGCCGAGCCCACCTCGATGCGCATGGACGCATAGCTGTCGGCCAGGCCCACGGGCAGGGTGCGCGTCAGCGGCGTATGCAGCATCCAGGTCAGGTTGAACTCGCCCATGGACAGGGTGAACACCATCAGGCAGGCGGCCACGATGGCGGGCAGCACGGCTGGCACCAGCACGCCCAGGAAGCGCTGCGCGAACGAGGCGCCCAGGCTGCGCGCAGCCTCCTCCAGCGCCACCAGCTCCTGGCGGCGCAGTGCCGAGCCCACCATGCGCACCATGAAGGGCAGGGTGAACACCACATGGCCCACCAGGATGAAGGCAAAGCTCTGGCGGAAGGCGGCCACGCTGCCATAGGCCAGCAGCAGGGCCAGGGCGCTGGCCAGGCCCGGAATGGCCACGGGCAGGGTCAGCAGCTCCTCGAAATGCCGGGCCCAGGGCGAGCGGCTGCGCGCCAGCGCATAGGCGCACGGCACGCCCAGCACCAAGGTCATGGCCACGCAGGCGCAGGCCAGCAGCAGCGACATCAGCACGGTATTGCCGTAGCCGGCCCAGACCTCGGCCAGCCAGCGCGTGGTCAATCCGCTGGACAGGCCCTGGCCGTAGTTCTGCACCAGCCCGGCCAGCACCGACAGCAGCATGGGCGCCAGCATGAACACGGTGACGGTGGCGGTCACCAGCCACATCAGCGGCGGCATTTTTGGCCGCCGGGCCGCCCCAAGGCAAAAAGCGGCCCCTTCGGGGGGCAGCGGACCTTGCGCTGCAAGGGCAGCGTGGGGGCTATTTTTTTGTGTGGTCCGCATGTTCAGACTCCTGTGGCGGCCGGGCCCGCCCAGCGCCGCGACAGCCACAGCACCAGCCAGGTGATCAGCCCCAGGCTGATCGACAGGCTGGCGGCCAGGGCGAAGTTGGCGTAGTTGGTGAACTCGTTGTAGATGGTGATGGGCAGCACCTCGAACTTGCTCGACAGCGTGAAGGCCGTGCCGAAGGCGCCGACCGACGTGGCGAACACGATGGCGCCGCAGGCCAGCGTGGTGGGCAGCAGCTGCGGCCACCACACATCGCGCGCCACGCGCCAGCCATTGCCGCCCAGCGAGCGCGCGGCCTCTTCCAGGTGCGGGTCCAGCGCCTCGGCCGCTGCCGTGTAGGAGGCGATGGCGCGCGGCAGCGAGAAGTACAGGTAGCCCAGGAACAGGCCCAGCAGCCCGTAGGCGAAGGTGATCCGCTCGCCGCCCAGGGCCACCGACAGATCGGCCAGCGCGCCCTGGCGCCCGCCCAGCAGGATGATGAAAAAGCCGATGATCACGCCCGGAAACGACAGCGGCAGCGTCAGCAGCGACAGCAGCAGGCCGCGCCCCGTGAAGCGGTGGCGCGCCAGCGCAATGCCCATCACCGCGCCGATCAGCAGCGTGGCCAGGGTCACGGCCAGCGACAGGGCCAGCGTCTGCAGCAGGCTTTGCAGGTACAGCGCGTCGGTCAGCGTGGCGAAGTAGGTGCGCCAGCCTTCACGCGCCGGCAGCGCCAGCAGCAGGCCGGCCGGCAGCAGCCAGAACGCGGCGAAGAAGGCCACGGCTGGCGCGCTGCAGGCCAGCAGCAGCGCGCGGGCGCGCCAGTCGCCTGGCGCTTGGGAGGGAATGCCCACGATGCAGTCCGCCCGGCTCAACGCACTTCACGCAGGTAGCGCGTGGAGAAGCCCTTTTGCACATCGGCCATCTTCTGGTAGTCCACCGAGGTGGCGCGTGCGTACTCGCTGGCGGGCAGGAAATGGCCGGCCACCTCCTTGGGCAGGGCCACGTCGCGCACGGGGCGCAGGTAGGCGTTGGCCCAGATGGACTGGCCCTTGTCGGACAGCACATAGTCCAGCACCTTCTTGCCGTTGTCCGTGTGCGGCGCCTTGTTCACCAGGCTCATCACATAGGGCATGACCACGGTGCCTTCCTTGGGGATCACGAAGTCCACGTCGGCCTTGTCCTTGTAGCGGGCGCGGTAGGCGTTGAAGTCGTAGTCCAGCAGGATGCCGATCTCGCCCGACAGCAGGCGTGCATACGAGGTCTGCTTGGGCACGATGGGCTCGTTCTTCTGCAGCTTCTTGAAGTAGTCGATGGCGGGCTGGAAGTTGTCCAGCGTGCCGCCCATGGCCTGGTTCACGGCCACGGCGCCCACATAGCCCACGAAGGCCGATGCCGGGTCCAGGTAGCCGACCAGGCCCTTGTATTCGGGCTTGAGCAGGTCTGCCCAGGACTGCGGCACGGGCTTGCCGCCCAGCGCCGCCTTGTTGACCATGAAGCCCAGCGTGCCCGAATGGATGGTCACCCACTCGCCCTTGGGGTCCTTGAGGCCGGCGGGAACCTGGTCCCAGTGGGCGGGCTTGTAGGCGGCGACCACGCCGTCTTTCTGCGCCTGGATGGCGAAGGTCACGCCCAGGTAGGTCACGTCGGCCACGGGGCTGGCCTTCTCGGCCACCAGCTGGGCCAGCGACTGGCCGGAGTTCTTGTTGTCGGGCGGCACGGTGATGCCGGTATCGGCCTTGATGGCCTTGATCTGCGTGCCCCAGTCGGCCCATTCGGGAGGGCAGTTGTAGCAGATGGCGCTCTGGGCCAGCGCCGTGCCGCAGACGGCGGTGGTGGCGGCCAGCAGGGCAAGGCGCTTGAAGGAGAGCTTGAAGGGGAGGGCAGTCAGTTTCATGGTGCGTACTCGAAGAGGTGGGGGAGCGTGGGGAAGGGAAGGGCGCGGCCTTGGCTTGCGCGGGCCGCTGTTGTTGGTTTCAGAGCCGGCAGGACTCGCCGCTGCGCCAGCCATGCGGCAGGCACAGGCTGTCCTGCGCGGCCAGGGTTTTCTTGCCCGCCAGCGCATCGCACAGCAGGCGCACGCAGGCCGAGCCGATCTCGTGGTTGGGCTGGGAAATCGAGGCCAGCGAAGGCGTGAGATCGCCCGCCATGGCAATCCCGTCAAAGCCGACCACGCTGAGGTCCGCAGGCACGCGGAACCCGGCCAGCGATGCCGCGCGGATGGTGCGTATCGCCAGCAGATCGTTGCTGCAGACAATGGCCGTGGGCGGAGCCTGCTCGCTCAGGTGCTGCTGCAGCATCTGCACGGCGGTGGCGGCAAAGGGCACCTCCCAGACCGGCAGCGGCGCCAGGCCTGCGGCCTGCATGCCCAGCGCATAGCCACGGCAGCGCTGCTGGGCGCGGTCGGACGCCTGCAACTGGCCCGTGACCATGCCGATGCGGCTGTGGCCTGCCGCAGCCAGGCGCAGCACCAGCTCCCTGACGGCGCCCGTGTTGTCCACGCCCACGCAGGCATGCTCATGGGTGTGGTGATAGGCCAGCACATAGGGCTTGCCGGCCTGGCGCACACGCGCCAGCGCCGCCGAATCGCCAGGGTTGGAGACCACCAGCACCAGCGCATCCACCCCGCTGGCCAGCAGCCGCGTGGTGGCCGCGTCTTCACCGGCGTGGTCGTATTCGGTGGTGCAAGGCGAAATCGCATAGCCGCGCAGCGCCGCCTGTGAGGCAATGCCCTGCAGGCACTCGGCAAACACCGGATTGGTGAGCGTGGGCAGCACCACGCCCAGCACCTTGCTGCTGCGCGTGCGCAGCGTGCGGGCGCTGGCATTGGCCACATAGCCCACTTCCTGCGCCACGCGCAGCACCGTGCTGCGCGTTTGCGCATTGACCACCTCCGGCGAATTGAAAACCCGCGAAACAGTGGCGACGGACAGGCCCGCGCGGCGTGCAACCTCGGTGATGCTCATGGATGTAAACGATTTCTTGAAAACGTTTACATTGCACCCGCTGCGCGTGACGGTGCCGTGACGGAGATTTGAAGCTTTTGTGGCAGCCAGGCGTTTGGCGGCTTGGGCCCTGGCGTTGCCCGGTACCTAGACTGCCGTAGATGCAGCCCGCTGGTGCCGAATCCAGCTGATGAAGGCCGAAAGCTCTGCGTTGAAACGAGCTCTGGGTGCCTCGGGCGTCCTTGCCTGCGCCAGAAAGAAAGCCATGGACTGCGCCATTCCCGGATGGAGCTGCGCAAAGCAATCGGCGAACTCCTCCAGCGTGCGCGGCCAGAAGCCCCCTGAGCAGGAGCGCAGCACATTGGTGGCCCGGATCAGCTTGCGTGCGGCTTCGCGTTGCAGGCGCAGGGCCTCCGTGTCGTCCCGGGTTGCAGCAATGCGCTGCAGGTAGTCGTTCAGCACCTGCACGTAGTCACCATTGACGGCTTGTGCAATCGCCCTGGACGGCTCGAACGCCTCAAACTGCTGCGCCAGGTCTTCTCCATGGATGCAGCGGCACTCATGCTTGAGCCAGTAGCCCCAGCTGTAGAGATGGGCCGGGTCCAGCACCTCTTGCAGAGTGCCCAGGTCGAAATCGATCTTCACGACTTCTGTGTGACGTAGTTGCAGGTCCTGGCGCAACTGCTCCAGCCGGGCGCTCTCCTGTCCACTAAGGGAGCGCACCAGCACCACCGTCAGGTCCAAGTCCGAGAAGCCCGCCCTTGCGCAGCCGCGCGCCACGCTGCCATACAGGTAGAGGCTGTCCAGCGCCTCGCCGAGGGCGCTGGCGATCGATGCGCGCGCATCTGCCACCAAATCCACAAATTCCGGCTGGATGGGGGCTCTGACAAAGACTTCGAGAGTGCCAGCGGAGCCGAGGTTGTTCATTGGTCTTGCAGTAGTGGAACGGGAGGCACGGCTCTGAGCCAGTCTCCTGCGAACAAGCCTGGAGCCTACAGGCCCCCTTCAGGGTCAGGCATAGGATTTGCAGCGATTGGAAACCGCATGCATCCCAGCGTGCGGGCGTCCATCATAAAAACACAACTCCAAGCCTCCTATGTCTTCATTCGATACCCAACTGCTGCTCATCGCGCTGGCCAGCGTGCTGGTCCTGGTCGCGCTGATCGTCTCGCGCATCCGTCTTCATCCCCTGCTGGCGCTGCTGGTGGTTTCCATTGGCGTGGGCTTTGCCACCGGCATGGCGCCGGGCGAGATCGTCAAGAACCTCACCAACGGGGCCGGCAAGACGCTGGGTGCGGTGGGCGTGGTGATTGCCTTGGGCGCCATGCTGGGCAAGATCCTGGCGGACTCCGGCACCACCGAGCGGCTGGCCGGTGCCATCCTGCAGCGCACGTCCGAGCGCATGATTCCCTGGGCCATGACCCTGGTGGCCTTCGTGATCGGCATTCCCATGTTCTTCGAGGTGGGGCTGGTGGTCATGCTGCCGCTGATCTTCAGCGTGGCGCGCAAGCTGGAAAGCAATGAGCGCTTCAAGGGATCGGCCTATGTCTATGTGGGCGTGCCCGTGATCGCCGCGCTGGCCGCCATGCACGGCATGGTGCCGCCGCACCCCGGCCCGCTCACCGCCATTGCCACGCTGCACACCACGGTCGGCCCGACCATGCTGTACGGCTTTCTGGCCGTGATCCCCGCCATGGTGCTGGGCGGCCCGCTGTACGGCGCCTTCATCACGCCGCGCATGAGTACGCGCCCCGATGCAGCCCTGCTGGAGCAGTTCACATCAGGCAAGAAGGAAGGCGGGGAGGGCAGTGCGCCCAGCATCGGCATGGGCGTGCTGTGCGCCTTGCTGCCCGCGCTGCTGATGCTGGTGCATGCGCTGGCCGAGGTGCTGCTGCCCAAGGATTCGGGCCTGCTGCATGCAGCGGCCTTCCTGGGCAATCCGCTGGTGGCCATGCTGCTGGGCGTGGTGTTTGCCTCCATCACCCTGGGCTATCTGCGCGGCGCCGATGCCGAGAAGCTGCGAGACGCGCTGGGCCAGAGCCTCAAGCCCATCGCCGGCATCATGCTCATCATTGCGGGCGGCGGCGCCTTCCAGCAGATCCTGACCAGCGCCAAGGTGGGCGATGCCATCGTCCACATGACCCAGCAGTTCGCCCTGCCTCCGCTGGTGCTGGGCTGGATGATCGCCATGCTGCTGTCGGTGTCCACCGGCTCTGCCACCGTGGGCATCGTGGGCGCGGCTGGCCTGCTGGCGCCGCTGGCGGCCTCCGATCCTTCGCTGAACGTGCCGCTGCTGGCGCTGGCCATCGGCTGCGGTTCGCTGTTCTTCAACTATGCCAACCACGCGGGCTTCTGGATGGTGAAGGAGTCCTTCGGCATGAGCATGGGCGAGGCCACCAAGACCATTACCGTGGTGCAGTCCATCGTGTCCTTTGTGGGCCTGCTGATGGTGCTGCTGTTCAACCTGCTGCCCAAGCTGGGATAGGTGAAAGGCATGAGGCGGGCCGACGGCGGCCGCTTCGATGCCGCGGCAACCACCAAGAGAGGGCACTTCTTCCGGTTCGACTGCGAGTTGCCCCAGTCGCGGCAGGGAAAATGCCGCCCCGTACAGGTGCGGTACCCGGCGCCGCTTCAACGCGGGTCCGGCAATTGACCTATACTGCTGGAGGTGCTGTCCTTGTTGTTCGCCTCCTCAGTGCCCGTCTGACATTCTTGCAGTCCCCGGACTGCCGTTGGCCGCCCACTGTGACGAAGTCCGCAACTGTCACTCCCATCGGCGAGCACCACGCGGGTCCAACACCCTTCCCCGGGCCCGCACTCTCCCTGCCACCTGCAGGGGCCTCTTTCCCTTTTTTCCGATGATCCGCTGCCTGTGTGCAGCGGTCATCCTGCGCTGGCCCAAGGCCGCAGCATGGTGCTGCACCGGCAACTTGCGGCGACGCACCCCTTTCAACATGTACTCACAGGAGTCCCATTGGCTAAAGAAGAACTGATCGAAATGCAAGGCCGGGTAGACGAAGTGCTGCCTGATTCCCGCTTCCGCGTAACGCTGGAAAACGGCCACCAGCTCATCGCCTATACCGGCGGAAAAATGCGCAAGCACCGCATCCGCGTGCTGGCCGGCGACAAGGTGACGCTCGAGATGTCGCCCTATGACCTGAACAAGGGCCGTCTCACGTTCCGTCATATTGAGCAACGCTCCGGCGGCGCCCCGGGCCAGCGCCCACCGCAGCGCCGCTGAGGTCTGCCAGCCCGCTCTTGCCTCGGAGCGGGCATGGGGGGTGCACAGAAAGGACCCGGCTTTGCGCCTGGTCCCATGGCCGGCAGCCCCGCCAGCCCGGCCGCCCGGGCGGCATCGGCCGGGACAGGCGAGTTCCCCGGCTTACTTGGACATTCCGTCCTTGCCCATGGAGTCCTTCTTCATTGCGTCCTTGGACATGCCATCCTTGTGCATGCCGTCCTTGTGCATGGAGTCCTTCTTCATTCCATCCTTGGACATGGAATCCTTCTTCATCCCGTCCTTGGACATGGAATCCTTGGTCATTGCGCCCTTGGACATGCCGTCCTTGGACATCTCATCCGCAGCGAATGCCGAGGTGGCGCCGGCCAGGGCGAGGCAGGCGGCGAGCACGGTGGTGGTGAACTTGGTCATTTGAGTCTTCCTTTGGATTAGCGGTTTGCAGGTTGCACAAGCGGCCGGTCTTGCATGGCCCGGCCTCGCACCTTCGTTGGCGGCACAGCGGCTTGTGAGGCCGCTCAGCTGCCTCCGAACCAGTTGTAGCCCTGGTCTTCCCAGTAGCCGCCGGAGTAGGTGTTGGTGACGAACATGGCCTGGACGTGCTTCGGGTTCTTGTAGCCCAGCTTGGTGGGCATGCGAAGCTTCATCGGGAAGCCATATTTGGGCGGCAGGGGCTGCCCGTCGTAAGTCAATGCCATCAGCGTCTGCGGATGCAGGGCCGTGGCCATGTCGATGCTGGTGAAGTAGTCGTCCACGCACTTGAAGCCGACGTACTTGGCGCTGGTGTCGGCGCCTATATGGCGCAGGAAATCGGCGAAACGCACGCCGCCCCAGCGGCCTATGGCGCTCCAGCCCTCCACGCAGATATGGCGCGTGATCTGTTCTTCCTGCGGCATGGCGCGCAGCTCGGCCAGGCTCCAGGCATGGCGATCGGCGACCATGCCGGTCACTTCCAGGCGCCAGCTGGCCTCGTCCACCTCGCGCACCTCGTCCTCGCCGTAGTAGGCATTGAAGGGGAAGGGGCGCGTGATCTCGGCTGCTGAATAGGTGGGCGCCAGCCGCGTGGGGCTGAACAGCAGGCCCTGCACGCGGTCGTTGAAGCGCGATACCTGATTGAGCGCGGCCTCGACGTGGCTGTCATCGCTGATGCTGCAGCCCGTGAGCAGGGACAGGCCGCCCAGCGTGAGCGATCGCTGCAAAAAGGCGCGGCGTGCGGGCTGGTCGAGCTTGCGGACGATCAGCGAGCGTGCCTCGCGCACCACGGCCTCGCCATCGACGCCGGGCAGGGAAGGGGCTTTGAAGATTTTCATGGTGTCTTGGGCGCACGGCCGTGGATCATGGTCAGGAAGGTCCGGGGCACCAGGGCGACCATTGCCAGGTGCACCACCACAAAGGCGACCAGCGCAGCCATGCCGAAGAAGTGCACGCGCCTTGCGGACTCATAGCCGCCCAGCAGCTCGCGCAGCAGCGGGAACTGCACCGACTTCCACAGCACCAGGCCCGACAGCACGATCACCACCAGGTCCAGCACCACGAACAGGTAGGCCAGCTTTTGCACATGGTTGTAGCGGGCCGGGTCGGCGTGCGACAGCCGGCCCTTGAGGGCGGCCAACAGGTCCTGGCGCACGCCCTGCACCGTGATGGGAAAGAACTTGCGCAGCCACCGGCCGCTGGCGATGTTGAGCAGCAGGTACAGAAATCCGTTGAACACCAGCAGCCACATGGCCGCGAAGTGCCATTGCAGCGCCCCGCCCAGCCAGCCGCCCAGCGTGATCGAGCCCGGAAAGCTGAAATCAAAGAACGGCGCCGCGTTGTAGATGCGCCAGCCGCTGGTCACCAGGATGACCACGGCCAGCGCATTGAGCCAATGCGTGAGGCGCAGCCACAGCGGGTGGATGCGCTGGCCATCCTGGGGCTGTGCCGGTTGAGGGGTGATGAGGGCGGTGTTCATGGGTCCCATTGTTGGAGGGACCCTGTAGCGGATGTATCACGCAAACTTCAATTAATCGTGATAACTCCCAAGGCCGGCTCAGCCCGCCTGCGCGCACCCGGCCAGATAGTCCACCAGCGTGCGCGCCGCAGGCGATAGCCGGCTGCCGTCCCTGAAGCAGATGGCGAACTGGCGCCGCGCCCAGGCATCGGTGAGCGGCACCATGTGCACACCCTGCACACCCTGCACACCCTGACTGGGGCCCGCCATGCCCAGGATCTCCCTGGGCATGATGGCCACGCCCAGGCCGGCGCGCACGCAGCGGATCGTGGCGTCGAAGGAGCTGACCACGGCGCGGTAATTGATGGGCCGGCCGATGATGGCCGCCGCCCGCGCCAGCATGGTGTAGACGGCCGTGGAGGCGGGCAGGCCCACATGCTCGCAATCCAGCGTTTCGCTGAAACTGCAGCGGTCGCGCAAGGCCAGCGGGTGGCCGGCCGGCACGGCCACGGCCAGGGTGTCGCAGCGGTAGGGCGGGGTCTGCAGGCCCTCCAGATCGGCCGCGTTCCAGCACACGCCCACCAGGGCCAGGCCTTCGCGGATGGACCGGATGATTTCGCTGCTGGTCAGCTCCTCGATGTCCACGCGGATCTGCGCGTGCTCGGGCTTTTGCAGAAAGGCCGCAATGTCATCGGGCAGCGACTCGGCAATCGACGAGACCGAGGCCAGTATCCGCACCTGGCCCTTCACGCCATGCTGGTAGGCCGCCATGTCGCGGGCCGCGCGGTCGGCGCTGGCCAGCATGGCGCGTGCATGCTCCAGCAGCATCAGCCCGGCTGCCGTGGGCACCACGCCCCGGCGGTGGCGCTCCAGCAGCGGGGCCTGCACCTGCTCTTCCAGCAGCGCCATGCGCTTGCTGATGGCCGATGAGCCGATGTGCTGCTGCTCGCCCGCGCGGGCGATATTGCCCAGGTCGCAGGCCGCGACAAAGAGCCGCAGGGTGGTCAGGTCCAGGTCTTTCATGGCGGTTATGGATTTCCATTCGGGAAACTCTGAGGCGAAAAATTATCGCTTCTGCACGCTGGTTGGAATGTCTAAAGTGCCATTCAAGACAAACCACCCCACGCGAACCTTCCCATGCCAGAACCCATCCGTGCCCCGCAGTCCGCCGTCATCCGAGAGGTCGGCCTGCGCGATGGCCTGCAAAGCATCCAGACCGTGCTGTCCACCGAGCGCAAGAAGGAATGGATACGCGATGCCTACGCTGCCGGCCAGCGCGAGATCGAAGTCGGCTCCTTCGTCCCCGCGCGCCTGCTGCCCCAACTGGCCGACACGGCCGAGCTGGTGGCCTATGCCCGAACGCTGCCGGGCCTGTTCGTCTCCGTGCTGGTGCCCAACATGCGTGGTGCCGAAAGCGCCATCGCCAGCGGGGCCGACCTGATGCTGGTGCCGCTGTCGGCCAGCCATGCCCACAGCCTGGCCAACCTGCGCAAGACGCCCGATGAGGTCGTGGCCGAGGTGGCCCGCATGCGTGCCGCACGCGATGCGGCGGGTTCGACGATGCTGATAGAGGGCGGCATTGGCACGGCCTTCGGCTGCACGCTGCAGGGCCGGGTGGAACCGGCCGAGGTGCTGCGCTGCATGCAGGCGCTGCTGGACGCGGGGGCCGACCACGTCAGCATGGCCGACACCGTGGGCCATGGCGGGCCGGGCCAGGTGCAATCGCTGTTCGAGCAGGCGCGGCGCATTGCGGGCGAACGCTTTTGGTGCGGCCACTTCCACGACACGCGCGGCCTGGCCCTGGCCAATGTGCATGCCGCACTGCAAACCGGCGTCACGCGCTTCGACGCCACGCTGGCCGGCATCGGCGGCTGCCCCCATGCGCCCGGCGCCAGCGGCAATGCCTCCACCGAAGACCTGGCCTTCATGCTGGACACCATGGACATCGACACGGGCCTGGACATCGAGGCCCTGCTGCGCCTGCGCGCCAAGGTGGCCGCCTGGCTGGACGGCGAAAGCTTGCATGGCGCGCTGTGGCGCGCGGGCCTGCCGCGCAGCGTCAAAGCCGACGCAGCCCCTGCCGCTGAATGAACCCCTTACCTTCCCACGAGCACACCTGTATGGCCACCGAACCCCTGCTGCCGCTGTCCGGCATCCGCATCATCGAATTCACCCACATGGTCATGGGCCCCACCTGCGGCATGATCCTGGCCGACCTGGGCGCCGAAGTCATCAAGGTCGAGCCGCCGGGCGGCGACAAAACGCGCACGCTGCCCGGCCTGGGCATCGGCTTTTTCCGCAGCTTCAACCGCAACAAGAAAAGCGTGGTGCTGGACATCACCACCGAAGCGGGCCGCGCCACCGCTGCCGAGCTGGCCGCTGGCAGCGATGTGGTGCTGGAGAACTTCCGCCCCGGCCTCATGCAGTCCCTGGGCCTGGACTACGCCACGCTGTCGCAGCGCGCGCCCGGTCTCATCTACGTCAGCCACAAGGGCTTTCTGCCCGGCCCCTACGAGAAGCGCCTGGCGCTGGACGAGGTGGTGCAGATGATGGGCGGCCTGTCGTACATGACCGGCCCTGTGGGCCGGCCGCTGCGCGCGGGCACCAGCGTCAACGACATCATGGGCGGCATGTTCGGCGCCATCGGCGTGCTCGCGGCCCTGCGCGAGCGTGAGCGCACCGGGCGCGGCCAGGAGGTGCAAAGCGCGCTTTTCGAGAACTGCGTCTTCCTGTCCTCCCAGCACATGCAGCAGTACCTGATGACAGGAGAGGCACCGCCGCCCATGCCCTCGCGCGTGTCGGCCTGGAGCGTCTACGACGTGTTCACCCTGGCCGGTGGCGAGCAACTGTTCATCGGCGCCGTCAGCGACAAGCAGTTCGCCACCCTGTGCCGCGTGCTGGACCGCGCCGACCTGCTGCAGCGCCCCGAATACGCCGACAACGCCGCCCGCGTGGCCGTGCGCCCCCAACTGCTGGCCGAACTGGGCGCCATCCTGGCCAGCCATGAATCGGCCCGGCTTGCGCCGCAGCTGGAGGCCGCAGGCATTCCCTACGCGCCCATCACGCGGCCCGAGCAACTGGTGGACGACCCGCACCTGCGCCAAAGCGGCGGCCTGGCTTCCATGCAGACCGAAGACGGCGGCCAGACCGACGTGGTGCTGCTGCCCCTGCTCATGAACGGCCACCGTCCCGGCGTGCGCATGCCGCTGGCCGGGATTGGCGAGCACACCGAAGAAATCCTCGAAGCCCTTGCATCACAGACCTGACAGCCATCCCCGGGCGCCGAAGGCCGCAGAAAAACCACCCCGGCGCGCATGAGACAACACAAAAAGGAGACAACCCCATGCACTCGTCCCATCCCTTCCGCCGCCGCACCCTGCTGGCCCTGGCCGGCGCATCGCTGGGGGCCGCTGCCCTGGGCGTGCGCGCCCAAAATGGCACGCCGCTGCGCGTCATCCTGCCCGTGGGGGCAGGCTCGGGCGCCGACACCATCGTGCGCTCGGCCCAGACTGCGCTGGTGCGCTCGCTGGGCGGCCAGCCCGTGGTCATGGAGAACCTGCCGGGCGCGGGCGGCATCACGGGAACGCAGGCCCTGGTCAAGGCGCCGGCCGATGGCAACACCATCGCCTTCATCTCCAACAACCACGCCGTCAACCCCAGCGTCTTCAAGAAGCTGCCCTACGACAGCCTGGCCGACATCACGCCGCTGTCCATCGTCGGCGGCTCGCCCTTCGTGCTGGTCGTCCACCCCAAGGTGGCGGCGCGCAATGCGCGCGAACTGCAGGCGCTCATGAAGGCGCGGCCCGGCGACCTCAACTACGCCTCGTCCGGCAACGGCACCATCTTCCACCTCGCGGCCGAAGTCTTTCTGGACGCCGCCGGCGCCACGGCGCGCCATATTCCCTACAAGGGCGTCGGCCAGATGGTGGTGGACCTGCTCAGCGGGCAGGTGGACTTCGGCGTGATCGCCGTGGGCACGGCGCAGGCGCACCTCAAATCCGGCGCGCTGCGTGCCATCGGCATCATGGGCCGCGAGCGCGTGGCATCGCTGCCCGATTTGCCCACCGTAGCCGAGCAGGGCTTTCCCGGCGTGGACATCGCCGGCTGGGTGGCCGCCATCGGCCCCAAGGGCATGCCGCCCGCCCAGGTGCGGCGCCTGCACGACGGCATCGCCACCGCCTTTGCCGACCCCGAGGTCAAGGCCGGCTTTGCACGGCGCGACGAATACACCGTGCTCAACAGCCCCGAGGCGGCAGCCCAGTTCCTGCGCTCCGAGCAGGAGCGCTTTGCGCGCCTGGTCAAGAAGGCCAATGTCACGCTGGAGTAAGTCCGGATGGCCCTGATCTGGTCGGCTGTATCCCTGCGGGCGTAGTTTCTGAATGCGCTGCTGTCTTGCGCGCAAGGCCCCACGGCCGCGCAGGCAGTCTTCAGATGGGTGTGAAAAGGTCCGGGTGGTACCGCTTTGCCGACATGCCCGAGGCATGGTCGATTCATGGGCATCGTTGACATGTACTGGCAGGGTGGATATCTTTGATATATCCAAAGGAGTTGAGTATGCCGACCCGCACAAACGCCAACCAGATTGCCTTCCGCTACCGCGCAGTGGACAGCGCCACCGGCGTCACGCGAGAAACCGCCAAGCGCCTGGCCGAGCATCTTGGTGTTGATGAAACGCAGGCGATACACCGTGCGCTGCATGAGCTTGCCGTACGCATGCTGCCGCAGTACGAGGCGGATGACGGCCCCTTGACGGCAGCCCAGGTCAGGCAAATCAAGAAAAAAGTGCCGCAAGGTGAGCAACGCTCGGTGAAGTCGAGCTTGTTCGACTTGGAGACGCTGTGACCGCACCTTGGTGGGATGAGCCCACGGCGGGCGACATCGTCTGGTGCTATTTCCCGCAAGACATCATTCCCGGGCCCAAGCCTCGGCCCGCGCTGATCCTGGTGGTCTTCGATGACGATGCTCCGCAGTTCACGGTACGAGTCGCCTACGGCACCAGCCAGCGCACTACCACGCTGTACAAGGGCGAGTTCGCCATCCTGCGCGAGCGCAATCCCGTGGCCTATGCGGCTGCCGGGTTGAGCTATGACACGAAATTCAATCTCAAGCAGGCCCTGGATCTGCCGTATACGGCAGAGTGGTTTGCAGTGCCGCCTGCAGCTCCCCATGGACAGACGCCCAAGTTGGGAGTCCTGCATCCTTCCCTTGTGCGCGCGGTGCAGGCCGCTTAGCAGGCAGTGTCCAAATAAGCAGGGTCCTGCCACGGCCGCCGGGCCTGTCCTGTGTCGCAGGTGCCTTGCCCGATGGGAATCAACAAGCTGATGGTGGACAACGGCAAGGAGTTCACGTACGCCTTGTCCGCAGGCAATGTAAGCCGGGTGCAGCCATCAGACGATGTTGCAGAACCCACGTCCACTTCTCCCAATTTCCCCCCAGATTGGTCGCAAGAATTCCTTGGCAACTCCAGGAAAAGACCATGATTGATTTCTCGCAAACCAACGCTTCACGCATTCGCCCGGCCCTGGTGCTGGCTATGGCGGCCTTCGCGGCGGCCTGCAGCCATGCGCAGGGCCACGGGGGGCACGGCAATCCGCCGTCGCCGCCGCCCGAGGCCTATACGGCCTGCCAGGGCAAGGCCGAGGGCGACAGCGTGACGCTGACCATGCCCGATGGCAAGACGCTGGCCGGCACCTGCCGCAGCCTGAACGGGCAGCTGGTGGCCATGCCAGCCGGCGGGCCCGGCGCAGGCGGGCCGCCGCCCCATCCGCAGCAGTGATCGCGTGGCCCGGCGGGCCACGCCGCCGGGCTGTCTGCAACCCCACGGGCCTGCGCACAGGCCCTCATGAAAAGCCATCCCCATGAACCACTCTCAAGATGCCCATGATCTTGCCCACGACCTGGGCCTTCAGCACGATCTGCAAGTCATGGCGCGCCGCCTGTCCGAGCGCCGCCGCCTGTTGGGCCTGATGGCTGCCGGTGGCGCTGCCGCGCTCTTGTCCGCCTGCGGTGGCGGCGGAGGTGATTCCGGTGATTCGACAGGGACCGGCACAGGAACCGGGACAGGAACGGGCACCGACACGGGAACGGGCACAGGTACGGGCACGGGGACTGGAACCACGACCGGCACCTGCATGGTCGATCCCACGGAAACCGAAGGCCCTTACCCCGCCGACGGCTCCAACGGCTCGCGCGGCAGCCTGGTCAACGTGCTGTCGCAAAGCGGCGTGGTGCGCAGCGACCTGCGCAGCAGCTTTGGCGGCATGAGCGGCACGGCTGCGGGCCTGCCGCTGACGCTCAATATCACCCTGGTCAACGTCAGCACCAACTGCAGCCCGCTGGAAGGCTATGCCATCTACCTGTGGCATTGCACCCGCGAGGGCGAGTATTCGCTGTACTCCACCGACCTGCTCAACCAGAACTTCCTGCGCGGCGTACAGGCGACCGACAGCAATGGCGAATGCACCTTTGTGACCATCTTCCCGGGCTGCTATGACGGGCGCTGGCCGCACATGCACTTCGAGGTGTTCCGCAGCCTCAACACGGCCGGCAGCTACACCAACAAGCTGCTGACCTCGCAGATGGCCATGCCCAAGGACATCGCCAGCGCCGTCTATGCCGGTGTCAGCGGCTACAGCGCCAGCGTCTCCAACCTGTCGCGGGTCAGCGTGACATCGGACAATGTCTTCGGCGACAACACCAGCGAGCAGATCGCCTGGCAGACGCCCACCTTCACCGGAGACACCACCAATGGCCACACCGCCACGATTTCCATCGGCATTGCCGTCTGACGCAGCAACTGAATGAGCCTCCACCTCCCGCGCCTGAAGCTGCAGCACAAGGCCTTCTTCGCCCTGGCCGTGCTGCTGGTGGCCCTGCTGCTGGTGTTTCTCGGGTTCTCGCGCCTGGGGCTGCAGCGGGGCCTGGGCCCGTACATGGCCGAGGTGGAGCTGACCGGCATGGACGGGCTGGCCGAGCGGCTGGTGCAGCACCATGAGCAAAACGGCGGCTGGGATGCGGCGCGCGCCAACCCCGGTTTCTGGCGCGACATGGTGCGCCCGGGCGCAGGCATGGGCCAGGGCTTTCCTGCGGGCGAGCCCGGGCCACGGCCCTCCATGCCCATGCCCATGCCGGAGCCGAGGCCTGGTTTTGAGGGAAGCCACGGTCCGGGGCCGGGCCCGGGGTTTCCACCGCCACCTGGGCCGGAAGGCGGAGAGCGTGCCGATCGCTCAGATCGATCAGATCGCTCCGACCGTACAGACCGTACAGACCGCCCCGGCCCGCCGCCGGACCGCCCCTTCGGCGGCCCGTGGGCGCGCGTGGGCCTGCTGGATGCCCAGGGCCAGCTCATCTCCGGCATGGCGCCGCAGCCCGGTGCGGCGCACCGCGTTCTGCGCGCCGCCAACGGGCAGGCCATTGGCGAGATCGTGCTGTCCCCCGTGCAGACCGGGCAGGGCATGCAGCGCGACCTGGACCGCGCCTTCCTCGCGCAGCAGATGGGTTTTGTGGCCTGGACCGGGCTGGCCGGCCTGCTGCTGGCGCTGCTGCTGTCGGCCTGGCTCACGCGGCGCTGGCTGGAGCCGCTGACCGCCTTCGTCGACGGCCTGCGCGGCATTGCGGCCGGGCGGCTGGACACGCGCGTGGCCATCAAGGGCGATGCGGAGCTGGCCCGCCTTGCGGAAACCTTCAACGACATGGCCGTGCAGCTGGCCACCATGGAGGCCTCGCGCCAGCGCTGGCTGGCCGACGTGGCGCATGAGCTGCGCACGCCCCTGTCCACCATGCGCGCCGAGGTCGAGGCCGTGCAGGACGGCGTGCTGCCCATGGACGACCGCATGGCGCTGCGCCTGCACCGGCAGATCATGCGGCTGATACGGCTGGTCAGCGACCTGCGCGTGAGCCTGGACGACCCGCAGGCCCTGCACGGCTCGGGCCATGTGCCCGTGCATGTGCTGACCCTGCTGGGCGAGGCGCTGGACGGCGCGCGGCCCGGCTTCGAGCAGGTCGGCATCGGCCTGGACCGCTCCACCGTGGACCAGCTGGCCGCGCGCATTCCGCCGCCGCTGGTGCAGGGCGACCCGCACCGGCTGCACCAGGTGTTTGCCAACCTGCTGGAAAACAGCCTGCGCTACACGGCTGCGGGTGGGCGGCTGCAGGTGTCTGCTGAAATCGTCCAGATGCAGGACCGCAGCATGCTGCAGCTGCGCTGGGACGACACGGCTCCCGGCGTGGCCAGCCAGCACCTGCCGCGCCTGTTCGACCGCCTCTACCGCGTGGATGCCTCACGCGTGCGCGACGGCGACGGCCTGGGCGGCTCCGGCCTGGGGTTGGCCATCTGCCGCACCATCGTCCAGGCCCATGGCGGCAGCATCGAGGCGGCTGCCTCGCCGCTGGGCGGCCTGCGCATCACGCTGTGGCTGCCCTTGCTGGAGAATCCCGCGCCATGAAGCCTGCCCGCATCCTCCTGGTCGAAGACGAGACCGACATGGCCGCCATCGTCATCGACTACCTGCGCCATGCCGGCTACGAAGTCGAGCACATCCGCCACGGGCGCGAGGCGCTGGACCGCATGCTGCGCTCCCCGCCCGACCTCACCGTGCTGGACATCATGCTGCCGGGGCTGGACGGCCTGGACATCCTGCGCCAGTTCCGCCCCCACAGCGCCAGCCCCGTCATCCTGCTCACCGCGCGTGTCGAGGAAATGGACCGCCTGCTGGGCCTGGAGCTCGGTGCCGACGACTACATCTGCAAGCCTTTCGCCCCGCGCGAAGTCGTGGCCCGCGTCAAGGCCGTGCTGCGCCGCAGTGCCGGCCCCGGCCCCGCTCAGCAACGCCTGACGCTGCTGCCCGAGCAGGGCCGCGCCATGCTCAACGGCAGCGTGCTGCCGCTGACCAAGCGGGAGCTGACCTTGCTGCAGGCCCTGATGCGCCAGCCCGGCCGCCTGTACTCCCGCGCACAGCTGCTGGAGCTGGCCTGCGCCGACACGCTGGACGTGAACGAACGCGCCATCGACAGCCACATCAAGAACCTGCGCAAGAAACTCAAGGCGGCGGACGACCGCCATGAGTGGATTCGCTCCGTCTATGGCGTGGGCTTTGCGTTCGAGCCCGATGGCGGGTCCGACACGCGGGCGCAGTGAAGGCCCGGCGAGGGCAGGGAGCAGCCCCTACCTCGACTCGTCGAGGTGCTCCATGAACGTGGTGCCCGTGTAGCGGGAGCGGAACAGGCCGGCCTCCACCAGGCGCGGCACCAGCTGCTCCAGCACGCAATGCAGGGACTCGACGGAGCCGCCGGGCGCGGCCAGAAAGCCGTCGATGGCGCCAGCAGCGCTCCACTCGGTGATCTGCGCCACGGCATCGTCCACCGTGCCGACCACCTGCCAGTGCGCGGCGGAGAGGATTTCCGGCCGCAGCAGCAGCTCGTCGATGCGCAATGACTCGCGCTCCATCAGGCGCCTGAGCAGGCCCGCATGCGTGCGGCTGGACGGGGTTGCCACGGGCGGCGGAAGGTCGGCTGCGGTGATCGGCCGGTCTGCGGGCCAGTCCGTCAGGTCCAGGCCGACCATGGCCTTGATCGATGCCAGCTTGCGGCCCCTGTCCACCCGGCCGTGCGTCTGCTGGAACATCTCCCGGGCCTGCTCGCGGGTGTCGGCCAGGTACAGGCTCAGGCCGGGCAGCAGGCGCACATCCTGCGCCTGCCGCCCATGGCGCTGGGCGCGCCGAGACAGGTCCCGGCGCAGCTCCAGCGCTGCGTCCAGGTCCGGCGTGGGGGCGAAAACAATGTCTGCCACCGATGCGGCAAAGTCGCGCCCGGTGCTGGACGCGCCCGCCTGCACCAGCGGAATGCGCGGGCCGCCGAACTCCGGCAGGTTCAGCGGGCCGCGCACCTTCAGGTGCGGTCCCTCGTGGTCTATGGGGTGGACCAGCGAGGCATCGGCATAGCGGCCGCTGTCCCGGTCGATCTTCAAGGCCTCGTTGGGGAAGCTGGCCCACAGCCGGCGCACCACGTCGGTGAATTCTGCGGCCCGCGCATAGCGTTCATCGGCATCGGGCATGGCCTGCAGCCCGAAGTTCTCGTGGCCCTGCAGGGCCGTGACGATGTTCCACCCGGCGCGGCCGTTGCTGATCCAGTGCAGCGACTGCAGCTGGCGCGCCACCGCATAGGGCGGGAAAAACGTGGTCGATACCGTGGACACCAGGCCGATGCGCGAGGTCTCGCGCGCCAGCGCGGCCATCAGCACCGTGGGGTCCAGGCTGGCGAAGCCAGCTCCCGTCTCCAGCGCCTCCATGGGCAGAAAGCTCACGTCCGGGCGGAAGACGAAGTCCAGGTGCGCGGCCTCGGCGCGCCGGGCCAGGTCCAGGGCGAAGTCGCTGGAGTACAGCCCTTCGATATGGCTGCCGGGCCGCCGCCAGGCGTCGCCGCTCAGCCAGGTGGGGGCCAGCGAAAGGCCGATGTGCAGGGGTTTGCGGGTTGTCATGTCTGGTGCCATTCCCATCTCAGAACGTTCCCCGCACGCCCACGCCGATCATGCGCGGCGCGGTCATGCTGGCCTCGATGCCGCCGATGCCGCGGTTTTGCTGCAGGTACGTCGGTGCGCGCCTGTCGAAGACGTTCTTGATATAGCCGTACAGCTGCACGCGTGCGTTGTAGGCATAGGTCATGCGCAGGTCGGCGATGGTGTTGGAGCCGACCGCATAGGCGCGCGTGTTGGCGGTATCGGAGTAGTAGCCGTCCAGGTGGCGCACCTGGCCGGAGACATTGAACCGGGGGCTGGCGTCCCAGCTCACGCCCAGGCTCAGGTTGTAGCCGGGCGAGCGGGCGAAGCGGTTGTGCTCGTAGCCGGGGTTGCTGCCCATCTCCTCGATGCGGGTGCGCAGCACGCCCACGCCGGCCTTGATCCGCAGGTTGTCCAGCGCGCGGTAGTCGGCGCCCAGCTCGAAGCCGTAGGCATGGGCCTTCTCCGCGTTGATGGTGTAGGACTGGGCCACGCCCGGGGAGATGACCACGGGGATGTTGTACTGCGCATCCCGCATGTCCATGTAGAACAGGTTGGTGTTGAGCATCAGCCGGTCATCGAGCAGGCTGGCGCGGCTGAACAGCTCGTAGTTCCAGATCGACTCCTTCTTGAAATAGGCCCACTGCCGGCTGGTGAGGTTCAGCGACACACCGCCCGGGTTGTAGCCCCGGCTGACCAGCGCGCCCACGGTCCAGCGCGGTGTGGCGGCATAGGCCAGGGACAGCTTGGGCAGCAGTGCCGAGAAGGTTTTCGTGTAGTCGAGGGCGGTGGGTGCCAGCACCGAAGTGCCGGTGCGCACCACCTCGTCCTGTTGGTAGCGCAGGCCGCTGGTCAGGGTCCAGCGGTCGGCCAGGCGCCAGTTCAGCTCGCCGAAGACGCCCAGGTTCTTCTTCGTGTCGTCGAAGGCGGACAGGCCGCGCAGCAGCAGGCTTTCGTCCGTGCCGGTGCGCGCGTAGTAGACGCCGCCGAAGCCGCTAAGGCGGTCCTTGTCGCTGCCCACCAGGGCGCGGAACTCATTGGAGACATTGTTCTGGCGGATATCGGCATCGCCCTCGCCAGGAATGCCCGTATAGCGCTGCACGGACGAGCGCGAATACTGGGACTGGTTGACCAGCCGCACGCCGTTGCCCAGCTCGTAGCTGAGGTCGAGGATGCCGGTGTCGGTCTTCTGCTTCCAGCTGGGCATGGTCGTCGTCCAGTGCTCCAGCGCGTTGAACGGAGCGGACGCTGCCTCCTGGCTGGGGCGGTTGCTGTCGTTGTGGGAATAGGTGAACTTGGCCTCCAGGCCCGGAACGCTGCTGGGCAGCCACAGGAACTTCATGCGTGCGTTCAGCGCGCGGAAATTCTGATCGGCCTGGCCCCGCTGGAACTGCGGATTGGTGTAGTCGATGAAAGTGTCGCGCCCCGAGTAGTCCACGGCCAGCCGCGCGGCCAGCTCCTCGCCCACGGGGCCGGAGACGGCGATGGACGCACGCCGCGAGTGGTAGTCGCCCGCCTCCAGCTGGTAGGCCCCTTCGCGCTTGAAGCTGGGGTCCTTGGTGTTCACGACGATGGCGCCCGCAATGGCATTGGCACCCTGCGAGGTGGTCTGCGGGCCGCGGAACACCTCGATGCTCTCCACATCCCAGACCGAGGTCGCGCCGAAGAACATCTCGTTGTAGTTGAGGTAGTGCCCATCCAGGTTGATGGTGGCGCGCGGCACCGTGCCGCCCCAGAAGACGTTCTGGCCGTTGTTGGGGCCCTGCGTGTCCTGCCCGCGGATGATGGGCGCACCCACCGTGTCGGTGTAGACCACGTTGGGCACGTCGTGCAGCACCTCGTGGACCGAGGCATTGCCGGACTCCTGCCGGGCCAGGTCCTTGCCGGCCTTGACCGACACGGAGGAGGCCGTGTCCTTGAGTTCGCGCCTGACCTTTTCTCCGCTGACCACGACCGCTTCAAGCGCGTTGGATTCCCCCCCGGAACCCGATGCGCCCTGTGCGAAGGCGCCGGCCGGCGCCATCAGGGTAGAGAGTGCGATGGCGCCCGCCCGGGACGGGAGCCTGCGATGGAAACACAGCTTCACAGCATCTTCCTTTGATGAGAATGATTCGTATTTTTCAAAGGTCGCCATCATGCATTGAAATTCCACAGTAGGGAATGCATTCCCACATGCGGAAGGAAGAAACAGCGGAGAAATGGTGTGCGCGCACCCGTGCAGAGCCTTCGGCAGAGCCGGTATCATCGACACCGGCGGCGCCTGCGCCCCCACCTGCGATGCGCCTGGTACAGGCAAGAAAGCCCAGCCCTTGAAAACAACAACACCTCAGACGACAGCCGGCGAGAAGCGCTCTGGCACCATCCAGTCCGTCTCCATCGCCACCCGGTTTCTCATGGTCCTGGCCAATGCCGAAAGCGAGCTGGCGCTGGGCGAGGTGGCCCGGCGAACGGGAACGGGGGGCTCCACGGCCCACCGCTACCTGCAAAGCCTCGTCAAGGAAGGCCTGGCCAAGCAGGACCCGGCCAGCGGCCTGTACGACCTGGGCAGCGCGGCGCTGAGCATCGGCATTGGCGCGCTCAAGCGTGTGGATGCGGTGGAGATTGCGGCGCAGCGCATGAAGGCGCTGACGCACAGCCATGCGCTCAGCGGCGGCGTGGCCATCTGGACCGACCGGGGGCCGACCCTGGTGCGCTGGTACCGCAGTGCCTACTTCTCGATCAACCCGCTGGCGCTGGGCGACATCCTGCCCATAGACAACACTGCCTGCGGCCTGGTGTTCCAGGCCTTCCTGCCCAAGGCCACCATCGACGCCGCACGGCGCCAGCAGCCCGCCCATTTCCGTGGCAAGCCGCCAGCCAAGGCCGTGCTCGACGAAGTGCGCGAGCGCTGCTGGTCCGAGATGACCAGCCACCTGCTGTCCAACGTCACGGGCCAGGCGGCGCCGGTGTTCGATGCGCAGCATGAAATCGTCTGCGCGGTTACCACCGTCTCGGACCTGGGCCAGCTCAAGTCACCGGAAGACCGGGTCGCGCTGTTCCGCGAGGCCAGCCTGATCAACCAGTCCACGGGCGGGCGGGCCTTCAGCGCAGATTCGCCTTGAAAGCCGCGCCGGGAAGAATGGCCGGGCGCCTCAGTTCCCTGCGGCGCGCTCCATGGCATTCACGGCCCTGCGCCCCCTGGGCACCACCAGGGGCGTCCCCGACACGGGGTCTGCCATGATCACGGCCGGCAGGCCGAACACCTCCTGCACCAACTGCTCCGTGAAGATCTCCCCGGGCGCGCCCTGCGCGGCAATGCGCCCGTCGCGCATGGCGATCAGGTGCGAGGCATAGCGGCAGGCCTGGTTGAGGTCGTGCAGTACCGCAACCACCGTGCGGCCGGCGTCGTTGAGATCCGCCAGCAGCTCCATCAGCTCGATCTGGTGGGCGATGTCCAGGAACGTCGTGGGCTCGTCCAGCAGCAGGATCGGCGTCTGCTGCGCCAGCACCATCGCAATCCACACCCGCTGGCGCTGGCCGCCTGACAGCTCGTCCAGCAGGCGGCCGGACAGTGCTGCCACATCGGTGGCCTGCATGGCCTCGGCCACGGCCTGCTCATCCGCGTCCGTCCACTGCCTCAGGAAGGATTGATGGGGGTAGCGCCCTCGCGCCACCAGGTCCGCCACCGTGATGCCCTCGGGCGCCACCGCGCTTTGCGGCAGCAGGCCCAGGCGCCGCGCCACCTCCTTGGCGGGAAATTGCGAGATGTGCCGGCCATCCAGGATGACCTGCCCGGCCACCGGCACCAGCAGCCGCGACAGCGCACGCAGCAGGGTGGACTTGCCGCAGGCATTCGGCCCCACGATGACGGTGAAGGAGCCATCGGGAATGGCAAGGGACAGGCCCTGCGAAATCGTGCGCTCGCCGTAGCGCAGCGTCACCGCATCAGCACTCAGGCGCTGCGTCATGGCCGGTCATTTCCCACAATCGATAGGTCCTTCGGTGTTTGCAATGTGGAATGAATTCTACAATACGGAATACGCTGAAGACGCCGCCCTGGCGCCCGGCCCCGTCGCTTCGGATCGAGATGAACAGACTCCAACTTGCCGCCCTGGGCGCGGCCGCCGCACTGGCCGTGCTGGCCTGTTTCGCATGGTTTCCACGTGCCGCCGTTCCCGTGGCGGGCGCCGCACCGCATACATCGGATACATCGCATGCGTCGCATACATCGGATACGCCGGCTGCAGCACACGCAGACCATGCACCGCTGCCCCGGCGCATCGTCTCCACCTCGCCCAGCGTGACCGGCATCCTGCTGGCCATCGATGCGCCGGTCGTTGCGACCGCCGCGACCACGCCCAGCCGCATGACCGACGACAAGGGCTTTTTCTCGCAATGGGCCGCGGTTGCCGACAAGCGCGGCGTGCAGGTGCTCTACCGCAACCTGCAATTCGACATCGAGGCCGCCATCGGCGCCAGCCCCGACCTGCTGGTGGCCTCCGCCACCGGGGCCGACAGCGTGGCCCAGCACCGCACCGAACTGCAGGCGCAGGGCGTGCCCATGGTCGTGGTCGACTACTCCAGCCAGTCCTGGCAGGACATCGCCACCGAGCTGGGCCGCATCACGGGCCATGCCAAGCAGGCCGCCGCAGCCATTGCCCGCTTCGATGCCCATGTGGCGCAGACCGCCGCCTCCATCACGCCCCCGGTCCGGCCCGTCAGCATCGTCGCCTACAACCTGGCCGGCAGCTACTCCATAGGACGCGCCGCCAGCCCCCATGCGCGGCTGCTGGCCGCACTGGGCTTCAAGGTGGAGGGCCTGCCGCCCGCGCTGGCCGCCCAGGTCACACGCGCCTCGGACTTCGAATTCATCTCCCGCGAGAATCTCTCGGCCGCCATCACCGGCGACTCCGTCTTCCTGCTCGGCGCCTCGCAGGGCGATGTGCAGGCCTTCCTGGACGACCCACTGCTGGCCAACCTGCCCGCCGTTGCCGGCCGGCGCGTCTATCCGCTGGGCCCGACCTCGTTTCGCATCGACTACTACTCGGGGCAGCAGATGGTCGACGCCGTGGCAAGCCATTTCCGCTGAGCCATGCGTGCACGGCTCCAAGGCGCGGTGGCGCGGCCTGCCCAGCGCTCCTGTTTGCGGTCCTCCTCGCGGTCCTCCCGACACTGCAGGCGTTGGCTGGGCCTTGCAGGCGGGCTGCTGGCGCTGGCCATCATCGCCGTGCTCGGCATCACCGTCGGCTCGCGCGACATTGCGCTGGCCGACATCCTCGGCGCGCTGCGGGCTCCGGACCTGCGTGATGACCAGCACCTGATCGTCAGCCTGCTGCGCATGCCCCGCACCGTGGTGGCCATCCTGGCCGGCATGGCGCTGGGCGTGGCCGGCGCGCTCATGCAGGCCGTCACCCGCAATCCCCTGGCGGAGCCGGGCTTGCTGGGCGTCAACGCGGGTGCGGCGCTGGCCGTGCTCATCGGCATGACGGCCTTCGGCTTGACGTCCGTGCTCCAGTACGTCTGGTGCGCCTTTGCCGGCGCGGGGCTGGCGGGCGCCGCCGTCTTCGCGTTCGGCCAGTCCCGAGGCACGGGCGCGCACCCGGTGCGCCTGGTCCTGGCCGGGGCCGGCCTGTCGGTCATGCTCACCTCCAGCGCCGGCATCATCCTGCTCAACGCGCCCCCGGAAGTCTTCGACGGCTTCCGCCACTGGGCGGCGGGCTCGCTGGAGGGCAGCGGCTATGCCAGCGCCGCCGTGCTGGCGGCCGCCGTGGCGGCGGGGCTGGCGGCGGCCTGGGCCATCGTCGGCCAGCTCAACGCCATGGCACTGGGGCATGACGTGGGCCTGGCGCTGGGTGTCAATGTGCGCGCCACCGCGCAACTGGCCTGCCTTGCGGTCATGCTGTTGGCGGGGGCGGCCACGGCGGCCGTGGGGCCCATCGCCTTCGTCGGCCTGGTGGCGCCGCATCTTGCACGCCTCTCGTGCGGGCCGGACTACCGCTGGATACTGCCGCTGTCCGCGCTCTACGCGGCGGTGCTGCTGCTGGGGGCCGATGTGCTGGGCCGCGTCGTCGCGGCGCCTGCCGAAGTGGCTGCGGGCATCGTCGCCTGCCTGATCGGCGGGCCGTTCTTTGTCTGGGTGGCGTGCAGATACCGGTTGAGCAGGCTATGAAGAGCTCCGTGAACACATCGGTTGTGCGCTGGGGCGCCTGTTCGTTTCTCTGGCGGACCAGGCCGCTGGCCGTGGGCATGGCGCTGGTCGTGCTGGCCCTGGTGCTGGGGGTGCTGCTGCTGGGCACGGGAACCCTGTCCCTCAGCTCCGCCGAAGTGCTCGACAGCCTGCTGGGCACGGGCTCCAACCCCGCAGCTGAGCGCATCGTGCAGCGGGTGCGGCTGCCGCGTGTCCTCACGGCCGTCTTCGTTGGCGCGTCGCTTGGCATGGCGGGCGCCATCTTCCAGTCCATCTCCCGCAACGCGTTGGGCTCGCCGGACGTGATCGGCTTCACCACCGGCGCGGCCAGCGGGGCGATTGCGCTCATCGTGCTGGGTGACGCCGGGCCGCTGTGGACATCGCTGGCCGCCGTGCTGTCGGGCATGGCCACGGCGGCGGTCGTGCTTGCGCTGTCCGGAGGCCGGCGTGCTGGCGGCGGCTACCGGCTGGTGCTGGTGGGCATAGGCGTGGGGGCCACGCTCTCGGGCCTGAACACCATCTTGCTGGTCATGGGGGACCTGGACCGGGCCGTCGCCGCGCAGCGCTGGCTGGCCGGCTCGCTCAGCGCGCGGACCTGGGCGCATGTCGTGCCCGCTGCGCTGGGCTTCATCGCCATCGTGCCCGTCGTGCTGTGGTGCGCCCGCCGCATCAACCTGCTGGAGCTGGGCGACGATGCCGCCACACAGCTCGGCGTCAACGTGCCGCGCACGCGGCTCACCATGGTGATGGCTGCCGTGGCCCTGACCGCCATCGCCACGGCAGCGGCGGGGCCCATCGCCTTCATCGCGCTGGCCGCGCCCCAGGTGGCCAGGCGCCTGGGCCTGTCGCCCGACGTGCCCCTGTTCACGGCGGCAGCCATGGGCGCCGTTCTGCTGCTGGCGGCCGACATGCTCAGCCAGTGGGCACCCGTGCGCCTGCATCTGCCCATCGGGCTGGTGACGGGGCTGCTGGGCGGGGTGTATCTGCTGTGGCTGCTTTTTCGCACGCGCAAGGGGTAGACGGCCATGCAGGGTGCAGCGGCGCGCAGACCCGTTGCCTCCGGGACTACCTGCCGCCGCGCGCCACCCCAGGCCCCGCCACGGTGTACACATGCCCGGCCTCTTCGGCAGCCACCTTGGCCGCCTCGCTGCGGCGCACCTCCGCCTGGTCCTCGTACTCGCAGTTCATCACTCGGGCTTCACTGCCCGCGAACTCCGCCAGCGATTCAGCACTGTTGCGAATGGTCACCAGCGCCTGCGCCACCACGTCCAGCCGCTGATGGCCCTCGGGGATCTCCAGCCAGGCCAGCGCCAACTGGGCCAGGGCGGAAACCTCGGCACAGCCTTGCTGCACGAAGCGGTCCATTTCATGCAGCGCTGTTGCGAGCTTCTGGGCGTGGGTGTTTTCGGGGGGAGGGGATGGGGGGATGTGCTTCATGGGTTCGACTCTCCACGAAGCATTCGATTGGCGTCTGACATTGCATCTCCTTCAGAAAGGGATGATGCTTGCCGGTTTTTCGGGACGCAGATACTACGAGTTGCGTAGCTGATTGACAGGGTGTTCAAGAAGATGGGGGCTGTCGAGTGGGTCTGAGGGGGCGGCCAGCTTGTCGCAAGCGCACAGATCAATCGCTATGCGTTGGGCAAGCCCAAGCCGTACCTGCTGTACCGTGCGCAAGCTGGCCGAAGTCCTCAAGGTGCCGACGGCGTTTTTCTGCTCGGATACGGATGATGGAGTTCGCAGTCGCTGCTCAGCGATGGGCAGGCGAGTGAGGATGTGCGGGAGAACGTACGAGGATGTTGGGGAATTAGGGCGGCTCTGCCCTGCCATCCCTAGGGCCGGCGAAGACAGTCAGCTCCTGCTTGGTTCTTGTGCGCTGACACAGCAATTCCTCGATAAACAGGATGCCGACATCGATACCATATGGCTGGCTCAATCCGGTTACGACCTGCCCCTCAGCGACGAATACCTCGTCAAGGTCGAAGATGCCAACAGGCTGAAATAGCCCCCTGATTCCCCGGCCCCGTCCTATCGCTTATCTTTGAAGATAGGAACAGGACTGTGCATATGACTAGGCATACGGAGTCAATCGAGGTAGTCGTGAAGGACCAGCGCCGCAGGCGCTGGTCTCTCGCAGAGAAGGCGGCGCTGGTGCGCCGAACCTACGAACCAGGCATGAGCGTGTCATTGGTCGCTCGGCAGGAAGGCGTTTCGGCTGGACTGCTGTTCCAGTGGCGCAAGCTCGAACGCCAGGGGGCTTTGACCGCCGTCTCCGCTGGCGAGGCAGTCGTGCCCGCATCCGAACTGGCGGCTGCCCGCGCGGAAATCGCCAAGCTGCAGCGCGTGCTCGGCAAGAAAACCTTGGAGAACGAAATCCTCAAGGAAGCCGTGGAGTACGCCGCAGAAAAAAAGTGGATTGCGCGCTCGCCCTTGTTGCCCGGGGACGACCAGTGAAGACGGTCTGCAGGACGATGGGGCTGGCGCGCTCGCATGTGCGCGACCTGCTTGGGCGCGGTGAAGACTGGACCGATGGCCGCAGCCATCGCACACCCAGCGACGATGCCGGGCTGCTCGCCGAACTGCGCCAGGAAATTGCCGACTTGCCCAGCTATGGCTACCGACGTGCCTGTGCCTTGGTGGACCGCCAGCGTGCGGCACGGGGCGCCCCGAGGGTCAACGCCAAACGCGTCTATCGCGTCATGGCACAAGCCGCTTTGCTGCTGCCCAAGGCGCCTCGCCGCCGCCAGTCCGCACGCACGCATGAGGGCCTTGTTGCGGTCTCGCGCAGCGACCTTCGATGGTGCTCCGATGGTCTGGAAATCAAGTGCGATTCAGGGCAGACCGTGACAGCCGCCTTCGCCAAGGACTGCTGCGACCGTGAGGTGCTGGCTTGGCGTGCATGGGAGGGCAAGGGACTGCCAGGCGAGCCGGTTCGCGAGATGCTCATCGAGGCCGTCGAACGCCGATTCGGCTCGGTCGAAGCGGTCCCGCAGGGCCAGGAGTTGGAGTTCCTCAGTGACAACGGCGGTGCCTACATCGCCTCCGAAACGAGGGCACTGGCACGCGCGCTGGGCCTGAAGCCCATCAACACGCCCGTCTGCAGCCCGCAGAGCAACGGCATGGCCGAGAGCTTCGTCAACACCTTCAAGCGCGACTATGTGGCGCGCATGGACCTAAGTGACGCGCAGACGGTACTGGCACAACTGCCAGCGGCCTTCGAGCACTTCAACGAGGTGCATCCGCATTCTTCGTTGAAAATGCGTTCGCCTCGGGAGTTCAGGCGGCAACAGGCTGCAGGGGCTGACCAAGTGCTTTATTGCGAATAGGGCGGGGTCGGGAATACGGGGGCAACATCAAGGCACTACGTTCGTTCGATCACCGGGCCCATCGTGATTTGCGTCGCTCAAGCCGGGGAGCATGCCTATGGCGCGATCGTAGGCTGCCTCGGCATCGCAGGCAGCGAACAGATGCGACGCGATGAAATGGCGTTTCTATTTGTTTCGACGATATGCGTGTCGATTAGTTGTGTTTTCAAATCGGATCCAATGCGATCTCGAACGCTGGTGAGGACAGAGATAGGACCGCGCAAGAGCAAGCCATAGCCTCCAGTCAGCAGTGTATGAAAGGATGCCGGTGAACCCGGCATCATTCTGGATGCGGCCAGCCAGCCTTTGTAGTGGTGATGAAGAATTTCCCAAATATAGGCATAAATTTGGTAAGGATCCTGGGGGCACGAGGAGAAGTAAAGGCTGCCTTGTCTTCCGGAGCGGTTCAGGAGCAAGGGGTGCTCCCGGTATACGGATATTGCATTTGCACTGCAAATGCACACGTCGGTGTCCAGCCATTGCTTGCACACGATTTTGGATTCTCTGCGTATCCGTGAATTTTTCCAGTCATCGCATTCGATCGAAATGAAGAGTTCATTGTTCTCTGAACGACTTATGGATGTAATCAGGCCGTTGCTGTCATCATGGAAAATTTCTGCCAGTGCCTCAATATTCATGTCTTCTGGAATGTCATGGGTGGATGTTCGGCGCCCCAGGACATGAGAGCCACCATATGTCTGACGTTTTATTAATTAGTGATTTTTACTGAGTTTTCGCAGATGCGTCTGATCGGCCGAAAGCAGTTCTCGGCATCTTATTGCTCAAGTGTCAACATTTGCTTTAGCCATTGATCCGCCGTCATGTCCTCAACTCCGATCACATGATGTATATACATCATCGCCTTTTGCAGGCCGTATCGTCCGTCCAGCCTGTATAGAAGATAGTTGGCTGTGATCACTGCGCCGGTGGGCCAGAGCCGCCGAAAACTCTCCAGATCCTTGTCAACGATTTCGCCATAATTGGCCAGATCACCGCACTCCGCTTCGATGGATCGACCAAGAATATTCTCGATCGTGGTTCTTGTATCTGCATTTATCTTGAATGCCATTGTTATCTCCATGCGGCCGTATTGATTGTGCTTGATCTCAAGAGCTTGTACCACGGACTGGCATTGTCTGTCGTCGCACGCCGGTTGTCATCTGCATCAAGCCCGCCTAGACCAATCTATTGAATGACGCAGCTATTCCGATTCGTTCGCACTCTGCTTCGGCCTGTTGGACTTCAAAATCCAGATAATATCCTAGGTCCCAACAGAGTTTCCCGGCTCGGTGCTGCTCATCAAGTCTGGCAGGCACAAAATGCTCTGCAAATGAAAGAGCTTTCTTTAACTGGATCAATGCCTTAAGGCCCTTTATTCCTGTGGAAACCGATGCCGTTCCAACGAACAGGTCATGGCCTTTCACGTCCGAAAGATCGGGGATGTAATTGCAGCGCACTGCACATCCATTCCCGCATTTTTTGCAGTGCCATATTTCCATTGCAGATTTCTCCGCGGGGCGATGAAAATCAGTACTTGTACAGATGGGGCATTCCATGTTGGAGGCGGGTTGCTGGTGCTTCCAGTAGATTCAAACCTGGCTTCAGGGTCGCAGTCGGCTGATTGTGCCGCATGATGAGGAGCCTGGCATCGTGATTCAGGCGTGCTGCCATGCATCCTCAGCGTTTGCGGTGGCGGTGAGTAGGCATGGTGGCAGGTCGCCTCGCGATGGCGTGCATGTCTTCGGGCGGAGTGCCCGCATGTGTCACGCGACAGGGATGGTGAGCCTACGGAGGGTGAAGGAGGTTGACGGGACCTGTGCGAGGTAAGGACAATCGATCGTCATGGACACTGAAAATTAAATCTTGACACCACATGAACGTTATTGAAGCTGTAATGCACATGTCGCTTTGCGCGAAGGCTCCCCATCCTGTCCTGGTGGTTGACGGGGTGCCGCTTGAGTTATGGTTGAAAGAGGCAGATTGCTCGGCTGTCTTTGGAGAAGATACTGTGGGTGGCCTTGTCCCGGCCCAAGGGTGGCTTATTGATGAGTGCGATTTGCATAATGCCTGGTATCTTTTGAATCCAAAAAATGAAAATTCGTCGACGATAGTGCCAATCATGATCTGTCCAGATGATATGGATATGAATTGCACTGTTGCGGTGGTAGAGCAGCTGGTTGATGAAGAAATGGTGAGTTGGGCGAGAATCGGACGTGCTATCGATGTGAGAAATGGTATTGTTGTTTCGGTTGAATGGGTAGCGGGAAATAAAAGAGCAGTATTTGACAAGACGGCTTTTTCTGCGGCGGTTGATGAGTTGAGGCGTCTGACAGAGGAGGTCTGGAGCTAGCCTCTGGCCACAGTCGCAAAGCTGGAATTGAGCGCCTTGCGGAAAACCAGTGATTCCTGGTCGATCGAGGTTGCCAATCCTCACCCAAACAACCCCCCCTCATCCAACAACTCAAACGCCACCTCAGGCGTCCTCTCCATCCCCCGCCGAATCGCTGCAGGAATCGCTTGCCGCGTCTTGCTGCACAGCCCGCGCATGGGCAGGACCTCGATCTGTATGCCGCGCACGGTGCGCACTTCGCTGGCGCCGGGTTCGATGCGCACGCGGATGCCAAGCTGCTCATACATGCGCTGCTCCACATGGCGCAGGTCCTGCAGGCTGGTGATCTGCTCCAGCCGGTGTAGCAGGCGCTTTTCCTCTTCCCTGGTGAGTCGCAGGATGCGCTGGTCGGCCATGGAGTCGGCGAGCAGTGCGTCGTGCTCGCAGATGCAGGCGCCCGGAGGGCAGGGGACTCGGATCGGAATCTGAACGGGAAAGCTCATCGATGCCCAAGGAAGATCCGCCCCGGCCGGGACGGTGCAGGCCATGCTAGTTCAAGGCTGCAGCGGGGCCAAGGGGAAAGTCCTGGGCAGCTTCCATCTCTGCAATGTGGCTTGCCTGATGCCGCAGGATGCGGAGGGCGGGGCAGAGATTCGGTGTGTCTGCGAGGCCGAATGCAGGCTTTGAGAAGCAGCTGTTGGCAAGGTGATGAAGGGATGCAATCCGAAGTGGGAATCCGCATCGTCCATTGCGCGAATGATTCAAATGCAACTGATAAGATGCCCGCGCCCAAGTCGGGCATGAATGAATCAATTGAATAAGGGAGCGGAACACATGAAGAAGCTGATCATTGCAATGGCCGTTGCGCAGATGGCATTGGGCGTTGCCGCCGCACCTGTGGCCAATCGCGACAGTGCGATAAAGGCTTGCCTCAAGACATTCCCCGAAGCGGCTTCTCCCGTGGACGACAAGATGCGAACGTTTGCACAGGACGATCGCATCAATCTTGAGTTCAACTACATGGGCGCAAAGCTGGTGTGCTCCGTGGGCAAGACCAGTGCGGAGGTGGAAGAGGCCAGCGTGATGGGGCGCAAGTTCTCAAAGGCTGATTTGAAATCCTCGCAGGAAAAGCGCCAATCCAATGAACAGGCAGTTGGCCAGATCGCCGCTGGCAATTGGAAGAGCTTCGTGGCAAACGCGAAGATCAGTACATCCAAGAAGCTCCAGAATCCCCAGTCTGCACGCTTCAAGGACTTGTTTATCAGCAACGTGGATGAACAGCCCACGCTGTGCGGAAAAATTGATGGCAAGAATGAAGCCGGTGCCTATTCCGGCTATCGCGCTTTCTATTCGAATGCTGCCAGTACGCTGGTGGCCGCAGAGACTGGCCAAAGCCCGATGTTCAAGGCGATGGTGGATGAGTTCTGCAGCTCTAAATTCGCAGACGCTGAGTAACGTGAAGGTCGAACGCTACGGGTCAGACTGACTGCTCACGACTTCTGACTCCTCCCATAAAGATTCTCCAACCCCGCCCACACCCTGCGCGTGAGCGGCTTGCTCTGCGCTGCAGGCCGGCGGTACAGCCGCACGTTGATGGGCACGTCCTTGTCGGGCCCGGCCGCGCGGGCCAGGCGGCCATCGGTCAGGTCGGTCTTGACCAGGGTGAGCGGCAGCCAGGCCAGGCCCAGGCCCTGGTGGACCATGGCGTGCAGGGAGTCGGCGAGGTCGGCCTCGTAGACAGTGCGCAGGCGCGTGGTGTCGCACAGCTCGTGCAGGTGGCTGCGCAGGATCTTGCCCAGGGACATGCTTTGCGCGTAGTCCAGGTAGGGCACCAGCGGGCCGCCGCCGTGGGCGGGCAGAGCGTACTTGGGCAATTGGGGGACCAGGGGGATGCTGACGGGGATCAGCGTGTCCTGGCCCACGGGCAGCCAGGCCAGGTGGTGGCCCTGCAGGCTGCCTTCGATGGCGGGCTGGGCGTGGCACATGAGCAGGTCAACCTTGCCCTGCAGCAGCATTTCCACGCCGTAGTCCAGGCTGGTGGTGACCACTTTCCAGCACAGCTGGGGCATGGCCTGGTTGAGGGCGGTGATGATGCCCGGCAGGACGGTGTGCGACAGCGTGCGGCCGGCCGCGATGGTGATGGTTTCATCACGCGTGCGGTGGGGGCGCTGCAGCAGGCCGTGGGTTTGCTCCAGGATGCCCAGCACTTCATGGGCCGAGGCCAGCAGCGTCTTGCCGGCTGCCGTGAGCGTGGTGGACTGGTGGCCGCGCTCGACCAGGGGCGTGCCCGCCCATTCCTCCAGCGCGCGGATGCGGCGGCCGAAGGCAGGGTGGGTGATGTGGCGGCGCTCGGCGGCCTTGTAGAGGCTGCCGGTGTCGGCCAGGGCCTGCAGGTCCTGCAGCAGTTTGAGGTTGAGTTCGTGCATGGGTAGGGTGGGCGCAGGGCTGTGCTGATCCGGCACAGCCCCGCCGCAATCGGCACAGCACCAGGGCGGGGCATGCCTAGCATGGCGGCATGCGAGAGAAGCCCTGTTATGCCTGAAGTTTGCCTCAGGAAGATGCAAAGCCATTTCATTGGCGGTGCGCAGCGCACGGTGCGGGATCTGCCGATCCAGCACAGGGAAGTGGTGCGCAATGGCGGCGAGCGGCCGCTGGACATGAATGGCAGCTATGCCGTGGGCCAGATGTATGCCATGGAGTACCGGCTGGCGCGTCCGCGCAGCCCCCTGCCGGTGCTGCTGTGGCACGGCGGCGGCATGACCGGGGCGCAGTGGGAGTCCACGCCCGATGGGCGCCAGGGCTGGCTGTGGCGGCTGCTGGAGGCCGGCCATGACGTGGTGGTCTGCGATGCCGTGGAGCGCGGCCGCGCGGGCTGGGCGATGTTCCCCGAGATCTATGCCGAGGCGCCCGTGTTCCGCAGCGCCGAGGAGGCATGGACGCTGTTTCGCATAGGCCATGGCGCGCCTTCGGGCGACGGTGTGGGCGAGCCCTTCGTCGGCCAGCGGTTTCCGCATGAGAATTTTGATGCCCTGGTGCGTCAGATGGTGCCGCGCTGGCTGGGGCATGAGGCCATGGCCATGGCGGCCTATGACGCGCTGCTGGAGCAGTTCGGCCCCTGCGTGGTGATAGGCCACAGCCAGGGCGGTGGCTTTGCCGCGCATGCGGCCGTCCGCAAGCCGCACCTGGTGCGCGCCGTGGTGGGGGTGGAGCCTACGGGCATGCCGGTGGTGCAGCAGGAGCAACAGGGGCAACAGGGGCAACAGGGGCAACAGGGGCAGGAGGGGGCGGATGCCTTCGCGCCTGCCTCGGCCATCCCCCATCTGGCGGTGTGGGGCGACCATTTCGCGCACAGCCCGCAGTGGCAGAAGTACCGCGCGCAGACCGATGTGTATTGGCAGTTGCTGCGCCGCCTGGGCGGCCGCGCCGAGGTGCTGGACCTGCCGGCCGCAGGCATTACCGGCAATTCGCATTTCTGCATGCTGGACACCAATGGCGACGAGGTGCTGGGCCGGGTGCTGGCCTGGCTGGAGCGCCTGGGCCGATGACTTGCCAGTGACTGGCCGGTCCTGGTCCCGAAGAATTTCAACGAGGAGAAAAATCTCATGCAACGCCGCAATTTCATGATCCGCAGCCTGTCTGCAACCACGGCGGCCCTGGCCCTGGGCGCCCTGGCGCCCGCGCAGTCGGCCCTGGCGGCCGATGCCGGCTGGCCCACGGCCGAGCCCATCCGCCTGATCGTTCCGTTCCCGCCCGGCGGCACGGCCGATGTGGTGAACCGCCTGTTCGCGCAGCAGCTGGGCAAGGTGCTGGGCGCCTCGGTGATCGTGGAGAACAAGGCCGGTGCCGGTGGCTCGCTGGGCACGCGCTTCGTGGCCGATGCCAAGCCGGACGGCTATACGCTGCTGGGCGCCACCTCCAGCACGCACGGCACGAATCCGGCCGTCTACACCAAGCTGCCGTATGACGCGGTGAAGGATTTCACGCCCATCACCCAGGTGATCACGGTGCCGGGCGTGCTCAGCGTGCATCCCTCGGTCAAGGCGGCCAATCTGAAGGAGCTGGTTGCGCTGGCCAAGGCGCAGCCGGGCCATCTGTCGTATGCGTCCTCGGGCGCGGGCGGTCTGGGCCATCTGGCCATGGAGCTGTTCAAGGCCAAGGCGGGCGTGCAGATCATGCATGTGCCCTACCGTGGCGCGGGCCCGGCCTTCACCGATCTGATCGGCGGCCAGGTGTCCATGCTGTGGGAGCCGCTGCCGGCCTCGCTGCCGCACATCAAGTCCGGCAAGATCCGCCCGCTGGCCGTGGCCACGGCCCAGCGCAGCAGCGAGTTGCCCGACGTGCCGACCTTTGCAGAGTCCGGCGTGCCCGGCTACGCCGTGCAGGCCTGGAACGGCCTGCTGGCACCCAAGGGCCTGTCCAAGGACATCCGCGACAAGCTGCACAAGGCCAGCGTGCAGGCCCTGGCCGATCCGCAACTGCGCCAGCGCCTGGCAGAGCTGGGCGGCACGGTGGTGGCCAATACGCCGGAGCAGTTCGGCGCGGTGATCCTCAAGGATGTGACGACCTGGAAGCAGGTGGCCGCTTCGTCGCAGATCAGCCTGGACTGATGCGGCGGGCACCGGGGAAAGCCCTGTGTCCCGGCGCCCACGGGGGGCGGGGCCAGGCGTCGTGACGGTGCCATAGTCCGGGGGTGGCGGTCCGGGCGCGTTGCCTGCGGCCGCGAACAAGGCGGACCGCCTGACCTGCCGCTCTCAAGCCATGGACATCAACCTCATCCGCAATTTCGTAGAGATCGTGGACGCGCGAAGCCTCAGCGCTGCGGCGCGCAAGCGCGACATCACGCGCTCCAAGGTGAGCAAGGAGCTCAAGGCGCTGGAGACGGCGCTGGGCGTGACCCTGCTGCACCGCACGACGCGCAGCTTTTTGCTGACGGCGGCGGGCGAGGTGCTGTACGAGCACGGGCGCAGCATCATCCAGGAGGTGGAGGCGGCGCAGGGCGCCATCGACGCGCTGCAGCATGTGGTGACGGGCTCGGTGCGGCTGAGCATTCCCACGGGCCTGGGCGAGCTGTACTTGGCCGACATGCTGCTGGCCTTCCAGAAACGGCACCCGCAGGTGCGCATCCGCGTGCTGTTCTCCAACCGGGTGAGCGATCCCATGAGCGCCCAGGTGGATGTGGCCGTGCGCGTGGCGCGCGACGTGCAGGAACACCTGGTGGCGCGCGACCTGGGGCCGGTGGGCTTTGGCCTGTATGCCAGCAGCGCCTATGCCAAGGCGCGGCCGTTCCACGACCCTGCCGAGATTCCCCACGGCGTGCTGCTGACGCCGCCCGGCGACGGCAAGACCTATGCCGTCTCGGTGAAAAAGGGGCAGCAGGAGATTGCGCTCAAGTGCGAGCCCTGCATCACCAGCGAGCATTTCCCCTTTCTCAAGCAGTCCATGCTCCGGGGAAGCGGCGTGGCCACCTTGCCCAACTACATGGTGATGGACGAGCTGCGATCGGGCGCCGTGCAGCGCGTGTGCCCGGACTGGACGGTGTCCGGCCTGGGCGACCGGCTGTACATCATCACGGCCGAGGACCGGCGGCCCTCGCATGCCGTCAAGGTGATGACCGAGTTCCTCAGGGCCAGCCTGCTGCGCTTCGTGGAGCAGGCCGAGGTGTCCGGCCCTTAGGTCCTTAGTTCATCACCTTTTCGGTCTTCAGTTCTCCAGCGCAATCGCGTTGTCCGCGATCACCTTGCGCCACATCTGGCCGTCAGCGGCCAGGAAGTCGTCTAGCTGGGCCTGGGTCTGGGGCTTTCTGGCGGCCAGGGTCTGGTTGCCCAGGGCGCTTGCGAACTTGGGGTTGAGCATGACCTTGTTGACGGCGGCCTGCAGGGTGTTGCGCGCGTCCGCTGGCGTGCCTGCGGGCACGGCAATGCCGAACCAGGTGGAGGCCCTGAAGCCCGGCACGCCCGATTCGGCAATGGTGGGCGTCTGCGGCAGGAACTGCGAGCGCTCGGGCCCGGTGGTGGCAATGGCCACCAGCTTGCCGGCCTTGATGTGGGGCAGGGAGGTGCCGGCCACGTCCACCATGAGCTGGGTGTCGTTGGCCATGAGGGCGGTGAGGGCCGGGGCGCTGCCGTTGAAGGGGATGTGGGTGGCGGCCACGTCCAGGCGGGACTTGATCAGCTCGGTGGTCAGCTGCAGCGGGTTGCCCAGGCCGACCGAGCTGTAGTTGAGCTTGCCCGCGTGGGCCTTGGAGTAGGCCTTGAGGTCGGCCACGTTTTTGATGCCGGTCTGGCTGTTGGTGACCAGCACCAGCGGGGCCTCGGCCAGGATGTTGGTGAGCTTCAGCTCCCGGTCGGGGTTGTAGCTGAGCTTCTTGTAGAGCAGGGGGTTGAGCACCATGCTGGCATTGCTGGCCAGCAGCAGGGTGTAGCCGTCGGCCGGCGAGCGCGCCACGGCCGAGGCGGCAATCATGGTATTGGCGCCCGGCCGGTTCTCCACGACCACGGACTGCTTGAGCTCCGTGGACAGGTGCGTGGCCAGGGTGCGGGCCAGCACGTCGACCGAGCCGCCCGGCGCATACGGGGCGATGAGCTTGATGGGCTTGCTGGGGTAGTCGGACTGGGCGAACCCGGGGGCTGCGGCTGCGGTGGCCGCAGCGGCAAGCAGCAATGCGATGGCCTTGTTCATGCGTTGTCTCCTTCTCTTTCGGTGTTGGCGGGTTCAGATCTTGCGCTGCGTCGCGCCCCAGTGGGCGTCGCGCAGCTTTCTTTTGGCGATCTTTCCGTTGTCGTCGCGGGGCAGGCGCTGGAAGACGAAGCTGCGCGGCAGCTTGTAGGCCGCCAGCCGGCCGCGCAGCCATTCTTTCAGTTCGGCCTCGGGCAGTGTGCCTGACTGGCCGGGCTCGACCAGGGCCAGCAGCCGTTCGCCGTACTCGGCATCGGGCACGCCGATGACGGCGCAGTCTGCTATGCCGGGGTGCTTGAGCAGCTCGTTCTCTATCTCGGCCGGGTAGATGTTCACGCCGCCGGAGATCACCATGTCCGAGTCGCGGTCGCAGACGTAGAGAAAGCCTTCTTCGTCCAGGTAGCCCATGTCGCCCAGGGTGATCAGGCCGCCCTGGTCCATCTTGCGGCGGGCCTCTTCGTTGCCCTTGTAGGTGAAGTCGGCATAGGCGGGCTGGCGCACGTAGATCAGGCCCACCTCGCCCGTGGGCAGCGCCTGGCCCTGCCTGTCGAGGATGCGGACTTCGGCATCCTGCAGCGGCAGGCCCGCGCTGCCCGGGTGGGTGAGGGCGTCGGCCGAGCCGATGAAGGTGACCAGGCCCGATTCGCTGGAGGCATAGGTCTCGTTGATGATGGGCCCCATCCACTCGATCATGGCCTTCTTGACCTCGGGCGCGCAGGGCGAGCCGGTGGAGGCGATGAAGCGCAGCGAGGAAATGTCGTAGCGCTCGCGCACCTCGCGCGGCAGCCGGAGCAGGCGCACGTACATGATGGGCACCATGTACGCGGTGTCGATGCGGTGCTCCTGCACTAGCTGCAGGAAGCGCTCGGGGTCGAAGCGCTGCTCCAGCACCACCAGCTCGCTGAGCATGAGCGCGTTCTGGAAGTACAGGCTGGGCGCGCTGTGGTAGATGGGCGCGGTCAGCAGGGTGCGCGCGCCGGGCTGCAGGCCGTAGGCGGTGGCGATCAGCGCCTGGTTCACGGCCAGGCGCCGGGGCAATTCTTCCACGGGAAACGCCTTGCGCAGCACGCCCTTGGGGCGGCCCGTGGTGCCCGATGTATAGGCCATGTGGCCGCGCGGCGCGACCAGCGGGCCGTCGTAGGGTGCCTGGGCGGCCAGCCAGGTTTCGTAGTCCTGCTCCGGCTCGCGTGCGTGGGCGACGCGCCGGGGCAGGTCCGCATAGAGTTCGCCCTTGAGGCCGTCGAGCAGGTCCTGGCTGGTGATGAGGGCGCGGGCGCCGCTGTCGGCCAGGATGTAGTCGATCTCCGTGGCCGTGAAATGCCAGTTGATGGGGCAGTAGTAGATGCCCGCAATGCGGCAGGCATGGACCACGTCGGCGTATTCGATGCCGTTGCGCAGGAAGACGGCCAGCACGTCGCCTTCGGCCAGGCCCAGGCTGCGCAGGCCCTGGGCCAGCTGGCGGCCGCGCTGCTGCTGGGCGGCCCCGGTCAGCGTGCGCTGTTCGAAGACCAGGGTGGAATGGGGCGTGGCGGCGTTGCTCATGTGGGCGTGGCCTCCTGCTCCCCATCGTTGACGTTGGGCTGGTTGCCGGCCTTGGCCATCTGCCGGGCGCGCGCCCAGTCGGCATCGTCCCAGGCCTGGTATTCGGTGAAGTAGGCGCCGTTGGCCAGGGCGTCGCCGCCGTCCAGCGTGATGGTCTGGCCGTTGAGCCAGGTGTTGCCCGGGGCCAGGATGAAGGCGGCCATGTTGCCGATGTCCTCGCCCGTGCCCAGGCGGCGCGTGGGGTTGTCCAGGCGGCGGCGGTCGGCCGAGTCCTCGTTGCCGTCGATCCTGGGGCGCAGGCGCTGGCTGGCGCCCTGGGTGGGAATCACGCCCGGTGCAATCGCGTTGAACCGTATGCGCTTGGGACCCCATTCCACGGCCAGCGATTTGGTCATGGCGTCCAGCCCGGCCTTGGACATGGCCGAGGGCACGACGAAGGGCGAGCCCGTGTCCACCCAGGTGACGACGATGGACAGCACCGAGCCCGGCAGCCCTTCGGCGATCCAGCGGCGGCCCACGGCCTGGGTGACGTAGAAGGTGCCCCGAAAGACGATGTCCGATATGGCATGGAAGCCGTTGATGCTCAGGTCCTCGGTGCGGCTGACGAAGTTGCCGGCCGCGTTGTTGACCAGGCTCGTCAGCGGGCCGTGTTCGGCCCAGATGCGGTCGATGACGGCGTGCACGGCCTCGGGCTGGCGAATGTCGAGTTCATGCGCAAAGGCCTGCGCGCCCGTGTCGTTGTTCAGCATCTCGCAGGCCTGCTGCACCACGGAATGCCGCCGGCCGCACAGGTGCAGCTCGGCACCCAGCTCCGCCAGCTTGGCCGCCATGGCCAGGCCCAGCCCCGTGCCGCCCCCGGTGATCAGGACGCGCTGGCCCTGGAATAGATTGGCTTCGAACATGCTTGTCTCCTTTTGCTTTCACTCTAGGGAGACAGGGGCGGCTGGCAAAGGAGGGTGGTGGAACGCGGTTGGTTCCGTGGTGGAAACAATGGGCTTGTGTTTTGGGGCTGTGACCGCGGCTTGTCAGCGAGTGCAGGGGGCTCATTTCCCCCTGCCAGGTGGTTGTTTTTCGAGGCCGGGTCTCGGCCCGGCAGCCGACGGCCCTTTCTTGATTCGCCAAGAAAGGTCAGATCAAAGAAGGCGACCGGTACGACTCACACTCATAGGTGACACATCAGTACAAGGACATGGGTAACAGATCCAAGCTTGGCAGCTGTAGCCAACAGCAGCCAAGGAGCGATCACCATGCCCTGGAAGGAGTGCGCACCCATGGACGAGAAACTGCTCTTCATAGCCGACCATCTGCGCAGTGGCGTGCCGCTGAGCGAGCTGTGCAGGCGCTACGGCATCAGCCGCAAGACGGCCTACAAGTGGGTTGAGCGTTACCGCCAACTGGGCATGGATGGATTGCAAGAACGCAGTCGCAGGCCCCACGGGAACAATCAGGCGATCAGCTATGCACAGCGCCGGGCCATCATTGAGCTGCGCACGCAGCAAAGGTCACAGATGGGGCCCAAGAAGCTGCACGCTTTGCTCCTGCAGCGTTGGGGCCCACAGGAGACACCCAGCAAAACCACCATCTACAACGTGCTGAAGGCAGAGGGGCTTGTTTGCAGCAGGCGTGTACGCAGACGCTCGGTGCCTACGGCCCAGCCCTTGCGAACGAGCAAGCAGCCCAATGGGGTGTGGAGTGCAGACTACAAAGGCCAGTTCAAGACAGCCGATGGTCACTGGTGCTATCCATTGACCATCATGGACCACGCCAGCCGCTATTTGCTGGCCGTGCATGTCTACGACAGCCCCAACTACGAGGATGCCAAACGCAGCTTTGAACAGGTGTTTCGGCAATACGGACTGCCCGAGCGCATACGCAGTGACAACGGTCCGCCGTTCGCGACTACTGGCGTGGCGGGCCTGTCACGCCTGGCGATATGGTGGATAAGGCTGGGCATCAGGCCGGAGCCCATCGAGAGGGGCAAGCCACAGCAAAACGGTCGCCACGAGCGGATGCACCGCACGCTCAAGCATGCCCTGGGCAAAGAGCCTGCGGCGGACAAAGCGGCATTGCAGATGCAGCTCGATGCCTTTGTGGAGCACTACAACCAGCAGCGCCCGCATGAGGCCTTGCAGCAAAGCATGCCGGCCCAGCACTACAGCGACTCGGTCAGGCCATACCCCTCAAAGCTACCGGAGCTGGAGTATCCGAAGCATTGGGAAAGGGTTCGGGTCAGCCACAACGGCTTGATTTACTGGCGAGCGCTGCGGATCTACATAGGCTACCTGCTGGCGGGGCAGTGGATCGGGATGCAGGAGGTGGCTGCTGGCCAGTGGGATGTGTATCTGGGGCCGGTGCGACTGGGCTGCTTCAACGAAGAGGATGTGCGAGGACCCCAGAAGGACTATGTGAGCTTGAAGTGTTACCCATGTCTGTGAGCTGAGTTGTTACCCATGTCCTTGACACGTACAACCCGGATGTCTGCGACCCCTTCGCTTCGCTGCGGGGCAACCTGCGTCGTGGCGGTTGCGGGGTTCGCTGCGGAACTCGCTGCGTTCACTGCGTGAACTTCGCTCAGACAACCGCAGCGAGTCAGTTGACGAAGCAGTCCTGTCCTTCGGCAGGACTGCAACCCCGCAACCGCCACGCCGCAGGCGCAGGCATACGGGTTGGGCTCCTTAGAACAGCCGGTGTTTCACGGCGCAGCCTTGTGCCCTGACTTTCCGGCTGCGCTGCGCAGGTCGGCCACCTGGGCGGCGGTCACATCGGCAGGCTGGCCGCCCAGGGCCGTGCGGGTGTAGTTGGCCAGGGCGGCGACTTCGCCATCGGTCAGCTCCTGCATGAAGCCGGGCATGCCGGGCAGGGGCGTGGGGCCCTGCTGGGTGGCCGGGTGCTTGGGCAGGCCGACGAGGATGGCCAGCACCAGGTTGCGGGCGTCGGCCTGGCGCACGGTGCTGTTGCCCTTGAGCGGGGGCATGGTGAGGCTGCGGCCCAGGCCTTCGCTGCCGTGGCAGCTGGCGCACAGCGCCATGTAGTGGCCCCGGCCTGCGTCCAGCGTGCCCGCGCCGTTGCCGGCGCCATTGCCCGCGCTGTTGCCGGTGCCGGAATCCGGGGGCGCGGCGGCCGGCAGGGGCTGGGGCGCGGGCGGGTTGTCGCCCAGCAGGAAGGTGGACAGCGCCGTCATGTCCTCGGCCGTGAGGTACCGGGTGCTGTTGGCGATGACCTCGTGCATTTCATCGAAGGCGCTGCCGTGGGCCGAGAAGCCCGTCTGCAGGAACTGGGCCATGCCCTCGCGCGTCCAGCCGCGTGCGGCCAGGGCTTCTGCGGTGATGCCGGGGGCCGTGAACAGCGACAGCGTGCCGCCCTGCAGCCAGCGGTCCTTCTGCATCTGGCCGAACATGCCGCGCGGCGTGTGGCATTCGGCGCAGTGGCCCATGACATTGCCCAGGTACTGCCCGCGCAGCCAGGCCGGGCTCTGGCCCTGCGAGCCCACGGGCAGCGGCGCACTGGACAGGAACAGCGTCTTCCAGCCGAACATGAGCACGCGCAGGTTGAAGGGGAAGGGCAGGGCGGGCTTGGTGTTGGGCTGGGCCACGGGCCGGATGTTCATCAGGTAGCCGTAGATCAGGTCCGAGTCTTCGCGGCTCATCAGGTGGTAGGAGGCATAGGGCATGGCCGGGTAGAGCTGGCGCCCGCCCGGCGCCGTGCCGCGGGTGACGGCGGCGTGGAATTCTTCGGCCGTCCAGCGGCCTATGCCGTGGTCCGGGTCGGGGGTGATGTTGGTGCCGTAGAGGGTACCGAAGGGCGTGGGCAGGGGCTTGCCGCCCGCAAAGGGCTGGCCCTCCCGGGCGCCACCCATGCCACCCACCCCGTCATGGCAGGCCATGCAGTCGGCGGCGCGCGCCAGGTACAGGCCCTGGGCCAGCTGCTGGGGGCTGCGGTGCACGGCCTGCGGCTCGCGCTGGGGCACATGGGGCCGGTTGCCCCAGACAGCGGCAATGGCAAACAGCACGGCCAGCAGCAGGAGGATGAGCAGCAGCCCGCGCCAGCGGCGCCTGGGCCTGCGCGGTGGCGGGGGGCGGGCACCGCTGTAGTCGGCAGGTGGCGCGGCGGTGGCGGCGGTGGCACCGGTGGGGGTGGCTGCGCTGGGGTCGGCGGCGGACATGGCGCTCATCCTTTCAAGGTCAGCCCGGGCGTGTTCAGGACCAGGTCCTTCACGGCCGCGTAGTAGCGCACATAGCCGGTGCAGCGGCACAGGTGGGGCTGCAGCGCCTCGCCCACGACCTGCTCCACATCGGCCGCGCGGATGGGCGCCTTGGCCAGGCGCTCGACCAGCACCGTGGCCGCGATGACGAAGCCCGGCGTGCAGTAGCCGCACTGGAAGCTGAAATGCTCCAGGTACTTTTGCTGCACGGGGCTGATGGCGATGACCTTGCGCGGCTGGCCCGAGGTACCCGAGGCGCCCGGGGCTGATGGGGGCGCGGTGTCCGCGCCGGCCGGGTCGGCAATGCCTTCGATGGTGCGGACCTTGCGGCCCTGGAAGTAGTGGGCGCCGGTGATGCAGGTGCGCATTTCGCGGCTGCCCTCGGGACCGTCCACGATGATGGTGCAGGCCCGGCATTCGCCGATGCCGCAGCCCAGGCGCGAGCCGGTGAGGTTCAGGTATTCGTGCAGGAAGTCGATCATGGGCATGCCTTCGGGCACGTCCATGGGGCCGACGGTCTGGCCGTTGACGGTCAGCGACAAGGGGCGCGGGACAAGGCTCATGGTGCGAGTGCCTCCCTGATCTTTTGCGGGGTCACGGGCAGGTCGTGGAAGCGCTTGCCTATGGCGTGGTGCAGTCCGTTGACGATGGCGGCGACGATGGGAATCATCACCACCTCGGCAATGCCCTTGGGTGGATCGGTGTCGGACAGCGGGGGCAGCAGCTCGGCCGTCTGCTTCCAGACCGCCACCTCGCTGCCGCGCGGCAGGTGGTAGCGGTGGAAGTTCCAGTTGCCGTCGCCGGGGCCGCCCTCGTACAGCGGCATGGTTTCGTACAGCGCATGGCCTATGCCCATGGCGATGCCGCCTTCGAGCTGGCCGTGCACCAGCTCGGGCACGATGGGCCGCCCGCATTCCATGATGGAGTGGTGGGCCAGCAGCTCGACCGCGCCCGTGCCCGTGTCCACCGCCAGCTCGACCAGGGCCGCATTGGCGCTGTAGTAGGTGACGCCCGCGTTGTTGCGCTGCATGGGCGGATAGAACAGGTTGCGCCGCGCAATCATGCGGTAGCCGGCGGCGCTGCGCCGCGCGGTGACAGAGGCCTCGACAGGCGTGGCCGCCTGCGGTGTGTCGGTGGTGTCAGGGGCAGGCGTGACGGCGCCAGCATCGGGCGCGCTGCCCAGGCGCACGGCCAGCGCGTCCAGCGGCCGGCGCGCGCTGGTGCCCAGGATGTCGAAGTCCGCCTCGGCCCATTGCCAGCGGTTGAAGGTATGGCCCACGGCGCCCGTGACCAGCTGCATGGCATGGGCCTTCTGGGCCAGGGCCTGCAGGGACAGCGGCTGCATGCCGTTGGCCGTGAGCATGCCGTTGACCCAGCGCGCATCCTCGCGGCGCACCACGTAGGGCGCCTTCTGGCCGCCGCCCGTGCCCTGGCTCCAGATGGCGACGGCGGCCGGCCACAGGCCGTGCTCGAAGACCACGCGCGCCGTCTCGCTGGTGGCGTGGCTGTAGTAGTAGGCCGAGTTGCTGGCGCTGGCCGGCGAGGCGTAGACCGGCGTCCACAGCGGCCGGGTGGCGAAGCGGTCCTGGTCGGCCTGGGGCATGGTGTAGTTGTCGCCCTCGGCCTTGAGCGGCAGCTCCGGCCAGTCCAGGCAGGCGGTCTGCAGCTCGTCGGCGGGCTTGCCGAACCATTGCACGCACAGCTGGGCCTGCGAGGTGCCCATGCCCGTGCCGATCTCGGTGCCCGAGTGGTGCAGCAGCACGCGGCCCTGGGGCGATATCTCGATGCGGGCGAAGGCCGCCTCGCCGCCCGTGCCGAAGTCTTTTTGCACGCAGGCAAAGCCCACGCCGTAGCGCTGGCCGGGGTGGCTGGCCTCGTAGGCGGTCTTGCGCTTGGCGCGCTCGGTCCACAGCGGATGGCGGCGGGCGCGCTCCAGCACCTCGTCGGCGCGCAGGGCGCCAGCGGCAATGGCGCCCTGGGTGTTCTTGGCGCCCGAGGTCAGCACGTTGCGCAGGCGCAGCTCGATGGGGTCGATCTGCAGCAGTTCGGCGATTTCGTCCACCATCATTTCGGTGGCCGCCATGCTCTGCAGCGTGCCGTAGCCGCGTGCCGAGCCCGCGTCCAGCGCGCGGCTGGCCAGGGCCACGGCGGTGATGTCGTTCTTGGGAAAGTAGTAGATGGACTGCGCCGCCGTGCCGCCCACCATGGCGACCGAGGGCGAGAAGTTGGCCCGGCCGCCGCCATTGGCCGTCATGTTGGCCACCAGGCTCTGGAAGAGGCCGGTCTTCCTGTCGATGGCCATGGTGTAGTCGATCTCGAAGGCATGGCGCTTGAGCGAGGACTGGAACTGCTCGAACCGGTCATTGGCCAGGCGCACGGGCTTGCCGTCCGCATACAGCGCGCAGACCAGGCCGTAGTAGGGCATGGGCGCGTGGTCCTTGGAGCCGTAGCCCACCGTGTAGCACGGGTGCACGAAAAGGCGCTTGAGCGGGAACCTGCTGGCCTGCACCATCTGCGCTGCCCATTCGGCCACTTCGTGCGGCGATTGCGTGGCCAGCACCATGTGCAGGCTTTGCGTGGCCGCGTCATACCAGCAGTTGGCGTTGTCGGGCTCCAGCGCGGCCGTGTCCACCGATTGCGTGGCGTAGTGGCGCTGCAGCACCAGCCAGTCGGCCGGCGGCGTGGCCAGCTCCTGGGCGATCTGCTCGGCCGCGCGCAGGCCGCGTGCCGTGACCGCGGCGGCCTTGGAGATCTGCGGCCAGACCAGCGGCTTGCGCTCGGCGGGGAACAGCGGGGCATCGCGCAGGCTGGAGAACACGTCGTCGTCAAAGGCCGTGGCACCGCCCTGGCGCACATAGCGGAACACGCCCCAGGGCGGACGGTCCAGCGCGCCCGTGATGCGGCCGTAGCGGATGACGCCGGCCGTGGCCTGCAGCCTTTCCTTGGCAAAGCGAAAGCGCGCGAAGTCGTGGTAGATGAGGATGGCCACGGCCTGGCCCAGGTAGGCGGGGGTCTTGCCTGCGGGCAGCAGCATGTCTTCGCCATAGAACTCGGGAAAGGCCAGGCCGTCGCGCACCAGGTCCTCGGCGGTGACCACGCGGTCGGGCGCCAGCTCGCCGTCCAGGGAAGACAGGTCCATGCCGTCGAACAGCCGGTCGGCCAGCGTGGTGCGCACGATGAAGGCATGGGATTGCTGCTGGGGCCAGTGCGGCATGTCGCGGGCGCGGATGTCGCGGGCGAAGACCTTGGCGCCCATGACCTTGGAGCGGCCATCGAGCCGCATGCGCGGCAGCTGCGTGGCCGGCTCGCGGGCCACGCTGCCCAGGACGCGGTCTTCAAAGAGGGCTGCATAGGCCTGGCTGGCCAGCGGCGCCACCCAGACGCTGACGCCTGCGATGCTGGCGGCCTGCAGAAAGCCGCGCCGCGACAAGGGAGCCGCGCCGGCCTGGCTGCCGGCGCCGGAGTGTTGTTCTGGGCGCATGGCGCTCTTCTCCTGTGGGGTTGAGCCCACTGTAGGAGGGCGCATGCCGCGCGGCCTGTCAGCAAAGGCTGCTTCTGGCGTCAGTGCGGCGGCAGCGGCGGGTGCTTGCCATCGTCAAAAGCAGGAGCGGGCCAGGGCCACCAGGCCGCGACGGCAGCGTGCCGGCCGCACTGTCAATCAGACGCCGCCGCAAGAAGGGCCTTGCCGCAGTGCTCCGTGGCGCCGCGCATAGCCCGGCAGGGCCAGGGCGTGTCCACATTCAGGCATAGTTGAGGGTTGTGCAGAAAGTAGTGAAGTCCTGGGCATAACCGGAGCTTCTTATTACTTTATTTTTTTATAGTTTGCGTTTTTATACGCACAACCTATATTTGCTCCCACTTCCCAACAATGCGCAGCGGCGTCCCCAGGCCGTCCTGCGCCGCGGCGTTTTTTCATGATCGAGATTCGGGATCTTTCCCTGACCTACAAGGGCCCCACCGGGCCCGTCCATGCCTTGCGGGGCATCAACCTGCAGATCGAGTCGGGCGAGGTGTTCGGCATCATCGGCCGCAGCGGCGCGGGCAAAAGCTCGCTGGTGCGCTGCCTGAACCTGCTCAACCGCCCGACCTCGGGCCAGGTGCTGGTGGGCGGCTGTGACCTGATGCAGCTCAGCGATGCCGAGCTGCGCACGGCGCGCCGCGACATCGGCATGGTGTTCCAGCATTTCAACCTGCTGTCCTCGCGCACGGTGTTCGACAACGCCGCGCTGCCGCTGGAGCTGGCGGGCATGTCGGCCGACGACATCAAGAAGCGCGTGGACCCGCTGCTGGACCTGGTGGGCCTGAGCGCGCTGCGCGACCGCTATCCGGCGCAGATCTCGGGCGGGCAAAAGCAGCGCGTGGGCATTGCGCGCGCGCTGGCCAGCCACCCCAAGGTGCTGCTGTCGGACGAAGCCACCTCGGCCCTGGACCCCGAGACCACGCGCTCCATCCTGGACCTGCTGCGCAAGGTCAACCGCGAGCTGGGCCTGACCGTGGTGCTGATCACGCACCAGATGCAGGTGATCAAGCAGATCGCCGACCGCGTGGCCGTGATCGACGGCGGCGAGATTGCCGAGCTGGGCCCCGTGATCGACGTGTTCACGCGCCCGCAGCAGGCCATCACGCGCAGCCTGATCGACGAGATCGTGCCCCAGCAACTGCCCGAGTCGGTGGCCGTGCGCGTGAACGCGCTGGCCGCCCAGCTGGCGCCCGGCCAGCAAGGCCGGCTGCTACGCCTGTCGTATGCGGGCGAGAGCGCCTACCAGCCCATCCTGTCGCACCTGATCCGCGAGCTGGGGCTGGACCTGTCCATCCTGCATGGGCAGATCGACGAGATCCAGGAGCAGACCTTCGGCTCGCTGGCTGTCTTCGCCAGCGGCGACGCGGCAAAGATCGATGCAGCCGTGGACCATCTGCGCGCCACCGGCGTGCAGGTGCAGATCGTTTCCACCAGGGATTGAGCGATGTTTGAGAATTTTTCGGAAATGATGCTGGAGCTGTTCGTCAGCTCGCTGTGGGAGACCATCATCATGGTTGGCGTCTCGGGCCTGGTGGGCGGCCTGATCGGCATTCCCCTGGGCGTGTTCCTGCGCCTGACCGACCACGGCGGCGTGCTGCAGAACGGCCCGGCCAACAAGATCGTGGGCTGGATCGTCAATGCCCTGCGCTCCACGCCCTTCATCATCCTTTTGGTCGCCATCATCCCGCTGACGCGTCTGATCACGGGCTCGTCCATCGGCACCTGGGCGGCCGTGGTGCCGCTGACCATTGCGGCAGCCCCCTTCGTGGCGCGCCTGGTGGAGACCGCGCTGCGCGAGGTGGACAACGGCCTGGTGGAAGCGGCCCAGTCCATGGGCGCCACCACGGGCCAGATCGTCTGGAAGATCCTGCTGCCCGAGGCGCTGCCCGGCATCGTGGCGGGCCTGACCATCAGCTTCGTGAGCCTGACCGGCTACTCGGCCATGGCCGGCGCCATTGGCGGCGGCGGCCTGGGCGACCTGGGCATCCGCTACGGCTACCAGCGCTTTTTGCCCGACGTGATGCTGGCCGTGGTCATCATCCTGATCTTCTTCGTGCAGGCCATCCAGAGCCTGGGCGACTGGGCGGTGCGCAGGTTGAGCCACCGCTGATCCACACACCCCGGCGGCCGGTGCGGCTGGCGTGGCCGGGGCGGCAAGCTGCCGCGAGATTGTCTGAAAGAGGGATTCCATGAAAAAGCGCGCATTGCTTCAATCGCTGGCCCTGGCCGCCGTCCTGCCCCTGGCGGGAATGGCCGCGCTGCCTGCCCATGCGGCCGACGGCTCGGTCACCATCGGCGTGACCTCGGGCCCGCATGCCCAGATCGCCGAGGTGGCCAGGAAGGTGGCCGAGAAGAACGGCCTCAAGGTGAAGCTGGTCGAGTTCGGCGACTTCATCCAGCCCAATGCGGCGCTGTCGCAGGGTGAGCTGGATGCCAACATCTACCAGCACCAGCCCTTCATGGACGCCCAGAACAAGGACCGCGGCTACAAGCTCGTGCCCGTGGCCCGTGCGGTCAACCAGCAGATGGGCGTGTACTCCAAGAAGATCAAAAGCCTGGCCGACCTCAAGAGCGGTGCGCGCGTGGGCATCCCCAACGACCCCACCAATGGCTCTCGCGCACTGATGGTGCTGGCCGCGCAAAAGCTGATCGAACTGAAGACCGGCGCGGGCGCCCGTGCCTCGGTGCTGGACATCACGGCCAATCCGAAGAAGCTGAGGTTCGTCGAGCTGGAGGCCGCCCAGCTGGCGCGCTCGCTGGACGATCTGGACGCCGCCGCCGTCAACAGCAGCTACGCCGTGGCCGCAGGCCTGTCGCCGCAAAGGGATTCGCTGGCGCTGGAAGCCACGGACACGCCGTACGTGACCGTGCTGATCGCCACGCGCGCCGGCCATGAGAAGGACGCGGGCCTGCAGGCCTTCGTCAAGGCCTACCAGTCGCCCGAGGTGCGCCAGTTCATCGACACGCAGTTCAAGGGCGCCTACACGGCGGCCTGGTAAGACTATGGGCGCCCTCGCATCCCACCGGGTTTCCGACGCGGATTTCGTGGCCGCCATCGGCGTGCAATGGCAGCGCCGCCCGCTGGCGCCCGAGCCCGGCCTGGCCGCGCTGCTGGCGCAGGCCCAACTGGACGATGGCGGCAAGGCCACCGTGGTCCAGGCCGTGGGCATGCTGGTGGTGGACGAATGCGTGGCCCATGGCTACCACAGCATGGACCTGGTCGTGCTGCACCCAGGCACCCCGGGCCTGGACGAGGCGCTGGAGCGCTTCGACAAGCCCCACACCCATGCCGATGACGAGGTGCGCTACATCCTCGAAGGCGAAGGCCTGTTCGGCTTTTTTGATGCCCACGGCGAAGAGCGCGTGCTGCGCGTGCAGCCCGGCGACTACCTGCGCATACCGGCCGGCGTGGAGCACCGCTTCACGCTGACCGCCACGCGGCGCATCAAGGCGCTGCGCCTGTTCGCCGATACGGCGGGCTGGGTGGCGCAATATACCCAGCGGCCTGCCGCTGCCATGGAGGTGCCTGCATGAGCCTGCCTGTCCCGACACTGTTCCAGACACTTGACGAGGCGCTGTTCACGCGCGCCCAGGACCTGCTCGACGAGGAATGGCTGCGCAGGGATGCCGACCTCGCCCCCGTGCTGCCCGTGGTGCTGGCGCGCGGCGTGGGCCAGGACTGGCACAAGGCCGGCACCTTCCGCCACCACCTGGCGGGCGTGGCCCGTTCGCTGGCGCTGTGGCGCCAGCCGCGCGACGTGCGCCTGCTGGGCCTGCTGCACAGCGTCTACGGCAACGCCTTCGTAGACCTGGTCAAGTTCGATGCGGGCAGCGAGCGCGGCCGCCTGCGCGAGCTGGTGGGCGAGGGCGCCGAGCACCTGGTCTACCTGTTCTGCACCATGAGCCGCACGCAGTTCATGCAGAAGATCCTGGCCGGCGACCTGGCCGAAGACGGCTCCATGGCGCTGGAATCCGCCGGCCGCAGCCAGCGCCTGAGCGCCTATGAGGTGGCGGCCTTCACCATCGTGAGCATGGCCGATGCCATGGAGCAGTGGTTCAGCTGGCAGGAAGACATCTATTCGCAGTTTCCGCAGGTGCAGAACCAGCGGCAGCAGGGCGTGCACTGGGCGGCCTCGCTGTGGCCCGGTCCCATGCGGCCTGCCAGCCGCATGCTCAGCCAGATCAGCGACCTGGGCCGTGCGCTGCAGCACCCGGCGCTGCGCGCCCAGCTGCCGCTGCCGCCGGTGTTCGACCATTGCAGCCGGCAGCTGTCGCCCGGCGACGAGGCCGCTGCCGTGTCGCTGTACTGGTCGGTGATCCAGCTGGACCAGCCGCTGGTGGACCTGGACGCCGCCACGGCCGTGCTGGAAAGCGCCGTGCGCCTGAACCCCTGGGTGGGCGAGCCGCAGATGGTGCTGGCCCAGCTCTACCTGTCTGCCGGCCGCGCCGACGACGCCGCGCGCGCAGCCACCAGCGCGCTGCAGTGCTTCAGCGGCTGGGGCAATGCCTGGGACAAGCGCGTGCAGTGGGACGCCTGGATCGCCTGGACGCGCATCCTGCTGCAGTCGGCGCAGCAGGGAAGCTGGCCCGAGCGTCTGGACAAGCTCAACAACCTGGCCCTGAAGGGCTGAGATGCAAAAAAGCCTGGCGCGAGAGCCAGGCTTTTTCGTTGTGGGAGCGCGCCCGTGCCTTATTTGGCCGGCGCCGTTTCGGCCTTGGCGGCCGGCGCAGCGCTGGCGGGCACGGCGCCATCCTCGATCGCCTCGGGGTGCATGGGCCGGCGTGCATAGCGCTGGGCCAGCACGGCGCAGACCATGAGCTGCAGCTGGTGGAAGATCATCAGCGGCAGCACGATGGCGCCCACGGCGCTGGACTCGAACAGCACCTTGGCCATGGGCACGCCGCTGACCAGGCTCTTCTTGGAGCCGCAGAACACCAGGGTGATCTCGTCCTCCTTGGAAAAGCCCAGGCGGCGCGCCGTCCATGACGTGATGACCAGCACCAGGGCCAGCAGTATGGACGACAGCAGCAGCAGGCCCAGCAGCGCGGGCAGGGGCGTCTGCTGCCACAGGCCGCTGATGACGGCGGCGCTGAAGGCCGTGTACACCACCAGCAGGATGGAGCCCTGGTCCACGAACTTCACGCGCTTGGCATGGCGCGAGATGAAGCCGCCGATCACGGGCCGCAGCAGATGGCCCAGCACAAAGGGCAGCAGCAGCTGCAGCGCAATCTTGCCGATGGCCTGCAGCGCGTCGCCCCCTTCGGCGCTCTTGTGCAGCAGCATGCTGACCAGGATGGGCGTGATCACGATGCCCATCAGCGTGGAGGCCGATGCGCTGCACACGGCGGCGGGCATGTTGCCGCGCGCCATGGCCGTGAAGGCGATGGCCGACTGCACCGTGGCCGGCAGCGTGCACAGGAAGAGCACGCCCATGTACATCTCGGGCGTGACCAGGGGCTCGAGCACGGGGCGCAGCGCCCAGCCCAGCAGGGGAAAGAGCACGAAGGTGGCGGCAAAGATGGTCAGGTGCAGGCGCCAGTGGCCTATGCCGGCAAAGATGGCCTCGCGCGAGAGCTTGGCGCCGTGCAGGAAGAACAGCAGGCTGACCATGAGCGTGGTCGCCACCTCCAGCCATTGCGAGACGGCGCCCGAGGCGGGCAGGAAGCTGGCCAGTGCCACGGTGGACAGCAGCATCAGCGTGAAATTGTCAGGGGCGAAGCGGGGGCGTGCCATGGGAAAACTCTCTCCAACTAACTATCGGTTCGTGCAGCCAGGCTGCAAGGCCCCGATTGGACGCCACGGCCATTGAAAAGAGAAATGGATTTATCTGATGGTTTTATAATTTTTCCGTATGAATATCAGCCTGCGCCAGCTGCGCGCCTTCCTGGCCGTGGCGGAAAGCCGCAACTTCAGCCGCGCGGGCGAGCTGATGGCGCTGACCCAGCCTGCCGTCAGCCGCAATGTCACCGAGCTGGAGCAGGCCCTGGGCGTGCAGCTCTTGCACCGCACCACGCGCGAGGTGGAGCTGACCGACGCCGGCCGCCTGCTGCAAGGCCATGCCACGCGCGTTCTGGATGCGCTGGATGAATGCCTGCTCGAAGTCAGCGGCCTGGCCACCCAGCGCCTGGGCAAGGTGCGCGTGGCCAGCAGCCCCACCCTGTCGGCGCATCTGATGCCGCGCTGCATTGCGCGCTGCCGCGAGCAGGCGCCGGGCATCGAACTGCTGCTGCTGGACCGCATCCAGAGCGATGTGCTGCAAAGCGTGCGCAGCGGCGAGGTGGACTTCGGCGTGGTCATCGACCCGCAGGGCCGCGATGACCTGTACTGCGAAACCATACTCAGTGAACCGTTCTGCCTGGTCTGCCCGTCCACGCACCGGCTGGCCCGCAAGCGCCAGGTGGCCTGGAGCGACCTGGCCGGCCAGCCGCTGGTACTGCTGGACCACGCCTCGGGCAGCCGCCGCCTGATCGACGCCGCGCTGCAGGCCCACGACGCCGAGGCCGCCGTGGTGCAGGAAGTCGGCCACACCACCACCATCTTCTGCATGCTCCAGGCGGGCCTGGGCCTGAGCGTGGTGCCGGAACTGGCCGTGCCGCAGGCATGGCGAATTCCCGCGAGTGGCGCCGCCCCCGACGCCCTCGCCAGCCGCCCCCTGCTGCCGCGCGTGCAGCGCGACATCATGCTGGTGCGCCGCCGCCAACGCGAACTGTCGCCCGTGGCGCAAAGCGTGTGGGATTTGATCAGGGGGGAGGCGGCGCGCCTGTGAGGCTGTGGTGGGCGAGGATCAATCCATGTGCCAGTTCAGGCACTGCAAGTCGGGCACACGAGAAAACTCCCGGATATTGCGGGTGACCAGCGCTGCCTGATGGCGCAATGCAGTTGCTGCGATCAAGGTGTCGTGCAGTCCTATCGGCATGCCCTTGGCCTCCAGCGCTGCGCGTAAGCGGGCGGCATGAGTCGCGCATTCGCTGTCGAATACCAGCAACTGCATGGGGCGCAGGAGTTGCACCAATGCCTCAAGACGGGGCGCGGAGGCGGCTGGTGGCAAGCGTTGCAGTCCATAACGCAGCTCGTACTCCACGATGGCCGGTACGCCGATGTCGGTGGGGCGCAAAGCCTGCAGGCGAGGCACTACCTGCGGGTCTCCGCGAAAGTAGTAGCTGATGGTGTTGCTGTCGAGGATCAGCATGGCCGCATGTCAATAGCCGACTCGAGGCACATCGGTGGCAACTGGAGCGTTATGTTCGTTCGCAAGAGGGAAATCGGCGAAGCGACCTGCCAGCTCAATGCAATCCTGAGGCCATTCATGCGCTGCGTACTTGCGAATGATCTCGGCGACCCAGCGGCTCTTGGACATGCCATTGGCTCTGGCCGCCTCTTCCACCAGAGCTTGGGTGGTGTCGTCCAAATAGAGTGTGATTTGCGACATGGCAGCTACTCCTTGAGCGGGGGAACGGGTTTAAAAAGTATATGTGCAAACATAATTGCCCAGTTCAAGACCCAGTTCCCCTACGGGGCTGGCACATCACACAACACCCCCACAGGCCGCCGCATACGGCCGTATCGCCTCGCGCACGCGGTCCAGCACCAGTGCGTGGGGCGAGGGGGCCAGCCGCCCGGCGCGCACGGCCTGGTATTGGGCTGGGAGGAACTGGCTGAGCATGTTCTCGGGCAGGGTGCAGGCGGACAGGTTGTCCAGTAGCCGCACCACGGCGGCGTTCACCGTGGGGTCGGCCCAGTAGTAGCGGATGCGGTCGCTGTAGCTGTAGATGCGCAGCAGCCTTTGGGCGCCGGGATCGGGCTGCTCGCCGCGGTAGTAGCGCTCCCAGTTGGCGGGGCGGCCCAGCATGGCCGACTCCAGCACGGCGGGCAGGTGGGAGCGCTGGGGTGCATCCACGAGCTGCTCCTCGATGGCGGCCAGCGCGAACAGCGCCTCGCGCAGCGCAAAAGTGGCGCCGGGCCCGACCTTGAGGATGGCAAAGCCGTCCTGCACCAGCTGGCGCAGGGCCTCGGGCCGCTGGTAGTCGGTGGAGTGGGCCTCGAAGACCAGTTGCGGATGCTGGCGCAGCAACTGCCGGAGGTCGGCTGCCCCGGCTGGCGCGTAGTCCACCACGCGCGTGTGATCGAACTCCACGCCCGGCTGCACCACCAGCGCGATGATGCGCGGCCAGACAGCGTCCAGCCCCTGCTGCGCGAAGACGTCGCGGTGCACCTGCAGCGTGCGCTGGGCGTCGGCGCGCGCGGTGACTTCCACATGCTCCAGCGCATGCGCGGCGCCACCGGGCACGGGGACTTCGGTGCCGATCACGTAGGCCGGGCCGGGCGCGGGGCAGGTGCTGGCCTGCTCGGCCGCCTGGCAGAGCAGTGCGGCGCGGCGGGCCACGGTTTCGTCGTCCAGCGCCTGGGGGTCGTCTGCGCAGGCCATGCTGGCGTCCAGGTGCAGCTTCACGAAGCCGGCCGCCGCATAGGCGTGTACCAGGTCCTGCGCCAGTTCCATGGCCTCGGCGGCAGGCAGATGCGTCCACGCCGTGGGGCCCAGGTGGTCGCCGCCCAGCAGCACGCGGTCTGGCGGCAGGCCGCAGCGGTCGGCAATGGCCAGCACGAAACGGCGAAAGTCGGCGGGCTGCATGCCGGTGTAGCCGCCGAACTGGTTGACCTGGTTGGCGGTGGCTTCCACGAGCAGCGGCGTGCCGTCGTCCAGCGCCTGGTGCATGGCCGCCTCGATGACCAGGGGATGGGCCGAGCAGATGGAGTAGATGCCGAGTGCGCCGTTCGCGCCGCCAGCGGCTGCTGGCGCCTGCCCGCAGCGTGACTGTGCCAGACGGGTGAGGTGGGTGAGCATGGTTTCAGCCCTCCATCACCGCATGCCGCAGGTGCTGCGGCTGTTGTGCCAGCAGCGCGTCGAGCCCGGCAAAGCCGGATGTGCCCTCCATCGGCCCCTTGCTGGAGACGGCCAGCGCGCCGGCCGCATTGGCGTAGCGCAGCGATTGCAGCGCGGTCTTGCCCAGGCGCCGGCAGGCGATGAAGGTGGCGCCAAAGCAGTCGCCCGCACCCGTGGGGTCGGCCACGTCCACGGCAAGGGCGTCGAGGTCGATGCGCTCGTCGGCACTGAAGTAGCTGCAGCCGTCGGCGCCGCGCTTGACCACGATTTCGCGCACGCCGCGCGCGAAGATCTCGGCGATGGCGCCGGCCTCGTCGGCCGAGCGGGCCAGCTGCGTGACCTCGTGGCCGCTGGGCAGGAAGATGTCGGTGAACTCCAGGATGTAGGCCAGGGCTTCGCGCATTTCGGGGATGCGCAGCATCTCCTTGCGCACGTTCGGGTCGAAGGACACGGTGCCGCCCTGGGCCTTGACGATCTCGATGGCCTTCTTCATGGCATCGATGATGCGAAACGAGAACAGCGACGAGCCCATGACGTGGAAATGCGCGCAGTCCTTGAGCACGGCCTGGTTGACCTGCTCGGGCTGCAGCTGGGCCGAGGCGCTGTTGGTGATGTTGAAGATGAAGTCGCGCTCGCCGCTGTCGCGGTAGGTGACGAAGGCGCTGCCCGTGACGGCGTTCTGGCACACGGCGATGGCGCTGGTGTCCACGCCGTCGCGGCGCAGGCGGTCGATGTTGAGCCAGCCAAAATCATCATCGCCCACGCAGCCGATGATGGCGGCCGGATGCCCCAGCCGGGCCACCTGGTCGATGAAGATGGCGGGCGCCCCGCTGGCATAGGGCCCGGTCAGCGGCCCCGGCGCGCGAAAGCTCTGGCCTTTTCGCTCGGCCATGATTTCGACGAGGATCTCGCCCATGGTCATGATGGATTGCATGCTCTCCCTCCCTTTGGAATCAAACCCCGTGCGCCGTTCGCTGCACCGCCGGCCCATGCGTCAGCGCCTGCGCCTGCTGTGCACATCGATGCACACGGCCACCAGAATCACGCTGCCCTTGACGATGAGCTGATAGAAGTAGGGCACGCTCATCAGGTTCATGCCGTTGTTGATGACGCCGATCATCAGCGCCCCTATCAAGGTGCCCGCAACGCTGCCGTGGCCTCCGGCCAGGCGCGTGCCGCCCAGCACGGCGGCGGCAATGGCGTCCAGCTCCCAGCCCATGGCCGCGTTGGGCTGGGCCGAGTACAGGCGGGAGGTGAGCAGCAGGCCGCCCACGGCCGCCATCAGCCCCGACAGCATGAAGATGGCGATCTTCAGCCGCCCCACCCGTATGCCCGCATAGGTGGCCGCCTCGGCATTGCCGCCTGCCAGATAGGTCTTGCGGCCGAACACGGTGCGCGACAGCACGAAGTGGTTGGCAGCCAGCAGCGCGGCCAGTATCCAGATGGGCACGGGCATGCCCAGCAGCTCGCCATTGCCGATCCACAAAAAGGCTTCGCTGTCCACCGGCTGCGGCATGCCGCCCGAGACGATATAGGCCAGCCCCCGGAAGATACCCATGGTCGCCACCGTCACGATGAAGGACGGCAGATGCAGCAGCGCCGACAGCGAGCCGTTGACCGCGCCCAGCAGCAGGCCGCACAGCAGCACGGCGGGCAGCACCAGGGCAGGCGCCAGGCCCTGGCCCAGCATCAGGCCGGCCGCGCTGCCGGCCAGGGCGACCACCGATCCCACCGAGAGATCGATCTCGCCCAGCAGCAGCACATAGGTCATGCCGAAGGCCACGATGGCGATGATGGACACCTGCAGCAGCACGTTGAGCAGGTTGCCGGCCGTGAGAAAGGCGGGCGACAGCAGGGAAAACAGCGCCACCAGGCCGGCCAGGCCCATGAGCGTGCCGGCATGGCGCCGCAGCGGCTTGCAGGCATGCCGCCAGCCATGCCTGCCGTCATACCGCCGGTCGCCGGGAAGGCGTTCTTCGGGCGCGCCCGTGGCGGGGAGGCCCAGGTCGGAATGGTTCATGGCAGTCCTGCTCCGGTGGCGTGCGCCATCACGGTCTCCTGGCGCAGATGAAGGGTGTCCAGGCTCTGGACCAGGCGCTTGTTGCGCATGACCAGCAGCCGGTCGCTCATGGCCAGTGCCTCGGGCAGTTCCGACGACACCAGGATGACGGCGGTGCCGGCCGCTGCCAGCTCGCGGATCAGGGCGTAGATCTCGAACTTCGCGCCCACGTCCACGCCGCGGGTGGGCTCGTCCAGCACCAGCAGCCGGGGCCGCATGGCCAGCCATTTGGCGAACACGATCTTTTGCTGATTGCCGCCCGACAGCTGGCGCACGGGCTGGTGCAGGCCGGCAACGCGTATCTTCAGCCGCTGCACGCAGGCGCGGGCCAGCGATTGCTCGGCGGCCTCGTCGGTGAGCAGTGCGCCGCCGCGCCCGCTGTGCACCTGCACCATGCAGATGTTGTGCTGCACGGACTGGTCCAGCACCAGGCCTTGCTCCTTGCGGTTCTCGGTCACGAAGGCCATGCCCTGGCCGATGGCGTCGGCCGGCGAGCGCAGGCGCAGCGGCCGGCCGTGCAGGAGGATGCTGCCCGTGCAGCGGTGCATGCCGAACAGCGCATCCATGACATCGGACCGGCCCGAACCGACGAGCCCGAAAAAGCCCACGATCTCGCCCGCATGGACCTCGAAGTCAATGCCTTCGAAGCGCCCGGCCAGGCCCAGCCCGCGCACCTGGAGCAGGGCGCGCGTGCTGCGGTCAGGGGCGGGGCCGCGCGGCGGATAGATGTCCTGCATCTGGCGCCCCACCATGAGCGCGATCAGCGCCCCGATGTCGGTCTCGTCCCGCGCCAGGGTGCAGATGGAGCTGCCATCGCGCATGACGGTGATCTCGTCCGAGATGCGCATGATCTCGTCCATGCGGTGCGAGACGTAGATGATGGCGCGCCCCTCGGCCTTGAGGCGGGCGGTGAGGGTGAAGAGAATCTGCGCCTCGCTGTCGCTGAGCGAGGAGGTGGGCTCGTCCATGATGACGATGCGCGCGGGCTGGCACAGCGCCTTGGCGATCTCCACCAGCTGGCGCTGGGCCAGCGACAGTTCGGCCACCTGCGCGTTGGGGTCCAGGTCCATGCCCAGTCGGGCCAGTAGCGCGGCGGCGTCGCGGCGCAGTGCGCGGCGGTCCACGCAGCCGGCCCGCTGCGGGAGCCGCGCGGCAAACAGGTTGTCCGCCACGCTGAGGTTGGGCGCCAGGCTCAGCTCCTGGTGAACGATGGCGATGCCGTGGCGCTGCGCATCGCCGGGGCTGCCGAGCCGGGCCTGGGCGCCGGCCACCAGCAGCTGTCCGCCATCGGGCCGGTGTACGCCGGCCAGGATCTTGAGCAGGGTGGATTTGCCGGCCCCGTTCTCTCCCAGCAGCGTGTGCACCGTGCCTGCGCGCAGGCGGAAGGAAACGCTTTTGAGCGCCTGCACGGCGCCAAAGGATTTGGCCAGTGCCCGGGCCTCGAGCATGGGGGGCGGCGCAACGGCGTCGAGCATGGCACGGCCTGGGCGGCCGTGTGCAGTGGGGCCTGGCATGGCGGGCTCCGCAGGTCCATTTACCTGGCGGCAGCCGTGTACACGCCGGGCAGCACGGGGTGGAGTTTTTCCACCGGCTTGCCCGACAGCAATTGCGCGGCAAGGGCCACGGATTGCAGTCCCAGCTGGTCGGGGTACTGGCGGATCACGCCCACGAAGGCCGGTTCGCGGTCCACGGCTGCGCGGGCCTCGGCCATGCCGTCAAAGCCCACGATCTTCACCTGCTCCAGCTTTCTGGCGGCCTTGACGCTGGCCAGCGCGGCCAGGGCCGCATCGTCGCCAAAACCGAAGATGCCTGCCAGGTCGGGGTGGGCCTGCAGCATGTTCTGCGATGCGGACAGGGCCTCGGCGCGTGTGATGCCGGGTTGTACCGAGACGATCTTCATGCCGGGGAAGGCCGCGATGGCCGACTTGAAGCCCTCCACGCGATCGACCACGGACTGTATGGACGGGTAGTGCAGCACCCCGATCTGGCCCTTGCCACCCGTGGCGCGGGCCATGAGCTGGCCGGCGAGCACGCCGCCGGCGCGGTTGTCGGTGGCCACGTGCGAGGCCACTTCCACCCCGCTGGCCGCAATGTCCACGGTGATCACGGGTATGCGGGCGGCGGCGGCCTTGAGCACGGCGGCCTTGACGCCGCGTGAATCCACGGGCGACAGGATGATGGCATCGACCTTCTTGCTGACGAAGTCCTCCACATCGGAGATCTGCTTGCCCAGGTCCTGGTTGGCAATGCTCAGGTCCAGCTTCAGCCCCTGCCGCGCGGCTTCCTGCTGCATGGCCTGGGCCAGCTCCAGGTAGAACGGGTGCTGCTGCGTGAGCAGGGACACACCGATGGTGCGCGCGGGGCCGGGGCCCGGCTGTGCAAGCGCCGGGCTGGCCGGCAGGCCGAATGTGAATGCGCCGGCCAGCATGCGCCGGAGAAACGTGTTGCGGTCCATGGCGGTCTCCCTCCCTCTGTCGTTGTGGAAAAACTCAGCTTCTGGCGAACTCGATGCGGCCCTCGGCCTTGTGGGTGGCCTGCAGCCGGTGGCGTGCCAGCAGATCGAAGGCGCCGGGCTCCATGTCCTGGTGTGCGCACAGGCCGTCGAGTTGAGCGATGTCGCAGACCGGGTGTCCGCCCGAGGTGCTGTCCAGATCCAGTGCCAGCGCCACGGCCTTGGCGCTGTGCTCCACGGCTGCCGCGTACAGCCGTGCGGCGCCCGGGTCGCGGCACAGCAGGCGGTTGCGCTCGTCGATGCCGCAGATCTCGAAAAGGCAGATGTCCAGCGGCCGGCCGCGCAGGCCCGTTTCAGCGCCGGGGCCGATGAGGCAGGGCTCGTCGCCGGCCAGCGAGCCGCCCGTGATGTGGATGGTGCAATCGAGAAACTGCCGGGCCGTCGCCACCATGGACAGGTCGTGCAGCGTCAGCGCAATGCCCTGGCGGCTGGCCAGCAGCGGCAGCACGCGGTGGGTGATGCGGCCACCGCCAAGAAAGACGGACGCATCGTCTTCAATCCAGCCCAGGGCGCCCTGGGCCACCTGGGCCTGTGCCGGGCCTTGTGCGGCGGCGTGGGCGCCGGGCAGCTCGGCCGCCGTCTTGAGCAGGGCCGGGTTGTAGCGCGCCTTGCCGAAGGCGCGCACCACATAGCCCTGCTGCTCCAGGTAGTGCAGGTCGTTGCGGATGGTGACAGTGGAGACGCCGAAGAGCACGCTCAGCGCCTCCACCCGCACCTCGTCGGTCTTGCGCGCCAGCTCCACGATCTGCAGCCTGCGCTTGAGTGAACTGTTGCCTTGTTCCTGCATGGATTCTTTCGATTCGAAAGTTTTCTATTTCGTATCGAAAGTTTCCCTGCACGCAAAAGCTGCGTCAAGCGCACCCAGGGTATTCACCAGGGATTGCCTGGCCTGGAAGGTTTACCGGCTGGCCGCGCTCAGGGGCACGACCACGGGCCGCTGCAGCTGTGACGTCCAGGCCCGGTAGGTGCGGTGGGCCAGGGCGTGCAGCACGGGAATGCGCAGGTCCAGGTGGCGCAGGATCTCGCTCTCGGTCTGCGCCGCGGGGCCGCGTGCGCGCAGCAGCTCGTCATGGCCTTCGGCGCACCAGGCAGCCACGCTGGCGGCGGTCACTTCCATGTGGCCCTGGAATGCCCAGTGCCGGCCGTGGCGAAAGCCCTTGTTCAGGCAGTGGCTGCCGTACATGGTGCGCACGGCGCCGCGCGGGATCTCGAAGGTGTCGTAGTGCCAATGGAAGATCGTGGCCTCGCGCGGCAGGTCCATGAGCTGCTGGGCGGCGGCCGTCACCCAGATGCGGCTCCAGCCAATGTTGGGGCAGGGGTTGCGCCAGACCCTGGCGCCCATGGCGCGCGCCAGCATCTGCGCGCCGAAGCAGTGGCCGAGCACGGGAACGTCATGCCGCAGCGCGTCGGCCAGCAGGGACTGTTCATCCTCCATCCAGGGCAGGCCCTCGTTGACGCAATGGTTGCTGCCCAGCACCACGATGCCGCTGTAGTCGGCGGCATGCACAGGGGCTCTGCCATCGAGGGCGGGCTGCAACATTCGGTAGGGAATGCACTGCTGCTCCAGGTGTTCACGCAGAACGCCGGGGCCCTGGGTGGATTCGTGCTGGAGGATGGCGACAGGTCTCATGGCGGCGCGGCTTCATCGGGAAGCCATTTGTTGTGAGGCCTTGACTCTAGGGACGGCTGCCTCAAGGTCGGATTGTGTTTGCGCACAACGCCATCAAGGCCGCATCAAGGCAGCACCGGGACAGCACCACGGATGTCGCCCCCGTCCCTCTCAAGCCGTGGATGCTCCAGCCTTGCGCCGGCTCCATTTCAGCTCGCTGACCAGCACCCCGCCCACGATCAGCACTGCCCCCAGGATGGCCAGCCCCGGCAGCCGGTCGCCGGCCATGCGCCCCACGATGCCGGCCCAGACCGGCTCGCTGGCATAGATCACGGTGGCGCGCGTGGGCGACAGGGACTTCTGGGCCCAGTTCATGGTCAGCTGGATCAGGATGCTGGCGCAGGCCATGGCCACGGCGGCCGTCAGCCAGATCCACGAGAAATCCGGCACCGACTCGCCAGCCACGGGCATGGCCAGCAGCGCCATGGTGCCGGCCGCCAGCAACTGCACCGTGGTCACGCGCCGCGCATCGACCTTGCCCGCGAAATGCCCGATCAGCAGCACCTCGGCCGCAATCGCCAGCGTGCTCAGCATGGTCGCCATCTCGCCCACGTTCAACTCCATTCCCCCGGACTCGGGCCCCGCCACCAGTATCAGGCCCGTGAAGGCCAGGCCGATGCCTATCCAGCTCATCAATCGCGGCGGCTTGCCCATCACCAGCCATTGCAGCAGGGGCACGATGGGCACATACAAGGCGGTCAGAAACGCCGACTTGCTGCTGCTGATGGTCTGCAGGCCGAAGGTCTGCAGACCATAGCCCAGAAAGATGCTGGCGCCGATGGCCGTGCCTGCGACCAGCTCGGTGCGCGTGAGCCCGGCCATGACCTTGCGGAACACCAGCAGCCCGATCAGACCCGCCGTGACGAAGCGCAGGCCCACAAAGAACAGCGGCCCGCTGTGCTGCATGGCCAGATGGACCACGAGAAAAGTGCCGCCCCAGACCATGGTGACGGCGATCAGGGCCAGCTCCTGCCGGCTGAGCAGCGGCGTGCGCGAACTGTGAGAAGATGACGTGTGCAACATATTGCGCAGATCATATGAGAAATATATTGCACAGCGCTGGCGAGCGCTCCGATGTCCTGGCTTTCGTCAGCGAAAACCTGCGCCGCCTTCGCCAGCGTGCAGGACTGAGCCAGGCGGCCCTGGCCGAGGCCGCAGGCCTGAGCCGGCGCATGGTCGTGCAGCTGGAAGGCGGCGACACCAATATCAGCCTGTCCAGCCTGGATCGGCTGGCCGATGCGCTGGGCGCCAGCTTCATAGAAATCGTCAGCGACCCGGCCGCGCAGCGCCTGCGCATGGACGCCATGGCCTGGCGCGGCACCCGGCCCGAAAGCCAGGCCATGCTGCTGGGCAGCGTGCCCGCCACGCGCGAGGCCCAGCTGTGGTCCTGGTCCCTGGGCCCCGGCGAACGCTACCAGGCCGAACCCGACCCGGAAGGCTGGCACGAGATGATCGTCGTGGTCGAAGGCCGCCTGCTGGTGGACCTGAGCGAAGGCCCCATGACGATTGAAGCGGGCGACTACGCCATCTACGGCAGTGCCCAGGACTACGCCTATGTGAACCTGCACGAAGGCGTGACGCGGTTCATTCGGAATGTGATCTCCTGAGGGGGGAGCCTTCTCCTCCCGGTCCATGCTCGCTCCAGCCCGGCCGGCTTCGGCCCGTGCGCTGCGCGCGCCAGCCGTATTGGCGGGTACCTAGAACAGGGGAGGCCGGCCCTTGTTGCACTGCGTACGCCCCACGGGCGACGGAGCCCCTTTCTGGTCGGGCACAAGCGCCTGCAGCGTGCCCACCTGCGTGGCCGACGGCTGGACGGCCATATCGGCATTGGCCGTGGGCGTGCCGCACTGGCGCCGCGCCGCAGCTCAGGAGCAGCCGGCGCATTGGGCAGGAGAGCCGTCGGCCACGATGCCGTCGTACCCATGGGACCGACGCTGCGCCCGCTGTCGCCAGTAGCACTTAAGTAACAGATATTGAAAATAGATACTATTGAATTTTTTGTTTCAATAGTTAAGATGCATCGGTTTTTTGTCAGAACAACGGCCGATAGCGATCGGGCGTGAAATTCAAACATCGGCATCAGAGGGAGATTTGCGTGCGCCACGTTTTTGCGATTCGGGCGTGGTCGGCGCTCGCGCCTGGACTGCAGGAGCCTGCCCAGTGGCGGCAGTGGGCACGTCAACCCATCCTGCCGCAAGGGCAGGTGCATCCGGATCTTGCCCATGTTTCACCCATCGTCCGCAGGCGCTTCGGGCGATTGGCGCGATGCGTAGTCATCCCTGCCGACGCCGTTCTGGCGCAGGCTGCAGTGGCCGATTTGCCCATGGTCTGGGCTTCGCGCTACGGCGATGCCGAAAAGTCCCTTGACTTGCTGCAAGCGCAGGCCCTGGGGCAGGCTTTGTCTCCCACGGCATTCGGCCTGGCGGTGCATAACGGCATTGGCGCCCAGCATTCCATTTTGCGAGGCATGCGTGCCAATGCCTTGTGCGTGGCGTCCACCGATTGCGCGCCGGAAGCGGGCATGGTCGAAGCATTGGGCTTGCTGCACGAAGGCGCGCCGCAAGTCATGCTGGTCTGCTATGACGCGCCACTGCCTGCTCCGTATGACGGCTTCCACACAGAGCCCCAGGTGGTATTCGCCTGGACGGTCTTGGTGCAATGGGCAGTACCCGGGGAGTCCGGTTTCCAGTTGAGCAGGCAGCCCGGGATGGACGCCGCGCAGCCGGAGCCGGACCACGCGCCGCATTTGCAGCATTTACCGCACGGGTTGCAGGTGTTGCAGTTTCTGTTGCACGACGGCCAGGCATCCCTGACAGGCCCGCAGCGCCCGGTACGGCGCCGTGGCGCAGGTACATGGCGATGGGAGCGCGCTCATGGCTGAGTGGCTCAATCGTCAGTGGCGCCTGGCGGCCACCGGCCTGTGCTTTGCCGTGTTCGGCCTGGGTGGGCTGGTGGTGCGCTGCGTGGTCTATCCGGCCTTGCTGCTGACCGTGCGCCAGCCGCAGTCGCGCCAGTGGGCGGCCCAGTCGGTGATCCATCACAGCCTGCGCTGGTTCGTGGCCCTGATGGCGGGTGTCGGCGTTCTGTCCTATGAAGTGCACGACCGTGAACGTCTGCAGCGGCGCGGCCTGCTGATTCTTGCCAATCACCCATCGCTGATCGACGTGGTGTTCCTGATCTCCTTCGTTCGCCATGCCGATTGCATCGTCAAGGCGGCGCTGGCAGGCAACCCTTTCACGCGCGGCCCCATCCGGGCGGCCGGCTTCATTGCCAACAGCCGTGGCGAGGGCCTGCTGCAGGACTGCCTGCGCTCGCTGGAATCCGGCAACAACCTGATCATCTTTCCCGAAGGCACGCGAACACCGCTGCACGGCAAAGTCCGGCTGCAGCGCGGCGCGGCCCATGTGGCGGTCAGAGGCCGCATCGATATCACGCCGGTGCACATCCATTGCAGCCTGCCCATGCTGACCAAGGGCGCGCCGTGGTGGCAGGTGCCGCCGCGCAAGCCCCACTTTTTCATCGAAGTCCGTGACGACATCGGTATCGAGGCCTTTTGCCAAGGGGCGGCCAGCGACTCCGTGGCGGCCCGACATGTCACGGACCACCTGTCCGCACAACTATTCAAGGAACCGTCCCGTGCCAGAGCTTGAGCAAGAAATCAAAGAACTCATCATCGAGTCCCTGGCGCTGGAGGACATCACGCCGCAGCAGATCGATGCGGGCGAGCCCCTGTTTGTCGAGGGCCTGGGACTGGACTCCATCGACGCGCTGGAGCTGGGCCTGGCGCTGCAAAAGCGTTTCGGCGTGAGCCTGTCCGGGGACTCGGAACAGACGCGCCAGCATTTCCGCAGCGTCCAGGCGCTTGCTGCCTTCGTGGCGGCCCAGCGCACGCACTGAGTGCGGCCCTCCGCGCAGACCGCAGCAAAGACATTTTCATGAACAAAGAAACCATCTACGAACGCATCGTCGAAATCCTGACGGAAACCTTCGATATCGAGGTGGAGCGCATCACGCCCGAAGCCCGTCTCCATGACGACCTGGACATCGACAGCATTGATGCCGTGGATCTGATCGTCCAACTGAAGCCTCTGGTCGGCAGGCGGCTCAATGCCGAGGCCTTCAAGTCGGTGCGCACCATCCAGGACGTGGTGGATGCGCTGCATCAGCTGATGCAAGAAGACAGCGCCGTCGCCTGAGGAACACGCCTGCCATGCGCAAAACCGCGACAGGCCTTGTGCTGCTGGCCACGGTGCTCTATCCGCTGGCCGTCTATGCCGCGTTGGGGCGTGTGGCTGCGCACTGGATTGCCGCCGCATTGGTGGTGCTGGCGCTGGCGCGTGCCTGCAGCAGCCGCGAAGGATTTTGGTGGGTGGTCGCTGCGGGGGCGGCGGCGCTGTCTGCCGCCTCGTGGTGGCAGGGCAATGGCCTGGCGCTCAAGTTCTATCCGGTGCTGGTCAATGCCGTGCTGCTGGCCGGCTTTGGTTGGAGCCTGTGGTTTCCGCCGTCGGTGGTGGAGCGCCTGGCCCGGCTGCGGCAGCCTGATCTGCCTGCGCCGGCCGTGCGCTACACCGCCCGGGTGACGGCCGTTTGGTGCGTCTTCTTTGTCTGCAATGGCGCAGTGGCGGCCGGTACGGCTCTGTATGGCAGCGACGAGGCCTGGGCCTTGTACAACGGTTTGATCGCCTATGGGGCCATGGGGCTGCTGATGGCGGTGGAGTGGCTGGTGCGCCAGCGTGTGCGCAGGCGCCATGGACATGTGTGAGGCAAGGATGACGGCCACAAAGAGCGAACAAGGTCTGGCACTGGCATGGGTGGCATTGGCGCAGGTGGCACTGCCGCAGTCCAGGGACGCAGGGCATGTGGTGGCAAGGCCGCAGGATGCGCCGGTCACGCACGCGCAATGGGTCGATGCTGTCCGGGCGTGGTGCGCGGCCTTCCAGCGTGTGCAAGGGGCGGAAGTGGCCTTGTACTGCGGCAATCCGCTGACCTTTGCCGCTGCGCTATGGGGTGCATGGCACGCGGGCAAGACGCCGGTGCTGGCCAGTGACCTGCATGCGCACACGCTGTCGGCGCTGCTGCCCCAGGTGGCGGCCTGCGCGGGCGAGTTGCCCCAGGCCCTGGTGCCTGATGCCGCTGGCGCGGACGGCGTGGTACTGCAGCCCCTGGACATGCTCAAGGCGCGCGTCGTGCTGTTCACGTCCGGCTCCACGGGGGTGCCCGAGCGCATTGAAAAGCGGCTGTCGCAGCTGGATGCCGAGGTGCAGGCCCTGCAGGCCGTGTTCGGTGCCGGCATGGCGCAGGGGCCGCACGTGCAGGTGCTCTCCACCGTGGCGCACCATCACATCTACGGCCTGCTGTTCCGCATTCTGTGGCCGCTGGCGGCGGGCCGCGCCGTGGGCACGCATCTGGCGCACTATCCCGAGGATCTGGTGCAGCCACTGCAGCAGGCGCCGCGCAGCCTGCTGGTATCGAGCCCCGCCATGCTCGACCGCTTGCCGACGCACCTGGACTGGTCGCAGGCGATGGAGCGGCTGGGCGGCGTGTTTTCCTCCGGCGGTCCACTGGCCGAGAGCGCCGCGCAGCACACGCTGCAGCTGCTGGGCCATTCGCCCACCGAAGTCTTCGGCAGCTCTGAAACGGGCGGTATCGCCTGGCGCCGCCGCGCAGAACACGGCGAATCCTGGCAGGCCCTGCCTGGCGTGGAGCTGCGCCTGTCGGACAACGGGCTTCTTGCCGTGCGCTCGCGCCATCTGCCTGATGCGCAGCTTTGGTGGGAGACGGCCGACCGTGCCTTGCCCGGCACCGACGGCCTGGGCTTCGTGCTGCAGGGGCGTGCAGACCGCATTGTGAAGATTGCCGAAAAAAGGGTGTCTCTGACCGCCATGGAGCGTGTTCTGGAAACCCATGGTGGAGTCCGGCAGGCCAGGGCTGTGGTGCTGGAGCAGCCGCCCGGCGCCAGCGGCATCGCTGGCGGCGCGCCGCAGCGCGTGGGCATGGTGGTGGAGCTGTGCGAAGCGGGCTGGCAGGCGTTGCAGCAGCAGGGCCGTCGCGGCATGGGTCAGGCGCTGCGCTTGCTGCTGCAACCCTGCGTGGACCGCGTGGCCTTGCCGCGCCACTGGCGTTATGTGGAGCGCATGCCCATGAATGCGCAGGGAAAGACCACGCATCACAGCCTGCTGACCTTGTTCAATCCCGTGATTCCCGTGCCGGCATGGCAGGAACGCAGCGCGCAGCGCGCCACGGCGCAATTGCTGGTGCAGCCCCGGCTGCGCGTGCTGGAGGGGCATTTTCCCGAGGCATCCCTGGTGCCCGGCGTGGCGCAACTGCATTGGGTGGTGAGCCTGGCGACCCAGGCCTTCGGCCTGGAGCACGGATTTGCCGACGCGCAACTGCTCAAGTTCCAGCAGCCCATCCTGCCCGGCGATACGGTGCAGATGCAGCTGCAGTGGCAGCCCGAGAAAGGCTGGCTGCAGTTCGAGTTGAGTTCCGCGCGGGGCGTGCATGCCAGCGGCCGCCTGCTGGAGCGCAGGCCATGACGGCACCTGGCTTTCGCCCCACGGCCCTGATCCCCGTCTACAACCACCCCGACACGGTGGGGGGGATGGTTCGGGGCTGCCTGCGCGCAGGCCTGCCCTGCCTGCTGGTGGACGACGGCTCGGAGCCGCGCTGCGCCGCCGTGCTGGATGCGCTGGCAGCGCAGCACGCAGGGCAGGTCCAGGTGCTGCGCCTGGCAAGCAACCAGGGCAAGGGCGCCGCCGTGATGGCCGGCCTGCGCGCCGCGCTGGCCCAGGGCTGCACGCATGCGCTGCAGATCGATGCCGATGGCCAGCACGCCGTCAGTGACATTCCCGCCTTCCTGGCGCTGGCCCGTGCCCACCCGGGGAGCATGGTCTGCGGGGCACCCGCCTATGACGCCAGCGTGCCCAAGGCGCGTCTTTATGGCCGGTACCTCACCCATGTGTGGGTGTGGATCAACACCTTGTCGTTGGACATTCGCGATTCCATGTGCGGCTACCGCGTGTATCCGCTGAAGACCACGGTGGCGGTGCTGGACCGCTCCCGCATGGGGCGGCGCATGGAATTCGACACCGAAGTGCTGGTGCACCTGCACTGGCGCGGCGTGGCCTTCGTGACCTTGCCCACGCCCGTGACCTATCCCGCCGATGGGCTGTCGCACTTCAGGGTCTGGAGCGACAACCTTCGGATCTCCGGCATGCACGCGCGCCTGTTCGGCGGCATGCTGCTGCGCAGCCCGCAACTGTTGGCGCGCCGACTGCGAACGCGGGAGGCGTCATGAGCGGGCCTTCCACACGCAGCCCGCACCACTGGGCGCAGATCGGCGAAAGCACCTGCGTGGGCGGCATGTGGCTGCTCTACCAGCTTCACCGCTGGCTGGGCCGCTGGCCCTTTTTGCTGTGCCTGTATCCGGTCGTCGGCTACTACTGGCTCACGCGCCCGGTGGCGCGGCGCGCTTCCCTGCAGTACCTGCAGCGCCTGCAACAGGCGCATGGCCTGTGGCCGCGCGGGCCGGGCTGGGTGCACGGCCTGCGGCACTTTGGTGTCTTTGCCCAGGTGATCCTGGACAAGCTGCTTGCCGTGACGAACAGCTACCGCACCGAGCACGTGCGTTTGGAGGGGCAACAGCCCTTGCTGGACCTGATGGCCCGCGGGCAGGGGGCCGTGCTCGTGACCGCGCACATGGGCTGCGTCGAGCTGTGCCAGACCCTGGCCCGGCAATGCCCTGGCCTGCAACTGACCATCCTGGTGCATACCCGGCATGCCGAGCGTTTCAACCGCCTGCTGCGCCGCATGGCGCCGGACAGCGGGGTGCAGCTGCTGCAGGTCTTGGACTTCAACATGGCCACCGCCATGGCACTGGCCGACCGCGTGGCGCGCGGGGAGTTCATCGCCATTGCCGGTGACCGCGTTCCTGTGCATGAGAGCAAGACCACGCAGGCCCTGTTTCTGGGCCATGAGGCCGCCTTCCCCTGCGGGCCCTACATCCTGTCTGCCCTGCTCAAGTGCCCGCTGTATTTCATGGGCTGCGTGCATGAGGGACGGGGCTATGCCGTCGAGTTCGTGCCGCTTGCCGCCCAGGTTGAACTGCCGCGCGCGCGGCGCGCGCAGGCGCTGGCCGGCTATGCCCGGCTCTATGCCCGGCAGCTTGAACGCCTGCTGTGCAAGGCGCCTTATGACTGGTTCAACTTCTTCCCGTTCTGGGAGCAGGGCATGCCTGCACCTGCACCCACGCATCCTCTCAACCATGGGTAATTTGCCCTTCACGCGGAGCCTTCATGGCCACTGACCAGGAAATCGCCTCGCGCGAGCGGCTGAGCTACGAGATCGAAGTCACGCCGGCGTTCTACGACATCGACGTGATGGAGATCGTCTACCACGGCCACTACGTGCGCTATCTCGAACTGGCTCGCAGCGCCTTGCTGGCCCACTTCGACTACGACTATCCCCGCATGCGAGACTCCGGCTACGGCTGGCCCGTGGTGGACATGCGTCTCAAATACGTGCGCCCGGCGCTGTTCGGACAAAAGCTCCGGATCAAGGCCTCCATCACCGAGTGGGAAAACCGCCTGCGCATCGACTACCTGATCAGCGATGCCGCCACGGGCGAGAAAGTGAACACGGCCCACACCACCCAGGTGGCCGTGGACATGCGCACGCGCGAGATGTGCTTTGTCTGCCCTCCCGTGCTGTGGGAACGGCTGGGGGTGCAGCCATGACTGCCCGAGGGACGCGCTTGGCTGCATGGGGCATGGCCTGCGCCCTGGCCTGCACCTTGTCTCTTCCGGCTGCCTTGCAGGCTGCGCCTACTGCCGGTGTTTCCGGCGTTGGCGACGGCTCCCAGACCGCCCCGGCCTCCCAAGTGTCACAGCAGGCTCTGTTGGCCCAGGTGCGTGAGCGCGTGCAGAGCGCGCCTGTGGTGCGTGGTCAGTTCACGCAGCTCAAGACCGTGCAGGGCTTCAGGCAGCCGCTCAAATCCTCGGGCGACTTCGTCGTGGCACGTGGCAAGGGCATCGCCTGGCAGGTGCGACAGCCCTTTGCCTCGACGCTGATCGTCAGGCCCGACAGCCTGCTGTCGCGCGGCGCCGATGGCAGCACGGCCGTGCAGATGCGCGCGCAGGACGAGCCTGTGCTGCGCACCATCAATGCCATGCTGTTTGCCGTGGTGTCGGCGGACCTGGCGCAGCTCACCCACTACTTCGAGGTCAGCGGCCAGGTGCAGGGTGCCGGCTGGAGTCTCCACCTCGTGCCGCGCGACCCCGTGCTGGCCCAGTGGCTGCAGGCGGTGGACCTGAGCGGCCAGCAGTTTGTGCAGTCCGTGCAATTGCAGGAGGCGCGCGGCGACCGCAGCCAGATCCAGATGGCGAACCCCGTTGCCGAGCAGGCGCTGCGTGCGCAGGATGCCGCCCTGTTTGACTGAGCCCGCGCCATGAGCACCAGTCCATCCCCCGCGCACGACACCGGCAGCCAGGACCGTCCCGGCCTTCTGTGGCGTGCAGCCGCATTGGCTTGGCTGCTGGCCGTGCTGGTGGTGGCCGTGCACCAATGGCATTTCTGGCATGGCCAGCGCATGGACACCGATGTGCTGGCACTGCTGCCGGTCAATGAACAGGCGCCCGAGGTGACGCGTGCCACGCAGCAGCTGGCCGACCAGTTGTCGCGCCAGGTCACCGTGCTGCTGGGTACGCCCGACTGGGCCGGCAGCCGACAGGCAGCACAGCAGTTGCGGCAAAGCCTTTCACGTCAGGCGGCCGCGCCGCTGCGCGAACAGGCACTGGCGCAGCAGGTCTCCATGCAGGCGGCCCTGGATTTCTACCAGCCCTGGCGCCAGTCCCTGCTTACGCCGCAGCAGCGCGACCGGCTGCAGCACACGCCGGGCGAGCTCCTGGTGCAGCAGGTCCTGCAGGACCTGTACCAGCCCGGCCTGCAGGCGCGGTTGAGCGACTGGATTCGTGATCCCCTGGGCCTGTGGACCCCCTGGTGGACGGCGCGCGCTGCGCAAAGCCATGCGCGGCCGCGCGACGGCGAGCTGTGGGTGTCCGGGCAGGGGCAGCAATGGGTGCTGCTGCAGTACGCGCTGTCGGGCTCGGCGTTTCGCCTGTCAGGCGAACCCGTGCTGCAGGATGCGCTGCAGCAGGCCCTGGCCGATGTGCGCCGGCAATGGCCCGATGCGCAACTGCTGGTGGCCGGCGTACCGCTGCATGCCGAGGCAGCGGCCACGCAGGCGCATGGCGAGATCAACACCATCGGCTGGGGCTCCCTTGCCGCTGTCCTGTTGCTGGCGTGGCTGGCATTTCGCGCCGTGCGCCCGATGGCCCTGGTGGGCCTGTCCCTGCTGATCGGCACGGCGGTGGCGCTGAGCGTGACGGCGGCCCTGTTCGGCCAGGTGCATTTGCTGACCCTGGTGTTCGGCGCCAGTCTGGTGGGTGTGGCCGAGGACTATGGCATTCACTACTTTGCTGCCCGGCAGGGCGCCCCACGGCGCACGCCGCATGCGCTGATGCGTTCCCTGCTGCCGGCACTGTGGCTGGCGCTGGGCACCAGCGTGATTGCCTATCTGGCACTGGGCGTCGCGGCTTTCCCGGGACTGCGGCAGATGGCCGTTTTCTCCGTGGTGGGACTGGCTGCCGCCATGTTGACCGTAGTCTGCTGGTTCCCCTGGCTGGACCGGGGCCACATGCCCGCCAGTCCCGCTGCACGGCGCATAGGCCTGAGCCTGATGGCCTGGCCGCGCTGGCGCGCAGCGCTGCCGGGTTCGGTGGTGCTGTGTGCCGCCATGGCGGCCTGGCTGGCGTGGGGTGGGCGCCTGAACATCCAGGACGATGTGCGCCAGCTGCAAAACGGCGCGCCTGCCCTGGTTGCCCAGCAGCGCCAGGTGGGTGACATGCTGGGCCTGCCCAGCCCGGCCCAGTTCTACCTGCTCGACGGGGCCAGCGACCAGGAGCTGCTGCAGCGCGAGGAGCTGCTCAAGCAGCGGCTTGATGTGCTGGTGCAGCATGGTCAGCTTGCCGGTTACACGGCTGTGTCCGACTGGGTGCCTTCCGCCCGGCGCCAGAGCGAGGATCTGGCCCTGGTGCGCCGTGTCGAGGACCAGGTGCTGCAAGGGATCAATGCCCAATTGGGCGAGTCTTTCAGTGCGCCTGCCGCCGCACCGGTGCAACCCCTGACCGTGCAGGCCTGGCTGGAGCAGTCCATCTCCGCGGCGGCCGGCCCCCTGTGGCTGGGCGAGCGCGATGGCCGTTGGCGCAGCATGCTCATGCTGCGCGGCGTGGCCGGTCAGGCCGCACTGCCGGGGCTGGCGCAGGCAGCGCATGGGCTGGAGGGCGTGGTCTGGGTGGACAAGCCCGCCGAGATCTCCGGCCTGCTGCAGCGCTACCGCCTGTCGATGACGCAACTGCTGGTGCTGGGCCACGGCCTGGTGCTGGCGGCTCTGTGGCTGCGCTTTGGCAGCCAGGCCTGGCGAGCCTGGCTGCCCACCGTGCTGGCCAGTCTGGCGGTGGCGGTGGTCCTGTCCGTCTGGGGCCAGCCCTGGCAGCTTTTCAACGTGCTGGCGCTGATGCTGTTGCTGGGCGTGGGCATCGACTACGGCATCTTCCTGCAGGAGCACGAGGACGATCCCCACGCCTGGCTGGCCGTGGTGATCGGCGCGGCCAGCACCTGGCTGTCATTCGGCCTGCTGGGCCTGTCCCAGACGCCGGCCTTGCGGGCCTTTGGCGTCACGCTGATGCTGGGCCTGCCGCTGGTGCTGGTGCTGGCGCCGCTGTTTCGCGCGCCGCCGCAGGCGCCTGCCGGCACCTCTCTCTGAAAAAGACACCGTACATGCAACGTACCGAACAGACTGAAATCCTGATCATTGGCGCCGGCCCCTCCGGCGCCGTGGCGGCGGGCCTGCTGCGCCGGCAGGGGCGCCGGGTGCTCATCCTGGAGAAGGAAGAGTTCCCGCGCTTTTCCATTGGCGAGAGCCTGCTGCCGCAAGGCATGGCCTACATCGAGCAGGCCGGCATGCTGCAGGACGTGGTGGAGGCGGGCTTCCAGCACAAGAACGGCGCGGCCTTCGCCCGGGGCGATCTGCGCACGGCCTTCGACTTCCGTGACAAGTTCTCCTGCGGATGGGGCACGACGTACCAGGTGCAGCGCGCCCATTTCGACAAGGTGCTTGCCGATGCCGCCCAGAAGGCGGGCGCCGAGATCCGCTATCGCCATACGGTGACCGGCGTGGACGTGGCAGGCGCCCAGCCGCAGGTCACGGCCCGCACGCCGCAAGGCGAGGAATATGTGGTGCAGGCCCGCCATCTGCTGGATGCCAGCGGCTTTGCGCGCATCTTGCCGCGCATGCTGGGGCTGGAGCGGCCCTCCGGTTTTCCCGTGCGTGCGGCCCTGTTCACGCATGTCGAGGATCGCATCGCGGCACAGGACATGGACCGCGACAAGATCCTGATTTCCGTGCATCCCGAGCACCGGCATGTGTGGTTCTGGACCATTCCGTTTTCCAATGGCCGCAGCTCGCAGGGCGTTGTCGCCACGCCCGAATTCCTGGAGCGCCATGCGGGCTCCGAGGTCGAGCGCCTGCGCGCCATCATTGCCGAGACGCCCAGCCTCGCGCAGGTGCTGCGCAATGCCCGGTGGGACACGCCCGGGCGTTCGCTCACGGGCTACTCGGCCAATGTGACGGCGCTGTGGGGCCCAGGCTATGCCTTGCTGGGCAATGCGGGCGAGTTTCTGGACCCGGTGTTCTCCAGCGGCGTGACCATTGCCCTGAAGTCGGCCAGCCTGGCCGCCGACTGCATCGCCCGCAGCTGGCAGGGCGAGGCGGTGGACTGGCAACAGGACTATGCCCAGCCGCTGCAGGCAGGTGTCGATACCTTCCGTGCCTTCGTGCAGGGCTGGTACGACGGCAGCTTCCAGGACGTGATCTTCCACCCGTCGCATGCGCCGGACATCCGCCGCATGATCTCGTCCATCCTCGCCGGCTACGCCTGGGATGGACGCAACCCCTATGTGGCCGAGCCGGAGCGCCGCCTGAACGTGCTGAGCCAGCTTTGCCAGCCGGGGCAGGGGGTGATGGCATGAGGCGGCTGCGTCTTTTCCCGGCCTTTGCGCGCCAGCGTGCGCCAGCCTTGTTTGCGGCGTGCGCTGCCATCATCACGGCCAGCACGCTGGCAGGCTGCTCCACCGCACCAGAGGCGCGTGCACCGCAGGGCAATGCCACGTCGCCGCGGCTGGCATTGCCGCCGGCTGCGCTGGGCTGCGCGCTGGCGCTGCAGCAGCATCTGGTGGTGCAGGCGCCTGGCCAGCCCGCGCAGGAACTGGACGCGCTGCTGGAGGTCGATGCGCAGACGGTGCGCCTGGCGCTGGTCCACCTGGGGCAGCGCGTGGGCGTGATCGTCTGGGATGGGCGGCAGCTGCAGGCCGAGCTGTCACGCTGGTGGCCGGCGCAACTGGCGCCGGCGCAGGTGCTCGGCGACATGCAGCTGGCGCTGTGGCCGGTGGACGCCATTGCGCAGGCCTTGCCTGCATCCTGGGTGTTGGAAGAGGTCGGAATGTCCGGTGGATCGGCCAGACAGCTGTCTCACCAAGGGCAGACGCGCGTCGAGATCCGGCCTGCCGGCAGCGACGGGTTCGAGATCGTGTATGCCGCAGGCGCCTGGCAACTGCGCGTTGCCTCGCCCGGCGGCATGCGTCCCTGTGCCAATGCAGGGGAGGGCGCATGACCGCGATCACCCCGACGGCACAGGCCGTGTTTGTGCAAACCCTTTCAGCCACCAGCGCCCTGGGCGCCGATGCGGCCGGCCTGCGCGCCGCATTGTTCGCCACCCAGGCCCCCGACAGCCTGCAGTGCAGCGACCGCTACAGCCCGGGCCGGCACCTGCCGCTGGGCTGCCTGCCGCCCCATGTGGTGCTCCCCACGCTGGACTGGGCACCGCCGCCGCAGCGATCGCGCAACAACGCCCTGGCATGGCACACCGCCCAGGGCGTGCGCGGCTCGGTGGAGCAGGCCTTGTCGCGCTGGGGCCCGGCGCGTGTGGGCGTGGTGGTGGGCACCAGCACGGCCGGCGTGCAGGAGGGCGAAGCCGCCGCCGCCCATTGGCAGGCACAGGGCCGGTTCCCGCAGGACTTTGACTACGCCTTGCAGGAAATGGGCAATGTGTCGGAGTTCCTGGCCCAGCACCTGGGCATCCAGGGGCCGGCGCACACCCTCTCCACCGCCTGCTCCTCCGGAGCCAAGGCGTTGGCATCGGCCGCGCGCTGGCTGCAGGCCGGCCTGGTCGATGCCGTGCTGGCCGGCGGGGTGGATGCGCTGTGCGCCTTCACCGTGGCCGGTTTCAGCGCGCTGCAGGCCGTGTCGGACAAGCGCTGCAACCCGCTGTCTGCCCGGCGCAGCGGCATCAACCTGGGCGAGGGCGCGGCGTTCTTCCTGCTGACGCGAGAGCCAGGCCCCGTGCGCCTGGCCGGTTGGGGCGAGACCCAGGATGCCCACCACATGTCGGCCCCCGACCCATCCGACCAGGGCGCCATCCAGGCCATGGAGCAGGCGCTGCGGCGTGCGGCCATGCGGCCCGGTGACGTGGACTACATCAACCTGCACGGCACGGCCACGGTGCACAACGACGCCATGGAAAGCCTGGCCATACACAGCGTGTTCGGCGAAGCAACGCCCGTGAGCTCCACCAAGCCGCTGACCGGCCACACCCTGGCGGCGGCCGGGGCGCTGGAAGCGGCCATGGCCTGGCACCTGCTGCACGACAACCCGCAGGGCCGGCTTCCTGCGCACTGGTGGGATGGCGAGCAGGCGCCCGAACTGCCCGCCCTGGCCGTGGTCCGCCCGGGCATGGCGCTGGGGCGTGCGCCCCGGGCCGTGCTCAGCAATTCCTTTGCCTTTGGCGGCAGCAACTGCGCCCTGCTGCTGGCCGCTGCCTGAGGAGTCATCGAGATGAACGCATTTCTACCGATTGAAAACTACGTGCCCCATCGCGGCGTGATGCTGCTGCTGGACTGCCTGCTCGATGCATCTGCCGACAGCGCCCATGCGCAGGTCACCGTGCCGCGTGATGGCCTGTTTCTGCAGGACGCCGGCATGCCCGCCTGGGTGGGGCTGGAGTACATGGCCCAGACCGTGGCCGCCTGGGCCGGCTGGCAGGCGGTGCAGGCCGGGCGGCCCGTCAAGCTGGGTTTTTTGCTGGGCACGCGCAAGTTCCAGGCGGCCTGCGCACATTTTTCCCCGGGCAGCGTGCTGCGCGTGAGCGTGCACTGCGAACTGGTGGGCACCAATGGCCTGGGCATGTTCGATTGCCGCATCCAGCCCCTGGGCGAGGACCGCGTGCTCGCCCAGGCCCGCATATCCGTTTACGAACCAGACAATGGCAGCGCATTCATACAGGCGCTGGAGCAAGAAGGAGTTGGACAAGCATGAGTGCAATCGCCCAGCCAGCCACGGTGCTGGTGACCGGGTCGAGCCGGGGCATAGGCCGGGCCATCGCCCTGCGCCTGGCGCGCGATGGTTTCGACATCGTGGTCCATTGCCGAAGCGGCCGCGAGCAGGCCCTGCAGACGGTGGCCGACATTGCCGCGCTGGGCCGGCAGGCCCGCGTGCTGCAGTTCGATGTGGCAGACCGCTCTGCCTGCGCTCAGGCGCTTGAGGCCGACATGGAACAGCACGGCGCCTACTACGGCGTGGTCTGCAATGCCGGCATCGCCCGGGACAACGCCTTTCCCGCCATGACGGGCGAGGAGTGGGATGCCGTGGTGCATACCAACCTGGATGCGTTCTACAACGTGCTGCACCCGGTGGTCATGCCCATGGTGCGCCGCCGCAAGCCGGGGCGCATCGTGACGCTGGCTTCGGTCTCCGCCCTGATGGGCAACCGGGGCCAGGCCAACTACAGCGCGGCCAAGGCCGGGGTGATCGCAGCCACCAAGTCCCTGGCCGTGGAGCTGGCCAAGCGCGAGATCACGGTCAATTGCGTGGCGCCCGGCCTGATCGACACGGAAATGGTCAGCGAGGAAGTGCTCGAACATGCCTTGGCGCTGATTCCCATGCGCCGCATGGGCACGGTGGACGAGGTGGCAGGTGCGGTCGCCTTCCTCATGGGCGGCGAGGCCTCGTACGTCACGCGCCAGGTCATCTCCGTCAATGGAGGGATGGTGGGATGAGCGCAGCAAGCAAACGGCGTGTGGTCGTCACGGGCGTGGGCGCCTTGAGTCCCCTGGGCCACGACTGGGCCACGGTGCGGGAGCGACTGCGCTCCGGCAAAACCGCCATCCGGGTGATGGACGAGTGGGCTGCCTATGAGGGCCTGAGCACCCGGCTGGGCAGCACCGTGCCATCCTTCGATCTGCCGGCGCACTACAACCGCAAGACCATGCGCAGCATGGGCCGCGTTGCCCTGATGGCCACGCGCGCCAGCGAGCTGGCGCTGGCCGATGCCGGCCTGCTGGGCAATGCCTTCGTCAAGAGCGGGCACATGGGCGTGTCCTATGGGTCGTCCGCCGGAACGCCCTCGGCCATCGGCGACTTCGGCCGCATGATGGCCGACAAGAGCACCGAGGGCATCAACGCCAACACCTACATCAAGATGATGTCGCACACGGCGGCGGTGAACATCGGCGTGTTCTTCGGAACCACGGGCCGCGTCATCACGACGTCCAGCGCCTGCACCTCGGGCAGCCAGGGCCTGGGCTATGCCTTCGAGGCCATTCAGAGCGGCAAGCAGCTTGCCATGCTGGCCGGCGGGGCCGAGGAGCTGGATGCCACGCAGGCGGCAGTGTTCGACACCCTGTTTGCGACCAGCGTCAAGAACGACAGCCCCGAGTGCACGCCACGTCCCTTCGACGCCCGGCGCGACGGCCTGGTGCTGGGCGAGGGCGCCTGCACCTTGGTGCTCGAAGAGCTGGAGCATGCACTGGCCCGGGGCGCATGCATCCGGGCCGAGTTGATCGGCTTTGCCAGCAACTCCGATGGCACCCATGTGACGCAGCCCAACGCCGCCACCATGGCCCAGGCCATGCGCATGGCGCTCGAAGACGCGGGGATCAAGCCCTCGGAGGTCGGCTACGTCAACGCCCACGGCACGGCCACGGACCAGGGGGACATTGCCGAATCGCTGGCCACCCGCGAAGTGCTCGGCAGCCAGGTGCCCATCAGCAGCCTCAAGGGATACATGGGCCACACGCTGGGCGCCTGCGGCGCGCTGGAAGCCTGGATGAGCATCGAGATGATGCGTGAAGGCTGGTTTGCAGCCAACGCCAATCTGCAGCAACCCGATCCGCGCTGCGCCGATCTGGACTACGTCATGGGCGAGCCGCGTGCCTTGCACACCGATATCGTCATGAGCAACAACTTTGCCTTTGGCGGCATCAACACCTCATTGATTTTTCGACGTTGGAAGCAACAGGAGCCAGTGAAATGAAACAGACGAGAACCGCCGCCATTGTCCTGGTCCTTGCCCTGGCCGCAGGCAGCGCGGTGGCACGGAGCACGGACATCTATGAACCCCCGGCGGTCATGTGGACCGCCTCGCCCGAGACTACGACGCAGCAGTTGCACGATCGCATCGTGGTGGCGTCGAAGTCGCTGGGCTGGGTGGTGGTCGGCGACGAGCCGGGCCGCCTGGAGCTGCACTACGACAAGCAAGGCAAGCACCAGGTCAACATCGCGGTGCACTACAACACAGATACCTACCGGATCAGCTATTTGCACAGTGTGAATCTGAATTACTCGGAAGGCGATGGCAAGCGGGAGATCCATCCCAACTACAACCGCTGGGTCCGGAATCTGATGAAGAAAATCAGTACCCCGTAATCCATCGCTGTCCCTGTTCCATGCTTTTTTACAGAGAGGGAGTTTCCATGAGAAAGATGATCTTGGCAGCCATGGCGCTGGTGGCCGCAACGGCGGTACATGCCCGCAATGAAGCAGTGATGCTGCCGCTGGCCGACGTGGTGAAGCTCGGCCTGGAGCAGGGCAAGCTCGACGGCAGCGTGAGCTTTCACCTTTCCGGTGCCAGCACGCCTGCCATCTCCGAAAAGCTGGGCGATGACGTGTCCAACAAGAAAACCAACGGCGTGGGCAAGGACGATGCCACGGCCTGCAACTGGGCAGCGCTGTCTGCCCTGATAGCCTTCGAGGCCAAGGCCAAGCAAAAGGGCGCCAACGCCGTGGTGGACCTGCACAGCTTCAACAAGAAGCAATCCACCCGGGATCCAGTCAATTTCGAATGCCGCGCAGGCAATGTGATGGCCGGCGTCACCTTCAAGGGCACCTATGCCCGCGTAGGCCGGTGATTTGAGCGCGCCGGCCGCCTGCGCCTTGCTGCTGGGGGCGCAGGCGCCCTTGTGGGCCAATGCGCAGTCGCTGGCTGCGGGCTGGCTGACGGACTCGGAGCGGGAGCGCCATGCCGGTATGCGCGAGGCGCGCCAGCGCGAATTCATCGCCTGCCGCTATGCCATGCGCCTGCTGCTGGCCGGCGGGCACGATGCCGCATCGACCTGGCGGCTGGCAGCGCCCCGCAATGCTGCCCCCCACGTGGAGCAAGGCGGGGAGGGCGGCATTTTTGGAGCGAAGCCCCGTTTGAGCCTCTCGCACAGCGCCGGCTGGCTGGCCTGCGCCGCCGCACAAGGCCCGGTAGGCGTGGACCTTGAGCGAAGGGCTGCGCACCGCCAGCGCGACGTGCATGCCATGGCCGAGATGGTGTGCTCCCCGCCCGAACGCGCATGGCTTCAGGCGCAGGACGGAGCCCGCCTGCAGCACAGCCTGGTGCAGCTGTGGAGCCTGAAGGAGGCCTATTTCAAGAGCCTGGGCCAGGGCCTGGACTTTGTCCGGATGCGGCAGCTTGCGTGGATACCCGTCTGCGCTGCGCTCGACATGGCTGGGCCGCCCCTGGCCCACGGCCGCCTGTGGCAAGGCCGGGATTGCGATGCACAGGCCGTGTGCCTGGCGCTTTGCATGCCTGGGCCCCTGCCCGAGGTGGCTATATCAGGAAGCGAAGAAGTGCATTGGCAGCCCGCTGCGGATTGGCGACTTGTCGTGCTGGCCTGATGGCACAAGACCCATGTCCAGCTGCAGAAATTCTGACCACTGAGGTGGTTTCGCCGTTAGCTTTGCGTGTTACGTGCTGGTAGCTATGTTGGGTGGTGGCGACAAGGCAACCCAGCAGGTGGACATTGCGGCTGCAATTGCCCTGTCCAAGACCCTGGAGAACTGACCATGACCAAGATTGCTGACCTTCCCACCTTTGACATGGCCGAGCACCTGAAAACCGATGAGGACGTGGCTGCCTATCTGTCCTTGGTGCTGGAAGAAGATGACCCCTCCGAACTGGCCCATGCCCTTGGCGTGATCGCACGCACGCGCGGCATGAGCGAGATAGCCAGTGCCAGCGGTCTGACCCGGGAGGCTTTGTACAAGGCACTGCGGCCGGGCAGCCAGCCTCGGTTTGACACCATCCGTCGCGTCTGTGGCGCTCTTGGCGTGCGTCTGGTGGCTCAGCCTATCCGCACCTGATCATTGTTGCCGGAATGCACTCAGAGTGCCCAACGAAAAAGCCCCTGGCTCTTGCGAACCAGGGGCTTCTTGTTTGGTGCCGGAGAAAGGAATCGAACCCTCGACCTTCTCATTACGAATGAGCTGCTCTACCAACTGAGCTACACCGGCGACAGACAAAAATTATAACGGCAAATTTATGCCTCGGAATGGTATTGCGTCACTTTTTCGACTTCGTTCTTCGAGCCGAGGATGACGCTCACACGTTCGTGCAGCTGCGTGGGCTGGATGTCGAGGATGCGCTGCTTGCCGTTGGTGGCGGCGCCGCCGGCCTGCTCGACCAGCCAGGCCATGGGGTTGGCTTCATACATCAGGCGCAGCTTGCCGGGCTTGTTGGGCTCGCGGCGGTCCCAGGGGTACATGAAGATGCCGCCGCGGGTCATGATGCGGTGCACGTCGGCCACCATGGAGGCGATCCAGCGCATGTTGAAGTCCTTGCCGCGCGGGCCTTCCACGCCGGCCAGGCATTCGTCCACGTAGCGCTTGACGGGGGTGTCCCAGTGGCGCATGTTGGACATGTTGATGGCGAATTCCTTGGTGTCCTCGGGGATGCGGATGTTTTCCTGCACCAGCACGAAGGAGCCTTGCTCGCGGTCCAGCGTGAACATGGAGACGCCGTCGCCCACGGTCAGCACCAGGGTGGTCTGCGGGCCGTAGATGCAGTAGCCGGCCGCGACCTGCTGGGTGCCGGGCTGCATGAAGTCCTGCTCGGTCACGCCGGGGTGGCCTTCGGGCTTCTTGAGCACGCTGAAGATGGTGCCGATGGAGACGTTGACGTCGATGTTGGACGAGCCGTCCAGCGGGTCGAACATCAGCAGGTACTCGCCGTGCGGGTAGCGGTTGGGCACCAGGTAGATGCCTTCCATTTCCTCGGAGGCCATGGCCGCCAGGTGGCCGCCCCATTCGTTGGCCTCAATAAGCACCTCGTTGGCGATGATGTCCAGCTTCTTCTGGACTTCGCCCTGCACGTTCTCGCTGCCGGCCGTGCCCAGCACGTCGCCGATGGCGCCCTTGTTGACGGATTGGCTGATGCGCTTGCAGGCGCGTGCCACGACTTCCAGCAGCAGGCGCAGCTGGCCGGGGATGAGGCCGTCCACGCGTTGCTGCTCGACCAGGTAGCGGGTCAGGCTGACGTTTTTCTTCATGGGTTCAACTCCTAAAAATCCGGGAGCAGATGCGGCATGGCGTATGCATCTGCTGATGAACAGCATTTCAGTGATTCCTGGCTTGCAGCATAAAACCGGCGCTGCTCAAGCCAGGGACACCGAGGAAGAGCCGCCTCGCACCGAGGGTGTCGTCCCCCTGCAAGGGGGAAGGCGCGAAGCGACTCAGGGGGTGGCTCGTCAATCCGCGAGGGCGCGGGTGACGACTTCACGCACGTCGTTGCTGAGTTCGGCGCGAGCCGCCACGCGGGCGATGGCTTCACGTGCAGCGGTGCGGTAGGGCTCGGCCAGCTTGCTCCAGCGGTCCAGGGCACGCGCCAGGCGGGCGGCGACCTGGGGGTTGATGGCGTCCAGCTCGATGACGCGCTCGCTCCAGAACACGTAGCCCGCCGCGTCGGCGCGGTGGAAGGCGCCGGGATTGGCGCTGCAGTAGCTGAAGATCAGGCTGCGCGCGCGGTTGGGGTTCTTGATCTGGAAGTCGGGGTGCTTCATCAGCTGCTTGACGGCCGGCAGCACGTTGCCGCCACGGTCGCAGGCGCCGCCCTGCAGCGCGAACCACTTGTCCAGCACCAGCGCATCGTGCTGGAACAGCTTGTGGAAACGCGCCAGGGCCTGGGCGGCCAGCGGGTGGCCGCTTTGCACCAGTGCCGTCAGGGCGCTCATGCGGTCGGTCATGTTGCCTGCGTCCTTGAAGCGCTGCAGCGCCTTGCCGGGCCAGACCGTGTCGCCCGAGGCGCGCGCGGCCAGGCACAGCATGGACAGTGCCATGCCGGACAGGGCGCGGCGGCCGGAGCTGACGGGGTCGGGGCGGTAGGCGCCGGTGTCGCTGTGCTCCTGCCATGCCTGCTGCCAGTCGGCCTGCAGTTCGGTGGCCAGTTGCTGGCGCATGGCTTCGCGCACGGCGTGCACGCGCTGAGGATCGACCACGGCCAGCTGCTCGGCAATGTAGCTTTCGCCGGGCAGGGTCAGCATCAGTTCCTTGAAGGCCGCATCCAGCTGCGGATGGCGCAGCACGCCGCGCATGGCCTCGACGAAGGAGGCCGGCAGCAGGGCAGCGGCGATCTGGCCGCTGGCGTCTGCCGTGATGGAGGTGTCGCCAATGGCCTGCAGCGCGATGCGCAGGCCCAGGCGCTGGCCGGCTTCCCAGCGGTTGAAGGCATCGCTGTCATGGGCCAGCAGGGTCAGCAAGGCGGCATCGCTGTCGCTTTGCTGCAGCACCACGGGGGCGCTGAAGCCGCGCAGCAGCGAGGGCACGGGCTCCTGGTCCACGTCGGTGAAGACGAAGCTGTGGCTGGGTTCGGACAGCACCAACAGGCGGCTGTCGCCGGCTGCCTGCGCATCTTCGCCCTGCAGGCGCAGGGTCAGCGCGCGGCCGTCCTGGCCCAGCAGGCCCATCTGCACGGGGATGACGAAGGGCAGCTTCTCTGCCTGGCCGGGCGTGGGCGCGCAGCTTTGGCTCAGCGTCAGCGTGTAGGTGCGGGCGGCCGCGTCATAGCTGCCTTCGGCGCGCAGCTGTGGCGTGCCGGCCTGGCTGTACCAGCGCTTGAACTGGTCCAGGCGCCGGGCCAGCTCGCTGTCGGGGTTGGCGTCGGCCATGGCCTGGGCGAAGTCGTCGCAGGTCACTGCGTGGCCGTCATGGCGCTCGAAATACAGCTTCATGCCCTTGGCGAAGCCTTCGCGGCCCACCAGGTTGTGCTGCATGCGCACGACCTCGGCACCTTTTTCGTAGATGGTGACGGTGTAGAAGTTGTTGATCTCGATGTAGCTGTCGGGCCGCACCGGGTGGGCCATGGGGCCTGCATCCTCGGGGAACTGGGCGGTGCGCAGCACGCGCACGTCCTCGATGCGCTTGACGGCGCGTGCCGAGGGGCTGCCCGCCATGTCCATGCTGAATTCCTGGTCGCGGAAGACGGTCAGGCCTTCCTTGAGCGACAGCTGGAACCAGTCGCGGCAGGTGACGCGGTTGCCGGTCCAGTTGTGGAAGTACTCGTGGCCGACGACGGACTCGATGTTGGCGTAGTCGGTGTCGGTGGCCGTGGACTGGCTGGCCAGGACGTACTTGGTATTGAAGACGTTCAGGCCCTTGTTCTCCATGGCGCCCATGTTGAAGTCGCTGGTGGCGACGATCATGAAGCGGTCCAGGTCCAGGGACAGGCCGAAGCGGGCCTCGTCCCAGGCCACGCTGGCCATGAGGGAGTTCATGGCGTGCTCGGTCTTCTCCAGGTCGCCGGGGCGCACGAAGACCTGCAGCAGGTGGTCGCGGCCTGCGCGGCTCTTGATCTTTTGCTCGCGCGCAACCAGGTTGCCGGCGACCAGGGCGAACAGGTAGCTGGGCTTGCGGTGCGGATCGGCCCACTTGGCGAAGTGGCGGCCGTCTTCCAGCGCGCCTTGCTCGACCAGGTTGCCGTTGGACAGCAGCACCGGGTACGCGGTCTTGTCGGCGCGCAGCGTCACGGTATACATGGCCATCACGTCGGGACGGTCCAGGAAATAGGTGATGCGGCGGAAACCCTCGGCCTCGCACTGGGTGAAGAACGTGCCCTGGCTCACATACAGGCCCATGAGCTTGGTGTTCTTGGCGGGCGCGCAGGTGGTGAAGATTTCCAGATCGACGGGGTCGCCGCCCTCGGGCAGGTTCTCCAGCACGAGCTGGTCGCCGTCCATCTTGAACGAGGTGCCGCCGCCGTTGACCAGCACGCGCGCAAGGTTCAGTTCATCGCCGTCCAGGCGCAGCGGCTGCGCCGGCACCTCGGTGTTGCGGCGCACGCGCATCTTGTTGAGCACGCGGGTCTTGGCCGGATCGAGATCGAAGGTCAGGTCCACGGTGTCGATCCACCAGGCAGGAGCCTGGTAGTCGGCGCGGTGGATGGCGGTGGCAGGGGCCTGCCCGTCACGCAGTTGCAGCATACAGATTCCTTCCTATGCCAATATCAGGGGACAGAGTTCAAGCCCCTGTGCGGCCGGTGCCGCCCAGGGGCTTGAAACTCAGAGGCCTTGCTTGAGCGAGGCTTCGATGAAAGCGTCGAGGTCGCCGTCCAGCACCTTCTGGGTGGCCGAGATTTCGACGTTGGTGCGCAAATCCTTGATGCGGCTGTTGTCCAGCACGTACGAGCGGATCTGGTGGCCCCAGCCCACATCGGTCTTGGTGTCCTCCAGCTTTTGCTGCTCCACCATGCGCTTTTGCATCTCGTGCTCGTAGAGCTTGGAGCGCAGGCGCTGCCATGCGACATCGCGGTTGCTGTGCTGGCTGCGGCCATCCTGGCATTGCACGACGATGCCGGTCGGGATGTGCGTCAGGCGCACGGCCGAGTCGGTCTTGTTGATGTGCTGGCCGCCGGCGCCCGATGCGCGGTAGGTGTCGGTGCGCACGTCCGAGGGGTTGATCTCGATCTGGATCGAGTCGTCGATCTCGGGATAGACGAACAGCGAGGCAAAGCTGGTGTGGCGGCCGCCCGAGCTGTCGAAGGGCGACTTGCGCACCAGGCGGTGCACGCCGGTTTCGGTGCGCAGCAGGCCGTAGGCGTACTCGCCCTCGATGTGGATGGTCGCGCTCTTGATGCCGGCGATGTCGCCCGGCGTCTCTTCCTCGACCGTGGCCTTGAAGCCCTTGCGTTCGGCGTACTTCAGGTACTGGCGCAGCAGCATGCCGGCCCAGTCGCAGGCTTCGGTGCCGCCGGCGCCGGCCTGGATGTCCACGAAGCAGTTCAGCGGATCGGCTTCCTTGCCGAACATGCGGCGGAACTCCAGTTCCTCGATCAGGGGCTGCAGCTTGGCGGTCTCGCCCTCGATGGTGAGCAGGCCGGTCTCATCGCCTTCTTCCTTGCTCATCTCGAACAGCTCGGCGTTGTCGGCCAGCTCGGTGGTGAGCTTTTGCAGCGTCAGCACGACGCCGTCGAGCAGCTTCTTTTCCTTGCCCAGCTCCTGGGCCTTCTTGGGGTCGTTCCAGACGCTGGGATCTTCCAGCGAGGCATTTACCGTGCGCAGTCGTTCGTACTTTGCATCGTAGTCAAAGATACCTCCGTAGATCTGCCGTCCGCTGCGACAGATCTTCGAGGGTGTTGCCGATGAGGTTGATGCGTTCTGCTTCCATGATGTGTTCCGTCTTCTGATGAATGTGTTCTTGGCTGAATCGCCGATTTTCTCATGCTGGGGCACCGTGCCGGGCCAAGCGCCTGTCGCGCGGGGCTGCGGGAGGGCTGCAGACTGGCGAGGGCTTTCAAAACAAGGGCTTGCAGCGGTCGATCATGGCAGATTTGAAGGGCTTGGCCATGGCAGGGGCGTGATCCGCCTGCGAGGCGCCCGGAAAAAAGGCCCGGCCAGCAGGAGCTGGTCGGGCCTTGGCCGGTGTGTCCGCCCCCGGCGGGGCGGGCGAAAACCTGGTTCAGAAGGTTTCCCAATCGTCGTCGGAGGCCGTGCTGGCCGCCTTGGCCTTGGCCCTTGCAGGTGCGGTCACGGCAGGCCGGGCCGGCTGCGCCGGCTGGGCCGGGCGCGCGGCGCCTGCCGGAGCAGGGGTTGCACCGGCTGCACCGGCCGCACCAGTTGCAGAAGGCAGGGCGGCCGATGCGCGTGCGGGCACAGCGCCTTTGGGAGCGGCAGGCGCCAGATGCGGACGGGGCGCCGCCGGTGTCTGGCGGGGCGCTGCCACGGCGGCGGCGTGGCTGACACCGCGGCTGCTGCCCAGCATGCCGGTGGACGGCGAGAGCTTGAACACGCTCACCACCTCGGCCAGAGCCTTGGCCTGGGCCTGCAGGGCGCCGGTGGCCGCCGCCGATTCCTCGACCAGGGCCGCGTTCTGCTGGGTCATCTGGTCCATCTGCGTGACGGCCTGGTTGACCTGCTCGATACCGGCCGTCTGCTCATGGCTGGCGGCCGAGATCTCGCCCATGATGTCGGTCACGCGGCGCACGCTGGCCACGATCTCCTCCATGGTCTTGCCGGCCGAATCGACCTGGGCGCTGCCTTCCTCGACCTTGCCCACCGAGTCGTCGATCAGCTGCTTGATCTCCTTGGCGGCGGCGGCCGAGCGCTGGGCCAGGGTGCGCACTTCCGAGGCGACGACGGCAAAGCCCCGGCCCTGGTCGCCGGCGCGGGCCGCTTCCACGGCGGCATTCAGCGCCAGGATGTTGGTCTGGAAGGCGATGGAGTCGATGACGCCGATGATGTCCACGATCTTGCGCGAGGCATCGTTGATGGCGGACATGGTCTGCACCACCTGGGCCACGGCCGTTCCGCCGCGCACGGCGACCTGGGACGCGGCGGCGGCCAGCTGGTTGGCCTGCTGGGCGTTGGCGCCGTTTTGCTTGACGGTGGAGGTCAGCTCCTCCATGGAGGCGGCGGTCTGCTCCAGCGAGCTGGCCTGCTCCTCGGTGCGGGCCGACAGGTCCTGGTTGCCCGATGCGATCTGGCCGCTGGCCGTGGCGATGGAGTCCGTGCCCTGGCGCACCTGGCCCACGATGCGTTGCAGGCTTTCGTTCATGTGCTGCAGGGCCAGCAGCAGCTGGCCGGTCTCGTCCTTGCCATGCACCTCGATGCGGCTGCCCAGGTCGCCTGCGGCCACGGCCTGCGCCAGGCTCACGGCCTGCTGCAGGGGGCGCGCCACGCTGCGGGCGATCAGCAGGGCCATGGCCAGGCCGAAGACCACGGCGCCCACCAGCAGGGCGATCACCCACCAGCGCGCAGCCGTGAAGATGTCGTCACCGGCCTGGTTGGCATCTTCGATGCCTTGGGCGTTGAGCTTGATCAGTTCATCGAGCTTGCTGTTGATGGCGCGGCTGGTCTTGACCGAATCGCCGCGCAGCAGCTCGGACGCCTCGTCGGTGCGCAGGGCGTGGGACAGGTCCACGATCTTTGCCGTGTGCTGCGAGTACTGGCCCAGATCGTCCTTGATGCCTGCCATCAGCTCGCGCTCGCGAGCCGTATTGGCATAGCGCTCGAAGGCCTGCTGGTTCTTCAGCAGCTCGGACCACAGCGCGGGCATGTTCTTGTCGTAGACGGCCATCTCTTCCATGGAGGTGGCCAGCACATGCTGCATGGTCTGCGAGCGGTAGCGCTGCAGCTGGTAGCGCATCTCCAGGAGCACGCGCTCGGCAGGCATCCAGTGGTGGGCTAGGTCGGTGGCGGTCTGGTTGACGCGGTCCAGCTGGACCACGGAGAACAGGCCCAGGCCTGCGGTCAGCAGCAGCAGGGCGATGAAGGAGGCCAGCAGCTTGGGGGCCAGCTTCAGATTGCGGAAAAACATCATGGTGGGGGAGTGCCGTATGGCGAAGAGCGGAAGCGGATGAGCGGCTGGGGCTGGGAGTCGGCGGAAACGGTGGCGACCTGTGGCGATCAGCGGGGCCGACACTCAGCCGCCGCCATGCCGCAGATATCGGTCACTTGCCGGCGAGGCTTAGGGAAAAATAGGTCCAGTCCGAATATTTATTGCGGATTGTTACTTTTGCCGGCCAAGGTCTCCGCGCGCATGGCCTGGTCCGCGCACATGCCCGTTCACATGTCCGCTCACACGTCCGTCGCCAGGCCGGCCTGCGCGCTCGATGCCTGCAGCCACCGCTCCAGATCAGCGGCCGGCAGCGGGCGAGAGAACAGATAGCCCTGTGCCACCGGATAGCCCTGTTCGCGCAGGATGGTGTTCTGCGCTGCCGTCTCCACGCCCTCGGCCACCACGGTCAGGTGCAGGCTGCGGCCTATGCCCAGGATGGCGTTGCTCAGGGCCTGGGCGGCCTCGTCGTGCTCCAGGTCGGCGACGAAGCTGCGGTCCAGCTTGAGTTCGCTGACCGGCAGGCGCCGCAGGTAGCTGAGGCTGGAGTAGCCCGTGCCGAAGTCGTCCATCGATAGGCGCACGCCCTGGGAATGCACGGCCTGCAGCGTGCGCATGGTGCCCGGGTTGGTGTCCAGCAGCAGGCTTTCGGTGATCTCCAGCGTGAGGTCCTGCGGCTTGAGCGCGTTGTGCTCCAGCGTGTCCGCAATCATGCGCGGCAGGTCCAGGTTGTGAAAGCTGGTGGGCGAGAGGTTGACCGACATGGCCGGCACGTCGATGCCCCGGCTGCGCCACTCGCCCAGCTGGCGGCAGGCCTCGCGCAGTGCCCAGGTGCCCAGCTCGCCGATCAGGCCGCATTCCTCGGCCAGCGGAATGAAGCGTGCGGGCGAGATCTCGCCGAATTCCGCATGGCTCCAGCGCGCCAGGGCCTCCACGCCGTAGAGGCGCCCGTCCTTCAGGTCGAGCTGGGGCTGGTAGTGCAGGCGCAGGCCGCCGCTGCGCAGGGCGTCGCGCAGCGCCGTCTCCAGCACCAGGCGTTCCTGGGCCAGGCGGTTCATCTCGGGGCTGAAGAAGCTGTAGAGCCCGCGTCCGCCCGATTTGGCCTGGTACATGGCCATGTCGGCGCGGTGCAGCAGGGTCTCCATGTCGCGCCCGTCGGCAGGAAACACGGCAATGCCGCAACTGGCCGTGCTGGCCAGGGACACGTCGTCGATCATGCAGGGCTCGCCAAGTGCCGACTGCAGCCGCTCTATCACCTCGGCCGCCTGCGCACCGCCGCAGTGTGGCAGCACGATGACGAATTCATCGCCCGACAGCCGCCCGGCAATGTCACCCGTGCGCAGCTCCGCCTGAATGCGCTGGGCCACGCTGCACAGCAGCCGGTCGCCGGCCGGGTGGCCCAGCGAGTCGTTGACCTGCTTGAAACGGTCCAGGTCGATGAAGACCACGGCCAGCTCGTGGCCCTCGTGCGAAGCCACGGACAGCGCCTGCTCGGCCTGGGCCAGCAGCAGGCTGCGGTTGGGCAGGGTGGTCAGCCCGTCGTAGAAGGCCAGCTGCCGGATGCGGCGGCGTGCCTGCTCGCGCTCCAGCGCCAGCGCGCACAGGTCGGTGCAGGCCTCCACCAGCCGCTGGTGGAAGGGATCGGGGCCGGGCCGGTTGAAATGGCGGTAGTAGAAGGCAAAGGTGCCGGCCACGCCGCCCTGCAGCCCGCAGATGGGCGTGGACCAGCAGGCCGTATACCCCAGCGGCAGGATGAGGTGCTTGTAGTCGGCCCACAGCGGGTCGGTGGCGATGTCGCCCACCAGCACGGGCCGGTTGTGAAAGGCCGCCGCGCCGCAGGAGCCGACATTGGGGCCGATGGGCACGCCGTCCAGCGCCGCCGAATAGGAGGCCGGCAGGCTGGGCGCGGCCAGCGGATGCAGGCGGTTCTGGTCATCGACTTCCAGCACCGAGACCGCGATATCGGGCGCAATGCGCTCGACCTCGCGGCACACCAGGTCCAGCACCTCGGTCAGCGGCTGGTCGCGGGCCATGGCCTCCAGGGCGCGCCGCTGCAGCACCTCATGCATCTTGGCTTCGGTAATGTCGGTGATCACCGTCACCGTGGTCTGCAGCCGCCCGTCCGGCCCCATCACGGGATTGGCCTGGGCGCTGACCCAATACCGCTCGCCGTCCTTGCCGACGAGGATCTCCTCGCGGTACACGGGCTTGCCCGCGTCCAGCTCGGCACGGTAGGCGGCCGTGAACTCGGGCGAGGCATGGGGCACCAGCAGGGCGATGGGCGCACGGCCCACCACTTCCTCGCTGCTCCAGCCGAACATGCGGCTGAAGCCCGCATTCACATAGCTGATGGTCCAGTTGCCATCGGCGATCACCACGGCCGCATCGGTGGCGTCTGCCACCAGGGACAGGCGCCGCATGTGCTCCTGCCGCCGGCGGTCGGCCAGCATGCGGGCCGAGACATCGGTGGCAATGCACAGCACATGGCTGAGGGCGCCGGCCGCATCGAGCACGGGCGCATAGGTGGCCTCCAGCCAGCAGGTGCTTCCGTCGCGGCGCCGGTGCTCTCCCACGCGCGAAACCGTCTCGCCCGCGCCCCAGCGCTGGCGCCACTGACCGTAGGCGGCCGGGTCGGCCTGGGCCTGCGTGCACAGATCGCTGTGAAGCAGACCTTCAGCGCCCGTGGCCGGATAGCCGAGGATGGCCTCGTAGTTGGCATTGGCGCGCATCAGCCGGCCTTCGGGCGTGAATTCCGCCAGCGCCATGGCCTTGTCCAGCGTGCTCCACAGCGCCTGTTGTCCTGCCGTGCCTGCTACCCGCGTTTCGAACATGGTTCGCTCTCCTGATGGATGCTGAGCTGATGATTGATTGTTTCTAAATGATACCGATCCGGCGCAGCAGCTGGATGTCAGCCACTCTGGTCGCACTTGCTCCCACTGTTCGCCTTTGGATGGTCCGCCTGATGGCACTCTTAGGCAAGTGATTCCGCTGGTTACAATGATTTGAGAATGATTCTTGTTTGATGGTGACTCCCGCCTTCAAGCCATCGGGTCCTACCATGCCATCCGCCTCCACCCCCCAGCACCGAGAAGCCGCCTCCCTGTACACCGCCCACCATGGCTGGCTGCAGGGCTGGCTGCGCCGCAGGCTGGGCAACGGGGCGGATGCGGCGGACCTGGCGCAGGACACCTTCGTGCGCATCCTGGGCGTGCGCGACCTGGCTGGTGTGCAGGAGCCGCGTGCCTACCTGACCACGGTGGCCAAGGGCGTGCTCGTCAACTGGTACAAGCGCCAAGCGCTGGAGCGCGCCTACCTCGAAGCCCTGGCCGCCTTGCCCGAGCCCGTGGCGCCGTCGCCCGAGCAACGCGCCCTGGTACTGGAGACCCTGCACGAGATAGACGCCATGCTGGACGCGCTGCCGCCCATCGTGCGGCGCACGTTTTTGCTGTCCCAGCTGGACGGCATGAAGTACGAGGACATCGCGCAGCAGCTGGAGGTCTCGCTCACCAGCGTCAAGCGCTACATGGCCCAGGCGTTTCGCCAATGCCTGGTGGCAATGGCGTGATGGAGACGCCCCTGCAAGCGCGCGTGCTCGACGAGGCCGCCGAATGGCTGATGCGCCTGCACGACAGCGGCGCCACCGACGCCGACCGCGCCGCCTGCGAGCGCTGGCGCCAGGCCGACCCACAGCATGCCCTGGCCTGGGAGCGCGCCGAGCGGCTGCTGGGCAAGTTGGGCGGCCTGCCTGCAGCGCTGGCCATGCCGGCGCTGGACCGGCCCCGAAGCCACCGCGCCCAGCGCCGCGCCGCCGTGGCCCGGCTGGCCGCGCTGCTGGCCGTGGCGCCTGCAGGCTGGCTGGTATGGAGTGCGGCGGACCAGCGCGGCTGGGGCGCCGACCTGCGCACCGCCACCGGCGAGCGCCGCACCGAGCATCTGGCCGATGGCAGCCGCCTCCTGCTGGACACGGCCAGCGCGGTGGACATCCGGTTTGATGGCGCACTGCGCCTGCTCACCCTGCGCCAGGGCGCGATTTCCATAGAAACGGCGGCCGATACCGCCACGCCGCACCGCCCCTTTGTCGTGGACACCGCCCATGGCCGGCTGCGCGCCCTGGGCACCCGCTTCACCGTGCGGCAAGAGGGGGCAGGGCGGACGGCGGGCCCGTGCGCCTGGCCGTGACCGAGGGAGCCGTGGAAGTGACGCTGCGCGGCGCCGCCAGCCCGGCGCTGGTCGTTCAAGCCGGTCAGCAAACGGTATTGCGAGCGGGGGAGGTGACCGCGCCCCAGCCCCTGCAGCCCGAGGCCACGGCCTGGACCCACGGCATGCTGATGGCCGACGCCATGCCGCTGGCCGCGTTCTGCGCCGAACTGTCGCGCTACCGGCCCGGCCTGCTGCAGTGCGCGCCCGAGGTGCGCGCCCTGCGCGTGTCCGGCTCCTTCCCGCTGGGCGATACGGACCGGACGCTGACCATGCTGGCCTCCACCTATCCCGTCGACGTGCAGACGCGCATGCGCGGCTACTGGATCACCGTGGTCGCCAGGAACTAAAAAAATCGAGGCAGGGTGACACTTTTTCGGATCTCGGCTGGCAACGGGGAAAGAGCTTCTTTCTTCATCGCCTCCAAGGACCGATTTCCATGCCTGCCGTACCCATGCCGCATCCCGTCTTCCATCCCCTGGCGCATGCCGCCCGCCTGGCCCTGCTGGGCATGGCATTGGCCGCAGGCGCCGGGCAGGCGGCCGAACCGGCCCCCGCAGCCCAGACCTACCAGATTGCGCCCGGGCCGCTGGGCCGCACGCTGGCTGGCGTGGCCACGGCGGCGGGCATTTCGCTGTCCTTCGATCCTGCGCTGACCGAAGGGCTGACCAGCCCGGCCCTGTCCGGCCACTACGCGCCGCAGCAGGCGCTGCAGCGCCTGCTGGCCGGCAGCGGGCTGGACATGGTGGCGCGCAGCGATGGCAGCTACACGCTGCGCAGGCAGGCCGCACCGGCCGGCGCTGGCGCCGGTTCCACCACGGTCCTGAACGAAGTGCAGGTGACGGCCCGCGCCGAGCGCAGCGCCACCAGCGAAGGCACGGGCAGCTACGCGGCCCGCGCGGTCACGGTGGGCAAGGGCGAGCAGGCGATCAAGGACATCCCCCAGTCCATCAGCGTGATCACGCGCCAGCGCATGGACGACCAGAACCTCCACACCGTGGACGACGTGCTGGCCAGCACCACGGGCATCACCATGTACGACAGCCCCATGGGCGGGCGCTATATCTACTCGCGCGGCTTCCGCGTGGACACCTACCAGTTCGATGGCGTGAACCGCGCCTTCTACTATCCGCAGGCCGACAACTTCACCAGCAACGCCGCCACGCTGGACCGCGTGGAAGTGGTGCGCGGTGCCACGGGGCTGCTGCAGGGGGCGGGCTCTCCCAGCGCGGCCATCAACATGGTGCGCAAGCGCCCCCTGGCAGAGCGCCAGCTGGAGGTATCGGCCAGTGCGGGCTCCTGGAACAACCTGCGTAGCGAGATCGATGCCACGGGCCCGCTCAACGAGGCCGGCACGCTGCGCGGGCGCGTGGTCGCCAGCCTCAACAGCCGCGACTATTTCTACGACGTGGCCAGCAGCCGCACCGGCGTGCTCTACGGCGTGCTGGAGTACGACCTCAGCTCCCAGACCCGGCTGACGGTGGGCGCCACCCACGAGCGGCTGCGCTCCACGCCGTTCTTCCAGGGCCTGCCGCGCTATGCCGACGGGGCGGACCTGCGGCTGCCGCGCTCCACCTTCCTGGGCGCGGACTGGAACCGCTGGGACAGCGAGCAGACATCGCTGTTTGCCGAGCTGCAGCATCGCTTCAACGCGGACTGGACCGTCAAGGCCACGGCGGGCTACACCCGGGAAAAGCACGACATGAAGTACGCCTTCGCCCTGGGGGCCATCCATCCCGCCACGCTGGCGGGCAACGAGATGTATGCCGGCCTGTTCGATGTCACCACCGACAACAAGACCCTGGACGTGGCGGTGGACGGCAAATTCGACGCCTTCGGCCGCCGGCATTCGCTGAGCTTTGGCGCCAACACGGGCCGCATGGTCAACGACAGCGACTATTCGCTGATCCGCATGGGCCTGCCCAACAACGTGTTCGACCCGAGCGCCGCCATCCGCGAGCCGTCCCGCGCGGAATTCCTGGCCAACCGCTATCGTGGCGATGAAAGCCGCACCCGCATGACCCAGTCCGGCGCCTACGGCGTGGCGCGGCTGGGCCTCACCGATGCGCTGACCCTGATCGGCGGCGCCCGCGTCACCCGCTTCACGGGCAGCAGCAACTACCGCAACACGGGCGAGGCCTACAACGACCCGTACAAGGAAAGCGGCGTCATCACGCCCTATGGCGGCCTGGTCTATGCGCTCAATGACCAGTGGTCGGCCTATGCCAGCTACTCCGACATCTTCCAGGCCCAGAACGCCGTGACGGCGGCCGGCGACCTGCTGGCTCCCATCAAGGGGCGCAATCTGGAAGTGGGCATGAAGGGCGAATTGCTGGACGGCAGGGTGAACGCAGCCGTGGCCCTGTTCCGCATCGACCAGAAGAACCGCGCCGAAGAGGACCTGGTCAACCCCTGCTCGGCCAGCACCTACTGCTATGTCTCCGTGGGCAAGGTCCGAAGCCAGGGGCTGGATGCCGAGATCAGCGGCGAGGTGGCGCGCGGCTGGCAGCTGTTTGCCGGCTACACCTTCAGCCATTTCAAGTACCTGGACAACACCTCCAATGCCGGCGTGGAGTTCGCCAGCACCTACACGCCCAAGCACATGCTGCGTGTCTGGAGCGACTACCGCCTGCCGGGCGAATGGAGCGCCTGGAACGTGGGCGGAGGCGTCAACTTCCAGACCGCCAGCTCGCGCGCGGTGGGCGCCATCACCGATGTGCAGCCAGCCTATGCCGTGTGGTCTGCCCGCCTGGGCTACCGGATCGACCGCAACTGGTCCGTGGCACTGAGCGTGGCCAACCTGTTCGACAAGACCTACTACCAGACCATAGGCGCGCCGGCCTGGGGCAATGTCTACGGCGCACCGCGCAGCGCGACGCTCACCCTGCGCGGCAAGTTCTGAAACACGGCCAGGAGGAACGGACTGCAGCAGCATGCGGGAGAGCTGGGCCGCAAGAAGGTCGCAGTTGCCTATAATTGAGAATTATTCTCAATCTCGGGTCGCCGCGTGTCCAGCCCATCGCCTTCCTTGTCCGCCCATGTCGAATCCCTGTACCTGGCCCACCACGGCTGGCTGCAGGGCTGGCTGCGCAAGAAGGTGGGCAATGCCTTCGACGCGGCCGATCTGGCGCAGAGCACCTTCCTCAAGGTGCTGGGCGCCAAGGGGCTGGACCAGCTCCAGGAGCCGCGCGCCTACCTGACCACCATTGCGCGCAACCTGCTGATCAACCAGGTGCGGCGCCGCGCCATCGAGCAGGCCTATCTCGATGCCCTGGCCGCCATGCCCGAGCCCATGGCGCCGCCGCCCGAGGTCCGGCTCATGGTGCTGGAGACCCTGGTGGAGATAGACCGGCGCCTGGGCCGCCTGCCCGCGCTGGCCAAGCAGGCCTTCCTGCTGGCCCAGCTCGAAGGGCTCGGCCATGGCGAGATCGCGGCCGAGCTGGGGATTTCCGTCTCCACCGTCAAGCGGCATCTGGCCAAGGCGGCCATGCGCTGCTTCTTCCCGGAGTAGTCGGCATGCAGGCGTTCCCTTCCGCTTCTTCCCCCATTTCTGCCGAAGTGGCCCGCCAGGCCGTGCAATGGTGGCTGCAACTGAACTCCGGCCAGGCCCAGGCCCGGCAGCACGATGGCCTGCAGCGCTGGCGTGCGGCCAGCCCCGAGCATGAGGCCGCCTGGCAGCGCATCGAATCCATGGGCAGCCAGATGGCCGGCATCCCCATGCCGCTGGCGCGTGCCGCATTGGCCGCACCCGGCTCGGCCGGCAGGCGCCGTGCGGTGCAGGCGCTGGCCGTGCTGCTGGTCTCGGGCGCAGGCTCCGCGGCCGTCGTGCGCTCGCAGGCCTGGCGCGGCTGGACGGCCGACCAGGTGGCTGCCGTAGGCGAGCAGCGCCGGCTGCCGCTGCCCGATGGCGGCAGCGTGGTGCTCAACACCGGCAGCGCCCTCAACCTGCGCTACGGCGCGGCCGAGCGCGTGCTGGAGCTGGTGCGTGGCGAAATCCTCGTGCAGACCGCGCCGGACAGCCTGCACCGGCCCTTCATCGTGCAGACCGCCATGGGCGCCGTCCAGGCCCTGGGCACGCGCTTCACGGTGCGCGAGCGCGAGCCCGGCATCGAAGTGGGCGTGCTGCAAGGCGCCGTGCAACTGCGGCCCGCGCATGCCCCGCATGCCGCGCAGCGCGTCGATGCGGGAGAGCAGGGCACGTTCACGGCCCAGCAGGCCGTGCACTCCGGCGCGCTGGACACGGCGGCCAGCGCCTGGGCCGAAGGCATGCTGGTGGCCTCGCGCATGCGGCTGGAGGATTTCCTGGCCGAGCTGGGCCGCTACCGGCGCGGGCGCCTGGGCTGCGACCCGGCCGTGGCCGGCCTGCACGTCTCCGGCGCCTATCCGCTGGCCGATACCGACCGCGTGCTGGCCGCGCTGACCTCGTCGCTGCCCGTGGAAATCCAATCCTTCTCGCGCTACTGGGTGATGGTGCGGCCTGCGGCGCCGCACAAGGCATGAAGGCCTTCGCCTCTCTTTTGAAAAAAATTTGAGCTGATTTGCCGGCGATGGCTGTCAACAGAGACAGGAGCGCACCGCAGCGTGCGCCAACGCTTCTCTACAACCATTGCAACAAGGCCTTTCCATGCGCCCTCAGACCATGCGCCAGAACTCCATGCGGCAGGCTGCCGCCCCCACTGTCCGCCCATCCCAGGCGGCCCCGGCGTTGCGGCCCGTGGCGCTGGCGCTGCAGGTGCTGTGCGCGGGCACGCTGGCGGGGCTGGCCGCCGCAGGCGCCCTGGCTCCGGCACAGGCCTGGGCGCAGCCGGCTGCCGGTGCTTCGCAGCAACGCCAGTACGACATTGCCGCCGGCCCGCTGGAAAGCGTGCTCAACCAGCTCGGGCGCGAGGCCGGCGTGCTGGTCACCTTCGGCTCGGCCGTCACCGAAGGCTTGCGCAGCGGCGGTGTGAGCGGGCGCTTCACCGTGGAGCAGGCGCTGGACCGCGCCTTGCTGGGCACGCCGCTGGCGGCCGTGCGCTCGGCCGGTGGCGGCTACACCTTGCGCGAGATGCCCGTGGTGCCGGCCACCTCCGGCGCGGCGGGTGCTGCGGGTGCGGCAGGCGCGCCGTCCTCCCAGACACTCAGGACCGTGCTGGTCACGGCCTCGGCCCAGGCCAGCCCCACCACCGAAGGCTCGGGCTCCTACACCACGCCGGCCACGGCGGCGGCCACGGGCCTGAGCCTGTCGCTGCGCGACACGCCGCAGTCCGTCAGCGTGCTCACGCGCCAGCAGATTGAGGACCAGGGCCTGCTCTCGCTCAACGACGCCATGCGCAGCGTCACCGGCATCCATGTCGTCAGCTCGGACAGCGACCGCTCGGACTTCTACTCGCGCGGCTTCTACGTGGACAACCTGCAGTACGACGGCGTGCCCACCTCCATCGGCCTGTCGTTCTACGGCGAATCGGGCAACGACACCACCATCTATGACCGCGTCGAAGTGGTGCGCGGCGCCACGGGCCTGCTCACGGGCGCGGGCAATCCGTCGGCCTCCATCAACATGGTGCGCAAGCACGCCAACAGCAAGGTGTTCACGGGCTCGGCCTCGGCCAGCGTGGGCTCGTGGAACCACCATCGCGGCACGGTGGACCTGTCCATGCCGCTGACGCAGGACGGCCGCATCCGCGCACGCGTCGCAGGCATGGCCGAAGAACGCGACTCCCATGTGGATCTCTACCACGCGCGCAAGCAGGTCTTCTACGGCGTGATCGATGCCGACCTCACGCCCGACACCACGCTCAGCGTGGGCGCCGACTACCAGGCCAACCGGCCCACCGGCTCGACCTGGGGCGGCCTGCCGCTGGTCTTCACGAACGGCATGCCGGCCGACTGGAGCACCTCCAAGACCACGGCCGCCAACTGGACGCGCTGGAACAGCACCAACAAAAGCATCTTCGCCAACCTGCAGCACCGCTTCGGCAACGACTGGAAGCTCAAGGCCAACTTCGTGCACCGTGACAGCGCCTACGACGCCAAGCTGCTGTACCTCATGCGCCAGCCCGACATCACCACCGGCCTGGGCATGGCGGCCCTGCCCAACTACTCCGAATACAGCTTCCAGCAAAACAGCGCCGACCTGCAGGTGACGGGCGGCTGGGAACTGGGCGGGCGCCGCCATGAGGCCGTGGTCGGCCTGACCAGCAGCCGTGCCCGCGAGCACAAGGCCGGCCATGCGCGCACCAGCCCCCTGCAGGACGTGGGCAACTACTACCAATGGGACGGCTCCTATGCCGAGCCCACCTGGGGGCCGCTGACCACCAGCAGCCTGGACCACACGCGCCAGGACGCGCTGTACGGCGCGCTGCGCCTGTCGCTGGCCGATCCGGTCAAGCTCATCGTGGGCGGGCGCCAGAGCAGCTGGAAGGTGCGCAGCCTGAGCGAGAACCGCTCGCACGATGTCTTCATCCCCTATGCCGGCGTCGTCCTGGACCTGAGCGAAGGCTTCTCGGCCTATGCCAGCTACACCGACATCTTCCAGCCCCAGAACTACCGCGACCGCGGCGGCAGCTACCTGGACCCCGTGGCGGGCAAGAGCTTCGAGATCGGCATCAAGGGCGAGCACCTGGACGGCAGGCTCAACAGCTCCCTGTCCGTCTTCCGCATCCAGCAGGACAACGTGGCCCAGCTGGACGAAGGCCAGGTCGTGCCCGGCACCACCGACTTCGCCTACTACGGCGCCAAGGGCGTGACCAGCAAGGGCTTCGAGGCCCAGGTCTCGGGCGAGCTGGCCACAGGCTGGAACCTGTCGGCCGGCATTGCCCACACCGTCGCGCGTGACGCCCAGGGCCTGTCCATCAACGCCTGGGCGCCCAAGACCCAGGCCCAGCTGTTCACTTCCTACCGCCTGCCCGGTGGATGGAATCAGCTCACCGTGGGCGGCGGCCTGCAATGGCAAAGCCGCACCCGCGCCAGCGTCTTCGTGGCGGGCAATGACCTGGTCTTCGAGCAGAAATCCTTCGCCACCGCCAGCCTCATGGCGCGCTATGCCTTCAGCCCCAGGCTTTCGCTGCAGCTGAACCTGAACAACCTCTTCAACAAGAAGTACTACGTCAACATCGACGGCCAGGGCCAGTTCGGCACGCCGCGCCAGGCCATGGCGGTGCTGAACTACAAGTGGTGAAGCTTTCCCTGTGAGGATGGGGTGGAGTTGGCGCGGCAGCAGCCGAGGACGGCGGTGCAGGCTGCTGGCGCCCGTTGCGGAGCCAGCGGCCTTGCAGAGCCATTGCGGGGTAGGCGGCGGATGGGGGCTACACCACGCGCCGGGCCTCCACCTTCACATGGCCGGCCAGCAGGTCGGCACTGTCCCGGATGGCGCGCAGCGCATGGGCCAGGGCCTGCTGGCTGTGGTGCTCCTGCGGTGCATGCACTGCCGCCAGGGCCAGTTGCGCCAGGGCCGAGATCTCGGTGCAGTTTTCCTGCACGCTGCTGTGGATCTCGGTGATGGCGCTGGTCAACTGGTGCAGGCTGGGGGGCTGTGTTCTGGGGGTGTCCTTGTCCATGGCCATGCCTCAGTCCTGCGGGCGCACCGGCTCATGGGTGCGGCATTCGAGCAGGTGCGCCATGGCTTTGGCGGCTGCCTCGGCCGCTTCAGCGCGGCGCATCTCGGCCGCGTCTTCAAACCCGCAGCCCATGGCCTGGGCCTCGGTCCCTGCGTAGTCGGCCAGCGTCTCGGCGCTGTCGCGGATGCTTTGCAGGGCGCGGGCCACCACGTCCATGTGGCGATGGCCCTTGGGGGTCTCCAGCCATGCCAGGGCGAGCTGGGCGATGGAGGAAATCTCTGCACAGCCTTGCTGCACTAGATGGTCCACCTGGGTGAGGGCGTTGGACAGCTGCCGGGTGCTGTGGCTGTCCGTGGCGGATTTGGGCTGGGCGGGGTTCATGCCTGGGCCCTCCGTGTGGAAGGGGCGGCGCCAAAAGAGGGCGCGCAGGCGAGTGCCAGAGAAACGGCAGTCATGTTTCCGTGCTCCTTACTGAGACTGAAACCACCGACTCCGCGTTTTGAAGCACGAAACAGGTGGACGGGATGTTCAAAACACACAGCAAGATGTGCGGACGCCCTTACGGGTAGCCCCATCCCGCCCGAAACCGCAGGGGCGTGGACGAGCGTCCACAGCCCGGAATCCAGACGTGATAAGGCCTCGCTTTCGGGGAGGCAGCACCGCTTACTAAATGGGTGTTTTGAAGCACCGGCCCCGTGACAGGGGGCTGGTGCGGATGATAGCGCGTGCGGCGTGCGCAAAGTCGCTTTGCGGCCCGTTGCACCTTGCCATCTCGCCGTTTCAGGAATGGCCCAGGGACCGCTGAAAGAGCCCGGCATGCGTTGCGTTCATTGAGAATGATTCTTCTTTGCGCGGTTATGATCCAGCCCCATGGATTTGTCCGCCTCCTTCACCGCACTCCGCGTGCAGGGTGAGCGCCAGCCCCATGCCGGCCTGCGGGCGGGCACAGCAACACCGGGCGTAGGCCGGCAACCACCCAGGCCGCTGTCCATTGCGGCTGGCCTTTTTTTCAATCTCGTTTGTCATGTATCAGGAGGGCCGTCACGGCCATTGCTTTCGGCATTTGCATTGCCGCTTTTCTGAACAACCCACTACATGTCCCTCTCCCATTCCGGCCAATCCGGCCAATCCGGCCAATCCGGCCAATCCGGCCATTCCGCCAAACCCACCCATCCGGGCCTGCTTGTCCTGTCCCGCCTGCTGGCCGCCGTCTTCGGCGGCTATGCGCTGGCCAGTGCGCTGGCGGCCTTCCTGGCCGCTGCGCTGCCCGGCGCGCGTGTCGATGCCGTGATCGCCGGCATGCAGTGGAGCTTTGCGCTGCACGCGCTGGCGGTGATCTGGGCGTTCTCGCCGGTTTCGGCGGGCCGGGTCTGGCTGGGGTTGCTGGTGCCTGCGGCGCTGATGGGCGGCGCCGCGCTGCTGTTGGCGCGCAATGGCGCGGGAGGCTGAGATGGCAAAGGCGCAGATCAGCAAGGTCCCCGGCAGCGGCGCTGCCACGGGCGGTTTCCGCCAGGCCCAGGCCTGGCTGCATACCTGGTGCGGGCTGTGGTTTTCGTGGCTGCTGTTCGCGGTGTTCCTCACGGGTTCGCTGGCCGTGTTCCAGGAAGCCATCACGCACTGGATGACGCCCGAGCACCATGCCGAGGAGGCGGCCGAGGCGGCCGAGGCGGCAGCGCGCGCCGCCGCGCCGGCCGGGCAGGGTGCGGACCTGGGACAGCGCCTGGCCTGGGGCGCGGCCTACATGCAAAAGCACCACCAGGGCGCGCAGATGTGGGAGATCTGGCCGTCCGACGACAAGGGCGGTGGCGACCTGCGTGTCTACTGGTTCGACGCCAACCGCCAGTACGCCGATGCCGAGCTGGACACCGCCACGGGCGAGGAAATGGGGGCCGGCCACGGCCACGGCGCCGCGCGCGCCACCATGGGCGGCAACCATTTCGTGGACTTCCACTATGAACTGCATGCAGGGCAGGTGGGGCTGTGGGTGATAGGCATTGCCGCCATGGCCATGCTGGTGGCCCTGGTCAGCGGCGTGATCACGCACAAGCGCATCTTCAAGGACTTCTTCACCTTTCGCGCACACAAGGGCCAGCGCAGCTGGCTGGACGCGCACAACGCCGTGGCGGTGCTGACGCTGCCCTTCCAGTTCATGATTGCCTATACCGGCATCGCCATCTCCAGCCTGAGCTTCATGCCCGTTGGCGTCTGGACGGTCTATGGCACGGACCAGGCCGCCCGCACGGCCTTCATCGCCGACATGAACGAGGCCGGGCCGCCCGCGCTGTCCGGCAAGCCCCTGGCGGTGCCCGATCTGGAGCCCTTTGCACGGCGCGGCCAGGAGCTGATGGGCCAGGCGGTGCGCGCGGTGGTCATCGACCATCCCGGCGATGCCTCGGCACGCATCGGCGTCTACGGCTGGAACAGCGATGACCGTGCGCATCAGCGCCTGAGCCCCAATTCGGGCATGGCCATGTTCTCGGCCGCCACGGGCGAGGTGCTGCAGGTACGCCTGCCCGGCGGCGCCGACGGCGGCACCCCCTCGCTGGCCCAGGCGGTCATGGGCGGGCTGCACATGGTCAAGTTCGGCGGGCTGGCCATGAAGTGGCTGTACTTCCTGTGCGGCCTGGCGGGCGCGGCCATGATGGCCACGGGCGCCATCCTCTTCATGGTCAAGCGCCGCAGCCGCCACCAGGGCGAGTTCGGCAGCGCCACGGCGCGCGTGTACCGGCTCATCGAGGGCCTGAACGTGGCGGCCATCGCCGGGCTGGGCCTGGGCTGCATCGGCTACCTGTGGGCCAACCGCCTGGTGCCCGTGGGCCTGGCGCACCGCGCTGACTGGGAGCTGGCCGTGTTCTTCGGGCTGTGGGGCCTGGCGCTGGTGCATGCGCTGGCCTGCGCGCCAGCCACGGCCTGGCGCCAGCAGATGGGCCTGCTGGCCATGCTGTGCCTGCTGCTGCCGCTGCTCAACTGGATCACCGTGGGCGAGCCGCTGTCGGCCCACATGCTGGAGGGCGACTGGGAAAGCGCCGGGGTGGAGCTGTTCTGCCTGGCCACGGGGCTGGCGGCCGCCTGGGCCTGGCGCTGGCTGGCGCGGCGCGGCGAGGGTGCCGCCACCAGGCAAAAGGCGGCCAAGGGGCAGGCCGCCGTAGCCGGCCCCTCGGAGGTGCAGGCATGAGCACGTTGCACGCATCCCTGGCCGCACTGGCCCTGGCCTTTGCAGGCATGGCGGCCCTGGCCTTTGCCATGGACCGCCACTACGAACAATTGACCGGCGCGCGCGAGCTGCCGGCCCGCCGTGGCCCGCAGTTGCGCGGCCTGGGCACGGCGCTGCTGGCGCTGGCCCTTGTGCCCGTTGTCTCGGGCTGGGGCGGCACGGTGGGCACGGTGGCCTGGCTGGGCTTTGTGTCCGCCGGCGCGCTGATGGCCGTGGCCCTGATCAGCGCCCATGCGCGCTGGGCGGTGCGGCTGGCCTGGTTGGCTGGCGTGCTTGCCGTGGCGGATTTGGCGTGGATTGTTTTCAGTTTCGGCATTACGGGGTTTTTCAGATGAGTTTCCTGCTTTCGTTCCAGTTCGGGGTGTGTGTGATCGGGAGGCAAGCATGACGCGCACGCAGCAACGCTGGAAAGCCATCGCCGTGGCGGTGGTCCTGTTGGCGGCGGCCGGGGGCGCGGCCGCCTGGTGGTCCAGCCGGCCTGCCGTGGCCTACCAGACCGAGACCGTGGCGCGCACCGATATCGAGTCCACCGTCACGGCCATCGGCACGCTGCAGCCGCGCCGCTATGTGGACGTGGGCGCCCAGGTGTCGGGCCAGGTCACCCGGCTGCGCGTGGAGCCCGGCGCCCAGGTGGAGAAGGGCGCGCTGCTGGTGGAGATCGACCCCAGCGTGCAGCGCGCCACGGTGGATGCGGGGCGTGCCTCGCTGGCCGGCCTGCGCGCCCAGCTGGCCGAGCAGCAGGCGCTGCGCAAGCTGGCCGAGCAGCAGCTCGCGCGCCAGCGCCAGCTGGCCCGCGACGGGGCCACGCGCGAGGAAGACCTGCAGACCGCAGAAGCCAACCTGGCCGCAGCTGGCGCCCGCATGGAGCATCTGAAGGCCCAGATCGACCAGACCCAGGCCACGCTCAAGGCCGACGAGGCGCGCCTGGGCTATACGCGCATCTACGCGCCCATGGCGGGCACCGTGGTGTCGGTGGAGGCGCGCGAGGGCCAGACGCTGAACGCCACCTACCAGACGCCCAACATCCTGCGCATTGCCGACCTGTCGGCCATGACGGTGTGGACCGAAGTGTCCGAGGCCGACGTGCGCCGCGTGCGCGACGACATGCCGGTGTACTTCACCACGCTGGGCGGCGCCGACCAGGCCAGGCCCCGGCGCTGGTCCAGCAAGGTGCGCCAGGTGCTGCCCTCGCCCTCTACCAGCCAGACGCCGGCCGGCGGCAATGCGGGCCAGGCGCCTGCGCCCGCCACCAAGGCCGTGGCCTATACCGTGCTGTTCGATGTGGACAACGAGGACGCCGAGCTGATGCCCCAGATGACGGCCCAGGTGGTCTTCGTCACCGGCCAGGCCGCGCAGGCACTCACCGTGCCGCTGATGGCCGTGGCCGACAAGGCGGGAACGACTGGCAAGGCGGAAAAGGCAGAGAAGGCAGGCAGCACGCAGACCGTGCGCGTGCTGGACGCCAAGGGTCAGCCCGAGCAGCGCACCGTGCGCCTGGGCGTGCGCAGCCGCCACCAGGCCGAGGTGCTGGAGGGCCTGCAGGAAGGCGAGCGCGTCATCGTCGGCGAGACGCCTCTGGACCGTGGCCCGCGGTGGCTGCAATGGTGATGGCGCAGGGCATGCAGGCCGGCGCGCCGCTGGCCGGACCGCTGATAGAGCTGCGCGGCATCACCAAGCACTACGGCGGCGGCGACAGCGGCCAGCCCGCCGTCACCGTGCTGCACGGCATCGACCTGGAGATTCGCGCGGGCGAGTTCGTGGCCGTGGTGGGCAGCTCGGGCTCGGGCAAGTCCACGCTGATGAACATCCTGGGCTGCCTGGACCGGCCCAGCGAGGGCAGCTACCACTTCCAGGGCCAGGACGTGGCCACGCTGGACTCGGATGCGCTGGCCTGGCTGCGGCGCGAGGCCTTCGGCTTCGTCTTCCAGGGCTACCACCTGATAGCCAGCGAAAGCGCCAGCGAGAACGTGGAAATGCCCGCCATCTACGCCGGCCTGCCCAAGGAAGAGCGCGTGCGGCGCGCCCGTGCGCTGCTGGAGCGCCTGGGCCTGGGCTCGCGCCTGGGCAACCGGCCCAACCAGCTGTCGGGCGGGCAGCAGCAGCGCGTGTCGATTGCGCGCGCGCTGATGAACGGCGGCCAGATCATCCTGGCCGACGAGCCCACGGGCGCGCTGGACTCGCACAGCGGCGCCGAAGTCATGGCCCTGCTGCGAGAGCTGGCCGATGTGGGCCACACCATCATCCTCATCACCCACGACCGCGCGGTGGCCTCCCAGGCGCGCCGCGTGATCGAGATCAGCGATGGCCGCATCACCAGCGACAGCCGGCGCGACGATGCCGCCAACGCGGTGAATGCGGCAAATGCGGCGAATGCGGCGAATGCGGCGAATGCGGGCGCCGCTGCCCTGCCGCTCACGCCGCAGCGCGGCAGCGTCGGCGCGCCCTGGCTGGCCGAACTGTTCGAGGCCGCGCGCAGCGCCTGGCGCGGCATGCGTATGAACCGCGTGCGCACCAGCCTGACCTTGCTGGGCATCGTCATCGGCGTGGCCTCGGTCATCGTGATGCTGGCCATTGGCGAGGGCGCGCGGCGCAAGGTGGTCGAGCAGATGGGGACCATGGGAACGGCCATCCTCTACATGGGCAGTAAGCCGCCGGCCACGGGCGGGCCGGCCGGGCAGATGACCGAGGAAGACCTGGCCGCCGTGCGCGAGCTGCCCGAGATACGGCGCGTCATGCCCGTGATCGGCGACCCCATCACCGTGCGCTACGGCAAGGCCGACAAGCAGATCTACGTCTTCGCGGCCAGCGAGGAGATGCCCCTGGTGCACCACTGGAAGGTGGCCCAGGGCCGCTACTACACCGAGGCCGAGGACCGCGACCTGGCGCCCCTGGTGGTCCTGGGCCACAAGGCGCACCAGCACTTCTTCCCCGACACGCCCAACCCGCTGGGCCGCCAGCTGATCATCGGCACATCGGCCTTCGAGGTCATCGGCGTGATGAGCGAGCGCGGCGCGGACTCGGGCGCGCAGAACTATGACGACATGGTCTTCATTCCCTACCGCTCGGGCCGGGCGCGCGTCTACCAGTCGCAGACCCAGCCCGACTATGTGGTGATCGAGGCCATGTCCTCCGACGTGGTGCACGAGGCAGAGGAGGCCATGCGCAAGCTGCTGCTGGCGCGCCACGGCGGGCGCGAGGACTTCGGCATCGGCAACGCGGCCGCGCGCATCCAGGCCGAGGCGGCCACGCGCCAGAGCATGGCGGTGATGCTGGGCCTGATTGCCGCCGTCTCCCTTGTGGTGGGCGGCATCGGCGTGATGAACGTGATGCTGATGACGGTGCGCGAGCGCACGCGCGAGATCGGCATCCGCATGGCCACGGGCGCGCGCCAGCGCGACATCCTGCGCCAGTTCCTGACCGAGGCCAGCCTGGTCACCTTCGTGGGCGGCACGGTGGGCCTGCTGGCCGGCCTGGCCGTGGGCGTGGTGCTCATCGTGGCGGGCGTGCCCGTGGTGTTTTCGGTGCGCGCCATGCTGGGCGCCTTTGCCTGCGCCGTGGTGACGGGCCTGGTGTTCGGCTACATGCCTGCCAAGACGGCGGCGCGGCTGGACCCGGTGCGCGCGCTGGCGGGAGAGTGAGATGAAAGACATGAACGACAAGACGCTGGGAAATGCGCGCCTGGGCTGCATCGCCCTGGCCCTGGCTGCGCTGGGCGGTTGCGCCGCGCAGCAGACGATGCCGGACCGGGAGGCGCCTGCGCTGGCCGCTTCGTGGAAGCAGCAGGGCGAAGCCGTCCCTGCCTCTGTTTCACCGCAGTGGTGGCAGGCCTTTGGCAGCGCGGAGCTGGGCGGCGTGGTGCAGGCCGCCCAGGACCAGAGCCTGGACATGGCTGCCGCCATGGCCCGCGTGCGCCAGGCCGAGGCGGCCACGCGCCAGGCAGGCGCGGCGCTGCTGCCCTCGCTCAATGGCGAGCTGCGCGCCCAGCGCATGAACCATGCACAGGTGGCGGGCGGGCAGGCCAGCGTCTACGGCGCTGCGCTGACGGCCTCGTATGAGGTGGACTTCTGGGGCCGCAACCGCGCCACGCGCGATGCGGCGGCGGCGGCCTGGCAGGCCAGCCGGTTTGACCAGGACACGGTGCGCCTCACGGTCACCGCCCAGGTGGCCCATGGCTGGCTGCAGGCCGTGGCGCTGCGCGAGCGCCAGGCCATTGCGGCGCGCAACGTGGCCAATGCCGAGCGGCTGCTGGGCCTGGTGGAGTCCCGCGCGCGCGCAGGCGCCGCCACCCAGCTGGAGCTGGCCCAGCAGCGCGGCCTGGTGGCCAGCCAGCGCCAGGCCCTGGCCACGCTGCGCCGCCAGGGCGAGGATGCCGATGCCACGCTGGCCGTGCTGCTGGGTCAGGCCCGCCGCCCCGCGCTGGCCACGGATTCGCTGCAGGCCCTGCAGCTGCCCGAGATCGGCGCAGGCCTGCCCACGCAGCTGCTGCAGCGCCGCCCTGACATTGCCAGTGCTGAGGCGCAACTGACCGCCGCCAGCGCCAACCTGCAGGCGGCCCGCGCGGCGCTGTGGCCCCGGCTGACCCTCACGGGCAGTGCAGGCACCAGCGCTGGGCGCGCCAGCGACTGGCTGCGCGAGCCGGTCTATTCGCTGCTGGCCGGACTGGCCGGCCCCATCTTCGACGGCGGCCGGCTGGCGGCCGAGCGCGATGGCGCCCAGGCCCGGCGCGAAGAACTGCTGGCCGGCTATTACAAGTCCATCGTCGCGGCCTATGGCGATGTGGACCTGGCGCTCAACGCCGTCCACGGCCTGAAGGCCCAGGCCGAGGCCCAGGCCGAGGTGCTGGCCCAGGCCCGCCAGGCCGTGTCGCTGGCCGAGCTGCGCTACAAGGCCGGGGCGGAAAGCCTGCTGTCCCTGCTGCAGGCCCAGACCACGCTGTACGCGGCCCAGGACGATGCCGTGCTGCAGCGCCTGCTGCAGCTGCAGGCGCGCGTGGCGCTGTACCGGGCGCTGGGCGGGGGATGGGAGGCGCCTGCCATGGGCACTGAAATGCCGGAAAGGCAGGCACAAAAAAGCCAGGAGGCATTGCCACCTGGCTGAGAGGGAAGGGCCAGGGTCGCCACCCGATCCTGCCGGGTGTGCGGCCTCAGGCCTCAGGCTTGAAGCCTGCTCAGCTGCCGCGCGTGATGGGCACGCCGGCATCCTTGCCGTAGGCGCCGTACTTGCCCAGCTCCCACTTGGCGATGGCGTTGCGGTGCACCTCGTCCGGGCCGTCGGCAAAGCGCAGCGTGCGCGCGTGGGCGTAGGCGCTGGCCAGCGGGAAGTCGTCGCTCATGCCGCCGCCGCCGTGCACCTGCATGGCCCAGTCGATGACCTGGCAGGCCATGCTGGGGGCCACCACCTTGATCATGGCGATCTCGCTGCGTGCCACCTTGTTGCCGGCGATGTCCATCAGCCAAGCGGCCTTGAGCGTGAGCAGGCGCGCCATGTCGATGCGGCAGCGTGCCTCGGCGATGCGTTCCTGCGTCACGGTCTGCTGGGCCACGCTCTTGCCGAAGGCGATGCGCGAGCTGGCGCGCTTGCACATCAGCTCCAGCGCGCGCTCGGCCAGGCCGATCAGGCGCATGCAGTGGTGGATGCGGCCGGGGCCAAGGCGGCCCTGGGCGATCTCAAAGCCACGGCCCTCGCCCAGCAGGATGTTGCCCACGGGCACGCGCACGTTCTCGAAGTACATCTCCATGTGGCCGTGCGGCGCATCGTCATAGCCCATGACGTTGAGCGGACGCACGATGCGGATGCCGGGCGCGTCGCCGGGCACGATGATCATGCTTTGCTGCGAGTGCTTGGGCGCATCGGGGTCGGTCTTGCCCATGGTGATGAAGACCTGGCAGCGCGGATCGCCGGCACCCGAGATCCACCACTTGTGGCCGTTGATCACGTACTCGTCGCCCTGGCGCTCGATGCGGGTGCAGATGTTGGTGGCGTCGGAGGAGGCCACCTCGGGCTCGGTCATGGCGAAGGCCGAGCGGATCTTGCCGTCCAGCAGCGGCTTGAGCCAGCGCTCCTTGAGTTCGGTGCTGCCGTAGCGCGCAATGGTCTCCATGTTGCCGGTGTCGGGCGCAGAGCAGTTGAACACCTCGCTGGACCATGGCACGCGGCCCATGATCTCGGCCAGCGGCGCGTATTCCTGGTTGGTCAGGCCGCCGCCCTTGTAGCCAGCGGCCTCGGCGCTGTCCACGGGCAGGAACAGGTTCCACAGGCCTTGCTCCCGGGCCTTGACCTTGAGCTTCTCGATGGTCTGCAGCGGCGTCCAGCGCTTGCCTGCGGCGGTGTTGGCTTCCATCTCGGCGGCATAGTCCTTTTCGCCGGGATAGATGTGCTCGTCCATGAACTTCAGCAGGCGTTCCTGCAGGTCCTTGGTCTTGGGCGAATATTCAAAGTCCATGGATGCGCTCCTTCTCTTGGCTTGTCGCTTGTGGTGGAAACGGGGTGATCGGTGAGTGATGGGGGCGGTCTGGATGGCTCAGCTGCGCTGGGCGAAGGACCAGGCCAGCTCGGCCATGGGCCGGGCGGTGTCGCCGGAGGCCTTGGCCTGGGCGCTGGAGGCCGTGCCGGCCTCCACGCGCTTGGCAATGCCCTGCAGGATGGCCGCGATGCGGAACATGTTGTAGGCCATGTAGAAGTTCCAGTCGGCGCGCAGCGTGTCCACGTCCTTGAGGCCCGTGCGCTCGCAGTAGCGGCGGATGTATTCCTCTTCGCCGGGAATGCCCAGGGCCGCCAGGTCCTTGCCTGCGATGCCCCGGCCCAGCGTGGCGGGGATGTGCCAGCTCATGCAGTGGTAGCTGAAGTCGGCCAGCGGGTGGCCCAGGGTGGACAGCTCCCAGTCCAGCACGGCGATGACGCGCGGCTCGGTGGGGTGGAACATCAGGTTGTCCAGGCGGAAGTCGCCGTGCACGATGGACACGCGCGAGGCATCCAGCGCGCTGGCCGGCATGTGGGCGGGCAGCCACTGCATGAGTTGGTCCATCTCGGGGATGGGCTGGGTGACCGAGGCCACGTACTGCTTGCTCCAGCGGCCGATCTGGCGCTCGAAGTAGTTGCCGCTCTTGCCGTAGTCGGCCAGGCCCTGGGCCGCGAAGTCCACGGTGTGCAGGGCCGAGATCACGCGGTTCATCTCGTCGTAGATGGCGGCGCGCTGGGCCGGCTCCATGCCGGGCAGGGACTGGTCCCAGAGCACGCGGCCTTCCATGCACTCCATGATGTAGAAGGCGCGGCCGATGATGGATTCGTCCTCGCACAGCGCATACATGTGGGGCACGGGCACGTCGGTGCCGGCCAGGCCCTTCATCACGCGGAACTCGCGCTCGATGGCATGGGCCGAGGGCAGCAGCTTGGCCACGGGGCCGGGCTTGGAGCGCATCACGTAGCTGCGTCCCGGGGTGATCAGCTTGTAGGTGGGGTTGGACTGGCCGCCCTTGAACATCTCCACCTGCAGCGGGCCGGCAAAGCCCTGCACATGGCCCTGCATCCAGGCGGTGAGCGCGGGCACGTCGAATGCGTGCTGGTCGGAGACGGCGCGTGTGCCTACGAAATGGTCGAAAGTGCTCATGGGGCAGTCAGTCCTGTGATCGGTTCGAGAATCGGTTCAACAAACGGGAACAGCCGCGCAGCACGGGCGCGGCAAGGCACCGGCCGGCGCGAACGTCCGGTCGGTGCAAGAAAAGGGGAGGGGGCGCGGCGCGGGCCGCGCAGGCTCAGGCGTCGGGCGCGGCGATGCGCAGCAGCGTGTCGCGGTCGCAGACCACCAGGCCGCCCGGCTCGATGCGGATGGCGTTCTCGCGCTCCATGGCCTTGAGTTCCTGGTTCACGCGCTGGCGCGAGGCGCCCAGCAACTGCGCCAGTTCCTCCTGCGCCAGGTGCAGGCCGATGCGGATCTCGCTGCCATCCGACAGGCTGGTCACGCCATAGCTGCGCACCAGGTGCAGCAGCTGCTTGGCCAGGCGCGCGCGCAGCGGCAGGGTGTTGAGGTCCTCGACCAGGCCGTAGAGCTGGCGGATGCGCCGCGCATGCAGGCGCAGCATGGCTTCCGAGAACTCCACATGCATGGACAGGATTTTCTTGAAGTCGGTCTTGGACACGCACAGCAGCGTGGTCTCGCCGTGCGCATAGGCATCGTGCGTGCGCTTGTCCCCATCCAGGATGGCCACGTCGCCGAACCAGATGCCCGGCTCCACGTAGTCCAGCGTGATCTGCTTGCCCGTGATCGAGGTCGAGCTCACGCGCACCGCACCCCGGGCGCAGGCGATCCATTCCTCGGGCGGTTCTCCGCGTGCGCAGATGAGCGTGCCATCTTTGAACCGTTTGACGTAAGCGCATCGAAGAATGTCGTGCCGAAGCGATGGAGAAAGTGATGAAAACCAGCGACCGGAATTGATCGCTTCACGTTCTTCGATGGTAAGAATCGGGTCGTCCATGGCCTGTCTTTTGCGTGACTGATGACGGTCACATTGTCGCGTGTGGGACCGCCGCGGCGCAGCATGCCGCCGGCGGGCCTGTCACTTCGGTGTCTGGGCCTGCCGAAAACGGGGCAGGGCGGCGAAAAAAAGGCGACCCGTCGTGCGTCGGGTCGTCGGCTTTGCAGGGCTTATGGCTCCTCGTGCGTGAGGCTCAGCCCCAGCGCGCCACGGCGGCGCAGCCAGGGGCTGGGGCGGTAGCGCGGATCGCCGTAGACGGTCTGCAGGTTGAACAGAATCTCCAGCATGTTGGTGGGGCCCCAGCGGTCGCCCATGGCCAGCGGGCCCATGGGATAGCCCAGGCCCAGGGTCACGGCCTTTTCCAGGTCGGCCGGGCTGCCGATGCCCTGCTGGCAGATGTCGCTGGCGATGTTGACGATGGAGCCCACCACGCGCTGCGTGACGAAGCCGCCGCTGTCGCGGATCACGCTGACGGCCTTGCCGTCGCTGGCAAAAAGCGCATGGGCGGCATCGCGCATGTCGGTGCGCGTGGCCGGCGTGGTGGCCAGCACGCGGCGGCGCGTGTCGGCGTCGGCCAGCAGCATGTCGATGCCCATGGTGCGCGTGCAGTCCAGCCGCTCCACGGCAGCCACCGTGGTCACGTCCAGGCCCAGCGGCGCCACCAGGATCAAGGCCTGCTCGGTCGGTGCCTGCGCGGTTTCAATGCGCGCGCCCAGGCTCTTGAGCAACTGGTAGATCTCGTTGCGCCGGGCCGCGCGTGCCGACACCCAGACCGGTGGCAGCGTCTGCACCTGCGGCACGGCAGGCTCGGCAGGCTGCTCGGCGCGGCCTTCGGCATAGCGGTAAAAGCCCTGGCCGGTCTTGCGGCCCAGCAGGCCGGCCGCCACGCGCTGCGCGGCAATGGGGCTGGGGCGGTAGCGCGGCTCCTGGTAGTACTGGTGGTAGATGTGCTCCATCACGGCATGGGTGACATCCAGGCCGGTGAGATCCATCAGCTCGAACGGGCCGAGCTTGAAGCCCACCTGCTCGCGCAGGATGCGGTCGATGGTGGCGAAGTCGGCAACGCCTTCCTGCACGATGCGCAGCGCCTCGGTCACATAGCCGCGGCCCAGGTGGTTGACCAGGAAGCCCGGCGTGTCCTGCGCACGCACGGGCGTGTGGCCGAAGCTGCGCGCGAACTGCGCCAGCGTGGCGCAGGTGGCCTCGTCCGTGGCCAGGCCGCGCACGATCTCCACCACCTTCATCAGCGGCGCCGGGTTGAAGAAGTGAAAGCCGGCAAAGCGCTGCGGGTGCTCGAGCGCCGTGGCCAGCGTGGTGATGGACAGGGCCGAGGTATTGCTGGCGATGAGGGTCCCGGACGCAACGATGGCCTCCAGCTCGCGCAGCAGCGCCTGCTTGGCATCCATGCGCTCGACAATGGCCTCGATCACCAGGTCGCAGTTCCTGAACGCATCGAGACCGTCCGCCACCGTCACCCGGGCCTTGCAATCTGCGGCCTGCTCACTTGTTATTTTTTGTTTCTTCTCAAGCAGGTCCCACAGCGCAAACAGCTGTTGCTGCGCTTGCGCGGCAGCGCCCGGGCGAGCGTCCTGCAGCAGCACGCCGGCGCCTGCCTGGGCGGCCAGCTGGGCGATGCCTTGCCCCATGATGCCTGCGCCTATCAATCCGACGTTCCTGATAGGAGAAATGTTGTTTTGGTTCATGTACATAGAGGAGGTGTCCTACAGGTGTCTATGCAAAAATGCAAGCGTTCAAAGAAAGGCTGATGTGAGAATTTGTAGCACCATTCTCGGCGTCGCCCTGTCCTCCATGGCCTGGAACGCGTCCGCATTGTCGTTGGGCAGTCCCCGGGGCAACGTGGTGCTGGGCGCTCCGTTCGACCTGGTGGTGGGCTTGCAGCCCGATAGCGGAAATGACGCCGGCAGCTCCTGCGTGCGCGCCGAGCTGCTGGCCGGTGACAGGCCCATCGAATCCTCGCGTGTGCGCGTCAGCCCGACCACATCGGGCAAGGCCGTTCGTGTGCAGGCCAGCTACACGGTGGACGAGCCCGTGGTGACGCTCAAGCTCTGGGCCGGCTGCGAAGGCGGCGGCATCAGCCGCAGCTACACGCTGCTGGCGCAGCTGCCCGAGTCGGTGGATGCCACGGGCAATCAGCCCATCAATGTGCGGGAGCTGGCGGCAGCCCAGCCGGCGCTGGCGGCCGCGGGCTCCGGTGCTGCAGGTGCAGCGGGGGCAGCGGGTGCCGCTTCCGATCCATCTTCGACTTCCTCCCGCCCGGCCGCTGGCCGCAGCGCCCGGGCCGATTCCAGGCCCGCAGCGGTGCCCGTTGCCAAGGAACCGAAACCCCAGTCCAAGCCAAAGGCACAGCCAAGGCCCCAGGCCAAACCCAAGGCGGCGGCCGAGAAATCCAGGCCGCCCGTGGGCGTGACCGCCCAGGCCCAGGCTGGGCAGTTGCAGGCGGGCCTGCGCATAGAACCGCGCCTGCGCATGGAGCCGGTGGAGGAATGGCTGGGCACGGGCGGCACCCCGGGCGCCGCTGGCGCAGCCGGAACACCCGGGACACCCGAAGGCGGCGCCGCATCTGCGGCTCCCATGTTCGATGCGGGCAGCGAGCAGCTGGCCGAGGCCAACAAGCGCGTGCAGGCGCTGGAGGCCGAAATGGCGGCCTTCAAGAAGCGCGACACCGCCGACCGTGGGCAACTGGCCCAGCTACGGGCCGAACTGGAGGCCATGCGCCAGGAGTCGGGCGGCTCGTCGTGGCTGTTCAATGCGCTGCTGCTGGCGCTGATCGCCGCCGTGGCCGTGATCGCATGGATGGCCTGGAAAATGCGCTCGGGCGCCTCGCTGTTCTCGCGCGAGCCGGATGCCTGGCGGGAATCGGTGGAGCGTTCGTCGCAGGACCCCGTGCCGTCGAGCCCGCCGCATCCGCACGATGACGGGATCAACACCCTGCCGCATTCCCTGGACCCCCATCGGCCCACGCGGCCCATGGCACCCAGCCTGCGTGAACACCGGCCTGCGCCGTCGCCGGATGATCGCCGTGGCCCGGATACCCTGGCCTCGCCCTATGTGCAGCGCGGCGCGCAGATGCGCCCTGGCGTGACGTACGAGCTGCATGAGGACGTGGACCCCGGCGATTTCGGCCCGGCCACCATTCCCGTGCCTGTGTCCGTGCAGGCCGAGCTGCCCGAGCCGGAGGGCGAGAAGACCGCAGCGCGCTCGCCTGCGCCCGAGGCCATCAAGGCCCGGCGCATGGTGCAGCCCGGCGAAATGTTCGACGTGCAGCAGCAGGCGGAATTCTTCATCTCGGTGGGCGAGCACCAGCAGGCCATCGAGCTGCTGCGCTCGCACATCGCCACGCATGAGGATTCCTCGCCGCTGGCCTATCTGGAGCTGCTGCACCTGTACTACACGCTGAGCCGCCGAGACGACTTCGACCAGCTGCGCGCCCGCTTTGCCAAGCATTTCAACGCCCGCGTGCCGGCCATGCCGGGCTTTACCGACAAGGGCAGCAGCCTGCTGCAGGGCTATCCCGAGCAACTGGCACGCATCGAGGCCCTGTGGCCCGTGGACGAAGTCGAAACTTGCCTGGCGCACTACCTGTTCAAGCAGGACGGTGCACCCGACCCCGATGCGCCAGCCCCCTTCGACCTGGCCGCTTTCGATGACCTGCTGCTGCTGCTGTCCATCGCGCGCACCTCGCCCGCCGGAACGCGCGGCGAGCCCGGCCCGCGCGAGCGCACCACGCCGCGCATGGTGGCGGGCACGGCCGCAGCCGGCGCAGCCACGGCCGGCGCAGCCGTCCTCGCATCAGCCTCGGAACCCGCTCCCGCACCGGCCGCCGCTGCCGCCTTCATGGATGTGGATTGGATGGCCGAGCTGCAACCGCCTCCGGTAGAGGCCGCACCGCAGCAGGCTGCCTCTTCCCTGTCGCCGCAGGATCCGGGCCTGGAGTTCACGCCCATGGACACGCAGGCGCTGTCCACGGTCTCCGGTACAGCCGGTGAGAAGGCTGCCGACAGCCGCGCGCCGGACTCCCTGTCCGCGCCGCTGCAGTTCGAAATGCAGCCGCTGGACTTCGACCTGGATCAGGCAGGCCAGCTGCCTGCCGGCCAGGTGCGTGCCGTTCCGCTGAGCGAGACGCCGTCCTTCATCCACGATGCGGCGGCACCGCTGCTGGACATAGACCTCACCGCGCTGGGCGAGGATGAACTGCCCACGGTGGACGTGCCTTCGCGCTTTCCGCCCGTGGTGCTGTCGGCGCCCGGCTCAGGCCCCGTGGGCTTCAGCGAGCACAATCTCAAGGCGCCGCTGAGCATGGATCTGGCGCTGGAGAACTGGGAACTGCAACCGCCCGAAACCCTTCGCGATCACCGCGGCCTGGACGAGCCCTTGAGCCGCTCGGTGGACATGCTGCTGTCGCGCGAGACCGACCCGGCCTTTCGGACCACGCCACAGGCTCCGTCGCCGCAGGGTGAAGGCAAGGAGCCGTCTAAGGACTGAGCCAGGTGCACATGCAAAAAAGGGAGCAGATGCTCCCTTTTTTGATGTGTGGTCCCGCAAAGGCTCAGTCCGCAGCCTGCATGCTTGCGAGCAACTGCTGCGCCGCCGCTTCCGGGTCCTCGGCATTGACCAGCGCCCGCACCACGGCCACCGAGCCCACGCCCGTGGCGCGCACGGCCGGGAACTGGTCGGCCGAGATGCCGCCGATGGCCACCAGCGGATAGCGCTGCATCAGCCGCACATAGGCGCCCAGGCGCGCCAGGCCCTGCGGAGCCGTGGCCATTTTCTTGAGCGTGGTGGGAAAGACGGCGCCCAGCGCGATGTAGCTGGGCTGCACGGCATGGGCGCGCACCATTTCGGCATAGCCATGCGTGCTCACGCCCAGGCGCAGGCCCGAGGCGTGGATGGCCTGCAGGTCGGCGCCGGCCAGCGCGTCCAGGTCTTCCTGGCCCACATGCACGCCATAGGCGCCGGCATCGATGGCCTCGCGCCAGTGGTCGTTGATGAAGAGCAGGGCGCCCGTGCCTTCCACGGCGGCCACGGCGGCGCGCACTTCGCGCGCGATGGCGTCGCGGTCCTCGGACTTGAAGCGCAATTGCACGGTGGGCACACCGGCGCGGGCCATGCGGCCCACCCATTGCGCGTCGGGCAGCACGCCGTACAGGCCCAGGGACCTTGGGCACTCCGGGAAGGCCAGTGCGGGATCGGCGCCCTCCAGGCCGAAGTCGCGCGGATCGTCGGGCCATAGCGTGGCCTCGAAGCGGCCCCTGCGCAGCGTCTGCGCCTGCCAGGCACAGGCCAGCGTCTCGGCGTCGATGGCGATGAAACCCAGGGCGCTGCAGGCCTGCAGCGCCGCAAGATAGGCCGGCTCCTGGCGCTGTGCCTGCGGCACGGGCTGCGAGGGCAGGGCGGAGCCTTCAGGGGCAAAGGTGGCGCCGTGCAGGCGCACGATGGCATCTGCCCAGGACTGGATGGAGTCGTTGCTCATGGCCGGTCTCCTCAGCCGTGGTGCCAGAACGGCGTGCCCAGCACGGGCGTGCTGGGCTGGGCGGCAGACTGCTCGGCCATGGCGCCGGCGCGGTGGGCGGCGTGGCCGGCGTTCACGGCGTCGGCGAAGGCGCCGGCCATGGCGACGGGATCTTCGGACAAGGCCACGGCCGTGTTCAGCAGCACGGCGTCATAGCCCCATTCCATGACCTGGCAGGCGTGCGAGGGGCGGCCCAGGCCCGCATCCACGATCAGAGGCACCTTCAGGCGCTCGCGCAGCGTCTGCATGGCGTAGGGGTTGACGGGGCCGCGGCCCGTGCCGATGGGCGCTGCCCAGGGCATGACGGCCTGGCAGCCCACATCCACCAGGCGCTGGCACAGCACCAGGTCCTCGGTGGTGTAGGGCAGGACCTGGAAGCCGTCCTTGATGAGGATGGAGGCGGCCTCGACCAGGTTCAGCGTGTCGGGCTGCAGGGTGTAGTCGTCGCCGATCAGCTCCAGCTTGATCCAGGGCGTCTCGAAGACTTCGCGCGCCATCTGGGCCGTGGTCACGGCTTCCTGCACGGTCATGCAGCCGGCGGTGTTGGGCAGCACGGGCACGTTGAGCTTTCTGAGCAGTTCCCAGAAGCTGGCGCCGGTCTCGGCGGCATTGCTGCCTTGGCGGCGCAGCGAGGCCGTGACCATGGCAGGGCGCGCGCGCTGCACGGCGGCTTCGAGCACGGCGGGCGAGGGGTAGCGGGAGGTGCCCAGCAGCAGGCGGCTGTCAAAGCGCTGGCCGTACAGGACCAGGCTGTCGTCGGAGGAAGAGGCGGAAGTCGTCATGGCGTGAGGCAATGGGAGAGTCGGATGGGGCATCAGCCGCCGGTCACCGGCGAGATCACTTCGAGGCGGTCGCCGTCGTTCAGCGCCTGCTCGGCATAGCGGGCCTTGGGTACGAAGACGGTATTGATGGCCACGGCAAAGGGCGGGCGCGGCGCAAGCTGGGCCAGCGCGTCGGCCACGGTGGCTCCGTCGCTCAGTTCGGTCGCTTGCTGGTTGATGGTGATGTTCATGGCGGCTGGGGGGAAACGAAAGGCGGGTACGGGGGCTTGTTCGATCTTAGGCAGGGCCGGGCCTGGCGACCCTGCGTGCATGTCCGGTCTGTTGTGCGTGAAAGTGCCGTGCGTGCCGTTCAGGCGGCTGCCTTGTGCTGCGATGGCGCATGCTCGACGGCGACATCGAAGCGGCGGGCCAGTTCGGAATCACCGCTGTCGAGCAGCTCCAGCACCACGTCCAGCATGGCCGGCGCGATCATGAAGCCATGGCGGTACAGGCCGTTGACCTCCATCACGCGCGGCGCGCTCCAGCGCACGGCCGGCAGATTGTCGGGCAGGGTGGGGCGGCACTGGGTGGCGATCTCGACGATGCGGCCCTCGGCAAAACCCGGATGCACGGTGTAGGCGGCACTCAGCAGCTCCAGCGTGGAGCGCACGCTGGCCGGCGACATGTCGTCGGACTCGATCTCGGTGGCGCCGATGACGAAGAGGTGGTCCTCCTTGGGCGCAATGTAGATCGGGTAGCGCGGATGGATCAGGCGCGTGGGCCGCTGCAGCGTGACCTCGGGCGCATGGATGCGAACCACCTCGCCGCGCACGCCGCGCAGCGCAGGCCACTGGCCGCGTGCGCCCAGGCCCCGGCAGTCCAGCACCCAGTCGGGCTGGCCCGGCGTGCCGGGACGGAAGTCGGCCAGCTCGCGCGGCTGGTTCCAGTGCTGCTCCACGCCCAGGCGGGTCAGCGTGGCGTGGAGCGCGGCCAGCAGCTGGCGGTTGTCCAGCTGGCCTTCGCCCTGCAGGTACATGGCCTGGGCGAAGCGCCGCTCAAGCGCGGGCTCGCAGTCGTGCAGGGCCTGGTCGGCCAGCGGCTGCAGCGCGGGAAGGCTGGGGTTGATGCGGCGGTTTTTCTCCAGCAGGCCGAAAAAGCGCTGGGCATCGCCCGCGTCCTGGCGGTGCCAGAGGATAAGGGTGCCGTTTTGCTGGAAGAACACGGGCGCATCGAGCTGGGCCAGCAGTTCGGGCCAGCGCGTCAGGCCGTGCTGGCCCATGCGCACCACGCCGGGCTCGGTGATGGCCGATTCGGCCAGGGGCGCGAGCATGGCGGCGGCCACGCGGGCCGCTGCGCCATCGCCTTCGGGGCCGTGGGCGTCGTATACGGCAATGCCGTGGCCGCGACGGGCCAGCGCCAATGCCAGCAGCCGGCCCATGAGGCCGCCGCCCAGAATGGCGATGCGGGAAGAAGCTTGTAGAACGGACATGTGCATCTGGTGGTCAAGTGCGCCCATGCCCGTGGGACTGCCGGCCGGCTGTCCGCGCACAGGGCATGTGCTGGACAAAACGCGGCGTACCACCCCGATTGATTGAAACTCCCCACGCCAGCATGACCTGGATCGGGTGCAGGGGCGCTGCGCGGCAAGGTGCCTGTGGTGCAGGCTTGTGCGGCAGGGGGCTGGTCGCCCCGGGGCCCCAGGGTGTTTCTCAGTCACGCATCGGCGAGGCGGGCCAGGCCCTGTTTCACCGACGGGACACCCCTGTTTCGTCCGTCAGCAGGCATTACAGCACATCCCGCAGCTGCCGGTATTGACCATGCGCATGGGTGATAATTTTCGCCCATGACTGCCGACCACTCCCCTTCGACCGCCGCATCCCCCGAACCGGCTCCCGCCGCGCGCAAGCGCTATGCACGCGTGCTCATCATCGCGGGCTCCGACAGCGGCGGCGGCGCCGGCATACAGGCCGACCTCAAGACCTGCAGCGCCCTGGGCTGCTACGGCATGACGGCCATCACGGCCATCACCGTGCAGAACACGCTGGGCGTCAGCGGCATCCACGGCATTCCCGTGGACATACTGCGCGGCCAGATCGATGCCGTGGTCGAGGACATCGGCGCCGACGCCGTCAAGATCGGCATGCTGGCCACGCCCGAGGTGGTGCAGGTGGTGGCCGATGCCATCCGCCGCCACCAGCTGCGCAACGTGGTGCTCGACCCCGTGATGGTGGCCACCAGCGGCGACCGGCTGATTGCCCCGGAAACCGCCTCCGTGCTGGTGCGCGAACTGTTCCCCCTGGCCACCGTGGTCACGCCCAATCTGGACGAGGCAGCGCTGCTGCTGGGCCACTCCATTGACGGCATAGACGCACTGGACGGCGCCGTGCAGGAACTGCTGGCGCTGGGCGCGCCGGCCGCATTGCTCAAGGGCGGGCACTTGTCGGGCGATCTGGTGGTGGACCTGCTGGGCCATGGCAACGGCCAGCGGCTGCGCCTGCAGTCGCAGCGCATTGCCACGCACAACGGACACGGCACGGGCTGCACGCTGTCTTCGGCGATTGCCTCGCACCTGGCGCTGGGCCTGCCGCTGGAGACGGCCGTGGCCCAGGCGCGCGAGTACATCCTGGGCGCGATTGCGGCCGGTGCCGATGTGTTCACGGGCGCCGGCCACGGTCCGCTGAACCACGGCTATGCGCCGCGCGCGCAGGTCGTGGTCAACGGCTGAACGTTCGACGCAGCGCCTGGTTCACCAGCCCCAGGTCAGGCTGCGCGCCACCCAGCCCTTTTGGCCGTTGTCGCGCTGGACATGGGCCCAGGAGCCCTGCTTCTTGAGCGTGCGCACCACCTCCAGCTCAGCCAGCTTGCCCACCACGCGGTGTTTCTGGCCCGGGCCTGCGCGCAGATTGGCGGTGCGCCCGGTCACCACCATGTGCGGGGTCTTGCCGGTCAGCGGCGCATGCACCCAGCCCAGCGTGCTCTCGTTGTCCCTGACGCGCAGCCACTGGCCCTTGCGCTGCACCACCTGCAGCGGATAGCCCTTGCCCAGTTCCCACAGCGTGGCCGAGCGCGTGGTGGGCTGCTGCCGCACATTGACGCTGGCGCCCTTGACGCTGACGAACTCGCGCGCATGGGCGGCGGCCGGGGCCAGGGTGGTGGTGAGGACGGCGAGGGCGGTGGCGGCTGCGGCCATCCAGCGGGCGGCACGGCTTTTGTTGCAAGACACGGGAACAGGTCTCCTTTCGTTTGAGAAAGGCTGGCGCGCGAAGACTTTCCGGCGCAAGCCCGGGGAAAGCGCGTGGGATCAGGCGATGTAGCTATAGTTCCTGAATGAAACTGACGTGCGACGCCCCGGCTTCATGCGCAACCGGGCAAGCTTGCCTTACGCTTGCCGCACAACCGTGTTTTCCAGGAGGGCTTGTATGCACCATGCTGTTTCCCGATCCGGCGCCCATGTCCGGCACGCTGCAATCCTGACGGCCTGTCTTGCCGCGGGACTGGCGGATGCGCAGGGACAAGAGACGCAGGCGCAGGAGGCGCAGGCTGTGGCCACAGCCGCCGAGGGCCGCGATGCGGCCAGGGCGCAGGAGGGTGCGGTGAATCGCCCGGAATTCGGCCCCGCGCTGCTGGCGGCCGCCCAGGCCGGCGAGGCGCTGCAGGTACGCGACTGGCTCAAGCGCGGCGCACCTGTCGATGTGCGTGACCGGCAGGGCAATACGCCGCTGCTGCTGGCCGTGCGCGGCAACCATGTCGAGGTCGCGCGCTCGCTGCTGGTCCATGGGGCCAACCCCAATCTCAAGAATGACCTGCAGGACAGTGCCTATCTGCTGGCCGGTGCCCTGGGCCGCCTGGAGATACTGCGCATGACGCTGTCGTACGGCGCCGATCTGCAAAGCACCAACCGCTACGGCGGCACGGCGCTGATCCCGGCCTGCGAGCGCGGCCACGTCGATACCGTGCAGGCCCTGCTGGCCGCAGGTGTACGGGCCGACCATGTGAACCGGCTGGGCTGGACCTGCCTGCTCGAAGCCGTTTTGCTGGGCGACGGAGGCCCGCGCTACCAGGACATCGTCCGCCAGCTGATCGCGGCCAGGGCCGATCTCAATCTGCCCGACAAGGATGGCGTGACCGCCGTCGTCCACGCCAGACAGCGCAGCCAGCATGAGGTGGAGCGCCTGCTGCAGGAGGCTGGAGCGCGCTGATCGGCGCAAGTGAAAACGCCTGAAACCAGGGGTGATGCGCCAGATTCAGACGGGTCTGATTGCTTTGGAAAGGCTGCGTTGCAAATGATTCCCATTTTCAACGTGGATCTTTGCCATGCGCACAGCACATTTGCTATCTCGACCCTTCGTCTCCGGCCCCCAGTCGTGCCTTTTTTCGGTGTTCGCTGCGGCGCTGGTCACGCCCGCTTATGCGCAGGACGCCACTGCCGATGAGCGTCAGGTGCAGTTGGCGCCCTTGACCGTCTCCGGGCAGCGTTCCACCGGCTCGCGCACCGAGGCATCCGAATCGGCCAAATACGCCAAGCCGCTGCTGGATGTGCCGCAGACCATCACCGTGGTGCCCGGGCAGGTGCTGCAGGAGCAAAACGCCCTGAGCCTGCAGCAGGCGCTGTCCAATGTATCCGGCATCACCTTCAATGCGGGCGAGGGCGGTGCAGGCTCGGGCGACAGCATCAACATCCGCGGCTTCAGCGCCAACGCCAACCTGCAGATCGACGGGCTGCGCGACAGCGGGCAGAAGAGCCGAAGCGATCTCTTCAACACGCAATCCGTCGAGGTCATCAAGGGACCCAACTCGGTCTTCGGCGGCGCGGGCACCTCGGGCGGCAGCATCAACATGATCAGCAAGCAGCCCAAGGCCCATGACTTCACCGAGGCCGACGCTGGCCTGGGCACGGCCAGCTACCGGCGCCTCACGCTCGACACCAACAGGGTGCTGGCTGGCGGCAAGGCTGCCATGCGCCTGAACCTCATGGGCCATGACAGCGACGTGGCGGGGCGCGACACCATCTTCAAGCGGCGCTGGGGTGTGGCGCCCTCGCTGGCTCTGGGATTGAATTCGCCCACGCGCGTGACTCTCAGCTTCTTCCACCAGAACGATGACAATCTTCCCGACTATGGCGTGCCGGCCTTTCGCGGCAAGATGCTCGATGGCGTCTCGCGCAATGCCTATTTCGGCTGGCGCAACCTTGATCGGGAAAAGATCGGCCAGGATGCCCTGACCGCGAAGATCGAGCATGACTTCGCCTCGGGCGCCAAGCTGCAGAACCTCTCGCGCTACTCGCGGCTGAGCCGCGATACCGTGATCTCTGCCTCGCATGTCGATCTCCGGGGCATGCAGCCTGGCTACTACCGGCCCGCAGGGCCCCAGGCCTATGGCCGCGATGCGGCCACCACCTTGTGGATCAACCAGACCAACCTGACCCAGCGCTTCGACACAGGCGTGCTGGGGCATACGCTGGTCACGGGCTTCGAGATCGCACGCGAGACCTATGACCGCACCACCTCTTCCTACAACATCAACCGGCAGTTCCCGGCCGGCGGCTATCCGCTGGCCCGTCCGCCCGGATACTGGACGGGCACCACGGATCTGCAAAACAGCGGAAGGAACGAAACCCGCCTGGACACCCGCGCGCTGTATGCCACCGACTCCATTGCGCTGGGTCCGCGCTGGGATCTGAACCTGGGCCTGCGCTATGACTGGATCGACGGGCGCTCCAACGCCACAACGGCCGCTGGCGTGCGCACCTCGGTGGACAGTTCCGACGGCCGGCTCAGCGGCCGCACGGCCCTGAGCTTCAAGCCCGCCGACAACGGCCGCATCTACCTAGCCTATGGCACGGCCTTCAACCCCTCCGCGGAATTCCTGGTCTCCAATGGTTCCGGCCTGGATGCGGCCACGGCCTCGCTGGCGCCCGAGAAGAACACCAGCCTGGAGCTGGGAACCAAGTGGGATGTGCGGGACCGCCAGCTGGCGCTGACAGCCGCGCTGTTCCAGGTGGACAAGACCAATGCCCGAGAGCAGATGGCCGATGGCAGCTATCTGCTGGCCGGTGAGCAGCGCGTGCGCGGGCTGGAGCTCGGTGCCGCAGGCAAGGTGACTCCGCAATGGGACCTCTTCGCCAACTACACCTTCATGGCCAGCAAGACCCTCAAGTCATTGAACGAGCCTGCGCGTGTGGGCCAGGCGCTGGGCAATACGCCGCGCCATTCGCTGAACCTGTGGACCACCTATGCGTTGCCGCAGGGCTGGACGGTGGGCTATGGCGCGCGCTTCGTCGGCACGCGCAATGTCACCTCGGCCGGCGACGGCAAGCTGTCCGCTTACTGGGTGCACAGCGCCATGGTCGGCTATGAACTCAACCGCCAATGGAAGCTCCGGCTCAATCTCGACAACATCGGCAACAAGGCCTATGTGGCCGGCGTGCGCCAGCGCCTGGGCGAGCAGTCGCGTTCCTCGGCCGTGGAGTACGGAGAGGGTCGCACGGTCAGATTGACCGCGCTCTACCAGTTCTGAGAAGCACGATGGCCTGGTCTCCGGTGCCGTGGGCGCCGGGACGCCGGGACAGGATGAATCAGGCTGCCCCCAGGGGCAGCTTTTTTCTTTGGCGGCCACCTTGCCTGGGGGCAAAAAAAAAGCCCGCACAAGGCGGGCTGGTGATGGTCAGGCCGACGGCAAAAACCGCCGACACGCAAGCATCTTACTGGATCTTGGCCTTTTCGCGCAGCGATTCCTGGAATTGCGCCAGCTTTTGCTGTTGCAGCTGCTGCACGATCTGGGGCTTGACTTCCTCGAACTTGGGCAGTTCTGCCTGGCGCACGTCGTCCTGGCGGATGATGTGGTAGCCGAACTGGCTCTTGACCGGCTCCTGGGTCATGCCGCCCTTTTCGAGCTTGATCAGGGCTTCGGAGAACTCGGGCACGTAGTTGCCGGGGTTGGCCCAGTCGAGGTCACCGCCACGGGCGCCGGATCCGGGGTCCTTGGACTCCTTCTTGGCGATGTCTTCGAACTTCTTGCCGGCCTTGATCTCGGCAATGATGGCCTTGGCGCGGTCTTCCGACTCGACCAGGATGTGGCTGGCCTTGTATTCCTTGCCGCTGTTGGCAGCGACGGCCTTGTCGTACTCGGCCTTGGCTTCGGCGTCGGTCACGGGGTTCTTCTTCTGGAAGTCTTCGAACAGCGAGCGGATCAGGATGGTCTGGCGGGCCAGTTCCATCTGCTGCTTGTAGGCTTCGCTGTTGGCCAGGCCGCGCTTGTTGGCTTCCTGCATGAAGATCTCGCGGGCGATGACTTCTTCCTTGATCTGCCCTTCCATCTCGGGCGTGACGGGGCGGCCGCTTTGCTCGATCTGCTGCTTGAGCACTTCGGCGCGTGCCTTGGGCACAGCCTTGCCGTTGACGACGGCGATGTTCTGGGCCGAGGCGGACAGGGCTGCGGTGCTCAGCACGGCGGCAGTCACCAGGCTGGTCAGAAGCTGTTTTTTCATGCGAATTCCAGAGATGAAGGAAAAATTGATTCTATAGCGTGGATACGCAACAGGCTCCGAATCTTCGGAGCCTGTAAAAGTTCAAAGAACCTCGATGGCGATGGCGTGAGCGCCCTGGTCAATGAATTCTTGCAGCGCATCATACACAAGGCGGTGGCGTGCCACGCGCGGCTTGCCTTGAAACAAAGGTGACGCAATGCGCACGCGGAAATGCGTGCCGAAGCCGGTGCCGTTGGCTCCCACATGGCCGGCGTGCTGGTGGCTTTCGTCGATCACTTCCAGGTGATCGGGGGCGAGGCGCTCGCGCAGCACGGCCTGCATGGCTTCGGTGATGGGCAGTGGATGGGCGGGTGCGCTCATGGCTGCTTGTCCTGTTGCACGCCGGACGGGGGCAGGGCGTCGGGCGTGGCGGCGGCTGCCTCGCCCTTGTCTTCCTGCATGAAGCGGCTCATGTAGATGGCCTGTCCGATCACGAAGACCAGCATCAGCCCCATGCCGCCGAACAGCTTGAAGTTGACCCAGGTGTCGGTGTCGAAGCGGTAGGCGATGACCAGGTTGAGCGCGCCCATCACCGCGAAGAAGGCTGCCCAGCTCCAGTTCATGGTGCGCCAGGCGTTGTCCGGCAGTTGCAGTTGCGCGCCCATGACGGAGCGCAGCAGGTTCTTGCGAAATACCAGCTGGCCAATCACCAGGGCGCCGCCCATGAGCCAGTACAGCACCGTGGGCTTCCACTTGATGAAGGTGTCGTTGTGGGCGAGCAAGGTGGCGCCGCCGAACAGCACGATCACGCCCAGGCTGACCCATTGCATGGGCTCGACCTTGCCATGGCGCACGCGCAGGTAGGCGATCTGCGCGATGGTGGCGACGATGGCCACGGCCGTGGCCGTGTAGATGCCCCAGACCTTGAAGGCGACGAAGAACAGGATGATGGGGAAAAAGTCGATCAGTAACTTCATTGGAAGATTTCGATGGGCTTGGAGTCAGGCATGGTGCCTGAGCGCTTGGCAGGCGCATTGTGGCGCAGCCGGCGCGGCCCGGCATCGGTGCAGGGCCGCGCCGGCTGGGGTTTTTGCGGGCCTGGGGCCTAGGCCTTGGGCGGCTCGAATTCCAGCGACGCGGAATTCATGCAGTAGCGCAGCCCTGTGTCGGAGGGACCATCGGGGAACACATGGCCGAGGTGGGCGCCGCACTGGCTGCAGACAGTCTCGGTGCGCACCATGCCATGGCTGCGGTCCACGATTTCGGTGATGGCGCCTGGGATGGCGCGGTCGAAGCTGGGCCAGCCACAGCCGGCGTCGAACTTGGTATCGGAGTCGAACAGCTTGGCGCCGCAGCAGATGCAGTGGTAGCTGCCATCGGCCCAGAACTGCTCATAGCGGCCTGTGAAGGGGCGCTCGGTGGCCGCGTGGCGCGTCACCTGGAAGGCGGCGGGCTCGGCGCCCTTGGCCTGCAGCTCGGCCTGCCATTCCTGCTCGGTCTTGTGGATGGGAAAGCTCATGATGAACAGCTGATCTCGATGGAGGAAGCCCAGTCGGGCGGGAAGCCTGCCCATTCGGCATGCTCGGCGTGGGGTGCGAACGGGGTCTGCAGCACGGCCAGCAGCTGGCGCACCGCGGTGAAGTCGCCCGCCTTGGCTGCGCGGATGGTGATTTCTCCCAGGTGGTTGCGCAGCACGAAGCGCGGATTCGATTCTTGCATCAGCGCGGCCGCTGCCGTGCCATCCACGGTCGCAAGCTGCCGTACGTAGCCTGCCGCCCAGGCGTCGAAGGCGGGCCGGTCCAGCACCAGGTCGCGCACGGGCTCCAGGTCGGGCTCGGTGCCGCCGGCAGTGGCCACGGCATCGGTCAGGCGGCTGAAGAAGATGGTGTAGTCCACGGCGTTGTCGGCCATGAGCTGCAGCAGCGGGTTCACCAGGGCGGCAAAGCGCGCCTCGGCAGGCGGCGTGCCGGGAGCATCTTCGGGCAGGCCCAGCTTGCGCAGCATGAGAGAGCCATAGGCCTGCGGAAACACCTGCTTGTACGACTCCAGCGCCGCAATGGTCAGCTCCTCTTCGCCGATCAGCGGCAGCAGGGCCTGGCCCAGGCAGTACAGGTTCCAGTACGCGACCTGGGGCTGGCGGTTGAAGGCGTAGCGGCCCTGGGTGTCGCTGTGGTTGCAGATATGGCCGGGGTCGAAGGCGTCGAGGAACTGGAAGGGACCGTAGTCGATGGTCAGGCCCAGGATGCTCATGTTGTCCGTGTTCATCACGCCATGGCAAAAGCCCACCGCCTGCCAGTGCGCCAGCAGCCGCGCCGTGCGCTCGCTCACGGCCTGCAGGAAGTTGGCGTAGGCGTTGCCGGCCAGTGCCTCGGCCGTGCGGCATTCGGGGTAGTAGCGGTCGATCACGTAGTCGGCCAGCTGGCGCAGCGGCGCCATCTGGTCGCGCGCCGCAAAGTGCTCGAAGTGGCCAAAGCGTATGAAGCTGGGCGCCACGCGCGCCACCACGGCGGCGGTCTCGATCTCTTCGCGGCGAATGGGGGCGGGCGATCCGGTCACGCTCAGCGCGCGCGTGGTGGGAATGCCCAGGGCGTGCATGGCTTCGCTGCACAGGAATTCACGGATGGACGAACGCAGCACGGCGCGTCCGTCGCCCATGCGCGAGTAGGGCGTGCGGCCTGCGCCCTTGAGCTGGATTTCCTGGCCCGAGGCGGTCTCGCCCAGCAAGATGGCACGGCCGTCGCCGAGCTGGCCGGCCCAGACACCGAACTGGTGGCCGCTGTAGACGCTGGCCAGCGGATGGCTGCCGGGCAGCACGGTATTGCCGGTGAGCGCCTGCAGGGCCTCATCGCAGGCCAGCCATTGCGGGTCCAGGCCCAGCAGCTCGGCGGTGCCGGTGCTGGTGGCGATCCAGTGCGGCTCGGGCAGCGGCGTGGGGCGCAGATGGGTGAAGAAGTCGGGGCCCAGGGCGGCAAAGCCATCCTGCCAGGAGATGGGAAGGCGCGGGGAGGTCGCCGGAGCCCGGCCTTCGGCGGCAGCGTGCAGGTTCATGCGGGAATTGTCCCCCAGCGCCTATGCCCCGTGGGACGCAAGGTTCATGCGCGCATTCACCGCATGCATTCACGCACGCAGTTGCTGCCGGTACTGGCCCGGCGGCATGCCGAACCATCGGCGGCAGGCGCGAAAGAGGTTGCTCTGGTCCACGAAGCCCAGCAGGTCGGCCACCTCGGCCAGGCTGTGGCGCGGCTCGCCCAGGTACTGCCGGGCCAGCTCGCGGCGGGTGTCATCCAGCAATTGCTGGTAGCTGGTGCTCTCGGCCTGCAGGCGGCGCTGCAAGGTACGGTCGGTCAGGCCCAGCACTGCGGCCACTTCCTCGCGGCGCGGCTCGCCCTGGGGCAGCAGGCGCGCAATCTCATGGCGCACGCGGGCGCCCACGCCGGCCTGGCCCAGCTGGTCCAGCTCGGACTCGACCAGTTTTTCGTGCAGGGCCAGCAGTTCGGGGTTGTGCGTCGGGATGGGCGCGAGCAGGTCGTCTTGCGACAGCAGGAAGCGGTTGGCGCGCTCGCCAAAGCGCGGCAGCAGGCCGAAGGCCTGTCGGTAGCGGGCCTCGTGCAGGGGCAAGGGCGCCTGGGCCATGAATTCCACGGCCAGCGGCTGGACATCGCGCCGCGTCAGCCAGCTGCACAGCACCAGCAGCGTGAGCACGGCGAACTCCACGCGCTGGCGTGGCACGGCGCGCGTGGCGCCGATGTGGTGTATGGACAGCCAGTGGCCGCGCGCATCGCGCTCCAGCGTGAAGGCGGTGGCGTCCGAGATCACGGCCATGTGGCGCTCCAGGTCACGAAAGCCCGCCAGCAGGTGCGGGCTCGAAGCCAGCGAGTAGCCCACCAGGTCGATGTTGCCGTGGCGCGCGGCCAGCTGCCGGTCCAGGCCCAGCGTGGGATTGGCCGACTGCGCCACGGCCAGCTCCCACAGCCGACTCACGCGGTCCACATCGATGCGGGTCTGCGAATGCTGCAGTGCGGCAAGGTCGATGTTGGCCTCCTCACTCAGCCTTTCCACGGCCAGCCCCTCGGCGGCCATCATGTCCAGGATGCCCCGCACCCATGCGGCGGAGCTGCTGCGCTGCGTTGTCATGGCCGGGTTTTCCTGGGCCGTCCGGGGCGCCTTTTGCGTTCTGAAGTCACTTTTTTGGCTTGGTTGCGATAGCGGCGTGCGGGCGCGCTGTTCCTAGAATTTTTGCAGCGCGGCGAACGACTGCGCAGTGTGGCCCAAGGGCCGGGCACGGCCCATACGGGAAACCCCAAAATCATAGGAGACAAGCATGCGCACAGGACAGCGGTGGATGGCTGGCGGCATACGCCTGGCCGTGGCTTCAATGGCTTTGTGGCTCGCGGCCTGCGGCGGCTCGGGCGGCGGCGGCCCCGAGCTGCGCGAGACGGCCTACGGCCCCTTGCGCGGCGTGGACGACGGCGCCGCCACGGGCACCTATTACTGGAAGGGCGTGCCCTTTGCCCAGGCGCCCGTGGGCGCGCTGCGCTGGCAGCCGCCGGCCGAGCCCAAGGCCTGGGAGGGCGTGCGCGAGGCGCGCCAGTTCGGCAATGCCTGCCTGCAGATCGGGCGCATGTACGGCCCGGGCGCCAACAACCGCTTCGACGACACCATTGCCTCCACCCTGGGCCAGCCCGTGGGCAGCGAGGACTGCCTGACGCTCAACATCTGGCGCCCGGCCAGCGGCGCCGAGAAGCTGCCGGTGCTGGTGTTCATCCATGGCGGCAGCGCCATCTCGGGCTATACGGCCGATCCGCTGTATGACGGCGCGGCCCTGGCACGCGCTGCCAATGCCGTGGTGGTGACGGCCAACTACCGGCTGGACATCCTGGGCTACATGCACATGCCGCAGATGCAGGCCGGCGCGCCGGCCACGGGCAACTTCGCGCTGCTGGACAACATGCAGGCGTTGCGTTTTGTGCAGCGCAATATCGCGGGCTTTGGCGGCGATCCGGGCAATGTCACGCTCATGGGCCAGTCGGCGGGGGCCACCAATGTGCTGGCGCTGCTGGCGGCCGAGTCGGCGCGCGGCCTGTTCCACAGGCTGGTGCCCATCAGCGGCGGGCTGTCGCTGCCGTCCAACCTGCCGGCCGGCGTGCTGGCCACGCTCAAGCCGGCTTCGGCCTACGCCACCCAGTCCGCGCTGCTGCTGGCCCATCTGATGGTGGCCGATGGGCTGGCTGCCGATGTGGCGGCTGCGGCCACGGTGGCTGCCGGCTGGACACCGGCGCAGATTGCGGCCTACCTGCGCGGCAAGGATGCGCGCGTGCTGCTGCAGACCCTGGTGGCCAAGGGCCTGACGGGCGCGGGGCCGATTCCCGACGGCCTGCTGCTGCCCACCGATCCCATGGCCGCGCTGGCTGCGGGCCGATACAACCGCATGCCCGTGATGGCCGGCTACACGGCCGAGGAGGGCAAGCTGTTCGCGCCCCTGCTGGCTGCGCTGGGCGGCAAGCCGGGCTTCAGGATCGATGATGCGGCGCGCTTTCGCATGATGCAGTCCTTCGACGCGCAGTCGCCCAACGCGCCGGGCCTGGCCGACATCATCGATGCCGCCTACCTGCCCGTCGATACGCCGGTCACCGGCTACAACGCCCGCATGGCGCAGCTGACCCATCTGTTCGCCGATCCCAGCCGCGACCAGTTGCTCAATACGCTGCGCACCCGGCAGGCCGAGGTCTGGAGCTACCGCTTCGACTGGGCGCGCCAGCCCGCACCCTGGAACACGGTCTACGGTGCGGCCCATGCGTTCGATCTGCCTTTTCTCTTCGGCAACTTCGGGCCATCCGTGTTCTCCCGCGTGACCAACAGCACGGCCAATGCACCGGGGCGGCTGGCGCTGTCGAACGCCATGATGGCCAGCCTCAAGGCCTTCATGCAGACGGGCGACCCGCAGAACGCGGCCCTGGGCCAGACATGGAAGCCCTGGCCGTCCAGCCTGGTCTTCGACGCCGAGCTGGGCGCGACCAGCATCCGGCTGCAGTGAGCGAGCAGATGAGCGAGTAGATGAGCGAGCAGGGGCTTGCCGCGGCAAGCCCCGAGAGATAGCCAACAACAACGAAGGAGACAGGTACCCATGACAGCCAAGACCGTTTTCACACAGGCCTGGCGCTGGCCGCTGGCGGGGGCCATTGCCGCCGCCGCCGTGGGCCTGGCCGCCTGCGGAGGGGGATCGTCCGGCATGCCCGCGCCCATGGGGCCGGGCCAGCAATCGGGCTACATCACCCTGCCGGACGGCAGCAGGATGCGCTACTCGCTGCTGCTGCCCGAGGGACAGGGTCCGTTCCCGCTGCTGGTCGAGTACGACGGCTATATCTCGGGCTCGTACCCCAACATCAGCAGTCCCTGGACCAAGGAAGGCTATGCGGTCATGGGGCTGAACGTGCCGGGCACGGGCTGCTCCACGGGGGAAGACCGGGTGTTTGACGCCAGCGTAGGTGCGGCCGGGGCCTTCGCCATCGAGTGGGCCGGGCGGCAGGCCTGGTCCAACGGCCGCATCGGCATGATCGGCTACTCGTACTCGGGCTACAACCAGCTGTGGGTGGCGGCGCACCGGCCCAAGGGGCTGCTGGCGATCACGCCCAGCAAGAATGTGGGCGATCCCTACCGCGACGTGGGCTATCCGGGCGGCATTGCCAACATCGGTTTTCCGGCGCAGTGGTGGAACGGCTTCCCGCGCATCTGGCGCACGGCCGCCGACCTGGCGGTGAAGAACGGCGGCGACACGGAATGCGCCAAGACCGTGGCCGACAACATCGAGAAGATCAAGCGGCCCGAGCTGGATCTGATCAAGTGGCTGGACAACCCCTATGCCGATGGCCTGTACCTGGAGCGCAGCGCCATGCTGCAAAGCGGCAAGATCAATATCCCCACGCTGGGCACGCAGTCCTGGCAGGACGAGCAGATCGGCCCGCGCTCGGGCTACTACGAGGACACCATTGCGCCCGACAGGATGTGGCTGGTCAGCTCCAACGGCGACCACCACACGAACATCACCTCGGACCATATCGACCAGACGCTGAAGCGCTTCCTGGCGCGCTTCGTCAAGGGCGAGGACAACGGTTTCGACAAGGAGCCGCGCGTGCGCCTGCTGCAGGAGATGCAGACCACGGACGCCAAGGCCCCCAATGGCGGCGCCAAGCTCATGCCCACGGGCGAGGCACGGTTTGACCGGCTGCCTGTCCAGGTCAAGCCCTTGCGCCTGTGGATGCAGCCGGGCCAGGCGCTGGGCGACAGCCTGCCTGCCTCCGGCACGGCTTCGTCCAGCTACCGCTATCCGGCCCTGAGTCCGCAGGTGAACAACCCGGCGGCCGAAGGCTGGCCCGCCGTGCCCGCGTCGGAAAAGGATGGCCAGCTGGTCTTCACCACGGCGGCCCTGCCGCAGGACCTGAGTTTTTATGGCGAAGGCTCGGCCGACCTGTGGCTCAGCGCCACGGCAGCCAACACCGACATCCAGGTCACCGTGTCCGAGGTGCGGCCGGACGGGCAGGAGATGTTCGTGCAGCGTGGCTGGCTGCGTGCGTCCAAGCGTGCCCTGGACACGGCGCGCTCCACGACGCTGAGGCCGTGGGGCGCGTTCACGCGGGACAAGGACGTGCCCATGGTGTCGGGCAAGCCCGAACTGCTGCGCGTAGAGATCCAGAAATTCGCGCATGTGTTCCGCGCCGGTTCAAGCATTCGCGTGACAGTGGATTCGCCATCGCAGACCGGATACTGGATCTTCGGCAACGACAAGACGCCGTCCACGAACACGCTGTGGCATGACGCGGCGCATGCCTCCAGCATCGTCCTAGGGTATATCCCATACGAGCATGCGAAGACGCTGCCGAGTTGCGACAAGACAATGCGTCAACCATGCCGGAAAAACGATGCGCCTGTCCCTGCGGGGATCGGACCCAGGGCGCCGGCCTGAGCCACCCTCCATGCGGGCAGCGGCATCGCGCACCAGGGCCTTGGCCTTGCGCGAATCCGCGGTCCGCAGTTCACGACGTTCACGAAGTTCAATCACCTTAGGAGCCTATAGATGCTGGGTCTGATGCAAAGCCAACCACTGTTGATCTCGTCGCTGATCGATTTCGCCGACCGCCACCATGGCGATGCGCAGATCGTCTCGCGCAGGGTGGAGGGCGATATCCATCGCTATACGTACCGCGACCTGGCACGGCGCTCGCGCCAGCTGGCGAACACGCTGGACGGCCTGGGCCTGCAGCCTGGCGACCGCGTGGCGTCGCTGGCCTGGAACGGCTACCGCCACATGGAGATGTACTTCGGCGTCAGCGGCTCGGGCCGCGTGCTGCACACGGTCAATCCTCGCCTGCACCCCGACCAGGTGGCGTGGATCATCAACCACGCGGAAGACCGCGTCATGTGCTTTGACCTGACCTTCCTGCCCATCATCCAGGCCGTGCATGCCAAGTGCCCCACGGTGCGCCAGTGGGTGGCGCTGTGCGATGCGGACCGCCTGCCTGCCGACAGCGGCGTTCCGGGCCTGGTCAGCTACGAGGCCTGGATTGCCGGCCAGTCCGACCAGTACCAGTGGCCCGAATTCGACGAGAACACGGCCTCCAGCATGTGCTACACCAGCGGCACCACGGGCAACCCGAAGGCGGTGCTGTACAGCCACCGCTCCACCACGCTGCACGCCTACGCGGCCGCGCTGCCCGATGTGATGTGCATATCGGCGCGCGACTCGGTGCTGCCCGTCGTGCCCATGTTCCATGTCAACGCCTGGGGCATTCCCTACTCGGCCGCGCTCACGGGCTGCAAGCTGGTGTTCCCCGGCCCGGCGCTGGACGGCAAGTCGCTGTACGAGCTGATCGAGGCCGAGGGCGTCACCTACGCGGCCGGCGTGCCCACGGTCTGGCAGATGCTGCTGGGCCACATCAGGCCGGGCGGCCTGCGGTTTTCCACGCTCAAGCGCACGGTCATCGGCGGCTCCGCCTGCCCGCCGGCCATGATCACGGCCTTCCAGGACGAGTTCGGCGTGGAGGTGCTGCATGCCTGGGGCATGACCGAGATGAGCCCGCTGGGCACGCTGTGCACGCTCAAGAACAAGCAGCTGCAGCTGCCCAAGGACGAGCAGATGAAGATCCTGCAAAAGCAGGGCCGCGCCATCTACGGCGTGGACATGCGCATCGTGGGCAGCGATGGAACGGACCAGCCCTGGGACGGCAAGAGCTACGGCGACCTGCTGGTGCGCGGCCCCTGGATCGTGGACAGCTACTTCAAGGGCGAAAGCCCGCTCATCAAGGACGCGCAGGGCCGCGGCTGGTTCCCCACGGGTGACGTGGCCACCATCGACCCGGACGGCTTCATGCAGATCACCGACCGCAGCAAGGACGTGATCAAGTCCGGCGGCGAATGGATCAGTTCCATCGACATCGAGAACATCGCCATGGCCCATCCGGCCGTGGCCATGGCCGCCTGCATCGGCATGCCGCATCCCAAGTGGGACGAGCGCCCCATCGTCGCCGTGGCGAAGAGGCCCGGTGCCGAGGTCACGCGCGAGGAACTGCTCAAGTTCTACGAGGGCAAGACCGCCAAGTGGCAGATCCCCGACGACGTGGTCTTCGTCGATGCCATTCCGCTGGGCGCCACCGGAAAAATGCTCAAGACCCGGTTGCGCGAGCAACTGGCCGGCTATCGGCTGCCGGGGCTGTGAGCCGCTGCGGGCCAGCCGCCGTGCCAGGGCATGCGGGGGCATGTGCTGATAGGGGCGGCCGGTCCGAGTCTCGTCGGCGATAGCCGCTAGGGGCAATCACCGATCGGTGCGGGGCAAGGGGACCATTACCCTGAGCCTCGCCCAGAAACCACCACAAGAGGAGACGCTTCATGAAGTTTGCGATCAAGGCATTGACGGCATCCCTGGCCCTGGCTTGCGCCACGGGCGCCATGGCCCAGAAGGGCGAGACGGTGAAGGTGGCGTGGATCGACCCGCTGTCCGGCCTCATGGCCGCGCTGGGCTCCAACCAGCTCAAGAGCCTGCAGTACATCGCCGAGGAGCTCAACAAGGGCACGGCCTCGGGCGTGAAGTTCGAGATCATCGGCATCGACAACAAGCTCAGCCCGCAGGAAACCACGGCGGCCCTGCGCTCGGCCATGGACCAGGGCGTGCGCTACGTCTTCCAGGGCAATGGCTCGGGCCCGGCCCTGGCCATCATGGACGCACTGGAAAAGCACAACGCGCGCAACAAGGGCAAGGAAGTCGTCTACCTGAACTATGCGGCGGTGGACCCGGACCTGACCAACAGCAAGTGCAGCTACTGGCACTTCCGCCTGGATGCGGACACCTCCATGAAGATGGAGGCCCTGACCACGTACATGAAGGACGTGCCCGAGGTCAAGAAGGTCTACCTGATCAACCAGAACTACTCGCATGGCCAGCAGGTCTCCAAGTACGCCAAGGAGATGCTCAAGCGCAAGCGCCCCGATGTGGAGATCGTGGGCGACGACTTCTCGCCGCTGGCCCAGGTGCGCGACTTCGCGCCCTACATCGCCAAGATCAAGCAATCGGGCGCCGACTCGGTGATCACGGGCAACTGGGGCTCGGACCTGGCGCTGCTGATCAAGGCCGCCAGCGACGCTGGCCTGAACAACGTCAAGTTCTATACCTACTACGCCATTGCCACGGGCGCGCCCACGGCCATGGGCGCGGCCGCCGCCGACAAGGTCTACATGGTGGGCTACGGCCACCTGAACCTGCCCGGCCCGCTGGACCGCATCACCAAGGGCTACAAGGCCAAGTTCAACGACGACATGTACACGGGCTCGCTGTACTCGGGCCTGACCATGCTGGACCAGGCCTTCCTGCGCGCCAAGACCACGGACCCGGCCAAGGTGGCGGCCACCATGGAGGGCATGAAGTTCAACAGCCTCAACGGCGAAGTGGAGATGCGCAAGACCGACCACCAGCTGCAGCAGGGCCTGTTCATCTCGCGCTGGGAAAAGGCCGGCGGCAAGTACCCGATGGACTCGGAGAACACCGGCTACACCTTTGTGCCCGTGAAATATTACGAGCCCTATGTGGCCAGTACCCCCACCTCATGCCAGATGAAGCGTCCTTCATGACGCCCAGGCAGGCAGGCTGACTTCGCAAGGGGCGCGAGGCGCCCCTTTCTTTTGCCTGAAATCGGTCAAAACACGGGTTCATGGGCTGATCGATGACGATCTGTCGCCAATGTGTCCCGGACTGCGGCGAAGTCGCATGCGCGATAGTTTCTAAGGCATTCCCCGAAGGGAAATTGTCATTCAGGCGTTAGTCTGGCGCCAATACAGATATCCGAATCAACCGGAAAAAGGAGACAGAAAAATGAAGTGGATCGTGCATTCGGTGGCCGCCTCGGCCATGCTGGCCTGTGCCTCGGGCGCCTGGGCGCAAAAGGGCGAGACGGTGAAGATCGGCTGGATCGACCCGCTGTCGGGCCTGATGGCCGCCGTGGGCACGAACCAGCTCAAGACCTTCCAGCTGATGGCCGAGGAGTTCAACAAGAAAAATGCCTCGGGCGTGAAGTTCGAGATCATCCCGCTGGACAACAAGCTCAGCCCGCAGGAGACCACGGCCGTGCTGCGCTCGGCCATGGACCAGGGCGCACGCTACGTGGTGCAGGGCAACGGCTCGGGCCCGGCCCTGGCCATCATGGATGCGCTGGAAAAGCACAACACGCGCAACAAGGGCAAGGAAGTCGTCTACCTGAACTATGCGGCCGTGGACCCGGACCTGACCAACAGCAAGTGCAGCTACTGGCACTTCCGCCTGGATGCGGACACCTCCATGAAGATGGAAGCGCTGACGACCTATATGAAGGACGTGCCCGAGGTCAAGAAGGTCTACCTGATCAACCAGAACTACTCGCACGGCCAGCAGGTCTCCAAGTACGCCAAGGAAATGCTCAAGGCCAAGCGGCCCGACGTGCAGGTGGTGGGCGATGACTTCGCGCCGCTGGCCCAGGTGCGCGACTTCGCACCCTACATCGCCAAGATCAAGCAATCGGGCGCCGACACGGTGATCACGGGCAACTGGGGCTCTGACCTGTCGCTGCTGCTCAAGGCGGCCAATGACGCGGGCCTGAACAACGTCAAGTTCTACACCTACTACGCCTTCGGCTCGGGCTCGCCCACGGCCATGGGCGCGGCGTCCGACGGCAAGGTCTACACCGTGGGCTACGGCCACTACAACATGGGGGGGGCCATCCAGCCGCTGATGGCCGAGTTCAAGAAGAAGATGAACGACGACCTCACGCAAAGCTCGATCTACCACGTGTTCGCGCTGCTGGATGCGGCCTTTGCCAAGACCGGCGGCACCGACCCCGTCAAGGTGGCGGCCGCGCTGGAGGGCATGAAGCTCAAGAGCTTCAACGGCGAAGTGGAGATGCGCAAGACCGACCACCAGCTGCAGCAGGGCCTGTACATCACGCGCTGGGAAAAGGCCGGCGGCAAGAACCCCTATGACGCCGAGAACACGGGCTACACCTTCGCCCCGGTGAAGTACTACGAGCCCTACGTGGCCAGCACGCCCACGTCCTGCCAGATGAAGCGCCCGTCCTGAGAGCGGCACGCACCGCTTCCTGTCCCCAACGCACCGAAACCAAGGCCTTTCGATGACGCTTGAGTTCTTCACCATATCGCTGCTCAACGGCGTGAGCTATGGACTGCTGCTGTTCATGCTCAGCTCGGGGCTGACGCTGATCTTCAGCATGATGGGCGTGCTCAACTTCGCCCACACCAGCTTCTACATGCTGGGCGCGTACTTCGGATACACGCTCAGCGGCATCATCGGCTTCTGGGGCGCGCTGTTCGTCGCGCCCCTGCTGGTGGGCGCGCTGGGCGCCATGTTCGAGCGCTACAGCCTGCGCCGCGTGCACAAGTACGGCCATGTGCCAGAACTGCTCGTGACCTTCGGCCTGTCCTACCTCATCCTCGAGGTGGTGCAGCTGGTCTGGGGCCGCGGCACCGTGCCCTACGGCCTGCCGCCCGCGCTGCAGGGCCCGCTGTTCACGCTGTACGGCACGCAGTTCCCGCGCTCGCGCTCCTTCGTGATGCTGGTGGCAATGCTGATGCTGGTGGCCGTCTGGCTGCTGCTGACGCGCACGCGCATCGGCCTGGTCATCCAGGCCGCGCTCAAGAACCCCGAGATGGTGGAGGCGCTGGGCCACAACGTGCCGCGCGTGTTCATGATGGTGTTCGGCGGCGGCTGCGCGCTGGCGGGGCTGGCCGGCGTCATCGGCGGCAACACGTATGTGACCGAGCCGGCCATGGCCATGTCGGTCGGCTCCATCATCTTCGTGGTGGTGGTGGTCGGCGGCATGGGCTCGCTGGCGGGGGCCTTCGTGGCCTCGCTGCTGATCGGCGTCGTGCAGACCTTTGCCGTGGCCATCGACTGGTCGCTGGCCAGCCTGCTGACCTCGCTGGGCAGCCCGGTCGGCGAGCAGACCTTCGGCTGGCCGCTGCTCAAGCTCACCATTTCCCAGGTCGCGCCCATCCTGCCCTACCTGTTCCTGGTGCTGATCCTCATCTTCCGGCCCAAGGGCCTCCTGGGCACGCGGGGAGATTGACACCATGTCCTCGATCACCAAAACGACCATGACATCCACTGCCGCAAAAGGCGCTTCGGGCGCTTCAGGGGCTGCGGGCGCGGGGCGCCACTACAGCTTCCAGCCGCTCAACATCGGCCGCATCCTGATCTGGGGCGCCTTCGCCCTGGCGCTGATCGTCGCGCCGCTGGTGTTCACCAGCAGCCTGGCGCTGACCATGCTCAGCCAGATCGGCTATCTCATCATCATCTGCCTGTCCTACAACATCCTGCTGGGGCAGGGCGGCATGCTGAGCTTCGGCCATGCGGTCTACACGGGGCTGGGCTCGTTCATCGCCATCCATGCGATGAACCGGGCCAGCTCCGGCGACTGGGGCATTCCGCTGGTGCTGATTCCCGTCATCGGCGGCCTGGGCGGCATGTTCTTCGCGGCCCTGCTGGGCTATGTGACCACCAAGAAGTCGGGCACCACCTTCGCCATGATCACCATGGGCATCGGCGAGCTGGTGGCGTCCATGGCGCTGATGTTCCCCGAGTTCTTCGGGGGCGAGGGCGGCATCACCACCGACCGCGTCTACGGCAAGCCCTTCTTCGGGCTGACCTTCGGCTCGGGCATGGAGGTGTACTACCTGATCGCCGCCTACTGCTTCGTCTGCACGGCCGCCATGTTCGCCTTCACGGGCACGCCGCTGGGGCGCATGCTCAACGCCGTGCGCGACAACCCCGAGCGCGTGGAGTTCGTGGGCTACAACACGCAGCGCGTGCGCTACTTCTCCTTCATCATCGCGGGCTTCTTCGCGGGCGTGGGCGGGGGACTTGCGGCCATCAACTTCGAGATCATCACGGCCATGGACAGCGTGAGCGTCATGCGCTCGGGCTCGTACCTGCTGTTCACCTTCCTGGGCGGCGCCACCTTCTTCTTCGGGCCCATCATCGGCGCCGTGCTGCTGGTGCTGGCCTCGGTGCTGCTGTCGGAGCTGACCAAGGCCTGGCTGCTGTACCTGGGCCTGGTGTTCCTGCTGATGGTGATGTATGCGCCCGGTGGCGTTGCCAGCCTGATCATGATGAACCTGCGCGTGGCGCGGTTCGGCAAATGGCGCCGGCTGGCCCAGCCCTACCTGGCCATCGCCGCCAGCGCCCTGGTCATGATCGTGGGCGGCGCCGCCATCGTCGAGATGATCTACCACCTGCAGCTCAACGCGGCCCTGGGTTCCCAGGTCTCGTTCATGGGCGTGCAGCTCGATACCAGCTCGGCCTCCACCTGGACCGTGGCCGTTGCCGTCTTCGTCGTGGGCCTGGGCCTGCTGGAAGTGGCCCGGCGCTGGTGCCTGCGGCGCTGGGAGCGTATCCAGGAAGAGATCGAAGAAGCCATCAAGCGCGGGGAGGGCTGAACCATGTCCAGCATTGCAATCGAACGACCAGGCACTGCCGCCGCTGCCGCGACCGGCGAGGCCACCTACGCGCTGGAGCTGCGCGACCTGTACAAGCGCTTCGGCAAGGCCGAGATCATCCGCGGCGCCCAACTGGCCGTGAAGCCCGGCGAGCGCGTGGCCATCATCGGCCCCAACGGCGCGGGCAAGAGCACGCTGTTCAACCTGATCAGCGGCCGCTTCGAGCCCACCAGCGGCCAGGTGCTGCTCAACGGCCAGCGCATCGACGGCAAGAAGCCCTATGAAATCAACCGCATGGGGCTGTCGCGCAGTTTCCAGATCACCAACATCTTTCCCAAGCTCAGCGTGTTCGAGAACCTGCGCTGCAGCGTGCTGTGGAGCCTGGGCTACCGCTACAGCTGCTGGCGCTTCCTGTCCAAGCTGCGCGATGCCAACGCCCGCGCCGATGAGCTGATGGAGATGATCGGCCTGCACAGAAAGCGCGACACGCTGGCGGTGAACCTCACCTATGCCGAGCAGCGTGCGCTGGAAATCGGCATCACCATCGGCGGCGGCGCCGGCGTCATCCTGCTGGACGAGCCCACGGCCGGCATGAGCAACAGCGAGACGGCCCACTTCATCCAGCTGATCAAGAAGGTCACCGAAGGCAAGACGCTGCTGACCGTGGAGCACGACATGGGCGTGGTCTTCGGCCTGGCCGACAAGATCGCCGTCGTGGTCTACGGCGAAGTCATCGCCTACGACACGCCCGAGGCCGTGCGTGCCAATCCACGCGTGCAGGAGGCCTATCTGGGCTCGTCCGTGGCGGATCAACAAGCTGGTGCACATTGAGGGAGCGCGGATGCTGAACATCAACAACCTGCATGCCTACTACGGCAAAAGCCATGTGCTGCATGGCGTGGAATTTTCCGTACAGCCCGGCGAGATCGTCGCGCTGCTGGGGCGCAATGGCTCGGGCCGCTCCACCACGGCCAAGGCCATCATGGGACTGGTGCACTGGGAGGGCGCGCTGGAGTGGAAGGGCCAGAGCCTGACTGGCAGAAAGGCCTACGAGATCGCTCACCTGGGCCTGGGCTACGTGCCCGAGAGCCGCGACGTGTTCCCCAATCTCACCGTGCACCAGAACCTGCTGCTGGGACAGAAGGGAAAGGGCCGGGACAGCCGCTGGGGCTTCGACGACATGTACGCCATGTTCCCGCGCCTGAAGGAGCGCCAGCACACCGAGGCCGGCGTGATGTCGGGCGGCGAGCAGCAGATGCTGACCCTGTGCCGCACGCTGATGGGCGACCCCGACCTGATCATCATCGACGAGCCCACCGAGGGCCTGGCTCCCAAGATCGTCGAGCTGGTGGGCGAGTACCTGCAAAAGATCAAGCAGCGCGGCGTGTCCGTGCTGCTGATCGAGCAAAAGCTCACCATTGCCATGAGCATCTCGGACCGGGCCCTGGTCATGGGTCATGGGCGCATCGTCTTCGACGGCACGCCCGACGGGCTGCGCGCCGATCAGAAGGTGCGCAAGGAGTGGCTGGAGGTCTGATGCCGTACAAGGCTGGGCCTGCTGCCCGGCAGGCGGCCCGGGCCACGGCGCTTGTCCCGCTTGGGACAAACCGCAGTGGCGCCGGCCCGCGTTTTTTTTACAATCAAAATCGCACGATCGTTCTTTTTCTATCGCATAGGGGACAACAGCATGACTGCTGAATACAAAGTGGACGGTGCCATCGCCGTCATCACCTTGAACAATCCGCCGGTCAACGGCCTGGGACTATCCACGCGGCGGGGCATCGTCGAGGGGCTGGACAAGGCCTATTCCGACCCGGCCGTCAAGGCCATCGTCATCACGGGTGCCGGCAAGGCTTTTTCGGGCGGTGCCGATATCAACGAGTTCGGCAAGGAAGAGGCGTATCGCGAGCCGCACCTGGTCTCGCTGATCAACTCCCTGGACCAGGGCAGCAAGCCCGTGGTGGCCGCCATCCATACCGTCTGCATGGGCGGCGGGCTGGAGCTGGCGCTGGGCTGCAACTACCGCGTGGCCGCTCCCGGCACCCTGGTGGCCCTGCCTGAAGTCAAGCTGGGCCTGCTGCCCGGTGCAGGCGGCACGCAGCGCCTGCCGCGCGTGCTGGGCGTGGAGACCGCGCTGAACATGATCGTCAGCGGCGAACCCGTCAAGAGCGAGCTGCTGGCCTCCATCCCCGGCCAGAAGCTGTTCGACAAGATGGCCGCCTCGCCCGAGTCCCTGCTGGACGAGGCCAAGGCCTTTGCGTTGGAAGTGGCCGACAAGCACGCGGCGGGTGCCCAGCTGCCGCGCGTGCGCGACCTGCCTTGCAAGCATCCCCAGGGCGATGCCTACTTCCAGTTCGCACGCAACATGGTCAAGGGCATGGCCAAGAACTACCCGGCCCCGGCCCGCTGCGTGGACACGGTGGAGAACGCCGCGCGCAAGAAGTTCGACGAGGGCATGGCCCTGGAGCGCGAAGCCTTCATGCAACTGATGTGGTCGCCCGAGTCGCGCGCACTGCGCCACCTGTTCATGGCCGAGCGCGCGGCCTCCAAGATCGCCGACGTGCCCTCGGACACGCCAGTGCGCGAGATCAAGACCGTGGGCGTCATCGGTGCGGGCACCATGGGCGGCGGCATCTCCATGAACTTCCTGAACGCGGGCATCCCCGTGACCATTCTGGAGACCAAGCAGGAAGCGCTGGACCGTGGCGTGGCCACCATCCGCAAGAACTACGAAGCCCAGGTCAAGAAGGGCAAGCTCACCCAGGAAAAGTACGACCAGCGCATGGCCCTGCTGAGCACCACGCTGTCGTATGACGCGCTCAAGAACGCCGACCTCATCATCGAGGCCGTGTTCGAGGAGTTGGGCGTCAAGGAAACCGTGTTCAAGCAGCTGGACGAAGTGGCCAAGCCCGGCGCCATCCTGGCCTCCAACACCTCCACGCTGGACGTGGACAAGATCGCCGCCTTCACCAAGCGCCCGCAGGACGTGGTGGGCATGCACTTCTTCAGCCCCGCCAACGTGATGAAGCTGCTGGAAGTGGTGCGCGGCAAGCACACCGCCAAGGACGTGCTGGCCACCGTGATGAAGCTGGCCAAGAAGATCAAGAAGACCGCCGTGGTCTCGGGCGTGTGCGACGGCTTCATCGGCAACCGCATGATCGAGCAATACTCGCGCCAGGCCGGATTCCTGCTGGACGAAGGCGCCACGCCCGCCCAGGTGGACAAGGCCATCGAGAAGTTCGGCTTCGCCATGGGCCCGTTCCGCATGGGCGATCTGGCCGGCAACGACATCGGCTGGGCCATCCGCAAGCGCCGCGCCGTCGAGCGTGCCGACATGAAGTACAGCCGCACGGCCGACAAGCTGTGCGAGCTGGGCCGCTTCGGCCAGAAGACCGGTGCGGGCTGGTACGACTACCAGGCGGGCAAGCGCGACGCCATCCCGTCCGAGCTGGTCAACCAGATGATCGAGTCGCATCGCAAGGAGCTGGGCATCACCCCGCGCAAGATCTCCGATGAGGAAATCGTCCAGCGCCTGGTCTTCGCCCTGGTCAACGAAGGCGCCCACATCCTGGAAGACGGCATCGCCGGCAAGTCGGGCGATATCGACATGGTCTACCTGACCGGCTATGGCTTCCCCATCTGGCGCGGCGGCCCCATGCACTATGCGGGCGAGGTCGGTCTGTTCAACGTGGTCCAGGCCATGAACCGCTTCGCCAGGAACCCCAACGACGATGCCCAGTTCTGGCAGCCCGCGCCGCTGCTGGCAAAGCTGGCGGCCGAAGGCAAGCAATTCAGCTGAGACGTGCGGCGCACGAACTTTTTGCGAACCACCGCAAACCCGCCATACAAGGAATATCCATGACATCCGCCGTGATCGTTTCCACCGCCCGCACCCCCCTGGCCAAGAGCTGGAAGGGTGCCTTCAACATGACCCATGGCGCCACGCTGGGCGGCCATGCCGTGCAGCACGCCGTGCAGCGCGCAGGCGTTGACCCCGCCGCCGTCGATGACGTGATCATGGGCTGCGCCAACCCCGAAGGCGCCACCGGCATGAACATCGCGCGCCAGATCGCGCTCAAGGCCGGCCTGCCCATCACCGCGTCGGGCATGACCATCAACCGCTTCTGCTCCTCGGGCCTGCAGACCATTGCCACCGCATCGCAGCGCATCATCGCGGGCGAGGGCGATGTCTACGTGGCCGGCGGCGTGGAGTCCATCTCCTGCGTGCAGCAGGAAATGAACCTGCACATGATCCAGGACCTGGCCCTGGCCAAGCAAAAGCCCGAGATCTACTGGAGCATGCTGCAGACCGCCGAACAGGTCGCCAAGCGCTACGGCATCGGCCGTGACGCCATGGACGAATACGGCGCCGCCAGCCAGCAAAAGGCCTGCGCGGCCCAGGCGGCCGGCCTGCTGGATGCCGAGATCGCCCCCATCACCGTGACCATGGGCGTGGCCGACAAGGTGCGCGGCCTGATCACCAAGGAAGTGACCTGCAGCAAGGACGAGGGCGTGCGCGAGGGCACGACCAAGGAAGGCATCTCGGGCATCCGCCCCGCGCTGCCGGGCGGTGTGATCTCGGCCGGCAATGCCAGCCAGTTCTCCGACGGCGCAGGCGCCTGCGTGGTGGTGAGCGAGGACTATGCATCGCGCAACAACCTCAAGCCCATCGGCCGCTTCCTGGGCTTTGCCGTCGCCGGCTGCGAGCCTGACGAAATGGGCATCGGCCCCGTCTTCGCCGTGCCCAAGGTGCTCAAGAAGCTGGGCCTGACGGTGCAGGACATCGACCTGTGGGAGCTCAATGAAGCCTTTGCCGTGCAGGTGCTGTACTGCCGGGACAAGCTGGGCATCCCCAACGATCGCCTCAATGTCAACGGCGGCGCCATTGCCCTGGGTCATCCCTATGGCGTGTCGGGTCAGCGCCTGACGGGCCATGCCCTGATCGAAGGCAAGCGCCGCGGTGCCAAGCGTGTCTGCGTGACCATGTGCATCGGCGGCGGCATGGGTGCCGCCGGCGTGTTCGAAGTGCTGTAAGTACAGGTGGCGGCTGCGGCCGCCACCGCCTGTTCCCGTTACTCCTGTTGGCCGCACGCGCTCCCTCTGGCGGCGCCTGCGGCTTCTTTTTTGATTCCGGACCCCACCATGCGCCTGCGTTCCACCATCGATTTCCTGCTCTATGAATGGCTGCGCGCCGATGCGCTGGGCGAGCGCGAGCGCTTTGCCGACCATTCGCGCGACACCTTCGATGCCGTGCTCGACACCTGCGAGCGCATCGCCCGCGAGAAATACGCCCCCTTCAACCGCACCGTGGACACGCAGGAGCCGCAGTTCGATGGCGAGAAAGTCATCCTGCCCCAGTGCACCCACGATGCGCGCCAGGCCTATGCCGACTCGGGCATGCTCAGCGCCGCCCAGGACTACGACATCGGCGGCATGCAGCTGCCCTACACCGTGGAGGCGGCGGCCAACAGCTTCTTCGCGGCGGCCTCCATCAGCATCGGCTCCAACATGCTGACCTCGGGCAATGCCAACGCCATCATGGCCCACGGCACGGACATGCAAAAACAGGTCTTCGCCGCCAACGAATTCAACGGCCGCTGGGCCGGCACCATGTGCCTGTCCGAGCCCCAGGCCGGCTCCTCGCTGAGCGATATCGCCACCCGTGCCGAGCCCGATGGCGCCGACTTCGAGAGCGATGCGCTGGGCCCGCGCTACCGCCTCAAGGGCAACAAGATGTGGATCAGCGCGGGCGATCATGAGCTGACGGAGAACATCGTCCACCTCGTGCTGGCCAAGATCCCGGGGCCGGACGGCAAGCCCGTGCCCGGCGTCAAGGGCATCTCGCTGTTCATCGTGCCCAAGAAGCTCGTGGACACCGAAGGCCAGCTGACCGGCGAGCGCAACGACGTGGCCCTGGCCGGCCTCAACCACAAGCTGGGCTGGCGCGGCACCACCAACACGCTGCTGAACTTCGGGGAAGGGCGCTTTCCCGTGCGCGGCGGCGCCGGGGCCGTGGGCTACCTGGTCGGCAAGCCCGGCGAGGGCCTCAAATGCATGTTCCACATGATGAACGAGGCCCGCATCTCCATCGGCATGGCCGCCACCATGCTGGGCATGGCGGGCTACCACGCCAGCCTGGACTACGCGCAGAACCGCCCGCAGGGCCGGCCGATCAAGGGGGCGCCGGGTGCAGCCGGCAAGGATGCCACGCGGCCCCAGTCGCGCATCATCGAGCACGCCGACGTCAAGCGCATGCTGCTGGCGCAGAAGTCCTATTGCGAAGGCGCGCTGGCGCTGAACCTGTTCTGCGCGCGCCTGGTCGATGAGCAGCACACCGGCACGCCCGAATCCGTGGCCGAGGCCCGGCTGCTGCTGGAAGTGCTGACCCCCATCTCCAAGAGCTGGCCCAGCGAGTTCTGCCTGGAGGCCAACTCCCTGGCCATCCAGATCCACGGCGGCTACGGCTATACGCGCGACTTTCCCGTGGAGCAATACTGGCGCGACAACCGCCTGAACATGATCCACGAAGGCACGCACGGCATCCAGGCCATGGACCTGCTGGGCCGCAAGGTGCTCATGGAAGGCGGCAAGGGCCTGCAACTGCTGGCCACGCGCATCAACGACACCATCCAGCGCGCCATGGCCCGGCCCGAACTGGCCGGCCATGCCAATGAACTGGCCAAGGCGCTGCAGGAAGTCGGCGCCACCACCAAGGCCGCATGGGCCACCGACGACCCGCAACAGGCCCTGGCCAATGCCGTGCCCTACATGCAGGCCTTCGGCCACACGGTACTGGCCTGGACCTGGCTGGACGTGTCCCTGGCCGTGCTGGACAAAGACCCGGGCCTGACCGCCCCCGCCAACGCTGGCCGCATGGCCGCCATGCGCTACTTCTTCGGCTACGAACTGCCGAAGATCGGCGCCTGGCTCAAAGTCGTGCGTGAGCGCGACATGACTTGCGCGCAGATGAGTGAAGAGGCGTTCTGAGGGAGTTGGCAGCACGGCTGCCGGAGGATGCAAAAAAAGCGCGGACCATGTGGTCTGCGCTTTTTTTATTTCAGGGATTTTCAAGGTTGCCGGAGAGCCTGGCCTGCTCTTTGACCCATTCCCTGGTTTTTCCGCGAACGCACCACTCGGGGTTTTTGACCCAGTCCGTGAAATATATGGTGGGGTGCCCTTCCAGGATATTACAGCGTGTATAGCCAAGTTTGGGCATTGCATAGTATTGCAAGGGAGCTATGAGGGCAAGGCAAGAAGCCATGATTATTAATCCTGCCAGCATGGTTGCGTTAAAGCTGCGTTCAGTTACCTTTAAAATTGATGTTTTGCATGGTATTGCCTTGGATAATGAAGAAATTAGACCAACTGCCAATATTACGGGAAAATATGCTACGACTGGTGCTCCGGGTGTTATTCTTATTGATGCTGATAGTTCAATGAGATCTTTGATATCATTAAATATTGCATGCTTAATGTACCAAATGCAGAGAATAAAAATGAAAACATTTAATGGAATGCCCCATATCAAGGTTTTCCTTATTTTTTTTGCGTCCAACATTTTCTTAATTAGTTTTTACGATTTGTGCGGCACATAAATTCATTTTTGAAAATTTCTGTGGAACAGTTGTTAAATTTATACTCTATCTGCTGATAAGTTTTCTGATTATCAAAATTGAGTTTGTCGATATTTATCCGATATATGCCTTGAGGTATGCTGCTGGTGGAAATGCGCAGCATATGGATCACACGTTGTTTGATTTTTAAATCATCGTCTATTTGATTCAAGATGATTCCTGTGACAAGTACGGCCACTGCCACAGCAGCCAAAGGAAGAATTGCAAGGGACGTTGCCGTTGCAAGCTTTATTCCCAAGCCAAGGCCCACCATCGTCGCCAATCCCGCCTTGACCGCCTCCACTCCAATTCCCCCCACCAGATCATGCATGGTCTTCTCATCATTGAAGATGAAGTCCAGTGTCTCTATGCCGGTGCCCACCACCAGGCTCAGGAGAAACCCGCCCTTGGCCACATTCTGCAGACCGCGAATACCCAGGCCCATCTGGACCATGCGTGGATTGGCGGCAAGGAATCGCGTACCTTGCAGCAGCTGGCGGCGAAGTCCCGCGTAGCCCGTGATGATGATATAGGTGCCTGTGGCGGTTGTCTTGATATAGGAGCGGGCACCGGCCAGGCCCAATGCAATCAGCGTTTTGGTGATCAGGTACGCGTCGCTGACCATCAGGGAGGCGGGAGCGACCCAGGGTTTGCCTGCATTCGGGCTGGCGGTGTGTGTCCAGTATCGCCCAAGCGCACTGTGGGCCAGCATGGCATGCAGCGTGGCCGCCAGGCGAGGATTGTTGCGCGCCTTGTCGCTCAGTATGTCTGCATATTCCTGTGGCTTGAGCACAATGGCATCGATCTGTTTTTGCTCCATTTGGCGAGCAAGCATGTCGGCATAGCCGATCTGATAGAAGGTGGCGGCAATGGAGGCTGGCATGGTGTATGGAGACGCTGGCTCAGAAGCGGAATCGAGGTTTCCAGCCAATGCGCCTTGATCAATAAAGGCAATTTGACGGAAATGAGTGGTTGCAAGCATGAGAATAATCCGCTGTCAGTGCCCAAGCGGGTTTCTGATGTTTGCTGTGGGAAGAGTCCTCATTTGATTTCATGGCCTGCACGAGGTCAATCAAAGAAGTCGCCCGCAGATCATTTTCAGAATTATCCTTAGGACAATTCCTAAAATCAGGTTTGAAATTCCAGGTGAATAGAGATGCTGCCAATAAGCGTTGGGTCCCAGGCAGCGCCATTCGCCATGGGTGGTATTCACGGGGCACAAGCGCAGGCTGCCCGGCTCGGCCACGGGCATTTGCGGATGAAGGATGCGGGGAGAGGTGGTCCGTACCGCCGCTGCGCTTGCGGGCAGGCTGTTGGACCGGGGTATGGGCTACGGTCTCACCGTGCTGAATGCTTGCAGACGAGGACTCAGGGACCGGGTGTCAGCGCATCGGAAGCCGTGCAGGCGCTGAAGGCCGCCTGCCGGAGGGTGCATGCCTCAAAGATCCAGTCCGAGATAACGCGTGCCCGGCACGGGATTGAAGCTCACCGGTTCCGCATCCACAAAACCCAGGTTTTCATACAGCCGCTGCGCAGCCTGGAACTCGGGCAGCATGTCCAGGCAGATGCGGCTGTAGCCTGCGTGGCGCGCAGCGTCCAGGATGCCTTCCACCAGTCGCCGCCCCAGGTTCTCGCCGCGTACCGTGGGGCGCACGTAGACGCGCTTCATTTCGCCTGTCTGCGCATCCACCTGGCGCAGGGCGGCGCAGCCCACGGGCTGGCCGTCTTTCCAGGCCAGCAGCACGCAGCCTTCGGGTGCGGCGTACTTGCCGGGCAGGGCGGCGAACTCGGTCTCGAAGTCCTGGAAGTCCAGGCTCACGGTGGGACTGGCCACGTACTCCCGGAAGATGCGGACCACGGCGTCGAGGTCTTCGGGAAAATGGGCGGGGCGGATATCGGTCATGTAAAGGCGTGTGCATGGCCCTGATGAAGGGCCCTGTCGTGCAAACAAAAAAGGGGCCAAGAGTAGGCAGGGATTTGGTGCGATCAGGCTTTGAGCGGCAGCTCCTTCTCTCTATCGTTGCTCGCACTTGCGCTTTTCCTGGGAAGCCTGCATGCCCGCATCCAAGCACTGGCTTCTCTCCACAGGGTTCAGGACCAGCGGACCCAGCCAAACCGCCAATGCTGTCAGCGCCAAGGGCAGCACCACCAGCACCCACAGCATCCACTTCGCCTCACGTCGGAAATGCCCGGAGACTCCTGCGTTGGGCGATGCGGGATCTTTCATGGCGATGGCTCCGCTCAACTGCACAAGCGCAGATTGGTGCGCGCAGCCTTGAGCATGGGCAGCACCACATCGGCATCGGTGGGTGGATAGGCCTCGCGCAGTTCCTGATCCGTCTTGCCGGCTTCCTCGGCCAGCGGGGCCAGGGTCTGGCGGCAGGCGGCTGCGTCGCCCGAGCGAAGCTGCGCCAGCGCCAGGTCGTTGCGCAGCCAGCCCTTGGTAACGCCGGTCAGCACCTCATCGCAGTCCTGCAGCACCGGCGCCAGCGTGGTCAGCGCCAGGCGGTAGTCCTTGGCGTCGTACGCGCGCTTGAAGTTTCTGCGCGATGCGGCAATGGCCTTGTCCGTGCAGCCGGGTGTGGGCCGAAGGTAATCGCCGCCAAACCAGGCCCGCATGCCGCAGAAGTCCCGGCATGCATCGGCGGTGGCCGTGTCGACCCCGACGCGCTGACCGGCAGGCGTGAAGTCCACGGCGCAGGCCGAATTCGCCATCCTGGCCCGGCCGTTGGTGATGGTGCCTTCCAGCTCACAGGTATGGCCATTGGCTCCCACGGTCTGGATGTGGAACTTGCCGCCAGCCTGCACCACCAGATCGCCACCCCCGCCTTTGCGGACATAGGTGCCCGGTGATGGTGTGGTTTGCTGTGCACTGGCTACGCCGATGTAGCAGGCAAGAACCAAGGACGGCAGGCGTAGCAGGTGGACGGCGAGTTTCATGGGCAGGGGCTTGGGAGTTGCGGTGTAGATGGCCGGCGCCGGAATTGCAGCGAGTGTATCGATGAAGACCATTGGCCTTGGCAACGCCGTTTGTCTGGTGACCGTGTGGTGCGGCGCACAGTTACATTGCTCCTCCATAAAGCCTTGGTCATTCATGGAAACCACAAAGCACATCAATCCAGACCACTATCTGGAAACAGAACAAGGTCGCCTGTTCACCACGGAACGCAGTGCTGCCGCATGGGAGTTGGCGTACCGGGACTTGGACAAAGCACTGTCTGTCAGCTCGCCCGCGACCAAGCTCTATGTGGTGGTGGGGGTGCAAGCTGCAGGCAAGAGCAGCTGGATTCAACAGAACGCCGCAGCGTTGGGTGGTGATGCGGTGTTCTTTGATGCCGCCCTTCCGAAGACGGTGCATCGTGAGCGTGCCATTCAGATTGCCAGATCACATGGCGTGCCCGTAGTCTGTATTTGGCTCAAAGCCGATTTGCAGACCGCCTTGCGGAGGAACACGCAGCGGCGAGCCGATCACCAAGTGCCGGAGCAGGCCATTCGCAGCGTGTTTGCCATGTTCGATCCGCCGAGTGAGCAGGAAGGGTTCGCGGTAGTCCATATCGACGACACCGAGCCGGCCCCCGGGAGCTCCATCCAGCCCTTGGGGCCGCGCCAGTTCCCGTCCCTTCAGGATCTCGACCAGCAGGTGATTGTGGGCTGGCGAGCTTGCGAGATGGCGTTGGCCGAAGGCGGCCGCTGGGATATGGATGAATCAGGTCGGCAGCACTGGGTACCTGGCGAAGCAGTCTGGAGCCATCCGCAGGTGCCCTATCTCCAGTTCATCGAGATTTGGATCCAACTGATGGACGGACGTGTCTGGTCAATGCTTTCCCGTATCGACGATGGCAGCGGGTTTCACGGCCTGTACCTTGTGACTCCAGAGGCGTCTGAGTCGGGTCCCGGCGTGCCTGCATCCATTGGTTACCGTGACCGACTGCTGGCTGAGTTGCCCTTGGGTCTTGTGCGGATAAAAGACATGCGCCGGGATGCAGATGGCTTTGTCGTGGAGATGTGCATGCACATCGGCCAGAAAGTGGTTCGGTTCCTGTCAGGGGAGGTCTATGAGCGGGGTCAGGGCCTGTTTGAAGTCATAGAGCTTGATGAATCGATACTCGTCCAGATAGAAAGCTAGATGCAGCGAGGCATTGGGCAGCAATCGCTGATGTGCCTTTTGCCGTCGGCATGTCCTGATGTGGAAAGCGCGCAGAGACAGGCCCCTCACAACCCCAGATGCAAAGCCTCCCCCGTCCCCTGCGCAGGCACGGCGCAGCAGATCAGGGCCTCGCCCGCTGGCACGGCGAAGGAGGGTGGCGAGGCATAGGTCACCCCGCCCTGCAGCACACGCGTGCGGCAGTCGCCGCAGCTGCCGCCCCGGCAGCCGAAGGCGGGCTCCAGCCCCCGGGCCTCGGCCACTTCGAGCAGGCTGCCGTCGCCGGGCTTCCAGCGCGCTTCCTTGGCCGAGTCGGCAAAGATGATGCGGACAGGCTGTGTGGCGGGTGCAGGCAGTTCGGCGGCGGGTGCTGCGCCTGCCATGGAGCGCTTCAGGGCCGAGGGACCGAAGGCTTCTGCGTGGATGCGCTCGTCGGGCACGTTGCGTTCGCGCAGGCCGTCATAGGTGGCCTGCATGAAGGCGTCCGGGCCGCAGAGGTAGAAGTCGTAGTCGTCCCAGGGCAGGGTGGCTTTCAACAGGGCCATGTCGATGTGGCCCTCATGGTCGTAGTCGCGGCCGGCCTTTGCCGTGCCGGGCTGGCTGAGCGTTCGCACCCAGTGCACCTCGGCATTGCCGGCCTTCACCAGTTCGGCAATCTCCGTGTCAAAGGCCCGTTCGCTGCGCGTGCGAGCCGCCTGGAACAGCCAGGTGGGCCGCAGGCTGCGGGTGCGCCGGCCTTCGTGGACGATGTGGCGCAGCATGGCCAGCAAGGGCGTGATGCCTATGCCCGCGGCCAGCAGCACGGCGGGGCGGCGCAGGGCCGCATCGGCGGTGAAGCTGCCAGCGGGCGGACGGGCCTCGACCAGATCGCCGGGCTTCAGGCCATGCAGATGGCTGGATGCGCGGCCTTGCCTCTTGACGCTGATGCGCAAGCGCCCGTCCGAAGGCGCCAGCGACAGCGTATAGGTGCGCTGCAGGTGGCTGCCGTCCGCCAGTGTGAGGCGCAGCGGCAGGTGCTGGCCGGCCAGGGGGGCCACCGTGGCCATGCCATCGGCCGGCTCCAGGTAGAGCGAGCGGATGGTGGAACTCTCATCCACGACCTGCGCCACCCGGAACGGCCGCCACTGCCGCCCCAGCCGGGCGGCGGCCAGGCGCTGGCTGGCATCGGCCCAGCTTCCGGTCATCTGCAGGTGGGGCGACCAGCCGTCGGCCGCCATGCTCCAGCGCAGCGGCAGGGCGTCGGGCCTGCGCACGATGCGGCGGGGCTTGAAGGTCCACAGGCGCTCGGCACCCTCGAAAGCGGCGATTTCCGGGGAGTCGAGAATGACGCTGGCCTCGCCCGTCATCTGCAGCATTTCCCCGGTTTCGGAGTCGATGAACAGCAGGCCCGCCTTGGGATTGACCAGGAAGTTGCCCAGGGTCATGAAGAACAGGTTGCCCGAGAAGTCGGGGATGGTCAGCGTTCCATCGGCGTTGATCCGCACAAAGCCCGGCTTGCCGCCACGGTGGGAGACATCGACCTGGCGCAGGCCATCCTCCCCATCAACGTAGGACGCCACGTAGAACGTGTCCGCCTGCGCAATCAGCTCCCGCGCGCGCGGGTCCAGCGATGCCAGTTCGACCGCCGGCACCTGCGTGGGCTCGCCCGCAGGCCGGACGAACCGGACGCTGCGGTTCTGGATATAGCGCGGGCAGTTGCCGAAGCTCTGGACCACGCCGATGTCGAAGGCGTCCGCCCCATCAACGCCTGTCTTGCGCCGCACGGTGCCGTTGAGCCGGTTGCGCCGGCGCGTCATGGGGTCCATGCCCAGCAGGCCCACGGCATGGCCATCGGCCAGGCCCGGCTCGGCCGGGTCGGCCGCATCGCGGCCCGCCGCCACATGCAGGGTCAGCGGGTCGGGAGAGTGCAGGAAGCCCGGCTCACCAGCCCGTACCGTGGCCCAGGCGTCGCCTTGCGCATCCACGCTGCCCAGCACCACGAAATGCAGCAGCGGATAGAACTCTCGGTGCTGGTCCAGCAGGAAGGGGCGCAGGAACTTGCGGCCCGGCATGTCCATGCGGCCCACGACGCCAACGCTTTGCTGGATCGCCAGTTCGCCCGCATGCCAGGGCGAGGCGGGGTTTTGCAGGGGTTGCGGGTGCATGGTGCGCTCCTTTGCCGGGGTTTCAGGTGAGGTGTGGCTCAGGCACTCAGGCCCGCAGGCCGGCCGGTGTCTGGGCGAATGCCACGAAGCCCGGCAGCGCCTCAATGCGGCCCAGCCAGGCGCGCACCTCGCGGTAGGGTTGCAGGTCCACATTGCCCTCGGGCGCGCTGGCGATGTAGCTGTACAGGGCCACGTCGGCAATCGTGGGCGCGCTGCCGGTGAGAAAGGGGCGGGTGGTCAATTGCGCCTCGATCTTGCCGAGGATGGCGTGGGCGCGGGCTATCACTTCCTCGGCCTGGAAGGAGGCCTTGAACACCGTGACCAGCCGGGGCCGAAGGCAATGGGGCCGGCGGCGATGCTCAGCCATTTCTGGATCTCGGCCTCGGCCCGGGCGCCCAGGGGCATCCAGTCCTGGCGGTCCAGCTTGCGCGCCAGGTAGACCAGGATGGCGTTGGAGTCGGCAATCACCGTACCGTTGTCATCCAGCACCGGCACCTGGCCCAGCGGGTTCAGCGCCAGGAATTCGGGCTTCTTCTGCGCGCCGTTGGCCAGGTCCACATGGACCAGCTCATGCTCCACGCCCAGCAGGCCGAGGAAGAGGCGGGCGCGGTGGGCGTGGCCGGACAGGGGGAAGTGGTAGAGCTTCATTGCGGTTCCTTGGGGTTGGTGAAGGCGCCTGTTGTCGGCGCCACGGGACGTATCCTCCTTCTCCGCCCGCATCTTTAGAATCCCTGGCGGCGGCAAGTCACTCTTGCGGGAACGCGAACAAAGCGCCGGCGCAAACCTGGGCAAACCTGGGCAGTCCTGCGCGGGCCGCTCGCAGCCGGGCAGACATACGACACAGACAAGGCAGGCACAGATGGATCGCTTCCAGTCCATGACGGCATTTCTCGCAGTGGTGGACACGGGCGGCTTCGCCTCGGCCGCACGTCGGCTCAAGGTCTCGCCTTCGGTGGTGACGCGCGCGGTTTCCGACCTGGAGGAGCGCCTGGGCGTGCGCTTGCTCACGCGCACCACACGCTTCGTGCGCGTGACCGAGGCCGGCACGGCCTACGCCGACAGCTGCCGCCGCATCCTGGCCGAGCTGGAAGAGGCCGACGAGCATGCCGCCAGCGCCCACGCCGCACCGCGTGGCCGGCTCACGCTCACGGCGCCCGTGAACTTCGGGCGCATGCACGTGCTGCCCGTGGTGCACGACTACCTGGGCCGGTTTCCCGAGGTGGACGTCAACTGCTGGTTTGTGGACCGCGTGGTCAGCCTGGTGGACGAGGGCGTGGACGTGGCCGTGCGCATCGGCGATCTGCCCGACTCCTCGCTGCAGGCCATCCGCGTGGGCAGCGTGCGGCAGGTGCTATGCGCTTCGCCCGCATACCTGGCCAGCCACGGCGTGCCCCAGCGGCCCGAGGAGCTTGCGCAGCACACCACCATCACCGCATCCGGCCTCACCTCCACGCCCGAATGGCGGTTTCTCGAAGGCGACAAGGCCCTGGCCGTGCGCCTGCAGCCGCGCCTCATGTCCATGACCAACGAGGCTGCGGCAGACTGCGCCCTGGCCGGGCAAGGCATCACGCGCCTGCCGCTCTACCAGATCGCCAAACCCGTGCAGGACGGCGCACTGCGCCTGGTGCTGGAGCCCTTCGAGCGGCCGCCGCTACCGATTCATGTGGTGCACCGGGAAGGGCGCCATGCCGCGCACCGCGTGCGGGCCTTCATCGATATGGCGGTGGATGCGCTGAGGGTGGCGGCGTTGAGGTGGTAGCGGCCATTGCCGGGAAGCCATCTTCCGCGCATTGCAAACCATGTGCACCAACGCCGAATCGCTGGATTGCGGCTTTGTCGATCAGGCCGAGGTCAGGCGCAGGGAGGCTGCGCAGGTGGCTCGGGAAATGACTCTGGGGTTGGGCGCGTAGGCAAGCATGGCGTTTCTATTGGGAGAATCGGGTTGTTTCTCCCTGCAATAGATAGGCAAATGCCATTTCGCCGGACGGGGGATTCTTCAACTTGAAGCGAGTGACATTCAGAACACCGTGCCAGCCCGGTGGATGTGAATAGCCATCAATCGCCGTCAATTTGAAATTCTGCCATTTTCCATGATTGTGGAATTCGCCTTTACCGTTGCGAACATGCCAATTGACTTCTCGAACGCGCAGGCACTCGGTTCCATTGGCTGTGTTGTCATTGCACGGCACATGTTGCGCTTCGACTTCCAGAAGAATCGGCTGGCCCTCACTTCCGTACTTCGTTATTGGTGTGGGTTCGCCGTTCAATTCCCAGCGGCTGCCATCGGCAAGGCGCAGTTGCAGATGGGGCGGTGCGTTGGCGATTGCCGTTGTCAATGTGTAGTGGAATTTCCTTGACAGTAAGTCACTCGCCCATTTTTGCAGCTCCATCAATGGCTCGGGACACCCGACCATCGTGTAGAAGCCGGGCTTGATCTGGAAGCCTCCATCGGCATCCATCTCATATTTCCAGCTCATGAAATTGCATATCCGTGTGCCGAAATCTCCATCTTTGGAGAACCAGAGCTTTATTGGGGGGCTGTCTGGTATTTTCCAATTCTTTTTCTCTTTGCCTACGGCATCGAAAGCCTGTTGCAGGTTCCATTCGTAGGCGGATAAATATTCCGCGTCCTTGTTTTGATGCGGTAGCGCACTTTGGCTGGCAACGTGTCCCATGCCGTGGCTTGCAGTGGACAAAAGTATGGCTGCCAGGAATTGAAGAAAAGCTTTCAATTGAAGCCCTCAAGGTGGTGACCAGAGAACCCGCTATCGCAGGGAAGATGCCTCGACCCAGATCGTATGCCCCGGGTGGTGTTCCTCAATGGTAGACACGGCATCGTCGATCAAAACGCGGTCCTCCAGCGAGTAGGCAAAGCGGCTGAGGTTGGGCCATTGTCGGGCGGCGTAGTCGGCCTCGGAAATCGCGTCGCTGCCGCTCCAGATGGCGTCGTTTTCGGTGGCGGCGCGAAGTGCCTGTGCCAGGCCGGTAGGTGTGATCGCCAGGAAGATCATGGGCATGTGGTCCGGATGTTGATGGGGGACAGTTTGCCTTCGATGGCCAATCCGCCGAGCCAGCCTGGATCAAACAAAATTAGAATGATAGTCATTCTCGTTGTCGATTCATCACCTCTCCCCGGCCATGCCCACCCCTTCCGCTTCTTGGACCGCTGCGCGCTGGCACCAGCTTTTCTGTGCCTGCCAGCAGCAACTGGTGTCCTATCTGGCCGGCAAGACCGGCAGCCGTGATGAGGCGCAGGAGCTGGCCCAGGAAACCTGGCTGCGCCTGGCCGATGCGCCGCCGCAGCTGCCCGATGGCAGCTCGCCCACGCTCGAAGCCGCGCGGGCCTACCTGTTTGCCACGGCCAAGCATCTGGCGATAGACAGGCTGCGCCAGCGCGGTGCGCAGCAGCGCTGCATGGACGACTGGGCGCAATTGCAGCCCGAGGCCGAAGGCGATGTGGCCGACCGCGCCATGTACCGGCAGGCACTGGCCGTGGTGGAGCGCACGATTGCAGACCTGCCCGAGCGCATGCAGGCCGCCTTGCTGGCCCACCGCCTGCATGGCGAGCGGCAGGCCGACATCGCCCGGCGTCTGCAGGTCTCCCTGAACACCGTGGAGCGTGACCTGATGCAGGCCGATGCCTGCCTGGAAGCCGCCTTGCTGCGCTGGCGCGGCGGGGTGGAGGCGGGCTTGCAGGCCTCTTCCAGAAAGCGGCGGCGGCGTGCCCTTGGCGCACTGCTGGGCGTGGCTGGCATGGCCTGCGCGGCCTGGCCTGCCTGGCAGATGTGGAGCCGCCGCGTGCTGTGGCAAGGTGAACTGGCCAGCGCCACGGGCGTGCAGCGCAGCCTGGAGCTGCCCGATGGCAGCGTGCTGCGCGTGGACGCCGCCAGCCGCGTGGCGCTGACCTACCGTGCCGACCTGCGACAGGCACAGCTGCTGGAAGGCGCTGCCTTCTTTGCCGTGGCCCGCGATGCGGCACGGCCCTTTGTGGTGGAGGCCGGCCCCCTGCGCGTGACCGTGCTGGGCACGCGCTTTGGCGTGGAACTGGAGCCCGATGCGGTGCGCGTGCAGGTGGAGTCGGGCCAGGTGCGGGTGGAGCATGCGGCCACCGGACGCAGCCAGTTGCTGCAGGACAGCCAGTCGCTGCGCATTCCCCTGGACGGCGGGGCAGGAGATGCCGACGGCGCTGCCTGGCAGCCGCAGCTCCAGCAACGGCCCGCGGCCTGGCGCGAGGGCGAGCTGGTCTTCGAGCAGGAACCGCTGGGCCGCGTCGTCCACCGTCTGGGCCGCTACACGCGGCGCCGACTGGTGGTGGAGGAGGGCGCGGCGCAACTGGCCATCAGCGGCCATGTGCGCATTGCCCAGACCGAGCGATGGTTGCGCGGGCTGCCGCAGTTCGCCCCGGTGCAGGTCAGCGTGCTGGACGACGGCGGCCTGCGGATTGCGCGGCGCGGCGGGCGCGCGGAGCCGTGAAGTTTTTTTCAGGGTTTTTGGGAGTGACTCGTATTTGCATATGAAAGGCCGGGCGCCCTGCCTGTGCCGGCGATTCGCAATGAGCCTGTCTTCCAGAAAGTCCTTATGTCCGCTCCCAAGTCCTCCCGATTCCGATTCCGCCTCCGCCGCACAGCGGTTTTTCATGCATGTGCAGGCCTGGTGCTGGGCCTGCAACTGCAGTTGGCCGCCGCGCAATCGGTGTCCTTCGACGTGCCGGCCCAGCCGCTGGCCCAGGCGCTGAGCCAGTTTGCGCGCCAGGCGGGGCTGCAGCTCACCTACTCCTCCGAACTGGTGCAGGGCCGGCAGGCCCCGGCGCTCAACGGCAGCCACGATGTGCGCCAGGGCCTGGTGGCATTGCTGCAGGGCAGCGGCCTGCAGGGCCGCATCGAGGGCGGCACGCTGACGCTGCTTCCCGCTGCGGCCAACGCGCCTGAGAATGCGCACCGCCTGTCCGAGATCACCGTGACGGCCGGTGACCAGTATGTGAGCCTGCTGCCCGCACCCTACGCCGGCGGGCAGGTGGCCAAGGGCGTGCGCCTGGGCGTGCTGGGCAATACCGGCAACATGCAGGCGCCGTTCAGCACCACCAGCTACACGTCCGAGGCCGTGCGCAACCAGCAGGCCGGCACCATCGCCGAGGCGGTGAACCGCGACCCTTCCGTGCGCTACACCGTGCTGCCGGGCGGCAACGTGGACAACCTCTATATCCGGGGCTTTCCGATCTGGGAAGGCAACTCGGGCGAGATCGCCTTTGACGGCATCTACGGCATTGCCCCCAACTACCGCGTGCGCACCGAGTACGTGGACCGCATCGAGGTGGTCAAGGGGCCCGGCGCGCTGCTGTTCGGCATGTCGCCCAACGGCTCGGTGGGCGGGGTGATCAACATCGCTCCCAAGCGCGCCAATGAAGATGTGGCGCGGCTGACCACGGGCTGGACTTCGGACAGCCTCTGGCGTGCCCATGCCGACTTGGGCCGGCGCTTTGGCGACGAGGCCCAGTACGGCATCCGTGTGAACGCCAGCAAGTACGGCGGCGATACGTCCATGGACCATCAAAGCACCGACGGCCATGTGCTGGCCGTGGCGCTGGACTACGAGGTGGAGCGCTTCCGCGCCACGTTGGACCTGCTCTCGCAGGACGAGCGCATCGACGGCGTGGGCCGGCCCATCATGCCCACGGGGCTCTCCTCCATGCCTGCTGCGCCCGACGGCACACTCAACGTGACCCAGCCCTGGGAATGGTCCAGGAATCGCGAGCGCGCCGTGCTGCTGCGCACCGAGCTGGACCTCACGCAGCAGCTCACGCTGTTCGCCAACATCGGCCAGTCGCGCGCCAATGTGGACCGCATCTATGACTCCGCCCCGCGCCTGACCAGTGCGGCGGGTGCCACCAGCATCACGCCCACCTATGCGGTGTTCGACGTGGACCGCAGCACCATCGACGCGGGCCTGCGCTCGCGCTTTGCGCTGGCCGGTGTCAAGCATTCGGTCACGCTGCAGCTGGCCAGCTACCGCGAGGATTTCCACCGTGCGCTGCAGGCGGGCTCGGCGGTGGCGTCCAACATCTATGCGCCTGTTGCCCATGCGCCGCAAAGCATTGCGCGGCCTTCGGCCATTCCGCGCATTCATGACAACCGCAACACCAGCCTGGCCCTGGTGGACACGCTTTCGCTGCTGCAGGACAGGCTGCAACTGTCGCTGGGCCTGCGCCACCAGGCCATCAAGTCCACCAACTACAACGTGCTCACAGGCGGCACCGCCAATGTCTACGACGAGAGCGTGACCACGCCCGCCGTGGGCGTGGTCTGGCGCCAGGCGCCCAACTGGAGCCTCTACGCCAACTACATCGAAGGCCTGAGCAAGGGCGACATCGCCCCGCCCGCCGCCAGCAACTACGGCGAGGTGCTGCGCCCCTACAAGAGCCGCCAGTACGAAGTGGGCAGCAAGTACGACTTCGGCAGCTTCATGGCCACGGCCGCCTTGTTCAGCATTGAAAAACCCAGCGGTGGCCTGGACCAGGGCGTCTACAAGACCAACGGCGAGCAGCGCAACCTGGGCATGGAGCTGTATGCCTACGGCGAGGCCGCGCGCGGCCTGCGCCTGCTCGGTGGCGTGACCTGGCTCAAGCCCGAGATCACGCGCTCGGCCACGCCTGCGCTGGTGGGCAACCGGCCCATCGGCACTTCGCGCCTGCTGGCCAACCTGGGCGTGGAATGGGATGTGCCCGCCCTTGAGGGCCTGACCCTGGTCGGCGACCTGGCCTACACCGGCGCCCAGTTCGTGGACCAGGCCAACCGCCTGCGCATCCCGGGTTGGACACGCACCGACCTGGGCCTGCGCTATGCCACCCGCATCGCGGGCCGCAAGACCACGCTGCGCGCCACAGTGCAGAACGTGGCCGACCGCAAGGCCTGGGCCGGTGTCACGTCCTGGGGTGCCGTCTCGCCGATGATTCCGCGCACCTTCGTGGTGTCGGCATCGATGGATTTCTGAGGTCGGCGCGGTGGCTGGGCGGGCCGCGCTCTATGCTTGAGGCATGAACGCAAGCAAGACCCTGCTGATCGTCTACCACTCCATGACCGGCGGCACCCGCCAGATGGCCGAGGCCGCGCGCGACGGCGCAGCGGCCGAAGGCCAGGGCGTGCAGGTGCGCCTGCTGCACGCCTGCGAGGCCGGCCCCGACGATGTGCTGTCCGCGGACGGCTACCTCTTCGCCACCCCGGAAAACCTGGCCGCCATCAGCGGCCAGCTCAAGGACTTCTTCGACCGCAGCTACTACGCGGCGCTGGACCGCATCAACGGCCGGCCCTATGCCAGCCTCATCTGCGCCGGCAGCGACGGCCAGAATGCAGCCCGCCAGATCGCCCGCATCGCCACCGGCTGGCGCCTCAAGCCCGTGGCCGAGCCCCTGATCATCTGCACCCACGCCCAGACCACCGAAGCCATCCTGGCGCCCAAGCAGATTGCCGCAACTGAGCTGGAACAGTGCCGGGCGCTGGGGGAGGCGATGGGGGCCGGGCTGGCGCTGGGGGTCTTTTGAGGGTTGCCAGCATCTTGGGTGGCCTACATTTCTTGGTGGCCCGGTCGCCCGGTGTGGTTCAGCCGAACAGGCGCGACCAGAATCTGCCTTTTCCACCCACCTGCTGCCGGGCTCCCTGCATGTGGGCGCGTATGCCGAGCAGTTGGGCATCGTCCGGATCGTGGCGCAGGGCGATCTCGACCAGTTCAGGCTGAAGGTGCGAGGCCTTGAGCTGGCCCAGGGCCCTGAGGGCGGTGACCTTGTGCGCATGAACGAAGCTCATGCTGCGAACTTCCCATGGCGCTTGCTGTTGCTGAGGCGAAAGCTGCGCATAGCGGCGCTCGGCTTCGGCCACGATGTCGAGGACGTCCTGGTGGTGGCTGGTCTCGTTGAGATAGGCGCACGCGGTCTGCGCGCAGTCCAGATACAGGCCGGTGTCAAGCGCGTAGTCCTCCATCAGCAGCAGGGACAGGTCGGTGGCTTGCTTGCGGTTCCCCAGTTGCCGATAGGCATGGCGCAAGTTTTCCAGCAGGGCCTGGAAACAGGTCTGCTGCAGCCCGGCTTCGAGGACGGCGGCCGCCTGCTCGTACTGTTCCTGCGCGTTGTACAGCACGCCCAGGTTGTTGCAGCACATGGCATAGGTGTGGATGTCCAGCGCGGCGGGCGCGGCCTCCTGGCCGTTTGCCGGCGTGCCGGCGCTGGCGAAGCGCTCCAGACAGCGTTCGTAGAGTGTGGTCTGCAGGCGCTCGATTTCCTGCAGGGCTGCTGCATCCGTGTCGGGGCGCTTCCACTTGCCCACGGTCACGCCGGCCGTGTAGTAGTCGGGTGCCGCCGGGCTATCAGCCAACTCGGGATAGGAAAAGATGCTGCGCCAGGGCACGGCATGCTCCATCTCGAAAATGCGGGCTTGCAAGTCCGCCTGGGGCTGCAAGGCATGAGACTTGCGGTAGGCGGCCAGCGCGGGCTCGGGTTCGTCCAGCCAATAGTGGGCACTGCCCAAATAGCGGTGTCCATAGGCATTGCCTGGTGACATTGCCAGTGCGCGCTGCGCCCATTCGCCGACCTGGCGCAATGCCATACCGCGGTCCTCGGTGAATTGGTCACTGGAATCGAGATACACCAGGCACAGCATCAGCCATGACCATTCGCTACCCTGGCCTGATTCGGCAGTGGCCTGAATGCTGGCCAAGAGGCTGGCAATCGCTTCATTGTCCAGATGGCTGAAAACCGTGGTGCCAGACCATAGCGCATGCATTCGCGCGTGGTCGCCCTGGCTGAAGGCATGCATTCCTTGGGAAATCAGTCGTTCCATGGTCTGTTGGGAATATTGTGGGAGGCGCCATCGTATCCGCTGTGTTTGACAGGAGGATGTGGCACCACTCAATGGGAGCGATAAGACGCCCGTGCAGACAATGTCTGAACAACAGGTCAAAGCCCCGTCAACTGCGGCAATGCCTTCTCGCAGGCCTTGCGGCACAGGTAGCGCAGGTCCTGTTCACCATCTTCACTGCGCAGGTAGCCGGCGCCGGCGGCGTTGATGTTCCATTCATAGACCTTGCCCGAGCGCAGCAGCCGTCCGCTGAAACTGCAGGGCAGGATGATGGATTCCTCATGGAAGCTGCCAGCCGAGACTTGCTTTGCCGTCGCGAAATAGCGGGCCACGTCGGCGGCGTCCAGGCTGACTTTCTCGCATCCCATGGTCTCGCCCGAGCCTACGGAACGGGTGACCGGGCCGATGACGGAAATGGGTGCCGCCTTGGCCGCGTGTTTGGGCGTGGGCGTGGATGTGGATGTAGATGAGGCCTGCAGCGGCGCATGCAGGCACAGCATCACGGCAGCCCAGGCGGCAATGCGCAGGCTGCGAGAGGGATTGTTGAAAAGCTGGCTGGATGGCATGGCTCAGGCTCCCGTGAAGATGTAGCGCAGCAATTGGGCGCCTTCGGTCGCTTCCTTGCGGGCAATGGCGCCGTGGGAGTAGACATCGGACAGAAGCTTGAGCTTGTAGTGGTCCACCAATTGCTGGGTCAGCCATTTGGTCTGGAAAAGCTGCGATTGGGTGGGCGCCTCGTAGTCCTTGGTCGACGGCAGGAAACGGCCCACCACCTCGATGCCCACGGAGTCGCTGTTGGCTGGATAACGCAACGGATAGGCCTTTGTGTTCTCGTGCGATGACACATTCTTGGCCCGCTTGCTGAAGCTCAGGCCCTTTTGGTGCAGCAGGGCATTGATGTTCTTGAGTTCCGTGGGATCGCAGGTGCTCTCGTTGACGCAGCGCGGCTGAAGAATTCCCACATGCCAGCAGATCTTTTCCAGACTGGCGGTTTGGTAGATCTTCCCGTCCTTCTCGATCAGAAAGTGCGCCCCCGTCTTCTGGCCGCTCTTGTAGGCATTGAGCACGCTGGCGGCCGTGGACGAGTCAGTGCGGTGCAGCACGATGGAGGTGACGGACAGCAAGGCGCCGTGCTCTATGGACGGATAGGTCTTGACTTCGACGCTTTTGTCTACCATCAATCCTTTTTCGATAGTGGCCAATTATTTCTCCCTCTGTATTCCGGCTGAATGAATGCGAATGGCGGAAAGCCGGGAGAGCATACGGGCTGAAGGGATAAAAATAATTCGAAATGTACTGTGCGCCTCTTTATTGGAAATATATTGAAACAATTGGGTGGATTTCATGAAGGATGGATGAATTCCGTAAATCCCCGGAATTCACAGGGGGCTCAATGGCGACGCAATGCAATGCCTGCGCGATGGCCCACGACTGCGACTAGGATGCAGCCCATCCCGACCCACTGCGCCGCCGACGGCACGGCGCCAAACCAGGCCAGGTCCACCAGCAAGGCCATGGCGGGGTAGACGAAGGACAGTGCCGCAATGGCGGGCGCCGGCAGCCGCTGGAATGCGGCATACATCACCGTGTACATGAAGGCCGTATGGACCAGTCCCAGGGTCAGCACCATGGAGGCGGCGCGCGCTGACAGCAATTGAGGGCTGGTTGCGGCGATATGGGTGAGCAGGGGCAGGGCCCACAGGCTCAGCACCAGTCCGCCCGCAAGCATCTGCAGCATGGCGATCTGGGCCGAGGGCATGTGGCCCAGGCGGCGCGTGGCGACCGTGGTGCCTGCGTAGAGAGCGGCGGCCAGCAGGGCCAGGGCCACGCCTATCCAGGCGCCTGTTCCAGCATGCGATGCATCCATGCCATCCAGCCCGACCAGGCCGCTGCTCAGCGCCACCCCCAACAGGGCCAGCAGCAGCCAGGGCAGCTTGCGGCGTTCGACGGGCTCGCCCTGCAGCGCCGACAGAGCCAGCAGCATGAAGGGCTGCACGTGGTAGACCACGGTGGCCACGGCGATGGAGCTGTAGTGGTAGGCGCTGAAGAGGGCGACCCAGTTGAGCACCAGGGCGATGCCGCCGCCAGCCAGCCACAGCCATTCACGGCCTTGAGGGGCGACCCATTCGCGCCGCCAGGCCAGCCACAGGCCCAGGCCCAGTGCACCCAGCACGCACCGGGCGAATACGACCAGCAGCGGCGGCAGCGCGCTTTCCACGACCAGCAGGCCGATGGTGCCCGACAGCGCCATGGCCAGCAGCATGCGCCAGGTGCCGCCCTGGCTGGCTCGGGGCCGCGTGGTTGAGGTTGCAGAGGTGAGGCTGGGGCTGTGGGACATGGTGTCGATTCCTGGGCGCGCTTCGGTATGGAGCGCATGGCCGTATCTTGCGGACCTTGCAATCAATCAACAATCCATGAGTCATTCAAATTAATATTGCATGCCATGCAACAAAGACCGGAGTAGCGCCTTGCCCGATACCGCCATGCCCCTGGATGAAATGCTGGTCTTCGCCCGCGTGGTGGAGCACCAGAGCTTTGCGGGCGCGGCCCGGCAATTGGGGCTGACGACCTCGGCCGTGAGCCGCAGCGTGGGGCGGCTGGAGGCGCATTTCGGGCTGCGGCTGCTGCAGCGCACCACGCGCTCGCTGTCGCTGACCGAGGCGGGGGCAGAGATCCATCAGGCCTGCCTGCGGCTGGTGGAGGATGCCCAGGCCGTGCAGGCGCTGGCCGGCCAGCTGCGCCAGCAGCCGCGCGGGCTGCTGAAGATCAGCGCGCCGGCCGTGCTGGGCGATCTCTGGCTGTCACCACTGCTGCCGGGCTTTTGCGCGCGCTGGCCCGAGGTGCAGGTGCAGGTGGACATGACGGACCGCATGGTGGACCTGGTGGCCGAGGGGCTGGACCTGGGCCTGCGCATCAGCGTGCCGGGCCAGATCGCGCCGGGGCTGGTGGCGCGGCCGCTCAAGACCATCCGCTATGTGCTGGTGGCCACGCCCGGCTATCTGGCGCAGCATGCGCAGATCACGGAGCCCGGGCAACTGCTGGCGCATCCCTTCATCAGCCTGGGCTACGGCCAGTTCCAGAACGAGGTCGAATTGCGTCCGCAGCGCGCTGGGCATCAGCCGGCCGCGCCCGCTACGCGTCTGCTGGTGAATACGCCCATCACCATTGCCAGCAGCCTGGGCATCATCCAGGCGCTGCAGCAGGGGCCAGGCATCGGCGTGGTAGCGGACTTTGCGGCGCAGGCGGCGCTGCAGGCCGGGCAGCTGGCGCCCGTGCTGCCGGGCTGGACGCTGTGCGGCAAGTACGCGCCGCGCGTGGTGCATGCGGTCTATGCGCCCACGCGCCATGTGCCGCTGAAGCTGCGGGCGCTGATCGACTACCTGGTCGAGGTGGAAGGCGAGGGCGCCGCGGCCTCCACCACCTAACCCATGCGCCTGCGCAGCGCCGCGCTGGCCCAGTCCACGGCCACGGACAGCGCCAGCATGGCGATGATGACGGTGCTGGCCTGGGCATAGTGGAACAGCGACAGCTCGAAGTACAGCAGCTGCCCCAGCCCGCCCGCGCCCACGAAGCCCAGGATGGCGGCCATGCGGATGTTCATCTCCCAGCGGTACAGCGTATAGGCCAGCAACTGCGGCGCGGCACCGGGCAGCGTCGCGTAGAGGAAGGCCATGGCACGGCCGCTGCCGGACAGGCGCAGCGCTTGGGTGGGGGCGGCGGGCTGGTTCTGCAGGGCCTCGGCATACAGGCGCCCCAGCACGCCGGCCGTGTGCAGCGCCAGCGCCAGCGCGCCTGCGAACGGGCCCAGGCCCACGGCCAGGGCGGTGATGGTGGCCCAGACCAGCTCGGGCACGGAGCGCAGCACGTTGAGCACCAGGCTCCAGGGGGCGCGCCAGCGCGGCAGCGCCAGCAGCAGGCCCAGCACGGCCGCCAGCAGGGTGCCGACCACGGAAATGGCCAGCGTCTCCCACACGCCCACGGCCACCTTGCGCAGCCATTCGGCGCTGGTGTCGGGCGGGAAGAAGCTGATGACGAACTCCAGCATGGACCGGCCCGCCGCGCCGGTGAACAGCGAGGGCAGGTCCATCTCCAGCATGGCAAAGCTGGCGGCCACGCCCAGCGCCAGGGCGGCGCAGGCGAGGGCGCTGCGCCAGCCCCAGGCGCTGGCACGCGCGGCGGGTGGCGTGTCCAGCGCGCGGCGCAGGCCGCGCGAGAGCAGGTCGGCGCCCCAGACCAGCAGCATGAAGGTCAGCAAGATGGTGGAGGCCTCGCCGCCGTTGAGCATCTTCATGGCCTGGTCCATGAGCTGGCCCAGGCCGCCCGCGCCCACAAAGCCCATGACCACCGAGGCGCGTATGGCGCACTCCCAGCGGTAGACGGTGTACGAGGTCAGCTCGCGCGCGGCCTGGGGCAGCAGGCCGTACAGCATGGCCAGCGGCCGGCGCGCGCCGGCCTGCGCCAGGGCACGCGCGGGTGCGGGGTCGGCCGATTCCAGGATTTCCGCATAGACCTTGGCCAGCATGCCGCCATAGGTCAGGCCCAGGGCCAGCACGCCAGCGGCCGGCCCCAGGCCGAAGACGCGCACGAAGACCAGGGCCCAGACCAGCTCGGGCACGCCGCGCAGAATGGTGAGCAGGCCGCGCGTGACGGGATTGAGCGCCCGCCGCTCGCGCGCGGCGCCCGTGACCAGGTAGGCCAGCGGCACGGCCAGCACAAAGGCCAGGGCCATGCCGGCCGTGGCAATGGCCAGGGTCTCCAGCGTGGCGCGGCCCAGGTAGCCCAGGAAGTCGCGCCCGGTCTCGGGCGGCAGAAACGTGGCCAGAAAGCGGCCGATGACCTGCAGGTTGCCGGGATCGAACAGCGCGCCCAGGCTGAAGCCCGCGCCCTGGAACAGCGGCCACAGCACGACGGCGGCCAGCACCAGGGCGCCGAGGCGGCGGGGCGCGGCGGGGTCACGCAGCGCGTGCAGATCGGAACTCAACGGCATGCGGATGCGGACAGCGGTGCGGCAAAGGCGGCGGGCGCGGGTGTCCACGCAGGGCGGGAGGGATCATCGCCAGCATGCTCGGACACATACAGCGCACGCAGGTGTTCCTGCGTGACTTCAGCCGCCGGCAGGTCGAAGGCGATGGCGCCATCGCGGATGCCCACGATGCGCGCAAAGCAGGCCAGCGCCAGGTCCACGGCATGCAGGCTGGCCACCAGGGTGGCGCCGCGCGCGGCGGCTTCGTGCACCAGCAGTTGCACGGTGGACAGGGCCAGGGCCGGGTCCAGCGCGGCCACGGGCTCGTCGGCCAGGATCAGCTCGGCCTGCTGGTAGAGCACGCGGGCAATGCCCACGCGCTGCAGCTGCCCGCCCGAGAGCTGGTCGCAGCGCGCGAACAGCTTGTCTGCCAGCTGCACGCGGGCCAGGGCCTCGCGCGCGCCAGCGGTGTCCTGTGGGTACAGCAGCGAGGCCAGCGCCTTCCAGGCCGGCCAGCGGCCCAGCCGCCCGGCCAGCACGGCCGTGACCACGCGCTGGCGCGGCGGTATGGGCGGCGCCTGGTGCACCGTGCCGATGCGCGCGCGCAGCAGCCGGGGAGCCCCCGCGCTGGACGCAGGCACCTCGTTGCCCAGCACGCTGTGCCGGCCCTGGCTGGGCGCCAGCGCCGTGCCGATGACGGACAGCAGCGTGGTCTTGCCCGCGCCCGAGGGGCCGATCAGCGCAATGGCTTCGCCCTGGCGTGCGGCCAGCGTCACGCCGCGCAGCGCAATGCCGCCGCCGGCGTGGGTCAGGCCCACGCCTTGCAGTTCAAAGCTCATGGATTGCGCCTGCTGCGGCTTACTTGAGCAGGCCGGCCGACTTGGCGGCGGCCTCGATGCCTTCGTAGTTCGAGGCCTGGGTGGGAATGAAGCGCGCGGCACGCTGCAGCTCCAGGATGGCCTTGTGCTCGGGCTTGGCCGGGTCCAGCGCCAGGAAGGCGTCGGTCAGCTTCTTGACCAGGGCCGGGTCCAGGTCGCCGCGCACGGTCCAGTTGTAATCGAAGTAGGGCGGTGTGGTGGCGAACACGCGCACCTTGCTGGTATCGACCTTCTTGCTCTCCACCAGCTTGTCCCAGACCGATGCGTTGAGCACGCCGGCCTCGGCCTTGCCGGCGGCCACGAAGGCCACGGTGGCGTCATGCGCGCCGGAGAAGGCCACGGTCTTGAAGTCCTTCTCGGGGTTGATGCCGTCCTGCTGCAGGAAAAAGCGCGGCATCAGGCTGCCCGAGGTGGACGAGGGCGCGCCAAAGGCAAAGCTCTTGCCCTTGAGGTCGGCCAGGGTCTTGATGGCGGGGTTGGCCGTGATGAACTTGGAGGTGAACCTGGCGTCTTCCTCGCGCTGCACGATGGGGATGGCCGTGCCGTTGGTGCGGATCTTGGCCTGCACGAAGGTGAAGCCGCCCAGCCAGGCCAGGTCCAGCTTGCGCGTGGCCAGCGACTCGACCACGGCGGCGTAGTCGGTCACCGGCGTGAACACCACCTTCATGCCGGTCTGTGCCGAGAGGTACTTGCCCAGCGGCTCGAACTTGCGCTGCAGCTCGGTGGGAGCTTCATCCGGGATGGCCGAGACGCGCAGCACGGCGGGTTCGGCGGCCAGCGCAGGCAGGCTGGACAGGGTGGAGGCGGCCAGCACGCAGGCAGCCGCCTGGCGCAGCGCCGAGCGGCGCGCAGGAATGTGGTTCATGGATGGGCTCCGTTCAATCAGCCACCGCCGTCCGGATACACGGCGGTTTAATAGGGCGCCCGGGGTTGACCCGGGCGCCGAAGGTACAAGGGCGGTACACCGACCGCTGAGGCTGCATTGTAGGGAGCGGGCTTTTCCGTTGGGGAGCGTCAGGCTTGAGCGGCGGACCTGCCGGCACAGCGCGGCCGCCGATCTTTTTCCCGCGTGCGCCGCGTTTGTGCACCGCCTGGGACCTTGCCTGGCCGGGGACTTGAACATGCGTTGCACCAAAATATCCATTATTGGTATGACCAATAAATATCCTGGTGCGTTATCTGCACTATTTTAGGTGTTTACCCTGTTCATCTGCCCACTTGAAAGCTCTGAGAATCGCACCACTTCGCGCAATGGTCTGAATTTTGGCTTAATTGGTTGGACCAATTTGCCAATGGCCCACAAGGCGCCAGCGCGGGGAACACTCCCACCGTTGCAGCCAGCCAGCAGACATCCTGTGCGGATCGCACCGCATGCCAACGCTGCAACGAGGGGGAGTGGCCGACAAGGGGCGCTTACCGCGCCCTCCCCATCATCTAGAGACACGGTCATGCAAACCATCTGGCAGCAGAACTACGATCCCGCCGGGAACATCTGGATCTCGGCGCTGATCGCGCTGATTCCCATCATCTTTTTCTTCCTGGCGCTGACCAGGTTCCGTCTCAAGGGCTACCAGGCTGGCACCGTCACCGTGGCGCTGGCGCTGGGCGTGGCGCTGCTGTTCTACAAGATGCCCGTGAGCGCGGCACTGGCCTCGGCCGTGTACGGCTTCTTCTACGGCCTGTGGCCCATCGCCTGGATCATCGTGGCGGCCGTGTTCCTCTACAAGATCTCGGTCAAGACGGGGCAGTTCGACGTGATCCGCTCGTCCATCCTGTCGGTCACTCCCGACCAGCGGCTGCAGCTCATCCTGGTGGGCTTTTGCTTCGGCGCCTTCCTGGAGGGCGCGGCCGGCTTCGGCGCGCCCGTGGCCATCACTGCCGCGCTGCTGGTGGGCCTGGGCTTCAAGCCGCTGTATGCGGCGGGCCTGTGCCTGATCGCCAACACGGCGCCCGTGGCCTTCGGCGCCATGGGCATTCCCATCATCGTGGCAGGGCAGGTCTCGGGCGTGGATGCCTTCGCCATCGGCCAGATGGCCGGCCGCCAGCTGCCCTTCATGACCGTGCTCGTGCTGTTCTGGCTGATGGCCATCATGGACGGCTGGCGCGGCGTCAAGGAAACTTGGCCTGCGGTGCTGGTGGGCGGCGGCTCCTTCGCCGTGGTGCAGTTCCTCACGGCCAACTACATCGGCCCGGAGCTGCCGGACATCACTTCGGCCATCGTCTCGCTGGTGGCGCTGACGCTGTTCCTCAAGGTCTGGCAGCCCAAGCGCATCTTCCGGTTCGACACGGAAGGCGAGGGCGGCAAGGCTGCGGCAGTTGCAGCACCGGCCATCACCTCCGGTGCACCGCTGACAGCAGGCGCCATCATCAAGGCCTGGTCGCCCTTCATCATCCTCACGGCCATGGTGACGGTCTGGAGCATCAAGCCCTTCAAGGCGCTGTTCGCCGCAGGTGGCCCGATGGCCTCCACCGTCATCAACATCCCCGTGCCCTTCCTGCACAACCTGGTGGAGAAGACGCCGCCCGTCGTGGCCGCTGCTGCGCCCTACGGCGCGGTCTACACCTTCAACTGGCTGCTGGCCACCGGCACGGCCATCCTGATCGCGGCGCTGATCACCATCACCTTCACGCGCCTGTCTCCCGCCAAGGCCGTGGCCACGCTGGGCGAGACCTTCAGGGAACTGGCTGTGCCGATCTACTCCATCGGCATGGTGCTGGCCTTCGCCTTCGTGGCCAACTACTCGGGCCTGTCGGCCACGCTGGCCCTGGCGCTGGCACACACGGGCCAGGCGTTCACGTTCTTCTCGCCCTTCCTGGGCTGGATCGGCGTGTTCCTCACGGGCTCGGACACTTCGGCCAACGCGCTGTTCGCCGCGCTGCAGGCCACCACGGCGCAGCAGCTGGGCCTGCCCCAGGTGCTCACGGTGGCGGCCAACACCACGGGCGGCGTGACGGGCAAGATGATCTCGCCCCAGTCCATCGCCATTGCCTGCGCGGCCGTGGGCCTGGCAGGGCGCGAGTCGGACCTGTTCCGCTTCACGGTCAAGCACAGCCTGATGTTCGCCGTGATCATCGGGGTGATCACGACGCTGCAAGCCTATGTGTTTACGTGGATGATTCCGGGGTATTGACATGAAACACCCCCTGAGTCGCTGCGCGCCTTCCCCCTCTCTACCCGCTTCGCGGGGGAGGGGGACGACACCCTCGCGGCGGGGCGGCCCTTGCTCGGTGTCCCTGGCTTGGGCAGTGCGGGTTTCATGCGATGAGGCTGGCGCATAGCGCCGTGAATCACTGAAAACCAATTCTGAGAATCCCCATGCGCGTTGCCGATCAAGTTGTCGAGAAATTGCTTGTCCTGGTGCAGGCCAGCGGAGTGCAGCCCGGACAGCGGCTGCCCGCGGAACGGCAACTGGCGGCCGAGCTGGGCGTCTCGCGCACCTCGGTGCGCGAGGCGATACAGAAACTCACCAGCCAGGGCGTGCTGGTGGCGCGGCGCGGCGATGGCACTTACCTGCAGGAGCCGGCGCCGGCTGCCGAGCCTGCGGACTGGCTCAAGGACGCCATGCGGCCGCTGGCCGGCCTGATGGAGTCCGACTCCCACTACCGCTACGACGTGCTGGAAACCCGCCACGCGCTGGAGACCAGCACGGCCTGGCTGGCCGCCCAGCGCGCCACGCCGCAGGACAAGGACCATATCCAGCGCTGCTTCGAGGTGATGATCCAGCACCAGCAAAGCGGCCACGCCGAGCTGGCGGCGCGCGCCGACGCGCAGTTCCACCTGGCCATTGCCGAGGCTTCGCACAACCTGGTGCTGGTGCAGGTCATGCACAGCCTGTTCACCGTGGTGCTGTCCACGGTGGAACGCAACCGCCACGACATGTTCCGCCTGAGCGCGCCCCAGACCCTGCAGGAGCTGACCGTGCAGCACCAGAGCCTCATGCAGGCCATCCTGGACGGCGACCCGCAGCGCGCCCGCGAATGCATCGGCGAGCACCTGGAGCATGTGCGCACCACCATCCAGCGCCTGGACGAGGACCGCGCGCGGCGCGAGCGCTCCATGCGGCTGCCTCTGGACGCCGCGCCTGCGCTGCTGCCCACTTCAGACCTGATACGAAAGACATGAGACACCCATCATGATCATCTCCTCTACCTCCGACTACCGTGCGGCGGCGCAAAAGCGCCTGCCGCCTTTCCTGTTCCACTACATCGACGGCGGCGCCTATGCCGAGCAGACGCTGCGCCGCAATGTCGAGGACATGGCCGCCGTGGCGCTGCGCCAGCGCGTGCTCAAGGACATGAGCCGGCTGGACACCAGCATCGAGCTGTTCGGCGAGAAACTGTCCATCCCCGTGGCGCTGTCGCCCGTGGGCCTGACGGGCATGTACCGCCGCCGCGGCGAAGTGCAGGCCGCGCGCGCGGCCGACGCCCATGGCATTCCGTTCACCATGTCCACGGTCTCGGTCTGCCCCATCGAAGAGGTGGCGCCCAGGATCAAGCGCCCCATGTGGTTCCAGCTCTATGTGCTCAAGGACCGGGGCTTCATGCAGAACGCGCTGGAGCGTGCCCAGGCGGCCGGCTGCTCCACCCTGGTCTTCACCGTGGACATGCCCGTGCCCGGCGCGCGCTACCGCGATGCGCATTCGGGCATGAGCGGCCCGAATGCCGCCATGCGCCGCTACTGGCAGTCGGTCACGCATCCGGCCTGGTCCATGGACGTGGGCCTGCTGGGCCGCCCGCATGACCTGGGCAACATCTCGGCCTACCGGGGCAGCCCCACGGGCCTGGCCGACTACATCGGCTGGCTGGGCGCCAACTTCGATCCCTCCATTTCCTGGAAGGACCTCGAATGGATACGCGCCTTCTGGAAGGGGCCCATGGTCATCAAGGGCATCCTGGACCCCGAGGACGCCAAGGACGCCGTGCGCTTTGGCGCCGACGGCATCATCGTCTCCAACCATGGCGGCCGCCAGCTCGACGGCGTGCTGTCCTCGGCCCGCGCGCTGCCGGCCATTGCCGATGCGGTCAAGGGCCAGATCAAGATCCTGGCCGACTCCGGCATCCGCAACGGCCTGGACGTGGTGCGCGCCATCGCCCTGGGCGCCGACTGCGCCATGATCGGCCGCGCTTTCATCTACGCGCTGGCCGCTGCCGGCGAGGCCGGCGTCAAGCACCTGCTGGAGCTGCTGGAAAAGGAGATGCGCGTGGCCATGACGCTGACCAGCGTCAGCAAGGTGGCAGACATCACCGGTGACCTGCTGGTGCGCGAAGCATGAGCGCGCCGTCCATCTCCGCCATGCCCCAGGTGTCCCGCGAAACCCTGCTGCAGCAGCTGCGCCAGGCCGTGGGCGCGGCCCATGTGCTCACCGACGACCAGGCCACGCGCCGCTTCCGCAAGGGCCACCGCACGGGCGAGGGCCCGGTGCTGGCCGTGGTGCGGCCCGCGACGCTGCTGGAGCAGTGGAAGGTGGTGCAGGCCGCCGTGGCGGCCGGGCGTATCGTCATCATGCAGGCCGCCAACACGGGCCTGACGGGCGGCTCCACGCCCGACGGCGCGGACTACGACCGCGAGATCGTGCTCATCAACACCTTGCGCATCACCGGCGTGCAGGTCATTGGCGGCGGCGCCCAGGTGGTCTGCCTGCCCGGCGCCACGCTGGACCGGCTGGAGCAGGCGCTGGCGCCGCTGGGGCGCGAGCCGCATTCGGTGATCGGCTCGTCGTGCATCGGCGCCTCGGTGCTGGGCGGCATCTGCAACAACTCGGGCGGCGCCCTGGTGCGGCGCGGCCCGGCCTATACCGAACTGGCGCTGTACGCGCGCGTGTGCGGCGACGGCTCGCTGGAACTCGTCAACCACCTGGGCATCGCCCTGGGCCGCACGCCCGAGGAAATCCTCACGCGGCTGCAAAACGGCGACTACACCGAGTCCGACATCGCCCACGATGCGCAGCGCGCCGCCTCCGACCCGCGCTATGCCGATGCCGTGCGCGCCGTGGACGAGGACACGCCCGCGCGCTTCAATGCCGACCCCTCGCGCCTGTTCGAGGCCTCGGGCTCGGCCGGCAAGCTGTGCCTGTTCGCCGTGCGGCTGGACACCTTCCCCAAGGAGCCGAGCACCGTCTTCTATATAGGCAGCAATGCGCCCGACGACCTCACGGCCGTGCGCCGCGAGCTGCTGACCGCGCTGCCGCGCCTGCCGATCGCCGGCGAGTACATCCACCGCACGGCCTACGACATCGGCGAGAAATACGGCAAGGACACCTTCCTGCTGATCGACCGCTTCGGCACGGCCAGGGTGCCGGCCGCCTTCGCCCTCAAGAGCCGCATGGACGGCTTCTTCGAACGCTTCGGCCTGCGCGGCGTCACCGACCGCGTGATCCAGGCGCTGACCAACCTGCTGCCCAGCCACCTGCCCGCGCGCATGCGCCAGTGGCGCGACCGCTATGAGCACCACCTGCTGGTGCGTGTGTCCAACGACACGGCCGAGGCCACGCGTGAATTCCTCACGCGGCACTTCAGCGGCAGCACCACGGGCGGCTGGTTCGAGTGCGATGCCGACGAGGGGCGCAAGGCCTTCCTGCACCGCTTCGCCATCGCGGGCGCGGCCATCCGCTACCGCGAGGTGCACCGCGCCCAGGTCGAGGACATCGTGGCCCTGGACGTGGCCCTGCGCCGCAACGACCGCGAATGGGTGGAGCAACTGCCCGCCGAGGTCGCGCGCGACATGGTCCACAAGCTCTACTACGGCCACTTCTTCTGCCATGTCTTCCACCAGGACTACATCGTCAAGAAGGGCGTGGACCCGCTGGCCATGGAGCACCGCATGTGGGAACTGCTGGACGCGCGCCGCGCCGAGTACCCGGCCGAGCACAACGTGGGCCACTTGTACGTGGCCAAGCCCGCGCTGGCAGGCTTCTACCGCGAACTGGACCCCACCAACACCTTCAACCCCGGCATAGGCCACACCTCGCGCAAGCTGGGCTGGGAGGAGTGTTGTGACCGGCCGGGGGGATGGCCCAAGGGGTATTCGGAAACGCCGTAGAGCAGGAGCAGGCGGGCCCGGGGGCAGCCCGCCGCACCCCCTCACAGATTGATGAACACCGACTTGGTCTCCAGGTAGGCATCCAGCGCGGTGCGGCCCATGTCGCGGCCCATGCCGGACTGCTTGTAGCCGCCGAAGGGCATGCCCGGGTCCAGGGTGCTGTGGCAGTTGACCCAGACCGTGCCGGACTGGATCTTGGGGATCAGCCGGTGGACCTTGGACAGGTTGTTGGACCAGATGCTGGCGCCCAGGCCGTAGGGCGTGTCGTTGGCCCAGGCGGCGACTTCGTCGAGGTCGTCATAGGGCATGGCCACGAGCACGGGGCCGAAGATTTCCTCGCGTGCCACGCGGTGGTCGTGCTGCACGCCGGTCATCACCGTGGGCTGCACGAAGTAGCCGCGCTGGCCTGCGCGGGCGCCGCCCGTCACCACCTCGGCGCCCTGGCTGCGGCCTATGTCGATGTAGCTGCAGACACGCTCCATCTGCTCCTGCGAGACCAGCGGGCCCATCTGTGCGCGGGGGTCCAGGCCATGGCCCAGGGTGAGCCGGGCGGCCTGGTCGGCCACGTCGGCCACCACGCGGTCGAACATGCTCTTGTGCACGTACAGGCGCGAGCCCGCGCAGCAGACCTGGCCGTGGTTGAAGAAGATGGCATTGGCCGCACCCGCCGCAGCCGTGGCGGGGTCGCAGTCGTCGAGCACGATGACGGGGGACTTGCCGCCCAGCTCCAGCGTGATGCGCGTCATGTTGTCCATGCAGGCATGGCCGATGAGCTTGCCCACCTCGGTCGAGCCCGTGAAGCTGACCTTGTTGACCAGCGGGTGCGAGACCAGGGGCGCACCCGTGCCGGGGCCGTCGCCCGTGACCACGTTGAACACGCCGGGCGGAAAGCCCGCTTCCTGGATCAGCTCGGCCAGCATCAGCGCGGTCAGCGGCGTCTGCTCGGCGGGCTTGAGCACCAGGGTGCAGCCGGCAGCCAGCGCGGGCGCCAGCTTCCAGCTGGCCATGAGCAGGGGGAAGTTCCAGGGCACGACGGCGGCGACCACGCCCACGGGCTCGCGCCGGGTGTAGGTGAACATCTGGGCCTCGGGCGCGAAGGGCACGGAGTGCTCGTGCGTCATGCCCTCGATCTTGGTGGCCCAGCCGGCCATGTAGCGGATGGAGTCGATGGCCATGGCGATGTCCACGGCGCGCGCAATGGCGGCGGACTTGCCGTTGTCCAGCGATTCGACCTCGGCCAGGGCCTGGGCATGGGTCTCCATGAGGTCGGCCAGGCGCAGCATCAGGCGCTCGCGCTCCACGGGGCGCATGCGGCCCCAGGGGCCCAGGTGCAGCGCGCGGTGCGCGGCGCGCACGGCCAGGTCCACGTCCGCCGGGCCGGCGCTGGCGACTTCGGCGATCACGGCTTCGGTGGCCGGGTTGACGGTGGACAGGCGCTGGCCGGTCTGGGCCGCCACCCATTGGCCGTCGATGAAGAGGTCATGCGTGCCCCGGTTGAGGAAGGCGCTGGCGCGCTCGGTGATCTGGTGCTGGATGTCGCTGAGGTTCATGGTGTGCTCCTTGGGGGTGAACGGGAGAAAGGGGGGTGTGGGATCAGAAAACCTGCAGCAGGCGCAGGTTGATGCGGGCGTTCTCCTTGAAGCCCTGGCGCACATGCAGATCGCGGCCCACGGTGGCCAGCAGCTGCGTCTTGGGCGCGACAAAGACCGCGCCGCCGAATGAGACCTTGGTGGTGGATTGGCGGTCGCCTTGCGACACGCCGTTGACCTGGGTTTCGCCGCCCGTCAGGTGCGACAGGCCCAGGCGCAGGTCCGATGTGTCCGACAGGTGGTAGCGCAGCAGGCCCTGGAACTGGAACTGCGCCTTTTGCTTGAGCGTGGCACTGTGGGCGCCGAAGTCGTCGTTCTTGCCGAAGACGGTGACATCGGCCGCCAGGTCCATGGTCACGCGCTTGCCCAGCGGCTTGATCCAGCCGGCCTGCAGGGCGGCCTTCCAGCGGTTCTCGCCCAGGCTCAGCGGATCGTTGCGGCTGTACTGGCCCGTGGGCAGCCAGACAAAGGGGGTGATGCCGAAGTGCTCCTTGTCGCCGGGCTTGGTCAGCCACAGGGTGGCGGCCAGCATCAGGTCGCCCACGCCGGTGTTGCTGCCCATGGCCGCGATATCGCGCGATGCCGACAGGCGCCCGAAGGGCAGCAGGAACTGCGGGTCGATCACGTAGTCGCCCAGCTTCATGAAGTGCACGCCGCGCGCTATGCCGATGTCCGAGGTCAGCCTCGGCCGTATGGGCGCCTGGTCGCCATTGGCATAGAGGCTGTCCCGCGTGGCGTGCTGGTAATAGACCATGCCCAGCGTGGTGCCGGGCGGCAGGGCGGTGTAGTCGCCCGCGTCGATATCGACGGCGTGGGCATTGAAGGTGGCGCATGCGGCCATGGCTGCCAGGGCCAGGGAGGCGCGGGTGAAGGGCTTGGATGGCATGGCGAAGAGTCCTGTCCGGTGTTTTCAGGCAAAGCCCTGCCCAGGCCTGCTGCAGGACAGCAGGGCCGGGGAGGTGCCTGTGGGGGTTGTGGGGGAGAGAGAGGAAGCGGGGCGGGAGCCGCTTACTTGGGCCGCACCGCGTCGGCCGTGCCCTGGATGAAGGCCTTGATCTTTTCCACGTCTTCCATGCTCAGCTTGCCCGTGAAGTCGGGCATGCCGCGCGACATGGCCGGGCCCTTGAAGATGAACTTGTCCAGGTGCTCGATATAGGCCGGGTCCAGGTAGCCCAGGTTGGGCAGGTTGCCGCCCCGGTCCACGCCGGGCACGCCGTGGCAGAAGGCGCAGTTGCTGACATACAGGGCCGTGCCTTCGGCCACAAGGCTCTTGTCGTAGGGCACGCCCTGCAGCAGCTTGCCCTGCTGGTAGGCGACGAAGGCAGGCGCCTCGGCCTTGCCGTCCAGCGCGAAGGTGTAGACCGTGCCCGGGCCCTTGCGCTCGGTGTGGCGCGCGGCCAGGCCGTAGACGCCGCCCCAGCCCACGGCGATGGAGACGTACTGCCGGCCATCGACCTCATAGGTGATGGGTGCGGCCACCACGCCCGTGCCCGTGGGCTTTTCCCAGAGCTTCTTGCCGTTGCGCGCGTCATAGGCCACGAAGCGGCCGTCGGCCGTGCCCTGGAACACCAGGTTGCCCGCCGTGGCCAGGGTGCCGCCGTTCCAGGGCGAGGCATGCTCCACACGCCAGCGCTCCTTCTGCGCCACCGGGTCCCAGGCGATCAGGCGGCCGAAGGGCGTGCTCTTGGGCGGCTCCATGTTGACCAGCGTGGCCGTATTCCAGCCGATATTGCTGTGCGGCTCGGGCAGGGAGCCGCCGTTGAACTTCCAGTTCTTGTTGTCCTGCAGGGTCAGCGGCACATGCTGGGCCGGCAGGTAGGCCAGGCCCGTGTCGGGGCTGTAGGACATGGAATGCCAGTTGTGCGCGCCGAAGGGGCTGGGAATCACGTCGCGCGCGCGGTCGCCGCTGCGCGCAATTGGCGTCTCGATGGGCCGGCCCTTGGCGTCGTAGCCGCTGGCCCAGTTCACGTCGACGAAGTTCTTGGCCGAGATGAACTGGCCGTTGGTGCGGTCGATGACGAAGAAGAAGCCGTTCTTGGGCGCATGCAGGATGACCTTGCGCGGCTTGCCGCCGATCTTGATGTCGGCCAGCACCATGGGCTGGGTGGAGGTGAAGTCCCAGCTGTCGCCCGGCGTCTCCTGGTAGTGCCAGACGTACTCGCCCGTATCGGGGTTCAGCGCCACGATGCTGGCCAGGTACAGGTTGTCGCCACCGGCCGGGCTGCGCTTGGCTTGCGCCCAGGGCGAGCCGTTGCCCGTGCCGATGTACATGAGGTTGAGCTCGGGGTCATAGGCCATGGTGTCCCAGGCCGTGCCGCCGCCGCCGGCCTCCCACCACTTGCCGGCCGGGTCCCAGGTCTTGGCGGCGCGGGCCATGGCCTCGTTCTCGAAGGGCTTGGACGGGTCGCCGGGCACGGTGAACCAGCGCCACTGCTGGGCACCGGTCTCGGCGTCATAGGCCGTGACATAGCCGCGCACGCCGTACTCGGCGCCGCCGTTGCCGATCAGCACCTTGCCCTTGATGACGCGCGGTGCGCCCGTGATGGTGTACGAGTAGGCGCGGTCGATGATGGTGTCCTGCTCCCAGACCTTCTGGCCCGTGGCCGCGTCCAGCGCTACCAGGCGGCCATCGAAGGCGCCCACATACACCTTGCCCTTGTAGACCGCCACGCCCCGGTTGACCACGTCGCAGCAGCCCTTGAAGCCGTTGGCACGGTCCACGCCGGGGTCGTAGCTCCACAGGCGCTTGCCGGTGCGCACGTCCACCGCATGCACCACGCTCCAGCTGGCCGTGACGTACATGATTCCATCGACCACCACGGGCGTGGACTCCACGCCGCGCGTGGATTCCAGGTCATACGACCAGACCAGGCCCAGCCGCTTCACATTGGCCGTGTCCAGCTGCCTGAGTTTGGAAAAGCGCGTCTCGCTGTAGTCCATGCCGTAGCTGGGCCAGTCCTTGGAGCTGCGTGCGTTGTCGCGGATGCTCTGCGAGTCGATGCGCGAGGTGACGGCGCGTATGTGCTCGGGCGAGCCTTTGCTTGGCAGGCCGGCCTGTGCCAGCGTGGCGCCGGGAAGGGCCAGTGCCAGGCCGGCGGCCAGCAGCGTGGAGGAAAGCACGTGGGTCTTCATGTTGTCTCGTCTCCTGTGTGGTTTGTTTTTGCGTGCATGGCGCTGGGGGCAAGGGCACCATGTGGGAGACGATAAAAAAAGCGGCCTTCGGTCACAACATTCGGACTTTCCCGGGGGCGGATGTGTACCGCCGTGGAACAGCTCAGAACGTCCGGCTGACTGTCACCCCGGCCGATAGCCCGCGTCCGGCACCCGGCTCGAAGTACCGCTGGTTGCCCTCGTTGACGATGACCGACCCTGCAAAGCGCCGGTCGAACACGTTGTCCAGCCGCACAAAGGTCTGGGCGCTCCACTGCTGCCATTGCCGTGACCAGCGCAGGCTGGAGCCCCAGACGGTGTAGCCGGCCGCGCGGTCGGTGTTGCGGTCGTTCACGGCCACGGGGCCGCTGTGCAGCATGTCCACGGTCCAGGTCCATTGCGGCGACAGCTGCCAGGCCAGTTCGCTCCACAGGCGGCGCGGCGCGGTGCCGGCCAGGCGCGCGCCGGCATCCACCGGGGCGGTGGGCGTGGTGCAGGGCGTGGCCTCGCAGGTCAGGAAGCTGTCGCGGTAGCGGGCCTGCAGCAGGGTCAGGGCGGTGCTGGCCGTGAGCGGCCCCCATTGGGCATTGCCCGAGAATTCCAGCCCCCGGCGCAGCGTGCGGCCTGCGTTCTGGTAGGTGGCGCGCCCGCCCGTGTTGGACAGTACGGTGAGTTCGCGCTGGGTATGGGTCTCGAACAGCGTGAGGTTCCAGCCCGCGTTGCCGTGGCGCCCGCGCAGGCCGACCTCGACGGTGTTGTGGGCGCTGGCGGCCAGGCCGGTGTTCATGCCATTTTGGCCGCCGGGCCGGTAGGCCACTTCGTTGAGCGTGGGCGTTTCCATGCCCCGGCCCACCGATGCGTGGGCCACCAGCTCCGGCAGCAGGTTCACGCGCAGGCCCAGCGAGGGCAGCCAGCCGCGCCAGGCCATGCTGCCGCTGTCGTCGCCATTGCCGGCTGTGATGTAGTGGTCCTCGGAGCGGTAGCGCACGCGCGCCTGGCGAAGGCCGGCGCTCAGGGCCAGGCTCTGCGTGCTCCATTCGGCCTGCAGGTAGGGGTCGGCGGAGCGCGCCTGGTTGCGTTCGTCGCGGCGCAGCCGGCCCTGCACGCCGAGCTGGCTGCCGATGAAGTTCTCGTAGCCGCGCCGGGTTTCGCCCTGCCAGTCGTAGGCCAGGCCTGCCGACCAGTCCAGCCGGCCGCCGGCCACGTCCTCATGGGTGCTGCGCCAGCGCAGGTTCATGCCCGCGTAGTCGCGGTCCAGGTCGATCACGCCGCCTGAATGCGAGGGCGGTGCCTGCGTGGCCACGGGAATGGACTGGTACTGCAGCACGGAGCGCGTACCCGCATAGGCCATGAGTTCCAGGCGCTGGCCCGCGCCGAACTGGTGCTGCCAGGCGGCACCCAACTGGCGCTGGCGCACGCTTTTGCGCGTGTTGAAGCGCAGCGCGCTGGCCGTGGTCTGGCCGGGGTCGGCCTCGAACTCGGCGCGTGTCAGACCCAGCGGGTCCTGGGCGCTGGCGCGCTGCTCCTGGTACTGCAGCAGCCACTGGTCGTCGCCCTGTTTGCGTGACAGCTTCATGTGGGCCGTGCTGCGGTCGGCGGCCGACTGGGGGCGCATGCCGTCGGTGGCGAAGCGCTCGATGTGGATGGCATAGCGCCAGGGGGCGGAGCCACCATCCGCCTGGTCCGGCTTTCCGCCACCGATTGTGCCGCGCAGCTGGGTGGACAGGCGCCACAGCCCGTCCGGCCCCACGGCCATGCCGCTGCGCCACAGGCCCGGTTCCTCGCCGTCTTCGGTGTACAGCAGCAGTGCACCGCCTGCGCTGTTGCCGTAGAGCACGGCGGCCGGGCCGCGCACCACGTCCAGGCGCGCGGCGTTGCCCAGCGTGAAGTTGGCGGCCTGGCCCTGGCCGTCGGGCGCGCCTGCCGGAATGCCGTCCACGTAAAGGCGCAGCCCGCGCACGCCAAAGGTGGAGCGCGCACCGAAGCCGCGCACCGAGATCTGCAGGTCCTGTGCGAAGTTCTGGCGGTTCAGCACCACCAGGCCCGGCACGCGCGCCAGGCTCTCGGACAGGCTGATCTGCATCTGCCCGTCTCGCAGCACGGCGCCTTCCACGCTGTCGATGGCGGCCGTGGCACGCCACAGGTCGGGGCCGGTGCCGGGCTGGCTGGCCGTGATGACCACGGGGGCGAGCAGGGCCTCGCTGGAGTCCTGCGCTGCGTCCGCCGCGTGGGCGGGTAGCGCGTGCAGGGCGTGCAGCGTGCAGGCCAGTGCGGCGCCCAGGGTGGGCAGGGCGGGCCGGGGGTGTCTTGTGCTGTGTGGGGAGCGTGTCATTGCGGGCGGGCCTGTGGCGATGCCCGAGGTTACCGAGCCCGGCAATCCGTTCCAACACGGGTGATTTCCCTAGTGCTGTCCTGTGCCGTGGCGGAACAACAATCGCGGCAGTTTTGATGTCCGTCATGCAACAGCCGCCTCCCGCCCCACTGCCCTCCAACCCCTTCTATGCCTCGCGCCAGGACCGGGTGGCGCTGGCGCGCGAGCGCTATTTCGAGCGCGGCGAGCGCCCATCGGGCCTGGTGTCCGAGCCCGTGCTGCAGTCCTGGACGCGCTGCCTGGGCGCCAGCCGCAGCCCCGACGAGAAGATCAGCTTCGACCCGGTCAGCAAGATCCGCACGGCCACCTTGCTGACCCACAACCGCGCGCTGATCGAGGCGGCGCGCGACCCCATCGCCGAACTCGAGACCGTGATCGCGGGCAGCCAGGCGCGCGCCATGCTCACCTGCAGCGAGGGCGTGGTGCTGATCGCCTCGCGCCCGACGCCGGGCGACGGCCCGCTGCTGCTGACGGCCGCGCGCGTGGGCGTGAACATTGCCGAGGATGCCGTGGGCACGGGCGCACCCGGCGTGGCCGTGCGCACGGGCGAGGTCTGCCATGTGCGTGGCGGCGAGCATTTCTTTCGCTGCCTGGCCTCGCTGCACTGCGCGGCCGCGCCCGTGCGCGACGCCAGCGGGCGCACCGTGGCCATGCTGGACCTGAGCAGCGAGGCGGGCCCCTTTCGCTTCGACGCAGGCGCCATGGCCCACATGTACGCCACCTGCATCGAGAACCGGCTGCTGGTGGGCGCCGCCCGCATGCACCTGCTGCTGCGCTTCCAGTCCAGCCGCAGCATGTTCGGCACGCCGCTGGAAGGGCTGGCCGCCGTGGATGGCGAAGGCATGGTGCGCTGGTTCAACGGCGTGGGTGCCCAGTTGTTCGACAGCCCGCGCCGGCCCGCCGAAGGGCTTGCGGCCGAAGAGGTTTTCGGCCTGGGCCTGAACCAGTTGCTGGAGCTGGCCCACCACGGCCAAGCCCGCCCGCAGATGCTGCCCACGGGGCTGACGCTGTGGATGGAGGCGAGGCTGGATGAGGCATCTTCCCAGGTCGAGGAGGTGCTGCCGGCCATCGAGGCCCTGCCGCCGCCCGCCGAGGCGCCGTCCGAGGCACCGTCTTCCCTAGGCGAGGCCAGCCGCGAGCTGATCGAGCAGGCCCTGGCCCGCTGCCAGGGCAATATCTCGCAGGCCGCCCGCATGCTGGGCGTCTCCCGCGGGCTGCTGTACCGGCGCCTGCGGGAGTGGGGGCGGCTCTAGCTGGCCAGCGCGCTGCGCATCCATTCGATGAAGACCCCTGCGTGGGCGGGCAGCGCACGCCCTGCGGCGGGCACGGCGCGCAGGCCGCCCTCGAAGGGCACGAAGCCATGGGGCGCCACCAGCAGCCCCTCCTGGAGCTCGCGTGCGATCAGCCGCTGCTCCACGAGGGCAACGCCCAGGCCCGACAGTGCTGCCTCTATGCACAGGTGTGTGTGCGGGAACGCCAGCGTCTCGCCCAGGGCCACGGGCTGGCCCGTCAGGGCTTCCCATTGGTTCCAGGCGCTGGCCGTGTACTCATGTGCAATGCGCGCGCGGTTGGCGGGCCGGCGCCGGGCATAGGCCGGCGTGCAGACTGCGCCGAAGTGCACGGGCGCCAGTTCGATGGCGCGGCGGCGGTCTGCCTCGCCGTAGGTGGACAGGTCCCAGGCAATGATCAGGTCGGCGCCTTCATTGCGCATCTCGCGCGCCGAGGTCATGGACAGGCGGATGCGGATATGTGGGTGGCTGCGGTAGAACACCGCCAGCTGCGGCACCAGCCAGCGCATGGCAAAGGTGGCGCTGCAGGCCACATGCAGCCCCGGCGCCTGGGCGTCGCGCGCCAGCTGGGCATAGGCGGCCTCCAGCTGGTCGAAGGCCGTGCGCACCGAGGCATGGAAGGCGGCACCCGCCTCGGTCAGGCGCAGGCCCGTGCCTTCTTTCTCGAACAGCGCCGCGCCCGCGTGCTCCTGCAGCAGGCGCAGGTGGCGGCTGATGGCGCCGTGGCTGCGGCACAGTTCCTCGGCCGCGCGGGTCACCGAGCCGGTGCGGGCAATGGCCTCGAAGGCGCGCAGGGCGGCCAGCGGTGGCAGTTGTCTCATGGCAATCAATTCGTCAGAAAAGCTGACGCATGGGCAGAAAAACTGCATTGTCCCGCATCGTCGTGATTTCTAGCATGGGTGCCTGTGCATTGGAGTTTTGCAGGCTTGCCAGCTCCTTTGCACAGTTCAATTTCTTGACGAAAAGGAGTTTCCATGCAGATCACCGATATCGCGGCCCATGAGGCGCTGGACAGCCGGGGCCATCCCACCGTGGAGGTCGAGGTCGAACTGGAGGACGGCGCACGCGGCCTGGCCCTGGTGCCCTCGGGCGCCTCCACGGGGCGGCATGAGGCACTGGAGCGGCGCGACGGCGATGCCTCGCGCCACCTGGGCAAGGGCGTGCTGGGGGCGGTGCAGGCCGTCAACACCGAGCTGCGCGATCTGCTGATCGGCATGCAGGCAGACGCCCAGGGCCGTATCGACACGGCCATGATGGCGCTGGACGGCACGCCCGGCAAAAGCCGGCTGGGCGCCAACGCGCTGCTGGGCGTGTCGCTGGCCGTGGCCCGCGCGGCGGCGGCCAGCCAGCGCATGCCGCTGTGGCGGCACATGGGCGGTGCCCAGGCGCGCGTGCTGCCCGTGCCCATGATCAATGTCATCAACGGTGGCGCCCATGCCGACAATCCGCTGGACTTCCAGGAGTTCATGCTGCTGCCGGTGGGGGCGGACAGCTTCGGTGAGGCGCTGCGCATGGGCGCCGAGGTCTTCCACACGCTGCGCCATGCGCTCAAGGCCGCAGGCCACAGCGTCAACGTGGGCGATGAGGGCGGCTTTGCGCCCGCCCTGCGCAGCGCGCCCGAGGCGCTGGACCACCTGATGGCCGCCATCGAGCGCGCCGGCCTGCGCCCCGGCAGGGACATCGCCCTGGCCCTGGACCCTGCGGCCAGTGAATTCCATGGCGAGGACGGCTACCGCTACGCGGGCGAGGGCCTGGTGCGCAGCCGCCAGCAGCAGGTGGACTACCTGGCGCAACTGGTGGAGCACTACCCCATCGTCTCCATCGAGGACGGCATGGCCGAGGACGATATCGAGGGCTGGCAGGCCCTGGGCCGGCGCCTGGGCGGACGCTGCCAGCTGGTGGGCGACGATGTGTTCTGCACGAACCCCGGCCTGTTCGAGAGCGGCATTGCCCGGGGCGTGGGCAATGCCATCCTGGTCAAGATCAACCAGATCGGCACGCTGACCGAAACCTGGGACGTGCTGCGCCTGGCGCATGGCGCGGGCTATGGCGTGGTGATGTCGCACCGCTCGGGCGAGACCGAGGACACCAGCATTGCCGACCTGGCCGTGGCGGCCCAGTGCGCCATGATCAAGACCGGCTCGCTGTCGCGCGCCGACCGCACGGCCAAGTACAACCGGCTGCTGCGCATCGAGCGCGAACTGGGCCCGGCCGCCGTCTATGCGGGGCGCCGTGCGCTCAAGGGCCGGGCGGGTCAGGAAGCCGTGTCGGCCGCTGCGGGTGTTGCGGGGGTTGCGGGCGCCCTGTAGACCAGCACCTTGAGGCTGCGCTCGGCGTCGATGTCGGCGAAGGTGGCCGGATTGGCCAGGCGCTCGACGAACTCCAGCTCGGGGGCCACTTCCTGCATCTGCGATGTCAGGAACTGCGTGCCCATCTCGGGCGCGTTCAGGCACAGCAGCACATGGCCGCCGGGGCGCAGCAGGTCGGGCAGGCGGCGCATCAGGCGGGCATAGTCCTTGGTGGCGACGAAGCTGCCCTTCTGGTAGCTGGGCGGGTCCACCACGATCAGGTGGTACGGCCCGCCGCGCGTGATCTTGCCCCAGCTGCTGAAGATGTCGTGGGCCAGGAAGCTGGCGCCCGACAGATCGTTGAGCCGGTGGTTCTGCTGGCCCGTGGCCAGCGCGCCCTGGGCCATGTCCATGTTCATCACATGGCGCGCCCCGGCCTGCAGGGCCACCACCGAAAAGGCGCAGGTGTAGGCGAACAGGTTGAGCACCTTGATGCCATGGCGGTGCTCGGGATGGTTGGCCACATGCGCGTGCACCCAGCGCCGGCCTTCGGCCATGTCCAGGAACAGGCCGTGGTTCTGGCCGCGCAGCACCTGCACGCGGTAGCGCGTGCCGGCCTCGGTGACGATGTGCGGGTCTGGCACTTCGCCGGCCATGAGCCGGGTTTCGGCGGGCGCGGCGGGCTGGCGCAGCTGGTAGACCCAGTTCAGGGGCTGGCCCGGTGCCAGTTCGCTCCAGCGCAGTGACAGCGCCGTGCCGATGGCGGCCAGGGCGTCTTCGTCCAGCGGCTGGAAGCTGGTGAGCACCAGCACGGGCGGGAAGGCGTCGAGCACCAGATGCTCGCAGCCCGGGTACAGGCCGCCACGGCCGTGGAAGATGCGTTGGGCGTCGGAGGGCAGGGCCATCCGGGCGATGGCGTCGAGCAGGGCTTGCATGGGAAGGGCTGTGTCTGGCAGGGGTGCCGGGCATGCCCGGTGGAACCGCTTGGAACCAGGCAGGGGCCGACGAAAAGGTCTGCCAGTGTATGCAGTTTGGGGCCCAGCCCAGGCAAACCCGGGCTCAGGCCCCATTCAGCGGTGCCGCAGGCAGGATCAATGCCGCCAGCCGCGGCGCACCTCGAAGAAGCTGCACTCGCCATCGCCCAGGCCCTGCATGCCGGCCTCGGTGGCGGCGCGGGCGGCTTTCATCCAGCGGGTGAAGGCGAGCTTGGCGTCTTCGCTGATTTCCTCTGGAGGCATGTCCTCCAGCCCCTGTACAAGCGACAGGGTTTCGCTGACCTGCTCGGCACTGCCGAGCTGGCGTTCCAGCACGCGGGCATAGCGTGCCTCGGCCTTGTTGCGTTCCTGCTCGGGCAGGTTGGGGTAGTCACACAAGGTGACGGTGAAGGCGGCTTCTTGCATGTCCATGGTTCATGAGATGAGGATGATGACTGGCGAAATATACAGTAATAACTGGCTGCACATCCAGTATTTATCCAGTGTTTTTTTACAGTGTCGTTCCGGTGGGGTCGCTGCGGGCAGCGGCGGCAGCCATGCGGCCACAATCGCCTTCAAGGAGAAAACCACCGCTATGACGAACGAATCGACCACGGGCAGCCCGGCCTGGGACCCCGAAGCCACGGGCCATGCGCTGTTTGCCACGCGCTTGGGACCCTGCGGCGTGGCCTGGGGCGAATGCGGCCTTGCGGCCTTTCAGTTGCCCGAGGTGGACGGCCCGGCTGCCACGCGCACGCGCATGCTGCGCGGCGTGCAATTGCGCAGGCCCGGCAGCTATGCGGCAGCGGTGCGCGCCGAGGACCTGCCGGCCGCCGTGACGCAGGCCATCGCCGGCGTGCAGGTGCTCATGGCGGGCCATGGCGAATGGACCGTGGAGCCTTCCGCGCCCAGCGCGCAGCAGTTGCGTGACGGCCCGGTGCTGCCCGATCTGCGGGCACGGCGCATGCTGCCCGCAGGCCAGGCATTGCCGGATCTGGCCGAGCTGGCGTTGGACTGGCACGGCGTGTCGGAATTTCACCGCCGCGTCTACGAGCTGACGCGTGCCATCGCTCCCGGCCATACGCGCACCTATGGCGAGATCGCGCGCGAGTTGGGCGAGGTGGGCCTGTCGCGCGCCGTGGGACAGGCGCTGGGCCTCAACCCCTTCGCGCCCGTGATTCCCTGCCACCGCGTGCTGGCTGCCGGCGCCCAGCCGGGCGGTTTTTCGGGCGGCGCAGGTGCGCTGACCAAGCTGCGCATGCTGGAGATCGAGGGTGCGGCCTGGGGCGGCACGCGCTCGCTGTTCGGGGATTGACGGGCCGGACACGCATGTGACATGCGGCACGGCGGGGCGGCTTGCACAATCGCCGCTGCAGGCCGTCCCGGCAGGGGAGGGCCGCCCTCCATTCCACCCATGACCGGCACACAAGACCCGGACCAGGAGACAGACGAATGACTCGCAATGTGCAGCAACTTTTCGACCTCACCGGCAAGACCGCCCTGGTGACCGGCGGCTCGCGCGGCCTGGGCCTGCAGATGGCCCATGCGTTGGGCGAGGCGGGCGCCAGGATCATGCTGAGTTCGCGCAAGGCCGCCGACCTGGAGGAAGCCGCCGCCGAGCTGCAGGCCGCCGGCATCGACGCCCGCTGGATCGCCGCCGACTGCGCCAACGAGGCCGATATCGAGCGCCTGGCCGCCGAGACCCTGGAGCGCCTGGGCCAGGTGGACATCCTCATCAACAACGCGGGCGCCAGCTGGGGCGCGCCGGCCGAGGAGCACCCGGTGGCCGCCTGGGACAAGGTGATGAACCTCAACGTGCGCGGCTACTTCCTGCTGAGCCAGCAGATCGCGCGGCGCAGCATGATCCCGCGCAAGACCGGGCGCATCATCAACCTGGCCTCCATCGCAGGCCTGGGCGGCAACCCGCTGGGCATGAAGACCATTGCCTACAACACCTCCAAGGGAGCCGTCATCAACTTCACGCGCGCGCTGGCCGGCGAGTGGGGCGTGCATGGCATCACCGTCAACGCCATCTGCCCGGGCTTTTTCAAGACCAAGATGGCCAGCGTGCTGATCGAGACCCTGGGCGAGGACGAGATGAAATCCCACGCCCCGCTGCGCCGCCTGGGCGACGACGAGGACCTCAAGGGCCTGACCCTGCTGTACGCCAGCGACGCGGGCAAGCACATCACGGGCCAGTGGATGGCCGTGGACGGCGGCGTCAGCGCCCTGGTGGGCGGCTGAACGCGGCGGCGCTGCTGCCGAGGTGACAGTTTTTCCCGCAGATCGTGCCGCCGCGCGCCATGGTGCCTTCGGGCGCCCTTATGCTCGCCTGCATTGCGATCTGAACTGGAGAATTTCGTGCTGGATTTTGGCCACCCCATCCCCTTCGTCGACCACCTGGGTTTCACCCTGCACCGCATGGAGGACGGGGAGTCCGAACTGCGCTTCGAGGCGCGTCCCGAGCACCTGAACACCTTTGACGTGACCCACGGCGGCGCCACCATGACCCTGCTGGACGTGACCATGGCCGTGGCCGCACGCAGCCTGCAGCGCGACATGGGCTGCGTGACCATAGAGATGAAGACCAGCTTCATGCAGCCGGCGCGCGGCCCCCTGGTGGCCAAGGGCGTGGTGCTGCACCGCACGCGTTCCATGGCCTATACCGAGGCGCGCGTGTTCGATGCCTCGGGCCGGCTGTGCAGCCATGCGACCGGAACGTTCAAGTACATGCCGCGCGTGGCCAAGCCGGCCGCCGCCGAGACAACCCTCGCCACGGACTGATCCGCACGGCGAATTTGCCAGATACCCAATGCCACACGCCAGCCCCGGCAGCACCGGGAACTGGTTCCATTGTTTGTGATGCCACCGGAGGTTTTCCCATGCCCGTGAACCAGCAGATCCTGCTCGACAACCGCCCCGAGGGCGAAGCCGTGGAAAGCAATTTCCGCCTTGTCAGTACCGAGACCCCGGCGCTGGCCGAAGGTCAGGTGCTGGTGCGCCACCACTACCTGAGCCTGGACCCCTACATGCGCGGCCGCATGAATGACAGCAAGAGCTATGCCCAGCCCCAGCCGCTGGGCGAGGTCATGATCGGCGGCACCGTGGGCGAGGTGGTGGAAAGCCGCCATCCCAAGTTTGCCGTTGGCGACAAGGTCGTGGGCATGGGCGGGTGGCAGGAATACAGCGTGGTCGATGGCGATGCGCCCGGCATGCTGCGCAAGGTGGACACCACCCATGTGCCGCTGTCGCACTACCTGGGCGCCGTGGGCATGCCCGGCGTGACGGCCTGGTACGGCCTGGTCAAGATCATCGCCCCCAAGGCCGGCGAGACCGTGGTGGTCAGCGCCGCCACGGGCGCCGTGGGCAGCGCGTTCGCGGCCCTGGCCAAGGCACGCGGCTGCCGTGTGGTGGGCATTGCGGGCGGCCCCGAGAAGTGTCGCTACGCCACCGAGGAGCTGGGCTTCGACGCCTGCATCGACTACCGCGAGCACCCCGACACCAAGACCATGGCCAAGGCGCTCAAGGACGCCTGCCCGCAGGGCATCGACGGCTACTTCGAGAACGTGGGCGGCTACATCCTCGACGCCGTGCTGCTGCGCACCAACGCCTTTGCGCGGATCGCGCTGTGCGGAATGATCGCCGGCTACGACGGCAAGCCGCTGCCCATGACCAATCCCGCGCTCATCCTCGTCAACCGCATCCGCATCGAAGGCTTCATCGTCAGCGAGCACATGGAAGTCTGGCCCGAGGCGCTGCAGGAACTGGGCCGCCTGGTGGGCACCGGCAAGCTGCGCCCGCGCGAGAGCATTGCCGAAGGCATTGCCTCCGCACCCTCGGCCTTCCTGGGCTTGCTCAAGGGCAAGAACTTCGGAAAGCAGCTTGTGAAGCTCACCCCCTGAGTCGCTTCGCGCCTTCCCCCCGTGGCACGTCGCCTCTCTACTCGCTTCGCGAGGGAGGGGGACGACACCCTCGGTGCGGGGCGGCCCTTCCTCGGTGTCCCTGAGGCGGGCTCCGCCAGTGCCAGGAGGGAGGGCTGTGTACGGGCCAGGGTTAATTGCCAAATCCTTCCACAAGAACATCAGGACAAGACAAGGAGACAAGGGAATGATCAAGAACTTCAAGGGCAAGACGGCCGTGCTGACGGGCGCGGGCTCGGGCTTCGGCCTGGAGTGCGCGCGCATCGGCGCGAAGCTGGGCATGAACCTGGTGCTGGTCGATGTGCAGCAGGAGGCGCTGGACAAGGCTGCCGCCGAGTTCGAAGGGCAGGGCGTGCGCGTGCTGGCGCGGCGCGTGGATGTGTCCGACGCAGCCCAGATGCAGGCCCTGGCCGACGAGGTGCGCCAGCAGTTCGGCGCGCCGCACTTCGTGTTCAACAACGCAGGCGTGGGCGCGGGCGGGCTGGTCTGGGAGAACACGCTGGAAGATTGGCAGTGGGTGCTGGGCGTCAACCTCTGGGGCGTGATCCACGGCGTGCGGCTGTTCACGCCCATGATGCTGGAGGCCGCCAAGGCCGATCCGTCCTTCGAGGGCCACATCGTCAACACGGCCAGCATGGCCGGGCTGCTGGCGCCTCCCAACATGGGCATCTACAACGTCAGCAAGCATGCCGTGGTCAGCCTGACCGAGACGCTGTACCAGGACCTGGCCCTGGTCTCCGACCAGATCAGCGCCAGCGTGCTGTGCCCCTTCTTCGTGCCTACGGGCATCAGCCACAGCGAGCGCAACCGGCCCAGCCATCTGGCCGCGCAGCCGCTGACGGCCAGCCAGAAGATCGGCCAGGCCATGAGCGAGAAGGCCGTGGGCTCGGGCAAGGTCACGGCCACCGATGTGGCGCAGAAGGTCTTCGACGCCATTGCGGCCAACCATTTCTACATCTACAGCCATCCGCAAGCCCTGGGTTCGGTCCAGACCCGCATGGAGGATGTGGTGCAGGGCCGCAACCCCACCGACCCGTTCGCGCACAAGCCCGAACTGGGCGCCAGCCTCAAGGCCTCGCTGCGCGCGGCCTGAGCGTCAGTCCTCTTCGTCCGGGTCCGGCCTGTGGGGGGCTGGCCTGGCGGGAGCCTCGGCCTTTTCATCGGGCGGCGCGGAGGGCAGGGGCCGCACCAGCCGCACCATGAGCTGGTTGCCGCGCCCCATGTCGGGCCGCGTCTCCAGGCTGTCGAGGTCAATCGCCCAGGCCTGCTGGGCAGACAGCTGCGTACCGGCGCTGCCCGAGATGTTGCTGTAGTTGTAGGGATTGACGGGCCGTGCGTTCACCGCTGCCGTGCCCGTCCAGTGCCAGCCGCGCGGCGCGCCCGGGAACAGCTCGGGCGACAGGCCTTGCGGCCGGATATCGCGCGAGATCAGCCGGCGCATCTCGTTGACGCGCGGCAGGCGCCAGCGCACGCCGTCCTGCTTGGCCCGCTCGGCGGCCAGGGCCTGCGCCTGCTTGTGCGTGAACAGCTCCGGCAGGCCCGCGCAGGTCTTGCCATTCCAGTGCATGCCTTCCACGCAGCGCGGCCACAGCAGGCGGGCGCGGCGGTCGATCACGTCGCGGCCGTCTTCGGACACTTCCAGCATGGCAGTGGCGCCGGTCTTGGCGTCACCGCGGGCCTGCGGCGGCGCCGCATGGGCCGGGCCCTGCATGCACGCGCCCAGCAGCAGGGCGGCGAGCAGGGGCCTTGGCAATGCGTTGAGGGTCGGCAGGAAGAGGGGCGTGGATGAGTGCATGGGGTGTCTATGCTGCTGTGGTGGCAATCTCGTATCCGAGCGTAACAGGGTTGCGGCCCCGCAAACTTGTGCCACGGCAAGCCGCCAGCGCCGCACGCGCCGGCCTGCCTGCCCAGGAAATGTGAGCACCGCCCTGCAGCCCGCAGCGCTTGCCGCCACAATGGCGCGTCTATGTCTGCGTCTATGCCTTCTCCCTCTTCTTCTCCCGCTTCCCCTGATTCCCACACGCTGCGCCTGGTGCTGATCCTGGGCCTGCTCTCGGCCATCGGCCCGTTTGCCATCGACATGTACCTGCCCGCGCTGCCCCAGATCGGCAGCAGCCTGGGCGCCCAGGTGGGCGCGGTGCAGGCCAGCCTGACGGCCTTCTTTCTTTCGCTGGGCGTGGGCCAGCTGCTGTACGGGCCGGTCTCGGACATGGTGGGGCGCAAGCCGCCGCTGTACTTCGGCCTGACCGTGTTCGCGCTGGCCAGCGTGGGCTGCGCCATGGCCACCAGCATCGAGACGCTGGTGGTGCTGCGCTTCATCCAGGGCCTGGGCGCGGCCGCCGGCATGGCCGTGCCGCGCGCCGTGGTGCGCGACCTGCACACCGGCCATGCGGCGGCCCGCATGATGTCGCTGCTGATGCTGGTGTTCAGCGTCTCTCCCATCCTGGCGCCGCTGGCCGGCAGCGGCGTGATCGCCGTGAGCAGCTGGCGCGGCGTGTTCTGGGCCGTGGCCGTGGCGGCCGTGATCGGCCTGGCGGCCGTGTTCATGGGCCTGAAGGAAACGCGCGGGGCCGCCGCGCGTCTGGACAGCAGCGTGGCCGGCGCACTGCGCGCCTACGGCGTGCTGCTGCGCGATTGGCATTACCTGGGCCTGGTCTTCATCGGCGGCTGCGCCATGGCGGGCTTTTTCGTCTACCTGGCTGGCTCTCCCTTTGTGCTGATCAACTACTACGGGCTCAGCTCCACCCAGTACAGCCTGGCCTTCGGGCTCAACGCCATCGCCTTCATCGGCGCGGCGCAGTTCACGGGCTGGCTGGGCCAGCGTTTCGGCCTGGTGCGCGTGGTCAAGGTGGCGGCCACCGGCTCGGGCCTGGTGATGCTGTCGCTGCTGTCGTACTACCTGCTGGGCGGTGAGCGGCTGGCCGTGCTGATCGGCCTGTACTTCGTGGCCAGCGCGCTGATGGGGCTGGTGATTCCGACGACCTCGGTGCTGGCGCTGGAGGAGCATGGCGCCATCGCCGGCACGGCCTCGGCGCTGCTGGGCACGCTGCAGATGCTGTCGGGTGCGGCGGCCATGCAGATCGTGGGCCTGTTCTCCACGGGCAAGCCCCTGCCCATGGTGGTGGGCATGGCCACGGGCGCGCTGATCGGCGTGGCGCTGGCCTGGATCACGCTGGGCGGCGCACGTGCCCACCGCGTGGGTGCAAAGGGCCATTCATGAGCGTGGCTCCCGCAGCAGAGGCTGGTGGGCCTGTACCCGACGGACTTGCGTCCGGCCCCCGTGGCCAGGCCATGCTGGTCATCATCCTGGGGCTGACGCTGTCGGTGCTGGACAGCACCCTGGTCAATCTGGCACTGCCAGCCATGGCGCGCGAGCTGCAGTCCAGCTCGGCCCATACGCTGTGGGTGGTCAATTCCTACCAGCTTGCCAGCCTGGTGCTGCTGCTGCCGCTGGCGGCCCTGGGCGAACGCCTGGGCTACCGCCGCGTGTATCTGGTGGGCATGCTGGTGTTCTCCCTGGCCTCGCTGGCAGCCATGCTGGCCACATCGCTGCCCACGCTGGTGGCGGCGCGGGCGCTGCAGGGCCTGGGCGCTGCGGGCGTGATGAGCGTCAATGCCGCCCTGGTGCGGCTGATCTATCCGCGTGCCTTGCTGGGCCGGGGCATGGCCGTCAATTCGCTGGTGGTGGCCACGGCATCCATGGCCGGGCCTTCGGTGGCGGCGGCCATTTTGTCGGTGGCCAGCTGGCCCTGGCTGTTTGCGGCCAACCTGCCGCTGGGCCTGTTCACGCTGTGGCTGGGACGCCGGGCGCTGCCGGCCAATGCGGTGCCGGTACACGCGGGCGCGCGGCTGTCGCCGCTGGATGTGCTGCTCAACATCCTCATGTTCAGCCTGATCTTCCTGGGCGGCGAGCAGCTGGGCATGCGCGCCGGCGGTGCCCAGTCGTCCCTGCCTTCGGGCTGGTGGCTGCTGGGCGCGGGCCTGCTGGTGGGGCTGTGGTATGTGCGCCGCCAGTGGCGCCTGCCTGCGCCGCTGCTGCCGGTGGACCTGCTGCGCATTCCGGTGTTCGCGCTGTCCATGTGCGGATCGGTCAGCGCCTTCTGCGCGCAGATGCTGGCCTACCTGGCCCTGCCTTTCCTGCTGCTGGAGTCGCACGGCATGTCGCCCATCGAGGCCGGGCTGCTGATCACGGCCTGGCCGCTGGCCACGGTGATGACGGCTCCCATTGCGGGCCGGCTCATCGGCCGCTATGCGGACGGGCTGCTGGGCGGCATCGGCATGGCCATGTTCGCCTGCGGCCTGTGGGCGCTGGCGGCCATGCCCGATGCGCCCTCGACCCTGGACATGGTCTGGCGCATGCTGCTGGCGGGCAGCGGCTTTGCGCTGTACCAGTCGCCCAACAACCACACCATCGTGACCTCGGCGCCGCTGGCACGCAGCGGCGCGGCCGGCGGCATGCTGAGCTCGGCGCGGCTCACGGGACAGACGCTGGGGGCCGTGGTGCTGGCCACCATCTTCACCGTCTCGGGCGGGCATGGTGGCCATGCCGAAATCGTGGCCCTGGCCGTGGCGGGCTGCTTTGCGGCCATGGCGGGCGTGTTCAGCATGCTGCGCGTGCGCACGGCGCCCGCCGCCAGGCACTGAACAGACCGGCAAATGGCATTGAACTTGCATGTGTCGGCGCGCTCCGACACCTGCATCATCCTGGATGGTCTTGCCACGAGACTGCGGTGGCATGCCATCCACTTTACAAACAAGAAATATGGGCACTGCACAATCGTGCGATGCCCCCAACGACTTCGCTGTTCCTATGAATTTTGACGTGCCTCTTTCGCCGAGTACGCGCCTTGCGGCGCCTTCCGATTCCCAGCCCGGCGCAGGGCACGCACAACCTTCTGCCTCGCTTGCACGCAGCAAGCGCCCCGGTGCTGCCGTGCTGTGCGCGCTGGCACTGGCCGCCAGCCTGGCCGCCTGCTCCAGGCAGGATGCAGCGCCCGCCGCCGCAGCCAAGGCTGCGCCCGAGGTGGGCGTGGTCACGCTGCAAAAGCAGAGCCAGCAGCTGGAGGCCACGCTGCCGGGCCGCACACGCGCCTCGCTGACCGCCGAGGTGAGGCCCCAGGTCTCGGGCATCGTGCAAAAGCGCCTGTTCACCGAAGGCGCCCTGGTGCGCCAGGGCCAGCAGCTCTACCAGATCGACGCGGCCTCGCTGCGCGCCACCGAGGCCAGCGCCCAGGCGGCCCTGGCCAAGGCCGAGGCCAGCGCCCGCACGCTGGAGGCCACGGCGCGGCGCAACGCCGAACTGGTCAAGATCGATGCCATCAGCCAGCAGGCCTTCGAGGAAAGCCAGGCCGCTGCCGCCCAGTCGCGCTCTGACGTGGCCGTGGCCAAGGCCAATCTGGAGACCGCGCGCATCAACCTCAAGTACAGCCGCATCGAGGCGCCCATCAGCGGGCGCATCAGCCTGTCCACGGTGACGCCGGGCGCGCTGGTGACGGCCAACCAGACGGAAGCGCTGACCTCCATCGTGCAGCTGGACCCCATGTATGTGGACTTCACCCAGTCCACCAGCGAGCTGCTGCAGCTCAAGCGCGACTGGGATGCCGGGCGCTTCCAGAAGGTGGAGGGCGACAAGGTCGCCGTGCGTATCCGCCTGGACGATGGCACGGAATACGGCCACCAGGGCAAGCTGCAGTTTGCCGGCGTGATCGTCAATGCCACCACGGGCAGCGTCACGCTGCGCGCCGTGGTGCCCAACCCGCAGGGCCTGCTCATGCCCGGCATGTATGTGCAGGCCCTGCTGCCCACGGGCCTGGCGCCCGAGGCGCTGCTGGTGCCCCAGCAGTCGGTGACGCGCGACCTGACCGGCAAGGCCAGCGTGTTGGTGGCCAAGGCCGACGACGTGATCGAGCGCAGGCCCGTGAACATCGACCGCGCCGTGGGCAATATGTGGCTGCTGCAGGACGGCCTGTCGGCCGGCGAGCGCGTGGTGGTCGATGGCTTCCAGCGCATCAAGCCCGGCGACAAGGTGCGTGCCGTGGAGGTGGACCTGCGCGCCAAGGCCCAGGCCCGCAAGGGCAAGCCCGCTGATGGCCCGGCAGCGGCGGCCGCGCCTGGCGCTGCCGACCAGGCTTCCGCGGCCGCTGAACCTGCTTCTGCACCCGCAGCGGCTCCGGCCCCTGCGGCCCGGTAAGCCGCAGGAACCCGTCACATGGCTCAGTTCTTCATCAACCGGCCCATCTTCGCGTGGGTCATCGCCATCGTCATCATGCTGGGCGGCGCGCTGTCCATCTTCACGCTGCCGCTGGAGCAATACCCCGACATCGCGCCGCCGCGCGTGACCATCGGCGCGCAGTACACGGGCGCCTCGGCCGAGACGGTCGAGAACTCGGTGACCCAGATCATCGAGCAGCAGCTCAAGGGCATCGACAACATGCTCTACATGAGCTCCACGTCCGACGCCTCGGGCCGCGCGCGCACCACGCTGACCTTTGCGCCGGGCACCAACATCGACGTGGCCCAGGTGCAGGTGCAAAACAAGCTGCAGTCCGCCGTGAACCGCCTGCCCGACGCCGTCAAGAGCCGGGGCGTGTTCGTGAACAAGGGCGGCCAGGACTTCCTGGTCACCTACAGCTTCTTCTCCAAGGACCCGGCCATGACCGCGGTCGACATCGGCGACTACCTCACCAGCAACCTGGTCGACGTGATCGGCCGGCTGGACGGCGTGGGCGATGTCAACGTCTTCGGCACCAACTATGCGATGCGCATCTGGATGGACCCGGCCAAGATGGAGAAGTACGCGCTGATGCCGTCGGACCTGGTCAATGCGCTGAACTCGCAGAACGCCCAGGTCTCGGCCGGCCAGCTGGGCGCGCTGCCTGCCGTGGCGGACCAGCAGCTGAACGCCACCATCACGGCGCGCACCAAGCTCAAGACGGTGGAGCAGTTCGAGGACATCGTCCTGAAGTCGTCCGTGGACGGCTCGGTGGTGCTCATGAAGGACGTGGCCCGCGTGGAGCTGGGCGCCGACAACCTGACCATCAAGGCCAAGCTCAACGGCCTGCCGGGCGCTGGCATGGGCATCGTGCTGGCCGATGGCGCCAACGCCATGAACGTGGCCGACACCATCGCCGCCAAGCTGGCCGAGCTCAAGCCCTTCTTTCCCAACGAGATCGACTACTTCGTCAGCTCGGACTCCACGCCCTTCGTGCGCGCCTCCATCAAGGAAGTGGTCAGCGCGCTGGGGGAGGCCATGATCCTCGTGGTCATCGTGATGTTCATCTTCCTGCAGAACTTCCGCGCCACGATGATCCCCGCCATCGCCGTGCCCGTGGTGCTGCTGGGCACCTTCGGCGTGCTGTCGCTGGCCGGGTACTCGATCAATACGCTGACCATGTTCGCCATGGTGCTGGCCATCGGCCTGCTGGTGGACGATGCCATCGTGGTGGTGGAGAACGTCGAGCGCGTGATGCACGAGACGGGCATGTCGCCCAAGCAGGCCACGCGCCAGTCCATGCGCGAGATCACGCCGGCCCTGGTGGGCATCGGCGTGACGCTGTCGGCCGTGTTCGTGCCCATGGCTTTCTTCGGCGGCTCCACGGGCGTGATCTACCGGCAGTTCTCCATCACCATCGTCGCGGCCATGGCGCTGTCGGTGTTCGTGGCGCTGACGCTCACGCCGGCGCTGTGCGCCACGCTGCTCAAGCCGCCCGCAGCGGGCGGGGCAGGGCATGACCGCCCGATCCGCAGCGGCATCCTGGGGGTGAACGACCGGTTCTTCCGCTGGTTCAACCACCATTTCGACGCCACGGCCGCGCGCTACCAGGGCACGGTGGCGTACTCGCTGCGCCGCGCCAAGCGCATGATGCTGATCTTCCTGGCCGTCTGCGGCGTGGTCTGGCTGCTGATGGCGCGCCTGCCCACGTCCTTCCTGCCCGACGAGGACCAGGGCTTTGTCTTCGTCAACATCAACCTGCCCTCGGGCGCGGCCGACACGCGGCTGCAGGGCGTGCTCGACGAGGTGCGCGACTACTTTGCCAAGCAGCCCGACGTGCTGAGCTTCTACCAGGTCTCTGGCCTGAACGGCGACCAGGCCTCGGCACGCGCCTTCGTGCGGCTGAAGACCTGGGAGGAGCGCCCGCTGCCGGGCCAGTCGGCCTCCGAGATCGCGCACCGGGCGACCCGGGAGCTGGCCTCCATCCGCGATGCGCGCGTGTTGGTCATGCTGCCGCCGGCCGTGCGCGGCCTGGGCTCCAGCTCGGGCTTCAACTTCATGATCAAGGACATGAACGGCCTGGGCCACCAGGCGCTGCTGCAGGCCAAGGAAAAATTCCTGACCGAGGCCCGCAAGCGCCCCGAGCTCACCAATCTGCGCATGACCAACCTGGAGGACGCCAGCGAGCTGCGCCTGGACATCGACGACCGCAAAGCCGCCGCGCTCGGCCTGTCGTACACCGACATCAACAGCGTGCTGTCCAGCGCCATGGGCGGCACCTATGTCAACGACTTCCTGAACAACGAGCGCGTCAAGCGCGTCTACATCCAGGGCGATGCGCCGCACCGCATGCTGCCCCAGGACATCGCCAAATGGACGGTGCGCAAGGGCAAGGGCGAGATGGTGCCGTTCAGCGCCTTCTCCAGCAGCTATTGGGCCTACGGTTCGCCCCAGCTCATGCGCTACAACGGCAACCCGGCCTACGAAATGGAAGGCCGCGCCGCGCCGGGCGTCAGCTCGGGCACCGCCATGCAGATCGTCGAGGACATCCTGCGCACGCTGCCGGCCGGCATAGGCTACGAGTGGACGGGCGCCTCGCTGCAGGAGCGCCAGTCGGGCGCGCAGGCGCCGCTGCTGTACGCCATCTCCATCCTCTTCGTGTTCCTGTGCCTGGCGGCGCTGTACGAGAGCTGGACCGTGCCGCTGTCCGTGATGCTGGCCGTGCCGCTGGGCGTGGTGGGCGCGCTGGCCGCCACCTATACGCGCGGGCTGACCAATGACGTGTACTTCCAGGTGGGCCTGCTGACCACGGTGGGCCTGGCATCCAAGAACGCCATCCTGATCGTGGAATTTGCCGTGCAGCTGCAGGAGCAGGGCAAGAGCATCTTCGACGCCGTGGTCTCGGCCGTGCGCCTGCGCCTGCGGCCCATTTTGATGACCTCGCTGGCCTTCGGCTTCGGCGTCATTCCGCTGGCCATCGGCACGGGTGCCGGCGCGGGCGGGCGCAATGCCATCGGCACGGCCGTGCTCGGCGGCATGCTGGCCTCCACGGTGCTGGGCATCTTCCTGGTGCCGGTGTTCTTCCTGCTGATCCGCAGCTGGTTCAAGAGCCACTCGCGCACGGATGAAGAAAGCCCGCAGCAGGCAACCGACTCACCCCATACCACCAAGGAGAGCGCAGCATGAGGCGCCGAATGCACCGTTCCACCCTCGCCGCTGCGGCCGCGCTGGCGGCCCTGCTGTCCGGCTGCAATCTTGCGCCGCAGCACCGCACGCCGGACATGCCCGTGCCCGACACGGTGGGCAGCACCGCAGCCAATCCGGCACAGGCCGACGAGGCCAGCCTGCAGGCGGCCGCCGCGCTGGACTGGGTGCAGTCCCGGCAGCTGCGCGAGGTCATTGCGCTGGCCCTGGCCAACAACCGCGACCTGCGCGTGGCCGTGGAGAACATCGAGCGCGCGCGTGCCCAGTACGGCATCACGCGCGCCGACCTGCTGCCCAGCGTCAACGCCCAGGCCCAGGCCAGCCGTGCGCGCACGGCCGCCGGCATGACCAGCGCCACGCAGGCGGCATCGGTCAGCACCCAGTACACGGCCCAGCTGGGCTTTGCCAGCTACGAGATCGACCTCTGGGGCCGCGTGCGCAACCTCAGCGAGGCCGCGCTGCAGCAGTTCCTGCAAAGCGAGCAGAACCGGCGCAATGTGCAGATCGGCCTGGTGGCCGACGTGGCCAACGCCTGGCTCACGCTGGCCGCCGACCAGGCCCGCCTGCAGCTGGCACGCGACACCCTGGCCAGCCGCGAGAAGGCCTACGAACTGACGCGGCGCATGCATGAGATAGGTTCGACCTCGGGCCTGGTGCTGGCCCAGAACCAGACCACGGTGGACACGGCGCGCGGCGACGTGGCCAGCTTCACCTCCCAGGTGGAGCGTGACCGCAACGCCCTGCAGTTGCTGGTGGGCGGTCCGCTGCCCGACAGCCTGCTGCCCGGCGCCGCCACGCTGCGCGCCGGCGCCCAGCCTGCGGCGGCGCTGCAGCCCGTGCCTGCACCGCTGCCCTCCAGCGTGCTGCTGGTGCGCCCCGATATCCAAGCCGCCGAGAACAACCTGCGCGCCATGGAGGCCAACATCGGCGCCGCCCGCGCAGCCATGTTCCCCACCATCAGCCTCACGGCCAGCGTGGGATCGGGCAGCCGCGAGCTCGATGGCCTCTTTGGCGGCAGCAGCAGCACCTGGAGCTTCATCCCCCTGGTGCGCCTGCCCATCTTCGACGGTGGCCGCAACCGTGCGGGCGTGCAGGTGGCCGAGGCCAACCAGCGCATCGCCATCGCCCAGTACGAGAAGGCCGTGCAGACGGCCTTCCGCGAGACCGCCGACGTGCTGGCCGACCGCGCGCAGTGGGACGAGCGCCTGGCCGCCCAGACCAGCATGGTCGCGGCCACGCAAAAGGCCTTCGACCTGTCGGAGGCACGCTTCAAGGCCGGCGTGGACAACTACCTCACCGTGCTGGATGCGCAGCGCAGCCTCTACACGGCCCAGCAGACCCTGATCGGCCTGCGCCTGTCCGAGCAGCTCAACCGCGTCACGCTGTGGAAGGTGCTGGGCGGCGAGCAGGTGCAGGCGCCGTCCGCCTCTGAGCCGGCGAATTCCTGAGCGCGGGCGGTGTATTCTGCGGGCCCGCAGAACTTGCCGCCCGACCACGATGAGCCCCTTTGCCAACACCCCCGAGCCGCCTTACTACGCCGTCATCTTCTCGTCGCGCAGAACGCCGGACGACGATGATGGCTACGGCCTCATGGCCCAGCGCATGGTGGACCTGGCCGCGCAGCAGCAGGGTTTCCTGGGTGCGGAAAGCACGCGCGGCGAGGACGGTTTCGGCATCACCGTGTCCTACTGGTCCACGGCCGAATCCATCGCGCGCTGGAAGCAGGATGCCGAGCACCTGGTCGCCCAGCAACTGGGCAAGGACGCCTGGTACGAGCACTATGAATTGCGCGTGGCCCGCGTGGAGCGCGCCTACGGCAAGCGCTGAACCCGGGCCGCCTCCGCCTGGACCACGGCCTCGGCCAGCAGCGCGATGGAGCGCGGCGCGCAGCCCTCTGCATCGTTGCTCACCGTCACGAAGGCGGGCAGCCCGCGGCTGGTGATGCCATCGATGGTCTTGGCGAGGATGGCGCGCGTGTGCGCATCGGGCGTGCGGATCTCGTCGAAGGGGTCGTGCTTCTTTTGCGCATCGGGATAGCCGTAGGCACCGAACTCGCGGTTCAGGTTCCAGCGGCAGACCAGCGGGGTGGGCCACAGCCCGCGCAGAAAAACCAGTTGCTCCTCGATGGGGGGCATCTTGCCGTGCAGTCCCAGGCAGAAGGTGGCGCCACTGGCGCGCAGGGTGTCGGCCAACTGCGGCGTCAGCAGCTCCGGGTCGCGCACCTCCACCGCCACGATGATCTGCGCGCCCAGCGGATGGGCGGCCAGCGCCGCGCGCACCGCCTCCAGCATGGCCTGCAGCCGCGCCAGCAGTTCGGTGGGGCGGCTGAGCAGGCCCCAGGTCATCGGGCTGAGCTGGAACACCAGCACGCCCAGCCGCTCGCCCAGCCCTTCGAGCGTGGGCTCGACGAAGCTGGTGACGGCCAGATCGGGTTGAAGGAACACCGGGTTCAGCGACATGCCCTTGCCGTCCTCGTCACGCACCTGCGCGTCGGTAACCACGGATGGGCACTTGACCACGAAGCGGAAATCGGCCGGCACCTGGCCCGCGAAGGCCAGGTACTGGCTGGCCGTCAACGGCCTCCAGAAGCTGCGGTCCACGCAGACCGTTCGCATCAACGGATGCCGGCCATAGGCCTCCAGTCCCTTCTTGGCCAGCACGCTTTTGTCATATGCGCCATCCCAGATCAAACCTTCCCAGCCCGGGTAGGACCAGGTGGAGACTCCCATGCGCAGGCCCTGCGCAAGCTGGTCCGCCAGCGCCTGCCATAGCAGGGCCTGGGGCGCCAGCTGCACGGCGCCGGCGGCCTTGCGCGGTGCCGGTGTGCGGCCGGCAGGCGCAGGCGGCGGGGCAGGGGCCGATGGTGGGGGAGAACCGAACAGATCGTCTTGCATTCGAAGCTGGTGATTGTGGCAGAGGGTGCCTGCCTGCCGCAGGGCCCCGGCAAAAGCAGGCAGTGGATTGATTTTGCAAGCCCTTGAATTCATTGGCCTGCAAGAAATGCTTGCATTTGCGGGTCGGCCGTGAGCGGCCCGGCCCGAATCGCGTGTGGCACACTTGGCCGCTTTTCCGGATTCCACGCCACGGGGCGCCTCTCGAATGCAAAAAATCATTGCCCAAATCGCCGCAGAACTGAATGTCAAGCCGCAGCAGGTGGGTGCCGCGGTCGAATTGCTTGATGGCGGAGCCACGGTTCCGTTCGTCGCGCGCTACCGCAAGGAAGTCACGGGCGGACTGGACGACGCGCAGCTGCGCCAGCTCGACGAACGCCTGGGCTACCTGCGCGAGCTGGAGGACCGCCGGGGCGCGGTGCTCAAGGCCATCGACGAGCAGGGCAAGCTGACCGACGCGCTGCGCCTGGCCATTGCCAATGCGCCCACCAAGCAGGAGCTGGAGGACATCTACCTGCCCTTCAAGCAAAAGCGCCGCACCAAGGGACAGATCGCCAAGGAATTCGGCATCGAGCCGCTGGCCGACAAGCTGTTTGCCGACCCCACGCTGGACCCGCACAAGGAGGCCGAGGCCTTCTGCAAGCCGGCCACCACCCTGGACGACGGCAAGCCGGGCCCCGATTTCTCGACCACGTTGGCCGTGCTCGATGGTGTGCGCGACATCCTGTCGGAGCGCTGGGCCGAAGACCCGGCCCTGGTGCAGAAGCTGCGCGAATGGCTGTGGGAAGACGGCCTGCTGCGCTCCAAGAAGGTCGAATCCAAGAACGAGAACGACCCCGAGGTCGCCAAGTTCCGCGACTATTTCGAATACGACGAGCCCATCGGCCGCGTGCCTTCGCACCGCGCGCTGGCGGTGTTCCGCGGCCGCGCGCTGGAAATCCTCGAGGCCAAGCTGGTCCAGCCCGTGGAACCCGAGCCCGGCCAGCCCAGCCTGGCCGAAGGCAAGATCGCCCTGCACCTGGGCTGGAGCCACGCCAAGCGCGCCAGCGACGACCTGATCCGCAAGTGCGTGGCCTGGACCTGGCGCGTCAAGCTCAGCCTGTCCACCGAGCGCGACCTGTTCTCGCGCCTGCGCGAAGACGCCGAGAAGGTGGCCATCAAGGTCTTTGGCGACAACCTGCGCGACCTGCTGCTGGCCGCCCCTGCGGGGCAGCGCGCCGTCATCGGCCTGGACCCGGGCATCCGCACGGGCGTCAAGGTGGCCGTGGTGGACAGCACGGGCAAGCTGGTGGACACCACCACCATCTACCCGCACGAGCCGCGCCGCGACTGGGACGGCTCGCTGGCCGTGCTGGCCCGCCTGGTCGAAAAGCACCAGATCAACCTGATCGCCATCGGCAACGGCACGGCCAGCCGCGAGACCGACAAGCTGGCCGCCGACCTGATCAAGATCGCCAGCAAGGCCGACCGCCAGATCGAGAAGGTCGTGGTCAGCGAGGCTGGCGCTTCCGTATATTCCGCCAGCGAGTTCGCCTCGCAGGAAATGCCCGACGTGGACGTGAGCCTGCGCGGCGCCGCCAGCATTGCGCGCCGCCTGCAGGACCCGCTGGCCGAGCTGGTCAAGATCGACCCCAAGAGCATTGGCGTGGGCCAGTACCAGCACGACGTGAACCAGAGCGAGCTGGCGCGCCAGCTCGACGCCGTGGTCGAGGACTGCGTGAACTCCGTGGGCGTGGACCTGAACACGGCCTCGGCGCCGCTGCTGTCGCGCGTCTCGGGCCTGTCGGGCAGCGTGGCCAAGTCGGTGGTGCGCTGGCGCGATGCCAACGGCTCCTTCAGGAGCCGCAAGCAGCTGATGGACGTGGCCGGCCTGGGCGCCAAGACCTTCGAGCAGGCGGCGGGCTTTCTGCGCATCCGCGGCGGCGACAATCCGCTGGACATGACGGGCGTGCACCCGGAAACCTACCCGGTGGTCGAACGCATCATTGCCACCACGGGCAAGAGCGTGGACCAGCTCATGGGCCGCTCCGAAGTGCTCAAGGGCCTGAAGGCCGAGCAGTTCGTGAGCGAGCAGTTCGGTGCCATCACCGTCAAGGACATCCTGGGCGAGCTGGAAAAGCCCGGCCGCGATCCGCGTCCGGACTTCGTCGTGGCCCGTTTCAATGACGGGGTGGAGGACATCAAGGACCTCAAGGAAGGCATGACGCTGGAGGGCACGGTCAGCAACGTGGCCCAGTTCGGCGCCTTCGTGGACCTGGGCGTGCACCAGGACGGCCTGGTCCACGTCAGCCAGATGAGCCACAAGTTCGTCGAGGACGCTCGCGAGGTGGTCAAGACCGGCCAGATCGTCAAGGTCAAGGTGCTGGAGGTCGATGTGGCGCGCAAGCGCATCAGCCTGACCATGAAGCTGGATGCGGCACCGGCGCGGCGCGACGGCCCCCGTGACAACCGCTTCGAGAGCGCAGGCCGCGGCAGCCAGGGCGGGCAGCGCCGTGCGCCCGAGCCGGTGCAGCAATCGGCCATGGCCTCGGCCTTCGCCAAGCTGCAGACTCGCAAGTAGTCCCGCGCACGGCAAGGCAGGAAACGCGATGGCTGCGCATGCACTGGACCTGCAGACGCTGTTGGCACAGGCCCTGGCCCTACCGGCGCAGCCGCGCATCGTGGCCTTGCTGCTGCGCGAGCTGGTGCCCGAGCAGCCCAGCCTGCGCCGGCTGAGCCAGCTCTTCGCAGCCGACCCTGCGCTGGCCGCCGGGCTGCTGGCACAGGCCAACGGCCCGGTGTTCGGCATGGCGGGACGTGTCACCGGCATTCCCGAGGCGCTGGCCCTGCTGGCGCCCGCGCAGCTGCGCCAGATCGTGCGGGGCATACCGCTGGGCGTGGGCGCCCATGCCGTGCCGGGCATGGCCATGCCGGCCTTCTGGCGCTACAGCGTGGAAGCCGCCCGCGTGGCGCGCGCGCTGGCCGGCACCGTGCAGGCCAGCCCCACGGCGGCCTATGCCGCAGGGCTGATGCACGGCCTGGGGGAGCTGGCCATGCACATGATCGACCCCGGCCGCGCCGCCACCATCACCGAACTGGTCGGCCCGCTGGACCCGCGTCGCGCCGAGCTGGAAATGCGGCTGTGCGGCTACACATACAGCCATGTCAGTGCGGGCTTGGCCCGCCGCTGGAACCTTCCGCCGCTGCTGGCCGATGCGCTGCAGCACCTGTACGCGCCGCTGGCCCAGCCGGGCTTCGATCCGCTGGCCTGCGTGCTGCACATCGCTGCCTGGCGCGCCCGCTCGCGCGAGGCGCAGTGGGACGAGCGTGCCCTGGCCGTGAGCTTTCCCGGCGAAGTGGGCGTGGCCCTGGGCCTGGACATCGACATGGTCCTGCGCCAGGACCCGGTGGACTGGATGGCCGACACCGGCCTGGACGTGGTGCTGTAGCGCCTCGCTCCTGCCTCAGTGCCTGTGCCAGGGCGCCGGCACCATGTCGAACAGCGGCGTGGGATCGCGCCGGTAGGGCGCGGGGCTGACGGGCGCCATGGGCTGCATGGTCATGGGGTCTATGCGCGCCAGCTGCTGCATCCATCCGATGTCCACGCCGCCGCCCGGTGCGGGGCGCGAGTAGATCAGCTCCAGCATGCGACGCGATGCCACATGGCCGTGGGATGCGGCCTGCTGGTACAGGCGCAGCGCCTCGGTGTAGTTGGCCGGCACGCCGTCGCCGCGGTGGTAGCGCTGCGCCTGCTCCCATTGCTGCTGGGCCGTGACGGGCTGGCGCACCTGGATGTCCTGCTCGCTGGGCGCTCCACTCAGCTGCGGCGTGCGCTGCATGGCCTGCGGTCCCTGCGCTGCAGGCGTGGAGCTGCCCTGCGCCGACACCAGCTGGCCTGCGGGCCGCAGGCGCTCGCCCAGCATCTGTGCATTGGTCGCGGCGCTGGATGAGCGCGCCGCTGCCGCGCGGAACTGGCGCAGCGCTGCCTCGGGCTCGTCCTGCGCGAGCAGGGCCAGGCCCCATTCCAATTGGGCGCCGGGGCTGCCGGAGCGCGCTGCGCGCTGCAGCAGTTCCTGGTCGGGCGTGCCTGCCACGGCCAAGGCCTCGCCCACGGGTTCGGCCGTGGACAGCGGTGCCAGGCGCCGCGCCAGCAGCCATTCCAGGTACTGGGCGCGGGCCAGATCGGTCTTGGCCAGCTGGGCGATCCAGGGCCTTGCGGCCGGTGGGTCGGGCGGCTGGCCGCAGCCGTCCATGGCGCACCAGGCCAGTCCCGCACTGGCCAGCGGATGGCCGGCGCGCTGCGCGCGCTCGAACCATTGCCTGGCCTGCGGCCCGTCCTGCGCCATGGCAATGCCATGCAGTGCCAGCAGGCCCATCACCCATTGCGCCTCGCGCTGCGTGGCCAGGCTCACGCCCTTGCCTTCGGCGCGGCTGCGTAGCTGGGACAGGGCCCGTTGCTGGGCGGTGTCCGAGGTCGAGGTGATGTTGCTGGTGCCCGGCTGGGAACCGTACACGCTGGCCGTCGCCACCCGAATGGGCATGACCGGCGTGAAGCGGGCCGCCGCCTGCACATGCGGCAGTACGGCGGGAGCCAGACCTGGCAGCACCACCAGCAGTCCGGGCAGCACAAGCCTTGCGGTCAGGCGCAGCCCGATGCGCCGCCGTGGCGGGGATTCATGAGCGCTGGAGGGCATGGCAATTGCCTCTGTTTGGCTTGTGACGTGCACCGCTCATCAGCGCTTGGCCTGGGCCGGAACCACCTGCCAGAAGCGGGCCGAGCCGGTGTACTGGTCGGCGCCCAGAGAGTTGGCCATGTACTGATTGACATCCTCCAGGGAGCGCATGCCCGGGATGGCGATGAAGGCCTTGCCCTGGAGCAGCGTGGGTAGCTTGTCGGTCATGTTCTGCTCGGTGGCGAAGCAGGCCACGCCTTCCTTGCCGGGAGGCCCGGCGTTGATGACGTAGCCGGGGTTGGGACTCATCCAGTCTGGCAGGCGAACGGATTGGGCGGCGGTGATCCAGCCCGAGCGGTTCACATCGTTGGGCACCAGCCGGGTGACCTCTCCATCGGCACCGGCCATGAAGCACGACAGGTAGGAGGCGCGCGACACGGTGGTGGACAGGAACAGCTGCTCACCCGTCTCGAAAGAGGTGCGCGTGGGCGTGATGTTCTCCACCCACAGGTCCAGCTTGCGGTCGGGCGCGGGGGCGCCGTAGCGGTAGTCACCCGTGGCCACGGCCACGTTCTCGGCGGCGGTGGTGACCGGTGCCGCACTCTTGGTGTTCCAGCCGATGCGCGTCATGTGTCCATCGGCGCTGACGGCCACGAAGTCTCGCAGTGCGCGCTCGTAGGTGCTGAAGTCCACCACGCCATTGACCACCATGCCGCTGTCGGCCTGGAAGCGCCCTATGGCCTCGCGCCACTGCGGGTTGCCTGCGGTGAAGGCCGGTGCGTCGGGCGGCAGATAGCCCTTGCTGATCAGCGACTGGCGCACCAGCTCCTGGTGGATGCCGGCTTCGCCTTCCTCATACCAGTCGCGCAGCTGACGCTGGAAGTCGGGATGGGTCTGGTCCAGCGTCAGGCACTGCCAGTAGGGCAGGCGTGACCATTTGCCCAGCAGCTCGATCATGCCCAGCTCGACCAGGGTGCGCACGGCCGGGCCCGAGCCCTGGGCATAGTCGCGGCCCACGCTGAACTGCACGCCGTAGTTGCCGATACGGCCCGACAGGTCAAGGCCCTGGCTGCCGTTGCCGATGACGACTTCGTTGGCCGAATCCAGGCCCGGAATGATGGTGCGCGTGCGGAAGTCGCCCAGGTGCAGCTCCATGCCCAGCACGGCGCCGCTGCGGTTGGCGCTGTAGCCGGTTTCCAGGCGCGAGGCGCTGGTGCCTATGTCCACGTTGTTGCGCAGCACGTTCTGGTCCATGAAGGACACGGCGCCCGACACATACAGGGCCGGGCGCTGCAGCTGGATCTGGTTGTTGTTGAGCAAGATGGTGGTGAGGTTCTGCACCGTGTCCTGGCGGGCGATGTCCACCTCATAGTCCACGTAGCGGAAGGCGCTGCTGACGCGCGACATCTGGGACAGGGCGGTGACCACCATCTCCTTGGCGGCCACGGCCACGCGGCCCGAATAGTCGGGCAACTGCTTGCTGGTGATCAGCACCGTGGGCATGTGGCTGTTGCGGAACATCCTGTCCATGCACATCAGCGAATCGGAGAAGCTCGATATGGAGCGCACCGGCCGCACCACCGGGCGGTCGGCCGCATAGACTTTTTCCAGGTATTTGGAATCCTTGCGCGCATCCAGCGGCGCGCAACCCGACAGCAGCACGATGGATGCCGATACCGCGCAGGCCACCACCCGCATACAGCCCTGTCTGCCAGCCCATCGCTGGCGGAAAGTCCCTCGGTTGTCCGCATGTCCGCCGAATGCCGGCTGCAGCGCGGCATCGGGGCGGGGAAGTCCTGGCGTTGGAAGGCGGTTGCGCATGATGGACCTCTGCTGGAAAACGGCGAGCCAGGGCACTGGCGCCCAGGGGCACCGGCACCGGAAATGGGTTTTGGAAATGAAAGGCGGCCGGGTCGCAGGCCGCCTGGCCGCACTAGCGGCAGACGTTGATCAGGTCGCCCTTGAGGACCACGATCTGGTCCTTGGTCTGTGGCCCGTAGCGGTTGAACGCGCTGGCGTTGGTGTTGCTGGCCAGGTCCTGGGTGCAGGTGCGCTGCATGCCCGTGCTGCTCGTTGTGGTCGTGGTCACCACGTTCGCCTCGGTGGAGATGCCGGGAGCATTGGTCATGGACATGGCTTCGTAGCGCGCGATCTTGGCCTTGACGTTGATGGGGATGTCAGTGACGGTGTCCAGCCCCGACGATGTCTGCTGCTTGGCCGTGGGCAGTCTCAGATAGTCGACAGGCTTGCTGAGCACCACTGGATCTTCGCCGGGGGCTGCTGCATGAAGGGGGGGCGCTCCGAGTGCGAGCCAGGCCAGTAGGGCAGCCGAACAGAGATGGGCGGCGGTGTGCATGGTGGGCTCTCCTGGTGCGGTGAGCTGGCTATTCGCCGGGAAGGTGCTGCCGGAAGGCCTGGGGCCGTCCGGCAGTGTCCTTCGTCCGGCAGTCAGGCTCAGTGGTTGTTGTAGCAGGTCACGCAGCCGTTGTTGCTGGAGATGTTCTGTACTGCCATGGAACCGTTACCGGCATAGTTGACGATGCCCGAGTTCTTGGCAGCCACCACCTGGATCGAAGTGTTCTTGACTTCCACTTCGCCATAGTTGGAGGCCAGGTTGTTGACGGCCACTGCTGCGTAGCCATCGGCCTTGTTCAAGATGCCGCTGCCGGTGGCAGCGACGACCTGCAGAGAGCTGCCACTGCGGTCGATGGTGACGTTGCCTGCATTGCTGGCCAGGTTCTGGGAGGCCTTGCCACCGCCCGTTGCTACGTTGAGCACGCCGCTCCTGTTCAGCAGGGTGACCTGAACGCTGGGGCCGTTGATTTCGATCTGGGAACTGCTGCTGCCGCCGCCGCCGCCGCCACCACCGCCACCGCCACCGCCCATGGGGCCAGCCATGGCTGCTGTTGCGATCAGGCTCAGGGAAAGAATTGCAAGCGATTTCATGATGGCTCCTTGATAAGGAATCGGACTACCAGGAAAAGGTGTGTAAGCACCCGTTTTTCAGACACTTTGCGGAGGTTTCCGGCCTTGTCTCCCTGGACCCCAGCTCGTTGTCTGGACTCCAATGTGCTTGGGGTGCCCCTGCCGTTCCATCTCTTGTACGGGGTAGCCGTGAGCGCTGATCCACGTGGCGGGTACTTACCCGTGCAAACCTTTGGCTGGCGGGCTGCATCGCGTTAAAGCAGCGGCATTGGGAGGTGAATGGAGTTGGGTAGTTTCAAGGTGTAACGACAGAAAATTTGCAGTTGCAGCTTCGCTTCAGGCCGTTGATCCGGCGGGCATGGGGCCATCCAGACAACCCGGTGTATCGAATTGCATACGCTCGGTGCAGGCGCAGGAGGAAGGCGTTGAACCGGGGGCTGTCATGAGGCTGGATCAAGGGGAGGATGGCGGGCATCGGGAAGGGCATGGCCTGCCAGGCCCGACAGGCCTGCCGGTCAGGTGATCAAGAAAGTACGGACCCGGCTTCTCACACAAATGTGTTAATTTGCAAGCTACGCAATCTTTCACAAACTTCGTCAAAGATTGTGGATATCGGTGGCGATTTCTCTTAATGTGAAAGGCGCGTATGTGATCGGTTGCGTCATATACATGACGTGACATTTGAGGAGAACAGCATGAATCCATCCGACGTTCCCGCCGATGCCCGTCCCCTGATCGCCGATTCCTCGCGCGCCCAGGCCATGCTGGGCACGGGCCTGAGTTCCGCCATGTGGCCAGACTATCTGGCCGGCCAGCCCGACAAGCCCGTGCGCGTGCTGCTGGTCGATGACGATGCCCACATCCGCATGGTCATTGCCCAGGAAATCATGAACGACCCGCGCACCCTGGTCGTGGCCCAGGCCGGAAGTGTCCGAGAGGGTCGAAAGGCCATTCGCCAGCACGAGTTCGACGTGATGCTGGTCGACCTGAACCTGGGCGATGGCGAGGGCTTCGAACTGCTGGACATGATGAAGACCGTGCGGCCCACGGCCGAGGCCGTCATCATCTCCGTGATGGAAAACGACGAGCAGGTGCTGCGCGCCTTCGAGCTGGGTGCCACGGGCTACCTCGTCAAGAACTCCTGGTTCGGCAACTACCCGCAGGCCGTGCTGCAGGTGGCCAATGGCGGCGCATCCGTCACTCCCAGCCTGGCGCGCAGGTTGCTGCAGCGCTTCGACAAGACCCAGGGCGCCGAGCCCAAGCGCCGCTCGCCCGACGAGGCGGACCGCCTGTCCACCCGCGAGCGCGAGGTGCTGCGCATGGTCGCCAGCGGCTACACCAGCGCCGAGATCGGCTCGCGCCTGATGATCAGCGCCATGACGGTCAACACGCACATCAAGAACATCTACCGCAAGCTGCAGGTGCGCACACGCGCCCAGGCGGTGCGCTTTGCATCGCTGCGCGGCCTGTTCTGATTGGCTGGCGCCGCAGGGGCCCGTGCGGCCCGCCCCACCGCCGCTTCCCACCGCATGGCCATGAAGGACTCCCTTCGCGCATTGGCAGTCTGCCTGGCACTGGGCCTGCTGCAGATGCTGGCGCTTTGCGCCTGGCTTTGGCAGCAGGGCGACCAGGCTCCGCTGTGGCTTCGCCTGTGCAGCCTGGCCCTGCTGGTCTTGACGGCCTTGCTGTGTGCGATGGGTGCCTCGCGCCTGCGCAGGCTGCTGCTGTGGCGGCGCAGGCGCAGCCCCCGGCCTTCGCGCGAGGTGCAGGCCGAGCGCCGGCGCATTGCCGCCGATCTGCACGACGGCGTGGGCGGCCTTCTGGTGAATGCCATGGCCTTGCTGGAGCCGAGCGAAACCCGGCAGCGCCAGGCGCAGGAGTTGCTGGAGCAGGCCTTGCTGGACCTGCGCCTGCTGGTGGACGCCATGGACGCCGTGGAGGACGCCTTGCCCGTGCGCCTGGCGCGCCTGCGCCACCGGCTGCAGCCCGTGCTGGACCGCCGTGGCATGCAGATCCGCTGGAGCGTGGCCGATCCGCAGTCCGAGCCGGGCCTGCCCGATCTGCCCGATCTTCCTCGAGGCCAGTCGTCCCAGCACCTGCTTGCCATCACCCAGGAGGCCGTGAGCAATGTGCTGCAGCACGCACAGGCCAGCACGCTGTGGCTGGTGCTGCAGCCCCTGGAGCCGGGTATTGCGCGGGCGAACGGCGCCCATCCCGGCGCGCGCCGCGAGCTGCGCTGGGAGTTGCGCGTGGAAGACGACGGCCGCGGCCTGCCGCCCCGTACACCCGATGAGGCGCAGGGCATGGGCCTGGCAGGCATGCACCGCCGTGCCCATGCCATAGGGGCTACGCTGGACCTGGCGCCGCGTGCTGGCGGCGGCACGGTGGTGCGTGTGCGCTGGTGAGCTGGCGCGCTGTGGCAGCGGCGGCGGCGGAGTTCCAGCGATTGCGGTGCCCGCTGACAGGGCCGGCCCGCAGCGCGCTGTGCAATCTCACGATGGGCGCAAGTGCGGCAGCATCCACGCATGTATCCAAGCCCTGATGCCTGTCCCCCCATGAATCCACATCCCGACCTCACACCAGCGCCTTCCAGAAAACCAGGCGCTGAGAACGCCGCAGCCGATGCGGCCGGCAACGCGGCCGCTGCCGACGCGGCTTTCGCACGCAGCGTGCGTTCGGCCCTGCCGGGCCTGGCACAGCTGGCCGACATGGTGCCTGCGCTGCGCCTGCTCACCGGCCTGCTGGTGGCCAGCATCATCATCGCGGGCCTGTATTTCGGGCAGGGACTGCTGATTCCGCTGGCCCTGGCGCTGCTGTTCGGCTTTTTGCTCGATCCTGCGGTCTCCCGGCTCAGGCGCTGGGGCTTGCCGCGCATGGCGGCGACGCTGCTGGTGGTGGTCATGGCGCTGGCAACGCTGGCCGGAATGGGTACCTATCTGGGCAGCCAGGTGCAGCAGCTCAGCGCCGACCTGCCCACTTACCAGAGCACCATCCGCGACAAGCTGCGCAGCCTGCGCAGGAATGCCAACATGCCCAGCGCCTGGGACGGCGCCCTGCGCACCTATGACACGGTGGAGCGTGAGATCTCCCGCGGCGCCACCACGCCCCGCGTGCAGAAGGTGGAGATCCAGTCGCCCGAGCAAAAGCCCACGGCGCGCATGCTGCAGTGGCTGGGCCGAGTGGCCGAGCCCGTGACCACGGCCGGCATCGTGCTGCTGTTCGTGATCCTCATCCTGCTGGACCGCGATGACCTGCGCGACCGGCTGCTGCGCCTGATGGGCGGCAACCTGCATGTGGCCACCGACGCGCTGGACGAGGCCTCGCAGCGCATAGGCAAGTACCTGCGCATGCAGTTCGTGGTCAACATCACCTATGGACTGCCCATGGCGGCGGGGCTGTGGTTCATCGGCGTGCCGGGCGCCATTCTCTGGGGGGTGCTGGCGGCCATCATGCGGTTCGTTCCCTATGTGGGCGCCATGATCTCTGCCGCCTTCCCGCTGGCGCTGGCCTTTGCGGTGGATCCGGGCTGGCAGATGCTGCTGATGACGCTGGGGCTGATCATGGCGCTGGAGCTGATCAGCAACAACCTCATCGAGCCCTGGCTGTATGGCAGCAGCACGGGCCTGTCCACGCTATCCATCATTGCGGCCGCGACCTTCTGGACGGCGCTGTGGGGGCCGATAGGGCTGATCCTGTCCACGCCGCTCACGGTCTGCCTGCTGGTGCTGGGCCGCTACATACCGGCGCTGCAGTTCATGGAGGTGCTGCTGGGCAGCTCCCCCGTGCTGGGTCCGGCCCAGCGGCTGTACCAGCGCCTGCTGGCCGACGATGTGGAAGATGCGGTCACGCTGGCGCATGAACTGGTGGACGCAAGGCTGCCAGCGCGGGCCTCGGCGGACGAACGCTCGGCCGCAGTGGCCGGCTTCTATGACGAGGTGGCGATCCCCGCGCTGCGCCTGGCCACCCAGCAGCACCTGGAGTCGGCCACGGCCGAGCACCGGCTGCGCCTGTCCAGCGGCATGGATGCCTTGGTCGAGGAGCTGCGGGAAAGCCATCCCGCGCCCGCAGACCTGTCCTCGCGGGCCCTGCGCATCCATTGCGTGGGTGCGCGCTGGGAGGTCGATGCCCTGGCAGCGGCCATGGTGGCGCACAGCGAGGCGCTGCGCGGCCACGTGGTCAGCTGCTCGGACTGGGCGCTGGCGGCCGATCCGCAATGGCGCCAGCTGGGGCAGGGCGAGGGCGGCGGCCTGCCGCAGGGCCATGCAGGCGCACAGGCCCTTGCCGAGGCGCAATTGCTGGTGCTCTCGGTCTTCAGCGCCCAGCCCCAGACCGTGGCGCGCCAGATCATGCGGCGGGTGCGCCGCCACTGGCCGCATCTGCGCGTGGTGCTGGCGCTGTGGAATGCGCCGGCCGTGGTGTCCGACCCCGAGTTCGCGCGCCGCTGCGGCGCCGCCGCCTGCGTGTCCAGCCTGCGCGAGCTGCAGTTGTGGGTGGACGCCTTGCGCCTGCCCGACGCGGCAGGCCAGGGCCTGGCCGCGCCCATTCCCGATGACGATGAGCAGCGCGTGCGCCAGCTGCGCGACAGCGGCGTGCTCGGGCCCGGCCTGCCGCCGCTGTACCACGAGGCAGCCCAGCAGGCCGCCAATGCCTTCGACGTGAAATGGGCCCAGGTCTCATGGGTCGATGCCGACCGCGTGCACACGCCCGGCAGCCTGCTGGTGGCGGACCAGGGCGACCCCGCATCGGCCGGGATGCCGCGCGGGCAGTCCATCTGCTCGTATGTGGTGCACGGCGGCGAGCCCCTGGTGGTGCACGACGCAGCGCGCGACCCCCGGTTTGCCGGCAACCCCGCACTGCAGGCCATGCGGCTGCGCTTTTACGCAGGCGTGCCGCTCAGAAACCGCCACGGCGCGGTGCTGGGCAGCTTCTGCATCATGGACGACGCACCGCGCGAGGTCTCGCCGGCAGATCTGGAGCTGCTGGCCGTCATGGCCGAGCAGCTGATGCAGACCGTGGAAGTGCGCCGCATGATGGAAAGCGGCGCAGCGCCGGCGCCGGCGCCGGCTCCCGCTCCCGCGTCTGTACCGGCGCCGCCACCGGCCCAGTCACCGGAGCAGTCACCGGAGCAGTCACCGCCCGGCCACTGAGCCCGCTCACAGCGGCTACGGCGGCTCACAGCGAGGTGGCCAGCATCTGCTCGTAGTCGTCGGCGCTGGCCAGGCGCGGGTTGGTGCCGTGGCAATGGTCCTTGAGCGCCCCGCCGATCACGGCCGCGAACTGGGCGCGCTCCACGCCCATGGCGGCCAGGCCCGTGGGCAGGCCCAGGCGGGCGTTCATGTCGCGTATGGCTTCGGGAATGTCGCTGCCCGAGGCCAGACCCATGGCGTGGGCCATTCGCTGCAGGCGCTGTTCGGCGCGCACGCTCTCGGCCTCGGCATTGAAGCGCACCACGGCGGGCAGGAACATGGCGTTGAGCGTGCCGTGGTGCAGGCGCGGGTTCACGCCGCCCAGGCTGTGGCTGAGGCTGTGCACGCAGCCCAGGCCCTTCTGGAAGGCCATGGCGCCCTGCATGCTGGCGCTCATCAGCTGGCGGCGTGCCTCGGCGTCCTGGCCATTGCGGGTGGCGCGTTCTATGTGCGCCCAGCCGCGCGTGAGGCCGTCCAGCGCAATGCCGTCGGCAGGCGGATTGAAGGCGGCTGCCATGAAGGTTTCCATGCAGTGGGCGATGGCGTCCATGCCCGTGGCGGCCGTCAGCATGGCGGGCAGGCCGTAGGTCAGTTCCGGATCGCAGATGGCGGCGCGCGGCACCAGGTGCCAGCTGTGAAAGCCCAGCTTGCGGTGGTCGTCCACGATGATGATGGCGCCGCGCGCCACCTCGCTGCCCGTGCCGCTGGTGGTGGGCACGGCAATCAGCGGTGCCACGCGCTCGGTGATGCGCGGCGAGCCGCCCTCGATGGTGGCGTAGTGCGACAGCGGCCCTTCGTGCGTGGCCGCAATCGCCACGCCCTTGGCGCAGTCGATGGCGCTGCCGCCGCCCACGGCGATCAGGCCGTCGCAGCGCTGCTCCTGGTAGATCGCAGCGGCCGCACGCACGGCGGCCTCGGTGGGGTTGGAGGGCGTCTGGTCGAACACTGCGTGCGGCATGTCGCCCAGCCCATCCAGCGCCTTTTGCAGCACGCCGGCCGCCTTGACGCCCTGGTCGGTGACGATCAGCGGCCGCGTGATGCCCACGCGCTCGCACTCCTGGCGCAACAGGCGCACGGCGCCGAAGTCAAACTGGATCTGGGTGACGTAGTTGATGAAAGCCATGGTCGGTGACTCGTTGCGGGCCGCTGCGGCCCGTGGTGGGGATCAGGGGGAGTGCGCCGAATCTAGACCGCGCGTGCTGCACTGCAAACAAAGCAAACCCTGAGAGGGCGCCTGCGCGGTCACGGGGGCGACAGCACGGGCGTGCACTGCCATCGCATGGCTGCCAGGGCCTTGTGCTCGCGGCACAATGCCTGCTGCGCGGCGCCTGCCGTGCCTTGCCGGCCGCGCCGCATTGCCTTGCCAGATGGCTCCGATCGAACCTGTCCCTGAACTTGCTCCTGAACGTGCCCCAGCCCGAATCCCGCCCCCACGCCACGCCGCTGCCGGCGTCCCTGACCCACCAGATGCGCGATGTGCTGCGCCGCATGGAGCGCGCCGCACGCACGCCCATGCACCAGCTGGGCGCTGAGGGTGCGCGCGCCGCCTATGAGGCGGGCGCCGGCGTGCTCGAAATTCCCAAGCCCGTCCTGCCGCGTGTCGAGGACCTGCAGATTCCCGCGCGCGATGGCGCCTTGCTGCCCGCTCGGCTCTATGCGCCTGAGGAGCGTGCCCAGGCACCGGCCCCTGGCCTGCCCGTGCTGCTGTACCTGCATGGCGGCGGCTTCACCGTGGGCAGCGTGGCCACGCACGACGTGCTGTGCCGCCAGTTGGCCCACCTCTCGGGCGCCATGGTGGTCTCGCTGGACTACCGGCGCGCGCCCGAGCACAAATTCCCCACGGCCCACAACGACGCCTGGGATGCGCTGCAATGGCTGGCTTCGCAGGGCGCCTTGCTGGGCGCCGACCCTGCACGCCTGGCCGTGGGCGGCGACAGCGCGGGCGGCACGTTGGCCGCAGCCTGCGCCATCCATGCGCGCGATGCAGGCCTGAAGCTGGCCCTGCAACTGCTGATCTACCCGGGCACGACGGCCCACCAGGACACTGACTCGCACCGCCGTTTCGCCCACGGGCTGGTCATTGACGAGCCGGCCATCACCTGGTTCTTTGCCCAGTACCTCAACAGCCCTGCCGACCGCGAGGACTGGCGCTTCGCCCCGCTGCTGGCGCCTGACGTGGACGGCGTGGCCCCGGCCTGGATAGGCCTGGCCGAATGCGACCCGCTGGTGGACGAGGGCGTGGAATACGCCGACAAGCTGCGCATGTCGGGCGTGCCCGTGGATCTTGAGATCTACCGGGGCGTGACCCATGAATTCGTCAAGATGGGCCGCGCCATTGCCGAAGCGCGCCGTGCACATGCCGACATGGCGCGCGCCTTGGCCGACGCCTTCGCGGCCTGAGAGCCAGGGCACCCAAGACACCCAAGACAACAGGAGAGAAAAACCCATGCAACGCCAAGATTTCCGCACGCTGCAACGCATCGAAGTGCGCTGGTCCGAAGTGGACGCCCAGAAGATCGTCTTCAACGCCCACTACCTGATGTACGCCGACGTGGCCGTCACAGACTACTGGCGCCAGTTGGGCATGCCCTATGAGTCATCCTTCGCGGCCCTGGGCGGCGAGCTGTTCGTCAAGAAGGCCACTACCACCTACCACGCATCGGCCACGCTGGGCGACGTGCTGCATGTGGGCATACGCTGTGCCAGGCAGGGCAATACCTCGCTGTTGTTCGAGGCCGGCATCTTCCGGGGCATGGAACTGCTCAACACCGTGGAACTGGTCTATGTGTTCGCCGATGCCACCACGCGCCAGCCGCTGCCCGTGCCGCAGCAGCTGCGCGACGTGCTCACCGCCTATGAGGCCGGGCAGAGCGTGGTGCGCGTGGCATCGGGCAGCTGGAACGACCTGGGCCGCGACGCCGAGCGCCTGCGCCTGGCCGTGTTCGTGCACGAGCAGGGCGTGCCGCGCGAGATCGAGATCGACGAGTTCGACCCCGTGGCCCGCCACGCCGTGGTCTACAACGGCCTGGGCCAGCCCATTGCCACCGGCCGCCTGGTCAGCGACAGCCCCGGCGCGGGCAGGATCGGCCGCATGGCCGTGGACCGCAGCGTGCGCGGCGGCCGCTGGGGCCGCATCGTGCTGGACAGCCTGGTGGAGGCCTCCCGCCAGCGCGGCGACCGCGAAATCGTGCTGCACGCGCAGCGCCATGCCGAGTCGTTCTACCTGCGCGCGGGCTTCACGCCCGAGGGCGAGCCCTATGAAGAGGCCGGCATTCCCCACATCACCATGAGGAAAGTGCTCACCGCCTGAGCTGCAGGCAGCTCAGGCGGTGCAAGGCCCAAATCTCAAATGTCCTCGCGCAGCGCGTAGGGCAGGGGCTTGAGTTGCAGCGCCACGGCTTGCGCGGCATCGGCGCGCTGGCCCTCGCCCAGGGCGGCGTGGGCCAGCAGGCGCTGCTCAGCCGAGCTGATCTGCATGGAGACAATGGCGTCCCAGCCGCCGCCGGGCGCCGGGGCGGCCTGGACCACGGTGCCGGTGGCCTGCTCCAGATCCTCGGGCGTGAAGACTTCCATGCCGGCTGCCAGCGGCTGCTGGGCATGGGCGATGTAGGCGCGGCGCTTGAGCGTGCCCCGGAACTGGCTGCGGGCCACCACCTCCTGACCCGGGTAGCAGCCCTTCTTGAAATTCACGCCTTCCACCGATTCGTAGTTGAGCATCTGCGGCACGAAGGCATCGACCACGGGTGCCGACAGCGTGGCGATGCCGCTGGCGACTTCGCTCCAGAGCCAATCGGCCTCACTGAGTGCGGGGCCTTCGGGCAGGGGCGTGCCCACGGGCGCCACGCGCAGGGCGCGCGGCTGGCCGGCGGCCGGGTACAGGGCGATCAGGCTGGCAGCCCCGTCGTCCGCCTTGGTCCAGGGTGCGGCGCCCGCGCCCAGGGCCTGCACGGCGGAGTCGCCGGCCAGGCCGAGCAGGGTGAATTCGGCCGTGGCGTCGCTGAGCTTGCACTTGGCGCGCAGCACGAACATGGACAGGCGCTTGAGCGTGGGTGCCAGCAGGCTGCGGTCGCACAGCAGCAGGATCTCGTCCTTGCTGCGCTTGAAGCCGATGAAGCTGGCCAGCATGCGGCCCTTGGCCGTGCAGAACGCCGCCAGACGCGCATGCTGCAGATCCAGCAGCGCGAAGTCGTTGGTCAGCTGGCCATGCAGGAATGGGGCGGCGTCTTCGCCGAGGGCGCGTATCACGCCGAGATGGGAAACGGGGGCGATGCCGTTCAGTAAAGGCTGGGTCATGGCTGAATTATGATCAGCCGCTCTATTGCTTGCTTGGACCGAGGTTGTGCGCTTTATCTTTCGCGCTTTGATGATGCTGCTGGTGCTGGCAGCCGTGCTGGCCGGTGCCGGCTGGTGGTGGCTGAACCAGCCCCTGCCGCTGTCCCAGCCCACGCTGGAGCTGGAGGTCGAACCCGGCACCACGCCGCGCGGCGTCGCCCGCGAAGTGGTCAAGGCCGGGGTGCAGACCGATGCGCGGCTGCTGTACGCCTGGTTCCGCGTCTCGGGGCAGGACCGGCAGATCAAGGCCGGCAACTATGAACTGACCACGGGCCTGACCCCCTATGTGCTGCTGCAAAAGCTCGCGCGTGGCGAGGAATCGCTCAAGGCGCTGACCCTGGTCGAGGGCTGGAACTGGCGCCAGGTGCGCGCAGCCCTGGCCCGCGAGGAATTCCTGCGCCAGGAAAGCGCGGGCATGGACGATGCGGCCCTGATGCAGGCCCTGGGCCGTCCCGGGGTGGCGCCGGAGGGCCGCTTCTTCCCCGATACCTATACCTACGCCAAGGGCAGCTCCGACCTGGCCGTGCTGCGCCGGGCCCTGCATGCCATGGACCGGCGCCTGGCCGATGTCTGGGCGCTGCGCTCGGCCGACACGCCACTCAAGAGCCCCGACGAGGCCTTGACCCTGGCCAGCATCGTCGAGAAGGAAACCGGCCGCGCGGCCGACCGTGCCCAGATCGCAGGCGTGTTCACCAACCGCCTGCGCATCGGCATGCTGCTGCAGACCGATCCCACCGTGATCTACGGCCTGGGCGAGAAATTCGACGGCAACCTGCGCCGCCGCGACCTGCAGACCGACACGCCCTGGAACACCTACACCCGCGCGGGCCTGCCGCCCACGCCCATCGCCATGCCCGGCAAGGCCGCCCTCATGGCCGCCGTGCAGCCCAGCCAGACCAAGGCGCTGTATTTCGTGGCGCGCGGAGACGGCACCAGCCATTTCAGTGCCTCGCTGGACGAGCACAACCGCGCCGTCAACCGCTACCAGCGCGGCCAGCAAAAGCCCTGAGCAAAAGCCCTGAGATATTCCCTAGGGCTGCTGCGGTTCCCGCGGCGCTTGCGTATCCTCTCTTTCCATATGACCACTGCAACCCCCGCCGGCCTGTTCATCAGCTTCGAAGGCATCGATGGCGCCGGCAAGTCCTCGCACATCGCGTCGCTGGCCCAGGCTTTCCGTGACCAGGGCCGCACGGTGACGCTCACGCGCGAGCCCGGCGGCACGCCGCTGGCCGAAAAGCTGCGCGCGCTGATGCTGCACGACGCCATGGACCCGCTGACCGAGGCGCTGATCGCCTTTGCCGCGCGACGCGACCACCTGGTGCAGGTGATCGAGCCCGCGCTGGCGCGCGGCGAAGTCGTGCTCTGCGACCGCTTCACTGATGCCACCTTTGCCTACCAGGGCGCAGGCCGTGGCTTCGACCTGCAGCCGCTGGCCACGCTGGAGCGCATGGTGCAGACGGGCACCGCCCCCCAGCCCGATCTGCTGCGCGAGCCCCACCTGACGCTCTGGTTCGACCTGCCCGCCGAGGTGGCCGCCGAGCGCCTGGCCTCGGCCCGCGTGCCGGACCGCTTCGAGTCCGAACCCGGCAGCTTCTTCGCCCGCGTGGCCCAGGGCTATGCGTCGCGCGCTGCAGCAGCGCCCCAGCGCTTTGCCCGCATCGACTCCAACGCCAGCCGGCATGCGGTCTGGCAGCAGATCACGCAGGTCATGGTGCGCCGGGGCTGGCTGGCCATCATGGTCGGCGGCCAGGGAGGTGCGGCATGAACGAAGCCCTGCCACAGCCGGCCGAGACCGACACCTCCTGGATTGCCGAACAGCGCACACGCCTGCTAGCACAGCGCGGCCATGCCTGGCTGCTGCAGGGGCCTTCGGGCCTGGGGCAGTACGCGCTGTCGCTGTCACTGGTGCGTGCCTGGCTCTGCGAGTCGCCGTCGCCGCAGGGCGCCTGCGGCCACTGCGGCAGCTGCCATGCCATCGACGTGCGCGCCCATGCCGACCTGTGCGTGCTCATGCCTGAGGTGCAGATGATGGCGCTGGGCTGGCCCCTGCCCGAGAAGGCCCAGGCCGACATCGACGACAAGAAGCGCAAGCCCAGCAAGGAAATCCGTGTCGAGGCCATGCGCGACGCCGTGGAGTTCTGCCAGCGCACCAGTGCGCGCGGGCGCGGCAAGGCCGTGCTGGTCTATCCGGCCGAGCAGATGAATGCCATCACGGCCAATGCGCTGCTCAAGACGCTGGAGGAGCCGCCAGGCGATGCGCGTTTCGTGCTCGCCAGCGAGGCATCGCACCAGCTGCTGCCCACCATTCGCAGCCGTTGCCTGATCCACACCATGGCCTGGCCGGATCAGCAAGAGGCCCTTTCCTGGCTGGACACGCAGGGCGTGCCCCCTGAAGCGGCCGCCGTGGCGCTGCGCGCAGCAGGCGGGCGGCCCGGCGATGCACTGGCATTGGCGCAAAGCGGTGGCGGCAGCGACATGGCGTCGTGGTCACAGCTGCCGCGTGCGCTGGCCAAGGGCGATGTGGCGGCCCTGGCCGCCTACGCGCCGCCCCATGCCGTGGAGGCCTTGCAAAAGATCTGCCACGACCTGATGGCACTGGCCGCAGGCGCCGCGCCGCGCTACTTCACGCCAGCCGACCTGCCTTCGCGGCCGCTGGACATGGGCCTGCTGGCCGAATGGTCGCGAACCCTGGCCCAGGCCGCGCGCACGGCCGACCATCCCTTTAACGCAGGCCTCATGGCAGAAGCCCTGGCCGCAGAGGCGCGGCGCGTGCTCATGTCCGGCCAGCCTGCCCGCCAGCGCCGGGCATGAAGGGCGGGGCACGGGAGAACATGGCCAGGCGCTTTTCGCCACATGAAAGCCCGGCCTGTTAACCTACGGCCCTGGGCCCGGTGCCGATTGCGCCGGCCGCTCACCGAACCAATGTCTGCAAACCATCCATGAGCACCGCACCCTCCACACCCCGTCCCAGCGTGATGCAACTGGCGATCAAGGAAAAGGCCGCGCTGTACGCCGCCTACATTCCCATGTTCGCAGAAGGGGGCGTTTTCGTGCCCACGCAGCGTGAGTACCGTCTTGGCGATGATGTCTACGTGCTGCTGACCCTGCCCGACGAGCCCCAGCGCTATCCCGTGGCCGGTCGCGTGGCGTGGATCACGCCCGCACGCGCCTCGGGCAACCGCACGCAGGGCATAGGCATACAGTTTCCCAAGGACGAGAAATCCGCCGAGCTCAAGGCCAAGATCGAGAACATCCTGGGCGCGGCGCTGAGCTCGGACAAGGCCACGCAGACGGTCTGATGGCTGCACCTGTTTCAGGTGCACCTGCCTGCCATGCATGCCGACAGGGAGGACAGCTCCCGGGTCGGCATGGCTGTTTCTGAACCACGAGATTCCATGTTTACCGATTCCCACTGCCATCTGAACTTCCCCGAGCTGCAAAGCCGCCTGCCCGAGATCCGCGAGGCCATGGCGGCCGCGCGTGTCACCCGCGCGCTGTGCATCTGCACCACGATGGAGGAGTTCGGCGATGTGCACCAGCTGGCGCTGGACCACGACAACTTCTGGGCCACCGTGGGCGTGCACCCCGATACTGAACACATGACCGAGCCCAGCGTGGGCGACCTGGTGGAGCGCGCCGCGCTGGCGCGCGTGGTTGCCATCGGCGAGACGGGCCTGGACTACTACGGCATGGAAGACCGCAAGGGCGGGCGCACCATTGCCGACCTGGAATGGCAGCGCGAGCGCTTTCGCGTGCACATCCGCGCGGCGCGTCAGACGCAAAAGCCCCTGGTCATCCACACCCGCAGTGCCTCGGACGACACGCTGGCCATCCTGCGCGAAGAAGGCGAGGACGGCTCGGCAGGCCAGGCCGGCGGTGTCTTCCACTGCTTCACCGAGACCATGGAGGTCGCGCGCGCGGCGCTGGACCTGGGCTACTACATCTCGATGTCGGGCATCGTCACCTTCAAGAACGCCCAGCACCTGCGCGACGTGGCCGCCTTCGTGCCGGCCGACCGCCTGCTGATCGAGACCGACAGCCCTTATCTGGCGCCCGTTCCCTATCGCGGCAAGACCAACAATCCGTCGTATGTGCCGTACGTGGCCCAGCAGATTGCACAGGTGCGCGGCATTCCGGTCGAGGAGGTGGCCGCCCTGACCAGTGCCAACTTCGATCAGCTTTTCAAGGGGGTTGTCGCATGAGACTGAATGCTGCGGCCGTCGGCCGCGTGGACCGTCGCCGCTGGCTGGCCCGGGCCGGCCGCGCCCTGACGGCCGTGGCTGCAGCCGGTGCCGGGCTGGCGCACGCCAGCCAGTACGACGACTACGTGCGTGCCATCGTCAGCGACAACGAGCGCGCCATGGTCAACCTGATCTTTCGCGGCTTCGATCCCAACACGCGCGACACGCGCGGCCGCCCGGGCCTGGTTGCGGCCCTGCACCAGGGCTCCCTGGGCGTCTTCGACGTGCTGCTCAAGTCCCCCGGCATCAAGGTCAACGAAGCCTCGCAGCAGGGCGAAACGCCGCTGATGATGGCCTGCATCAAGGGCCACCTGGACCTGGTCAAGGAACTCATACGCCGGGGCGCCGATGTCAACCGCCCCGGCTGGACACCGCTGCACTACGCCACCTCGGCCGACCTGCCCCAAACGCTGGACATCATCAAGCTGCTGCTGGACAAAAGCGCCTACATCGACGCCGAATCGCCCAACGGCACCACGCCGCTGATGCTGGCTGCCCAGTACAGCAGCGAAGCCGTGGTGGACCTGCTCATCGCCGAAGGCGCCGACGTCATCCTGCGCAACCAGCGCGGCTTCACCGCCGCCGACTTCGCCAGGCAGGTGGACCGCCAATACATGGTCGACAAACTCACCAAGGCCATCAAGGCCGAACGCAAGACCCAGCCCTCGCGCGGGAGCTGGTAGCCGCCAGCTGCAAGCCGCAAGCGAAAGCGGCGTGGCCGCCCCCAATCCTGTCCGCTCAGGTGGCGTGGTTCCTGCTCAACCTGGCATACAGCCCGTCGCGCGCCAGCAGTTCGGCATGCGTGCCTTGCTCGGCGATGCGGCCGCGCTCCATCACCACCACACGGTCGGCATGCTCGATGGTGGACAGCCGGTGGGCGATGACCAGCGTGGTGCGGCCCTGCATCAGCCGTGTCAGCGCCTCCTGCACCAGGCGCTCGGATTCGTTGTCCAGTGCCGAGGTGGCCTCGTCCAGAATCAGGACCGGCGCATCCTTGTACAGCGCCCGCGCAATCGCCAGCCGCTGGCGCTGGCCGCCGGACAGCTGGCTGGCGTTGTGTCCCACCACCGTCTGCAGGCCCTGGGGCAGGCCGCGCACGTGCGAGCCCAGGTTGGCGGCGTCCAGCGCCGCCCACAGCAGTGCCTCGTCTTCCACGCCACCCAGCGCCACATTGGCGGCAATGGTGTCGTTGAACATCACCACGTCCTGGCTGACCATGGCGAACTGCTGGCGCAGGGCGGCCAGATCCCATTCGGGCAGGGGGGTGCCGTCCAGCAGCAACTGCCCATCCGTGGGCTGCAGAAAGCGCGGCAGCAGGTTCACCAGCGTGGTCTTGCCCGCGCCAGAGGGGCCGACCAGGGCCACTACCTCGCCCGGGCGCACGCGCAGGTCCACATGGCTCAGGGCGGGCGCCTTGTCCTCGCCAAACTGAACGGACACGTCGCGCAGCTCGATCTCGCCACGCGCCTTGCCGGGCACCTGGGTGCCGCCGGTCTCGTCGCCCGAGCCCTCCAGCAGATGCAGGCCCCGCTCCAGCGCCGCCACGCCGCGCGTGATGGGGTTGGCCACATCGGCCAGGCGGCGGATGGGGGCAATCAGCATCAGCATGGCCGTGATGAAGGCCGCGAAACTGCCCACCGTCACATCCTGCACATTGGCCGCGGCGGCTCCCGTGCCCCGGCTTTGCCACAGCGCGATGCAGATCACGGCCGACAGGGCAGCAGCGGCCAGCAGTTGGGTCAGCGGCGTCATCGCCGCAGAGGCGATGGTGGCCTTGATGGCCAGCTTGCGCAGTTGCCCGCTCAGGCCGCCAAAGCGCTTTTGCTGGCCCTGCTGCGCGCCATGCAGGCGCACCATGCGGTGGGCCAGCACGTTCTCCTCCACCACATAGGCCAGGGAGTCCGTGGCTTCCTGGCTGATCTTGGTGATGCGGTACAGGCGGCGCGACAGCGTCTTCATGATCCAGGCCACGCCCGGCACCACGGCGGCCACCACCAGCGTCAGCTGCCAGTTCAGATACAGCAGGTAGCCCAGCAGCGCCACCAGGGTGAAGCCATCGCGCGAGATGCCCAGCATGGCCTGCACCAGCAGGGTGGAGCCGGTCTGCACCTCATAGACCACGGTGTTGGACAGCGATGAGGCCGACTGGCGCGAGAACAAGGCCATGTCGGCCGCCAGCAGCCGCTCGAACAGGCGCCTGCGCAGCGCCAGCATGCCCTCGTTGGCAATGCGCGCCAGCGCGTACTGGCCCACGAACTGCGACAGGCCCCGCACCAGGAACACGCCGATGATAGCCAGCGGCACCGACCACAGGGGCAGCGTGCCGTCGGTGAAGCCGCTGTCCAGCAGCGGCTGCAGCAATGCCGGTATCAACGGCTCGGTGACCGCACCCACCAGCGTGGCGGCCACGGCCATCGTCCAGGCCAGGCGCTGACCACCAAAATAGGGGGACAGGCGCTTCAGGCGCTGCGACAGGGTCAGGGTGCTGGCGAGATCATGGGCCGCCGGTGCGGCGGACGGCGCAGGGGCCGGCGGCGGTGAGGATGGTGCGTGCATGAAGCGCGGATTTTACGGCGGGCTTGCCGGGGGCTGCCCCATGGGGAACCGATGCGGCTGGCGGGGATCGACAAAGCCTGGGCCGACAGACCCTACAGTGCACGTTCTTACATCGTGACGCATCCAGTGTGTGTAACATTCGCACCTGTGCAAGTACCGGGGTCTTCCCGTAGATATTGATGAATGCCAATGACTATTGACCGACTCCTTTCTCCTTCCTCCCTGGCGGCCGTGCCGCGCCCTTCGCGCCGAACCCTGCTGGCCGCTCTTGCCTCCACTCCTGCAATTCCCGCGCTGGCCCAGTTCCGCGTCGAAGTGACGGGCGTGGGCCTGACCCAGTTGCCCATCGCCATTGCAGCATTCAAGGGAGAAGGGCAGGCGCCCCAGAAGATCTCGGCCATCATCCAGGCCGACCTGGAGCGCAGCGGTCAGTTCCGCGCCGTGGACACGGCCGGCGTGCAACTCGATGAAACCTCGCGCCCCGATGTCGCCATGTGGCGCCAGAAAAGCGCAGATTCCCTGGCCGTGGGCAGCATCACGCGCCTGGCCGATGGCCGCTACGACGTGCGCTTTCGCCTCTGGGACGTGGTCAAGGGCCAGGACCTGGGCGGGCAGGGCTTTGCCGTCACCACCGGCGACCTGCGCCTGGTGGCCCACCGCATCTCCGACTACATCTACGAGAAACTCACGGGCGAGAAAGGCGTGTTCTCCACACGCATCGCCTACGTGACCAAGGCAGGAAGCAACTACCGCCTGTGGGTGGCCGATGCCGATGGCGAGAACGCGCAGTCCGCCCTGTCCAGCCCGGAACCCATCATCTCGCCCGCCTGGTCGCCCACCGGCACCCAGCTGGCCTATGTTTCCTTCGAGTCGCGCAAGCCCGTGGTCTATGTGCACGATGTGGCCAGCGGCCGCCGTCGTCTGGTCGCCAACTTCCGGGGCTCCAACAGCGCGCCGGCCTGGGCGCCCGATGGCAACTCGCTGGCCGTCACGCTCAGCCGTGATGGTGGTTCGCAGCTGTACCTGATCAGCGCCCAGGGCGGCGAGCCACGCCGCCTGATGCAAAGCAGCGGCATCGACACCGAGCCGAACTTCTCCAGCGACGGCCGCTCCATCTACTTCGTCAGCGACCGTGGCGGCGCCCCGCAGATCTACAAGGTGCCGGCTTCCGGCGGCAGCGCGGAGCGCGTCACCTTCACCGGCAACTACAACATCTCGCCCAGTGTCAGCCCCGATGGAAAGTGGCTTGCCTACATCTCGCGCGTGGGCGGCGGCTTCAAGCTCCACGTCATGGACCTGGGCACCGGCACCGTGAATGCCATCACCGACACCACGGCGGACGAAAGCCCCAGCTTCGCTCCCAACAGCCGCCTGATCGTCTACGCCACGCTGCAGCAGGGCCGCGAGTCCCTGATGACCACCACGCTGGACGGCAAGATCAAGGCGCGGCTGGCAGGGCAGGGCGGAGACATCCGCGAGCCCGACTGGGGTCCGTTCCAGCGCCAGTGATAGCCCGGCTTCCTCGATTTCTTTTCAGTCAACAAGTCAACTCAGCACGAAGTCCATCCGGACATACGGAGATTTTTCATGATCACCATCAAACGACTTTCCCTGGCACTTGCAGTCACCGCACTCATGGCAGGTTGCAGCTCGGGCGTCAAGCTCGACGAAACCCCGGTCACCGACGCGGGCGCCTCCAGCACGGGCCAGGGCAGCGGTGCCGGCACCGGCAGCACCTCGCAAAGCGGCATCTCGGGCGTGGACCTGACCGGCTCGGCTGCCGACAAGGCAGGTCCCCAGGGCGTCAGCCGCATCGTTTACTTCGACTTCGACAGCTACGTCGTCAAGGCCGACGCCCAGCCCCAGATCGAAGCCCATGCACGCTTCCTGAAGGCATCGTCTGCACGCAAGGTGCAGATCGAAGGCCATACCGACGAGCGCGGCGGCCGCGAATACAACCTGGCTCTGGGCCAAAAGCGCGCCGAAGCCGTGCGCCGCTCGCTGGGCCTGCTGGGCGTGAGCGACGCGCAGATGGAAGCCGTGAGCTACGGCAAGGAAAAGCCTGCCTCCGAAGGCCATTCCGAAGACGCCTACGCGCAAAACCGCCGCGCTGAACTGTCCTACCGTTGATGAACATGCAGCGCTCCCCGATCCTGCATCGCACCGCGCTGCGCACGCTGCTGGCTGCCGGCCTGATGGTCGGCTACGCCGCCAGCGGCCATGCCGCGCTGTTCGGCGATGACGAGGCGCGCCGCGCCATCCTCGAAATGCGCCAGCGTGTCGACAGCATGCAGCAGTCGCAGCAGCGCATGACCGAGGAAAGCGCGCAAACGCGCCGTGGCCTGCTCGAACTGCAGTCGCAGATCGAGCAGCTCAAGTCCGAGCAAGCCAAGCTGCGCGGCCAGAACGAGCAGCTGCTGCGCGATGTGGCCGAGCTGCAGCGCGGCCAGCGCGACATCGCCAAGGGCGTGGACGAGCGCCTGCGCCAGTTCGAGCCGGTCACGGTGACGGTGGACGGCCAGGAATTCGCGGCCGACCCGGCAGAGAAGCGCGACTTCGAAGCCGCGCTGGCGCAGTTCCGCGCAGGCAGCTTTGCCGAAGCCGGCACGGCATTCTCGTCCTTCCTGAACCAGTGGCCCAAGAGCGGCTACGTGCCCTCGGCACGCTTTTGGCTGGGCAATGCGCAGTACGCCAATCGCAACTACAAGGACGCGATCACCAACTTCCGCGCGCTGCTGGCGGCAGCCCCCATGCATGGCCGGGCGCCGGAGGCGGCGCTGTCCATCGCCAACTGCCAGATCGAGATGAAGGACACCAAGGGCGCGCGCAAGACGCTGGAAGACCTGATCAAGGCCTATCCCAACGCCGAAGCCGCAGCCGCGGCCAAGAACCGTCTCGCCAGTCTCAAGTGATGAACGACACGGTCTCTTCATCCCTTCCGGGAGAAGACAAGACAGCGCCTGAAGCAGGCGCTGTTTTTTCTGATGCCGACCTGCAGCGCCGCTTCGGCGGCCTGGAGCGCCTGTATGGCGTGCCGGGCGCCGCGCGCATCCGCGCCGCGCACGTCGTCGTGGTGGGCATCGGCGGCGTGGGTTCGTGGACCGCCGAGGCGCTGGCACGCAGCGGTGTGGGCGAGCTCACACTCATCGACATGGACCATGTCGCCGAGTCCAACATCAACCGCCAGATTCACGCGCTCTCCACCACCGTGGGCCAGGCCAAGATCGAAGCCATGCGCGAGCGCATTGCCCAGATCAACCCGGCCTGCCGCGTGCACTGCATCGACGACTTCGTGGATCCGGACAACTGGCTGCGCCTGCTGCCCCAGAACGCGGACGCCGTCATCGACGCCTGTGACCAGGTCAAGGCCAAGACTGCCATGGCCGCCCATGCGCGCGCCACGCGCCAGTGCTTCATTTCGGTCGGAGCGGCCGGCGGCAAGCGCCTGGCGCACAAGGTGGACATCGAAGACCTCAGCGCCACCACGCACGACCCTTTGCTGGCCCAACTGCGCTACCGCCTGCGCCGCGAGCATGGCGCACCCAAGGAAGGAAAGCGCATCGGCATCGCCTGCGTCTTCAGCCGCGAGGCCGTCGCCCCGCCCGATGCCTCTTGCGCCATCGAAGGCGACGGCACGCTCAACTGCCACGGCTACGGCTCGGTGGTAGCCGTCACCGCCACCTTCGGCCAGTGCGCCGCAGGCTGGGTCATCGATCAACTGAGCCGCATCAAGAATTGAGGCGTAAAATTTGGTGCTAGAATCTATGTCTTCGCTGAGCAGCATCTGATGCATGCAAAGCGTGGTTCGGGTCTTTAGCTCAGTCGGTAGAGCAGCGGACTTTTAATCCGTTGGTCGCGAGTTCGAATCTCGCAGGACCCACCAACTAAATACCAATAAAATCAAGCCCTTACGCCACAAGCGTAGGGGCTTTTTTCTTGTCGTCGGGGGTCTGCTCTGACCAAAACATGACCGCGTTTGCGTACTGGGCCAGATGCTCCGGCGCCAAGTGGGCATATTTCTTCACCATCTCCAGCGTCTTCCAGCCTCCCAGCTCCTTCAGGACGAACAAGGGCGTGCCGGATTGGACATGCCAGCTCGCCCAGGTATGCCGCAGGTCGTGGAAGCGGAAATTCTCGACACCGGCTGCGGCGAAGGCCCGGGCAAGAATTCGTGCATCGACCTGCTTCACAGGTGCCCCGGTAGGCCGCGTGAAGACGTTGACGCCTTTCGGGCGCGCGTTCAGCACGTCCAACGCTTCGCTGTTGAGCGGGACCACTCGCGCGGAACCTGATTTGGAGGCATCGGCGCTGACCCAGGCCGTGGAGCGCTTGAGGTCTACCTTGTCCCAGGTCAGCGTGAGGATCTCTGCGCTTCGCATGCCCGTGGCAAGGGCGAAGCGGCAGATGTCCCGCATCCAGTCCTGCGACAAGGCCATGATGAAGGTGCGGGCCTGCTGGCGGGTCAGGAACCGAATGCGAACCGCCGGCTCCCGGTAGTTGCTGAGAATGGGCGCGCGGCCAAGCCACTGCATCTTCTCGCACATGTTGAGCAGGGTCCGCAGGGTGGCGATGTACCGATTCTTGGTGCTCTGCGATGTGGGCCGCTGCACAGTTGAGCCGTGGCGCACGAAGTGCGTGGGCAGGTTGTCAAGGATGACGTCGCTTGTTAAAGAGCTGATTGGCCTGCCGCCGAAGACGGTGCGCCAATACGCGACGTGCCGAACCTTGGTGTCGTAGTCGCTCTGTCCAGCAGAGGCGCGGAGGAATTGAACGGCAGCTTCCTCGAAAAGCCGCTGCGGCTGCTCCCCCAGCTTGTCCTGCCGCCACATCTCCGCTTTCAGGCGGTCGTGGTACTCCTGAGCTGCCTTGCGCTCGGTCGTTTTAGAAGATCGTCTAACTCTTTCGCCGCTTGGCGTGCGTAGATCGATCCACCAGATTCCGGAAGTTTGATCTTTGCGGATGGGCATTCACTATCCTGGTTCCGCAACGATAGCCGGGTGACATTGTTGCGAGGTTTGTTGAGAGCAGCAAGGGCAGATGGCCAGATGCGCCATATGCGCGATCCGGGTAGGCGAAAGGCGATCTCATGCCGCCTTTCGAAGATGGTTCCGTAGGAAACCTGCAGTCGTTCGGCTGCCTGTTTTAGGGTGAGCGCGGTTTCACTCATTCGGCATCGCGGCCAGTTCCGGAGCCTGGGCCTGGGCCTGGGCCTGGGCCTGGTGGGTATAGGGCGACGCAGCTGCTTTCGAGCGCAGCTGCTCCGCCAGTGTTTCCAACTGCTCGAAGGTGAAGCACATGCCGCGAATTGCGCGCGTCGGCCCGGGCGTGTGAAAGGTGCCGCCGCACTGCTGTGCCAGCAGCACGAGAGGGGTGTTGATCATCGTCATGGCGGAACTCCAGGTCAGGCTGGGAAAGGCTCGGTGCGCCGCGCGGACGCGGGGTAGTACAGATGCCCGCCTACGCGGCTGGGCAGCGTGAATGCATAGAAGCGCGAGGCGGGCAAGCCTGGATGCGGTTGCAGCTCCGTGCCCTGGTAGCAGTTGCTGGGAGGGGTGTAGGGCTTCTGGGGTGTGTTCTTGGACATGTAGATGCAGAAATGAAGCGGCCCGCATTGAGCGGGCCGGTTTTGGGTGAAGCAGTGATCAGGCCGCGCGTCGCATTGAGCTGGACGAGGCCTCCGAGTAGTTGGCGGCCACGATGAGCCGCATGGGAAGCGGGCTCACGGAATTGCCGACCATGCGGACCTGGGCGGTTTTCGTCAGGGGCTTGCCGGAGGCGGTCCGGTCGATGACGTAGCCAGGGGGGAAATCCTGGGCGTTGTAGAGTTCACGCGGCACCAGCATGCGCAGAGTGATGTCCACGATCACCCAGGGCTCGCCCTTGAGCCACACGGTCACGAGCGCCAGGCGGTCGCGCGTGGTGATGGTGGTCATGGGGTCGCGCAGGTCTGCCCATTGGCCACCGTCGCCGTGGTATCGCATCAGGAACGCGGCGCAGCGCAGGGCGCCGGCCTCATCCTCTTGGCTCAGCTCGTACTGGATCAGCGCATGGTGCTCGGCGCCGGCCGTGATCGTGGACACCGGCTCGCGCACGTCCCGGCCGACGCTGTTCTTGCGCAGCGTGCAGAGGTGGGCCACGGCCAACTGCTGCTGGCTGCCGCTGGTGGTCACTGTAGACATAGGGCGGCCGAGGGGCAGCGCTGGCGTGGCGTTGTGCCCGCCGTTGGCTTGCACCATGAACGCTGTCGCCAGGCTTTGGCCGCCACCGCTTGCGGTCACAGTGCCCACGGGGTCATTGATGTCGTTGGCGCCGTGACTCCATCGCTTGCCGCCGTCTTTGCCCTCGCCGTGCCCAGCATGCACCAGGCATGCGCTAGCCGCCGCGAATTTCCCGCCGCCTGCAGTGATGGTGCCCAGCGCACCCCGTGGGTCCAGCGAGCGCGGCGCCTGGCCCGGTCGCTCGCCGTAGCCCATCTGGACGAGATGGGCGGCCATCAGCGCTGTCTCGCCGCCCTTCGCCGTCGTGATCGTGCGCAATGGCTTCTGCAGGTCGTAGGAGATGTCCCGGGAGTGGGTTACGGGCACAAGCGCCCCGGAAGCCATGCATGACCCTGGCACGATGTACGGGTCATCGCTCCCCGTCACGAACTTCACGATGCCGTGAGCAATGCGCCGCATGGTGGCCGGCACGAGGTCTTTCTTGCGGCCGAAGATGCTTTGACCTTTGATGCGCCAGTCGATGCACTCGGCGGCCGGGCGGTGGGCCTGCAGCCCTGGCCTCGCCTTCTTCGCGTGGGTTTGCTTCGGCCACACGATGGGGAGTCCATCACGGCGGGCGATGAGGTACAGCCGAGTGCGAGTGCTGTGCGCACCCAGGTCGGCATTGCAGATCACGCGCCACTCCACCTTGTAGCCCAGGTCGCGCAGGGCCTGCACGAAATGTCGCCAGTTGCGGCCCTTGTGCTTGGGGTCCGGCACCAGGAACTGATTGCCGCGCGGCACCACTTCGCCGGGGTCGGCTACGCGGAAGGTGGCTTTGCCCGTGGTGGGATCCGTGATGCGGTCCAGCGTAATGGCGCGGCCGGTGGTGGGATCGCGTTTCGCAATCAGCGGGGACCACTGCATCATCTGCTCGACGTTCTCCAGCGTGATGACATCGGGCTGGGTCTTGCCGGCCCAGCGGATGACGATCCAGGCAAGCGAGCGGATTTCCCCGTTGCGCGGCTGGCCGCCCAGGGCCTGGCTGTGATGCGTGCAGTCCGGCGATGCGTGCAACAGGCCCACCAGCTCGCCCTTGGTCACGGCCAGCGGGTCCACCTCGCGGATGTCGGAACGGTAGTGCCTGGTCTGCGGATGGTTGACTTGGTGCATGCCGATGGCGTCTGCATCGTGGTTGATGGCGACATCAACGGGCCGGCCGATTGCCTGCTCGATGCCAGTCGATGCGCCACCGCCGCCGGCGAAAAGGTCGATCACCAGCTTTGCCGCGAGGGGCAGGAGAAATTGAGGGGTGAGCATGCGGGTCCTTGAAATTTGGGCAAAAAAAGGCCGCTCGCGGTCGGGCCGGGCGGCTTCGGGATTGCCCCCGTGATTGGAGGCTTATGGTGAAATTAGGGCTCTACAAAAAAGGAGCACAGATGGACCGATGTGATCTTGGTGCCGAATACAAAGCGAATCCCCGGGAGGTATCGTTTAACTTCTGGGTAGAAGATGTCCTTTGCAGCGGCACTATCTCTGGGGACGCACTCGACAAGCTGGCAGGCGGGGATGCTGGTCTTCGTGCCGGCTGCCTTGCCTCCTATAAAAAGAATTGGGAGCAAATCCACGGTATCGCTTCGTTGAAGTTGGCAGCAGGACTGGCTCCCCAGATTTCGTTGCTTGACGTGTAAGGACAGGTGTCCCATGCGTGCTGTGTGGTCCTGAGTTTCAAAGCACGAATAGAAAGGAATGCGGGGGCAAATGTTTCACGGTTAAAGAAATGTGAGGTTATGTTTCTTGGATGTTGGCTAGGAATGCTGATTGCTCAGAGACTTGGCAGGCTTGAATTTCCGAGCCTGAAGTCAAAGCTCATGAAAGGAACCAGCAATGGCACAGCATGAAGACCACGGCCGACAAGGTCAGAACCGTCAACAGCAGCAGGACTCTGGCGACGGAAACGGCCGACGCGATCAGTTTGACGAAAGCCGCCGCTCCTACGCAGGACGCGGGCAGGACCAGTGGCGCGATGAGGGCCAGTGGGAAGGAAATCGCAGCGGCTACTCAGGTGGTCAGCAAGGCGGTGGATACCCCGAAAGGGGCTACCCTGGCGGGCAGCAGTCCGCCTATCAGGGGTACCAAGGCGAGCAGCAAGGTGGCTACGGCGGCGGATACGGGCCAGCGCCTGGTCGTCGGGAGTTCGGATACGGCGGCGGCAGCGGATACGGCGACCAAGGCTATGGTCGTTCTCGACAAGATCAAGGCTACTCGCGCCATTCGCAGCAAGGCGGATGGGGCGGCCATGAACGCAGTGATTTTGGCCGAGATACTCAAGGCTGGGATCGGGGAGCGGGCGGAAACAATTACGGCAATTCTGACCAGCAATATGTACGTCAGGGCCGGACAAGTGAACCGTTCGACCCTGACTATCATCAGTGGCGTCAGGAACAAGTTGACGCCTTGGATGAGGATTACCGCAACTGGCGAAATGATCGCTACAAAAAGTTCTCTGACGAGTTCAATAAGTGGCGCACAGAGCGCGACGCTCAACGAAGCAGTGACAAGAGCGTTGGTTCCGGTTCAACTTCTAGTCAACAAGGAACAACTGGCAAGGAAAGTAAGTAATCCTTCGCATGATGCACTGATTCCGTAGTTAATCGGCCCCCAGGATTAAAAGCCTAGGGGCCGGTGGTGTTTCAGCTAAGCTTTTTTGGAGATCTCGTCATGGACCTTCGGATACGCGAACCTGAACTGCAGGCTATGCATGTCTGGCACGCGAGCATGGTGGTGCTTGCAAAACCTGGAGAAGCATTTGGAGTGCCCATATTTGAGGCGCCCGCCGTTGCTCCCCCTGTTTCATCACCCGTCGGAATTGAATTTCCCTATCACTTGTTGGTGATCGAAGTTGATGATCCTGAGGACAGCGTTACTCAGGATCGCATTCGTTGTAGGTTGAGCGAGTTCGACGTTTAGGTGCCTGCTTTTTTTTGCGGGATCAGAAATTCCGCGCGATCTTTATCCTTGATCCAGTTCGGCGGCTTGCCCCGGCCGGTCCAGGTCGCTCCAGTCTCGGGGTCACGGAACTTGGGCGCGCCCACCGAGCCCTTCGCCTTGGAGCCGGAGGCGGGGAACACGTCTTGCTCGGTCAGTTGGTACTGCTGAATCAGGGCGCGGGCCTCTGCCACCGCTCCAGCCTTCTCCGTCTTCATCACTTCCGCGATGCGTGCATCCAGCTCGGCCTTTTGCTGCAGCAGGGTCTTGTAGTCGTTCATCTTGTTTTCTCCGGTTGATTAGGAAAGTTGAAGCCCACCAGGGTGGGCATTGTTGAGAAACATTTATCAGTTGGCAAATGCGGCAGCCAGAAGGAAGGTGCCGGCAAAGCCAGTGCTGCCGGCCAGCAGGCTCATGCCCGCGAGGCCAAGGAAAACGCTGCGAACGCTCATGGCTGAGCTTGGAAGCTATCGCGCACGTCGGCGATATGGGCGATCAGGCCATCGCAGAACGCCGCGAAACTGGTGGCAGGCATGTGCACGGCGCCCCGGTCCTTGACGGTCTGGACGCCCACCGCGTTGGCGGTCGTGGCGCTGATCTCGAAAATGCCCAGGCGCGCGTTGATCTGGCCCAGCTTCAAGGTCTGGCCGCTGGCCACCAACTCCTGCAGTTGCTGCTGGTCCAGCGCTGCCGGCTGGGTTGCGGCCGGTGGTTCGGGCTGCGGCGTAGGGATGGGCGCAATCTCCACCTCGACATGCAGATCAGGCTGCGTGGCCAGGTCGAAGCCGATCAGTTCGGGCTGCGGCGGTGCCTCATCGCTGGCGGCAGGCGCTGGCTCCCGGTGCGTTGCCGCGAATTCCGCGATGCACTGCGCATAGTACGCCCGGGCCAGTTCCAGCTTTACGTCCATCTGCGCCTCCAGCGCACGGTCGCGCTCGATGGCCCAAGTGGTCAGGCGCATGTGCTCGGGGATGTGCTCGACCAGGTGGAGGTGTTGCGGCTCGTACTGGCTCAGCAGATCCTCTGGCGTGTTGACCATTACGTAGTTCACCTCCCAGCGGTCCAGGTCCCACAGCCTCATGTAGCCACGCATCTGCCAGGCATACAGGGCGTCCTCGCAGTCGCGCACAAAGGCCGGGAAGGTCTGCAGGCTCCAGGAGCATTTCAGGTCGTGGCCGCAGCGGCGCGGCCCCAAGTCCACGGTGTCGGCTTCTCCCGTGATCTGGCCGTCGCTGCGCCGTTCGGTGTTCTTGACCAGGGCCAGTCCGCGCACACGGTTCAGCAGTGCCAGGCCTTCCGCTTCCACAGCCTTGCCCTTCTCGGTGTACTTGCTCGAAAAGTTGAAGTCCACGCCCCATATGTCCTGCCGCACCAGCTCGCGGATATAGGTCTTGGCGCCTTCGCTGAGCGTGCGCAGCTTGAGGTCTTCGAGCAGGGCCTTTTCCTGGTCTGTGCGCTCTTTCTTGGCTTGGATGGCCTCGACCTCGGGCGTGATCAGCGCGGGGTCGATGCTCGCGGGCGCGGTCATCAATCTGCCGATGCTCGAGCAGCGGAACAGGATTTCCCTCATGGGGCACCTCTGGAGGCGGCGGCAGCATTGAAAGCAATGAGACCTGGACGGTCATCGGTGAGGGCGTTGCGCCCCTCCACGCAGGCCTCGGCGAACTTGTCGGTACCGCGCACGCTGATGATGTAGTCCACCCAGCCCTGAGCCAGTGTGGTGAGTGGTGCGGTCGCGCCGCCCTGGCCGTCGTCGTCCTCGCCGGCTTCGGCCACGCCCGTGATCTGCTTGAGCGTGTGGCGCTGCAGGTAGGTCGTGGTGGAAGTGATGGCCTGGATGGCGTTCTTGCCGCCTGTCTCGTCGGGTTGGGCCGTGATCGAGATCTTCTCGCTGTGGCCCAGGCGATGCCGCAGCCAGCAGGTCACGGTGATGTCGCGGCCCGCCTGGCTGGTCTCCCAGGATCGCGAGAAGCCATGGGCGGACAGCTCCGGGCCCACGGCTTGCACCACGTCGTCCAGTTCGGCGTGCATGTAGCTGGTCCTGCCCTTGGCTGTGGGGAAGTCCACGACCTTGCGCTTCACGATGCGGATGTTCTTGGCCTGGAATGCCGCCAAGGCTTCGTTGTAGGCCTTCTCGGCCTCTCGGCGCTCGCCACGCTCCCACAGATCCATCAGCTTTTCGATCTGCTCGGGCGGCACGCCGCGCTCTTGGAGCGTCAGCAGGAAGTGCGCAGCAGGCGACATGATCAGGGCAGCCGACGCGACGTTTGCCGGCGGCATCAGTTCAATGGCTGCCGCTTCGGTTTTGGAAACAGCGTTCATAGGATCCTCGCGAGTTGTGTAAAAAGAAACGCCCGCAGCAGCGGGCGATGGTCGGCGCCGGCGTGGCGCTTGGTGGATGGGGCGGTCATTCCGGGTCTTCCGGATCGCCGCGCATTTCGCGGACGGCGGACAGGTAGCGGCGCCCGCCGGCAGGCCAGGCGCGGTCCAGTTTTTCCCCGGCCTCTTCAAGCAATTCGAGCAGCATGGGCACCTTCTCGGCGTCGGTGAGTTCGGAGAGCTTCATGGCTTTTCGCGGTGGCATTCCACTTGCCTCTCGTCCAGCCATTCCGCATGCATGCCGGGGCACGCCAGCGCGCTGACGGTGGCGGGCGGCGCCCTGCCGGGCTCATCGTCCAGCGTTGCCTGCAGGCACAGCAGGCTGATGCCCAGCAGCATGGCAATCAGCCATGCCAGCGGCGGCGGGTCCGGGATTTCGTCATGTTGGTGCATGGTGGCTCCTCGATCAGTGGCGGTTTCGTTGAAGCTCCGCGATGTCGTCGCGGGCACGTTGGCGGGCATAGGACCGCAGCCACTCGTCCATGGAATTGCCCATGACGGTCAGCTGCGGGTGTTCGGGGTTCAGGCTCTGGCCCATGCGCTCACTGGCGGCGGCGATTTGCTGGGCCAGCTCGTACTGCGCGGCCTGCAGGGCCTCCTGCACAAACTCGGCCACGAATGGCGGGCCGTAGTAGTCACGGACATATGCATCCAGCTCGGCGTCTTCTGCCTCGGCGCTGTCTTCCTGGGCCGCGCGCTCGGCATCGGCCACTGAGGCCCAACAGATAGAGGGGAGGCGTGCATTCATAAGATTTCCCAGACCAGAAAAAAGAAAGGCCCGCAAGCAGTAGCTGCGGGCCTTAATGGAAGAGAGCCGGTGCCCCGGGGCAGGGCATGTCTGAAACCGAGGATTGAAGTGGTGAAAAACTCAGACCCGGCTTGAAAAAGCGGTCAGAAAAGGGCCATCGCCTTAGGGGAGGCGTTGTAATTAAAACTGCAGAAGTTGCAGGTAACAGTAAAAACGCGCAGCAGCTGGTACATAGACCAGCTTCAGGTTAGGAGGACCCAGCACAGCAGCAGGAGAAGCGCCGAGCACGCGAAAAGAGGGACAACGCGCCTCTCCGGCGCGAATAGGGAGACTGCTTCCTCAGGGCCGCAGGGAAAGGCTTCGGCCATGCTCCGGTAATAGCGAGCCTCAGGCTCGGGGTTGTAGCTTTCTGTCGGGGTCACACGCTGCATCGCACACCTCCGTGAGTTTTCAGTTTTGCGGCTCATTGCTTGCAGGAACAAACCACCCATAAAAAGCCGGGCCTGTTGGGCATCAGAGAGTTGAAAAGACCTCGAAAAAACTCCTGAACCGGCTGAAATCGCGCGGGGCTTACACCCGCTCCGGCTTCCCAAGCCTTGGGCGCCAACTTCTGCTGGCCGCAATTACCGTGAGCAATCGGTGTGCCCGAGTCAGCGTTTGCCATCGCGGCGGCGTTCTAAGGCAGGGCACCAGCGTGATGGCCCTGGCGTTGGCCAGGGCACGGGGGTCAGTTGAACCAGGTCTTCATGGCCTTGAGCAATTCAGAGGGCCGCTTGTACTTGGAGCCGGTCCAGAAACCGGCGGCGAACATGCCAGCGCAAAACGTCAGCAAGATGAGATCGACCATAGATCAGCCGTCGATTGCAGCCAGCACCAGATCGGCGGTGCTGGCAAAGGACTCGGCCTCGGCCACGGTCTTGGCATCCACGATGTCGAACTTGGCGCCCTTGAGGTTGTCGTCCAGGTCGCGCAGGTAGTCGGTCGCGGCGCGGTCGTGGCCCACCTGCACGAACAGGAAGGTCAGTTCGTCGTCGCTCTGCAGCTTGTTGGAGGCATCCACGATCACCTTGGCCGCAGTCGCACGGTCATCGGGCACGCCATCGGTGAAGACGATCACGAAGTCCTTCTTGTCCGACTTGCCGGCCAGCTTGAGCGCGGCTGTCAGGGCCTCGGCCAGCGGGGTGGAGCTGCGGGGCGAACGGGCAGCGAACACTTCGGCCAGCTTGCTGGCGTCCACGCCATCGAACGAATCGACAGCCTGGCCGTTGAACACCACCAAGCCGATGCCGTCGCTGTCAAGCTTGGCCAGGTCACGGGTGAACTGCTCTGCGGTTTCCTGCACGGCCTGCCAGCGAGTGCGGCCTTTCACGTCATCAGTGGTCATGGAGCCACTGGCGTCCACCACAACGATGAAATCGAACTCGGACAGTTTTGCCAGTTGGGCGGCGAGAAGTGCGGACATGTGTTTTCCTTGAGAGCGGGGAGAGGGCGCCCCGAGTCGCCATAAAAAAACGCAGCGCCCTGATTGCAAGACGCTGCGTTTTTTCCCCGGCTGGGCCGGGTGTGGAGGTTGTTCCTCCAAAGATCGTTCTGGGCTTTTCTTTTCTTGGCATCCCAGTGCATGCCTCACCCCCGTATTTAGCCCCAGGGTTGGACTTCGCGGGGCAGTCCTGGCTTCCTGGCCCCATTGGCCGCGGTCCCCAGGCAATTCCCAGATCCTCAAGCACTTACCCGGCCTGCGAGGGCTGGTGGCTTGTCTCAGTAGTAGTGCGCCGACGACCTTTTCTATCCCGCTGCCGCCCGCGGTGCCCTGCCTTTACCCAGCCGTGCCTGCTGCATGAACGAGGGCGGCATGTTGGTGGCGCCCGTCAGCACCAAGATCGCTGCTGACGGGATGAAATGTACCTTTGGGTATTGTTGATGTGCAAGCCTCAAGGTATTGACCTTTGGGTATTGTTGGGTATTGTTGTTGCGACAGTGTCATCGCAGGCGAAGAAGGTACTAAGCTCACGTCCTATGAACTTGGATGATCTGAATGCGTTTAGGCGCGAGCGCATGGCGAAGCTGGTCGAGCGTATGGGCAGCCGCGTGGCGCTCGGGAGAGCGTTGGGCTACAAAGACGGGAACTATATCAACCATATGTTGAACGGTCTGCGTCCTATCACTGAGAAGACTGTTCTTCAATGTGAACAGCTTCCTGGAATGTCGGGATGGTTTGCGGTTGAACTTGGTGCTCCGTCAGCGCAAGCCACTCCCCGTAAATTTGAGACGTTTGGTGCACGCCTCCATTGGTGGATGATTTATCGAGGTTTTACTCAAGTGGTGCTTGCCGACCGAGTAGGAATGGCCCAAGCTACTTTGAATGAGCTGATCAAAGGGAAGATAAAAGAGCCACGGGCGAGCCACTTTTTGGAGCTTGCTCGGGTGTTGGATCTTCACCCAGAGTATCTTCTTACCGGAGAGGGGCCTATGGAGTTGATGAGCTTTTCGCAGCTCACGGGTCCGGAAGCCCAGTTAGTTATGTTTTTCCGCTCTCTTGCAAACGATGCGGAGAAAAACTTGATGCTCATCCAGCTTCACCAGGAGCATGAGAAACGCGGGAGATCAGCGAATTGAGTCACTGATTCAGGTGGTAATTTGATAATAAAGAAGCCACCGTATGGTGGCTTCTTTATTAGTAGGTTTTGCTTTCCCAAGCGCGCAATACTTTGGCTAATATCTGAAAGTTCATTCCGGGCTTGATGTACCACTCTCGATATTTCTTATTTTCGCTAATGACAAGAATTCCTTCCCCAGGGATGCGTTGAAGGCGTTTTATAAAGCCTTCTCCATCTACGGAGAAAAAATACACGCCATCAAATTCACATTCTCGAACACCGGTGTCTACCAGCAGCGGATCGCCGGGGTTAAACATTCCCAGCATCGAATCCCCAAAACCGGTCACGATAGAGAGGTTGTCATAGGCCGTCACGTAGGGGAGATTCTTCTGTGCCCACTCGCTACTCACGCTCCAGCTCTTGATAACACCGGGCTGGTCACGCAAAACTAGGCCGCCCCCCATGGCGCCGCCTGTTGAATATTGTCGAATCACTATCTCGTCTCGTGGTGGTCTCTGGTCAACATTTTCCGCGTTGGCGGACGTGAACTCCAGAGCGGCCTGGGCCTCGTCAGGAGCCATCTCCCAAAAGCCCCGAGGTAGGTCGAACGTGGCGCGAGTCGCGTCCATCAGCTCTTGTCCAATCCCTTTGGCTCCCTTCTTATCCTGGGGATAGAAAAGCCGATTGATGTAGCTTGCGTCCTTGCCGATGGCTCGCGCCAGCGCGGCGCGGTTTCCTTGGGTGAAACGAGAACAGAGGATTGTAAGAAGCTGTTGCAGCCGCGCGTGATTATCCATGAACTGATTGTCCGAGTATGTACCCACAGGTACAAGGTTCCGAAGGTATCTTCTGCGAGTACCTTGAGGTATCATGAGCGGCATGAATTCGTTCAAACTGTTCTTCTCCGGGCTGGATCGGGCCGGGCGCGCTGAGTTCGCTGTTCTGTGCGGCACCACGCCCGGTCTGCTCAACAAGCTCATCTATGGCGGCGGGCGCGTCGAACTAGGCCTCGCTGATGTGATGGTTGCCGTTGGGTGCGGGCGCTTTGTGCTTGCAGACCTTCCGCTTACAGAGCGTGCGAAGGCGCAACATGCGGCTCGTACTAAGGCGTACGGAGGAGTGGCCACCAATGGCTGAGAAATCTCCTGAAATCGCTGGCCCCCTTAATCGCGTCATGCGTGGCTTGGTTGCCTTTGCGCGGGGCACGGGTCGCACCAGTTGCTCCGACACCATGGAGCTGCGGCAGCAGTGCGATGCCAACACCCTGCGCGTGCTGGACGCGCTGGCCAGGGCCAAGGGCATGGAGCGCCCGGCCTACATCGAGGCGCTGTTGGAAGAGCATGCGAAAGAAGCGTTGCATGAGGCAAGTCTGATCGTGCGTCAGCTGCGGGGCAATCCGCTGCTGGTGGAAGCGCTTGGAGCCCCGCCGGAGACCTTCGGTCTGCCTGCGGCCGAGGAAGAGGTGGGGAATGCACGAGCAACAACTGCCTGAGCCCATGGTTCCCGAGGATTGCGACCTCGCTGATTTCGCCTTCATGCCCCTCGACGTCGCGCGCTTGCGTGACTCAGACCTTGCTGCCAACGAAACGCCGGAGGCCTGTTGGGCTGCCGTGCTGCTGTGGTCAGCGGCTTGGCACCAAGTGCCAGCTGGCTCCATGCCTGACAACGATGCCTGGATTGCGAAGCAGGCCGGCTATGCCCTGCGCGGGCGCATCGATCCGAAGTGGAAGCGTGTGCGCGAAGGCGCCATGCATGGCTGGGTGCTCTGCAGCGATGGCCGTTACCACCACCCCGTGGTTGCCGAAAAGGCCCGGGATGCGTGGGCCTCGAAGCTGATGCAGCGCTGGCGGACGGAGTGCGCGCGCATCAAAAAGCACAACGACAGGCACGGGACAGCCGTGGGACGTCCCTCATACGAGGAGTGGATTTCCTCGGGACGTCCTGCGGGACAGCCTTTGCCGCTCCCTGGTGACAAAGGATCTTGTCCCCAGGGACAAGGCGGTGTTGTCCCTGGGGACAGCCATCCCGGTCCCGATGGACAAGGGCCACATGTCCCTGACGAAACCCACTCCAAGAGACAGGGAGAGGGACAGGGACAGGGACACCCTATTTATTCCGTACCTGACGGTACGGGCGGTCCCGCCGCCAACACATCGGGTGACATGACCAAAGACGAGCTGTGGCGCGCCGGCAAGTCGCTGCTTGCGGAGGCTGGCATGCCGAGGGCTCAGTGCGGTTCGTTCGTCGGAAAGTTGGTCAAGGACTATGGCGATGCCGTGGTCGTTGAAGCCGTCCGTGCCGCCGTAGTGGCGCGTCCTGTGGACCCGGTTGCCTACCTCAAGGCAACGTGCCAGGGAGCAACGGGAGAGCGACGCCAACCGAATCGCCAGGAGGCCCAGGAGGCCCGCAATCGCAGCGTTGCCAGCGCGTGGGCATCGCAAGGAGACACCCATGAAGCAAATTGACCGGGCGGCCTTTGGGCAGCTCGTGACCGATGTGCTGGCGTACTACCGCCAGGACGCCAGCAACTTCGTGCTGGACCTGTGGTGGAACGCCTGCCACGGCTTCGAGCTGGAGCAGATACGCGCCGCAATGCAGCGGCACTGCATCGACCCCGAACGTGGCCAGTTTGCTCCGAAGGTTGCCGACTTGGCCCGCATCCTGCAGGGCACCGCTACCGATAGGGCCGCAATCGCGTGGGGCAAGGTTCACGAGGCGATGAGCGCTGTCGGGGGCTACTCGGACGTGGTGTTTGACGATCCAGCAATTCACGCGGTCATTGAGGACCTGGGTGGATGGCCAAAGGTCTGTCGCACCGACCTGGAGGAGCTGTCCTACCTGCAGCATCGATTCTGCGAAGCGCACCGCGCGTACACCGGGCGGGGCCACTTCGAGTATCAGCGCCGCTTGGCTGGTGATCGTTCGCCCGACTTCGAATACACGAGTCGTGGGCTCCCGCTGCCACGCCCGGCGTTGATCGGCGAACAGAAGCGTGCCATCGCGGTGTTGTCCAACGGAAATGCCGCTGGCAAGACTTTGATTTCTTCGCTGCCTGCCAAAGCAATGCAGTTGCTGGAGCGTGCTGCCCCGAACAGGAGCGAAGCATGACCTTGCTGCAGCTGCTCAAGACCGGCGCCGTGCTGCGCTACCGGCCCGGGTTCCGCTTCTACGCGGTCCAGCATGGCCGCGAAATCTCCGTCAACCAGGTCGAGGCCGAAGCCGCATTCCGTTCTGGCCACGTCCGCCCTCAAAGCTCCGAGCCTGACCGTTTCGGTGTGTACCACCTGGCCCTTTCCACGAAATGACCATGCAACCGAATTTGCAACCCACCGCGACCCGCGCCTACCTGCGGATGAGCTACGGCTACAGCGTGGCCGAGGAGCTTTCCGCCAGCGAGGTGCGCCCGCTGCACCAGCGCAAGCTGGCACCCATCACCGCCGCGTGCGCAGCTGCTGTGCATGCCGTGGCCGCTGGTGCCGCCGACGTTGAGCATTGGCGCGTGCTGGCCGACGCAGCGAACCTGGCTGAAACGCTGCTGGACATGCGAGTGTTCGATGACCCGGGCAATCTGTTCCGCGACGGCGTGGCCGCTGTGGTGACGTTGGGCCGCCAGCACGGCAGCGATGAGCGCATGCAGCTGCGCCCCGAGCAGCTGGAGCACCTGCAGGAGTTCGGCGAGGCATACGCGCAGATGCTGCAGCAGACCCCGGCCCGAACCTACATCCGCGCGCATCGGGCGACCGAGCGCCGCCTGCGCGAGTTGCTGGTGAACGGCTACGGCCGCGACACCCATGATTTCATCGTCGTCTGAGGTGGGTCACATGCTGGAAATCACACTGCCGTGGCCGCCGAAGGAGTTGAGCCCCAACGCCCGGATTCACTGGGCGCAGCTGGCAAAGGCCAAGAAGGCCTATCGCGCGGCCTGCGCCTGGACTGCGAGGGAGCAGGGGGCGCGCGCCCTGCAGGACGACAAGCTGCATCTCTCGCTGACGTTTTACCCACCCAGCCGCCGCGCCTTCGACCTGGACAACGCTCTGGCGCGCATGAAATCGGGTCTGGATGGGCTGGCCGATGTGCTGGGGGTCGATGACAAGAACTGGAGCCTGAACATTGCCCGCGCCGAGGAGATTGGCGGCATGGTGAAGGTGGAGGTGCGCCGTGGCTGAAATTGCCCTGCACGCCCGCTGGGATGGCCCTGAGCAGGCCCGGGCCAACTTCCTGCAGAGCGTGGCGCCCTGGTGCATGCAGCAGTGGGAGGCTGGCCGCCGTCTGGAGGTGTTCGTGCGTCTGCACGAGGACGCCAAGACCGACAGGCAGCGGATTTTCTATCACGACTTCGTGCTGGCCGAGATTGCGCGCCAAGTGATCCACGATGGCCGCCGGCACTCGAAAGCGACATGGAAGGAGCACTTCCGCGCCGAGTACCTGGGCAGCCGCACGGTGACGCATGAAGACCCGATCAGCGGCAAGATCACCGTGGTGCAGGAGCGCATCAGCACCGAGAGCCTGGGCGTGCGCGAGTACGGCGACCTGATCGACCGCGTGATGGCGCACGCCATCGATGACTTGAAGGTCGAGTTCCCGGCCACGTTCGAGGAGTGGGAGCGCGAGCAGACCCACCCGGACACGGGCGAGGTGATTGGCGGGGTGTGCCCCTGATGCGCCGCACTGCCTTCAAGTCCGGCGGGGCAGGATTCCGCCGGCGGGCCGCTCCTGCGTCCCATGCCGCCCACGAGCAGGCGCGCGAGCAGCGCCTGGAGGCCCGCGCTGCCCGCGCCATGGCCGAGGCCCGGCCGCGCGCTGCCACTGTGGCGCTCATCGACCAGCACCAGGTCGTGCCCGCGCCGAAGACCGTGGCCCAGCGCAACCCGCGCCTGCGTGCCCTGGCCAAGGGTCAGCAGTGCCTGCTGCTGGTCCCCGGGATCTGCACGAACGACACCACCACGGTCGTCTGCTGCCACAGCAATCTGTCCATCCACGGGAAGGGGGAGCGCAGAAAGGCTGACGACCACTACAGCGCCTGGGGCTGTGCCGCGTGCCATTCCTGGTTTGACCAGGGGCCTGCGCCTGCCGCGAGCAAGGAAGCCGCCTTCATGGCCGCGCACCTGCGCCAGGTCTTGGCATGGCGTGCGCTGGCCGGCGCTCCCAACACCGATGCCCGCGACCGCGCCGCTGTGCTGTGGGCGCTGGGCCTGCTGAATGCAACACCCATTTTTTTCTGAGACGGGGGAGAACATGACCACGATTGCCCGATACAACGCCCTGCGCCGCGAGCTGCTGCAGGTTGAACTCGACCTGGCCGCGTCCAAGCGCGCCTACCTGTCGGACGGCATCAACGGGCCGCGTGGCGCCCGGGCCGTGCTGGAGGAACGCCGCGCCGCGTTGCGTTTGGAGATTCACGACCTGCGCGAGGTGGTGGAGGAGTTGCGGGATGACGCGAAGAAGGCGAAGGGAAACCAGTTCCTGCTGGCTTTGATTGCCCGGTGCGAAGGGATTGGCCGCCACGACCTGGTGCGCGCGGCGAGCGCCGAGGCCTCGCAATGGCTACGCGATCAGGGAATGGCCCAGGCATACAGCGCGAAGGTGTGACTACTTGAGCTGCATGGACTGGATGGCTGGCCAGCTGGAGGGCTGGCACGAGGAGGGGGCGCGGCACAACAACCCGCGCCCTGCGGGCGTCATCCGCCCGGGCAGTGGCACCGATGTGCTGCTGCGGTTTCTACGCCAGGCCCCCGGGCGCTGGTTTTTCCATGCCGAGCTGGTCCTGGCCCTGGGCCGCAGCAAGGGGGAGATCGATTGGGCGCTGCAGTACTTGGTGCGCGAGTGCCAAGTGGAAAGCCGGCTCACGGAGCTGCCGGCGCGCAAGCCAGTGCATCGCTACAGACTGAGAGAAGGATCGACAACATGACCACGACAACGGGAAGGCCAGCCCCAGGCGGGCGACATCTACGCATACAGAGAGCACGCATTTGGGTAGCACACTAATAGTTAATAGTTTTCGATAAATGAAATGAGGCTATCAATTGTTAATTTTTGTTAACTAAATGCTATTTTGTATCTGATGATCCTGCGGTGGGGCCTGCACCAAGGAGGTTGCGTGCCCGCTTGAAAACTTAGGGGCATAACGCCCCGTCGCGGAGATCATCAAATGGTAGGACTGGGTAAGCGTAGCTTTGCTTCGCTGGTTCTGAGCGCAGCGGTGTGTGGATCGGCATGGGGGCAGATGGTCGTGCCGCAGGGGAGCAGTATTGATCTTGCTGGAGGCTCTTTTCAGCTTCCTTGCACGGCGGTCATCATGCAGGGCGAGTTGACTTTGGGTACGGGGAGTTTTGACACCGGCTCGTTCGCTTTCGACTCAGGGGCTACGGTCACTGGGACAGGGGGGCAACTGAACGTCAGCGGGGACCTTACGAGCACCGTCCCTCTGAATTTGGGAGCCAGCAGCGTGGTCCTGTCGGACAGCTGTGCGCCCGGTTCTGTTCTTCATCTGAGTGGAAACATCATCGTGAAAGATCTCACGCTGATCAGCACCACAGCCACCCCGCCCACCATCGTCTTGCCGGCGGGTACCAACCTGACGGTTCTTGGAACGCTGACTCTCGGCACTCCTGGTCGGCCGGTCGTGCTGACTTCGTCTGGCCCTGGCACTGCCGTCGTCACGATGGGGCCTGGCGCCACGTTGTCGAATCCCAGCGGTAGCGCCGTACCTGGAAATGTGCAGATCGGGGCACCGGTGGTGACTTCTCCGGCAAGCATCCCCACGCTCAGTACCTATGGGCTGATGTTGATGAGCTTGATGCTTGGTGGTCTGGCCCTGGCTCGCCAACGTCGTAGCCGTACAACACTCTGAGCTGTTCATTCTCTCTCTTCATCCTGGGCTCGTAGGTCTGGCGCAGGGTGCCCAAGTGCTTTTATCTCAACGGCAGCTGAACTATGTCCCGTAAAGAAATCAACGTACCTTCTCGCCTGATTTTTGCTTTGTGCCTGAGCGCTGGCTTCCTCGCGCCTGTCGCGCACGCTGCTGATGTCAGCATCACCATGCCTCCAGGCGGAAATTTCATTATCAAAAATTCGGCAGGGGCCGAGCGTCTGCGTGTACAGAACACAGGTGAAGTCGTGGTTCCGGCTTTGCCGGCCGATACAGCCACTGGCAGCCAGCTGCTGTGTGTCGATGGCGTGACGGGACAACTGGTGCATTGCGCTCCAGGCATTGGCGCAGGAGCCACGGGTGCGACGGGGGCAACAGGACCCACTGGCGCCACAGGGGCTATCGGTCCCGTGGGGCCTACAGGCGCAGGGGCGACGGGAGCCACGGGCTCGACAGGTGTTACTGGAGCGACAGGCGTAACGGGGCCGACGGGCGCCACGGGCGTGACGGGAGCCACGGGTCAGACGGGCGCTACTGGTGAGACAGGAGCGACAGGCCCAACAGGTGCGACGGGCGCCACGGGTGCCACCGGCCCCACGGGCAATACCGGTGCCATAGGTCCGCAGGGTCCTCAGGGCTTGCAGGGTATACAAGGCGTCCAGGGTGTCCCCGGCACCACAGGAGCTTCGGGCAATGTGGGTGCGACGGGTCCCCAGGGTATTCAAGGCGAGACCGGTGCCACGGGCGCGACAGGGCCTGCTGGTCCTGCCGGCGGTGGCGTGACTTTGGTTGACGCCAACAATGTGACCCTGGGTAAGGTGGTGAGCGCGGCGCGAAACAGCATCACCCTAGTGACCAGCACCGGCCACCTGATGGTGATGTCGTGGGATGGGACGCTTCCCAACTCCCAGATTTACTATAAGGGCACGGGCCCAGGCAACTGTTCTGGTGAAGCGTACTTGAATTCTGGTAGTCCCTCGACGGCAAGTTCCATCTACGCCAAGACGGTTGTATGGTCGCTTTCGCTGAGTTCATTCATGGTGACGTCGGCGACACCTCAGTCCAACGGAACGGTAGTGTCCGTTCTTCCGACAGGTATCACAGGGTTCGACAATTCGAGTTGCGGAACCTCTACGGGAGGGCAGTACGGCTGGCTGCTGCAGCCCGTCGCGGCATCTCAGATTGGCCTACCCTCGCCGATCGTTGCTCCCTTGAGGTTGGAGTAGGCGCAGTAACTAGTCTGTGATGGAAGCAGGGCCCGCAAATGCGGGCCTTGTTTTATGTCACGTGTCATCAGGACTCCGCGCCAGGATCGGCACAGGGCTCGTGTTCAGCGCAGTACGCCTGTATGCCCTGCGACAGAGCTGCTTCCTCAGGGTTGTTTTGCGGAATGCCGTCCCAAGCCTGCCAGCTTCGGGAGGATGAGCAAGGAACAAAAGCAGGCCCCGCAGTGGGAGCGCATCGAGCTGGACTACAGGGCGGGCATCAAGAGCCTGAGGCAGATCGCAGCGGAGCAGGGCATCAGCGAGGGGGCGATCCGCAAGCGGGCCAAGCGTGACGACTGGAGCCGTGACCTGTCGGAGCGCATCCAGGAGAAGGCAGAGCAGCTGGTACGCAAAGAGGCGGTACGCAGCGAGGTACGCGCGGAGCGTACTGCGTCCGAACGTGAGGTGGTGGACGCAAATGCGCAGGCTGTGGCCACCATCCGGCTGGCGCACAGGCGGGACATCCAGCGGGCACGCAAGATCACCAACGCGCTGCTGGATGAGCTGGAGCAGATGGCAGACGCGGACACGGTGGCCTACCTGCAGGAGCTGGGCGAGATGCTGCGCGCGCCCGACGACAACGGCATGGACAAGCTGAACGACCTCTACCAGAAGGTCATCAGCCTGCCGGAGCGCTCCAAGACCATGAAGGTGCTGGCCGAGAGCCTGCGCATCGTGGTGGACATGGAGCGCCAGGCCTTCGGCATGAACGACAAGGACGCGGGCAAGGGGCCGAACGGTGGTGGCAACGTGGGCCACTTCGAGCTGCACTTCGTGGATGCGCCAGCGCGTGAGCACGACCCGCGCGACGGGGAGGGCGCATGAGCTTGCTGTCTGCCAGCATGCAGGCCGCGCATCTGGCCGGCGAGGACCCGGAGCCAGATTTTGCCGAGGACTACGAGGTAGACCGCTCGCGCGTTCGTGTCGAGTTCCCCTCCAAGCTGCGCGGCCTGTTCCAGCCCAAGCGCTTCAAGGTCATGTACGGCGGGCGCGGCGGTGCAAAGTCCTGGTCTGTGGCTATGGCCCTGCTGGTGATGGGCAGCAATCGGCCGCTGCGCATCCTGTGTGCGCGCGAGATCCAGAAGTCCATGCGGGACTCGGTGCACCGTCTGCTGTCCGACCAGATCGCGGCGCTGGGCCTGGGTGGCTTCTACGAGGTGCTGGACACGGAGATCCGCGGCGCCAACGGCACGCTGATCCTGTTCGCGGGCCTGCAGAGCCACACGGTGGACTCGATCAAGTCCTATGAAGCCATTGACATCGTGTGGGTGGAAGAGGCCCAGAGCGTCAGCGCGCGCAGCTGGGAGGTGCTGGTGCCGACCATCCGCCGGCCTGGCTCGGAAATCTGGCTCACGCTGAACCCGGACCTGGCCACGGACGCCACCTATGCCCGGTTCATCGATGCGGCCGACAGCGAAACCTGGCTGTGCGAAATCAACTGGCGCGACAACCCCTGGTTCCCCGAGGTGCTGGAGAAGGAGCGCCGCCGTCACTTCAAGCGCGACCCGGACACCTACTGGAACGTCTGGGAGGGCCGCCCGAAGCGCACCCTGGCCGGCGCGATCTACGCGAAGGAGGTGGAGCGCCTGTACAACGAAGAGCGCGTGTGCCTGGTGCCCTACAACCCCAAGCTGCCCGTGCACACTGTTTGGGACCTGGGCTGGGCCGACAACATGGCCATCGCCTTCGTGCAGCGCACAGCCATGGATTTCCGCGTCATCAACTTCATGCAGGACAACCAGAAGACGCTGGAGTGGTACGTGGAGCAGATGGAGAAGCTGCCGTACCGCTGGGGCACGGACTTCCTGCCGCACGACGGCGCCCACGGTGACTTCAAGACCGGGCAGACGGCCCAGCAGATACTGGAGGACATGGGCCGCGAGGTGGAGGTGCTGGAGCGCGCGGGCCTTGAATCGGGCATTCGCCTGGCGCGCGGCATCTTCGCCACCGCCTACGTCGATGAGAAGCGCTGCGCCGCGCTGCTGGAGTGCCTGAGCCGATATCGGCGCCAGATCGACCCGCGCACGAACGAGCCAGGGGCGCCGCTGCACGACGAGGCCAGCCACGGCGCGGACGTGTGGCGCTACATCAACATGGCCCTACCGCTGATGGACAACGACACCCAGGGCGCGAAGCCCAGGAAGCCGCGCGGAGGCGGCATGGCGCGGTGATCCCGTACCAAGCCTGCCACTTTCGCGGGCATGCCTGCATGTATCGACCTGCGCAAAGCGCACCTTCACCGCCAGCATGGGGACCTGCTGGCCGTCTACACCTGGATCAACGCCGAGCGCGCGCTGGTCCTGATCCCGGCCTACCGCCCGAAATCACCCTGGTACGTGGTGATGGAGAGCGCCGCCTATCTCTACGATGACCCGGCCTACCTGGCCAAGGCCTGCGTCAAGGCCTGCGAGGTGCTGGGCATCGAGCCCAACCGGCCCAACTGGGTGCGCGTGGCCACCATCGTCAACGAGGGCCTGCCCGACCTGGTGAGCATGCCCAGCGAGCCCGCGTGGCAGCGCCCGGGCCGCGAGTTCGGCAGCCTGGTGGTCAAGTCCGAAGGCCGGGAGATCGCGGCCGAGGCCCTGACCATCCCGGACGCGGGGGCCGAATATGTCCCAGCTTGAGGCCCGCTTCAACCGTCGCGCGGGCGTGGGCGAGCGCATCCTGAACGACATGCCGCTGGAGTTCGACGCCGACGAGGAGGCGCCGCCGCACCCGCTGGACCAGCCCGAGGCCCGCAAGACCCTGCGCAAGCTCCTGAGCTGGTACTACCGTGAGCGCGAGATCCAGGCCGAGAACCGCCTGCAGATGTCCATCGACGCCGACTACTACGACGGCGACCAGTGGGACCCGGCCGACGCGGCCACGCTGGAGGAGCGCGGCCAGGTGCCCCTGGTGTTCAACGAGGTGGCCGTGATGTGCGACTGGCTCATTGGCACGGAACGGCGCGCGCGCGTGGACTGGAGCGTGCTGCCGCGCGCTGAGGACGACGTGCAGCTGGCCGACGTGAAGACCAAGGTGCTCAAGTACGTCAGCGACGTGAACCGGACCACCTTCAACCGCTCGCGCGCCTTCGAGGACACCGTGAAGGTGGGCGTGGGCTGGGTGGACTCCGGCGTGCGCAACGACCCCACCAAGGACATCCTCTACGACAAGTACGAGGACTGGCGCAATGTGCTCTGGGACTCGATGGCCATGGAGCCGGACCTGAGCGACGCGCGCTACCTGTTCCGCACGCGCTGGGTGGATGAAGACGTGGCCATCACCATGTACCCGCAGCGCCGCGACGTGCTGGAGCGGGCCGTGCTGCGCGAGGAGGAGTTCAGCGCCCAGCAGTGGGCCGAGGATGAATTCTTCTTCCAGGGCCACACCAGCGAGCGCCACGTCAGCGGCACCAGCGGCAGCTACCTGGCCGGCGGGCGCGGCAACATCGACAGCGAGGCACGGCGCCGCGTGCGCCTGATCGAGTGCCAGTTCCGCATGCCGGCGTCCGTCCAGGTGGTGACCAGCGGCCCCTTCAAGGGCTCGTTCGTGGAGCCCTGGGACCATGCGCTGCGCGCCGTGGTGGGCGCTCATGGCGGCTCCATCGTGGAGCGTGTCGCCATGCGCATGCACGTCGCGGTCTTCACCGAGGGCCATCTGCTGGCCCTGGGCCCAACGCCCATGCGCCACAACAGTTTCAGCCTGACACCCATCTGGTGCTACCGCCGCGGCCGCGACCGCATGCCCTATGGCGTGGTGCGCCGCGTGCGCGATCTGCAGATGGATCTGAACAAACGGGCCAGCAAGGCGCTGTTCCTGCTGTCCACGAACCAGATCTTTGCGGAGAAGGGCGCCTTCGATGACATCAACGAAGCGCGCGAGGAGGTCAACCAGCCGGACGGCGTGGTGATCTACAAGGCCGGCAAGAAGTTCGAGGTCCACCGCGACAGCGAGATGGCCGCCGGCCAGGTGCAGATGATGACGCTGGACGGCCAGGCCATCCAGAAGTCCGCAGGCATCAGCGACGAGAACCTGGGCCGGCGCACCAACGCCGTCAGCGGCCGCGCGATCGAGGCCCGCCAGCTGCAGGGCTCGGTCGTGACCACGCAGCCCTTCGACAACCTGCGCTTCGCTGTGCAGATCCAGGGCGAGAAGCTGTTGAGCCTGGTGGAGCAGTGGTACACGGAGGAGAAGGTGATCCGCCTCACGGGCCACAAGGGCCGGCTGGACTGGGTGAAGGTCAACCAGCCCGAGGTCCAGCCAGACGGCAGCGTGCGCTACCTGAACGACATCACGTCCAGCATGGCCGACTTCGTGGTGTCCGAGCAGGACTATTCGGGCACGTTGCGCCAGGTCATGTTCGAGAGCCTGAACCAGCTGGCGGGCCGCCTGCCGCCCGAGGTGGCCATCCGCATCATGACGCTGGCCATGGAGTATTCGGACCTGCCGAACAACGACCTGGTGGCCGACGAGCTGCGCAAGCTCACCGGCGAGCGCGACCCCAACAAGCCCCTCACGCCCGAGGAGCAGCAGCAGATGCAGCAGCAAATGCAGGCCCAGGCCGAGGCCTTGCAGATGCAGCAGGAGAGCGCGCGCCAGGCGCTGGCCGAGCAGCAGGCCAAGGTCCGGGAGATCAATGCCCGTGCCGAGAAGCTGGAAGCCGAGGCCGAGCAGCTGCGCGCCGCCGGCGGCAACCAGGCACTGGCCCAGCAAATGGAAGGCGTGGCAGCCACTGTGCGCCGCGACGCAGACCTGGAGCTGGAGGAGACGCGCCGCAAGCTGGCCAAGGCTCAGGCCGATCTGGCCAACAAGACGCTGCAGATCAAAGGCGACCAGGACGTGCGTCTGCAGGTGGCCCACATCGAGGCCGATTCGCGCGAGCGCGTGGCCCAGATCCAGGCCGCCAGCCGCGAACGGCTCGACGCCGTGGGCGCCCAACTGAACCGCTTTCCTTCCCCAACCACCGACAGCCAGCCGGCCGCCGAACAATGAATATCGACACCCTCAAGGAAGTGCTCGGCCTGGCCAACGGCCTGACCGCCGAGCACAAGAACGACCTGATTCTGGCCGGCGTGAAGTCGGCGCCTGCCGTGGGCGCCAGCGCGGGCGCCGTCGCCACCCAGCAGACGGAGGCCACGTTGTTGGGACTCACGGGCAATGCTTGGGTGATCGTGGCCACGCTGATCCTCATCGCCCTACAGGTGGCGCATCTTGCCTGGAAGTGGCGCCGCGACTACCGCATGGACCAGGAGCACCAGACGGACCGCGCGCGCATCGTGCGCATGGCGGGCGGCCGCGAAGGAGACGAGCAATGACCGGCCGTGTGCCTGCTGCAGGCCTGCGCGTGGGTGCGGCCATCCTGGCCGGCTGGATGCTTGCCGAGGGCTTCAGTTCCGGCCCCATCATCCCGGTGCGCGGCGACGTGCCAACAATCGGCCATGGCGCCACGCGCTATGAAGACGGAACGCGCGTGACCATGGCAGATCCGCCCATCACACGCGAACGGGCGCGCGACCTGGCTGCCAACCTGCTGGACCAGGAGTACGGCGCCTGCGTGAGGGCCTCGCTGGGCGACACGCTGGTGCACTCGGCCGAGTTCGCCCAGGCGGTGGACTTCGCGGGCCAGTACGGCTGCGGCGCCTGGCGCGGCTCCTCGATGCTGTCTCGCACGCGGGCCGGCGACTATGCCGGCGCCTGCCAGGCCTACCTGGCCTATCGCTACATGACCAGCACTCGGCCCCTGCAGGGCTACGCTGCGTACCAGTGGGGTGCGGGCGGTCAGCCCATCCGGTGGCGCTTCGACTGCTCGGCGCCGGGCAACAAGGTTTGCCGTGGTGTCTGGACCCGCCAGCAGGCGCGGCACGCGGCGTGCATGAGTGCGCAGCAATGAGCGTGCGCGTCATCACCCATCTTGCCGCCGCCGGGCTGGCCGCGTTCCTGGCTTGGAGCTACCAGGACGCACGCCTGGGCGCGGACCTGGCCGAGGCTCGCGCTGCAGCTGTGGGCGAAAAGCTAGCTGTGAGCACAGCCCAGCGCGCGGCCGACGCCCGCGTGCGCCGGGCAGAGCAGACGATCAACATCAACTACCAGGAGGCTCTGAATGCCGCTCGAACCCGCGAGGCGCTGCTGCGCCGTGATCTTGACCAGCTGCGCGCTGTCTCTGACAGCCTGCGCGAGCAATCCGCAGATGCCGCTCGCCGACTTGCCAGCGCTCCCCCCGCCGCCGTCCTTGAGTACGCCACTGCCGTCAACGCTGTATACGACGATTGCCGCGCAGCGTATGGCGACATGGCAACGAAGGCTGCAGGGCACGCATCTGATGTCCAAACCCTGAGCGCAACTTGGCCCGCATATGGTAATTAATTTGCGTTTTGTATTTAAAATGATAAGGTGATTTTAAAAATTCGTACTATTCTGATAGTCCTAATTTTATGAAGTGCTTGTTTAACGCCTGACATAACAAGTGATACTCATGCATACTCTCCGCTAAGGTGCTTAAATTTTCATTTCCTATGTGAGCTGTTATTAAGATATCCATTGCGATAAAATGGTTGCAATCATCGATTTTTGTTAAATCTGATACTAAAGAGGCGTCCAGGAATCGTATTTGATCAAGAAGCTTTCTTATTTGCCTTCTATTGCTTTCTTTGTAGTAATGGAAATACTGCATCCAACTTGCGTGTTCGCCAGTGTTGGGTGAAATAACTAGTGGTGCTGCTCCATAGGGGTGCAAATTGCTTAGTGCATTTTCTAGATGCTGTGCATCTAGATTTTCGGCATCCAGCATTACTCCGCTGTGTTGTGATATGTTACTTATCTGTGTTGAGCTGTCTATGACTATTTTGGTCGCGTGACTGGTTATATAAGGTTTTAGTATTTCATTGTCAGATTTCTCTTTTATGTGAACAACAAATAAGTAAAAAATGTAGCTTGCAACTATAGATGCTAATACACCCTCGAAAATCACGCCAATATCGTAGGCACCAGGAAACAGCTGAGGAAATTTGTTTAATATTAATATCTTAAAGCCAATTAGGAATAAAGCAGAGATAGTTAGAGTATTTGCCTCTTTGGATGCGGTTTTTATGAGTCTTTTGATTTGAGTGATATTCTTCATTTTTATAATGATCTAAGTGGATTTATCGTCAGTATTGTGAATGGAATACAGATTGTTGTCAGCCACTACAGTGGGCTATCGATGTGCGAGAAATCGTTGTCAGCTGTATAACAGCAAGACCGACTTTTAGCAAAGCCGTACCAAGCCTGCCACCCTGCCGTGATCCAAACCACGAAAGGACGCACACATGAGCTTGAACGACGACCACCTGCGCCTCCTGTCCGACGCCGAGCGCGATGCCATGGAAGCAGACGACAACGACTACGACCCCGAGGAAGACAACGCTGCAGCGCTGGCTGCTCTGGGGCGCGGCCCCCTCGATTCGGAAGAGGGAGAAGAGGGCGACGACGACGCGGCTGACGCGGGCAAGGGCAAGCCCGAGCCCAGCACGCCCACCGAACCCACGGACACCACCGCTGCGCCCGCTGCAGCGCCTGCAGCCGCTCCTGCTGCAGCACCCGCAGAACCCACCAATGCCACGCAGCCGACCGACGCGCCGGTACCGAATCCGCAGGCTGCCCAGCAGGCCGGCGGCTACCGAGCAGAGCTGCCCGCCGACTACGATGCCCAGGTGAAGGCCAACAAGGACGCCGTGGCCGCCGCCCGCGCCAAGTTCAATGAGGGCGAGCTGGAGCAGGCCGAGCTGGACGCGGAGCTGGACCGCCTGCAGGACGAGCGCGACCAGCTGCGCGACATGAAGACGCGCGCCACGGTGTCGGCCGAGATGCAGCAGCAGTCCACGCACCATGCCTGGACGGCCACCATCAACGGCTTCTTCGAGGAAGCGGCCAAGAGCGCAGAACTGGGCATCGTGGACTACCGCAAGGACGCGGCCAAGCAGGCAGACCTGGATGCCATGGTGCGCGCGCTGGGCGCGGCGCCCGGCAACGAGCACAAGCCCATGCGCTGGTTCCTGGAAGAAGGGCACCGCCGCGTGGTAGCTCTGCATGGCATTGCCACGACCAAGAAAACGGCGGACGTGCGGCGCAAGCCCGACGCCTCGGCAGTGGTCACCAACCTGGCCGAAGTGCCAGGCGGCGCGGGCGATGCCGACCCCGTGAGCGACGAGTTCGCCGAGCTGGACAAACTCACCGGCCTGGACTACGAGCGCGCACTGGGCCGCCTGTCTGAGGACAAGCGCGCGCAGTACCTGCGTTCGCTGTGAAGGAGCCCATGGCACAGACAACTGCATCGGTGCCCGACATGCGCCGCATCTTCATGGAGCTGCGCACGGGCGATGTGCTGGAGGTGGGCGGCGTCCGCATCCAGCTGGAATACAAGAAGGGGCAGGCCGCGCGCATGGTGATCGCGGCGGCGCCGGATACCTGCGTGCGAAAGATCGCAGCTGCCTCGCGGCCCGTACCAAGCCTGCCATCTTGAGGGCTGAACCATTTTTCAACCGGGGCGCTGGAGTGCTCGCTACCACACAGGAGCACTCCTATGGGCAAAACAGTGGTGGGCGTGAACAGCCCCCGCGCGGTCAAGCGCTTTTCCGGCGACCTGGCTCTCGATGTCTCGCAAGCCTCGTACTTCGGCAAGCGCTTTGCGGCCGTGGGCCAGGGCGCCAAGACGCCAATCCAACTTCTGACGGACCTGGAATCCGAAGCTGGTGACCTGGTCAGCTATGACCTGCTGGCCGAGTTGCGCATGGCGCCCGTCGAGGGCGACGATGTGCTGGAGGGCAAGGAAGAAGGGCAGCGTTTCTACACCGATGAGCTGTACATCGACCAGGCGCGTGGCGGCGTCAACACGGGCGGCCGCATGTCGCGCAAGCGCACGCTGCACGATCTGCGCATGCGCGCCAAGCAGCAGCAGGCCAACTGGTGGGGCCGCTTCCAGGACGAACTGACTTTCACCTACCTGTCCGGCTCGCGCGGCATCAATGCCAACTTCATCCTGCCGCTGGGCTACCAGGGCCGTGCCAAGAACCCGCTGACGGCGCCTACGCCCAACCAGCACCTGTTCGGCGGCGATGCCACGGCGGTGGCCAACCTGGATGCCACCGACAAGATGTCGCTGGCCGTGGTGGACCGTGCCCGCGTTCGCGCGGACAGCCAGGGCGGCGGCGCCACCAACATCCCCGTCATGCAGCCCTGCGTGGTCGATGGCGAGGAAGTGTTCGTCATGGTCATGCACACCTTCCAGGAAGACGACCTGCGCAAGGAAACCGGCACGGGCGGCTGGCTGGAACTGCAAAAGGCGGCGGCCGCTGCTGTGGGCTTCAAGTCGCCGCTGTTCAAGAGCGCGCTGGGCATGTACCGCAACGTGGTGCTGCACTCGCACCGCAACGTGATCCGCCACAACACCCACGGTGCCACGGGCGACCTGGAGACGGCGCGTGCGCTGTTCATGGGTGCGCAGGCCGGCGTGATGGCGTTTGGCTCGCCGGGCACGGGCATGCGCTACGGCTGGCATGAGGAAACCCGCGACAACGGCAACCAGGTCGTGATCACCACGTCGTCCATCTTCGGCGTCAAGAAGTCGGTCTTCGAGATCGAGGGCGAGAAGCAGGACCACGGCGTCTACGGCATCGACACGGCCGCTGCTTCGCGCTGATCCCCACCGAACGAAAGGAGTCATTCATGGCTTTCAAGCAACTCAGTGCCGTGGCCGCAGGCCATCAGGCACCCATCACCCCCGGCGGCTCCGAGCTGGTGCGCTCGCGCTTCGGCCAGCCCCTGGCCGTGGCCGACCACGCAATCGGCGCCCGTGGCGTCGTCGGCATCCTGCCCGCCGGCACTCTGCCCGTGTCCCTGTTCATCCGCGTGCCTGCCGCCCTGGGCGCGGGCTTCAAGGCCTCCATCGGCCTGGCGGATGCGGACGGCGACATCAGCACGGCAGCCGACGACGGCGGTGGTGCCTGGGTGACGGACAACGACGCGGGCGCGGCCGGCGGCTATGTGCACCTGGTGCCTGCAGCCTTTGCCAAGCTGGTGCCCAAGGACCAAGACCGCCACATCGTCCTGAAGGTCACAGGCGCGGGCACGGCCGCAGGCCTCTTCGCCCTGGATCTGATCTACACGAACGCCTGACAGCGTGTGCGCGCCCCGCAAGGGGCTTTTCCCCGGTGGCATCCGCTGCCGGGGCTTTTTGAACCACGGAAGAACCACCACCATGAAGCTGTTCACTTCGCTGCCCGCACGCAAGGACGGAACCCTGATCGTGCGCCTCAAGGGCGCCACCTATGTTTTCGAGGGCAAGCCTCTGACTTGCGAGGTCGAGAACGAGGCCCATGCCGAGCACCTGCGCGCCGGCAACTTCCAGACCGAAGAGGACTTCGAGGCCGAGCAGAAATTCCTGCGCCTGTCTGCCGAGCGCGAAGCCCGCCGCGCAGCCCAGGACGGCAAGGCCCCGTCCTCGCGCGGCACCTTCTCGCCCGGCGTGGGCCCGGACGATGACGACGACCTGGATGGCGGCACCGGCATGCCCCAGGAATCCGACTCGGCCCCCACCGGCCGCGTGCGCAAGGCCTCGCGCGCTTCCAACGTGACCGTCTGATCGCACCATGGCCAGCTGGGAGAACTGGATGCCTGAGCTGGTACTGGCTGCCCCGAAGGCGCCGGTACCGCTCATCCATATGGCGCTGAACCGCGCCGCGCGCACCTTCCTCAAGGCCACGCGCGCCTGGCAGGAATGGCTGGAGCCTGCCGACGTGACCGGCGAGGCCTTCGCCGAATACACCTTCGAGCTGCCCCAGGGCGCGGAGCTGCTGCGCCTGGAGCGCGCCACGCTGGCCGGGCGCCCGCTGGAGGTGGCCAAGGCTCGCGACCTGCCGGCCGATCCCTGGCAGCATGAGCTGCGCGGCAAGCTCTACCTGGTCACGACGAACCTGCGCGAATTCACTGTGCGCACGGGCAGTGTCGGCCGGCTGCAGGTCTACGCCTCGCTGATGCCGTCCCTGCGCGGCAACAGCGTGCCCGACGAGGTGGCCTCGCTCTACCATGAGGCGATCCGCGAAGGCGCCAAGGCCGAGCTGCTGGCCACCGAGGGCACGGACTACTACAAGCCCGACCAGGCCGGCGTGGCCCTGGCGTTCTTCCAGCGCGCCATGGATGACGCCACGGCCGACGTGTGGCGCTCCAACACCAGCCGCGGCTCGCGGGGGAGGGCGTCATGGCTTTGACCGTGGCCCAGCTGCTGGACGATGCAGCGCGCGACATGCAGGACAAGGGGCACATCCGCTGGACCCGCGCGGATCTGCTGGACTGGTTCAACGCCGCGCAGCGCGCCTTTGCCGAGCAGCGGCCGGACCAGATGGCCCAGCCGCGCGACCTGGTGCTGGCCGACGGGTGGCGGCAGGAGCTGCCGGCCGGCGTGCTCACGCTGATCGACATCACCAACAACGCCAACGCCACGCAGCGGCGCATCACCAAGACCGACCTGTGGGTGCTGGACGCCGTGGCCGGCGCCTGGCGCTCGGGCTCCCCGGGCCGAGAGGTGCAGCACTACATGCACGACCTGGGCACGCCGCAGGAATTCCTGGTCTACCCGCCCGTGGCCGCCGGCACCAAGGTGCGCGCCATGGTGGGTGTCGCGGCCGTGGACCTGGCCGACGAGAACGGGACGCCCTCGGTTCCTGAGCGCTGGATGGACGCGCTGCGGCACTTTGTGCTGTTCCGGGCCTGGTCCATCGATGCCGAGTTCGGCGGCAACGCGACCATCGCGGCGGCGCACCGTGCCCTCTACAACGAGGCGCTGGGCATTCAGGCCCAGGCAGCAGCAACGACGGCCGTGGCGCAGAAGTAAGCGCAAGAAATCCCCGGTGGTGACCAAGCCTGCCTATACTGCGGGCAATTTCCACTGGGGCGCTGGAGTGCTCGGAACCATAGGAGCCGATATGGCTGGTTTCTCGACCTCCCTCGCCAACGCGATCATCAGCGCCACGCTGCGCAAGCAGGCCTTCCCGGCCATCCGCAACACCTTCTTCGCCCTGTTCACGGCGGACCCCACCGACGCCTTCACCGCCGGCACCGAGGTGGCTGCACCGTGGTACCAGCGCGTGCCCACGGGCGCCTTTGCCGCGCCCAACAACGGCGCCACCTACAACGCCGTGCGCGCGGAGTTTCCGCCCGTCACGGGCGCCCAGGTCACGGTCACGCACATCGGAATCATGGAGGGTGACTCGGCCACCGATGGCACGGCCACGCTCATGTATTCCGAGCCGCTGCCCACGCCGCGCACGCTGCAGATCAACGACGTGTTCTTGGTGGACAGCCAGGCCCTTACAGGCGACTTCACGCTGCAGCTGCTGTAAGCCATGAACCGGGGAGCACTCAATGGCTTTGCGCTGAACGGGCGGGCCTCCGATCCCGTGGTGCGCATCCGCGTGGACGCCAAGGGCTATGCCCGCGTCCGCGTGGGCGGGAGAGTGCTCGCCTATGCCGTGGTCCACTCGGCACCAGCTGCTGCGCTGACCGGCCCGCTGGGCCGCGTGCATGCCAAGCTCTCGGCCGATTCCGTGGCGCGCGCAGCTGTCGAAGGCGTGCTGGGCCGGGTCCATGTGCGCAGCCTGCTGGCAGCCACGGGTCGCGCCATCATCAAGGTCACGCTGCCGCCCGTGCGCGGGCGTGTGGCCGTCCAGGCCCGGGCCAGCGCCACGGTCAACGCCCATGTGCAGGCACGCATTGGGGTGGACGCGATCGCGCGTGCCAGCTTCAAGCCCCAGGCGATCCTGCTGCGCCGCGGCCCCGTGCAATCCACGCCCACCGCCCGTGGCACAGCCGATGGCCGCATCTACGTGCGCCGCTGGCTGCGTTCGCCTGTGGACGGCAAGGGCCAGGCCTTTGTCGTCACGCAGGGGCGGGTCGAGGCGCGTCTGGCCGCGCTGGTCCAGGCCAAGGCTGCGATCACGGCCCGTGGGCAGCGCCTGGTGCGCGCGCCGCTGCAGGCCCAGGGCGTGGCCTTCATCGACATCGATCCCGCCGTGCACAAGCGCCTGCCCTTCGATGAGCAGGCGCCCGAATCCCGAACCTTCCTCGTGCCCGCAGGAATGACCACCTTCTACGTCACAGACCAGGGGCAAAGCATGTTCCGCACTTCCCCCATGCAGCCTGCAGACACGCAGGACTACGACATCGAGTTCGCCGACTGGTTTCCCCCAGGCGACGAGATTGTTTCCGTACAGCTCAAGGTGCAGCCGGCCATGCCCATGCCGCCGTCCTTTGCCTTCGTGGGCCAGCGCGTGAAGGTCTGGATCTACGCGGGCGGCCTGAGCGGCCAGAAGTACCAGATCAGCGTGGCCGCCACGACCAACGACGGCCGCACGAAAGAGGTGGAACTGATCGTTCCCATCAAGGAAAAATAGAAATGCCGCAGCTGTTCCTGAACAACTTCCAAACCCAGTTCATCGCCGACGTGCGCGCGGCGCCGCAGACAGGCGCCCCGGCCAGCGAGCTGGACTACGGCGTGCTGCGCGTGTCCGATGGCGCCGCCGGCACGCTGCTGAATCCTCCCGCCGGCGGCTGGTACGTGCTGACGGCCTACAAGCGCAACGGCTCCCTGGAAACCGATTACGAGATCCTGCGCGTCACCGCCGTGGACAACTCGGTGATTGGCGAATGCCGCCTGACGGTGCTGCGCGGCCAGGAAGGCACGGCGCCCCGTGCCTACAACTCGGGCGACTTGCTTGAGATGCGCATGACGGCGGGGGGTATGCGCGAGGTGGTGCAGACCACGGATGAGCGCATGTCGAATCCGCGTGCACCGACCGGCGCGGCCGGTGGCGTGCTGGCCGGTCAGTACCCGAACCCCACGTTTGCCCAACCCATGGCCACGGCGGCGGATCTGCAGGGCAAGGTGGACAAGGTGCCAGGCAAGGGCCTGAGCGCCAACGATTTCAGCGACGAGGCGGCGGCAAAGCTTGGCGGCGTGGCGACGGGTGCCACCAAGAACGCCACGGATGCACAGCTGCGCGACCGCAGTACGCACACAGGGACGCAGGCGATAGAAACTGTTGCCGGTCTGCAGGTGGCCCTGGATGCTGCAAGGCAGTTCAGCAATCTCACCGGCAAACCCACCACGGGGGCCGGCTACGGGATCACGGATGTGTTGACCAGCAAACCCATCTTGTTGGCCGCAGGCACAGATTTGAATTTGTTGCCTGATGAGAACAGGATCTATGACGGGTTCAATTTCAAGAACAGCCCGTGGGGTCCGGATATGTGGTGCTACGTGGAAACGAGGGCGCACACATCGCCTAACTACCAGTATCAGATTACCCGTCTACTGACAGAAGAAAGCCCGATTATGGAGCGCCGAAAAATGGGTGTTCTTGGGTTTGGGCCGTGGAGAATCCAGAGCGCATTTTCTGTGCAGCCAATATCCGCAGGAGGGACAGGGGCTGCAAGCGCAGTAGCTGCAAGGCAGAATCTATCCGTTCGGCAATACTCCCCTGTCGGCATGACGTTCTATGTTCGCGCTGATGGAAATGACAATAATACGGGTCTGGAGGATTCGGCTGCAGGGGCATTCAGAACCATTACTCGGGCTGTAAATTATGCGAGCCTAATTGATCGATCTACAGTTTGGACAATTATTAAGATTGGTCCGGGAAATTTTGCCGGGGTATCCATTGGAGCCTACTCGGGATTCAGCGGGAACATGACCTTTGAAGGGGCAGGTGCGGGAGTTACGAACGTGGAGGCGGTGGCTGGTGTATCCGCATTTTCGTTGGTCGCGTGCCGTGTCACGATCAAGAATTTGTCCCTTGTGGCTGCGCAAGGAAGCAGCAACACCTACCTTGTGGTCGCTGATCACAATTGCTTGCTTGATCTGTTTGATGTGACGTTTGGCGGTAACGGAGTGGTTCCCTATGTACTGCTTTATTCTGCAAATGGCGGAAATATCATTCTGGGGAATATCACAATCAATGGCACTTTTGGCTATGGCTTGTATGCCACCTACTATGGAAGAATATATGTAGCAAGTCAGAGAACGAATTTTGTGAATGCTGCTTGTCAGAACTATTTTATCAACGTTCTCACTAATTCAGCTGTGGCATGGGCTAATACGACTGTGACAGGGTCACTCGCAGGCTCAGGCGGTAAATATTACGCAATCGGTAATTCCACAATTAGCACGGGTGGTGCGGGTGCCAGTGCAATTCCTGGAGTAAATCCTGGTAGCTTGGTTTCTGGAGGACAATTGACATGAAAAACTCAATCTATCGACTGTCCCATGACAAACTGGTGCTTCGCAGCAATGTGGATGGCACTATTTCCACCATTGCGCTCACTGATACACCCGAGTTCCCCAACAGGAACCCGGACTACCTGGCCTACCTGGCCTGGTGCGCGGCAGGCAACGTGCCTGCGCCTGCGGACCCGCTGCCAGTACCCGTGCCCCAGGCCATCACCCGAGCCCAGGGCAAGGCGGCGCTGATCCAGGCGGGTCTGTGGCCGCAGGTGCAGGCCTTCATGGCCGGCATCGAAGATCCCAACGACAAGCTGCTGGCCGAGGTCGCTTGGAACGACACGGTGAACTGGGAGCGCAGTAGCCCATTCCTCGCGCGTGTCGCTGCGGAGTTGGGCCTGAGCGAGCAGCAGCTCGATGAGCTGTTCATCGCGGCAGCGGCCATCGTGCTGTAGCGGCCAGTCCGCGCTGGTGCCAAGCCTGCCAGCCTGCAGGCTATGACCACCTACAAGCTGTCAGCATTCCCGGGAGAGGCACCCAGCGTGTCCGATCGCGCGCTGGGCGCGAACTTCGCCCGGGAGCACTTCAATCTCTTCCTGCCCAGCTCCGAGTTCTGGCCGCTGGCCACCGACCGGCGCCACTCGGCATGCCTGGCCGGCACCCGCACGCTGCACCGCTTCGCGCGCGATGCCAGCGGCGCCGTGCAGCAGAGCCCGGCCGCGCCCATCCGCTCCTGGGCGCAGGAACTGTCCCTGGTCAAGGGCCAGATCAACGACGAGGCCACCGAGCGCACCTACCAGACCACCAACGACGGCAGCGCGGCGCCGCGTGCGCTGGACGTGCGCGGAAACGACCGGCTGCTGGGCGTGGTGCGCCCGGTCAAGCCCACGGTCACGCTGCAGGTGGTGGACGAGTTCACGACCGAGGAGGCCAAGACCTGGCTGTATGGCGACTTCGCCGAGCTGGTGCGCGCGGATCTGCTGGCCACGGTGATCCAGCACGAGGGCCACCAGGAGGCGATCCGCTGGGATGCCAATGGCAAGGCCTATGCCGGCGCCACGTCCAACTACGGCCTGTCCCTGTCTACCGCTGTGGGTGCGAGTGCCTGGGCTGGGAATCTCTATGCCGTGGTCTCGGCCGCCCGCGCCAAAGCCTGCGAGATGGATACCACGCGGCTGGGCGCCATCAGCACGGCCAGCGGCTGGGCCGTGCCGGTGGCGGCCATGCCCTACAGCTACCCGTTCCGCCGGCCCGCGCTGGTGGAGGCGCTGCAGCGGCACGAGTTTCCTGACACGGCCGGTGAGCGCTCCGGCGAAACCGTTCTCACGGCCGACCAGGCTGCCAAGCTGGCCGATCTGGTGGAGGCCTCGGTAGCGCCCGGCAGCAAATGCACGAACTGGCGCAGCGAGCTGGACAAGCTGCTCAAGGAGTTCGCGGACCTGGCCCTGTCCAAGTCCTGGGCCGGCGCGGGCACGGCACCCACCAAGCCCAGCGAGCCCAAGGTGGCCCAGTACCATTTCGACTCCGACAACAACGCCATCGAGCACCCGGACTGGGTGCAGTACCGGCGCGACCTGGAGGCGTATTACAAGGCCCTGGATGCCTACACCGACAGCAAGTCGGATGCCTCGGCCCAGGCGGCCAGCCTGAATGCCCGCATGGTGGAGATCCAGCAGCGCTGCGCCACCCTGGTGTCCAGCATCCAAACCCAGCTGGCCAGCCAGTACATCGCGGCCACGGGCGATACGGCCGTGATCGGCACCTGGCTGGACCAGTTGGGCGGCGTAGCCGACCTGGCCGGCAAGACTGTGGAGCGCGTGGTGGACTCGCGCTTCTACGTCGTGGCCTTTGTGACCGACTGGGGCGAGGAGTCCGAGCCGTCGCCCATCTCCGACATGCTGGAGGTGGACCAGAACGACACCGTGACCATCCAGCGGCCCCAGGCCATGACGGGCGAGCAGCATGCCGCGCGCCACGTTGTGAAGTGGCGCATCTACCGCAGCAACGCCTCGGCCGCAGCGGCGGCCTGGCAGCTGGTGCAGGAGCTGCAAATCTCCGTGGCCAGCTGCCTCGATGACAAGAAGGGCGAGGAGCTGGACAGCCTGCAGCCGCAGTTCACCTGGGCCGCGCCGCCGTACCGCATGGACAGCCAGTACGAGGGCGACAACAAGCCCAGCGTGGGCGCCAACCCCTACCTGCGCGGGCTCACGGGCATGCCCAACGGCATCATGGCCGGCTTCATCGACAACACCGTGGCGTTCTGCGAGCCCTACATCCCTTACGCCTGGCCCGTGGACTACCAGGTCACGACCGAGTGGCCCATCGTGGGCATGGCGGTGTTCGACCAGACGCTGTTCGTGGGCACGGCCGGCAATCCCTACTTCGTGACGGGCGCGCACTCGGCGCAGATGTCGGCAATCAAGCTCGACAGCAACCAGTCCTGCAGCGCGCGCCGCTCCATCGTGCCCGTGCAGGGCGGCGTGCTCTATGCCTCGCCCGATGGCCTGTGCCTGGCCAGCCCGGGCGGCGTGCAGGTGGTGACGCGGCAGCTGATCGCGCGCCAGGACTGGCAGCGCATGCAGCCATCCACCATGTTCGCGGCCGAGCACGAGGGCGTCTACTACCTGTTCTACGCCGGGGCCGGCGGCGGCTGCCTGGCGTTCAGCGCGCAGGACGGGGCCAAGCTCGGCCATACCGACCTGGGCGGCGCGGGTGTGACGGCGGTTTGGGTGGACCGCTTCAACGACCTCATGTACGTGGCGCGCGGCCAGGACATCCTGGAATGCTTCACGGGCGATGCCCTGCGCACGGCGCGCTGGCGCACAGGCCTGGCCACCCAGGGCCAGCAGCTGCCGCTGGCCTGGGCCAAGGTCTACGGCCTGCAGGACGCGCAGCACCCGATCACGCTGCGCCTGTGGGGCGACGGCCAGCTGCAGCACACGGCTCAGTTCACCGACCTGCAGCCGCAGCGCCTGCCGCCCGGGCGCTGGCTGGAGCACCAGGTGGAGATCGAGGGCGCGGCCCGCGTCACCAGCGTGGTGTTGTGCTCGACCACGGAGGAGCTGCGCAGCGTATGACCAACCGCAAGAAGATCGACACGGGCGCGGCCCGCCTGCCGGCCCTGGCCCGGGTCAACGTCCAGGACAAGGCCCTGTCCAACTGGATGCAGGCCGTGACCGAGCACCTGGAAGTGCGCTCCGGCGCCCGGGGCAACGAGTTCGAGCGCGGCGTGACCCTGCGCGAGCTGGTGGCCCTGCAGGGCTCGGTGCAGGGCGTCACCCAGCTGCTGGCCACCGACAAGACGCCGGGGGAGGGCGAGATCGTCATCGACCTGGGCGGCGGGCTGTCGGCCACCGTGGCCGTGGAGCGCTTCGCGCAATCAATCATCGAATCACGCCTGTTCAAGAGCCTGGCCAAGACCCTGGACGACCCCAGCCGCTTCGACCACCTGGCGCAGGAGATCCGCGACGAGCTGCTGCGCTCCATCGCCGACGAGGCCGCCAAGCGCGGCGCCGAGGTGCGCGAGCTGCAGACCGTGGTGCAGACCAACGAGCGCAGCCTGGCCATGGCCGTGCGCGAGGTCACTGCCAGCCTGCGCAACGCCAGCGCAGGCCTGCGCGCCACGCAGGCGGCGTTCGCGGACGGCCAGCGGGCCATGGCCACCAACGTGCTGCAGCTGCAGGCCTCCCTGGGCAACTACTACCAGGACGGCAAGCCGGGCCGCGCCATGCTGGAGCAGGAGATGACGGTGCTGGCCGGCTACAGCGAGGGGCTGCGCGCGCAGTACACGCTCAAGGTGCAGGCCGGCGGTGCCCTGGCCGGCTACGGCATCGCGGCCGAGGAGGTCAACGGCAAGACCTCCAGCGCCTTCATCATCATGGCCGACAAGTTCGCCATCGTCTCCCCCAGCTACAACGCCGGCCAGATGAGCACGCCGCGGCCCGAGGACGTGGTGTTCGGCGTCGATGGCGACGGCATCTACCTGCAGCGCAACGTCTACCTCAAGGGCAACATGCGCATCGACGGCCTGGGCAAGAAGCTCGTGGACGGGCTGCGCGGCTCGGTGCAGTTGGCGGCCAGCGGCAGCTTCTGGAGCGATGCCACCGCGCGCCAGGCTGTCTGGCAAGCCCTGGGCAACAGCGGCAGCGCGCCCAACACCAACCACCTGGTCGTGGGCGATGCCGTGACCATCAGCAACGGCGCCGGCTTCACGCAGACGCGCCACTGGATGGGCACGGCCTGGCTGATCCCGGCCGCCGTGCTCAACGGCGATCTGCTGGTGGACGGCACGGTGGCGGCGCGCAAGGTGGATACGCGCGGCCTCACCGTGCGCGACAACGCCGGCAACGTCATCCTGGACGCCAACGGCCTCGACGCGCAGTGGCTGCGCAATCTCAAGGCCGCCCAGGTCAATGGCCTGGGGCCGCTGGCCACCAAGGACAAGGCCCGCATTGGCGACACCGTGGCGTTTCCAGACGGCACGACGATGAACACCAGCGACTTCATCAACCGGCTGCAGCGCATCACGTCCAACAACATCGGCGTGTTCATGGACACGGCGGCCATCGGCACGGCCTATATCGGGCAGGCGGCCGTGGGCACGCTGCAGATCGCGGGCGGCTCGGTCACGTCCATGGCCAGCGGCTCGGGCGGCCAGGTCACGTTGTCAGGCGGGCAGTCTGTGGAGCTGTGCTCTGCATGGGTGAATAACGCAGACGGTGGCTCCGGCGTCGTGGTCATCGCCCTGGTCAACGCCATGCCAGTGAACAGCAATGGCAGCCTGAGCCTGACGCTGTACCGGGGCGGAATCGGCCTGCAATACACAGGCACGTCGATGCCCAACGGCTACCGGACGTCGGCCCACAACAGTTGTTTCGATGCCAACCCGCCCGCAGGCTGGACGCAGTACCGCCTGGTGGCCACGGCCGGGCCCGGCGAGACGGTCACGGTCTTCCTGTCCAACATCGTCGCCACAGGAGGCCGCCGATGATCCACTTCATCCAGATCGACGGCGCCGGCCGCATCGTGCGCTCGGGCAGCGCTCCGTGCCGCCACCTCAAGGATCTGCCTGGGGCGAACAGCAGCTTTCGCCGCGTGCCGCATCCGGTGCCGGACCCGAACGCCTTCTATTGGGACGGGTGCCTGGTGGCCGTGCCGGCGGCGCCCAGCTCGTTCCACCGCTTCGACGTGGCCAGCCGGTGCTGGATCCTCGACCTGGGCCTGGCCTGGTCCGCAGTGCGTGCGGAGCGGGACAGGCGCCTTGCCGCGTGCGACTGGGTGACGCTGCGCGCCCAGGAGACAGGCGAGCGCGTGCCGGTGCCCTGGCTGGCCTACCGGAAGGCCCTGCGCGACATCACCGACCAGCCCGACCCGCTGGGCATCACTTGGCCCGAAGCGCCAGACTGAGCCGTACCAAGCCTGCCATCGTTGAACTCATTGCAAAAAAGCGAAAGCCCCGCGCTGTTTGCTGCAGCCGGGGCTTTCTTGTTTCAACAACCTAGGTTCAGTAGGAAGTGACTCTGGATGAAGTTTACCTAGATGAATGTCACTAGACAACTCGATGCGTGCGGAGCGGAGAAGCTGGCTGGGCGTATTGGAATCTCGTACATCGTCGCCTCGGCCGGTGCTGCCGCCGGTGGGCTTGCTGCATTGATCTATGCCATCCGATGGTGGTGAGCATCGCATGAGCCATTCCCTGGAGTACGACCTCGACGCGGTGTTGCCCTTCATGCAGGGCCTGATGCCGGGCCTGGCCCGTTCCCAAGACATGCGCGCCATCGGCCTGCGCCGTGGTGGCCAGCTGGTGGCTGGCGTGCTCTACGAAGGCTTCAACGGCCGCAACCTCTGGATGCACGCCGCGGCCGTGCCTGGCGCGCGCTGGCTGGTGCGCGGCTACCTGCGTGCCTGCTTTGCTTATCCGTTTCTGGTGTGCGGAGTGGATCGCGTGAGCGGCTACGTGAATGAGAGCAACACCCTTGCGCGCCGCTTCAATGAGCATCTGGGATTTCGTGAGGAAGCCCGCCTGTGCGGCGCAGCGCCGGACGGTGGTGATGTCGTAATTATGACAATGTGGAAGAGGGAGTGCGTATATCTGGAAGTGTAAAAAAATTGCAATCTACTTTGCCTGAGAATCTTTCGGCTTTATAGCTTGCCAAATAGAATATGGATGGGCCGGTTTTGTTAGATGTGCATTAAAGCCAACGTCCGCTGTTTGTTCCCTTTCCTTTTTTTCACCCCATCCAGTCAAAGCGATTAGCTGTAGGTTTAGAAATCTATTATCGGCCCGTATCCTTCTGGCAACTTCATATCCGTCCATGCCCGGCATACCGAGATCTAGTAGCAGGACGTCGAATTCTCGTAAGGCAAGAATGCTAAGTGCGTCTGCGCCGCTGTAGCATGTCTGTGTGTTCGCCCCATGCGCTTGCAAAAGCATAGAAATTGATGTGGCTGCATCTTGGTTGTCATCAACCACAAGAATCTTCAAGCCGGCGAATGCCTTATTCGGCATTGACTGGGAAGATGAAACCGGCTTCGCAGAGTGATTGGCGATAGGAAGAAGAACAGTAAATGTAGTACCCTTATTTGGACCAGGACTAAATGCGGAGATGGAACCATTGTGTTTTTCCACTAACCTACGTGCAAGGTTGAGTCCTATTCCCAGGCCGCCAGTGCTGCAGCCTGGGTCCGCAACTTGACTGAAGAGTTCAAATATGTTGTGAAAGTTGTTCTCTTCCAATCCAATGCCAGTGTCGGATATTTGTATGATAATTTCCGTTCTAATGACCTTTGCATCCACGCTAATATTTCCACCTTTGGGAGTGAATTTACATGCGTTGTTTATTATGTTGCTAAATACCTGAGTTAAGCGCACGTTGTCTCCGTATACCGGCATAAATGTTTCATCCATCCGAAAGGAGAATGTGTGCTGGTTCTTCTCTATTTCTGGCTTGCAAGTTTCATAAGCAGATTGTAATATATCTTTTATATCAACAATTTCAGGCTTTATGACGATTAATCCGCGGTTTATACGCATGACATCTAGCAGTTCATCCACTAGGCGAGTCATATTCTTAGTCTGTCTAGACATCATTTCGAAAACTCGTGCTTGCTTCGGCGTGTGTTCATTTTTTGCCAGCAAATGAAGGCCGGCGCTTATGGGAGCAAGCGGATTTCGCAGTTCATGCGCAAGTGTTGCAAGGAAAATATCCTTTCGTTCGTTCGCTTGCCTCAACTCTTTTTCAGCACGAGCGCGTTCAACAGCATCCCAACTCCTCGACGCTATTTCTCTAAGTAGCGCTTGCTCACGTTCACTCCATCGACGAGGAGAAGTTTGCTGTGCAAAGAATGATCCAACCCATTTTCCTTGCTTCATTAGCGGGGCAGTGAGGCAGGCACGGACGCCGCCAATTGCGGCAAAGGCGGCGCGGGAAAGTTGGGTGCGCTCGTCTGTGGCTACGTCATCAATTACAACGTTATCGCCAAGTCTATAAAGGGAAATTAAATCTTCACCAAAATTAGCACATTGGTGGCGTCCGAGTGCATTTTCCATGTTCCCGTCCGTCCAGCAGGTCTGTACATCCAAGTATTTGCCGCAAGACGAAAGTTCGGCAAAACCGCATCGCCCAACATTCAGAAGAAGACCCATGCTTTCGCATGCTCGTGCCATTATTTCTCTATCGTCGCTTAAAGCACGAAGATCATCCGTTAGCCATAAAGAGAAGGTGCGTATTTCCTGATTACTGCGTATGCTTGCATCTAGGTTGCGTAGTTGTGAAATATCTTTCATCGACACCATTAGCAACGGTCTATTGCCGCCTGAGGTTAATCGAGTCAATGAGACTTCAAGAAATAAGGAGATGGTTTTTGCTTCTTTTTCAATGCGTTTATTTTTTCCGCTAGCAAAAACTTCATCAAATATATCGTACCAAAGTTCATCTGCATTTGGAAATGATTGTCTAACTGTTTTTCCCTTTGCAACACCCTCTCCTAAAAGTCGGATAGCGTTTTTATTTGCAATGATGTAGCGCCAATCTCTTAAGGAACTTGAACCCGTATCAATGCGCTCCAGAACGACAATGCAATCATCAGTATGTTCTATGACCTCGCGAAGAAGGGCTAGTTCTTCGCGTGCATTTTGATCGTGGTTGTTAGCACTGGAAAAGCTATTGGGTTGCATTGGAAATATTGGTATCTATGAATGATGGAAATTAAACACAGCGACTTAATCCGGAATATTACGCCTAGGCAGAAACGTATAGTTAGGAGTATTAACCTAATTTCTTAACGTAAGATCTGAGAAAAAGTTTTAATTTTATGTAGGCTTGTACCTACCATGCGCCGTACCAAGCCTGCCACGCTTGAACGCCAAGGAGTTGTAATCCAATGGCACGTTGGCACAGAACTGAGTTTGAATTTTTACCCTCCCGGGCATTTCGTCCACGCGGCGGGAATTCTATGACGCTCGAAGGTGGCAAAGGCAGCAGCGCGCCCGCGCCCGACCCGCGCTTGGTGGAGGCGCAGATCAAGTCTATGGGCATCCAGGACGCTGCTATTCAGAAGATCCTGAGCCAGTCCGACGAGATGGCACCGCTGCAAAAGGAGCAGACGCAGTTCGCGCTGGACACCCAGCGGCAGGCTTGGGAGCAGTCGCAGGAAGACCGCGACTATGCGCTGGGGCGCCGCGACAAGCTGACCGGACTGCAGGACACCATGGTCGAGGATGCGCACACCTTCGACACGGAGGCCAAGCGCGAGGAACTGGCCGGCCAGGCGGCCGCCGATGTTTCCCAGGCCTACGAAAGCTCCAAGCGCACCCAGAACGCAGAAATGGCGCGCATGGGCATCAACCCTGCGGACGGCAAATATGGCGCCGCCTCCAACGCGCTCGCAGCTGGCGAAGCCCTGGCCATGGCCACCGGCAAGAACTCGGCCCGCACGGCGGCGCGTGCCGAGGGCAGGGCGCTCACCGACCGCGCACAAACCGCATTGGCCGGCTACCCGGCCATGGGCATGCAGACCACGGGACAGGGCGCGGGCTTCGGCACGGCCGCACAGATGGCGGCGAACAACGGATTGGCGGGGCTGAACTCGGGCTACGGGCAGGCTGGCGGCATGGCCGGCCAGATGGGCAGCAACGCCACCAGCATGTGGGGCGCCCAGGCCAACCACCAGGCCAACATGCAATCGAACGAGTCGGTGGGCGGGCTGCTGGGCGGGCTGGGCGGCGCGGCTGCAGGGCTGGCCAAGCTCGGGGTGTTCTCCGACCGGCGCCTCAAAGCCGATGTGGAGCGCATCGGCGTGGATGAGCGCACAGGCCTGCCGCTCTACGAATTCGCCTATACGGCCGAACCTGGGCGGCGCTACGTTGGTGTCATGGCCGACGAGGTGCTGGAGCGGTTTCCCGATGCGGTTCTGTTGGACGAGTCGGGCTTCATGCGCGTGGACTACAGCGCGCTCGGTATTGAATTCAAAGAGGTCAAGTAATGCGCCGTGGACGTTCTCCTATTGCCGATTTTTTCAACAACTTCAATGCGGCCTATGACACCACGGCCAAGGTGGGGCGGGATATTGAGGTGGCCAATGCCGTGAATGCAAAGCCCACGGAGTCCCAGGCCTACACGGAGGAGCAGGGCAAGGAACTGGAGGGGCTGGCCGCGCAGGGCTACAAGATCGACTTCGACCAAGCCAAGAATGCCTATGTCGCCAGCAACGAGGCAGGAGACGCCAAGACACTGGCCATGCAGGGTCTGACCACGAACTTCATGGGCAAGCAGCTCACAGGCGGCGCAGAAGCCAACAAGGCTGAAATTGACCGGATGCGCTCCATGTCCGTGGCAGACGCCATTGCCAAGCATGATCCCGAGGCCGGCATGAAGATGCGCGGGCAGGTAGAGGACCGTGTCTTCAAGGGGAAGGAGCAGGCGCGCTCCGAAAAGGCCTGGGCACGCGAAGACGGCATCGAGGCACTGGACAAGCAACTGGGCGACGAATTCGAGACGGGCCTGATGGGGGCGGACGGACAGCGCCGCAAGCCCACCTTCTCGGACTTCCTCGGCAACCAGGAAAAGCGCGCCTTCATGCTGCACCAGGCCGGCTATGCGAAAGAGGCCAACGAGGCCGCGCAAAAGGCTCTGGCCACCAGCTACTCCAAGGCCCAGCTCGAAACCGAAGAGCGCAAGCAGGCCCTGGGCCCGGCCGTCGCGGCATTTGCCTCGGGCCACTACGGCCCTGCCATGGAATACCTGAACAGGTACGGCCTGGGCGGAGCCTCCAAGGTCACGGGGATCGAGCGCGGCAAGGACGGCGGGATCGTCATGAACATGGTCGGCGTCGATGGCAAGCCGCTGGAGCCCGTGCGCACCACGGCCGAGCAGGCCGACGCCATGCTTCGCTCCACCGTGGACCCGGGCGCGATCTACAAGCTGAACCACGACAACTTCCAGCGGCAGCTGCAGCTCAAGGCCGACCGCCGTGCCGACCATGCCGACCAGCGTGCAGCAGGCGCCGATGCACGCGCTGCGGCATCCCACGGCATTGCCATGGAGGATCGCCGCGAGCGGCTCCAGGACAAACGCGACTTGCGGGATGTGCGCGAGGCCATGGCGCGCGAATCAAACCCCAGCATCTCGGACACCCAGATCCGGGCGGTGCGTGCCGGCATCCTGCAAACACCTGGTGCTGACAACGCCAAGGCCAAGTACGACTATGACCCGGTGAAGGTGCAGAAGGCATTTGGGGAAACTATCCCCGGCCGATTCCCGGGTGACAAGGACACAGTGAAGCGCGATATAGACAAGGAGCGGCGTTTCCAGGAGTTCATGGCCGACAACCCCAACATCAGGGACGTGGACGAGGGGCTAGTGAAGTTCAATGCCGCTGATGTGAAGCGCACCCGGGGTGAGAAAGCTGGCCGGGCCTCGGCCGTGCAGGGCGCCATGTCGCCGGAGGCCATTGCCGCGACGGCCAAAAAGTACGGCATGACCGAGGACCAAGTGCGCGACAAGCTGCGCTCCCAGGGCCTCATCAAGTAGGCGGGCCTGGGCGTACCAAGCCTGACAGCCTCGACGGAGTCCCATCCGCGAGGTAATGCATGCCCCAGACCCCCCAAAGCACCGCCGATGGCGGTGTTGACCTGTTCGAGATTGCCGGTATCGATCCCACGGCGAAGACGGCAACCCAGGCCCCTACCGGGGACATTGATCTGTTCGCGCTGGGCGGTATCTCCATCGATGTGCCCAAGCCTAAGCCGCAGGGCATAGGCGGCTATGTGGCTGACGCCATCACCGACGTGTTCAAGCGCGCGGGCGGCGCCGCTGTCTCTGGCGTGGCTGCCGTGCCCGAAGCTGCCCAGTCGGGCATCCGCGCCACGGTGCGCAGCGGCACCGGCGGCGACCCCGCCACGGTCATGCCCGGCGGTGCATTCATTGCGGGCATTGACACAGACGAGGCCATCAACGGCCCGATGACGCAGCAGCAGCGTGACCGCCGCGAGCTTCAGGCGGAGCGCGCGGCCGTGGGCGTGCGCCTGCCGGGCGCCGAGACGATGGCCCGCGCCGGCCGCGATGCGCAGAAGGCCATCAACGACACGACCAGCCAGGCCACGCAGGACGCGGTGGCCAATTCACAAATCACGGGCAACCTGCTCAAGGGCGAGATCGACTTCGGCAAGGACCCGTCCGTGCGCGGCTTCCTGATGCAGGGCGCCGATGTGTTCGGCAGCATGTTCCCCGTGGTGGCCACGGCGCTGGCCACGCGCAGCCCGGGCGCGGCCGGCGCCGTGGGCGGTGCCATGGCGGCGGGCGAGGGCGTGGAGAACGCGCGGGAGTTCATCGCCAAGCAGTCGCACGAGCAACTGCTGGACACCAGCCCGCTGTACCGCCGCATGATCGATGCCGGCGCGGCACCCGACGAGGCGCGGCGCATCACCAGCGCCAAGGCCGAGGACGCCTCGGCGCTGCTGCAGGGCGCGGTGGCCACGTTCGGCGACCGCTTCACCGGCAAGCTGGTGACGGGTGGGCTCGACCCCCTGCTGGCCCGCGTGGCCGGCCGTTCGGTGCTGGGCAAGACGGCGGCCGGCGCGGGTATCTCGGCGCTGGAGGAGGGCACGCAGGAGCTGGCCGAAGGCGTGGCCTCGGACCTGGGCACCAAGAGCGTTGCCCATGGCAAGGAAATCGGCGAGGACTCGGCCGCCAACTTCGTGCTGGGCGCGCTGGGCGGATCTGCACCAGGTGCCGCCCGTGGCGTGGTTGCCGGCGTGAAGGGTCGCGGCACCAAGGCGGATGCCGGCGGGCGCAGCACGGTCATCGACGTGACCTACAAGGACGCCGAAGGCAACACGGTCACAGACGTGGCCACGACTGCAGACGCCTCCCCTGGTGACGGCGCAGCAGCTGCGCGTGTGCAGGACACCCAGGCCCCGGCGCCTGTCGCGGCGCCGGCCGCGCCGCAGACGGAACAGCAGCGCGTGCAGCAGCCCGATGGCACACCCGAGTCCATGGACAGCACCACGGCTGCCACGCGCCTGGCCGAGCTGGAGGTGATCGACAGCACCACGGGACTGAACCCTGTGCAGCAGGAGGAGCGTGCAGCGCTGGCACAGCGCCTGGAGCAGGACGCTGCGCGCGAGGACGAGCTGGAAGCCCTGGGCGATGAGCCCCAGGCCGTGGCCGCCGAAGCTGCTGCGGCCGAGCAGGCGCCGGCGTTCGATCCGGGTGCAGTGCGGTCCAAGACTTGGCCCCAGTTCGTGCACGAGCGCGGCGAGAAGGTGGCCACATTGCGCCGGGGTACGCCCATCTGGGACCAGCTGCAGCATGAATGGGCCGCAGTGAAGACGCGCCGCGCCGGCACCAACCCCGAGGGCACGGGCGCCGCCGGCACGCCGGCACAGGAGATCCAGAACCGCGACCGCAGCCGGCCGGCGAGCGTGGTGCAGATGCAGGGCATGGCCCAGAACCCCGACTACCTGCGGCTGGGCGTCTCGCGCAGCCCCGAATCTGGCGCGCCCATGGTGTTCGCCGTGGGCGACCAGGCCGACGCCGTGCAGGCGCTGGGCCGGGCCGACGTGGCGGTGATGAGCGATGGCCAGCGTGTGCCGTTCCGCTATGGCGTGATGGAGGCGGCCGACGTGCAGCCGTCCAACTTCGCAGATGGCGCCGTCAATCCGCTGTTCGACGCAGCGCACCCGGGCACCGTGAAAGCCCTGAACAACGGCCGCACGGCGGGCCTACGCGCTGCCTATGAGCGCGGCACGGCTGACGCTTACCGGCAGGAGCTGGCTGCCGACAGCGACATGCACGGCATCGACCCGGCCGCCATTGCTGGCATGCAGGCCCCGGTGCTGGTGCGCCTGTATTCCGAGAAGGACAACCAGGTCAACATGGGCGCCAAGAGCCAGAGCCAGGCCCTGGGCCTGTCCGCCACGGAGCAGGCAGCCACGGACGCGGCCCTGGTGGACGGGGGCGTGCTGGAGGTGTTCGACAGCGGAGCCCTGGACAGCGCCGCCAACCGAGATTTCGCGCGGGCATTCATCGGCAAGCTGCAGGAGCAGGGCCAGGACGTGGCGGGCATGATGGACGCCAACGGCGCGCTCTCGCCGGCCGGCGTCACCCGCCTGCAGGCGGCGCTGGTGCACAAGGCCTACAGCGACGGCGACTTGGTGGAATCGCTGTTCGGCTCCACCGACAACGACATCCGCGCCATCGGCGAATCCCTCAAGGCCGTGGCCGGCGAGTGGGCCAACCTGCGCCTGGCGGCCGAGCGCGGCGCCATCAATGCCGAGGTGGACGTGACCGAGAACCTGCTGCAGGCTATCCGCCTGGTGCAGAAGGCCCGGCGCGAGCGCGCGGCCCTGCATGACGCTGTGCAGCAGGTTGACATGTTGACGGGCGACGTGCCCGACGCCCTGACCGTGGGCATGCTGCGCCTGCTGTACAGCGGCCATTACCTGACCCGGCCCGTGGGCCGCGACCGCCTGGTGGAGTCCCTGCGCGCATACATGGGCGCAGCCTTGGCGACCTCGGCCGCCGGTGATACGTTCGGCGAGCAGGTAGGCCCTGCCGCGATTCTTGCCGCCCTGAGCGGCCAACCCGTCCCACAGCGACAACAGACCAATGACACAAGCACCGACTCCCAGCAAGCCCCAGCCCCGCAAGGCAACAGAGAACCCCCTGGCAGCGATGCTGCTGGGGAGCGTGCTGATGCAGCAGGGCCAGAGGCACGGCGACAAGAGCCAGACGGAGCAGGGCGAGCAGTTGCTGGAGATCGCGCAGAACGCCCAGGGCAAGAAGCCGACGCCGACAGCGGCGCCGTAGCGCCTGCGCTGGAGCTTTCCAGCTACACCCCCGAAGAAATCCAAGCCCAGCAGGCTCAGCAGCAGGAGGCCGAGCAGCGCCTTGCGCGCGACGAAGCACAGGCCGAAGCCCAGGCGCGGGCAGCCCGCGAGCGCAAGGAAGTGGCCGAGCGCCAGGCGGCCAGCGCCGAGCACTTCCAACTGGGCCAAGACGCGAAGGATGCGCTGAGCGGCCAGCAGGGAATTTTCGACAAACAGGCTGCTGCTGAGCCAGCCCGGCCAGACACTGCTGCAGCACCTGCAGCACCTGCAGCACCTGCAGCACCTGCAGCGACCCAGCGGCCCAAGCTGCGTGACACGCGCGGCACAGGCGTTCGCCTGCATGGCACCAGCCGCCCGCTGCCCGAAGGCGGGCCAACCAACGATGGCGTTTATCGCGGCAACGTCCTCAACATCTACGGCCAGGGTTTCTACACCACAGACGCCGCCGACATCGCCGCCGGCTACACCCGCAAAGGGCAGGGCGGCGAGCCCACGCTGTATGAGATTGTCGAGCACTCCCCTGTCCGTCTGTATGACATGAATGCTCCGATGGAGCCTGAAGTGCAGTCCATGGCCAAGCGCGTCCTGGACGACCTGGCCCGCGACGAGAACACGGAGACGGGTGAGCGCATCACCACGCTGGCCCAGCTGTTCGATGAAGCGCGCGCCGAGTCTCGCTACGAAGGCGTGAGTGCGGACGAGCTGCAGGAGCGCTTCGATGGCATTCGCTACAACTTGGAGGACATGGGCTATCGCGGGTTTGCGCATGTGGGCGGCGGAAAGACCGGCAACCAGGCCCACAAGGTGAACATCTATTGGTATCCCGAGGATGATCTGTCCGTCACACGAAGCGAGCTGTCCCGTTTTGAGGAAGGGGCTGAGCAGCCGGCGGGCGTGCCTTTCAAGCGCGCGGAGAGTTCCGTGGCCCCCACCATGACGGCAAACCTGGCGCAGGAACTGCTGCGCATCGCTGGTGGCGCGGCGCCGGCGGGCGCGCGCCATGCGCCCCAGGCGCCCATGGCGCGCGCGCAGAAGGTCGTGGACGAAGTGCGCCAGGCCTGGGCCAATGCGCCGCGCATCAACGTGGTGTTCGACCTGCAGGACCCGCGCGTGCCCCAGGAGGCGCGGGACACGGAGCGACTGCAGGCGGCCGAGGGCGCGGAGGGCGTGCCCAAGGGCTTCTATTTCGATGGCGAGGTCTACCTGGTAGCGAGCCAGCTGGCCACGCCTGAGGAAGCTGCCCGCGTTCTGTACCACGAGGCACTGGGCCACCACGGCCTGCGCGGCGCCTTCGGCGAGAAGCTGGACGCAGTGCTTGACCAGATCATCGCTGCCCGCCCGCGCGAGGTGCGCGCCAAGCTCAAAGAGTATGGCGAGCTGGACGACATGGTGGGCCGGCGCTACGCGGCCGAGGAGTTGCTGGCCGAGATGGCCGAGACACAGCCGCAGCTCGGCTTTGTCCGCCGCGCCGTCGCCGCCATCCGCGCTTGGCTGCGCACCCATGTGCCCGCGCTGCGCGAGCTGGCCGTGACGGACGCGGAGATCATCCGCGACTTCATCCTGCCGGCGCGCCGCTGGGTGGAGCGTGGTGCTGTGGCTGCCGCCTCGGCGCGAGCGGCGAAGCCTGCGTTCAGCCTGGACAGCGGCGCGGGCCGGCGGGCCCTGCAGGAGCTGTCCCAGCTGGACGACTTGTTCACATTCCCGAAGTCGAAGCAAACGGATCTGAGGGCCATCGCCAAGGAGCACGCTCCGGACATCGAGGTGAGCAAGCCGGTGAGCATTGCCGGCCGGCAGGAATACACGTTGAAGATGCCGGATGGCAAGAAGGCCACGTTGTCGGTGCGCCAGCCCAACCCCTACGGAGAGCAGGTCTACGACATGCTCTACACGGCGGAGGGGATGGAGGCCGTGGCAGGCAGGCCTGGCGAGAACCCGGAGGATGTGCCTCCCACCATGGACGTGTGGCTGGATGTGTCCAAGTTGTCCCGGGGGGACTCGGGTGCCATGGCGTACAGCATCGCCTCCACCTTCGCGCACAACACGGACAGCATCTTCATCGGCGATCCACATGGGTTGAGCAAGACCGCGTTGCGTCGCCGGCTCGAGCAGATGCTGTCCAGCGCCCTGAAGTTCGGCACCACGCGCCACCTGGCGCCGCACCCCGACCAAGTGCGCGGCGGCCACGGTGTGCCAGGCCTGCGCTGGGTCTATGGGGATGACGTGGGCAATGTGGAACGCATGATTGTGGCCACCCTGGAGGGAATGGATAATGCTTTCCCAACTTCCCGCCTGATTGAATATGACGCAGACCACGGTACTTTCCGACGTGCCAGCACCGGAGATCAACTATCACGACAGCGACTGGCTGACGTGGTTGGACGATCCCTCCGAGCAAGCCGTGGCATGGATAGAAGCGGACCAGCAGAAGCGGAAGCTGGCTGGCGAACAGTTGCGCGAGCGGCTGTCTGGCGTGCCCTTCTACGCGAAGCGGGCGGCCGAGACCAAGGCGATCGAAGGGAGCGAGGCTCCCTACTGGGAGAATTTGCTGAGCGGCACGCACAAGTTCTAACCGACCGCAGCGCCAAGCGGCGAGTCTTTTACAGCCGCGGCCCTGCCTCAAGCACGGCCAGCCCGGCACCTTCCAAGGGCCTGCTCGGCCGCCTGCAGGACAAGGTGGCCGACCTCACCGGCTACCGCTCCGTCGATGACTTCCTCTACGCCTGGCAGGACAAGTTCATCGACCTCAAGCGCATTCAGGAGCACATCAAGGCCCTGAACGGCACCGTCAGCGAGACGAATGACGCCTACCGGGGCGAGGAGCTTTACCACAAGCGTGTGGCCAAGCGCACGGCCAACTTCCTGCGCGACGAAGTGCAGCCGCTGCTGCGGCGCCTGAACGCCACGGGCGTGGCCATCGAGGAGCTGGAGCGCTTCCTGCACGCCCGCCATGCGCCCGAGGCCAACCGCGTCATGGCCGAGCGCAACCCGGGCGCCCAGCAGCTGCAGGCCCAGCGCGAGGCCGCCAGCAAGACCGTGGAAGATCTGCGCCGCCAGCTGCAGCGCGCTCAGGCCCGAGGCATGGCCACCGGCCCGGTGCAGAAGGCGCTGGGCCAAGCCCTCATCGACAAGGACCGCTGGGACGGCGCGGAGGCCTACGCCGGCACAGAGGAGGAACGCCTGTCCCTGTCGGGCATGAGCGATGCAGAGGCAGCGACGGTGATGGCCGGCTACAGCCCGGAGCAGCGCCAAGTGCTGGACGAGCTGGCCGCGCGCGTGGACCGCATCAACGACGGCACCCTGAAGACCCTGGAGAACTACGGGCTCATGGACCAGGCCACGCTGACGGCCTGGCGCAAGACCTACCAGCACTACGTGCCCCTGCACCGCGACGAAGCCCACCCGGAGAGCAAGGCACACCCCATCGGCCAGGGATTCAGCACCAAGGGCGACGCGGCCAAGAAGCGCACGGGCTCGAACGAGCGCGTGACCAACATCCTGAGCCACATCGTCATGCAGCGGGAGGCGGCGCTGACGCGCGGCGAAAAGAACAACGTGGTCAAGCGGCTGTACCTGCTGGCCGCCCAGAACCCGGACAAAGAGCTTTGGAGCCTGGAACTGCCCAAGAAGAAGGCGCTGGACCCGGATACGGGCTTGGTCAAGACCATGGTGGATCAGGGCGCCAAGGCTCGCGACAACGTGGTGACTGTGCGCATTGGCGGCAAGGATCGGTACATCGTCTTCAACGAGCGCAACGAGAAGGCCATGCGGCTGGCCATGGCCATGAAGAACCTGGATGCCATGGAACTGGATCGCTTCACGCGGATTGCGGCTTGGATCACGCGGTGGTTCTCCTCGGTCAACACCCAGTACAACCCTGTGTTCGGCGTCATGAACCTGGCGCGCGACCTGCAGGGAGCCATGCTGCAGCTGTCCACCACGCCCCTGGCCGGGAAGCAAGCCGAGGTGTTCCGCAACATCCGGCGAAACACGCGCGCAATCTACAAGGAGCTGCGCCGCGAGCGCAAGGAAGAGGGCGCACCCACCGGCCAATGGGCGCAGCTGTGGGAGCAACTGCAGCTCGATGGCGGCACGACAGGCTACCGCGATCTGCATGCCGATCCCAAGGACCGTGCCAAGGCACTGCAGAAGGCGCTGGACCAGGCTGGCAAGGGCACATCGGTTGTCGCCGGCGGTCGCGCGCTGCTGGCTTGGCTGTCGGACTTCAATGAAACTCTGGAAGCCACAACGCGCCTTGGCGTCTACAAGGCTGCCCTGGACCAGGGCATCAGCCGCCAGGAGGCCGCGAGTATCGCCAAGAACATCACGGTGAACTTCAACCGCAAGGGCCGCAACACCTCCGTGGTGGGGGCGCATTTTGCGTTCCTGAATGCGGCGATCCAGGGCAACAAGCGCATGCTGGAGACGCTGGCGGGACCTGCCGGGCGCAAGATCATGATGGGTGGCGTGGCCCTGGGCATGGTTTCGGCCATGGCGGGGTATTTGATGATGGGCGGCGGCGATGGTGCTGACGACGAATGGAAGAAGATCCCCGAGTTTGTGAAGGAGAGGGCGATCATCATCCCGCTGGGCCGACAGGACTATGTGGCCATCCCGCTGCCCTTGGGGTTCCATGTGTTCCCCAACATCGGCCGCACCATCGTGGAGATGGCCGTGCACGACGACCCGACCAAGAGCCGAATGGGTCACGTCCTGGACATGGCTGTACTGGCCCTCGATGCCTACAACCCGCTGGGTGGGTCTGCTGATCTGGGGCAGATGGCATCGCCCACCTGGTTCGATCCTGCGCTGGCCCTGGCTCGCAACAAGGACTGGACAGGCCGGGAGATCTACCGAGAGGACAGGAATTCAAACGACCCAACGCCAGGCGCGAGCCGGGTGAAGGATTCGACTGCGAAGCCTTACCGCTGGCTGGCCTCCTTGGCCAATACCGCGACGGGCGGCAACGAATGGCGGCCCGGCGCTGCCAGCCCAACGCCGGAGGCCATCGAGTACTTGGTGGAGCAGATCACTGGCGGCGTGGGCCGCGAGGTGAACAAGGCCGTAGCCATGGCCACGTCCGCCTTCACTGGCGAGGAACTGGCGCCGCACCAAGTTGTTCTGGCTGGCCGGCTCTATGGGAACACGCGCGGCGCCAACGGCCAGAGCAATGCCTATTACGAGAACCTCAAGCGAATCAACATCAGCGAGAGCGAGTTCAAAGCCCGGGTCCAACGCGGCGAGGATGCTGATGCGGTGCTGGCTGACGTGCCTCTGGCCAGGGCCCATGAGGCAGCCAAAGCACTGGACAAGAAAATCTCCGACCTTCGCAAGTACCGCCGGGCGATTCAGGCCGGAGATGCTCCTGACAAACGCGACCAAGTCAAGGCCATCAATTTAGAGATTGAAAATTCCATGCGTGCGCTGAATGAGGCGGTAAACGCAACAATCAAGCATTTTTAGGGGTAATGCGGGGCTAGGCTTGACAGGACTCTTAGTTACCGCGCATTTAAAGCTCGCCAGTTTTGTATCTTTCTAAATTATCTTTTTCTTGATAGTTATTTTGTTGAAGGAAACGACTCACGTAGAGAAGATGAAAAGCACTACGCATTCATCAGTTTATGCCTACGAATCTTGCCTCGCAGCTGGTTCAACCTTAAGCACCGAAGTATTTAAGTTTGGAGTAATGAAATGGCTAAACCTCGATATGATGAGAAAAAATTGAAAGATCTTCTTCTGCAAATGATGGAGACTGAGCTTGGAGGGGAACAGGTATATCGAAAAGCTCTAACCTGTGCAATTAATGAAGATTTAAAAAAAGAATGGGAAGAATATCTTGAGGAAACACTTAATCATCAAAACGTAGTGCGTACAACGTGCGAATTACTTAATATAAATGCTGACGAGGATGTGCCTTCCCGGAGCGTTGTCAAGCACATTGGCCTGTCGCTTGTGAAGGCTATGGATTTGGCATTGAAGGCCGGTAATCCGGCCGCCGCGCAACTCGTGGCGTGCGAATGCGTGGTCCATGCTGAAACTAAGGACCACGCCAACTGGGAGCTCCTGGGCAAGGTCGCCGAGGTGGCTACAGGCGAAACGGGCAAGGCCCTCAAGGAGGCTCACGCTCGAGTGGAAAAGGATGAAGATCATCACCTGTATCACACCCAGGGTTGGTGCCGCGAGTTGTGGATCCAGAGCTTGGGTATGCCAGCAGTCCTGCCTCCCCCTGAAGAGGTTAAGCAGGTTGAAACTGCCATCGGCGCATCTCGAGCGGAGCAGCAACGCGAATCCATGCTGTGATGCCTAGGCCGAGGTGGTTAGAACCCACGCCAGTGCCTCACAGCGCGGAGGTGCTGTTGCTGGTGGATGTCATCAACCCGCTTCAATTTCCCAATGCCGGGCCTTTGCTGCAGGAAGCGGTACGGGCTGCCCGGCGCATTGTCCGGCTCAAGGCCAGGCTTCGTGAAAAGGGCGTGGCTACGATCTACGCCAACGACAACTACGGCACTTGGCACAGCGAGTTCAGCGACATTCTGGCCGCCTGCCAGGGTTTGGCTGGCGAGCGTGGCGAGATCGCTCGGCTGCTTGCGCCCGATGCGGAGGATCTGGTGATTCTCAAGCCCCAGCATTCGGCCTTTCATTCCACGCCGCTCCTGCATCTGCTGGGCAGAATGCATGCGCGCAGGCTGGTCATCGTGGGGTTTGCGGCGGACATGTGCGTCATGCTCACGGCTACGGATGCACGCATGTCGGGCTATGAGGTCTGGGTGCCCAGCGATTGCACGGCGGCCGAGACGCCGGCGCGGCGGCAGCAGGCATTGCGGCAATTGAGACAGGCCTTCAAGTGTTCAGTGCGCACCTCAGCGCGTAGTCCCTGGGCGGGGCGGAATTGAAGGGGCGTTGGTATGTGGAACTTGGACATCCATCCGTTTGAGTTGGCTGTACGCGCGCTGGCGGTCTATGTCTTGCTCCTGCTGATGATGCGCATGACTGGGCGCCGTACCGTGGGTCAGTTCACACCTTTCGATCTGCTGGTTGTGATGCTGGTTAGCGAGGCAGCGGGGCCTTCCATGACAGGGTCTGATCAGTCCCTTCCTGGCGGGCTGCTGGTGTGCGTGATCCTCATTGCGTTGAATACGGCCGTGGGTTTCGTGACGGCACGCTGGCGCGGGGCGGAAAAGCTACTGGAGGGCGAGGCGGTGCTGCTGGGGCGGGATGGAACGATCTTCGAGGGTGCGCGCAAAAGCCACCGGGTATCGCGCAACGATATCGAGAAGGCGCTGCGCGAGGCAGACTGCGAGGAATCAGAAATCCGTTGCATGTTCTTGGAGGCAGACGGATCCCTTAGTGTGCAGAAAATGCAGTGAACGGACACGGCAATGCTCTGAGCGGTACTCCCCTTTCCCTCCAAGCCAGCGCTTCCGTTAATGATGGTTTTCACGCGTCCCGTATCACATACCATTCAACCGCAATTGCTGTTTATAGAATAATTTTTCAAACTCTCTTTATGCAAAGTCATATATCTAAACCATCGTCAAAATCCCCCTCAGAAGCTTTAGGTTCCATGCCTGAGACATCGAGTGCTTTATATGCAGATCATTCACGATTGTTGTCCACCTTTGACCATTTCGCCAGCAAGGTGACGCGCTGGGCAGGTACTCCTGTGGCGTTTTGCGTGGCGCTGGTTTGTGTAGTCGTCTGGGCAGCGACGGGGCCAATGTTCAGTTTCTCCGAAAACTGGCAGCTTGTGATTAATACAGGTACTACCATTGTTACTTTTCTGATGGTGTTCCTCATTCAGCAGAGTCAGAACAAGGACAGCGTGGCATTACATCTGAAGCTAAATGAGTTGCTCGCGGCTAACAAGGTGGCAAGTAACCGGATGATTGGAATCGAGGATCTTGACGAGGAGCAATTGAGAGAGGTTGCGGCGTTTTATGTCAGTCTCGCTGCCCGCGCGAGAACGACTGGCGCTTGCAAGGAATGTCACTCCATCGACGAGGACGATCCGACACTTCCTAGCAACTGAAGGATGACCCATGCCTGATATCCCTGACTGGTTGCAGTGGCCCGCCTTCCTCTCCTCCATCGTGGGTGCATGGTGGGTGGGTTCTCGCTCGGCCGAGCGGCGCAACGTAGGCTTTTGGATACTGATGCTCAGCAACCTCCTTTGGGCACTGTGGGGCTGGTCTTCGGGCGCTTGGGCGCTGGTTACCCTGCAAGCTTGCTTGGCGCTAACCAACATTCGCGGCTCTATGAAGGCGGAGCGCTGAACTTTCCGAATGGAGTCGTTGGCGGCTCGCTTGCAGTTCAAGACTGCACAGCCTCATCGAAGCACAGTTAGAAGCGCAACTTGGCGAGGGTGCAGCATAGGTGCTACGAGGAGTCGTGTAGATACCTCTAAGTTGCTGTCAGATAAAGATTTTCTTCAAAAATCAGTTGATCCCAAGCACGAGGCTGCGGTCCCGGTGGGGCAAGATCTTGAGGAGATGTAGCACGGCGCACAGTGCTGCGGTAAGCGCAAGGTGGTATGTCAGGTCCGCACTGATCGCTGGCACCCTATACAGGCCGTTTGCTATGACCAAAACCTGCCCAAAGTAGGTTGAAACAGGGTGAAAAAGGCATGATTTCGAAAACGCCAGAAGCGTGGCTATCGCTGCAAGTTGTTGATGTAAAAGGCGTTTTCTCTTGTGCCTATTTCGGTGAATCGGACTTTTAATCCGTTGGTCGCGAGTTCGAATCTCGCAGGACCCACCAAAGAACACAAGGCCTCGTAGCAATACGAGGCCTTTTTTCTTTGCTATCGAAGAAGTAGCAAGATGGGGCCGAAATTTCCAGGCCGCGTTCCGCAACTCTGGGCGTGTTCCGCAATTCACCGAACGGGCTTCACCTTCTTGCCCACCTTGTGGCGGATGTACTGGGCGGTCATGCGCTCCGTCGTGTGCTCCAGCCGTATCCCGCCGTCGTCATCCAACGTGTTGGCGGCCGTGGCGCGCAGGCCCCGAGGCTGGAACTGCGCCTTGGGAATGCCGGCGGCATCCCGAGCGGCGTCGAAGCGGTCGCGGAGCATGTTCTTGGTCAGGGGCTGCCGGCTTCGTTGAGCTGGCCGAGCAGGATTCAAACAAGCCGAGCATGTGTTGCGCGTGTCTGCGGGACGAGCAGGTTGTGGACCGTCTGGACACCGCGCTACGTCAATCCACTACGGAAATCTTGAGCGCGTACGCCGAAGACTTGCCCTGGCGGGCGGCTGCGCGGTTGAGGAAGACACGCACACGGTAGTCACCGCTGGCGGGCAATGCACCGGTCCATGTGGGGCCGTCTGCCACCTCGCCCCGGTACAGCGCTTCCTCGCTGCCGGGCGGCAGCACGTTGAAGTAGGTGGAGGTGGATTTCGTCTCCATGTGCACGCTCATCTTCTGCCCGGCAACCGCACGCACTATGTAGTCGTGCGCCTGCTCCTTGTTGCCTTGGAGCTTGCCTTGGACAGTCGCGCCCGACGTGCCTTTCTTGAAGGTCACCGCAGTGGACGGAACGTCCGCCTGGGCGATCGCCGGCATTTGTACAAGCGTGATGGCAGCGAAAAATGCAGCTGTGCAAATTCTGGAAAGCATGCTGATCCTTTCTAAGACTGGCTAACACCACCGATCCACGAAGCGTGCACAGATGATCGCCGCTGCCAGTTTTAGCAGCGCTTCGTGGATATCCAGTCGTCTTTCAAAGCGGATTCGCAACTTGCCAAAGCCTGCAAACCATCCATGGGTCCGCTCCACCACCCAGCGATGCTTGCCCAGTCGCTCGCTACTCTCAACGCCTCGCCTGGCAATGCGGCTGGCGATGCCCCGTTGTCTCAAGTGCGCACGGCAACGCTTGTAGTCATAGCCCTTGTCGGCATGCAACTTCGATGGTCTTTTGCGGGGGCGC
>NZ_JABEPN010000006.1:0-363966 GCF_018320755.1 Delftia sp. PE138 | reverse complement strand
GGTCGGATTGGTGGGGTTCGTAGGATTGGTGGGGTTCGTAGGGTTCGTAGGGTTCGTCGGATCCGTGGGATTCGTAGGATTCGTAGGATTCGTCGGGTTGGTGGGATCCGTCGGATTGGTCGGGTTGGTCGGGTTCGTGGGATTGGTCGGATTCGTGGGATCCGTGGGGTTGGTCGGATTCGTGGGATCGGTCGGCACCGGGGGGGCTGGGTCGTCGTCGTCGTTGCTGGCTGCGGCGATCAGGCCCACGCCGCCCGCGCCGATCAGGCCGGCCAGCAGGAAGTCGCTGAGCACGGAGCCGCCGGCTGCGGCTGCGGCGCTTTCCTTGGTCACGATCAGGCCCACGGCGTCACTGTCACTGGCGGGCGCCACCTGGACGTTGCCAGATGCCAGGTCCAGCACCATGGCGCCTGCGCCATCACCCTCGCGCTGGGCCAGCGTGGCCTGGGTGCCGCCCTCGAAGGTGCCGACCAGGGTCTGGCCGTCCTTGCCCTGGAACAGCGCCTTGGCGCTGCCATCGGCGGGCACGATGATCTTGTCGCCGACCTGCAGGGCACTGCCCGGCTGGGCCATGAGGGTTTCCCCATTGCGCACGATCTGCACGCCCGGGCTGACCTGGGACAGTGTGGCGGGAGGCGTGCCCCGGGGCATGACCGCTGCGGCTGCGCCGGGCTGCATGTTCGACGTATTGAGCTGCGCAAGCACAACGCTGGAGGGCTGCGGGTCACCGAACTGCACGGGGCTGACGGTGGTGTTGCCGGTGGGCTGCATCGATTGGGCGGTCATTTACTCTCTCCAGACAAGGGTTGAGACGACAAGGTCAGACGGTGGCTTGGAAGCCGTGAAAAATCTGTCGAGCCCTTTTGTGCAACATGCATGCCACGTGCACGCTGCAGGTCCGGATGGCCTAGGAATCATCCTAAGATATTGATTTGTATGGATTTATCTATTGATCACAATGTCTCATCAAGGGTCTGTTACGGCACACGTTACGTAACGCTGCCGGGTCTGCTCCGTTACTCGGGCGCCGGTGCCGCGCCATGTTTCATGGCCCTTGACTCGCGGGCCCATGCAGCGGGGCAAGATGGCTTTCGCCTATAAAATCGCTGGCTTTTGGCTGCAGGCGTGTATCGGCGCATGCAGTAAGCCCAAAAGCGAACAGGCCCGTCTTCCAACTTTCATTGCGTAGAGAGCGCCCATATGCTGATTTCGTCCAGAGTTCCGTCGCGAGTGCCGGGTCGTACCTATTTGCGGATAGCCCGGCCCGTGGCCATTGCCGCCTTCAGTCTGGGGGCGGCTTTGTGCGGGGCGTTTGCCCATGCATCGCAGGAGGCGGTGGACGAGGTCTCACGGCTGCTGGAGCAGGGCAAGGCGCCCCAGGCCGCCAAGCAGGCCGAGGCCTACCTCAAGCAAAACCCGGCCGATGTGCAGATGCGCTTTCTGCAGGGCGTGATCGCCGCGGAGCAGCGCCAGAACGCCCAGGCCATCAAGATCTTCACGGCGTTGACCCGTGACTACCCCAGCCTGCCCGAGCCTTACAACAACCTGGCCGTGCTGTACGCCGCCGAAGGCCAGGAACGCAAGGCCTCGGAAGTGCTGGAGCAGGCCATTCGCACCAACCCCAGCTACGCCACGGCGCATGAGAACCTGGGCGACCTGTATGCGCGCATGGCCAGCGATGCCTATGCCAAGGCCTTGCAGCTGGACGGATCGCGCCAGGCCATCCAGCCCAAGCTGGCCCTGATCACGCAGATCTTCCCCAAGCAAGGTGGCGCCCAGGGCAAGACGGTCCAGGCTGCAGCTGCCTCGACCAAGGTCGCCGATGCCAAGGCGGCCGATGCCAAGGCCCGCGAATCCGACGCCAAGCTGGCCGAGGCCCGCGCCGCCGAGACCAAGGCGGCAGAGGCCAAGGCCGCCGAATTCAAGGCCGCTGAAGTGAAGGCCGCCGATGCCAAGGCAGCGCAGGCCAAGGCCGCAGAAGCCAAGGCCGCAGAGGCCAAGGCAGCGGAGGCCAAGGCCGCAGAAGCCAAGGCAGCGGAGGCCAAGGCAGCGGAGGCCAAGCTGGCCCAGGCCAAGGCAGCGGAAGCCAAGGCCGCCGAGACCAGGCTGGCCCAGGAGAAGGCTGCCCAGGCCGCACAGGACAAGGCGCGCGCTGCCGAGGAAGCCAGGCAGGCTGCGGCCAAGGCCGCCGCCGTGACCACCGCTGCGGCCCCTGCCGCCGCCGCTGTGGCCGCCGCCGAGCCCGCCAAGGCAGCGCCAGCCGTCGACGAGAAGAAGGCGGCCCAGTCGGCCGCAGCGCAGGAAGTGGAGGCCGCCGTCAAGGCCTGGTCCACCGCCTGGGCCGGACAGGACATGGACCGCTACCTGGACGCCTACAGCGACCACTTCTCCCCGGCCGATGGCAGCAGCCTGGCCAAGTGGAAGGAACAGCGCCGCCAGCGCATTGTCGGACGCACCACCATCGTCGTCACCGTGCGCGACCTCAAGGTGACGGTGGACGGCGACAAGGCCACGGCCCAGTTCCGCCAGTACTACGCATCGGGCGCGCTCAAGACCACGACCCGCAAGACCCTGCGCATGCAGCGCGAAAAGGGACAATGGCGCATCACCCACGAAGGAACCGGTTCCTGATGCCTGAAAGAGCGCGCCCCCTGGCACGGTCATCCGCCGGCTTGCTGCGCCTGCATGCGCGGGCCGCTGGCGTGGCCGTGCTGCTGGCCGCTCTGTCCACGATGTCGTTCGGCACGGCGGCCTACGCCAAGCCGGCCAAGGCCTCCAAGACTGCATCCGCCAAGCCTGCAACGGGCAAGACCAGCAAGACCGGCAAGGCCGGCGCAGCCAGGCTGCGCTCGGCGTCGGGCAAGACGGCCGTGGCCGCCGCTGCGGTGGCGGCCACGGCAGGCGGCGTCGCTGCCACGGCAGGCCATGCCAAGGCGGCGGCCGGCTCGCAAAGCCAGGCGGAGGCCCGCCTGCTGGCCATCATCCGCCAGGTGGAGCAGCGGGATCTGGATGGCGCCCTGAAGGCGGCCGCCGATCTCACCGCCGAAGTCCCCAATTTCCGCGCAGCCCAGCTGGTGTATGCAGACCTGCTGCGCTTCAAGACCGGCCGTGCCGGCGAGGTGCTGGCGGGCACGCCCGTGGCTGCGTCCGCCGCCCCCAGCCATCCGGGCCAGGGCGTGCTGGTGCGGCACAACCTGTCCGTGGGCAGCGTCACACGGCTGGAGGGTCCGGCCAGTCCCGCGCAGGCCCAGCTGCAGGATCTGCAAAACGAACTCAAGCGCCGGCTGCAGGCGGACAGCGGCGCGCCGCCTGCGGGTTCCGTTCCCGGCGAGTTTTTGATGCTGGGCGCATCCGTGCGGCATGCCATTGCCATCGACGCCAGCAAGTCGCGGCTGTACCTGTTCGCCCATGAGGCAGGCGGGCTGCGGCTGCTGGGGGACTTCTATGTCTCCGTGGGCAAGCTGGGCACCGACAAATGGCAGGAAGGCGACCAGCGCACGCCGCTGGGCATCTACTTCGTGGGCCGCCACATCCCCGGGCCCCGTCTGCCGGAGTTCTATGGCAAGGGTGCGCTCACGGTGAACTTTCCCAATGACTGGGACAAGGCCGTGGGCCGCTCGGGCAGCGGCATCTGGCTGCATGGCTCGCCGCCCGACCAGTTCTCGCGGGCGCCCGAGGCCAGCGATGGCTGCCTGGTGCTGGCCAACCCCGATCTCACCTTGCTCATGCAGACCGTGGACCGGCAGACGCCGGTGCTGATCCGCGAAAAGCTGCAATGGGTGGCCCCCAAGGCCCAGGCCCAGCAGAAGGCGGCAGACGCCTTCGTGCGCGTCATCGACGACTGGAAGAGCGCCTGGAACGGTGCGGACCCGCGCAAGCTGGCCGCCCTCTACGCGCCCGACCTGCTGCAGTCGCCGGCCTCGCGCACATCACAGGAGCGGCTGGCCGCCTACCTCAACCGCCCCGGCGTGACGCTGCAGGACCTGTCCATCTATTCCTGGAAGGACGCCAAGGGCGAGATCCGCGTGGTCAACCTGCGCGCCAGCAGCAAGTCCTTTGCCGAGGGCCTGCCGCTGCGCCAGTACTGGCGCAAGACGGGCGGGCGCTGGCAGCTTTTCTCCGAGGACGTGATGGGCTGAGCCCGGCGCAGCTCAGGTGTTCTCGTTGTGGCGGTTGCTGTCGAAGCGGCGCTCCGCATCGAACAGGTGCTGTATCAGCACATGCGAGGTCATGTTCACGCCGATGCCGCCAATCATGGCCGGCAGCAGGTACAGCGCCGTGGACAGCTCGGAGACGAAGAGGGTGTTGTCGGACAGCGAAGGCGTCGCCTTGGCCGCCGAGGCCAGGCTTTGCAGCAGGTAGACATCCACCCCCGCCATGGCCACCAGGGCCAGCCCGAACAGCAGCACCGTGGTGCGCGAGATGCTGCGCTTGGCCAGCAGGGCGGCGTAGATGGCGCAGGGAAGAACGACCGAGAAAACCACCAGGCTCCAGAATCTGGCTTCGGTGAAGACGGTGGTGCTGATGCGCAGGGCATTCATCGGTGCGGTCTTTCGGTGCGGTCCTTCGGTACCTGGGGTTCCTGCGGTTCCCTGTCGGCCGCCCAATATGCCGCGCTTGCGTAAACGCCCGGTGAACCCGGCGCAAACCGGTGGTTGCACATGCAACCAGGCGCACCGGTCGCAGTCTTGTCCGCTTCGGCCCTGCCTGGCCCGATGCGTCCCTCAGGGGGTCACGACTGCCGCACCAGATAGGCCGGCAGCTGCGCCTCGGGCAGCACGGACAGGACCTTGAGCTGCAGCTGGGCGCGCTTGCGTGCCTGGGCCAGGTAGTCCTGCAGCGCCTGCGCGGCCCGCTCGTACTCACCATCCCACAGGGCGTCGATGACCTGGCGGCAGTTCTCGAGCAGGGGCGGGTTGGGCGACTGCGGGAACATGCGGTCAAAGGTGCTGTGGATCAGCCACGGCATCTGGCACTGCTGCAGCATGCCCACCAGCTTGTGGTTGGGATGCCGTGCCAGCAAGGCGCCGTGCAGGTGCTGCTCCAGCCGCAAAAGCTCCTGAGCTTGCGGTGCGGCGGGGGCGTGCAGGCGGCGGCGCAGGTCAGCGAGCATGTCCCTGTCCAGGCGCGGGCCGCTTTCGCGCAGCGCCGCGGGCGCCAGCAGCGCCAGCAGCTCGAAGTCCTGGTTCACCGCGCGTGCCGTCAACGCCGCCACGCGCCAGGAGGCATAGGTGCTCTTGTCCACCAGTCCCCGGTCCACGAGCCGGCTCAGCACCTCGCGCAGGGCCACGCGGTTCACGTTGAAGTGCTCCATGGCCGCGCTTTCGTCGATCTGGAAGCGCCCGAAGATCATGGCGATGGAGATGGTCTGCTCCAGCTCGTCGTGGATGCGCTCGCTTTCCGAGGGGATGTGGATGGTGGCGTTGCCCTCCTCCAGGCCCAGGGCCCGCGCGTCCAGCGGCAGGCGCTGGGGCTGCACGGCCTGCCCGGGCCGGGCCACCAGGTAGCCGCGTCCGTCGAAGGTGCACAGCAGCCCTTCGGCATGCAGCAGCTCGAAGGCCTTGCGCACGGGTATGCGGCTGGTGCCGAAGACCTTGGCCACCGGCCCCTCCAGCAGCACCAGGCCGGGCTCGATCCGCTGCTCGACGATGGCCCCGCGCAGGCGCTGGCGTATCAGTTCATAGCGCAGCCGGCGTTCGCCGGGATCGCCGGATTCACCGGATTCGCCGGGGCCTGCTTCCTCGTCGCGGGCAAGCTGCGTGGGTGCTGGGGTGGCTCTTGTCATTCCTGCTTCATCTGCATGTACCTGTGCACCGGCCGCCGCAAAGGGGGCCGGTATCCGGCAGGACTATAAGGGGCGGGCGCGGCGCAGCAGCGTGGCCCATTGGCGCACCAGGTAGTTGTGCTCGTCCATGACGGTGTTCCAGACGGCGATGTGGCCCAGGCGCTGCTCGTAGGAACCGCCGTCGCGCACGCTGCCGCGCGGGATCACGACCTGGCCGTCGGTGCCCCGCAGGTCCTCGGCGGCAGGCAGGCCGGCGTACCAATAGTCCCATTCGCTGGCGCGCAGGTGCTCGCGGCTGCGCAGCGGGTTGGAGATGTAGTAGCCCTGCCGTGCCATCGCCGCACCGGGCCAGCCGGACTGCCACCAGTTCAGGTAGCGGTAGGCGGCATCCAGCGTGTCGCCCCTGGCCTGGCTGGAGATGCCCAGGCCGCCGTACCAGGCCCGGTATCCTTCGCGCGGGCAGGCCAGCCGGTAGTCCAGCCCCGCCGCGCGGTAGTGGGCGATGGCCGGCGACCAGTGGCTTTGTATGGCGACGCCGGCATCGATCATCAGCCGCGCCGCATCGGCGTAGTTGCCCCAGAAGCCCCGGAACTGCTCCGACTCCTGCCGCTGCAGCAGCAGGGCCATCATCTGGTCGATCTCCTCCAGTCCCAGGTTGCTGATGTCGCCAAAACGCATGTCGCCGCCGGCCTGCAGGGCCAGGGCCGCATCCAGCGCGCCGATGGCCGCATCCGCCTGCAGGGCCGCACGGCCACGGCAGGCGGGAGACAGCAGCCACGACCAGCTCTCCTCGGTCTGCGCGAACAGCTCCGGCACGGCGGCGGGCAGGTAGACGAAGCTGTCGGCGTTGTGCGTCAGCGGCAGCATGCTGATGCGCGATGCGGGCGTGCCGCCCAGGGTGCCATCGGCCTGCACGTACAGGCGCATGGCCGGGTTGCAGCCCGCGCCCAGGGCCGCCTGCGGCGTGATGCGCCCGGTCTTGGGCAGGGCGTTGACCTCGTCCCAATGCGCCAGCCTGCCGATGTCTATGGGTTGCAGCGCCCCTGTCGGCCACAGGCAGTCCAGGCTGTGGAACCATTGGTCGTAGAGATCGAAGCTGTCCTGGCGCATGACGGCCTGGCGCTGCGCGTCGAAGCCGTCGAGCACCTCGAAGCGGATGCGCAGGCCCAGGTCCTGCTCGGCGCGGCGGCGCATGGCCTCGGTCAGCGTCACCGAGGTGCCCAGTACCCGCAGTTCAGGCATGTTCTTGCGCATGGGGTGTTCCTTGTCAATGGAAGGCGGCCGGGCCGGGTGCGGCGCCGGGCTGCGCCCCATTGTCCTGCGCGAAGAAACGCTGGAACGACTGCCAGGAGTCGTCCACCTGCTGCCCGTTGAGCCCCGAGGCGATGAAGACCAGGCGCGAGCGGCCGTCGCCACCGGGCCATTCGGCCAGATGCTCGGGCGCATGCATCAGATGGCCCATGCCGTGCAGCACCGTCGGCTGCCCCTGCGGCCATCCTTCGGCGGCCACGGCCACGAGCCCCTTGAGTCGCAGCACCCGCTCGCCATGGCGGTGCAGCAGCCAGGTCAGCCACAGCGTCAGCGCACACCAGTCCACGGGGCCGTCGAGTTCCAGGCAGAAGGCCTGGATGCTGCCGTGCGGCTCCTGGCCCTTGCGGCTGCGAGGCGTGCCTGCAATGGCGCGTGCCAGCCAATTGCTCTCCTGCACGGGCTGCTCCTGCCAGGCCGGCAGCGCCTGGCGGCTGTTGCCGAGCACGGCCAGCGGATTGAGCCTGGCAAGCTGCGCGCGCAGCGCCTCGGCGTCCTGCGGCCGGGCCAGGTCGGTCTTGCTCAGGTACAGCCGGTCGGCGGCGGCGACCTGGGCCTGCCATTCGGGCCGCTGCGCATGCGTGGCCGCGTGCAGGGCATCGACCACGGTGGCGACATGGGCGGGCCTGAAGACCTGGCGCAATTGCGCATCCCCTATGAGGGTGGCGATCACCGGGCCGGGCGCGGCAAGGCCCGTGGTTTCGATCAGCACGCGCTGGAACGCAGGCAGCTCGCCGCGCTCGCGGCGCTGGTGCAGCCGCCACAGCGCCTCCTTGAGTTCGCCGCGGATGGCGCAGCAGATGCAGCCGTTGTCCAGCAGCACCGTGTCGGCGTCGATGCGGCCCACCAGCAGATGGTCCAGCCCCACGGCGCCGAATTCGTTGATCAGCACGGCGGTCTCGGCAGCGGGAGAGTCCTGCAGCCATTGCCTGAGCAGCGTGGTCTTGCCGCTGCCCAGAGAGCCCGTGAGCACACCCACGGGCAGGCGTGCATCGCCGGTCATGGCGCCTGCTCCGGTTGCGGCCAGGGCATGGCCAGCGGATCCAGCTCGCGGGCCAGCAGCCGCTCGGCCGCGGGCCACAACGCACCGAAGTCGGGCACCAGAACGCTGGCGCCCGTAGGCCCCTGCAGCAGGTAGGACTGGCCGTGGAAGTCGCTGAGCCGCAGCCGCCACAGCGCCAGCAGCCGGTTGGCGCGCGCAATCTGAATCAGCCGCTGGCGGCGCCCGGCCGATCCGGCCGGCGCCTGGCTCCAGTGGCCGGAGCCCTGCAGCAAACCGCACATTCCACACATGACAGAAACCCTTTCGGTTGCGAATGGAGCCGCCTGCGAAACTGGCGCAGCCAAAGAGCAGAGACACCGAGGAAGGGCCTATGCCGGCCGCGCCGCCCCGCACCGAGGGTGTCGCCGGCTGCCCGTACGCCCCCTCCGAAGAGAGGGGGAAGGCGCGAAGCGACTCAGGGGGTGCTTCTTTTCACGGCATGACATCGCCGGAATTGGGCCCCAGCGTCTGTCCCACATACAGATTGCCACCGGGATCGGAGGCCAGCAGCACCGCCGTGGGCGCCACCTCGTCGGCGCGGCCGAAGCGGCCCAGCGGCAGGCTGGCCTCCTTGGCGCGTTTCCAGTCCGCGCTGATGCCGTCGACCAGCGGCGTGGCGATGGGGCCGGGGGCAATGGCATTGACCAGGACATTGTCGGGTGCCACTTCCAGCGCCAGCGACTTGGTGAAGCCGATCACGCCGGCCTTGGCCGCCGCATAGTGGCTCAGCTCCACGCCGCCCTTGATGCCCAGCTGCGATGCGATGCTGATGATGCGTCCCCAGCGCTGGGCCTGCATGTGCGGCACTGCGCGCCGCGCGCACAGGAAGACGCTGCGCAGGTCCACGCGCAGCATCTCGTCCCACATCGCGGTGGACATGTCGGCACAGCGCGACTGGGTGAGCATGCCGGCGTTGTTGACCAGGATGTCGATGCCGCCGAAGGCCTGCACGCAGCGGTCGATGATGCGGTGGGCCGTGGACTCGTCGCCCACGTCGCCGATGACGGTCTCGGCCTGCGTGCCCAGCGCGCGGCAGCGCCGGGCCACGTCCTCGGCCCGCGCGGCATCGATGTCGGCCAGCAGCAGCCGCGCGCCGGCCTGCGCATAGGCCAGGGCAATGGCCTCGCCGATGCCGCTGCCGGCGCCTGTCACGACGGCGCGGCGGCCGTCCAGTGGCTTGGATGTGCTCATGTCGGATGTCCTCAACTGGGCCAGCGCACCGTCAGGCCGCCGTCGGCAATGATGGATTGGCCGGTGATGTAGGAGGCCTCGTCGCTGGTCAGGAAACGGATCAGGGCAGCGATTTCGCGGGCCTTCCCCACGCGTCCCAGCGGGATGCCCCTGGCCGCTTGCGCCAGGCCCTCCGGCCCCAGCGAGTTGACCGGGTCCAGCGATTGCGGCGTCTCGATCAGGCCGGGGATCACGGCATTGCAGCGTATGCCGCGCGGTGCCAGCTCCATGGCCACGGCGCGGCACAGCCCGGGCACGCCCGCCTTGGCGGCCGCATAGTGGGCATGCTGCTCCCAGCCGTAGACGCCGCCTGCAATGGAGGAGACGGCCACCATGGCCCCGCCTGCAGCCATGTGGCGCGCACTGGCCCGGAAGGTGCGCATGACGCCGCCCAGGTCGATGTTGATGACCTCCTGCCACTGCGCATCGCTCATCTCGGCCAGGGCCGCCTGGCGCAGCAAACCCGCATTGGCGACGGCGAAGTCCAGCCGGCCGAAGCGGTCCACGGCGACCCGGGCCAGGTGCTCGACCTGCTCGGCATCGCCCACATCGACCGCCTCCATCACGCACCGCCCGCCCGCGCGCTCGACAAGGTCCCGGGTCTGGCCGGGATCGTGAGGGTCCTGCGGGTAGTAGCTGCCGGCCACGGCAACGCCGGCCTGCGCGTAGGCCACGGCCAGCGCCTGGCCGATGCCGCTGGCAGCGCCGGTGATGAGGGCGACCTTGTTCCTGTCGATCTGCGGGTGCATGGCGGCCTCACTTCACGGTCTGGGGATCGACATGGGGTGCCAGGAACATCAGCAGTCCCGAGGCTGCGCAGGGAATGGCTCCCCAGTACAGCGCCGCCTGTGCCCAGTCCGCCCCCTGCGACAGCGTCCAGGTCACGCCAAAGCCTGCCGCGATGGCGCCCACCTGGCCCATGGCGTTGACGAAGGAGCTGGCCGTGGCACGGATGTGGCTGGGAAAGCTCTCGCCGATCAGGAAGAGGGCCGCTGCATAGGGGCCGATCAGGAAGAACAGCCCCAGCGAGTACAGCGGCACGATGCGCCAGAAGTCGCCCGAGGGCGCGTTCAGCATGAGCGCGAAGGCCAGGCCACCCAGCATCCAGCCTATGGCCACGGCGTTGCGCCGGCCTATGCGGTCACCGAGCCAGCCATGGAAGACATAGCCCAGGAAGCCCGCGAGATTGGAGATGATGAGCACCTGCAGCGCGCTGGAGAAATCCACGCCCTTGCCCGGCGTGCCACCGGCGCCGCCCAGCACCGAGGTGCCCAGCACCGCGAAGATCACGATGGCGAACCAGTTCAGGAAAAAGCCCAGGGCCAGCGACAGCGTGGGCCGCAGCGAGGCGCCCCGGAACATGGCCGACAGGCCGGTGTGCTGCGCTTGCTGCGGGTGGGCGCCATGGGCCTGGGCCAGGCGTGCGGCCTCTGCCTCGCGTCCGGCACGGCGCAGATCGGCAACGCGCCGCGCGGTCAGGAACTGGGGCGTTTCCACCAGCCGGCGGCCCAGCACGGCAATCACCAGGGCGGGGAACATGGCGAACACGAAGGACAGCACCCAGCCGCCGCCCTGGCCGAACCAGCGCTCGCCCAGCGGATACAGCAGGGCCACCAGCACGGCCGTGAGCACCGCGCCCACGGGCCAGCCGCCTTGCACCAGCGAGTAGATGAAGCCGCGCCGGCGCAGGGAGGCCGGGTCCGTGTAGACCAGGGAGAACAGCTCGCTCAGGTAGGTGGCGTTGATGCTTTGCTCTGCATAGCCCAGGCCCGCCAGCGAGCGCACCACGATCAGCAGCACGAAGCCCAGCCCCGCCGACAGCCCGATCACCCAGCCGGCCAGCGCCGTCAGGCCCGAGCACAGCGCGGCGCCCGCCACGGCGATGATGATGCCCTTGCGCCGGCCCAGCCGGTCGGCGATGGGGCCGATGCCGAAGGCCACGATCACCGTGCCCAGCGTCACCCAGGTGTTCAGCCGCGCCTGCTGCTCGGCGCTCCACCGGAAGTGCTCGCCCAGTTGCGGCAGCAGGGTGCCGAAGAGGATGAAGTCGTAGACGGCAAAGACCCAGGCGAAAAAGCAGACCCAGGTGGCGTAGCTGACCTGCCTGCGCGTCACGGTGGGCGCGGTCCAGGGGGCATCGATCCCGGCCGGGGCCGGATGGCCTGCGCCTGGGGCGTCGGAGGCAATGGCGGAGGTATTCATGGTGTCCTCGCTGAGGTGGGATGCGGCATCAACGCGGCTGGCGGCGCAGGAAGTCGTCGGCGATCTGGTCGCACGTCATGAAGCGCACGCCGTCGTGCGACTGGAAATGCTCGATCAGGCGCTCCAGCATCAGCAGCACCTGGGGGCGGCCGGAGACATCGGGGTGGATGGTGATGGGGAAGACCGCGTAGTCGTGCTCGCGGTAGACCCAGTCGAACTGGTCGCGCCACATCTGCTCTATGTCGCGCGGGTTGACGAAGCCGTGGCTGTTGGGCGACTTCTTGATGAACATCATGGGCGGCAGGTCGTCCAGGTACCAGTTGGCGGGGATCTCGACCAGCCGTGTCTCCTTGCCGCGCACCAGGGGCTTCATCCAGGTGTCGGGATGCTTGCTATAGTCGATGCGGGTCCACTGGTCGCCCACGCGCACGTAGTACGGGTGGAAGTCGTTGTGCATCAGGCTGTGGTCGTACTTGATGCCTTTCTTGAGCAGCAGCTCGTTGGTGACGGGGCTGAACTCCCACCAGGGCGCCACATAGCCCGTGGGTGCGCGGCCGGCCAGCCGCGTGATGACCTCGATGCTGCGGTCGAGCACCGCTTCCTCCTGCTCGGGCGTCATGGCAATCGGGTTCTCGTGGCTGTAGCCGTGGATGCCGATCTCATGGCCCGCGTCCACCACGGCCTTCATCTGCTCGGGAAAGGTCTCGGCAGAGTGGCCCGGGATGAACCAGGTGGTCTTGAGGCCGTATTTGTCGAACAGCCTGAGCAGCCGCAGCGAGCCGACCTCGCCCGCGAACATGCCGCGCGAGATGTCGTCGGGCGAGTCCTCCCCGCCATACGAGCCGAGCCAGCCGCCGACGGCATCGACGTCCACGCCAAACGTGATCTGTATGTCCTTGCTCATTGCATGCACTCCTTTTTCACTGGGAACGGTTGAGGGAAGAAAGCGCCTGTTCGACGGCCAGGGCAATGCGCAGCAGCCGGTCGTCATCGCCCTGCGGGCGCATCAGCTGCAGGCCGATGGGAAGCCGTTCGGTGCTCGCGCCAGGGCCTTGCAGGCACAGGGCGCCGCAGGGCAGGGCCACGGCCGGCGCATCCAGGAAGCTGCCGGGCATGGTCAGGCGCAGCGTGGCGAGATTGGTCTGGGCAAACAGCGCGTCGTCTTCCAGCAGGGGCTGCAGCAGCGGCGCCGGATGGCCCACCGTGGGCAGCACCAGGGTGGCGCCGCCCAGCTCCTGCGCAAACAGCTCCATCAATGGCTGGCGCCGTGCCAGCAGTTGCAGGTAGCCGCCATGGTCCAGATGCCTTGCGGCCTCCAGCCGGCTGCGCACGCGCGGGTCCATGCGCGCGGCCTGCTCCGGGGCATCCAGGCGCTCGCGGTGCGTGGCCAATGCCTCATGCGCGCCCAGCCAGCCATGGCGCTGCGTCAGCGTCTGCACCGTGTCCAGGCTTTGCAGCCGGCGCCGCTGCACGCGGGCGCCCTGCCGCTGCAGCAGGGCCAGGCCGGCTGCAATCGCGTCGCGCACCTGCGCCTGCACGCGGTCGTCGTCCAGCATGCCGGGGTCGATGACGAACACCTGTCCCTGCAGGCCTATGACAGGGCCTGGGACGGCAGGGCCTGCAGCGGCATCGCCGGCAGGCACGGTGCTGCGCAGCACCTGGTCCAGGGCCATGCAGTCGGCCACGCCCAGGGCCAGCGGCCCCAGCGTGTCCAGGGAAGGTGACAGCGCAAAGACCCCTTGCATGGGATAGCGCCCCCGGCTGGCACGAAAGCCCACCAGCCCGTTGAAGGCTGCGGGAATGCGCACCGATCCTGCCGTGTCCGTTCCCATGGCCAGCGGCCCGCAGCCCTGCACCACGGCCAGGGCCGCGCCGCTGGAGGAGCCGCCAGGCGCCCGTGCGCGCCCACCCAGGCGGGGATTGGCGGGGGTGCCGAAGCCGGGGTTCAGGCCCAGTCCCGAATAGGCGAACTCGCTGAGGTTGGTCTTGCCCAGGCAGACCATGCCGGCCGCCGCAGCCCGCGCCACCACGGGGGCATCGGCAGGGGCTGGCGGGGCAGAGCGAAGCAGGGCCGATGCCGCCGTGGTGGGCGTGCCACGCACATCGAACAGGTCCTTCCAGCTGATGGGCACGCCGTCCAGCGGCCCGAGCGGGCGGCCCGTACGCCAGCGCTGCGTGGATTGCCTGGCCTCTTCCAGCGCGCGCTCCGCAGTGATGCGCGTGAACACGGACGGGCTTTCACAGGCCGCTTGCAGGCAATGCTCGGTGGCTTGCGTGGGCGTCAGCGTGCCGGCCGCATAGGCTGCATGCAGTTCGCAAGCCGAGGCAGGCGCTGTCCGGAGGCCGCTGTTTTTCATTGAATTTGAATGTTGTTGTCAAAGTTCATTTTTGAATTCTAGTGAGCGCCTCCATCCCGTGTCCGGGTGATTACCCGGGGGATGAGGCGCTCTGTGTTGATCTGTGAAGGAGGCCGTTTTGTGCCGCTTGCGCCGCTCTAGCGGTCCTTGTGGTCCGCCTCGCCGCACTTCCAGTAGCCCTTGGCGCTCAGCTGGCCGGGTGCGATGCCACGGTCCAGGAAATGCCGCTTCAGCGCACGCATGGCGCCGGACTCGCCCGCCATCCACAGATAGCCGTTGCCCGGCGGCAGCGGCCGGTACATCAGCCGCTGGCACAGCCTCTGCCCAGGCTGGCCCGGCGCGGCGGTGATCCACTCGGTGCGCCAGCGGGCAGCGCTGTCCATGGGCTGGCATTCGCCGTCATCGGTGATTTCCACGTAGGCCTTCACCCGCGCGGAGGACAGCAGGCTTGCCGCGATCGATTGCATGGCCGGCAGTGCCGAGCCATCGCCCGCCAGCATGAGCCAATCGGTGCCGGCCGGCGGGGCGAAGCCGCCGCTGCGCGGGCCGGCAATGGCCACCTGCTCGCCCACGCGGGCCTGGGCTGCCCAGCGGGAGGCGGGGCCGTCGCCGCCAGCGGAGGTGCTGTTCTCATGCTTGGCATTGAACGCATCGCCATGCAGTACCAGGTCAATGTCCAGCGTGCCGGCCTGGCGGTCCACGCTGCGCAGCGTGTACGCCCGGCCCTCGCCCGTGGGCAGGAACAGCTTGACCCAGGCGGCGGGCGCATCCACGGCAGGCGCCCGCGAGAAGGCGGCGATCTGCTCGCCACCCAGCGTGATGCGGCGCATGCGCGGCGTGACGGATTGCACCTTCAACACGGTGCCCAGCGCGCGCTGCGTGCCGGCAGGCATGTGAATCGGCTCAGCCATGGGTGGCTCCCCGGGCTGCGTTCAAGCGCAGCAGCAAGGCCACGGCGATGGACAGCGCCACGCTCACGGCGGCGGCGAAATACACGTCTCCGACGCCCGTGACACTGGCCAGCAGCCCGGCGGCAGGGGCCGTCAGCCCCATGGACAGGTCGAAGAAGGCCACATAGGCGCCCATGGCCGCGCCGCGTGCCTGGGCAGGCGCCCGGCGGACAGCTTCCACGCCGAAGGCCGGGAAGGCCAGCGAGTAGCCGAAGCCGGTGAACGCGGCGCCGGCATAGGCCCATGGCGCATCGCCCCCGCCCCAGATCAGCAGCAGACCGGCGGCTTCCAGCGGAATGCTGGCCAGTGCCACCCGCACGCCGCCCAGCTTGTCCGGCAGATGGCCGAAGAGCAGGCGCGCGCCGATGAAGGCCAGGCCGAAGGCCGTGAAGGCCAGCGAGGCCGCTCCCCAGCCCCGCGATGCGAACAGCAGCGCTGCAAAGGTCGTGATCACGCCAAAGCCCACGCTGGACAGGGCCAGCCCCAGGCCGGGAAGCCATACCGTGCCCAGCACCTTGTAGAACGGCGTGCGGCGCTGGGCCGCAGCCGGCGTGGCGCGCAGGCCCCAGACCATGGCCAGGGCGGCCAGCGGCAGCACGATGGTGGCCACGGCAATGCCGGAGAAGCCCCAGGCCGCCTGCACCGCCACGCCGGCCGGCGCGCCCGCCGCATAGGCGCCGTACATGGCAATGCCCACCCAGGCCATGACCTTGCCGGCGTTTTGCGGACCGATCATGCCCACGCCCCAGCTCAAGGCCCCGGTGATGATCAGGCTCTCGGCGCAGCCCAGCAGCACGCGGCCGGCGGCCAGCACCCAGACTGCGGCCGGCCCTCCCTCGAAGGCGCGTGACATCAGGTAGGCCAGGCCCGAAACGGCCGCCAGCGCCATGCCCAGCACCACGGCCTGCCTGGCGCCGCGCGTGTCGGCCAGCGACCCGGCCCAGGCCCGCGACAGCAGGGCGGCCGCGAACTGGCAGCCCATCACCGTGCCCACCCCCAGCGTGCCCAGTCCCAGGGTCTGGCTCAGGTGCAGGGGCAGCACGGGCATGGGCATGCCCAGGCAGAGAAAGCTGACGAAGACCGCCAGCGTCAGCGGCAGCAGCCGCGCGAATGCATTCACCGGCGGCGACGCGGCCGCAGATGGCGAAATTCCGGAAGACATGTGCATTCCCTTTCAAATGCGAGTAAAAACTCAGATCACATGTCCAGGAGAATATGAGCCATGGCTCGCATTGAAAACTCGCATTCGCAGGCGGCGCAGCGCCAGCCGCCCCAGCCCCGCAAGCAGCCACGGCAGGCGCGTTCCCTTGCCACCGTCGAGGCCATTCTGGAAGCTGCGGCTCGCGTTCTGGCCGAGCGCGGCTATGCCGCCACCAACACCAATCTGGTGGCCGAGCGCGCAGGTGTGAGCGTGGGTTCGCTCTACCAGTACTTTCCCAACAAGGACTCGCTGATCACGGCCTTGCACGAGCGCCACGCCGCGCAGATGTACGCGGCCATTGCCGCCGTGCTTGCCGCAGAGCGGCCGCAGGGCCTGCAAGGCCATGTGCAGGCCATGGTCCGCGCGCTGCTGGCGGCGCACCGGGTCGAGCCCGATCTGCACCGGGTGCTGGAAAAGGAATTCCCCTTCTTCGACGCGCCGCGCGAGCAAAGCGCGGCCGACGGCGGCATCTTCCGCCAGGTGCGCCAGCTCCTGGAGCTGCACCGCAGTCAGCTCGCCCACCGCGATCTGGACCTGGCCACCTGGATGCTGCTGCAGACCATGGAGTCCCTGGTGCATGCCGCCGTCATCGATCCGCCTGTCATGTTCACCCCCCAGGCCCTGGAGGATGGCATCGTGCAGGTGCTGATGGGGTATCTGCGAGCGCCTGCCCTGGGTTGAGGATGCAAGGAGCGGTTTGGCCGCCAGGTCCTCAGGGCGCGAAGACCTCTGGATCGTCGTGGCGCCATGCGCCTATGCAGCCGATGAGGCACACCACAAAGCTGGTGATGGAGCCAGCTTCGCCGGCATCCGCATACTCGGCCACGATGTTGACCTGCGGCTTGCGCCAGGCCAGCAGACGTCCGCCATGTCCCGGTCGCTCGATCCCATCTTCCATTTGCGGCGGCCCAAAAACCGCCACCAGCGCTTCAGGTGGGGATTGCATGCTCAGCCCCGAAGGCAGGCTGCCCGCAAATACGGCCCGGATTCTGCTGTCTGCCCCCGGCGCAAGAAAATGCACGGAGCCAATGAGCCAGACATCGCCATCCTCCCAGTCTCTCCCCGTCAGCCTGGAAAGTGCCCGGGGACGATAGACATCGATGCGCAGCGAGGACTTGGCGGACCAGATGATGTCGTCATCAAAATGGCTCGACGGCCTGGGCATTCGCTTGACACCCAGTGGGCCAAGCAGTTGGGCCACTTTGCCGGCGCCATAGGGCTGGCCCAGCATGTCGATGAGTTCTTCGCAGGGGGATTTCATGGGCACGGTGGTGGTTCTCAACAATGGGTGCAATCACGCAATGCCGACAGGCGCGGCCCGCAAGCAGCGTATTCTTTCTGCCCATCATTTCTCGAGCAAGGCAATGTGACATGAGGCCTGGATTTTTGCGTCACCATTACGCGGTCAGACGGCTTGGCATGCTGGCCCTGCTTGCCAGCTTTCCCATTCAATCCCTGTTCACACAGATCTGGTGCCATGCAGGTCTGACCCGTTTCTGGCTTGCCAATGCACTCGTGATGCTGGTGCCGCTGGGCATGCTGGCCTGGCCCAGTTCCTGGCCTTGCCTGGTTTCTGCGGCAACGGTGCTGATTTTCAGTCTGTGGGCCAATGCACAAGAATGCGCGCCCTATGCAGGCGGCGGTGCATCCATGGCCTATGTGGTGGTGTTTCTTTTTGGTTGGCCCATGGCCTTGATCGGTGGAATGGTCATTGGATATGTGACCGTGATTCAGCCAAGACAGCAGAACATTAACAAGCCTTGATTTGAAACACATAGCGCACCCATGTCCAAGAAGCCCAAGAAGACTTACAGCGAATACTTGCTCGAACAGCATCCCGAGCTGCACGCGCTTTTTCCGTACTACGAATCCCTGGGTATGGCCGAGCCCGTGCTATGGGCTCTGAGCGAAAGCCGCGGAGAGCCCGCCGTGGCAATGGCGGCACTGGTTCACGGGTTGTGCAGCGAGGTATCGGCTGCCGGAGACAGCCGCCGGCTGGAGCAGTTGCACCAAGGAGATCTGAACGTCAACGAAGGCCCGTTGCTCAGCGATGCGCAGCAGGCGCTGGGCCACCTGCGCGCGTTGGGCATTGCCGACGACTTGCTGATGCCCCTGGTGCGAGCGGCACAGGTGCAGGCGGTCAACAACATCGCAGCCATGATCGACATGGGGCCGCAGATCTCCTGTCTGCCTTTGCCGCAAGGCAGGCAAGCGCACTGGCAGTTGTTCGATGTGGACGTCGAAGACGGCGAAGCCCCGGGCAAGGGTTTGAGCGGCTTTGCCATCGATGTGCGGCACGCGCTGGTTCGCTAGTGCCCGGCCCAGCCATCACCCTGTTCAGCTTGGGACGCAGTTGCCCGCATCTTCCTCCGGCGGGGTGACACGCCAGTAAAGGGAGGGAAAGCCTTCGCCCACCGGCTGGTGGCCGGGCGGCTGCGATGCCGCCAGCTGCAGATGCAGCACGCCGCAGGCATCCACCATGTGCTGGGAAATCCAGGGGCTGATGTCCATGCGGCCATCGATCAGCACCAGCGGCTTTTCGCGCAGCTTCAGGGCCAGGGCCTTGGCCTCGGCCGTGGGGCCTGCGATCACGCGGATATCGCCGCCCAGCGCCTCGCGCGCGGGTTCGGCAAGCGCCTGGCTCAAGGCCTTTGAATCGAAGTTTCTCCAGTGCCGGCTGTTAAGCCGCAATTCACTGCGCGCCGAGGTCATCTGGGCCACGAGCAGCAAGGCCAGTTGAAGCGCCACGAAGCACTTGATGGCGGTGGTGATCGATATGCGCGACGGCTGCAGCCTGGCACCGGCCAGCTCCATGGCGACGGGAACGGCCAGCAGCAGAAAGGGCGTGCCCCAGTGCAGCTGCAGCGACGAGCCCGCAAAGATGCCGATGGCGCAGGTCAGCACGATGGGCGTGAGGCCAAAGCACAGGATCAGCGCCCGCGATGCATCGGCTGTCCCGGGACGCTGCGGTGTGTCCTGCGGCGCAAGGCGGCTGCGGCGGTGCAATGCCATCACCAGTCCCAGCAGCACCCAGGCCAGCAATGCGCGGTTGAACAGCTGGTCGGCCAGCCAGTGCAAGGTATTGAGCAGTCTTGCGCCGCCGCCCAGGCTGGCGCCCAGCGAGGATTCGGTGGCATAGCGGATGGGGCCGAAGTCGTTCAGGAACAGCCAGTACAGGTGCGGCGAGATGATGGCCAGCGAAATGGCAGCTGCCAGTGCCAGGCCGATGACATGGACCCGCTCGCGCCAGGCTCCGCAAGCGATCCAGAACAGGAACACGGCCACGGCGGCCAGGATCATCTGGTACTTGGCCAGTGCGCCCAGGCCCAGGCAGCAGCCCAGGGTCGCCCACCAGTGCAGTTGCCTGCTGCCCACCGCACGCCACACCAGCAGGGCACTGGCCACGAAGAAGGGCATCAGCACCACTTCATGGTTGAAGAAGTGCAGCCGCTCGTTGTAGTAGGTGATGCACAGGGCCGCCAGCAGGGCCAGCGTGGCATGGCGGCTGCCGCGCAAGGTCTGCATCAGCTTCCAGAAGACAAACAGGCCGGCCAGCGTGAAAAGCGCGCCCGTCACATAGCTGGTGCGGGCAGACAGTCCGAACACATTGACCGGCACCGAGAACAACCAGGTCGGCAGCGGTGGATGCTTGTAGTAGCCCCATTCCAGGCTGTGCACCCAGGTCAGCTGCTCGAGGTTGTCCTTGGGTGCCGTGAGGCTGGAGCTGTCGATCTGCAGCAGCCAGACCACCGTAAAGAGAAGGAGGCCAATGAGGACCTTGATGTCCAGGGAAAGCGACGGTGCGGGCATGGCCAGCGGAGCGCTTCGCGTGATCGTGCTCGCTGCTTGTGAGGGGACGGGATGGGTCATAGGAAATGCCAGCGGCGATGACAAGTGCGCTGGCACAGGGGAAATTCCCAGGAAGGCGGTCGAACGGGAGCTTCAGCGTTGGCTACGGACTCTTGGCTTACGCGAGGCGCTATGAGTCCGGCAGAATATGTCTGCCTGGTCAATGCAATGTAAAGATTGTGTGAAGATATTGTGGAGACGCCGGCCGCGGCTCAGGCGCCGGCCGGCTCGCCGAAGTCGTGGACTGCCGCGCGCAGCAGCAGCATCGACAGGCGTTCCGCGGCGGGCGTCAGAGGCAGCGCAGCACGCGTGACCTGCACGATGTCGGGTGCCATCAGGCTCTCGCGCACGGCAATGGGCTCCAGTACACCGTTGAAGAGGGGCGTATCGGCCCACTGGCGCGGCAAGAAGGCGAGGGCGTCGCTGCTGGCCAGCAGCGCCAGCAGGGCCATCAACGATTCGGCGACCGTCACCACGCGCGGGCTGCGCAGGCCGAGCGCCGAGAACTGCTCCTCGAATTCTTCCTCGCGGCGCTCGCGCAGGCCGGTGACGATCCAGTCCGCCTCCAGCAACGCCTGCAGGCTGCCGGCGGTGCGCAGCGGATGGCCGCGGCGGGCCAGCACGACACGCTCGTTGCGGTGAACCAGGGCCACCTGGTAGCTGGCGCTCAATTGCCTCTCGGGCCGGGGGCCCAGATAGAAGTCCAGCCGACCGTCGCGCAGCGCCGGCTCGACGGCCGGGAACAGGCCTTCGACGAAACGCAGGTGCACATCCGGCCAGTCGCGCCGGAACTGGGCATAGGCGCGGGCCAGCAGCGACAGCACGGGGGCGCTGGACAGAGCGACGGCGACATGGCCCTGCATTTCGCCGCGCGCCTGGGCGGCCTCCTCGCTGCCGCGACGCAGTTCCTCGAGCGCGGCCTGCGCGCGCAGCAGGAATCGCTCTCCCGCCACGGTCAGCGATACCCCGCGCGCATGGCGCTGGAACAGCGCCACGCCGAGCTCGGCTTCCAGCTCGCGCACGCTGCGCGTCAGTGCCGGCTGGGTCAGGCCCAGGCTGCGGGCGGCGCTGCGCAGGCTGCGTGCCCGGGCAATGGCGACGAAATTGCGAAGGTGATGAAGTTTGGGCATCGGTCGGAGCGTGTTTATGCCCGTTTCCGAGCGCGCCAAGGCCAGGGGATTTCCCGCAGGGGCCGTGCACGCGGGCTCCGCCGCGCCTGAGCCGCTGCGGAACGCTCCAGTGATAACAGCCATGCATCGCTGAGGCGTTTCTGCCCTCTGCCGCAGCCGGCCTGCCAGACCTAGCATGCCCTCCATAACGTCGGCGCAGCCCGGCGACCCATAGGAGACAAGCAGCATGAGCATGAGGAAATGGGCCGGCGCCTGTGCGCTGGCAACCCTGGCGGCGGGCTCCGTCGCCGCGCAGACGGCCGCCGGCGGAACGGTGCGCATCACCAGCGCCTTTCCCGCGGGCAGCGGCCCCGACGTGGTGGCCCGGCTGGTCGCCGACAAGCTCTCGGCGCAATGGAGGCAGCCGGTCGTCGTCGACCCCAGGCCGGGTGGGGCCGGCGTGGTGGCCATCAATGCGATGAAGAACGCGCCGCCCACGGGCAACGACCTGGTGGTGGTGGACGTAGGCCACTTGTCCATCAATCCGCTGGTCTTGCGCAAGCTGGCCTATGACCCGCAAAGCGAGCTGACGCCGGTGGCGCTGCTCTACAAGACCGCCTTCTTCGTCGTGGTCGGCGCGCAAAGCCCGTTCCACAGCCTGGCCGAACTGATGGCGGCGGCGCGGCGCAGGCCCGGCATGACCTATGGCTCCAATGCGGTGGGCGGGCCGCTGCATCTGGGCGCGGCCCGGGCCGCGACCGCCATGGGTGTCGAAATGATGCATGTCCCCTACAAGGAGACTTCGCAGCTGTACGCCGCCGTGTCGACGGGCGAGGTGGACTGGGCTTACGGCAGCATTGCGACGTCCGGCCCCCTGCAGCAGGCCGGCAAGCTGCGCTTTCTTGCCGTGGCGGACAGCCAGCGTTCCCCGGCGCTGCCCGATGTGCCGACCGTGCAGGAGGCCGGTGGCCCGGCCGGCATCGATGCGCTGACCTGGGTTGCGCTCATGGCGCCCAAGGGCACGGCGCCGGCCGTCGCCGAGCGCATCAACGAGGCGGTGAACCGGGCCCTGTCCGCGCCTGACGTCAGGGATCGCCTGGCCGGTTTTGGCTTCTTCACCAGCATCGGCCCCGCAAGGCAGGTTGCCGACCTCATGCAGGCCGACCGCGAGCGCTATGCCCAAGTGCTGCGCCGCGTCAAGGTGACCGTCGATTGAGCCCCGGGGAGACGCCATGAAGACCGAAGTCGCGATCATCGGAGGAGGGCCCGCAGGGCTGATGCTGGCCATCGAGCTGGGCTGCAGGGACATACCGTGCGTGCTGATCGAGGAGCGCAGCGGGCCGCCGACGCTGCCCAAGGCCAATGCCACCTCGTCCCGGACCATGGAGCATTACCGCCGCCGGGGCTTTGCCGACCAGGTACGAAGGCTGGGCCTGCCGCCCTCGCACCCCCAGGACATCGTCTATTGCACGCGGCTCACGGGGCCCGAGCTGGCGCGCTTTCGCATTCCCTCGGCCGAGGAGGCCGCCTCGGGCACGGCCTATGGCGACTACGGGGAACAGGCCTGGCCCACGCCCGAGCTGCCGCATCGGGCGCAGCAGATGTTCATCGAGCCCGTGCTCAGGGCGCAGGCCGAACGCCATGCCAGCGCCGTGCTGCGTTTTGGCCTGAGGGCCGAGGCGGTGCAGGACACCGGTTGCGCAGTCCAGATCGAATGCCGCGAGCCGGACACGGGCCGTACCGAGTTGCTGCAGGCCGCCTATGTGGTCGGCTGCGACGGGCCGCGCAGCCTGGTCCGCCAGGCCATGGGCGTCGTCTACGCAGGCCATGGCAGCGAGCGGCGGGACTTCCTGGGCGGCCCGATGATGTCCATCTACTTCCGGGCCCCCGGTCTGTATGGGCTGATCGGCAAGCCCAGGGCCTGGCAGTACTGGGCCGTCGGTCCCGGGCAGCGCGGCCTGCTGTGCGCCATCGACGGCGTGGACCGGTTCGTGCTGATCGTGCAGCTGCCCCAAGGCACCCAGCCTGCCGATTTCCATCCGCAGCAGGCGCTGCAGGCCGTCGTCGGCCGGCCTTTTGCGCACGAGCTGATCGCGCTGACCCCCTGGAACGCGGGCTATGCCCTGGTGGCCGAGCGCCTGCGGCACGGCAGGATGTTCATCGCCGGCGATGCGGCGCACCTGTTCACGCCCACGGGCGGCATGGGCTACAACACCAGCGTGGACGACGTCGTGAACCTGGGCTGGAAGCTGGCGGCGGCCATCCAGGGGGCGGCCGGCCCGGCGCTGCTGGACAGCTATGAGGCCGAGCGGCGGCCGATCGCCCAGCGCAACACCCGTTTTGCACGCAGCATGGCCGACAGCATCGGATGCCTGCCGGTCACGGCCGCAGTGGAGCAGGAGGGGCCCGAGGGCGACAGCGCCCGCCATGCGCTCGGGCAGGCACTTTCGGAGCATGTGGCACGCGAGTTCAACATCCCGGGGCTGCAACTGGGCCTGCGCTATGCCGACAGCCCCGTCGTCGCCCGGGAGTTGGCCGAGCCCCCGCCGGACGAGCCCAACCGCTACCTGCCTGGAGGTTATCCCGGCACGCGCGCTCCGCATGTGGCAACGGGGCCGGACCGGTCCCTGCTCGATGACTTCGGACGCGATTTCACACTGCTCGCATTCGGCCCGGACGGCCCGGACGGCCCGGACGGCCCGGACGGGCTGGAGCCCTGGAGGCAGGCTGCTGCGCAATACGGCATCCGGCTGGATGTGGTGAGGAGCGAAGACGGGCAGACGCGTGCGCTGTATGGCGCCGACCGCGTCCTGATCCGCCCGGACCACCACATCGCCTGGCGCGGCGACGGTGCGGCGCCGCCGACCGAGGTCCTGGCGCTGGCGCTGGGCCATCGCACCCCGCCGGTGGGGCCCGGCTAGCCCCGGCCCATCCGGCCGCCTGCCCCCCGGGCCGTCCGGCCTTTCGCGTTCCTGACCCTGGCCAGTCCGGCCGGGGGACGCCGGCCTGCGCCTGAGTCTGCGCTTTCGCCGTCCTGGCCGACATCCATCACTTTCAGGAGACAACATGCCACATCCCTCCTTTCCTGTTCGCGCCGCGCTATCCGCGCTATGCCTGGCCGGTGCCGCTGCCGTGCCCTCGGCACCCGCCCTGGCCCAGGGCGTCAAGCTCTATGGCCTGCTCGATGCATCCGTCGAGCACCTGACCGATGTGGGCCAGGGAGGCGCTTCGCTGAACCGCATGCCGGGCCTCACCGGCAGCGTGCCGTCGCGCATCGGCCTGCGCGGCTCGGAGGACCTGGGCGGCGGCCTGCGTGCCCTGTTCACGATGGAGCAGGGCCTGGCGCTCGACGCGGGCGTGCTGAACCAGGGCGGGCGCGCCTGGGGGCGCCAGGCCTTCGTCGGCCTGTCCGGCGACTGGGGCAGCCTCACACTGGGGCGCCAGTACACCATGCTGTACTGGTCCCAGCTCGATGCGGACATCCTCGGCCCGAATGCCTACGGCGCGGCATCGCTGGACAGCTACCTGCCCAATGCGCGCGCGGACAACGCGCTTGCGTGGCGCGCCGGCCTTGGCGGCTTCACCGTCGGCGCAACCTACAGCCTGGGCCGTGATTCCGTCAATGCGGGCCCCGGTCCCGCGGGAACCAACTGCCCCGGCGAGCAGCAGGGCGACTCCAGCGCCTGCCGGCAATGGTCGGCAATGCTCAAGTACGAGGCCAAGGCCTGGGGCATCGCGCTGGCCGTCGATGAAATCCGTGGAGGCCCCGGCGCGTTCGCAGGCCTGACCAGCAGCGCGCGCAAGGACCGTCGCTCCACCGCCGCGGGATGGGTGCGCTGGGGGGCATGGAAGCTCGGCGCCGGGGTCATTGCCCGCCACAACGACGGCCGTCCCGACGCGCCACGCAGCGATCTCTGGTACCTGGGCGCCAGTGTCGCCGTCACACCGGCCCTGACCCTCGATGCGCAGGCCTTGGATCTGCGTTTCAGGCGAAGCGACGACGGGGCCCGGCTCTTTGCCCTGCGGGCCCGGTATTCGCTGTCCAAGCGCACCACGCTGTATGCGACCGCAGGGCATCTGTCCAACGAGGGAGCACTTGCGCTGTCGGTCAGCAATGCGGCGCCAGGCGCCGCGCCCGCCCCCGGGCGTTCGCAGAACGGCTTCGCTGCCGGCGTGCGGCATAGCTTCTGAGGCTCCACCCGCATGCAGGGTCCGCGTCTCGATCCATTTCCTTCCCACTTTCCACTTCCCGTCCCAGGAGACAGACCATGAAACTGATACGCCACGGCGCCAGCGGCTGCGAGAAGCCCGGCGCCATCGATTCCCAAGGCCAGGCGCGCGACCTGTCGGACCTGGTGCCCGATTTCACGCCCGAGTGGATGGCGCCCGGCAGGCTGGCCGCGCTGGCCGCCGTCGATCTGCAGCGGTTGCCGCTGGTGGCGCAAGGCAGCCGCCTGGGGCCCCCTGTCGCCGGCACGCGCCAGTTCGTTGCCATCGGGCTCAACTACCGGCGGCATGCCGAGGAGTCGGGTCTCGACATTCCGAAGGAGCCCGTGGTCTTTCACAAGGCGCTTTCATCGCTGGCCGGGCCGGACGACGAGGTGCGCCTGCCCGAAGCGTCGGTTGCCACCGACTGGGAGATCGAACTGGGCTTTGTGATCGGCACGCGCGCAAGCCACATCCCCGTGGAAGGTGCGCTCGCGCATGTGGCCGGCTACCTGCTGGCCAACGACATCTCCGAGCGTGACTGGCAGATCAAGCGCAACGGCCAGTGGGGCAAGGGCAAGAGCTTCGATGGCTTCGGCCCGGTCGGGCCGTGGCTGGTCACGGCCGACGAGCTGCCCGACCCCCAGGCCATCGAACTGACGCTGTCCGTCAATGGCGAGGTCATGCAGCGCAGCAGCACGGCAGACATGATTTTTCCGGTGGCCTGTCTCGTGTCCTATCTGAGCCAGTTCATGACGCTGCTGCCCGGCGACCTTGTCATCACCGGCACGCCGGCAGGTGTCGGCCTGGGCATGAAGCCGCCCCGCTTCCTGAAGTCCGGCGATGTCATGTCGCTGGACGGCGGGGTTCTTGGGCGGCAGCTCCAGCGGGTGCGGTGATGGCCTCGCCCGCCCACCGGCCGCGTGGCGCTGCCCGCCGGTCTTCGCACAGTGAACATGCAAAGGAGGGGACACCATGAGCGGCCTTCCCACGCCATCTGGAACGACACCTGGAACGCCGTCCGGCGCGGCCGGGCAGCCGGCCGTGCACTCGATCGATGAGTTCGTCTTCAGCGTGCCCGATCTCGAAGCGGCGCGGTATTTCTACGCCAGTTTCGGGCTCGAGGTACGCGACATCGACGGCGCGCTGGCGCTGCACACCTACGGGCATCCCCACCGCTGGGCGCGGGTGCTGGAGGCCGCAACGCACAAGAGGCTGCAGTGGCTGAGCCTGGGCATCCATGCGGCCGATCTCGATGCCTTCTCGCACCGGATCGACGGCGCGGGGATCGCACGCATTCCTGCGCCGGCCGGTGCGCAGACCGACGGTATCTGGATCGCCAGCCCCGACGGGGTGCCCATCCAGCTGCGTGCAGCCGCCAAGAGCTCTCCGTCGGCGCCCGCACCGCACGTGCTGCCGCCGGCCTGCCGCAATGCCGGCCGCGCGCCGGCTCGCAGCCTCATGCCGCAGATCCGGCCGCTGCACCTGTCGCATGTGCTTTTGTTCTGCGCCGACGTGGATGCCGCGCTGGCGTTCTACACCGAGGTGCTGGGACTCAGGCTCTCGGACCGCTCGGGCTCGGTCATCGCCTTCCTGCACAGTCCGCACGGCAGCGACCATCACCTGCTGGCACTGGCCGCATCGCATGGACCCGGCCTGCACCACAGCAGCTGGTGCGTGCCGTCTGTCGACGCCGTGGGCAGCGGCGCCCGGCAGATGGCCGAGGCGGGCTTTGCGCAGGGCTGGGGCGTGGGCAGGCATGTGCTGGGCTCCAACTTCTTTCGCTATGTGCGCGATCCCTGGGGCAGCTTCGCCGAGTACTCCTGCGACATCGACTTTGTCGAGGCGGGCGCGGTGTGGCCTGCGGCCGACCATCCTCCCGAGGATTCGCTCTACGTCTGGGGGCCGGACGTGCCCGCCGACTTCGTCACCAACCACGAGCCTCCACGCTGAGGCGCCCGCCAATGCCCCAGACGCAGGAACGCCCCGCTGCCTTGCGGCATCGGGGCGCTGTGCAACAGGGCCGGCTCTTTGGCCGCCTGTCGGTTGATACAAGGATCTGGCGGAGACTGTGAGATTCGAACTCACGGACGGTTGCCCGTCGGCAGTTTTCAAGACTGCTGGTTTAAACCGCTCACCCAAGTCTCCGAAGCTCCGTATTCTAGCCGGGCTTGCGTGGGTCCCGAGGGATGCGTGCCGATGCACGACCCGCAATCAAAAAGGCGCCCCTTCGCAGGGGCGCCTTTCGGGGGGCGCAGCGGATCAGCCGCGGGCAGCGATGGCCTGGGCTGCGGCCAGGGCCGTCATGTTGACCACGCGGCGCACGGTGGCGGAGGGGGTCAGCACATGGGCTGCGGCAGCACCGCCCAGCAGGATGGGGCCGATGGTCGTGCCGTGGCCGCCCGTGGTCTTGAGCACGTTGAACAGGATGTTCGCGGCGTCCAGGTTGGGGCAGATCAGCACGTTGGCCTCGCCGTGCAGCGAGGACTCGAGCAGGGCGCGGTCGCGGATGGCTTCGGACAGGGCGGAGTCGCCGTGCATTTCGCCATCGCATTCCACGTCGGGGTTGGCGGCGGCGAACAGGTCGCGCGCGGCGCGCATCTTCAGCGCCGAGGGGCGGCTGGACGAGCCGTAGTTGCTGTGCGACAGGAAGGCCACCTTGGGCGGCAGGCCGAAGCGGGCCACTTCCTCGGCCGCCAGGCGGGCGATGTCGGCCAGCTCGGTGGCGTTGGGCGCCTCGTTGATGTAGGTGTCGGCGATGAACAGCGTGCCGCTGTCCAGCATCACGGCGTTGACGGTGGCGAACTCGCCAGCGCCTTGCTTGAGGCCGAGCACGTCGCGCACATGGGCCAGGTGGCTGTCGAACTTGCCGACCAGGCCGCAGAGCATGGCGTCGGCATCGCCCAGGTGGACCATGAGCGCTGCGATCAGCGTGTTGGAGCGGCGCACGGCGGCCTTGGCGGTCTCGGGCGTGACGCCGTTGCGGCCCATCAGGCGGTGGTAGGTTTCCCAGTACTGGCGGAAGCGCGGATCGTCCTCGGGGTTGCAGATCTCCACGTCCTTGCCCAGCACCAGGCGCAGGCCGGCCTTGGCGATGCGGGCCTCGATCACGGCGGGGCGGCCGATCAGGATGGGCTTGGCCAGGCCGTCATCGACGGCCACCTGGGCGGCGCGCAGCACGCGCTCGTCTTCGCCTTCGGCATAGGCCACGCGCTGCTGGTTGGCCTTGGCAGCGGCGAACACCGGACGCATGAACATGCTGGTCTGGTAGACGAAGCGGGTCAGGCTCTCGCGGTAGGCGTCGTAGTCGGCGATGGGGCGGGTGGCAACGCCGGACTCTTCGGCGGCCTTGGCCACGGCCGGCGCGATGCGCAGGATCAGGCGGGTGTCGAAGGGCGTGGGGATCAGGTAGTCGGGGCCGAACTTCAGCTCCTTGCCCTGGTAGGCGGCGGCGACTTCATCGCTGACGTCCTGCTTGGCCAGTGCGGCGATTTCGCGCACGCAGGCCAGCTTCATGGCTTCGGTGATCTTGGTGGCGCCGCAGTCCAGCGCGCCACGGAAGATGTAGGGGAAGCACAGGACGTTGTTGACCTGGTTGGGGTAGTCAGAACGGCCCGTGGCCATGATGCAGTCCGGGCGCACGGCCTTGGCCAGCTCAGGGCGGATCTCGGGTTCGGGGTTGGCCAGGGCCAGGATGATGGGCTTGTCGGCCATGGTCTTGACCATGTCGGCAGTGAGCACGCCGGGAGCCGAGCAGCCCAGGAAGACGTCGGCATCCTTGACGGCGTCGGCCAGGGTGCGGGCGTCCGTCTTTTGCGCGTACTGGGCCTTGGAGGCGTCCAGGCCACCGGGGCGGCCTTCGTAGATCACGCCCTTGGAGTCGCACATGAAGACGTTTTCGCGCTTGACGCCCAGGCCCACCATCACGTTCACGCAGGCGATGGCAGCAGCGCCGGCGCCGGAGACGGCGATCTTGACGTTGCCGATCTGCTTGTCCACCAGCTCCAGCCCGTTGAGCAGGGCGGCGCTGGAGATGATGGCCGTGCCGTGCTGGTCGTCATGGAACACGGGGATGTTCATGCGCTTGGACAGCTCCTGCTCGATGTAGAAGCACTCGGGCGCCTTGATGTCCTCGAGGTTGATGCCGCCCAGCGTGGGTTCGAGCGAGGCGATGATCTCGATCAGCTTGTCCGGATCGCGCTCGGCCAGTTCGATGTCGAACACGTCGACGCCGGCGAACTTCTTGAACAGACAGCCCTTGCCTTCCATCACCGGCTTGCCGGCCAGCGGGCCGATGTCACCCAGGCCCAGCACGGCCGTGCCGTTGGTGATGACGCCGACCAGGTTGCCGCGCGCCGTGTATTCGGCGGCCAGCGAGGGGTCGGCCTGGATGTCCAGGCAGGGGTAGGCCACGCCGGGCGAATAGGCCAGCGACAGGTCGCGCTGGTTGGACAAGGGCTTGGTGGGCGTGACGGAGATCTTGCCCTTGTTGGGGCTGCGATGGTATTCGCGGGCTGCGTCGCGCAGGGCTTGTTCGGCGTTGGACAGGTTTTGGGTCATACAGGAATTCTCTGCAAATGCTCTCGGAGCTTACCGGATAGCTACAGCCTATGAGGGTCAGGACAGTTTTGCCTCAGGGATTTCGACAACAAGCCCCCTGGCGCCTATGGACGGCAGGGGGCGCACGGCCCGGCGGGTAGGCCGGGCGGTTGTTGGGCGTGCCCGCCAGGGCGGGCACTGTTTCATCAGTGGGCGTCTGCCTGGCGTGCGGCCCGGACGGCAGCAGAGGTGTCGCTGCTGGCTCCGTTGAAGAAAATGTTCAATGCCACCGCGGTAATCGAGGCCAGCAGGATACCGGATTCGATCAACGGATGAATGCCGTGGGGCATCCATTGGCGGAAATTCGGCGCCACCAGCGGAATCATGCCCACGCCGATGGACACGGCGACGATCATGGCGTTGTTGCGGTTGGTCTGGAAATCCACGTTGCTCAGGATGCGGATGCCGGTGGAGGCCACCATGCCGAACATCACCAGGCCCGCACCGCCCAGCACCACGGTGGGCAGGGACTCGACCAGGGCGCCCATCTTGGGCAGCACGCCCAACACGATCAGGATCACGCCGCCGGCCACGCAGACCCAGCGGCTCTTGACGCCGGTGACGGCGACCAGGCCCACGTTCTGCGAGAAGCTGGTGTAGGGGAAGGTGTTGAAGATGCCGCCGATCAGCGTGCCCAGGCCGTCGGTGCGCAGGCCGCGGGTCAGCTCGTCCTGGCTGATCTTGCGATCGGTCATGTCGCCCAGGGCCAGGAACATGCCGGTGGACTCGATCATCACCACCACCATCACCAGGCTCATGGTGAGGATGAGGATGGGGTCGAACACCGGCGTGGCGATTTCGAAGGGCAGCACCATCGTGAACCATTCGGCCTTGGCGACCTTGCTGAAGTCCATCAGGCCCATGGCCACGGACAGCACGCCGCCGATCAGGATGCCCATGAGCACCGAGACGTTGGCCAGGAAGCCCTTGGCAAAGCGCGCGATCAGCAGGATGGACAGCAGCACGATGGCCGAGATGCCCACGCCGGTCAGGTCGCCGTACTTGGGGTTGGGAATGGTGGGCACGACCGCGAAGCCCTTGGGCACGGGCGGCAGCGAGGAGCCTGGCGCGCCGGCCGTGGCCTGGGCGTCGGCCAGCCATTTCAGGTGCTCGGGGTTGGGCACGCTGGGCGCGGTGGGGCCGACGGGGTTGCCGAAGATCCAGTTCACGCCCACGCGCATCAGGCTGATGCCGATGACGGCAATGATGGTGCCGGTCACCACGGGCGGGAAAAAGCGCAGCATGCGGCTGATCAGCGGGGCGATGAGGATGGATACGATCCCCGCCCCGATCACCGAGCCGAAGATCAGCCCCGCCCCCGCCGAACCGCCCGTGGTCTGCGCCATGGACACCATGGGCGCCACGCTGGCGAAGGTCACGCCCATCATCACGGGCAGCTTGATGCCGAACCACTGGGTCGCGCCCATGGCCTGGATCAGCGTGATCAGGCCGCAGCAAAACAGGTCGGCCGAGATCAGGTGGGCCACCTGCTCGGGCGGCAGGTTGAGTGCGCGGCCGACGATCAGGGGCACGGCCACGGCGCCCGCATACATCACGAGAACGTGCTGCAGGCCCAGCGCCGTGAGCTTGCCTGCGGGCAGCATCTCATCGACGGGATGAACGGAAGATTGCATGGGGATTTGTCTCCTCGGGATTTATGGGAACGGACGCCGGCGTGACAGGGTTTGGCACCAACATCCATACAAAAAGTGTATACAGATCATGGGAAATTTCTGCTCCCGGTAAACCCTGTTGCGGCAGTCGCGCCAACCCGTTTTGGTGCGCATCGCCTGCCAGGGCGGGAGTGCCATGGTGCATTGCAAGATGGATGCCAGCCGCCAGGCAAGCGCCAAGCAAGCAACAGGCACCGTGCTGGTGCCTGGCGGCCGCTGTGGCGCGGCTCGGGCGTGGTTCGGGCGCGGCTCGGGTGCACGGCATGGGCTGCGGAGGTGCACGCGCCCCGATGCGGTGCCCGGACGCAAAAAAGCCCGGCGGCGCCGGGCTTGGGGGTCAGGCCTTGATGCGGGCCGTCAGGCGGTCAGGCGGTCAGGTCGCACAGCATGCGCGCGATGACCTTGGTGGCGCGGCGCAGGTCCTCCAGCACCAGGCGCTCGTCGGCGCGCTTGGCGTGGGATTCCAGCACGGTGCGCGGGCCGGCGCCGTAGATCACGCCGGGAATGCCGCGCTCCACATACAGGCGCACGTCGGTGTACAGCGGCGTGCCCACGGCTGGGGGCTTTTCGCCGAACACGGCTTCGCCATGGGCCTGGATGGCGTCCACCAGGGGCTTGTTGCCGGCCAGCGGCGTCATGGCATTGGCCAGCAGCAGGCGCTTGATGTCCACGCGCACGGCATCCTCGCCCGTGTAGCCGCCCTTGGCGTTGAAGTCGGCAATGGCCTGGGCAATGACGGCGCGGATGCTGGCCTCGACCTCGGCGGGGTTCTCCTCGGGGATCATGCGGCGGTCGATCTTGAGCACGACCTTGCCGGGCACCACGTTGGTGTTGGTGCCGCCTTCGATGCGGCCGATGTTCAGGTAGGGGTGCTTGATGCCCGGCACCTTGGAGGTCACCTGCTGGTACTTGGTGTTCTCGGCGTACAGCGCGTTCATCAGCACCACGGCGGCCTGCAGCGCGTCCACGCCGGTGTGGGGCACGGCGGCATGGGCCATCTTGCCCTGCACGGTCACTTCCATCTGCAGGCAGCCGTTATGGGCGGTGACGACTTCGTAGCTGAAGCCGGCCGCGACCATCAGGTCGGGTTGGGTGAGGTTGTTGGCCAGCAGCCAGCCGGGGCCCAGAATGCCGCCGAATTCCTCGTCGTAGGTGAAGTGCAGTTCCACCGCGCCCTTGGAGGGCTTGGCCACGGCTTCGAGCGCACGCACGGCGTAGGTGAAGGTGGCGAAGTCGCTCTTGCTCACGGCGGCGGCGCGGCCGTAGAGCTTGCCGTCCTCGATGGCGGCGCCATAGGGGTCCTGGGTCCAGCCCTCGCCGGGCGGCACCACGTCGCCGTGGGCGTTCAGCGCAATGGTCAGGCCGCCGCCGGCGTCACCTGCGCTGCCATAGGGACGGCGCACGATCAGGTTGGTGATGGATTCCATGCCGTAGGCCTTGACCTCGGCCTCGGGCACGGTGTGCTTCTCGGCCTCGTAGCCGAAGGTCTTGAGCAGCTCGGCCGTGCGCTCGGCGTGGGGGGCGTTGTTGCCGGGCGGGGTGTCGGTCGGAACCTGGACCAGGGCCTGCAGGAATTGCACCTCTTCATCGAAATGCTGGTCGATCCAGGCGTCCAGGGCGGCGTAGGTGGCTTGCTTGTCTTGGTTCATGTTGGTCATTGCTGCTCTTGGGCCAGTTGGTTCAGTACGTGGGAGAAGGCATCGACGGACAGTTGCATGTCGTCGGCGGTGGAGCTTTCCAGCGGGTTGTGGCTGATGCCGGCGTTCAGGCCGCGTACGAACAGCATGGCCTGGGGCATGATTTCATGCAGCTTCATGGCGTCGTGGCCGGCGCCGCTGGGCATGCGGTACAGGGGCACGCCCAGGGCGTCCACGGCGGCTTCCCAGCGCTGCTGCCATTCGGGGGCGCTGGGAGCGGCGGCGGCCTTCATGGCCAGCTCGGTGCTGTAGCGCAGGCCACGGCGCTGGGCGATGGCCTCGATCTCGGCCAGGATGTCGGCCACCATGGCGTCGCGCTGCTCGTTGGTGGGCGCGCGCAGGTCCAGGCTGAACTGGCAGCGGCCGGGAACCACGTTGACCGAGCCGCTGGGCACATTGAGCTGGCCCATGGTGGCCACCGAGGTGCCGTCGCGCGCGGCGCGCTTTTCGATGTACAGCGCCAGCTCGGCCACGCCGCAGGCGGCATCGCGGCGGCGGTCCATGGGCGTGGTGCCGGCGTGGCTGGCCATGCCGATCATCTCGCAGATGTAGCGCGCGCTGCCGTTGATGGAGGTGACGATGCCCAGCGGGATGTCCAGCTCGTTGAGCACCGGGCCCTGTTCGATGTGCACCTCGATGAAGCCCAGGTAGCGGGCCGGATCGCGCTGCAGCTTCGGAATGTCGTCAATGCACAGGCCGGCATGCTGCATGGCCTCGCGCAGGGTGATGCCGTCGGCATCCTTTTGCTCCAGCCATTCCTGCTTGAAGTCGCCGATCAGCGCGCCCGAGCCCAGGAAGGTGGCCTTGTAGCGCTGGCCCTCCTCTTCCGCAAAGCCCACGACCTCGATGTGGAACGGCAGGCGCCTGCCCTGGCGGTGCAGCTCGCGCACGCAGGCCATGGGCACGAAGATGCCCAGGCGGCCGTCGTACTTGCCGCCGTTGCGCACGGTGTCGTAGTGGCTGCCGGTCAGCAGGGTCTTGGCATCGTCGGTGGCCGCCTTGTAGCGGCCCACGACGTTGCCCACGGCGTCGATCTCTACCTCGTCGAAGCCGCAGTCGCGCATCCAGTGGCTGATGCGCTGGGCGCAGGCGCGGTGGGCATCGGTGAGGTAGGTGACGGTGAGCTGGCCCTTTTCGGCATACCCCGGGTCGCTGTGCTGGGCCAGCTTTTCCTGCCAGTCCCAGACATCGTTGCCCAGCTCGGGCGTGTAGCCGAACTTGTCGTTCAGGCGGATTTCGGCAATGCGGTGGATGTTGCGCAGCGCCTCGCCCAGCTCGAAGTCGGGGTGGTTGTGCAGGCGGCGCTCGAAGGTCTCGATGATCTCGGCCTTGGCCAGGCCCGCGCCGCGCGGACCGCGCACGGCCAGGATGAAGGGAAAGCCGAAGCGCTTGCCGTACTCGGCGTTGAGCTTGCGGATGTGCTCCAGCTCCTCGGGCGTGCAGCGGGTCAGGCCGGCCTTGTTCTGCTCGTTGGTGGATTCGGCCGTGAGCGTGTTGGTCTCCATGGCCTTGCCGGCCAGCTCCGGGTGGGCGCGGATCAGGTCGAGCTTGGCCTGCACCGGCGCCTTGTCCAGCACCTGGGCCATGGCGTACTTGATCTGTGCCAGCGAGCGGAAGGGGCGCTGGGCCAGCGCGGCCTCGGCAATCCAGGGCGAGTGTTCGTACAGGCCGTCGAGCAGACCGGTGGCGGTGGCCAAGTCGGCGGCATTGAGTTGTTCCAGCGTCAGAGCCATGCTGCGTTATTCCTTGTCGGGATGGTGGTGCGCCCAGTGGCGCGCGAGGTCGATGCGGCGGCAGACCCAGACCTTGTCGTGCCGCTGGATGTGGTCCAGAAAGCGCTGCAGTGCCGTGATGCGGCCGGGGCGGCCCAGCAGGCGGCAGTGCATGCCAATGCTCATCATCTTGGGGGAGTCATCGCCGGCCGGATCGCCCTCGGCGTAGAGGGCGTCGAACGTGTCCTTCAGGTATTGGAAGAACGGGTCGGCGTGCGAGTAGCCCTGGGGCAGGGCGAAGCGCATGTCGTTGCAGTCCAGCGTGTAGGGCACGATGAGCTGGCTGCGGGTGCTGCCGTCGCTCTTGCCGACCTTCATCCAGAAGGGCAGGTCGTCGCCGTAGTAGTCGCTGTCATAGGCGAAGCGGCCGTCGTCGGCCACCAGGCGGTGGGTGTTGGGGCTGTCGCGGCCCGTGTACCAGCCCAGGCCGTGGTCGCCATCGTGACCATACAGCTCGCCGAAGATCTCCATGCACTGGCGCATGTGCTCGCGCTCGACCTCGGCGGGAATGTTCTGGTAGTGGATCCACTTGAGGCCGTGGCAGGCCACTTCATGGCCCAGCTCGTGGAAGGCGGCGGCCAGTTCGCGGTGCTTTTGCAGGGCCGTGGCCACACCGAACACGGTCAGCGGCAGGCCGCGCTTCTCGAACTCGCGCAGGATGCGCCAGACACCGGCGCGCGAGCCGTACTCGTAGATGCCTTCCATGCTCATGTGGCGCTCGGGGTAGGCGGCCGGATTGAACATTTCGGACAGGAACTGCTCGCTGGCGGCATCGCCATGCAGCACGCAGTTCTCGCCGCCCTCTTCGTAGTTGAGGACGAACTGCACGGCCACGCGGGCCTGGCCGGGCCAGCGGGCGTGCGGGGGCGTGCGACCGTAGCCGATCAGGTCGCGGGGATAGGGGGCAGTGGCGTCGTAGGTCATGCGGATACGGAGGAAAGGGCCATCGAAAGATCGCTGGTCGGCATGTCGCGGTCGAAGGTCAGGCCGGCTTCCACGTGGTCCAGGTGCTGCTGCATGAGCTGCACGGCGTGGTCGGCGTCGCCGCCGGCCAGGGCAGTGACGATTTCGGCATGCTCGTCATGGGAATGCTCGGCGGCCGTGCTGGACTGGTACATCAGCGTGATCAGCGCGCAGCGCGAGATCAGCTCGCCCAGCAGCTGGGCCAGCACCTCGTTGCCCATGAGTTCGGCCATGCGCACGTGGAAGTCGCCCAGCAGCTCGGTGCGCTGGCCGACGTCGTTGCCGTCCATGGCCTTTTTCTCGGCCGCCACGTGCTGCCGCAGCGCGCGGATCTTGGCCGGCGTGCTCTGGGCGATGAAGGCGCGCACCATCTCGGCCTCGAGCATGCGGCGCACGGCGAAGACCTGGCGCGCCTCGTCCACCGAGGGCGTGGCTACGAAGGCCCCGCGCGCGGGTTCGAGCCGGATCAGGCGGTTTTGCGACAGCTGGAACAGCGCCTGGCGCACCAGGGTGCGCGAGACGCCGAAATGGTCTGCCAATTTCTGCTCGGCCAGCTTGGTGCCGGGCAGAAGACGGTGTTCGACGATGGCCCGGGTCAGGCTCTCGACAATGAAACTGGTGGTGGAAGTCTCCATCCGGCCATCATAGCGGCTGGCCACAAGAGTTGTATACAGTTTCTGTCTACTGCTTATTGGCGTTTCCCCGCATACGGCATCCCTTTTCAGAAACCGGGCGCGGCCGTATCGAAGTGCCGTGCCAGGTGCTCCACAAAGCGCTGCACGCGCTGGGTTGCCGCATGCCGCTGCGGATAGACCACATGGATGTCGGCCGGTGCCGTGGCATGGTCGGCCAGCACCTGCACCAGGCGGCCGCTGCGCAGGTAGCGGGCGATATCCCATTCGGCCCGCATGACGATGCCCAGGCCGGCCAGGGCCCAGCCCACGGCGATCTCGCCATCGTTGGTGCTCAGGCTGTCGCGCAGGCGGATGGCTTCGGTCTTGCGGCCGGGGCCGTTGTGGGTGAAGCGCCAGACGCCGTGGGCGTCGTCGCCCTGGCGGATGTCGATGCAGTCGTGCTGCATCAGCTCGCGCGGGGTGGCCGGCGTGCCGCGCCGCGCCAGGTAGGCGGCAGACGCGCACAGCAGCCGCCGGTTGGGCGCCAGGCGCCGCGCGATGACGCGCGCGTCCGGCGGCTCGCCAAAGCGTATGCACAGGTCGAAGCTGTCATCGACCAGGGGCGGCGGCGAGGCCGACAGCTGCAGCTGCACCTGGATCTGCGGGTGCCTGCGCACGAAGCTGGCGATCAGCGGCGCGATATGGCTGCGCCCGAATCCCAGCGTGGCATTGATGCGCAGCAGGCCCTGCGGCTGCCCGGGCATGCCGGCCACGGCCTGCTCCATGGCGGCAATGTCGTCCAGGATGCGCCGCGCATGGGCCAGGTAGGTCTGGCCCTCATCGGTCAGGCCCAGGCGCCGCGTCGTGCGGCTGACCAGTTGCACGCCCAGCCGCGCCTCCATCTGGGACAGGCGCTTGCTGGCCGCCGGCGTGGTGATGCCCAGCTCGCGGGCCGTGGCCGACAGGCTGGCGCTGCGGGCCAGCAGGCAGAAGAAGGCCATCTCCGATGGCGCCGAGACGGGTGTGCTCATTGTTGAATCAAAGTGAACGATGCCATCACTCTAGAGGCGCGCGCGGCGTTGTTCCATCGATAGATTCACGGACAAGGCCATGGATCCGCATGGCGCTTCATCCACCGCAATCCAAGGAGCCCTCATGACAAAGACATACCGCATCGCCTGCATTCCCGGCGATGGCATCGGCAAGGAAGTGGTGCCCGCAGGGCAGGAGGTGCTGCAGGCGCTGGCCGAAACCCAGCCCGGCCTGGGCTTTGCCTTCACCAGTTTCGGCTGGGGCGGCGACTGGTACCGCGCGCACGGCGAGATGATGCCGGCCGACGGGCTGGACGCGTTGCGCGGCCAGGACGCCATCCTGTTCGGCTCGGCCGGCGACCCGCACATTCCCGACCATGTCACGCTGTGGGGCCTGCGCCTGAAGATCTGCCAGGGGTTCGACCAGTACGCCAATGTGCGGCCCACGCGCATCCTGCCCGGCATCGATGCGCCGCTCAAGCGCTGCGCACGCGAGGACCTGGACTGGGTCATCGTGCGCGAGAACTCCGAAGGCGAATACGCGGGCGTGGGCGGCCGCGCCCACCAGAGCCATCCCATCGAGGTGGCCACCGACGTGAGCATGATGACCCGCGCGGGCGTGGAGCGCATCATGCGCTTCGCCTTCCGCCTGGCGCAGTCGCGGCCGCGCAAGCTGCTGACGGTGATCACCAAGTCCAACGCCCAGCGCCACGCCATGGTGATGTGGGACGAGATCGCGGTGCAGGTGGCCGCCGAGTTTCCCGACGTGCGCTGGGACAAGGAACTGGTGGACGCAGCCACGGCGCGCATGGTCAACCGCCCGGCCTCGCTGGACACCCTGGTTGCCACCAACCTGCATGCCGACATCCTCAGCGATCTGGCGGCCGCGCTGGCCGGCAGCCTGGGCATTGCGCCCACGGGCAACATCGATCCGGAGCGCCGCTACCCCAGCATGTTCGAGCCCATCCACGGATCGGCCTTCGACATCATGGGCCAGGGCCTGGCCAATCCCGTGGGAACCTTCTGGAGCTGCGTGATGCTGTTGGAGCACCTGGGCGAGCACCGTGCCGCGCAGCGGCTGATGCAGGCCGTGGAGCAGGTGACCGCCGATGCCGCGCTGCACACGCGCGACCTGGGCGGCAAGGCCACCACGCGGCAGGTCACCGACGCGGTCTGCGCACGGCTGCGCGCGCAGACCGCCGAGACCCAGGCCGAGCCCGTGCCTGCCTGAGCGCGCGCTGCATGGTCCGATAACCCACAAAAGAACAGACAGGAGACAAGCCATGAACCGCATCACCAGGGTTGCCGCCGCGTGCGCGCTGGCCGCCGCCATTCCTGCCACCATCCCAGCTGCCTGGGCCCAGGCCTGGCCGGCGCGCCCCGTCAACCTCATCGTGCCGTTTCCCGCAGGCGGCACCACCGATGTGCTGGCGCGTGCGCTGGGCCAGGAGCTGTCCAAGAGTCTGGGCCAGCCCGTGGTCGTGGAAAACCGCCCCGGCGCGGGCGCCACCCTGGGCGCCGACCATGTGGCCAAGGCGAAACCTGACGGCTACACCCTGCTCATGGGCGCCGTGCACCACACCATTGCCACCAGCGTCTACCGCAGGCTGGGCTATGACTTCCAGAAGGACCTGGCGCCCATCACCGTGGTGGCCGTGGTCCCCAATGTGCTGGTGGTCCATCCGCAGGTGCCCGCCAAAACCGTGCAGGAGCTGCTGGCCCAGGCCCGGGCCCAGCCCGGCAAGCTGGCCTATGGCTCCAACGGCGCGGGCACGGGCCAGCACCTGATCGGCGCGCAGTTCGAGTCCATGGGCGGCGTGCAGCTGCTGCACGTGCCCTACAAGGGCAGCGGGCCGTTGACCACGGATCTGCTGGGCGGGCAGATCGCCATGTCCTTCGATACCGTCACGCCTGTGCTGCCCCACATCAAGGCCGGCAAGCTGCGCGCGCTGGCCGTGACCACGGCCCGGCGCTCGGTGGCCCTGCCCGATGTGCCCACGCTGGACGAGGCCGGCCTCAAGGGCTTCGACATGGGCACCTGGTTCGGCGTGCTGGCACCGGCCGCCACGCCCAGGGAGGTACTGGCGCGGCTGGGCGCGGACATGAACCGCATCATCGAGTCGCCGCAGTTCCGCAGGAAGATGGAAGAGATAGGCGCCGAGCCCATCGGCGGATCGCCGGAGCAGATGGCGCGCCAGATCCGCGACGACACCGACCGCTTCGCCAGGCTGGTCAAGGACGCCAAGGTGGCCCTGGATTGAGTTGAGTTGGCACGAGGAACGAGGCCGGGCGAATCAGTTGTGACTTGACCGCATGCCACCGCCGGTGCAGGAAATTCCATAATGCCCGGCGGAGACAACACACCATGACCAGCACCACGGACCTGCACCTCACCGATCCCCAAGCCTTTCTGCTCGACCTCTACCGCGCTGCGGTCAAGGATGCGCAGCCCCTGTACAGCATGGCCCAATGCCTGCCAAAGCCTCCCAAGGGCCGCACCCTGGTGCTGGGCGCGGGCAAGGCCGGCGGCTCCATGGCCCAGGCGCTGGAGGCGCTGTGGCCGGCGGACGCGCCGCTGTCCGGCCTTGTGGTCACACGCTACGGCCACATCCCGCCGCGCTCCGAAGGGCTGGCGCAGCGCATCGAGGTGGTCGAGGCCGCCCACCCCGTGCCCGATGCGGCAGGCCTGGCCGCCGCCGAACGCATCCTCGCGCTGACCGAAGGGCTGACCGAGGACGACCTCGTGCTGTGCCTGATCTCGGGCGGCGGCTCGGCCCTGCTGACCCTGCCGGCCGAAGGCATCGACCTGGAGGAAAAGCAGCGCATCAACCGCGCCCTGCTGGAAAGCGGCGCCGCCATCGGCGAGATGAACTGCGTGCGCAAGCACCTGTCGCGCATCAAGGGCGGGCGCCTTGGCGCGGCCTGCGCGCCCGCGCGCGTGGTCACGCTGACCATCAGCGACGTGCCGGGCGACGACCCCTCCATCATCGCCAGCGGCCCCACCGTGCCCGATGCCAGCAGCTGCGCCGACGCGCTGGCCATCCTCGCGCGCTACCGCATCGACGTGCCTGAATCCGTGCGCCGCGCGCTGGAGGCAGGCGAGCTGGAAACCCCCAAGCCCGGCGACGCGCGCTTCGACGGCCATGAGGTCCACATGATCGCCACGCCCCAGCACTCGCTGGAGGCGGCCGCACGCGTGGCCGAGGCCGCAGGCCTGCGCGCCCATGTGCTGTCCGACGAGATCGAGGGCGAATCGCGCGAAGTCGCCAAGGTCCACGCCGCCCTGGCGCGCGCCGTGTCCCGCCACGGCCAGCCGTTTGCAAAGCCCTGCGTGATCCTGTCCGGCGGCGAAACCACGGTCACCATCCGGCAGCGCCCGGCCGGCACGCCCAAGGGGCGCGGCGGCCGCGCGGGCGAGTTCTGCATGGGCCTGGCCCAGGCCCTGCAGGGGCAGGAGAAGGTCTGGGCGCTGGCGGCCGATACCGATGGCATCGATGGCGTGGAAGACAACGCGGGAGCGCGCGTGTCGCCGGATACGCTGGCGCGGGCCCAGGCCCAGGGCATGCGGATTGCCGAGTACCTGGACCGCAATGATGCGTATGGGTTCTTTGATGCGCTGGGGGATCTGGTGGTGACCGGGCCTACGCATACCAATGTCAATGACTTCCGGGCGATTCTGGTTCTCTGAGAAGATCCGGGCCGTAGCCATTAGGGGCGTTGGCGTTCGCTTTTACCTTTTCTGGCTATGGCCGAAGTCGACGGTCTCCCCGGCGTTCAGGCAGTTCTGAACATGGTTCATGACTGACTGAATGCCGACTTTCTGCGCCCCGGGATGGCCCGGCATCTGCGAGGCCAGGCGGGTGGCTGCTGCATGCACGGTCTTGTATGCCGCTTCCAGCTCGGGATGCTCGCTCAACGCTTCCCGCTCGTTCAGTTGCTCAAAGGCCACTGCGCGGCTCGGACGTACTGCGTCGCGCAGCAAGTCGGGCAGGGCGGGATGGACTTTCAGCCGGTCCTGCGTGCGCAGGATTTTTCGCATGGTGTTTTCGTGCTGCACGTGTGGTTTCGCCAGCTCGTTCACGCTGCGGTCGCGGGCGATATAGAGAAGATCACGCCCGGCCTCGCTGTGTCCGAATCGTGCCCAATCGACCTCATATCCAGCTTCCCTGGCGAGCTGCCTGGTGAAGGTGCGAAGCGTACGGCTGTTGCCATCGCTGAATGGATGGGCGTAGTCCAACTCGATGTACATCCTGGCAAGCCGTGCCCTGAATTCAGCGGTCTTCAAGCCGCGCAGCTCGTCGGGGCTGGCTTCTTCGAGGGCCTTGTCGAGTCTGGCCATGGCCGCGTCGTCCATGCGTGAATAGACGACATGGAAAGTGCCTCCCATGGTCGATAGGCCGCGCTGCTTCATCCAGTCCTGGCCATGGGGCACCTGTGTTCTGAATTCGCCAGGCGTGACCTCGTGGAAGCCGGCGTCCGGCAAGTCCTGGAAGATGCGATGGTGGACTGCCTTCAGGTGGGCAGCGTCGAAGCTGCCGCGCACAGGCTCCAGCTCCAGCTCGACAAGCCGTTTGAATGTGTGATCGGCTTCGAGTTGCTGACGCTGCGCTGCAGTCAACGTGCTCGCGGATGCAGGCGGGACCTCATCGCGCATTGACCTTCACCTGGACGAAATCGGCAAGCTGGATATCACCCCGGATAAATTGGCGTGCGCCGGTCTCAGCAGCTTCGGAAGGCGTGAAGCCTTCCAGCCCAACGGACGCGCGGGCGAAGTTGACGGCTGCTTCGCGCCGGCGTTTCTCCGTTGCGGAAATGGCGGCGTTCACAGGGCCGCTGACGCGTTCACGCGATTGGTTGACATAGGCGCGCATCAACTCGCGCAGCACTTGTGCTGCGGGGCGGTTTTCCTGCAAGGCGGCGTCGGCAAACTCCGAGCGCAGCTCAGGCTCGACACGAAATGTCATTTGCACTTCTTTGGACATGGCTGGCACCTCGCAACACGGGGATCACACAGGCCGTTCGGACGGCATTCCTACCAATGTACATACATTGCATTGCCAATGCGCAGCGCCTGGCCTCACGCCCCGCGCGGCAGCGTCTCCCACCATTCGGCATCGAACCGCCCCTGCAGGAAGGCGATGAAGGACTGCACCTTCTGCGGCACCAGGCGCGGCGAGGGGTAGACGGCGTGGATTTCCTGCTCGGGCAGGCGGCAGGTCTTGAGGACTTCGACCACGCGGCCGGCCTGCAGCGAGTCGTGGGCCACGTAGCGGGGCAGGGCGGCGATGCCCATGTGCGAGCGTGAGGCCGCCAGCAGGGCCGAGAGGTTGTTGGAGCGCAGGCGGCCGGTGACGGGCACGGACACGGGCTCGCCGCTGGCGTTGCGCAGGCGCCAGAGGTCGTTGCCCTGCACGCTGCTGTAGATCAGCGTGGCGTGCTCCTTGAGGTCCGAGGGGCGGCGCGGCGTGCCGCGCTTGCGCAGGTAGGCGGGCGAGGCCACCAGTACCCAGGGGTTCACGCCCAGGGTGCGTGCGCCCAGGCTGGAGTCGGCCAGCTTGCCCAGGCGCAGGGCCACGTCGATGCCGTTGGCCACCAGGTCGGTGTAGCGGTCCTCGAAGCTCAGGTCGATCTGCACCTGGGGGTTGTGCGTCATGAACTCCAGCGCCAGCGGGATCAGCACGCGCCGGCCGAAGGCCACCGAGCTGCCGATGCGCAGCTGGCCCTGCACCTGGGTCTGTCGCACCTGCACCACCTTGTCCGCCTCGGCCACGTCGTTGACGATGGTCTTGCATTTCTCGTAGTACAGCGCGCCCGCTTCGGTGAGGCTCACGCCACGCGTGTTGCGGTTGAGCAGGCGCACCTTCAGGCGCGTCTCCATGGCCGCGACCTGCTTGGTCACCGTGGGCTGGGTGGTGGCGAACTCGTGCGCGACCTTGGTGAAGCTGCCGGTCTCCACCACGCGCACGAACATGTGCATGGCATCGAGTCTGTCCATGGTGCTGTCTCCTTTTTCATTGATAGTTATTCCTGCACGGAATAAATTTTATGGTCTGTGCAGGCGTTCCACCAACAGGCCCGTCTGCCTAGAGTTGTCTCCAGTTTGAAGGAGACCTCCATGGCGAAAATGAAAGCAATCGAAGCCGCAGTCCGCGTGCTGGAAAAAGAAGGCGTTACCGTCGCATTCGGCGTTCCCGGTGCCGCCATCAACCCGCTGTACGCAGCGCTCAAGGACCATGGCGGCATAGGCCATATTCTGGCGCGCCACGTCGAAGGCGCAAGCCACATGGCCGAGGGCTACACCCGCGCCGTGGCCGGCAACATCGGCGTGTGCATCGGCACCAGCGGCCCGGCCGGCACGGACATGATCACGGGCCTGTACTCGGCCAGCGCGGATTCGATTCCGATCCTGTGCATCACGGGCCAGGCGCCGCGCTCGCGTCTGCACAAGGAAGATTTCCAGGCCGTGGACATTGCCTCCATCGCCAAGACCGTGACCAAGTGGGCCACCACGGTGCTGGAGCCGGCCCAGGTGCCGCGCGCCTTCCAGCAGGCCTTCCACCTGATGCGCTCGGGCCGCCCCGGCCCCGTGCTGATCGACCTGCCCATCGACGTGCAGCTGGCCGAGATCGAGTTCGACATCGATACCTACGAGCCCCTGCCTGTCTACAAGCCTGCCGCCACGCGCAAGCAGGTGGAAAAGGCCATCGCCATGCTCAACGAGTCCGAGCGTCCGCTGCTGGTGTCGGGTGGCGGCGTGATCAACGCCGATGCGTCCGAGCTGCTGGTGGAGTTCGCCGAGCTGCTGGACGTGCCCGTGATCCCCACGCTGATGGGCTGGGGCACCATCCCTGACGACCACCGCCTGATGGCCGGCATGTGCGGCCTGCAGACCAGCCACCGCTACGGCAATGCCACCATGCTGGCCTCCGACTTCGTGCTGGGCATCGGCAACCGCTGGGCCAACCGCCACACGGGCTCGGTCGAGGTCTACACCAAGGGCCGCAAGTTCGTGCACGTGGACATCGAGCCCACGCAGATCGGCCGCGTGTTCGCGCCCGACTACGGCATCGTCTCGGATGCCGGCGCGGCGTTGCAGCTTTTCGTGGAGGTGGCGCGCGAGTGGAAGGCGGCTGGCCGCCTGAAGGACCGCAGCGGCTGGGTGGCCGAATGCCAGGCCCGCAAGAACAATGTGGAGTACCTGCGCAAGACCAATTTCGACAACGTGCCCATGAAGCCGCAGCGTGTCTACCAGTGCATGAACCGCAGCCTGGACAAGGACACCTGCTACGTCTCCACCATCGGCCTGTCGCAGATTGCCGGCGCGCAGTTCCTGCATGTCTACAAGCCGCGCAACTGGATCAACTGCGGCCAGGCCGGACCGCTGGGCTGGACCGTGCCGGCCGCCCTGGGCGTGCGCGTGGCCGACCCGGCCCGCAAGATCGTGGCGCTGTCGGGCGACTATGACTTCCAGTTCATGATCGAGGAGCTGGCCGTGGGTGCGCAGTTCAAGCTGCCCTACATCCATGTGCTGGTCAACAACAGCTACCTAGGCCTGATCCGCCAGGCGCAGCGCGCCTTCTCCATCGACTACTGCGTGCAACTGGCCTTCGACAACATCAATGTCGACGACAAGGAAGAGTCCAAGGGCTACGGCGTGGACCACGTCAAGGTGGTCGAGGGCCTGGGCTGCAAGGCCATCCGCGTGCACCGTCCCGAGGACTTCGCGCCCGCCATGCAGCAGGCCGAGGCCTGGATGGCCGAGCACCGCACGCCGGTCGTCGTCGAGGTCATCCTGGAGCGCGTGACCAACATCTCCATGGGCGCCGAGATCGACAACGTGATCGAGTTCGAGGACCTGGCCGCAGCGCCTGCCGACGTGCCCAGCGCACTGGCCCTGCTGGATTGACGCAAGGCACCCCCTGAGCGGCTGCGCCGCTTCTTCCTCTCTTCGGAAGGGGACGATGCCATCGCTGCGGGGCGGCCCTTGCCTGGCATCCCTGGCTGGTGCTGCGCCAATGCCTGCATTGCGGGCGGTGCAGGCAATCGGGGGTTCCGATTTCCATTGCCCCTTGGGCATTTTTTACCGGCGGGCGCCTTGCGTGCCCTGCCGCTCCCAACCCACCAAACGACTACCGGAGACTTCTGACATGCCCCGTTTTGCTGCCAACCTCAGCATGCTGTTCACCGAGGTGCCCTTCCTCGACCGCTTCGAGCGCGCGGCGCGCGCCGGCTTCGAGGCCGTGGAATTCCTGTTTCCCTACGCCCACACGGTCCAGGAGATCAAGGAGCGCGTCGACGCCCACGGCCTGCAGATCGTGCTGCACAACCTGCCTGCCGGCGACTGGGATGCGGGCGAGCGCGGCATTGCCTGCCACCCCGACCGCGTGGACGAGTTCCGCGCCGGCGTGGCCAAGGCCGTGACCTATGGCCATGCGCTGGGCGTGCCCCAGCTCAACTGCCTGGCCGGCAAGGCGCCTGCCGGTGCCGATGCCGCGCTGCTGCGCCGCACCTTCGTGGACAACCTGCGCTTTGCCGCATCGGCGCTGAGCGCGGCCAATCTGCGCCTGCTGATCGAGCCCATCAACCCCTTCGACATTCCCGGCTTCTACCTGAACCGCACGGACGAGGCCCTGTCCATCCTCGACGAGGTGGGCGCGCCCAACGCCTTCGTGCAGTACGACATCTACCACGCCCAGCGCACCGAGGGCGAGCTGGCGGCCACGCTGCAAAAGCATCTGGCGCGCATTGGCCACGTGCAGCTGGCCGACAACCCGGGCCGCAACGAGCCGGGCACGGGCGAGATCAACTACCCCTTCCTCTTCGCGCACCTGGACCGCATCGGCTACCAGGGCTGGGTGGGCTGCGAGTACAAGCCTGCGCGCGATACCGAATCGGGCCTGGGCTGGCTGGACGCCCACACCAGCGTGCGCACGGCAGTCGCCGCCTGAGTGCCGCCGGAGTTTTTTCTCAGCTTTTCAAAAACGACAAGGAGTACACAGCATGAATGCATCCTCTCTCAAGCTCGGTTTCGTGGGCCTGGGCATCATGGGCGCGCCCATGGCAGGCCACCTTCTGGCGGCTGGCCACCAGCTCTTCGTGAACACCCTGGGCAAGATCCCGGCGCAGATCGCCGAGAGCAGCGCCACCCAGTGCACCACCGCGCGCGGCGTGGCCGAGCGGGCCGACATCATCTTCCTGATGCTGCCCGACACGCCCGATGTCGAGAAGGTGCTGTTCGGCGAGGACGGCGTGGCCGCCGGCCTCAAGGGCAGCAGCGGCAAGGTGGTGGTGGACATGAGCTCCATCTCGCCCGTGGCCACCAAGGACTTCGCTCGCCGCATCGAGGCCATCGGCGCCCAGTACCTGGATGCGCCGGTCTCCGGCGGCGAGGTGGGCGCCAAGAACGCCACGCTGTCCATCATGGTCGGCGGCCCCGAGGACGTGTTCGCGCGCGTCAAGCCGCTGTTCGAGCGCATGGGCAAGAACATCACCCTGGTGGGCGGCAATGGCGACGGCCAGACCGCCAAGGTGGCCAACCAGATCATCGTGGCGCTGAACATCGAGGCGGTGGCAGAGGCTCTGCTGTTCGCATCGCGCGCCGGCGCCGACCCGGCCCGCGTGCGCGAGGCGCTGCTGGGCGGCTTTGCCTCGTCCAAGATCCTGGAGGTGCATGCCGAGCGCATGATCAAGCGCACGTTCGATCCGGGCTTCCGCATCTCGCTGCACCAGAAGGACCTGAACCTGGCCCTGAGCAGCGCGCGCCAGCTCGGCGTGTCCCTGCCCAACACCGCCCAGGCCCAGGAGCTGTTCAACAGCTGCGTAGCCCACGGCGGCGCGAACTGGGACCACTCGGGCATGGTGCGTGCGCTGGAGATCCAGGCCAACTTCGAGGTCGGCCAGAAGGTCCCGGCCTGATGCTGCGCAACTGACAACGCGATTGGTGGGAGGGCGGCCTTGCGCCGCCCTGTTGTGAAAAGCCGCGCTCGGCAACGGGCGCGGCTTTTTCTTGCTTCAATAGCCCAGTGTCTGCCCGTCGGGGTTGCGCGGGTCGGAGGCGCCGTAGAGCATGCCGTCGCGCAGCTGGATGGTCTGCGTGCGGCCCATGGATGCCTTCACGGCAACGTTGTGGCCGCGCGACTTGAGCAGGGCCACGGTGTCGGGGCTGATGCCCTTTTCCACGCGCAGCTCGTCGGGCGTCCACTGGTGGTGAAAGCGCGGCGTGGCGGCGGCCTCGGCCGGGTTCATGCCGAAGTCGATGGTATTGACCACGGTCTGCAGCACGGTGGTGATGATGCGCGCGCCGCCGGGGCTGCCGGTGACCAGCACGGGCTTGCCGTCCTTGAGCACCATGGTGGGCGTCATGGACGACAGCGGGCGTTTGCCTGCGGCCACCGCATTGGCATCGCCGCCGACCAGGCCGTAGGCGTTGGCCACGCCGGGCTTGGCAGAGAAGTCGTCCATCTCGTTGTTGAGCAGGATGCCCGTGCCCTTGGCCACGATGCCGCTGCCGAAGTTGGTGTTCAGCGTATAGGTCACGGCCACGGCGTTGCCCATCCTGTCCACCACGGAGTAGTGCGTGGTCTGGTCGCTCTCGTAGGGCTGGGGCTTGCCGGGCTTGATGTCCTTGCCGGCGCGCGCCTGGTAGGGGTCGATGCCGGCGGCCAGAGCCTCGGCGTAGCGCTTGGACGTCAGGCCCTTGAGCGGCACGGTCACGAAGTCCGGGTCGCCCAGGTATTCGGCCCGGTCGGCATAGGCCAGCTTCATGCCTTCGGCCATGTAGTGGATGCTCTGTGCGCTGTTGGCGCCCCACTGGTTCATGGGCCAGCGTTCCATCATGTTGAGGATCTGGATCAGGTGGGCGCCGCCGGAGGACGGGGGCGGCATGGTCACGATCTCGTAGCCGCGATAGGTGCCGCGCACGGGCTCGCGCTCGACCACCTTGTAGTTCTTGAGATCCTGCAGCGACAGGGCGCCCGCATGCGGCGCCATCTCGGCCGCGAGCTTGCGGGCAATGGCGCCTTCGTAGAACACCTTGGAGCCCTGCTGCCCGATCAGGCGCAGCGACTGCGCCAGGTCCTTTTGCACCAGGCGGTCGCCGCGCTTGAGGGGCTCGCCGTTGCGCCAGAAGATGGCCTGGGTGGCGGGCCACTGGCCCATGTTCTTCTTTTCCTGCTCCAGGATCTTGGCCAGGGTCTCGCTGACCGTAAAGCCCTTGTCGGCCAGCTTCACGGATGGCGCAATCACCGTGGACAGCGGCAGAGAGCCCCATTTCTTCAATGCATGCTCCATGCCGGCCACGGTGCCGGGCACGCCCACGGCGTAGTGGGTGTACAGCGACTTGCCGTCGATGACCTTGCCGTCCGCGCCCACGTACATGTCCCGCGTGGCCTTGGAGGGTGCGACCTCGCGGAAGTCCAGCGCAATGTTCTTGCCGCTCTTGGCGTCGTGCACGATCATGAAACCGCCGCCGCCGATGTTGCCGGCATTGGGCAGGGCCACCGCCAGCGCAAAGCCCATGGCCACGGCGGCATCCACCGCATTGCCGCCCGACTTCAGGATCTGCAGGCCGATGCGCGAGGCCAGCTCCTGCTCGCTGGACACCATGCCGTTCCTGGCCACGACGGGATGGAATACATCCATGTCGAAGTCATAGGCCGCACTGGCCGCCTGGGCCGCATTGCTTTGCGTGATGGGCGCTGCCGCCGGTGCAGGTGCTGCGGCCACCGGCGCTGGCGGCGCCGAGGCCGCGGGCGGCTGTGTGCTGCTGCAGGCGGCCAGGCTGGCAATGGCCAGCGCCAGGCTGGTTGCCAGCAAGGGGGAGCGAAATGGCATCGGTATCTCCTTGGCAGATGAAACAGTGGAACCGTTGAAATGAGCGAAAGTCCTTTGCCGCCCGGTATGCGATGGCCGCAGGGCCTGCAGCCGGGGCGGCGGCGGACCACAGTGTAGAAGCATGGCGTTGCAGGCCTGCGCACGGGCCGCTGCCGGCGTCGAAAGTGCGGGTATCTGCCTAGGCTCGAGCTGCATGGCGCACTTCAAGGGCGTACAAAAACTGTATACACTTTGCGAATGCACGAGGGGGCCGCGAGTGCTGTCGCGCGCCGCGCTTCGTGCATCGACCAACCAATGACAACCGGGCGGGCCAGCTCCCGCCTCACAGGAGATTTCCATGGGCCTGAGCACCCACGTCCTCGACACCATGAATGGCTGCCCCGCAGCCGGCATGGCTGTCGCGCTGTATTCCACCGATGGCGACCAGGCCACGCTGATCAAGAGCCTGGTGCTCAACCACGACGGCCGCACCGATGCGCCGCTGTTCGACAACAACAGCCTCAGGACCGGCACCTACCGGCTGACATTCGACGTGGCGGCCTACTTCAAGGCCCGTGGCGTGCAACTGCCCGAGCCCAATTTCCTCAACAAGGTGAGCCTGGACTTCGGCGTGGCCCATGCCGACCAGCATTACCATGTGCCCCTGCTGGTCAGCCCCTGGAGCTATTCGACGTACCGGGGCTCCTGAGCCCTGGACTGCAGGCGCAGGCTGTCGGGGGATGGCCTGGAGTGAAACCTGAAATGACGAACGGCCCGCATTGCGGGCCGTTGCTCTTGGGGCTCCAGCAAGCGTGCGGGCTACTTGCCCTTGGAATGCCCCATGGCCACGACCAGGGCCGAGATGAAGAAGAAGGCCTGCAGCTCCAGTGCCCAGCCTCCCGAGCTGTGCAGCTGCATCACCTGGCCTGTGTGCACCAGCGCGAAGGCCACGATCATGTTGACCGCAATCACCAGCGCCGCGGGCACCACCCACAGGCCCACCAGCAGCAGCAGCGGCGCCACCACCTCACCCAGATACACCGCATAGGCCAGCCAGCCCGGCGCGCCCGCGGACTCCACCATGCGCTCGATGCTGCCTATGCCGTAGCGGATCTTGGCCCAGCCATGAAAAAGCAGCAGGACCGCAAGCGTGACGCGCAACAGCACCATGGCTGCCTGGGGATGGTGAAAGTGGCTCCAGAACTTCATGAACTCCCTCGATGTGGATGGGCCCGGTGGGCCGGGTGTTGCTGTGGGTGCATTCTGGCATCAGCGGGCTTTCGGTGTCGGCTGTGGCGGCCCGGAACGGGATTTTCAGACATTTCCTGCGGGCCTGTAGTCCTATGGCGCAACTTGTGACATGTCTCATCACAAGTACCGCAAAGCGGCCTAGCATCGTCCCCAGCCTGTCTCCGAAGCGGTTTGCGAGCACTGGTAGGGGTGCCCGGGACCGGGAGGCAAGGTGATCAATCCAATGAACCGATGGGGTCTCCCCAAAACGTCCAATCAAGAAAGGCAGGTTTTCCCATGCGTCAGTTTTCTTTGCGTACCGTCGTGATGGCCACTGCACTGGCGGCCGGCAGCGTGGCCATGGTCGGCTGCACCACCACCAAGCCGGAAACCCAGTCCGCGCCGCGTGCTGATTCCACCACAGTCAATGCGCGCGCCAACGCTGCGCTGGAGCGGCTGTACCAGACGGCGCCGGGCTCCAAGGAAATGGTGGCCCGCTCCAAGGGCGTGCTGATCTTCCCCTCGGTGATCGGCGGCAGTTTCGTCATCGGTGTGGAGCATGGCCGCGGCGTGCTGCGCGTCGGCGGCCAGAACAAGGGCTTCTACAGCACCACGGGCGCCTCGGTGGGCTGGCAGGCAGGCGGCCAGTCCAAGGCTGTGATCTATGTGTTCAACACCCAGGAAGCGCTGGACAAGTTCCTGGCCAGCGACGGCTGGTCCGTGGGCGCGGATGCCACGGTGGCCGCAGGCAAGGTGGGCGCCAATGGCAGCGTGGACACCACGACCGCCCAGGGCCCCGTCACCAGCTATGTGCTGACCAACGCGGGCCTGGAAGCCGGCGTGTCGCTGCAGGGCTCGAAGATCACCAAGGTGGTCGAATGATCCCGGCCCCGAGGGGCCTTTGAACGAAACCGGCCTGCGGGCCGGTTTTCTTTTGTGCGGGCGGATCAGGCGCCGCCGGTTGCGCCGTCTTCACTGGCGGATTGCGGCGCAGCGGGCGCGAGCACGGCCTGCTCTATGCGTTCCAGGCGCTTTTCGATGCGCTCCACGGCTTCGGCGCTCATCTTGATGTCGTAGATGCTCACGGGCTCTTCGCATTCCAGCGAAGGGTCCGTCGAGGCCGACAGGCGGCCCAGCAGGGGGGCCTCGAACGTGGTCTGCAGCCGGGCCACGACTTCGGCGTTCATGGAACGGCCGGTGCGCTTGGCTGCCTCCTCGACGAGGTCCTTGAGTTCCTGCGGCAGGCGCAGCTTGTACTGAGGATCGGTCTGTTTCATCGCCGGCAATCATGGACCGGAAAGGTATTGACTGCAAGGGACCTGATAGGTATTGTTGCTTCGGGACCAGCACGGTCCCGCGCAAGGGATGCCATGAAGACAGTGAAGCAATCGGGCCACAGCCATCAGGAACCCTCACCGCAGCACCAGGAGGTGCTGGCGGTGGATGCGTTGTGCCATATGGGAGCGGCCCTGGGCGTGCTGGAGCTGCATGCCGAACGCGCCGGCTCGGCCATGGTATGTGCCGCGCGTGATTTGCTGCGTGGCTACCACGCCAGCGCTGACCAGGCGGTGGCCGGCCTGCAGGCCGGCGACCGCTCGGCAGGCGTGCTGCCGCAGCTGTCGCAGGACCTGGGCTATGCCATCGAGGTCATCGATCGCGTGAACGATGACGCACCGGACGACCTGGTGCTCTATGCCGTGACCTGCCTGCTCAGAAGCGCCCGAAGCTTTGCCGACGGCCAGCCGTGCGCAGCGGCCTGAGGCTCAGAGCTGGCCCTCGGTCAGCGTGTCGAGCTGGAAGCGGCCGGACTTGTCCCAGAGCCAGGTATCGGTATAGGTGATGCGGGCGGCGCCGGCCGGGGCGGGGAAGGGCGCGGCGGCGCGCACCAGGCGCTCGATCTCGCTCACCACCTCGGGGGCATGGCCGGGCGCGCGCATCCAGTGCAGGCGCTGGACCTGGCCGTTGCGGTCGATCTGGACCTGGAGCACGCCGATCGCGTAGAGCATGGGCGGCAACTGGCCCTTGTAGATGCGATCGGCATTGCGCGCGTACAGATGGTTGGCGGCCACCTTGCGGTACTGCAGCTGTGCGCTGGAGCTGACGTCGTCGGGGCGCGGGCCGGGGCCGGGCGGGGACTTGCAGGCCGTGACCAGGGAGGCAATGGCGGCCATCAGGCCGGCCCACAGCCAGGGGCGGCCGGAACGTGGCTTTTGCACGGAACTGTGCTGCGTGGAATCAGGGGAATCGGGCATGATTGCGAGCGTATCCTGAAACACTGCGGCACCGGCAGTCGGAGCGCAAAACTCAAGTGCCGCAGCGGACAATCCCGCAACAAATTCCAACGAAGCCCGCAGGCGCCACGACGGGCTGTCAGGTGCGCCCATGTGGAGTGACACGTTCAACAAAGTCGAGCAGGGCCTTGCGCAGGGGCCGCTGTGCTGGGTCGAAGTGATGGACTCGCGAGGCTCCGTGCCGCGCGAGCGCGGCGCCTGGATGGCGGTGTTCGCCGACCGCGTGGCCGGCACCATCGGCGGCGGGCACCTGGAGTTCGATGCCATCGACAGGGCCCGCAGCCTGCTGCGCGGCTGGGCAACGCTTGGCGAGCAGGGTAGCCAGGGCGGCCAGGTCGCCACCGAGCACCAGCACCGCTATCCGCTGGGCCCCAGCCTGGGCCAGTGCTGCGGCGGCGTGGTGATGCTGAGGTTCGTGCTGGTGCCCCAGGGCCGCATGGACATGCTGCGCGAGCGGCTGCAGCCGCCGCGCGACTGCGTGGCCCTGTTCGGCGCAGGCCACGTCGGCCATGCGCTGGTGCGCCTGCTGTGCAATCTTCCCTACCGCGTGATGTGGGTGGACAGCCGCGATTCGGTCTTCCCCGAGGAGGAGCACGAGCTCGTGCAGTGCGAGTATTCAGACCCCGTGCAATCGGCCGTGGCCGATCTGCCTGCAGGCTCCCAGGTGCTGATCATGAGCTTCAGTCATGCCGAGGACCTGGAGGTGGTCGCCCAATGCCTGGGCCGCCAGCGCCAGCACGGCGATCTGCCCTATGTGGGCCTGATCGGCAGCGCCACCAAATGGGCCACCTTCCGGCGCAGGCTGCGCGAGCGCGGCTTCAGCGATGCCGAGCTGGACCATGTGACCTGCCCCATCGGCGTGCCCGGCATCAAGGGCAAGGAGCCCGAGGTGATCGCGGTGGCCGTGGCGGCGCAGCTTCTGCAGCGGCGCAGCGCGGTGTCCGCGCGGAATCAGGGAAATCTCTAGTGAATTGATGCTGCGCAAGCCGATGGGCTGGCGAAAAATTGCATACACTTTGTGTCTACGAAATGGTCGCAGCGGTGCACCGGCGGTATATCTACCGGGTGCGCGGCCTTTTTCTTCTGCTCAGAGCGCCCGCAGTGGTGAGCAGGTTGAACACCGGCGGCCCCCACGCTGCCAAGGTTGAGAGCTATGGAAAGCTACATTCTCGACTGGGCCAACCTGCTGTTGCGGTGGCTCCACGTCATTACGGCCATCGCCTGGGTCGGTTCCTCCTTCTATTTCGTCTTCCTCGACAGCAGCCTGACGCCGCCCGTCGATGACGATCTCAAGAAGCAGGGCGTCAGCGGCGAACTCTGGGCCGTGCACGGCGGTGGGTTCTACCACCCTGTCAAGTTCAATGTCTCCCCGCCCAAGCTGCCGGACCACCTGCACTGGTTCTACTGGGAAAGCTACACCACCTGGCTCAGCGGCTTTGCGCTGCTGACGGTGTCGTACCTGTGGAACGCCAAGATCTACCTCGTCAATCCGGCCGATCCCAATGCCATGGGCTCGGCTGCGGCCATTGCCTCGGCCCTGGCCTTCCTGGTCGTGTTCTGGCTGCTGTACGACGGCATCTGCCGCGTCTTCGGCCAGAAGAAGAACGGCGACGCCACGGTGGGCGCCATGGTGCTGGTGCTGGTGTGCATCGCGGCCTTCCTGGCCTGCCACATCTTCCCGGGCCAGGCCGCCTTCCTGCTGATGGGCGCCATGCTGGCGACCTCGATGAGCGCCAACGTGTTCTTCTGGATCATCCCCGGCCAGCGCACGGTGGTGAAGGCCCTGAAGGAAGGCCAGCCCGTGGACCCCATCCACGGCAAGCGCGGCAAGCAGCGCAGCGTGCACAACACGTACTTCACGCTGCCGGTGCTGTTCGCCATGCTGTCCAACCACTACGGCTGGCTGTACAGCCATGAGCTGAACTGGCTGGTGCTGATCCTGATGATGTTCGCAGGCGCCGCCATCCGCCAGTTCTTCGTGATGCGCCACGGCTTCAAGCTGGGCCGCAATGCCCATCCCTGGCCCTACGCCCTGGTTGGCGTGCTGGTGCTGGTCGGCACGGCCGTCTGGCTCAAGCCCGCGCCGGCGCCTGCCGCAGCGCCTGCGCCGGCTCCCGCCGCCGTGCAGTCGCCTGCCGCAACGACCGAGCCCGCAGCAGCGGCTCCCGGTGGTGACACGGCTGCGCCTGCAGCCCCTGCGTCCCCGGCTGCCGCCGCTCCTGCCGACGGCGCCGTCGGCTATGCCCAGCTCGCGCCCTTCTTGCAGCAGCATTGCGTGGTCTGCCACGGTGCCGCCCTGCAGCAAAAGAATGTGCGCCTGGACTCGCCCGAGCAGGTCAAGGCCCATGCCCAGCAGATCTACCAGCAGGTGGTGCAGCTGCGCAAGATGCCCTTCGGCAATCCGGGCGCCCTGAGCGATGACGAGCGCGGCATGGTCAAGCGCTGGTACGAATCGGGTGCATCGGTGAACTGATCATCCTGCCGCGCCCATGCGCTGCCAGCCACCCGCCCGCAGTCTCGCAAGAGCCTGCGGGCTTCGTGTTTCAGGCAGGCCAGGCCGCTGCGGTGCCGTGCAGGGCCGGATGCCGCGCTTCATCGTGCGGCGTGTGCAGCGCGATGGCGCCGCGCCCCGGCAGGCTTTGCGCCTTGGCCTGCTGCTTGGCCAGGGCCGCGAGGTTGGCGATGTCCTCGGGTGCCAGCAGGCTGCCCGGCGCGACGCGCACCACGCCGATGGACAGCGTGGTGCAGGCAAAGAATCGCCGGATGCCGTGGCGGTCCTCGGCCCAGATGCCGCCGGCCTCGCGCGCCTGGTCGTCGAACAGCTGGCGCGCCTCGCCTGCGAAGGCGCCGACGATGTCCTCGCAGCGCTGCTGCCAGTCCTCGCTTTGCAGCAGCAGCATGAAGTCGTCCCCGCCCACATGGCCCACGAAGTCGCGCCGCGCGTCGCAGTGCGCCACGGCCAGCCGCGCCACCAGGCGGATCATCTGGTCGCCGCGCCAGTAGCCGTAGTGGTCGTTGAAGGGCTTGAAGTGGTTGAGGTCGGCGTAGCAGGCCACGAAGCCGGCGCCGCTGTCCAGCAGGCGCTGCATGTGCAGGCTGATGGGGATGTTGCCGGGCAGGAAGGTCAGCGGGTTGGCGTGGCGCGCGGCCTCGATGCGGGCCTCGGTCACGCGGCGCACCAGCTGCTCGCCCGTGCCCAGGCCCACATAGCGGCCGTTGTCGGTGACGATGAAGCCGTCGCTCAGGTAGCGCTGGTCCTGCGAGGTCAGGATGCCGACGAGCTGGTCCACATCGCAGTCCAGCTCCACGATGCGCGGCTGCACGTTGGCAAAGGCCAGGCAGGGCTTGCGTCCGTGGACTTCACGGAAGTACAGCGTGGCGTAGTGGTTCATGAACTGCTGGCGGTTGATGAGGGCCAGCGGCCGGCCGGCCTCCACGACGGCAATGGCGTGCAGCTGCTGCCCGGCCTGGAACAGCTCGGCCACCTCGTCGTTGCTGGCCGCCGGTGCCACGCAGGGCGCCTGCATCACCATCAGGTTGCGCAGCACGCCCGGGCGGGCGCTGTGGCCCTGGTGGGGCAGCACGGCCACGCGCGGGTCCTGCGCCACGCTCAGCGCCTGCGGGCTGATCTGCGGCTGGGCGGCTTCGGCGGGCCGGCCCAGCAGCCATCCCTGGCCGTACGCAATGCCCAGGTCGCGCAGGGTGCGCAGCTCGTCCTCGGTCTCTATGCCTTCGGCGATCAGCGTGGTTCCGAAGACCTCGGCAATGCCCTTGATGGCCTGCAGCAGCTGCAGCGTGGCCGGGCGCTGCTCGATCTGGTGGATGAAGTACTTGTCGATCTTGACGAAGTCCGGCTTGGCCTCGGACCACAGGCGCAGGCTGGAGCGGCCGTCGCCAAAGTCGTCGAGCGCCAGGCGCGCGCCCGTGGCGTGCACGGCCTTGACGGCGGCGCAGACGGCGGGCATGTCGGTCACATGGTCGTGCTCGGTGATCTCCACCACCAGGGACCGCGCCTGCACGCCGAAGCCGCGCACCGTGTCCCCGACCATGCCGGGGCCGCAGACACCCACGGCCTGCACCAGCGCCTGGGCGCTGAGGTTGACGAACAGCCGGCCCGGCGCGCCCTGGCGGCCCCAGTCCTGCAGCGCCACGCAGACCGCCAGCAGCTCGAATTCCCGAAGAATGCCCTCGGCCGCAGCGCCCTTGAGCAAGGCGTCGGGCGTGTGCAACGGCATGCCCCGGGGGCCGCGGATCAGCGCCTCATGCGCATAGATGCTGCCGCTGCGCAAGTCGGCCAGCGGCTGGAAGACACAGTACAGGCCGCCCGCGCGCATGAGCTGTGCCACGGGGCCTGCACCGGACCGCACTGCGGCCGACAGCACGGCCGCCGCAGCGGGCAGGCTGGCGAGCATCTGGGGATCGATCATGGGCTCAACTTTTCAGTTGGATACATTACGTTTCATTGGTGACATACTTGTGACAAGTATGCCGCCTGTCGGCGTGCGTGCTGGCGGCCGATTGACGTGGCTCAAAACGCGGCGGCTGCAAAGCCGGCAAAGTTGCGTGCATGTTCGCCCTGTCTTCCTTGCAAGCTTTCGCCTTCGCGCCGGGTTCCGCCCAGGTGTTGGCCGCGGGTACCTGGCTCAGGCTGCGTCGGCAGTCGCCGGATACGGTGATGTATCTGGAACGCGGTCGCGTGCTCCTGGGCATCGGCCAGGGTGGGCAGATGCGCCACCAGCTGGGTGTGGTGGAGGGGCCGGCCTGGCTGGATGCGGCCTTTGTGCTGCAGCGGCGCGGCAGCAGCCTGGACATGCTGGCCGACAGCGATGTCCGCGTGCAGCAGTTGCCCCAGGCCGACTTCCTGCAGGCCGTCTCGCAACTGCCTTCTCCCGCCCAGCAACTGCTGCAGGACATGGCCCAGGCCTACTGCGCCCAGACCGAGCTGGCCGTGAGCCGCCTGTCCAAGGATGCCGAGGCACGCTGTGCACAGTGGCTGCTGCGCCATGCCATGCCGCACGAGGCCGGGGGCCTGCGCGTGACGCTGCACCTGCGCAAGCGGCTGATCGCCGCCCAGCTCGGCATTGCGCCCGAGACCTTCTCGCGCGTCCTGCGCCAGTTGCGTGAACATGGACTCATCGCGGGCCGGGGCAATGTCATCGATCTGCCCAAGCCTGCGGCGCTCGAGGTGCTGGCGGTAGGCTGATTCCCACGCCGCTGACGGGTGCCGGCCTGCAAGCGCCGGGACTTGCGGGGCGGGGTATCCACTGGTTCGCGGGTTCCACCCAGTGGGACGGCTTTCGGGTCTGCATATATTGAGGGCGTCATGTCACTGGACGCCCGTCGATCCCCCTTTTTCCAGGCGCTGCTGGCATCCCAGGATGCTCCGCAGGTGCCGGACTCGCCCTCGTGGCCGCGCGCGTCCACAGGCTGGGGCGCCATGCGCTGCACGGTGCTGGCGCTGGCCGCGGCGGCCGTGCTTGTGGTGGGCCTGGGCAGTGCCTGGTGGGTATCGCACAGCATGCGCCAGCAGACGCTGGAGCGCGCCATGGCCCGGCAGGCCGACGAGGTCGATACCGTGGCGCGCATGCTGGCCTCGCGGCTGGAGCAGCAGCAGCGCCTGCTGTGGGTGCTGGCCCAGGGCATGGCCGACCAGGGCGGCGACCCCAGCCGCCTGATGGGCGAGATGCTGCGCGGAGACGCATCCGTGCGGCTGTTCGACACATTGCAGCTGGCCGATGCGCGTGGGCAACTGCAATTGAGCCTGCGCGGCGGCCGCTCCGAACCCCTGGTCGATCTGGACGAAGGCGTGCGCGACGTGATGCGGCGCAGCCTGGCCGATGGCAAGCCCGTGGTCTCCACCATGGTCCGCAAGGGGGCCGATCCCGCAATGATGGAGTTGCTGTACGCCGTGCCGCTGCGCACCGGCAACGGCACGGTCAGCGGCGTGCTTTCGGCGGGCGTGCGCATGTCCGGCCAGGCGCTGCTGCCGCCCGGCATCGACCCTTCGCGCTCCGCCGGGCGGCTGCTGGTCATGCAGCGCGACGGGCAGATCCTGGCCCACTCCGATCCGTCGCGCTGGACGGCGCGCGCCGAGGCCGAGCCCGGACTGGGCGCGGACTGGTTGCAGGACCCTTCCGCCGGCGGCCTGCAGGTGGGCCCCGATACCCAACGCCGCGCCGGCTACCTGGTGACGACGGCCGGCATGCCGCTGCCGCAGTGGCTGGTGGTCAGGATCACGCCCGAGGAAGCCATTGCGCCCAGCCTGGCGCCGCGCGTGCTCTGGTGGCTGCTGGCAGCCGTCGCGGGGGTCACCGCGCTGCTGGTGCTGCTGCTGATCCTGGTCACCGAACCCATGGCCGCCTTGCATCGCAGTGCACGCCAATGGCTGGCGAGCCAGGGGCGGCTGATGGCCGAAGAGCCCGATCCCGCGCCGGAGCCGGCGCCAGGCCATGCCGAGGAAGGCGGCTGGCGCATGCCCTGGACCCATGCCTGGGGAGAGGCTTCCACGCTGTGGCAGGCCCTGCACCGCCTGGGCCAGATGGGCCAGGACCAGGCCCACGAGGTCGGCCGGCTGCAACTGCAGCTGCAAACGCTGATGGACTACGCGCCCGTGGGCCTGGTGGTCACGCATGCGGCGCATCTGGAGCTGGTGGGCCTGCAGGCCGCGCGCATGCTGGGATATCCGCCGCGCGAACTGCAGGGGCAGGCGATACGCCAGCTGTGCGCCTCCGACGCTGCGCACGCCCAGTTGCTGGAGCGTGTGCGCAAGGACCTGGACATGTACGGCCAGTTCGACAGCGAGCAGTGCTTTGTCCGCAAGGACGGCCGCCCCATCTGGGTGCGCCTGCACGGCCAGAGCCTGCAGCGCCTGCAGCGCGGCCTGGAGCCACGCGCCGTGGTGCCGGCCGATCCCACCCTGGTCTGGGTGGTCGAGGACGTGACCATGCAGCGCCTGGTGCGCGAGCAGCCGGGCTGGAAGGCCATGCACGATCCGCTGACCCTGCTGCCCAACCGCGAGGCCTTTGCCATGCGCCTGCATGAATGGCTGCAGGAATGCAGCGCCGCCCAGCGCCTGCCCGCCGAGGCGCTGCAGGAAGAGGCCTCTTCCTCGCAAGCCGACGCCGAGGTTGCTGCCGTGGCCACGGCCGCGGTCGAAGTCGCCATTTCTCCCATGCCGCACCATGGCGTAATCCTGTTCCTGGACCTGGACCACTTCGCCCACGTCAACCAGCAGGGAGGCCATGCGGCCGGCGACGAGGTGCTGTGCCACATGGCCCGGCTGATCGACAGCGTGGTGCGGCCCTTGGGCTGGGTGGCGCGCCTGGGCGGCGACGAGTTCGCCGTGCTGCTGGCCGGCGTCCCGGCCGAGCAGGGCATGCTGCTGGCGCAGAGCCTGTGCATGGCCGTGCAGGACTGGGAAGGCGCGCACGAGGGCCAGCGCTACCTGATGGGCGCCAGCGTCGGCATGGTGGTGCTCGATGCCCGCCAGCACACGGTCAGCAGCGCGCTGCGCTCGGCCGACATGGCCTGCTATGCGGCCAAGCGCAAGGGCCGCAACCGCGTCGAGGTGCTGGAGGCCGCATGAGCGCCGGGGCCGCGCCTCATTCGAAGGATTCGCTGAAGCGACGCAGTCCCTCGGGATCGATCAGGGTCAATGCCCCATAGGAGACGCGGACCGCTCCGATGTCCTCCAGCTCTCCCAGGGTGCGATTGACGATCTGGCGCGACACGCCGGCCAGGCTGGCCAACTCCTCCTGCGACATGCCCAGGTGCCGGTTGCCGGTGTCCGGATACAGCCTCGAATCGGTCAGCTCCGAGATGCAGTGCGCCACATGGCGGCTGGAATGGTGCAGCCGCGCATGCTCGCAGCGGCCGATGAACTGGCCCAGGCGCGCATTGAGCTGGTCCAGCAGGAAGCGGTTGAAGCCGAGGCTGCGCTCCAGCAGCCAGTGAAAGGTGCTGGCCGGCATCAGTGCCACCAGCGTATCCTCGATCGCCGTCGCGTCGAACGGCCAGCATTCGTGCTTGAGCAGTGTGCCCTCGCCGAACCAGCAACCCGGGGTAAAGGTGGCCAGCGTGGTGCTGCGCCCGGTAGGCGACAGCGCATGGATCTTGACCGTTCCCTGGACGATGCCGGCCCAGTGGCCGGCCCGGTGCGTCTTGTGGCAAAGCGGGGCGCCGGCCGGTATGTGCCGCAACAGCACCTCCCGCCGCAACCTGAGCAGGTGGGCCCTGCTCAGGTGGGGCGCAAAGGGCGCGGACTTGAGGACGGCGTTGATCGTGGGCGGCTGCATGGTGCTTGATGCAAATCTTCAATGAAAGTCTGCTGCTTCATTGCCTGGATTGGCACGCTGCAAACCCTGATCACCGGCCCCCGGACCCCTGCGGGACTTCGCGCAGGGTGCAGCTCAATCGTTGCGCGAGACCGGCGCAGGCCCGGCCTTGGTGCCCGCCGGGCCGGCACTGAAATCGGTCAGGAAGGCCGCCTCCTGGCTCTGGCCCGTTCCGGCCTGGCTCCAGTCGCACACTCCTGCCGCAAACACTGCGGCAAGGCGCTTTTGCTGTGCCGGGCTGAAGGTGATGCCGGCGTACTCCGGGCTGGTGAACGAAAGGGGCTTGAGCTGGCACTGGTAGATGTCCTCCGCGAGCGGACCTCCGGCCACCTGGCGTGGCGACAGGGTCGGCTTGAGGGGACAGGCTGGGTCGTCCAGGGCCAGGACTTTGTCGAGATCCGAAGGGGCGGCTCCCGTTGCGGCGATGCATCCATCCCTGACATCCGAAGGCCTGTTGCGCACCACTTTCTGTGCCAGCGCCGCGCCGGTGGTGTCGCGCTCCACGGCGGTCAGCCAGCGGTCCATCATGACAAAGGCCTCGCGTCGCATGGCAGGGGCGATCAGCAGCGGGACCATGCCCTTGCTGGCGCGGATCACGTGGTTGTCATGGTGGCCGTTGGCGGCATCCAGCCGTGCGCGTTGCTGCAGGCTGCGCCAGGTCATGTGGATGTCGCTGCCGCCCTCGGGCCGCAGGTCGATGATGGCCACCTGGGACAGGTTCCTGCCGTTGCTGGTGAGGCCACTGCTGTAGAGCCTGGGCAGCAGGCTGGCCGCGGCCCGCTCGCGGGCTGCCGGCCTGGACGCAGTGCCGCCGGTCCAGTCCATGTCGTTGGTGTAGCTGCCGATGCCTTCGTTGAGCTGCACGAAAGCCTCCGCGTCGATGGCGCCCGACTGCAGTGCCTTGAGTCCGTACTGCAGGCCCGTGTTGTCATACGGCAGCTGCGGCTTGGTGTGGCCGTCGGTGTCCTTGAACGTCCCGAACACCGGGACCAGCATGTCGTGGATCGAGCAGCGCACGCCCTGGCCGCGTGTGCGCGGGTCGTAGACGATGGAGGCGGGAAAGCCCACGCCGCAGTTGTCGGGCAGCCGGGGGTTCTGGGGGGCGATGAAGCTCCCTACCCATTTGTCGCAGTAGCTGGCCGGATGGCCATTGATGGCGGCCTTCGCGATGTCGCTCAGTGCCTGTCCTGCGGCCGTCCTGTAGTAGTTGGACAGCAGGCCGCAGTCGCGTGTTTCCATCCAGGTGGACACCGCATCGGGATAGCTCAGCCCCGTCTGTATGCCCTGCAGCAGACCCGGCATGGCGGAGGCGATCACTGTCTGCATCATGGAGCCACCCGAGTCGCCGTCGCCCATGGTGTAGCGCACTTCGCCGTAGTTCTCGATCAGGTGCTCCTTGATGCGCATCATGTTCTCGGCGGCCAGCAACTCGTTGTTGTTGTGCAGGTGGTTGGTCAGCATGGCTTTCACGACCATGTGGCCTGCCGCGAGCGCGTTGGGGTCGAACGGCAGGCTGCCGCTGAACTGGTCGAGGAGGTTGACCGCCGGCTCCTGGAAGCGATTGCCGGAAGCGGCTGCGCCGAATCGCCACAGTACCTTGCCGTTCCATCCCTTTTGCGGCTCCCAGGGCGTCCAGGCAAGCGCGGGGTCATGGTAGGCCAGGATCTGGAAGGTGCCGCGGCCCATGACGCCAGTTTCCATGCGCAGCAGGTGCTTGACCGTATCTCCGCGGTCGTTGGTGAAGTCGGCGATCTCGCTGTCGGCCGGGCGCTGCGATGGGGCGTAGGCCACATGACAGGGCGTGGCGCCTGCCGGACCCATCGTGCAGGCGCTGCCTTGCCTGGCCTTGGGCATGTAGTAGTAGGTGTACTGGGTCCTGGTATTGCACTGGACATCCACCGGATCGGTATCGAGACCGCTGACGCGCGTGGTCACGGTCGCCGAAAGTGCCGTGCCCGGCACGGAAACGGTGGCTTGCGCGCCATTGCGCGTGGCGCAGATCCACGGCGCGGTCTGCGGCCCGGCGAAGATGGGATCGCCCCGGCCATGGTTGGTGATGTCCAGCCGTGCCCTCGCGCTGCCGGCCGCCGTGGCGGTGAGGGTGTTGGCGCCCACCCTCAATCCCTCGACCCGGCCCAGAATCCGGCCATTGGCGCGCTGGGCGAACCGGGCGGTGACATCCGTGCCATTGAGCGCCACCTTCAGCGCACCGGGCGGGCTGCCCTTGGGCAGCACAATTTCAATATAGGCATTGCCGTCGCTGATCATGTCGGCCCGGTTGGACAGGCTGCGTATCTCGATGACACCCAGGCCTGAATCACCGCTGCCGCCGCAGGCGGTCAGCACACTGGCGAGCGTGGCTGCGGCCACCATGCCCGAAAAAGGGGTTGGCTGTTTCATCGTCTTGTCTCCTGCAATCCACTTCCTTTTGAAGCGATTTCATTGAATCACGCTAACAGTCTGCAAGTCTGTATAGGTTTGGACAATGGTTTGCCGGCGACTGGCTCGCATATTGCATGTGCTGCGTGCACAAGTGTTTAACCGCCCCTGCTCAGGGCATTCTTGGTGCTTGTATCTAGCTGGCGGGGGTCATGGCTGGGTTACGCTGCGGGCTCCCCATGACCTGCGGCGCGTCCCCGGCGCGACCGCTCTTTTTTTCGCTGATTGCTTCGCTACATGCGCGACCAGGCCCTGTTCGACAAGATTGATCTGCACCTGATACGGGTGCTGCACACGGTGCTGACCGAGCGCAGCGTCTCGCGTGCCGCATTGCGCCTGGGCATGCACCAGCCGGCGGTGTCCGCCGCGCTCAAGCGCCTGCGCGACCTGGCCGGCGATTCGCTGCTGGTGCGCTCGGGCGCGCACATGCAGCCCACCGAGGCCGGGCTGCGCATGGTGCAGCCGGCGGCCGACATCCTGCGCGCGGCCGAAGGCCTGTTCAGCGATGCACGGCATTTCGATCCCCGCACCTCCACGCGCACCTTCCGCATCGCCGCCAGCGACTACCTGGACCCGCTGTTCCTGCCGCGCCTGGTGGCCCACCTCAAGACCGAGGCGCCCGGCTGCCCCGTGGACATCCTGGCCCTCAACGGCGACGCGCACTACGAGGTGCAACTGGCCCAGGGCGATGTGGACGTGGTGATCGGCAATTGGCCCGAGCCGCCGCAGGGCCTGCACATGGCCAGCCTGTTCGAGGACGAGGTGGTCTGCCTGGTCAGCCCCCAGCACCCGGCCGTGCGCCGCGGCTGGGACGTGGCCCAGTGGCTGGAGGCCGAGCACATCGCGCCCACGCCCACCTACCCGGGCGCGCGCGGCGTGATCGACGACCAGCTCTCCCGCATGGGCCTGCAGCGCCAGGTGGCGGCGCGCTGCGCGCATTTCAGCCTGATTCCCGACATCGTGGCCACCAGCTTGCTGGTGCTGACCACGGGGCGGCTGTTCTGCGAGCGCTTCAGCCAGCGCCTGCCCCTGGTGATCCTGCCCTGCCCGGTGGAGTTTGCGCCGCTGGTGTACTACCAGCTGTGGCATGCCCGCACGCACATGGGCGCGTCCACGCGCTGGCTGCGCGACGCCGTGCGGCAGGTGGCGCTGATGTCCCGTGCCCGCTAGGCGACGGCGACAGGAACCGCCTTTTGGGTGAACAAAGTGATGGCCGATATGAGGGCCGCCGAGGCGGTTTCAAGGACTTGTGTTCCAGTTTGTTGCAGAAATTGAAAGACAATCCCAGCCATGAATCCCCCCGATACAGTCCCCCTGCCAGCAGCAGCGCCGCCGCGGCTTCAGCTGACAGGCATCACCAAGCGCTATCCGGCGGTGGTGGCCAACAACGGCATCTCGCTGACCGTGGGCGCCGGCGAAGTGCATGCCATCCTGGGCGAGAACGGCGCCGGCAAGTCCACGCTGATGAAGATCATCTACGGCGCCGTCAAGCCCGACGAGGGCCGCATCGAGGTCGATGGCAAGCCGGTCCACATCCGCAACCCGCAGGAGGCGCGCCAGCTGGGCATCGCCATGGTGTTCCAGCATTTCAGCCTGTTCGACACGCTGTCCGTGGCCGAGAACGTCTGGCTGGGCCTGGACAAGAGCCTGCCGCTGGCCGAGGTGGTGCAGCGCATCGAGTCCACGGCGCATGACTACGGGCTGGAGGTCGATCCCCACCGCCCCGTGCACACGCTGAGCGTGGGCGAGATGCAGCGCGTGGAAATCATCCGCGCCCTGCTCACGCACCCGCGCGTGCTCATTCTTGACGAGCCCACCTCGGTGCTCACGCCGCAGGCGGTGGAAAAGCTCTTCGTCGTGCTGCGCCGCCTGGCGTCCGAGGGCTGCTCCATCCTCTACATCAGCCACAAGCTGCACGAGATCCGCTCGCTGTGCACGGCCTGTACCGTGCTGCGCGGCGGGCAGGTGACGGGCGTGTGCAATCCGGCCGTGGAGAGCAATGCCTCGCTGTCGCGGCTGATGATCGGCTCGGAGCCGCCCGAGCTCACGCACCGCGAATCCCAGGTCGGCGCCAGCGTGCTGCGCGTGCAGGGCCTGGCGCTGCCGCGCTCGGAGCCCTTCGGCGTGGACCTGCAGGGCATACAGCTCGATGTGCGCGCGGGCGAAGTCGTGGGCATCGCCGGTGTCTCGGGCAATGGCCAGAAGGAATTGCTGTATGCGCTGTCCGGCGAGGACACGCGCGCAGCGCCCGACATGGTGCAGATTGCCGGCCGGGAGGCGGGGCGCCTGGGCCCGGGCCGGCGCCGTGCGCTGGGCCTGCACTTCGTGCCGGAGGAACGCCTTGGCCGCGGCGCCGTGCCCAGCATGGGCCTGGCGCACAACCTGCTGCTGACGCGCAAGACCGCGCTGGGCAAAGGCGGCTGGATTCGCATGGGCCAGCTGCAGGAGCAGGCGCGCGCCATCATTGCGCGCTTCAACGTCAAGGCCGGCGGCCCCAACGCGGCGGCGCAGTCGCTGTCGGGCGGCAACCTGCAGAAATTCATCGTGGGCCGCGAGATCGATGCCAGGCCCGCGCTGCTCATCATCTCCCAGCCCACCTGGGGGGTGGACGTGGGGGCGGCCGCGCAGATCCGCGGCGCCATCCTGCAATTGCGCGACGAGGGCTGCGCCGTGCTGGTGCTCAGCGAGGAGTTGGACGAATTGTTCGAGATATGTGACCGCCTGCATGTGGTGGCCAAGGGCCGGCTGTCGCCCTCCGTGGCGCGGGCCGATGCCACCGTGCAGCAGATCGGCGAGTGGATGAGCGGCCTGTGGGACGGTGCTGCCGCCCCGAACGCCGCCCCGAGTGCCACCAAGGGAGGTGCCCATGTTCAAGCTTGAGCAACGCCCCCAGGCCTCGAAGCTGTGGACCTACGGTTCGCCCGTGCTGGCGCTGGCCATCACGGTGCTGATCGGCGTGTGCCTGTTCGTGGTGCTGGGCAAGGACCCGGTGCGCGGCCTGCAGGCCTTCTTCTGGGACCCCGTCAAGTCCACCTATGCGCTGGGCGAGCTGGCCGTCAAGGCCACGCCGCTGCTGCTGATCGCGCTGGGCCTGGCCGTGTGCTTTCGCTCCAATGTGTGGAACATCGGTGCCGAAGGCCAGTTCGTGATCGGCGCCGTGGCCGCAGGCGGCGTGGCGCTGCTGGCGGACAAGACCACGGGGCCCTGGATCGTGCCCGCCATCCTGGTGGCCGGCATGCTGGGCGGCATGGTCTGGGCCGGCATCGTGGCCCTGCTGCGCGACCGCTTCAATGCCAATGAAATCCTGGTCAGCCTGATGCTGGTCTACGTGGCCACCCTGGTGCTGGGCTTTCTGGTCTACGGGCCGTGGAAGGACCCCATGGGCTACAACTTCCCGCAGACCAAGACCTTCGAGCGCGTCACGCAGATCCCCAAGCTGATGCAGGGCATGCGCACCAATATCGGCCTGCTGCTGGCGCTGGCCGCGGCGGCCATGCTGTGGATCTTCCTGTTCCGCACCCGCGCCGGCTTTGCGCTGCAGGTCGGTGGGCTGGCTCCGGCCGCCGCACGCTACGCGGGCTTTTCCTCGCGCCGTGCGCTGTGGACGGCGCTGCTGATCTCGGGCGCCGCCGCCGGCCTGGCCGGTGCGCTGGAAGTGGCCGGCCCGCTGGGCCAGCTCACGCCCTATGTCCCGGCCGGCTACGGCTTCGCCGCCATCATCGTGGCCTTCGTCGGCCGCCTGCATCCCGTGGGCATGATCTTTTCCGCGATTCTCATGAGCATGTTCTATATCGGGGGCGAACTCGCCCAGTCGCGCCTGGGCCTGCCCAAGGCGCTGACCGGCGTGTTCCAGGGCCTGCTGCTGTTCACGCTGCTGGCCTGCGACACGCTGGTGGCCTACCGCGTGCGCTGGGTGTCCCGCACGCCCGTGGTCCCGCCCGCAGCGGCGCCTGCCGTCAAGGAGGCCCGCTGATGGAATCCTACGCACTGCTGCTGGGCTCCACGCTCAGCGCCGGCACCGTGCTGGCGCTGGCCGCGCTGGGCCTGCTGATCAATGAAAAGGCCGGCATCGTCAACCTGGGTGCCGAGGGCATGATGCTGTGCGCCGCCATCGCGGGCTTTGCCGCCGTGGTCCACACGGGCAGCACCACCGTGGGCTTTCTGGCCGGCATGGGTGCGGGCGCGCTGCTGGCCGCCATCTTCGGCGTGCTGGTGATCTGGCTGAACACCAACCAGTACGCGACGGGGCTGGCCCTGTCGCTGTTCGGCACGGGCTTCTCGGCCTTCCTGGGCCTGGGCTATGTGCAGGCGCGCCTGCCCGAGCTGCCCAAGTTCGCCGTGCCCTGGCTGTCCGACCTGCCCGTGGTGGGCACGGCGCTGTTTCGCCTGCATCCGCTGGTCTATGGCGCGGTGGCCATTGCGGCGGCCCTGGTCTGGTTCCTCTACCGCACGCGGGCCGGCTTGGTGCTGCGCGCCGTGGGTGAGTCGCCCCAGTCGGCCCACGCGCTGGGCTATCCGGTGCGCCGCATCCGCCTGGCGGCCGTGGTCTTCGGCGGCGCCATGTGCGGTCTGGCCGGTGCCTACATCTCCACCGTCTACACACCGCTGTGGGTGGAGGGCATGGTGTCGGGCCGGGGCTGGATCGCGCTGGCGCTGACCACCTTCGCCACCTGGCGCCCTGCGCGCGTGCTGCTGGGCGCCTACCTGTTCGGCGGCGTGACCATGCTGCAGTTCCATTTGCAGGCCACGGGCGTGCAGGTGGCCAGCCAACTGCTGTCCATGCTGCCGTACCTGGCGACCATCGTCGTGCTGGTGCTGATCTCGCGCAATCCGACCTGGATCCGCGCCAACATGCCGGCCTCGCTGGGCAAGCCCTTCTACCCGGGCTCCTGACGCTTTCATTGTTTCTCTCTCCCTCCAGAACCACAAAAGGACAAACGCATGCCCGCTTTGCGCGAACGCACCCTGAAACCTGGCCTCAAAAGCACGCTTGTGAAGATGATCGGCCTGTCGGCCATCTCGGTGGCGGCCCTGACCGCCTGCGGCAAGAAGGAAGAGGCCGCAGCGCCGGCTCCCGCTGCCGCGCCCGCAGCGCAGGCGCCGGCCGAGAAGCTCAAGATCGGCTTCATGTACGTCAGCCCCATCGGCGACGGCGGCTGGACCTTCCAGCATGAGCTGGGCCGCAAGGCCATCCAGGAGAAGTTCGGCGACAAGGTGGAAACCTCCTTTGTCGAAAGCGTGCCCGAGAGCGCCGATGCCGAGCGCGTGATGCGCGACATGGCCGGCCAGGGCAACAAGCTGATCTTCGCGACCAGCTTCGGCTACCAGGAGTTCGTGCAGAAGGTGGCGGCCGACCTCAAGGACGTGAAGTTCGAGCACGCCACCGGCTACAAGAATGCCGACAACGTGGCCACCTACGACACCAAGACCTTCGAGGGCGCCTACCTGGCTGGCATCGTGGCCGGCGGCATGACCAAGACCAAGACCATCGGCGTCGTGGCCTCGGTGCCTATCCCGGAAGTGGTGCGCAACATCAACAGCTTCGTGCTGGGTGCGCAAAGCGTCGATCCCTCGATCAAGGCCAAGGTGGTCTGGGTGAACGAGTGGTTCGCCCCGCCCAAGGAGTCCGAGGCCGCCACCTCGCTGATCAACGGCGGCGTGGACGTGCTCTACCAGAACACCAACTCCCCGGCCGTGCTCAAGACGGCCGAGGAACGCGGTGCGCGCGCCTTCGGCAAGGACGGCGACATGAGCGCCTTCGCGCCCAAGGCCCACCTGGGCTCGGCCGTGATCGACTGGAGGCCTTACTACAGCAAGGTCACCCAGGACACGCTGGACGGCAAGTGGCAGGGCGGCTCGTTCTGGTGGGGCGTGAAGGAAGGCGCCATCGACCTCGTGAAGATCGCCGACGACGTGCCCCAGGACATCAAGGACAAGGTCGCCAAGGCACGCGACGGCTTGAAGGACGGCAGCTTCGCCGTCTGGACCGGCCCCATCAAGGACAACGCGGGCAAGGAAGTGCTGACGGCAGGCCAGGTCGGCGACCTGGGCTTCATGACCAGCATCAACTTCTTCGTCAACGGCGTCGAAGGCAAGGTGCCGGGCGCCAAGTGATCCGGCGGCAGTCCATGCAACAAGGGCCCTTCGGGGCCCTTTTTTCTGCCGCGATCCGCCAGACGGGTCCGCCCTATGCACCACGATTGTGCAAAGCCCCCAAAATGTGGTTTTCCCGCATGCCTGGTGGCTCTGGCGCAGCCGGCTGGCGCCATTCTTGCTTTATTCTCGGGACCCATCGCGGCGGGTCTGCGCCCCTGCGGACACCGCCTTCTTCCTGCCTGCCGCAGGACCACTTGAGGAAACTTCGATGACTGATCTTCACAAACGCTCCCTGATCAAGGTGGCAGCGCTGTCGGCCGTGGCCGCCGCCGCGCTGGCCGGCTGTGGCAAGAAGGAGGAGGCCGCGCCTGCGCCCGCTCCCGTTGCCGAGGCCCCTGCTGCCGCTGCAACCGAGCCTTTGAAGATCGCCTTCGCCTACGTGGGCCCCGTCGGTGACGGCGGCTACACCTTTGCCCACGACCAGGGCCGCCTGGCGCTGGAGAAGGAATTCGGCGACAAGATCAAGACCTCCTACGTCGAGAGCGTGCCCGAGGGCGCCGACGCCGAGCGCGTGCTGCGCGACATGGCCGCCAACGGCAACAAGCTGGTCTTCGGCACCACCTTCGGCTACATGGAGCCCATCCAGAAGATCGCTCCCGACTTCCCCGATGTGAAGTTCGAGCACGCCACCGGCTACAAGACCGCCGCCAACGTCAGCACCTACGACAGCCGCACCTACGAAGGCGCTTATCTGGCCGGCATCATCGCGGGCTCCATGACCAAGTCCAACGTGCTGGGCGTGGTCGGCTCCGTGCCGATTCCCGAAGTGCTGCGCAACATCAACAGCTTCACGCTGGGCGCGCAGTCCATGAACCCCAAGATCAAGACCAAGGTGGTCTGGGTCAACGAGTGGTTCGCCCCCCCGAAGGAAACCGAGGCTGCGACTTCGCTGATCAACGGCGGCGCCGACATCCTGTTCCAGAACACCGACTCCGCCGCCGTGCTCAAGACGGCCGAGGAAAAGGGCAAGCGCGCCTTCGGCTGGGACTCCGACATGACGGCCTACGGCCCCAAGGCCCACCTGGGCTCGGCCATCATCAACTGGACTCCCTACTACACCAAGACCGTGCGCGAGATGCTGGACGGCAAGTGGAGCAGCCAGCAGACCTGGTGGGGCGTGAAGGAAGGCGCGATCGACATCGTCTCGCTGGCCGATGACGTGCCCGCCGAGGCCAAGGCCCGGATCGAAGAGGTCAAGAAGGGTCTGAAGGACGGCACCTTCCACATCTGGAAGGGCCCGATCACAGGCCAGGACGGCAAGGAACTGCTGGCCGCCGACGCCGTGGCCGAAGACAAGTTCCTGACGGGCATCAACTTCTACGTCAAGGGCGTGGAAGGCAAGGTGCCGGGCCAGGACAGCAAGTAAGACAGACGCCAGGCCACCCGGCGCAGGCCGGGTTGCCTGTTGCCGCCAGGGCCGCCTTCGGGCGGCCTTGGCGTTCATGCGCAGCACAGGTGTACCTGTACCGTACCTGTGCTGCGCATCGAGCGGGTTTATGCTCGCTCCCAGCCGCGGCCTGCCCGCCGCCGCGGCACAGACAGACAGCAAGAGATTCCCCCCATGATCGAAAACTCCCTCTGGCATCCCGTGGCCCAGGCCCACGAAGTTGTCGATGCGCCGCTGGGCGTGCAACTGCTGGACCAGCCCCTGGTGCTGTGGCGCGATCCGCAAGGCCAGGTCCGCGTCTTCGTGGACCGCTGCCCGCACCGTGGCGCACGCCTGTCCATGGGCCGTGTCGAGAACGGCCACCTTGAATGTCCCTACCACGGCTGGCAGTTCGCCGACAGCGGCCAGTGCGTCAAGGTGCCGGCCCTGCCCAGCTTCACGCCCCCGCCCTCGCAGTGCGTGAAGGCCTTCGAGGCACAGGAAGCCTACGGCCTGGTCTGGGTGCGGCTGGCCACGGGCGAGGAGCTCTCGACTGTTCCGGCCCTGGCGGCCCTGGCGGCACTGCCAGCGTTTGAAGCCGAGGCGGACGCGCACCTGCGCAAGCTCAACTGCGGCCCCTACGACGTGGCCGCCAGCGCGCCGCGCATCATCGAGAACTTCCTGGACATGTCGCACTTCGGCTTTGTCCACGAAGGCTGGCTGGGCAGCCGCGACGCCACGGCCATCGAAGCCTATGCCGTGGAGACCACGGCCACGGGCGTGCTGGCCACGGGCTGCAAGGCCGTGCAGCCGCAGTCCAACCTGCACTCCACCAGCGCGGCCGAGGTCGAGTACACCTACGAAGTCACGGCGCCCTATGCCGCCGTGCTGACCAAGCTGCCCGAATCCGGCACCACCCGGGCCGGATGGCGCGAGTCCATCGCCCTGTTCATCTGCCCCGTCACGCCCGAGACCAGCCGCGTCTGGTTCCGGCTGGCCGTGGCAGACTTCGATTCGCCCGACGCACAGCTGCAGGAATTCCAGCACACCATCTTCTGCCAGGACCAGCCCGTGCTGGAGTCGCAGCAGCCCAAGTGCCTGCCGCTGGACCCGCGCGCCGAAATGCACTCTGCGGCCGACCGCATGTCGTCCGCCTACCGCCGCTACCTCCGGGCCAGCGGCATCACCTTCGGAGTCTGCTGATGCACACCGTACCCGCCGTGGATGCCGCGCATCTGCCCCAGTTGCTCAAGGCCATGCCCAAGGCCGAGCTGCACATGCACATCGAAGGCTCGCTGGAGCCCGAGCTGATCTTCGCGCTGGCCCAGCGCAACGGCGTGAAGCTGCCCTATGCCAGCGTGGAAGACCTGCGCCGCGCCTATGCCTTCACCGACCTGCAAAGCTTTCTGGACATCTACTACGCCGGCGCCAGCGTGCTGCTGTACGAGCAGGATTTCTACGACATGGCGCGCGCCTACCTGACGCGTGCCGCGCAGGACAACGTGGTCCATGCCGAGATCTTCTTCGACCCCCAGACCCACACCCAGCGCGGCGTGGGCATGGAGACCGTGATCAACGGCCTGTACCGCGCCTGCCGCGATGCGGAGATAGAGCAGGGCATCTCGTCGGCGCTGATCCTGAGCTTTCTGCGCCACCTCAGCGAGGAGGACGCCTTCGCCACGCTGGAGGCCGCGCTGCCGCTGCGCGACCGCTTCATCGGCGTGGGCCTGGACAGCAGCGAGGTCGGCAACCCGCCCGAGAAGTTCGCCCGCGTGTTCGCGCGCTGCCGCGAGCTGGGCCTGCACCTGGTCGCGCATGCGGGCGAGGAGGGACCTCCCGCCTATATCTGGGGCGCGCTGGACGTGCTGCATTCCGAGCGCATAGACCACGGCGTGCAGGCCGCGCGAGACGAGGCCCTGATGCAGCGCCTGGTGCGCGACGGCGTGCCGCTGACCGTCTGCCCACTGTCCAACCTCAAGCTGTGCGTGGTGGCCGACCTGGCGCAGCACAACCTGCCGCAGCTGCTGGAGGCGGGTCTCAAGGTCACGGTCAATTCCGATGATCCGGCCTACTTCGGCGGCTACGTGAACGAGAACTACCTGCAGCTGTTCGCCGCCACGGGCATGAACTCGCAGCAGGCCTGGCAGCTGGCGGTCAACAGCTTTGACGCCAGCTTCGTCACGCCCCAGCAGCGCGCCCACTGGATGCGCCAGCTGGAGGCCGTGTTCGCCAAGTACGCAGCCCTGGCCTGAGTCCGCTCAGGCCAGCGCCTTCCTGAGGCGCTCGGCATGGTCCTGCAGCGCCTGCATGCCGGGCTCCTTGCGCGGCCAGCCCAGGCCCACGCCGTCGCCCTCGTGGCGCGGCAGCACATGCAGGTGGAAGTGGAAGACGGTCTGCCCGCCCGCCGCGCCGTTGGCCTGGAACAGGCTGATGCCTTCGGGGTCGAACGCTGACTGCACGGCCTGCGCCACGCGCTGGGCCGTGCGCATCACGGCGCCGGCCTCGTCGGGCGTGAGGTCCAGCAGGGTCACGGCATGGCGCTTGCTGGCCACCAGCACATGGCCGGGATTGACCTGGCCGATGTCCATGAAGGCGATGGTCTGCTCGTCCTCGAACACCTTGGCGGACGGGATCTCGCCCGCCACGAGGCGGCAGAAGATGCACTGGCCCGGGGGCGAGGTATCGACGAACATCGGCATGGTCTTGTACTCCTTGGTGGTTGCTGGGGGGTGGAATTTGCCGACGATCTTAGAGCGTGTTAAGCACTTTTAAGTACCCGCGTTGGTTCTGCGCGCTGGTGATCGCAAGGCGCAGTGCGCCGCCAAGGCTGGAGCCTTGGCAAGCGCTGCAACGCCGCGAGCGCCTGCGCGCAGAGCCAACCCTTCGGGAAAGCCGGGAAATGGGCCCGGCCCTTCGTTGCAGCACACTTGCGGTATGGCAACCGCGGCGCGCGCTGCGCCTCGTTCCGGGCCCATTTCCCGGCTTTCGCGGGCACTTAAAAGTGCATAACACGCTCTAGTAGACGGTATCTGCCGCCCCTTATGGCGGCCATAAGCGCAGGCCCAGGCAGCCCCCGGGGCCGCTGCCTATAATCGCGCCCCGCACCGGCCGCTGCCCACGGCAGGTGCGTTTTCATTTCCGGGCCATGTAGAGGAACACCATGTACAAAAACCTCGCAGCCGCAGTCGCGGCCGCAAGTCTTGTATCCACGGCCTTGTCCCAAGGCCATCCCGCCCCTTCATCCCCCGCAGGTTCCACGCCCCTCAAGGCGGCCTTCGTCTATCTGACGCCCGTGCTCGACGCCGGCTGGACGCGCCAGCACGACGAGGGCCGGCGCGCATTGCAGGCGGCCCTGGGCCCGCGCGTGCAGACCCGCGCCGTGGACAGCGTGCCCGAGGGCCCCGACGCCGAGCGCGTGCTGCGCGACCTGGCCGCCAGCGGCAACCAACTGATCTTCACCACCAGCTTCGGCTACACCGAGTCCGTGATGCGCGTGGCGCGCGACTTCCCGCAGGTGAAGTTCGAGTCGGTCACGGGCTTCAAGCGCGCCGACAACGTGGCCACCTCGAATGCGCGCTACTACGAGGGCCGCTATCTGTCGGGCATTGCCGCAGGCCGTGCCAGCAAGACGGGCGTGGCCGGCTTCGTGGTCGGCTTTCCGATTCCCGAGGTGCTGCAAGGCATCAACGCCTTCACGCTGGGCATGCGCTCGGTCAATCCCAAGGCCACGGTCAAGGTGGTCTGGCTGGATACCTGGTTCGACCCGCCGCGCGAGCGCGATGCGGCCATGGCACTGTTCAACGGCGGCGTGGACGTGGTGTCCTTCCAGGTCGCATCCACCGCCGTGATGCAGGCCGCCCAGGAGCGCGGCCGCATGGCGATTGCCTACCACTCCGACATGCGCAAGGACGGGCCCGACGCCCAGTTGCTGGCCGTCACCCACCAGTGGGGCGACTACTACACGGCGCGCGCCAAAGCGGTGCTGGACGGCAGCTGGAAGAGCCAGGACACCTGGGGCGGCGTGCGCGAGGGCATGATCCGCGTGGAGGGCTTCGGCCCCAGGCTGCCGCCCGCCGTGCGCGAGGAAGTGCTGCAGCGCCAAAAGGACATGGCCCAGGGCCGCCTGCAGCCCTTCAAGGCCGGCGACCAGCCGGTGCGCGACAACCAGGGCCAGGTGCGCATTCCTGCCGGCAAGCAGCTGGACGATGCGCAGATCCTGCAGATGAACTGGCTGGTGGAAGGCGTGCAGGCCACCCTGCCCAAGTGAGGTGGGACCCCTGGCTGCCGCCCTGGCGTAAACCCTAGGGTGGCGCCTGCCGATGGCGCCTATAGCGCTGCGGATATGGCATCTGCCTGTCCGCCCGCTAAGCTTGGCGGCATGCAAATCTACCGTTCCTCATTGCTGCGTTTTGCCGACGATGGCCAGGCGCTCTACGACGAAGACGGCCTGCTGGCCGTCGCCCCGGATGACAGGGGGCAGCAGCGCGTCGTCGCCGCCGGCAGCTGGCAGGCGCTGCAGGCGCAGTTCACCGGACAGCCGGGCGCCGAAGTCACCCATCTGCCGGGCCGCATCCTGGCGCCGGGCTTCATCGACCTGCACATCCACTATCCGCAGACTGATGTGATCGGCGCGCCTGCCGCAGGCCTGCTGCCCTGGCTGGAGAAATACACCTTCCCTCATGAGTCGGCCTTCTGCGAACGCGCGCATGCCGACAGCGTGGCCGAGTTCTTCCTGGACGAGCTGCAGCGCAACGGCGTGACCACGGCGCTGGCCTTTGCCACCTCGCACCTGGGGTCGGTCGATGCGCTCATGGGCGCGTCGCAGGCGCGCGGCATGCGCATGATCACGGGCAAGGTCCTGCAGGACCGCCACAGCCCCGACGGCGTGCGCGACCAGACCGAGCAAAGCCTGATCGACACCGAAACCCTGATCCAGCGCTGGCATGGCGTGGACCGCCTGGGCTACGCGATCACGCCGCGCTTTGCCCCCACCAGCACGCATGAGCAGCTGCGCGGCGCGGGCGAGCTGGCCGCCCGCTACGCCGATGTCTGGATCCAGTCCCATGTGGCCGAGAACCTGGACGAGGTGCGCTGGGTGGCCGAACTCTTTCCGAAGGCCCGCAGCTATCTGTCGGTCTACGACGACTTCGGCCTGATGCGCGAGCGCGCCGTCTACGCGCACTGCATCCACCTGGACGACGAGGACCGCGCCCTGATGCGTGAACGCAGCACCGCTGCGGCCGTCAGCCCCACCAGCAACCTGTTCCTGGGCAGCGGCTTCTTCGACTTTGCGCGGGCCGATGCCGCGCAGTTCCTCTACGGCCTGGCCAGCGACGTGGGCGGCGGCATGAGCTTCAGCCCTTTCCGCACCATGCAGGCCGCCTATGTGGCGGGCCGCGAGGGCCAGACCAAGCAGGGCCTGAGCCTGTCGCCCGGCAACCTGTGGTGGCAGCACACGGCGGGCGCGGCGCGCGCCCTGGGCCTGGCGGGGCAGGTGGGCAACCTGCAGCCGGGCTGCGAGGCCGACTTCGTGGTCATCAACCCGGCCTGCACGCCGCTGCTCGAGCGCAAGACCCGCCAGGCCGAGAGCCTGGACGAGCTGCTGTTCGCCATGATCATCCTGGGCGATGACCGCCTGATCGAGCGCACCGTCGTTTCTCAAGCAAAATAGCGCCTTTGCGCCAGTGCCCGGCCGGGTGCTGGCGCTTGACAAGTGCAGCTAGGGAACGAGGAATTGCCATGAGCATTAAGAGCGACAAGTGGATCCGTCGCATGGCCGAGGATCACGGCATGATCGAGCCTTTCGAGCCGGCCCAGGTTCGCAACGTCGATGGCCGCAAGATCATCAGCTACGGCACCAGCAGCTATGGCTACGACATCCGCTGCGCACCCGAATTCAAGGTGTTCACCAACATCCACAGCACCGTGGTGGACCCCAAGAACTTCGATGAGAAAAGCTTCGTCGACTTCGAGGGTGACAGCTGCATCATCCCGCCCAACAGCTTCGCGCTGGCGCGCACGGTCGAGTACTTCCGCATCCCGCGCAATGTGCTGACCATCTGCCTGGGCAAGAGCACCTACGCGCGCTGCGGCATCATCGTCAACGTCACGCCGTTCGAGCCCGAATGGGAAGGCTATGTGACGCTGGAGTTCTCCAACACCACGCCGCTGCCCGCCCGCATCTATGCCGGCGAGGGCTGCGCCCAGGTGCTGTTCTTCGAGAGCGATCCCGACGATGTCTGCGAGGTCAGCTACCGCGACCGTGGCGGCAAGTACCAGGGGCAGGTGGGCGTGACGCTTCCCAAGGCCTGACGACTTTGGCCCGGCAGACAAGGCCCGCAGCGAAAGCTGCGGGCCTTTTTCATCGCCGGGCCGCCCCAAGATGAAAAGCGGCCCCCTTGGGGGGCAGCGGCCCTTGCGCAGCAAGGGTAGCGTGGGGGTCATTCTTCATCGCCGGGCCGCCCCAAGATGAAAAGCAGCCCCCTCGGGGGGCAGCGGACCTTGCGCAGCAAGGGGAGCGTGGGGGGCATTCTTCATTCCACCAGCGCCAGGGCGGCGTCGATGCGCGAATGCGCGCCGCAGCTCTCGCGCCGTGCGGCGGCGGCCGTGGCCATGAGCCAGCAGACATCGAGCTGGTTGCGCAGCGCATGGCCTGCGGCAGGTGCCAGCCTTTCCCGCCATGCCGCAATGCGCTGCACGGCCTGTGCCAGGCCCTGGTCGCTGCGCTGTATGCCCACGCAGTCCTGCATGAGCTGGCGCAACTCCTGCGCGACGGCTGCCGTGTCTTGCTCCTGTGCGCCGGCCTGCAGGGTTTCGGTCGGCCGGGCCGGCGCCGGGGCAGCAGCCGGCTGCTGCGCGATGGCCCGGGCGGCCGCGCGGCCCATCACCACGCATTCGAGCAGCGAATTGCTGGCCAGCCGGTTGGCGCCGTGCAGTCCGGTGCGCGCCACCTCGCCGATGGCGTGCAGGCCATCGACATCCGTGCGCCCGTCGATATCGGCCAGCACGCCGCCGCAGGCGTAGTGGGCGCAGGGGGCCACGGGAATCGGCTGCGTCGCAATGTCGATGCCATGGCTGGCGCACAGGGCCATCACGCCCGGGAAATGCGACTGCAGCCAGGCGCGGGGCCTGTGGCTGATGTCCAGGTGCACGAAGGCCAGGCCATGGCGGTCCATCTCGTGCCGGATGGCCCGGGCCACGATGTCGCGCGGCGCCAGTTCGGCCCGCTCGTCATGGGCAGGCATGAAGCGCGTGCCGTCCGGCAGGCGCAGCAGGGCGCCTTCGCCACGCAATGCCTCGGAGACCAGGCCGGCCGCGCGGCCGCCCACCTGCAGGGCCGTGGGATGGAACTGCATGAACTCCAGATCACCCACGCGGCAGCCCGCGCGCCAGGCCATGGCCACGCCATCGCCCGTGGCGGTGGCCGGGTTGGTGGTGGCGGGATAGACCTGCCCCAGCCCGCCCGTGGCCAGCACGGTATGCGCGGCATGCCAGCGCTGCTGGCGGCCATCGGGCAGGCGCACCAGCGCGCCTGTGCAGTGCGCAGGCTGTCCTTCGGTCAGCAGGTCCAGCGCGCTGGTGTGTTCATGCAGATCGATGTTCGCGCGCTCCCGGCAGGCGCGCAGCAGGGCGGCGTGCACGGCCTGGCCGGTGCAGTCGGCGGCATGCACGATGCGGCGGCGGCCGTGGCCGCCCTCGCGCGTGAGGTGCAGGCCACCGCTGTCGTCGCGCGTGAAAGGCACGCCGTGGGCCACCAGCCAATCGATGGCGTCGGGCGCCTGCTCGAGGATGGCGCGCACGGCCTGCGCATCGCACTGGCCTGCGCCCGCAACCAGGGTGTCCGCCACGTGTTCGTCGATGCTGTCCTGTGCATCCAGCACGGCGGCAATGCCGCCCTGGGCCCAGGCGCTGGCGCATTCCTCGGCCGCGCCCTTGCTGAGCAGGGCCACGCGCAGATGCGGCGGCAGCGACAGGGCGGCGGCCATGCCGGCCAGGCCGGCGCCGATGATGAGTACGTCTGTGCAAGGCTGTGTCATGGCGCTGTCCTCAGGCGGGACCGAAGTGCTGGAAGAGCGCCGCATCGCGCGCAAGGTCGCCGCTGGCGCGCACGGGCTGGCGGTGGCCGGCCGCGAAAGCCAGCATGCGTTCGATGGGCCGGCGCGCGGCCTGGGCGATGGCGGGGTCCACCTCGATGGCGCACAGGCCCTGCTCCAGGGCCAGCTCCACGCCCTGCAGGCTGTTCATCGCCATCCACGGGCACATGGCGCAGCTCTTGCAGGTGGCGCCCTGGCCGGCCGTGGGCGCGGGCAAGAAGGTCTTGCCCGGGTAGCGCATGCGCATGTCGTGCAGGATGCCCTGGTCGGTGGCCACGATGAAGGTGTCGGTGGGCAGCCGGCCAGCCGCGTTGATGAGCTGGGTGGTGGAGCCCACCACGTCCGCCTGGGCGGCCACGGCGGCCGGCGACTCGGGATGCACGAGGATGGCGGCCTGCGGATACTCCAGTGCCATGGCGGCCAGTTCGTCGGCCTTGAACTCGTCATGGACCAGGCAGGAGCCATGCCACAGCAGCATGTCGGCGCCGGTCTGGCGCTGGATGTGGGCGCCCAGGTGGCGGTCGGGAGCCCAGAGGATTTTCTCGCCGCAGGCGTGCAGGTGGGCCACGATGTCCTGTCCCACCGACGATGTGACCACCCAGTCGGCGCGCGCCTTCACCGCCGCGCTGGTATTGGCGTAGACCACGACCGTGCGGTCCGGGTGGGCGTCGCAAAAGGCGCTGAACTCGTCTGCCGGGCAGCCCAGGTCCAGCGAGCAGCTGGCGTCGTCGTCTGGCATGAGCACGCGCTTTTCCGGGCTGAGGATCTTGGCGGTCTCTCCCATGAAGCGCACGCCGGCCACGATCAGGGTGCTGGCCTGGTGCTGGGCGCCGAAGCGCGCCATCTCCAGCGAATCGCCCACGCAGCCGCCGGTCTCGCGCGCCAGGTCCTGCAGTTCGCCATCCACGTAGTAGTGGGCCACGAGCACGGCATCGCGCTCGTGCAGCAGGGCGCGTATGCGCTCGGTGGTCCGAAGGCGCTGGGCGCGGTCCAGTTCAGGGGGAATGCGGGCCCATGCCTCGCCGATGCCGCACTGGCCGGCGTGGGAGAAATGGGGCTTGTCGTACTGCACGGATTTGAGCTGCATGGTGGCCGTCCGGGACTGTGGAAAAGGTCTGGTGATGGCTGCGAATAATATGCTCAATTTGAGTATTAGTGTGATGTTTTTTCCCGCACTGGTGTTTTGCGGCAGGCGGCAAGCCGAGGGGGCAGAAAGCGGCGCGGGGCCGTCTCAGCGCTGAAGCTGCACGTTGTTGCGGCCTGCGCCCTTGGCCTCGTACAGCGCTTCGTCGCCACGGCGCAGCATGGCGGCGGCCGTGTCCGTGGTGCCGCGCAGCGTGGCCACGCCCACGCTGGCGGTGACGGGCTCGCCGTGGGCCATGGGCGTGGAGGCCAGCAGTTCGCGCAGTTGCTCTGCAATGGCCACGGCCGCGTCGGCCGTGGTGTCGGGCAGCAGGGCCAGGAATTCCTCGCCCCCCATGCGGGCCAGCACGTCGGACTCGCGCAGCCGCATGCGGAAGGCGCGCGCCAGGGTGCGCAGCACGGCGTCGCCCATGTCATGGCCATGCTGGTCGTTGATGCGCTTGAAGTGGTCCACGTCGATGACGAGCACGCTCAAGGGGCGGCCGCTGCGGCGCGCCAGCGCCATGGCGAAGTCCAGCTGGAAATCGAAGCCCCGGCGGTTGAGCAGGCCCGTGAGCGGATCGCTGCGCGCCTGGTGCTCCAGCTCGGCATTGGCCTGCTGCAGCTGCAGGGTGCGCTCGCGCACCTGGCGCTCCATGGCCTCGTTGGCCGAGCGCAGCTGGGCAATGCTGCCGCGCAGCGCCTGCGAGAGGCGGTGCACTTCGCGGCTGCTGTGCAGCTGCGGAATGTCCGGCGCCGCGCCGCTGCCATCGATGCCGTTGGCCGCGCGGGCCAGGCGCTTGAGGTCCTGGCTGAGCCTTCGTGCCACCAGCCAGGCGATGACGGCGGCCACCAGCGCCGCCGCCAGGCCGCCGGCCAGCACCTGGTGCATGGCCTGGCGCGCGGGCGCATAGGCGCTGTCGTGCGGCTGGCGGGCCACGATGTGCCAGCCCATGGCCGTCACCCGGTTGTGGGCCTGCAGCGGCACGGTGGCCGTCAGAAAGCTCTGCGGGCTGTCCTGCCAGCGCGCCACCTGCACAGGCAGCAGCGTGGCATCGGACGTATCGGCAGACACGGTATGGGCCACCGGCAGGCGCTGGTCCAGCGCCTGCAGCGGCTCCAGGCTGTCGCCCGGGGCGTGGATGATCTTGCCGTGGCGGTCAAAGATGAAGAGGCCGATCTGGCGATCCCCGCTGTCGGCCTGCTGCAAGGTCTGCATGGTCTCTCGCACCCATTCCCAGCTGCTGTGCATGCACAGCACGCCCTGCGTGAGTCCGCCCACGCGGATGGGCGCTGCAAAGTCCATGAACCGGCGCGGCGCGCCGTCGGCCGGGGGCGCAAGCAGCGCGGCCATGCGCGGCGAGGAGGCACGCACGTCGCCCACATGCACGCGCTGCAGCCCCGGCTCGAACCAGGGCCGGTCGCTGACATCGTGGCCCACCAGCAACTGGTCGGTGGCGCTGCGCACCGTGCCCTCGGCGTCGGCCACACCTATCCAGAGGTTGGACGGCGTCAGCGAACGGGCGCGGTTGAGCAGCGCTCCCACGCCCGGGGAATCCAGCCCTTGCACCCACAGCTCCGGCGAAGCGGCCAGCACCTCCACGGTATGGGCACGGCTGAACAGCCCTTCAGACAACTGCCGCGCCGCGTTGGAGGCCATGGCATGCAGCGAGGCGCTGACCTCGCGCTCCATGCGCCAGCGCAGCAGTTCGCCGAAGGCCAGTGACATCAGCACCGTCACGCCCACCAGCAGCGAGCCGAAGACCAGGGCCAGTTGCGTGCGCAGGCCCAGGCGCTGCCAGCGGCCGGGCTCGGTGCTTGGGGGCGGGGCGGGGGAATCCGGGGGAGAAAGCTCGTTCAACGCAGAAATCCGTCGTCAACTGTTCTGAAGCGCAGCCCGGCGCATTGCCAGGCGGGTGGCCGCAAGGTCCCAGCCCCCCCATCCGCAGGATTTGAACAGCACCGGCACCTGCGGGCGCAGCCATTGCTCGCGCACCACCTGCTCCAGCGTGGGCAGGGCGGCCACGTCCATGCCCGCCTGCAGCAGATCACCGGCTTCGTGCAGCGCATCTGCGGTATCGACGACGACGCGGCCCGCCTGCGCAAGGCCCAGGCACAGGCTGGGCGCCAGCTCCACCATCTGCGGCGTGAAGGCGCCCACGGCCGAGACAAAGGCATCGGCGCGCGGGGCTGCATGCAGCACCACGGCGCGGGCCGGCGTGCAGGTCACGATCAGCGGGCAATGGCGCGCGGCGGCCTCCAGATCCTGCACGGCACTGGCCTGCAGGCCCATGGCATGCGCCTGGCTGACCAGTGACTGGGCGCTCTCGGCGCTGCGCGATGCCACCTGGACCTCGCGCACGCCCAGGCCTGCTGCAAAGGCCTGCATATGGGCCAGGCCCTGCACGCCGGCGCCCACGATCAGCAGCGGGCCCTGCGGATTGGGAGCCAGCCTTTGCGCGGCCAGCAGCGATACGGCGGCCGTGCGCCGCGCCGTGACCGTGGGGCCGTCCAGGATCAGGCGGCGCTCGCCCGTGGCCACATCGAAGACCACCACATCGCCCTGGATGGTGGCGCGCGGCGTGCCGGCATTGCCGGGCGTGAGGCTGATCAGCTTGGTCATGGCCACCTGCCCATCGGTGGCGGGCATGCAAAACAGGCTGCCTCCTGCGGGCAGTGGCATCACGATGCGCGGCGGCACCTGCACTGCCCGGGGCTGCAGCAGTACAGCCGCGATCTCTTCGGCCAGCTCCTTCCAGGGCAGCAGGGCGGCGGTGGCCTGCGCGTCTAGGGCGGCGGAGGAGTGCGTGCTGGAATGGCTCATGGCCGCGACTGTACACAGTAGGCGCGCGCAGGCCAATGCGCGATGTGTCCGGTGGTGCACCCAGGCCCGCGCGGGCTTGCGCAGGCACTACGATGTCGCCTATGTCACAAAAGCCTTCTTATCCGCGCGAGGAGCCCAGCTGGGACGGTTCGGCGCGGCCCGAAGCTCCCCGCAAGGAATCGGCCCCGCGCTACGAGCAGCAGCGGCGCGGGCCCGCGCCCGAACCGTGGCAGCGCGAGGAGCCTCCCAGCGAACAGGCACCTGCGCCCCGCAGGCCCGGCGAGCCTGCACGCGAGCGGCGCAGGCGCGGCGGATGGGGGCTGGGCCTGGCGGTCGTCGTCGGCCTGTGCATCGTCGCCGCGCTGCTGGCCGGCATGGTGCTGGTGGCGCGCGAGCAGGTACTGCGCAGCCAGGCGCCGCCCGTCACTGCCCCCATGGCGGTGCAGCCCGTGCGCTGATACACGCCGTATCATTGCCGGGACTGCGGACGCTGCGGCCCCGCAGGTTCCGACGTAATATCGCCGCCCGATGCTGCAGGCCGCAGCACAGATCCAGGAGCGAACACCATGAGATGGGAAGGCAACCGCGAGTCGGACAATGTGGAGGACCGCCGTGATGACGGTGGTGGCGGTGGTGGTCCCGTCTTTGGCGGGCGCAGCATCGGCATCGGCACCATCGTCATCGCCCTGGTCGGTGGCTGGGTGCTGGGCATCAATCCGCTGACCATCCTGGGGGCGCTCAGCGGCGGCGCGCCGGTGCAGGTGCAGCAGCCCCAGGGGCCGGCCCACAAGCCGCCGGCCGACGACCAGCTCGCCCGCTTCGTCTCCACCGTGCTGGCCGATACCGAGGATGTGTGGCGCGAGGTGTTCCGCCAGGGCGGCGCCCAATATGCCGATCCCAAGCTCGTGCTGTTCCGCGGCGCCACGCCCACGGCCTGCGGCACGGGCCAGTCCGCCATGGGGCCGTTCTACTGCCCTGCCGACCAGAAGGTCTATATCGACCTGGGCTTCTACGAGACGCTCAAGAACCAGCTGGGCGCGCCCGGCGATTTCGCCCAGGCCTATGTGATTGCCCATGAGGTGGGCCACCACGTGCAGAACCTGCTGGGCATCAGCGCTCAGGTGGACCGTGCGCGGGGCCGCGTCAGCAAGGTCGAATACAACCATCTGTCGGTCAAGCTGGAGCTGCAGGCCGATTGCCTGGCCGGCGTCTGGGCGAACCGCGCGCAAAGCGCACGCCAGATCCTGGAGCAGGGCGATGTGGAGTCGGCCATGAATGCCGCTTCCAAGATCGGCGACGACGCCCTGCAGCGCGCCGGTGGCGGCGCCGTCGTGCCCGACAGCTTCACGCATGGCACCAGTGCCCAGCGCCAGCGCTGGTTCAGCACCGGTCTGCGCACCGGCAGCGTCAAGTCCTGCGACACTTTCTCGGCCGCTTCGCTTTGAAAAATGACCCCCGAGGGGCGCTGTCCCGTCTCGAGGCGGTGTCCCGGCGATGAAAAAATGCCCGCATAGCGGGCCCTCGTACCGGGTTTTTGCGGGTTGCGCTCACGCAACGCCATGCTTGTCCAGGTGCCAATTGGCGTTATTGCAACGCACAAATCGCGCTAGGTGCGACAATAGCGTCCTCAATGACAAGCTCTTTCTCCAATCTCCAACTGGCCGAGTCCCTGGCGCGCGCCGTGGCCGACATGGGCTACGAGTCCATGACGCCCATCCAGGCGCAGGCCATTCCGGTTGTTCTGACCGGCAAGGATGTCATGGGCGCAGCCCAGACCGGCACGGGCAAGACGGCAGCGTTCTCGCTGCCGTTGCTGCAGCGGCTGATGCGCCACGAAAATGCCTCCGCTTCGCCTGCACGGCACCCCGTGCGGGCGTTGGTGCTTTTGCCCACGCGCGAACTGGCGGACCAGGTGGCTCAGCAGATCGCCCAGTACGCCAAGTACACCAAGCTGCGCAGCACCGTGGTGTTCGGCGGCATGGACATGAAACCGCAGACGCTGGAACTGAAAAAGGGCGTCGAGGTGCTGGTGGCCACGCCGGGCCGGCTGCTTGACCATATCGAAGCCAAGAACGTGGTGCTCAACCAGGTCGAGTACGTGGTGCTCGACGAGGCGGACCGCATGCTGGACATCGGCTTTCTGCCCGACCTGCAGCGCATCCTGTCCCATCTGCCCAAGACACGGACCACCTTGCTGTTCAGCGCCACCTTCTCGCCCGAGATCAAGCGCCTGGCCGGCAGCTACCTGCAAGACCCCGTCACCATCGAAGTGGCCCGTCCCAACGAGACGGCGTCCACGGTGGAGCAGCGCTTCTACAGCGTCAGCGACGACGACAAGCGCTATGCGCTGCGTTCGCTGCTCAAGCAGCGCGAGATCCGCCAGGCCTTCGTCTTTTCCAACAGCAAGCTGGGCTGCGCCCGCCTGACGCGGGCGCTGGAGCGCGACGGTTTGCGTGCAACGGCGCTGCACGGCGACAAGAGCCAGGACGAGCGCCTGAAGGCGCTTGAAGCCTTCAAGCGCGGCGAGGTGGATCTGCTGGTGTGTACCGATGTCGCGGCCCGCGGCCTGGACATCAAGGACGTGCCGGCCGTCTTCAACTACGACGTGCCCTTCAACGCCGAAGACTATGTGCACCGCATCGGCCGCACGGGACGCGCAGGCGCCTCCGGCATTGCCGTGACCCTGGTGACCAACCACGATGCGCGCCTGGTGGGCGAGATCGAGAAGCTCATCAAGAAGAAGATCAACGTCGAAACCTGCCCCATGGAAGATTTCCGCGGCAGCGCACCGCGTGGTCACCGTTTCGACGAGCTGCCGCGCCAAGGCGCTGGCGGCGGTTATGGTCGTGAACGGGATCGCGGCGGCGAGCGTGGCGATCGCGGTGCCGATGCCGCACGGGGCAGCACGGGCTTCGGCCATCGCGGCTCGCGCATGGCCCAGCGCCCGGCGCATTCCGACCCCTTCTTCGACAAGCCCTATGAGCCTTCGGCCAGCGCCGACGCCAACTGGGAAAGCCAGCGCGCTGCGCCCAAGGCCGGCGGCAACATCAAGCCCAAGCGCAAGCTGGCGGCGCTGTTCAAGGCGCCGGTCGCGCCCGCCGCGCCCGTCGCCACCTCCGAGGTCTGAGCGCCGCACACGCGGCCTGCTTCCCGAATAACGCCTGCCTTGCAGGCGTTTTTTCATGGGTGCACGGGCTGCTCCCGATCAGCCTGGGGCCTGGGCCTGCGGGCAATCCACCTGGATCAGCTCCCTGTCCGCCAGATGGTCGCCGAAGCGCATCATGCTCAGGCAGCCACCCCAGACGCAGCCCGTGTCCAGCGCCACCAGATCGGGCCGGTTGATATGGCCCAGCGTGGACCAGTGGCCAAAGGCAATGGGCACGCCCGCCGTGGCGCGGCCCGGCACATCGAACCAGGGCATGAGTCCTGGCGCTGCCTGCTCTGCCGACTCCGTGCTGTCGAAATCCATGACCCCCTGAGCGCTGCAAAAACGCAGCCGGGTCAGCGCGTTGACGATGACACGCAGCCGTTCCCAGCCCTGCAGATCCGGCGACCAGCGATCGGGCTGGTTGCCGTACATGGCTTGCAGGAAATCCGGCAATTGCGCGCTGCGAAGTACCGTGTGCACCTCGCCTGCAAGGTCCATCACTTCCTGGGCGGTCCACTGCGGCAGCACGCCTGCGTGGACCATCAGCAGCTCATCGCCATGCACCGTGCGGTGGCTGCGCGCCAGCGGCTGCTGTCGCAGCCAGTCCAGCAGCTGGTCACGATCGGGCGCTTGCAGCACCTGGGCCAAGGTGTCGCGGCGGCTGTTGCGGCGCACGCCGTGGGCGGCGGCCAGCAGGTGCAGGTCATGGTTGCCCAGCAGGGCGCGCATGGAGTCGCCGGCGGCCATGCAGGTGCGCAGTACCTTGTCCGATGCCGGGCCGCGATTCACCAGGTCGCCGAGGATGTACAAGGTATCGCGGCTGGCGGAGAAATCCACGCGTTGCAGCAGGCGCTCAAAGGCGTCGTGGCATCCCTGGATATCACCGATACAGTAAAGTGCCATGGTCTTCTTTCTGATATACGAACCATGGATTTTCTGCTGATCGCGTTGCTTACGCTGCTCAATGGGGTGTTTGCAATGTCCGAATTGGCACTGGCCTCCAGCCGCAAGGCTCGGTTGGTGGCACTGGCTGAAACAGGCGACAAGGGGGCGGTGGCGGCACTGGCCTTGCTCGACAACCCCACGCAATTTCTTTCTTCGGTGCAGGTGGGCATCACCTCCATCGGCCTGCTCAACGGTATCCTGGGTGAGGCGGCCTTCAGCGACGGACTGGCCGCATGGCTGCTGGGCCTGGGCGTTCCAGAGCGCGCAGCCAGCATTTCGGCAACGGCAGTCGTCGTGACCGTGATCACCTTCGTCACCATCGTTTTCGGCGAGCTGGTGCCCAAGCGCATCGGCCAGCTCTATCCCGAAACCGTGGCCATCGTGGTCTCACGGCCCATGACGTGGGTGGCGTCGGCAGCCAAGCCTTTTGTGCGGCTGCTGGCCTTCTCCACCCGCGCCATGCTGACCTTGCTGCGCATCAATGAATCGGCGGCACGCTCCGTGACCGAGGAGGAGATCGCGGCCAGCCTTGCCGAGGGCCGCGATGCCGGCGTCATCGAGGCCAGCGAACACCAGATGGTGCAGAACGTCTTCCATCTCGATGACCGCTCGCTGACGTCGATCATGGTGCCGCGCGGCGATGTGCAATGGCTGGATGCCGACATGACCGTCACCGAGGCATTGCAGGCCTCGGCCGATGACCACGCAAAGGGCGGCCATTCCTGGTATCCGGTGTGCCGCAATTCCCTTGATGACGTGGTCGGCATCATCAGCGTGGCGCGCCTGCTGGCATTGGGTCCCGATGCGGCGGGCTCCACGCTCTACGAGCATGTGCTGCCGGCCTCGTTCCTGCCCGAGACGCTCAGCGCCATGGAACTGCTGGAGCAATTGCGTGCCCGATCCGGGCGCATGGTGTTCGTGGTGGATGAATATGGCGTGGTGCAGGGCATCATGACGCCGCGCGATTTGCTGGAGGCGATTACCGGCGAGTTACAGCCTGTGACCGAAACGGAAGCATGGGCCATGCAGCGTGGGGATGGCTCCTGGTTATTGGACGGGCTGATGCCCATATCGGAGCTGAAGGCGCGCCTCGATATTCGTGACCTGCCCGATGAGCACCGTGGCCGATACAACACCGTTGCCGGCCTTCTCATGGCGGAAAGCGGTCATTTGCCGGTTCTGGGAGAGCGGATCAGCTGCGCGGGCTGGATCTTCGAGGTGATTGATCTCGATGGCAAACGCATTGACAAGGTGCTTGCCATTTCGGAATTATCCGAAGGGTCCTCGCTGCAATAGGCAACTGCGATATTGTGGATTTTGCTTACATGCGTCTTGCCCTGTAGGGCGATTATGTTTTTATAATGAAAGCTCTTAAACAACTTTCAAGGCGCACACCATGAGCTCTTACAAGGAATTGCTGAAGCAGCGACAGGAACTGGAGCAACAGATCCAGGAAGCGCGCAAGCGTGAACTGTCTGACGCCGTGGGCAAGGTTCGCAATTTGATTGCCGAATATGGCCTGACTGCGGATGACGTCTTTCCTTCGGCTCGTGGTCGCGGCAATGCGGGGGCAACGGGCACCAAGGTGGCGCCCAAGTACCGTGATCCCGCCACTGGCCAGACCTGGACCGGACGCGGCAAGCCGCCGAAGTGGATTCAGAATCAGGACCGCGAAAAGTTCGTCATCTGATTTTTCCATCGCGCATGTTGAAAGAGCCCGCCTTGTGCGGGCTTTTTTCATTGGCACGGCCATTTGTCAAAAATTGACTCGGTTGAGAATGACTATCATGCGCTGTGCAAAGCGTGGGCCTGTGCACGGACATTGCGCGGCGGCGATGCCAGGGGCGATTTCTGGCGGTAACGCAAAATGCACGGTGCCAGTGATGCACCTTGCGGCAGTTTGGAGCATGCGAGGTGGGTGTTTCCGGGTCGCGGCGTCTCAACGCATGGCGGATGCATGCGTGTTTCAGACAAATCCGATGATTTTTTGATTTTCTTCAGTGGTGGCCGACTTGAATATCCAGGCACCAGCCACCATGGGCGAAGGCAGGGGCACAATACGCGCATGAACAAGCAGGTGTTGATTGCCGGCGGCGGCATTGGTGGCCTGGCTGCCGCGATTGGTGCATCGCGGGCGGGCTGGGAAGTGCGTCTTTTCGAACAGGCACGCGTGCTCAGCGAAGTGGGGGCTGGAATCCAGCTGGGGCCGAATGTGGTGCGCCGCCTGCAGGCCTGGGGCCTGCAAAAGCCGCTGCAGCAGGTGGTGGCGCTGCCGGACAGCCTGCGGGTGCGCAGCGCCGCCACAGGGCAGGAACTGGGGCACATGCCTCTGGGCAGCGAGGCCGTGCATCGCTACGGCGCTGCTTACGCCACCATCCACCGGGCCGATCTGCAGCAGCTGCTGCGGGAAGCCGCTCAGACTTATCCGGGCATGCACCTGAACCTGGGCCAGCCCATCGAGAGCTTTTCCGAGACTGACGGCGTGGTCACCGTGCGAACCCAGGCCGGCAAGCTGATCGAAGGCGATGCCCTGGTCGCCGCCGACGGCGTGCGCAGCGTCCTGCGCCAGCAGCTGCTGGGCGACGGCCCGCCTCGTGTCACCGGGCACCTGGCCTACCGCGCCCTGGTGCACCAGGCCCAGTTGCCCAAGCGGCTGCGTGCCACCGATGTCACGGCCTGGCTGGGCTCGCGCATGCATGCCATCCAGTACCCCGTGCGCCGGGGCGAGCTGCAGAACCTGGTGGTCATCGTCCAGGGCCCGGCGCCCGAGGACCTGGCGAACTGGGACCACGCGGGCAATCTCGATGATCTGGTGCGGGTGCTGCAGGGCAGTTGCCCGCATCTGCTGGACCTGATCCAGCATGTGCCTGCCGCTGGCGGTGACTGGCGGCTGTGGCCGGTGGGCGATCGCCCGCCCGTGCAATCGGCCGCGCAGATGGCGCGCGGCGTGGTGGCCTTGCTGGGCGATGCCGCCCACCCCATGCGACCCTATCTGGCCCAGGGCGCCGGCATGGCGATTGAAGATGCAGCGGAGCTGCAGCGCGCCCTGTCCATGCATGACCTGGATGTGAACATGCGCCTGCGCCGCTACGCGCTCAATCGCTGGCAGCGCAATGCGCGCGTGCAGGCGCGCTCGCAGCGCAATGGCCGCATCTTCCATGCCACGGGTCCGGTGCGCTGGGGGCGTGACCTGTCGCTGCGCCTGCTGGGCTCCCGGCTGATGGATCTGCCCTGGCTGTACCGTGGCGATGGCTCGGCCGCCAACGCCTTGTAGAGGCACAGACTCCGGCCGCTAGGCGGATGCCTGGCGCAGCAGCGGCGAGGAGGGCAGGAAACGGAACGCGGTTGACGCGCCCACCAGCGTGGCCGCAATCGAGATCATCACGGCCTTGTAGGGCTCCACGCCCCAGGCCTCGGCCCAGGCCGCCACCCAGCCCGTGAACCATTGCACCAGGGCCACGCCCAGGAACATGGCCATGGTGAACAGCGACAGCGCGCGGCCGGTCATCTCGGGCGGGTAGGAGGCGCGCACATCGGCGTACTGCAGCACCGAATAGCCGGACAGCAGGCCCATGGCGAAGATCAGCGCCACATTGGTCCAGCCATGGTGCAAAAAGGCCATGAGCATGAACAGGCTGCCCATGAGCAGCGAGTAATTGGTGAGCCAGCGCCGGCGCCGCCCTGGGCCGGGATCCATGCGCCCGAAAATCGCGGGGCTGAACAGCGAGATCATCGATACGACCAGCGCCACATTGCCGCTTTCCACCAGCGAAAAGCCATAGCGATGGATGAGCAGCGGCCCCAGCCACAGGCCGCGCAGCGCCAGAAACGATGCATAGCAGGCCATGGCCAGCAGGACGATACCCAGGGTGTGCGGCAGCGTGAACAGCTCGGCCATGCGGCGTGCCGCCACGCCCCAGCTTTCCCGTGCGGCGGTCTGTGCTCCGCGGCGGACGGGCTCGTGCACGCGCCACCAGATCAGCAGCCACGACAGGGCCGACATCACGGCCAGCAGCGCAAAGCCCGAGCGCCAGCCGAAATGCTGGACCAGCCAGGCCAGCGGCGTGCCTGTGAACAGCAGCCCCAAGCCGCCCACGCCCATGCCCACGCCCGACAGAAAGGCGAAGCGGTCCATGGGAAAGTGGCGCGAGATGAACATGGTGCAGGCCAGGAAGGCCGGCGAGCAGCCCACGCCGATCAGCAACTGGCCCACCATCAGCCAGCCGTAATTGGGTGCGGCGGCAGACAGGGCCGATCCCGCGATCGCCAGCGGAAACGACAGCAGCACCGTGCGCCGCAGGCCGTAGAGGTCCATGCCGATGCCCATCAGCAGCTGGGCCACGCCGAAGGACAGTCCGAACAGGCCCGCAAAGGCCCCCAGCGACTGGGCCGTAAGCCCGAAATCCTGCTGCAGGCCGGTCGCCATGACCGAGGTCGTGGTGCGAAAGGCCTGGCTCAGCGCAAAGGCCGAGAGCAGGGCCAGCAGCATGGCCCACAGCAGCTGGCTGCGTGGCGGCGGTGCTGCGGTGGAGGTCTGCGAAGCCTCTGTGTGTGTGTTGTTGTGTGGGGGCTGTTGCGGCGCTGCGGACACGGTATTTCTCCTGGCGCCGCAGCTTACCCGTTTGCGCGCATGCGCGCTGTCGCCACCGCAGCGGTCTGCCGTCGGTGGCGCCCGCCAGTTCTTACAGCTCGGTGCGCAGCGCCCAGATTTCGGGGAACAGCACCACGTCCAGCATCTTGCGCAGGTAGCTGACGCCGCCGGTGCCGCCCGTGCCGCGCTTGAAGCCGATGACGCGCTCCACCGTGGTCAGATGGCGGAAGCGCCAAAGTCGGAAGGCGTCCTCGATGTCGGCCAGCTTTTCGCCGAGCTGGTACAGGTCCCAGTGCTGGTGGGGATCGCGGTAGACCGTGATCCAGGCCTGCTTGACGCCTTCGCTGGCCTCGTAGGGCTGGGTCCAGTCTCGCTCCAGCCGGTCGGCGGGCACCTCGATGCCCTCGCGCGCCAGCAGTTGCAGGGACACGTCGTAGAGCGAGGGCGAGCGCCATGCCGCCTCCACCTGGGCCAGCAGATCGGGCCGGTGGGCATGGGGCTGGAGCATGGCGGCATTCTTGTTGCCCAGGGAGAACTCGATGCAGCGGTACTGGTAGCTCTGGAAGCCGCTGGAGTTGGCCAGGTAGGGACGCATGGCCGTGTACTCGGGCGGCGTCATGGTGGACAGCACGGTCCAGGCGCTGACCAGTTGCTCCATGATGCGGCTGACGCGGGCCAGCATCTTGAAGGCGTCGGCGCGCGTGCCGCCTGCGATGGCGGCCGTGGCGGCGCGGACCTCATGCAGCATCAGCTTCATCCACAGCTCGCTGGTCTGGTGCTGGATGATGAACAGCATCTCGTCATGCGCGGGCGACAGCGGGTGCTGTGCCGTGAGGATCTGGTCCAGGTGCAGGTAGTCGCCATAGCTCATGGACTGGCTGAAGTCCAGCTGGGCGCGCTCCTCTTTGACGATGGATTCGGTGCGGCCGGAGCTGTTCATGGGACAGCCGGAGTGTTCGGTGGTCATGTGGGAGTCTCGCAAGTCTCGATGCGGAAAATGCAGGGCGCAGCGTAACCGAATCCCGCGCAGCAATCCTGCGGCTTGCAAGAAGCGGGATGCGCGCCCGCGCCGGGCTGCGTAGAGTAGGGCATCCGATGACCCTGAAAGACATGCCGTGTCCCACCAAGCCATGAATCAAGCCAGCGATGCCCCTGCCAACCCCGCTGCCCTGGTGGCCCGATGCTGCCGCTGGCTGGAGACCGAGGAGCCGCCCCCCGCCCTGGGCGCGCTGGCAGAACGCTCGGGGCTGAGCCCCTGGCAGCTGCACCGATTGTTCAAGCAGGCCACGGGCCTCACGCCCAAGGCCTATGCCAAGGCGCACCGCGCGCGTGCGCTGCGCCAGGCGCTGCAGCCAGGCCAGAGCGACTCGGTCACCGATGCCGCCTACCTCAGCGGCTATGCGGCCAGCAGCAGTTTCTACCGCGACGCAGGCGCCATGCTGGGCATGGCGCCCGGTGACTACCGGCGCGGCGGCATGCGCCAGACCATCCGCTTTGCGGTGGCCGAATGCACGCTGGGCAGCATCCTGGTGGCCAGCACCGATCGCGGCGTGTGCTGCGTGCTGCTGGGCGACGATGCCGAGGCCCTGGTCCAGGACCTGCAGCAGCGCTTTCCGCTGGCCGAACTGGTGGGCGGCGATGCCGGATTCGAGCACACCGTGGCCCAGGTCGTGGCCCTGGTCGAGCAGCCGCGCCGGGGCCTGGCACTGCCGCTGGATGTGCAGGGCACGGCCTTCCAGCAACGCGTATGGCAGGCGCTGTGCGCCATTCCCGCCGGGCAGACGCTGAGCTATTCGGAACTGGCCCTGCGCCTGGGCATGCCCACGGGTGCCCGGGCCGTGGCCAGCGCCGTCGCGGCCAACCCCATTGCCGTGGCCGTGCCCTGCCACCGCGTGGTGCGCAACGACGGCAGCATCTCCGGCTACCGCTGGGGCGTGGAGCGCAAGCGCGCCTTGCTGCTGCGCGAGGCGCGCCAGGCGCAGGAGGCGTCTGGCAAGGACGCTGGGCACGCACCGCTGCGCCAGGCAGGAAGCGCATGAGCGGGCAGGGGCAGGGGCGAGGGCGTGGCACCGGCCAGACCTATCAGGCGCAGCAGCAACTGACGCTGCCGGCCGGCTACCGCATGACCGAGTTCTGGGGCTTTCACCGGCGCGATGCCCAGCGCCTGTCCGAATGCGATCTGCAGGATGGCGGCACCATCCGCATGCACAAGGGCCTGATGTGGAAAGGCCTTCCCACGCTGCTCACCCTGGAGCTGAGGCAGCATTGCGAAGAGGCGGCCGTGGTGCAGGCCCGATGGCGCCTGCCCGCCGGTGCAGGCGCCATCGCCGGCATGGACGATGTGCTGGCCGCCATGCTGCGGCGCATGTTCGGACTGTCCCAGGATGTGGGGGAGTTCGAGCGCCGCTTTGGCCGCCATGAGCGGCTGGGACCGCTGCTGGCGCGCCAGCCTGGCCTTCATGTGCCCGCGGCCTGCACGCCCTGGGAGGCGCTGAGCTGGGCCGTCACCGGGCAGCAGATCAGCGTGGCGGCAGCCGTGTCGCTGCGCCGCCGCCTGATCGCTGCAGCCGGCCAGCCGGTGGCGCTGCACGATGGCCATGCCGACGCGCCGCAGCAGCTGTGGTGCATGCCGGAGGCCGCGCAGGTGGCGCAGCTGAGCGAGGACGACCTGCGCGCAGCCGGCTTTTCGCGGGGCAAGACGCACACGCTGCGCCTGCTGGCGCAGGCCGTGCAGTCGGGTGAATTGCCGCTGGACGACTGGGCGGCCTTGCCTGAACTGCCGGTGGCCGAGATCCGCGAGCGGCTGCTGGCTCTCAAGGGGATAGGCCCGTGGACCGTGAACTACATGCTGCTGCGCGGCTATGGCCACCTGGACGGCCCGCTGCACGGCGATGTGGCCGTGCGCCGCGCCCTGGCGCGGCTGCTGGAGACGGAATCCGTGGACGCCGCGCAGACCGAGTTGTGGCTGCGGGACTTCGCGCCCTGGCGCGCCCTGGTCGCGGCCCATCTCTGGGCCTCGCTGTCGTCCACGGCGTTCTGAAGGGCTGGCTCCAGGCTTCAGGTCACCGCATTGACGCGGTTGAACTCCGGCTTGCGCCATTCGCCCGATTCCAGCACCTGGCGCAGGTGCTCCACGGCATGCCAGACATCTTCGAATCCCACGTACAGCGGCGTGAAGCCGAAGCGCAGGATGTCCTTGTGCAGGCCCGTGCCGTCGCCCTTGCGGAAGTCGCCGATCACGCCGCGCGCGATCAGCGCCTGCACGATGGCATAGGCGCCGCTGTCCTTGCCGTCCACGCCCAGCCCCTCCTCGCGCGTGAGGCAGACCTGGGAGCCGCGCCGGCCGTGCTCGCGCGGCGTGGCCAGGCCCAGGCCGTGGCCCTGGCAGCGTTCCTCGACCAGGGCGATGAACAGGTCGGTCAGCGCCAGCGACTTGTTGCGCAGCGCGTCCATGCCGCCCAGCGGCTCCACGGCCGTGAACACATCCAGGCCGCACTGCAGCACGCTCAGGCTGACCATGGGCTGGGTGCCGCACAGGTAGCGCTGTATGCCCTGGGCCGGGTGGTAGTCCGGCACAAACTTGAAAGGCTCGGCATGGCCGAACCAGCCCGACAGCGGCTGCCAGAAGCGGTTGATCAGGCGTGGATGGGCCCAGACAAAGGCCGGCGCACCGGGGCCGCCGTTGAGGTACTTGTAGCTGCAGCCGATGGCGAAGTCGGCATTCGCGCCCTTGAGATCGACAGGCACGGCGCCCGCGCTGTGGCACAGGTCCCAGACGCAGAGAATGCCCTTGCCCTGCGCGGCAGCCGTCACGGCAGCCATGTCGTGCATGGCACCCGTGCGGTAGTTCACATGGGTGAGCATGCAGATGGCGACCTCGTCGGTCAGCGCATCGGCAATCTCCTCGGGTTCGAGCAGCACCAGCTCCAGGCCGTATTCCTGGCAGACCGACTGGGCGATGTAGAGGTCGGTGGGGAAGTTGCTGCGCTCGCTGATCAGGCGCTTGCGCTGCGGAGCGTCCTCGCGCGCGATGCGGGCCGCAGCCGTCAGCACCTTGTAGAGGTTGATGGAGGCCGTGTCGGTGAACACCAGCTCGCCCGCGCCCACGCCCAGCCAGGGGGCGAACTGGTCGCCCAGGCGCTGGGGCAGGCTGATCCATCCGGCATCGTTCCACGAGCGGATCAGGCCCTGGGCCCATTCCTGCTGCACCACCTCGGCCACGCGCGCGGCGGCGGCGCGGGGGCTGGCGCCCAGCGAATTGCCGTCAAGGTAGATCACGCCTTCGGGCAGCGTGAATTGGTCGCGCAGGGCGCGCAGCGGGTCTTGCGCATCGAGGGTGAAGCAGTCTTGCAGGCTCGTCACGGGGTCTCCTTGGGTATGGAAAAGGCGAAAGGCGAAAGGTGCGGCCCGGGAATCAGGCCAGGGCACGCAGCACGGCGCGCACGGGCGAGGCATCGGCCTCGACCAGCTTGAGCGGCAGGGCGATGAGCTCGTAGTCGCCCTCGGCCACCTCGTCCAGCACCAGGTTCTCCAGCACGCGCAGGCCGCGCCGGCGGATCACCTGGTGGCTGTCCAGGCTCTTGCTGCTGGCCGGGTCGATGCTGGCCGTGTCTATGCCGATGAGCTTCACGCCCAGGTCGGCCAGACGCTCGACCGTGGCCGGTGCATAGGCTGCCAGTTCCTGGTCCCAGGTGGCGGGGGCGCGCTCGTAGGTGCGCACCAGCACGCGGGCCGGAAGATGCTCCACGGCGTGGGCGATGTGCTCCCATTCGACCAGCGGTCCCTTGCCGATGGCGTGGATCACGCGGCAGGGGCCGAGGAAGGCGTCGAGATCCACGTTGCCGATGGATGCCCCGTCGGCGTCATAGTGCAGCGGTGCATCGGCATGCGCTCCCACATGGGGCGACAGCGTGATGGCGCTGACATTGACCGGGCAGCCCGGCCCGATGGTGGCGCACCATTGCTGGCTGTAGGCCGTGTCGCCGGGAAAGACGGGGCTGGCGGCCTGCACGGCCGGGGAGATGTCCCAGAGTCTGCGGGTCATGGTTTCACTCCTTCGGGGCGGTTCGGGCGGCCTGTGCGCGCGGCCGGTACCACAGCGCATACACCAGGGCCAGCAGGCCCAGGAAGGGCAGGCCCGTGAGCAGCGTCATGTGGAAGACCTCGGTGAAATAGGTGGTGACGATCACGCCCAGCATCAGCGCGGCGCCGGCCAGTGTGAACAGCGGATAGCCCCACATGCGGAACTGCAGGCGCTGGCCCGGATGCTCGCGCGACCAGCGCGCGCGGAAAAACAGATGGGTCACGAAGATCATGAACCAGGTGAACATGGCGCCGAACATGGACACGGACATCATCCACAGCAGCGAGCCTTCGGGCTTCCACAGGTTCACGGCCACGGCCACGGCAATGCCCAGGCAGGAGATGGCAATCGCCGCCACGGGCACGCCGCGGCTGTTCAGCCGCCCGAACACCGAGGGCGCATAGCCGCCGCGCGACAGGCTGAACATCATGCGCGAGGTCACATACAGCTGGCTGTTCATGGCCGACAGCGCGGCCACCAGCACCACGAAGTTGATGATGCTGGCAGCGCCCGGGATACCGATGATCTCCATCACCTTCACGAAGGGGCTCTTGTCCGTGCCGGCCTGCTGCCAGGGCACGATGGCCAGCATCAGCGCCAGCGTCAGCAGGTAGAAGATCACCAGGCGCGCCATGGTGGTGCGAAAGGCCCGGGTGATGGCGCGCTTGGGGTCCTCGGCCTCGCCGGCCGCCACGGCCACGGCCTCCAGGCTCAGGTAGCTGAAGATGGCGATGATCACGGCCACCCAGGTGCCCCACAGGCCCTTGGGGAAGAAGCCGCCATCGGCCGTGTAGTTGAAAAAGCCGATGCCCTGGGGCTGCGAGCCGAACACCACCCAGGCGCCGATCAGGATGAAGGCCACGATGGCGATGATCTTGACCATGGAAAAGCCGTACTCCACCTGGCCGAAGGCCTTGACGCTGCTGGCGTTGACGGCCACCAGCGCGCCCGAGAACACCACCACCCAGATCCAGCGCGGCACGTCGGGGAACCAGTAGCCCATGTAGATGCCTATGGCCGTCACCTCCATGCCCACGGCCAGCACCACGGCGGCCCAGTAGGCATAGCGGACCATGAAGCCGGCCATCGGGCTGATGTAGTGCTCGGCATAGGCGCCGAACGAGCCCGAGGTCGGATGGGCCACCGTCATCTCGGCCAGGCAGCCCATGAGCAGCAGCGAGATCAGCGCGCCGATGGCGTAGCTGACCAGCACGCTGGGGCCGGCGAATCCGATGGCGAAGGCGCTGCCCATGAAAAGGCCGGTGCCGATGGCGCCTCCGATGGCGATCATCACCATCTGGGCGGCGGACAGCTGCTGGCGCAGGCCGGTTTCTCGTTGCTGAATGTCTTGGAAGGCGGCCATGGTGCGCGGCGGTTGGGGGCTGAAAGCGGAAGGCGTAAGTATCTGCGCTTTCACCGCCGGCCCCGGGCTGGCCGCTGCAAAACCATGGGAGGGTCCGGCTCAGGCTCCGCGTGCGTAGCAGCCCGGCGTCAGCGCATGGTGGGCCTTGAAGGCGCGCTGCAGGTGGGCCTGGTCGGCAAAGCCCATGGCATAGGCCGCATCGGACAGCGCCGCCCCCGTGGCCAGCAGGCGGCGCGCGCCGTTGATGCGCAGGTTCAGGCGGTAGCTGCCGGGCGTCATGCCCGTGGCCGCCTTAAAGCGGCGGATGAAGCGCGTGGCGCTCATGCCGCATTCCTGGGCCAGGGACTGCACGGTCAGGCCTGCATCGGGTCCTGCATGCAGGCGCTGCAGCGCGGGGGCCAGGGCCGCCGCATCGCCGGGCAGGGGCAAGGCTGCGGGCTGGGCACAGCGGTCCAGCAGGTGCTCCAGGCCCAGGGCCAGGCGGTCGGCGGCGGCCGCGCCATCGACGGGGCGGCACAGGCCATCCACCAGGCGGGCGATGTCCGCATCCGTGAGCGTGCGCCGGGGAAAGCGCAGCGCGGCCACGCCCAGCCGCGCGTGCAGCCAGTCGGCATCGACAAACAGCATGCGGTAGGACCATGGCGCGCCGGGGTCGGGATTGCAGGCATGCCAGGCGCCGGGCTCGATCAGCACCACGCCGCCCGCCTCCACGGGCTGCGGGCCGTGGGCATGGTGGAACACGGTGCGGCCCGCGTCCACGATGCCGATCGAGTACTCGGCATGCATGTGCAGCCGAAAGCAATGCGGGGAGCGCGCACTGTCGCGCAGCTCGGCCCAGGGGGCGGCCGGATGGCGGTGGAATCGGTGGGGAGAGGCTGAAGTCATGGCGGCCAGCCATCATGCCAGCATGGCCGCCACGCTGGCGACCAGCAGCAGGGCCAGCAGGCGGTGGAACAGGCGCTGGCGGCGTTCGGTGCGCAGCCAGCCCGAAAGCAGCTGCCCCAGCAGCGCCCAGCTGCCGACCCCCACCAGGCAGGCCAGCAGCGAGATGGCGCAAAACTGCAGCAGCGCCCACGGCGCATTCGCATGGGGCAGCACGAACAGGCCCACGCCGGCCAGCGCCACCAGCCAGGCCTTGGGGTTGAGCGTCTGCACGGCCGTGCCCTGCAACAGTGCTTGCAGCAGGGCCTGCAGCGTGCGCTGCGATCCGCCGTTTTGCTGCCTCCCGGCCTGGCCCACAGGCGCATTGGCCAGCCGCCAGGCCAGCCACAGCAGATAGGCGGCGCACAGCCACTGTGCGGCCGTGGACAGCTGCGGCAGCGTCTGCAGCAGCCACTGTGCTCCCTGGCCCATGACCCAGACCACGGCCGCATAGCTGGCGCTTGCGCCCAGCACATAGGCGGCAGAGACCAGGCGCGAGCGGGCTGCGCCGTGGCGCAGGGCCAGCACATTGACGGGGCCGGGCGTGATGGCGCCCACGAGGGTGAAGACGCCCATGGCGAGCAGCGAGGAGGACATGAGATTTCGCGCGGACGCAGGACTGCACAAGGCACGCAGTCTCGTCCCGCACGCCGGCCCTGTATTGAACGCAATTGCGGGGCGCCGGCATGTCCGTCACAGCCTCTAGGGGAGCATGGCGTAGGCCACGATCTCCAGCTTCATGCCCGGCACCACCAGCGCCGAAATCCCCATGCTGGAGCGGTTGGGATAGGGCGCCTCGAAGAACTCGCGGTACACGGCGTCGATGGCCGGCATGTCGGCCACGTCGGTCATGTAGATCAGCACCTGGGTCACATGCGCCAGCGTGCCGCCTGCGGCCTGCAGCGCGTTGCGCAGGTTGGTGAAGGTCAGGCGCGCCTGCTGTTCGATGGGGCCGGTGTCGATGCTGCCGTCGGGCCGCACGGGGCCGTGGGCCGTGAACAGCATCTGGCCGCTGGCCTTGACGGCCCAGGAGAAGGGCTGCTTGAGCGGCGGCAGTCCCACGTCGATGATTTGCTTCATGGTGTCTTGGTTCTTGGTGGTTGTTGTCAGGCGGAAGGCCTTACAGCGCGGTTCTCACGGACCAGATTTCGGGGAACAGCACCACGTCCAGCATCTTGCGCAGATAGCTGACGCCGCCGGTGCCGCCCGTGCCGCGCTTGAAGCCGATGACGCGCTCCACCGTGGTCACATGGCGAAAGCGCCACAGGCGGAAGGCGTCCTCGATGTCGGCGAGCTTTTCGCCGAGCTGGTACAGGTCCCAGTGCGACTGCGGGTCGCGGTAGACCTGCGCCCAGGCGGCCTCGACCTCGGGGCTGGCCGTGTAGGGCTGGGTCCAGTCGCGTTCCAGGTGCCCGGCCGGAATGGCCAGCCCCTGGCGCGCCAGCAGGCGCAAGGCCTCGTCATAGAGCGAGGGCGCTCGCCATGCGGCCTCCACCCGCGCCAGCAGGTCCGGGCGGTGGGCATGGGGCTGGAGCATGGCGGCATTCTTGTTGCCCAGCGCGAACTCGATGCAGCGGTACTGGTAGCTCTGGAACCCGCTGGAGCTGGCGAGATACGGGCGCATGGCCGTGTACTCGGTAGGCGTCATGGTGGCCAGCACGGACCAGGCGCCGACCAGCTGCTCCATGATGCGGCTCACGCGGGCCAGCATCTTGAAGGCGTCGGCATGGCGGTCGTCCGCCACAGCGGCCGTGGCCGCGCCCAGCTCGTGCAGCATCAGCTTCATCCACAGCTCGCTGGTCTGGTGCTGGATGATGAACAGCAACTCGTCATGCGTGGGCGACAGCAGTTGCTGTGCGCCCAGGATGGCGTCCAGCTGCAGGTAGTCGCCATAGCTCATGGACTGGCTGAAATCCAGCTGCGCCCTTTCCTCGGCGACGATGCGCTCGGTCAGGCCGCCATGGACGGGGCAGCCGCTCATTGCGGCGACTCCAGCACCGTGGCAATGGCGTCGGCCACGTACTGCACGTTGGCGCCGGACAGGCCCGACATGCACATGCGGCCCGAGCGGATCAGGTACACGCCGTGCTCGTCGCGCAGGCGGTGGACCTGGGGCTCGGTGATGCCTGTGTAGCTGAACATGCCGCGCTGGGTCAGCAGGAAGCCGAAGTCGCGCCGCTCGCCAAAGCGTTCATGCAGCGCGCCGTGCAGCTGGGCGCGCATGTCCTTGATGCGGCCGCGCATCTGCGCCAGCTCCTGCGCCCATTGGGCGCTCAGTTCGGGCGACGCCAGCACCTGCTGCACCAGGCGCGCGCCACGGGTGGGTGGCGAGGAATAGTTGCTGCGCACCGTGGCCTTGAGCTGGCCCAGCACATTGCCGGCCGTGGACGTGTCGTTGCAGACCACGCTGAGGCCGCCCACGCGTTCGCCATACAGCGAGAAGTTCTTGGAAAACGAATTGGCCACGAAGGCCTGGGCGCCCGCGTCGGCCAGGGCGCGCACGGACCAGGCGTCTTCATCGAGCCCATCGCCAAAGCCCTGGTAGGCCATGTCCACAAAGGGGATCAGGCCGCGCTCCACGATCACCGGGATCAGTTGCTGCCACTGCTCGCGCGACAGGTCCACGCCCGTGGGGTTGTGGCAGCTGGCATGCAGCAGCACCACGCTGCCCGAGGGCAGTTCGCGCAGCGTCTGCAGCATGGCGTCGAAGCGCAGGCTGCCCGTGGCCGCGTCGTAGTAGGGATAGCTGTGGGTGCGCAGTCCCGCGCCCTGGAAGATGGCCAGGTGGTTGTCCCAGGTGGGATCGCTGAGCCAGACCTCGGCGCCGGGGAAATAGTGCTGGATGAAGTCCGCGCCCAGCTTGAGCGCGCCCGAGCCGCCCAGGGTCTGCACGGTGGCGATGCGCTGACTGCGCACGGCCTCATGACCGGCGCCGAACACCAGGTCCTGCACCAGCTGGCGGTAGGGAGCAATGCCTTCGATGGGCAGGTAGCCGCTGGGGCTTTGCTCGCGGGCCAGGGCATCGCCGGCCTGGCGCACGCAGTCCAGCACGGGCAGGCGGCCGGCCTCGTCGAAATACAGGCCGATGCTCAGGCTGACCTTGTCGGTGCGCGGGTCCTGCTGAAAGGCTTCCATCAGCGACAGGATGGGATCACCGGGGTAGGGAGGGACGTGGCTGAACATCGAGGCGCGGGCGGTATCGAGGGGGGCAAGAGTCGTCATGTGTCTAAGGCAGAGAGAGAAACGGGAGGCCGGATGTCACCGGGCGGGAACCTGGGCTTGGGTGGATGTTGGGGTCTGGGTTGGGGTTGGGGTCTGAGGGGAGGGCTGGCCGGCCGGCCGGCGATACCAGATGGCGTAGACGGCGGCCAGCAGCAGCAAAAAGGGCAGGCCCGTGAGCACGGTCAGGCGGAATACGTCGGTGAACAGCGTGGACACCAGGGCGGCCAGCATCAGCGCCGCGCCCAGCAGCGTCAGCACCGGAAAGCCCCACATGCGAAAGGCCAGCGGCCGGTTGCCCTGGCGCACCCAGTGGATGCGGAAGAACAGGTGGGTCACGAAAATCATGAACCACGTGAACATGGCGCCGAACATGGCCACGGCCATCATCAGCATGAAGGACTGCTCGGGATTGATGATGTTGAACAGCGTGGCCACGGCAATGCCCAGGCAGGACAGCAGCAGCGCCGGCAGCGGCACGCCGCGCGAGTTCACGCGGCCCAGCACGGCGGGCGCATGGCCGGCGCGCGAGAGGCTGAACATCATGCGGGTGGTGATGTACAGCTGGCTGTTCATGGCCGACAGGGCAGCCACCAGCACCACGAAATTGACCACGCTGGCCGCGCCGGGCAGGCCGATGATCTCCATCACCTTGACGAAGGGGCTGCCCTCCTTGCCGGCGGCCGACCACGGCACGATGGCCAGCATCAGCGCGATCGTGGCCAGGTAGAACACCACCAGGCGCACCATGGTGGAGCGGAAGGCGCTGGTGACGGCGCGCTGCGGGTCCTTGGCCTCGCCGGCGGCCACCGCGATCATCTCGATGCTCAGGTAGCTGAAGATGGCGATGATCACGCCCACCCAGGTTCCCCACAGGCCGTTGGGGAAGAAGCCGCCGTTGTTGACGTAGTTGGCAAAGCCCACGCCGTCCGGACGGGCGCCGAACACCACCCAGGCGCCGACCACGATAAAGGCCGCGATGGCGATGATCTTGATCATGGAGAAGCTGTACTCCACGGCGCCGAAGGCCTTGACGCTCATCATGTTCACGCCGATGAGCGCGCCCGAGAAGATCACCACCCAGGCCCAGCGCGGCACCTCGGGGAACCAGTAGCCCATGTACAGGCCCACGGCCGTCACCTCGGTGCCCACGGCCAGCACCACGCAGGCCCAGTAGGCATAGCGGACCATGAAGCCGGCCATCGGGCTGATGTAGTGCTCGGCATAGGCGCCGAACGAGCCCGAGGTCGGGTGGGCCACCGTCATCTCGGCCAGGCAGCCCATGAGCAGCAGCGAGATCACTGCGCCGATGGCATAGCTGATCAGCACGCTGGGCCCGGCAAAGCCGATGGCAAAGCCGCTGCCCAGGAACAGGCCGGTGCCGACGGCACCGCCGATGGCGATCATGGTCATCTGTCCGGCGGACAGCTGCTGTTTGAGTCCGGCTTCGCGCTGGACGATGTCTTCGAAGGCTGGCATGGGTTGTTGTCTCCGTTGCTGTGGGGGGCTTCGGAGGCGGATGCTATGGACGGCCTTCGCGGGGCGTTTAGTAGTTATCCCTAAATCGACTTGATCTTGGATAAGTTATTCTGTGAAACATGAATTCATAGGTGGTTTATGCCAATCGACATCGACAGAACGGACCGGCTGCTGATCCGCGCCCTGCAGGACAACGCGCGGCTGACCTCGGGTGAGCTGGCGCAGCGTGTGCATTTGTCGCAGTCACCGTCATGGCGGCGCATCAAGCGGCTGGAGGACGAGGGCGTGATCACCGGCTACCACGCCGCGCTGAGCCGGCGCGCCATAGGTTTTGGCGTGCTGGCCTTCGTGATGGTGGGTATAGACCACCAGAACGAGGAGTCCTCGCGCCATTTCCAGGAAGCGGTCTGCGCCATTCCCGAGGTCGTGATGTTCCATGGCATCTCGGGGCCGGAGGACTTCCTGCTGGTCGTCGTGGCGCGCGATCTCGACGCCTATTCCGATCTGCTGCTCAGCCGCCTGCACCGGCTGCCCGGCGTGCGCCAGGTGCACACGCATTTCTCGCTGCAGGAATTCAAGGGACAGCTGGCGGGGCTGCCGGTGGAATGACGGCTGGTGGCGCCTGGCAGGCTGCTAGAGCAGGCCGCTGTCCAGCGCCTGCATGCCATGGCGCACGCGCACGCGGTTGCAGGCATCGCTGCCGGCGGCGAACTCGCGGCAGGGCGAGGGGCGCCATTCATAGATGCCGCAATGGGCCTTCTCGCCCACCTTGCCGACCAGGGCCGCGCAGCGGGGACGCGCCCAGTCGGTTCCGCGCATGCGGCAGGTGTGGTCGGTGACTTCCTCGGCCAGCCCGGCTGGCACGCGGCCGCCCTGCGCCTGCGACTCGTGCACGGAAAAGTCCACGCGAAACGATGCGCAGCAGGCGCCGCAGCTCAGGCAGGGATGGGTCATGGCGTGGGGAGGGGAGTGCGCAAAGGCCGTGTCGGCGTCGGCCGCCATTGTGCCGCGCGCCGCCCGCCTGGGCCCGCCAGGGGGCAAAGCCGGGAACGCAAAACCCTGTCCCGCACTCCGATACCATGCGCGGTCCCGCCGCCCGGGTTCGATCAAAATCAAAATGAGAATAAAAATCAATTGATACAACACGCCATGCATTCGATGAACCCCGCGACGGACGCTGCGGCTCCGTCCACGCTGTCCGCGCCTCCCATGTCCTCCTCTGCTGCCGTTGCCGCCGTTGCTGCCACCACGGCCATCACCCTTGATGCCCTGCCCCGCCAGGTATCGGCGCGCGTGGTCGAGCTCCATGCCGCACGCGATGCCAGCGAGCAGGAACTGCTGCTGCGGCTCATGGAGATCGGCTTTCTGCCCGGCGAGCCCGTGCGCATCCTGGCCGCGGGCTTTCCGGGCGACGACCCGCTGGCCGTGCGCGTGGGCCAGACCACGTTCGCTTTGCGCCGCCATGAGGCGGCCCTGGTGCGCGTGGCGCCGGAGGCGGTGGCATGAGCGCGTCGTCCTCTCCCAAACTCATCCAGCCGCTGCAGCCTGCCCAGGGCGGCGGCGGCAGCGGTGATTCCGCACTGCGCCTGGCCTTGCTGGGCAACCCCAACTGCGGCAAGACGGCGCTGTTCAACCTGCTGACCGGCGCACGCCAGAAGGTGGCCAACTACGCGGGCGTGACCGTTGAGCGCAAGGAAGGCTGGCTGAGCACGGCCAGCGGCCGGCGCGTGCGCGTGCTGGACCTGCCGGGCACCTACAGCCTGCACGCCCACAGCGAGGACGAACGCATCACGCGCGACATCGTCTCGGGCCGCCATGCGCGCGAGGCGCCGCCCGAACTGCTGGTCTGCGTCACCGACGCCACCCATCTGCGCCTGAACCTGCGCCTGGTGCTGGAGGCCCAGCGCCTGGGCCTGCCCATGCTGCTGGTGCTCAACATGAGCGACATGGCCAGGCGCCAGGGCATCGATATCGACCGCGAGGCGCTGTCACGCGCCCTGGGCATGCCCGTGCTGTCCACGGTGGGCGTGCGCCAGGACGGCGCGCGCGAACTGCTGCAATGGCTGGACGGCCCCGAAGCCCGCGCCCTGGCGGCGCCGCAGCTGCAGGCCCCGGCCCGCCCGGGCGATGCGCGCGAGCAGGTGCTGGCCCTGCACCAGCAGGTGGCCCGCATCATGGCCGACTGCGTCAAGGAGCCCGTGGCGGATACCCGGCGCGACGACCGCATCGACGCCGTGGTGCTGCACCCGCTGTGGGGCATGCTGCTGCTGGCGGCCACGCTGTTCCTGATGTTCCAGGCCGTGTTCAGCTGGGCGCAGCCGCTGATGGATGGCATCGAGGGCGGCGTTTCGGCCGTCTCGGCTCTGGTCAACGAGCACATGCCCGAAGGCGCGCTGCGCAGCCTGCTGGCCGATGGCGTGATCGCCGGCACGGGCGCCGTGCTGGTCTTCCTGCCGCAGATCCTGATCCTGTTCCTGTTCATCCTTGCACTCGAGGATTCGGGCTACCTGCCGCGTGCCGCCTTTTTGCTGGACCGCATCATGGGCAAGGTCGGCCTGTCGGGCCGCTCCTTCATTCCGCTGCTGTCCAGCTTCGCCTGCGCCGTGCCCGGCATCATGGCCACGCGCTCCATCACCAGCTGGCGCGACCGCCTGGTGACCATCATGATCGCGCCGCTGATGACCTGCTCGGCGCGCCTGCCGGTCTATGCGCTGCTGATCAGCGCCTTCATTCCCGAGCGCACGGTGGGCGGCATCTTCAACCTGCAGGGCCTGGTGCTGTTCGCGCTGTACGTGGCCGGCATCGCCAGCGCCATGGCCGTGGCCGGCGTGGCCAAGCTGGTGGGCCGCAGCGCCGGCCCCACGCCGCTGCTGATGGAGCTGCCCTCCTACCGCTGGCCCAGCCCGCGCAGCCTGGCCCTGGGCCTGTACGAGCGCGCCATGATCTTCCTGCGCCGCGTCGGCGGCTTCATCCTGACCGTGAGCATCGTGCTGTGGTTCCTGGCCAGCTACCCGGCGCCGCCCGATGGCGTCACCGAAGCGGCCATCCGCTACAGCTTTGCAGGCCGCATCGGCGGCTGGCTGGAGGTGGTGCTGGCGCCGATCGGCTTCAACTGGCAGATCGCCATCGCCCTGGTGCCCGGCATGGCCGCGCGCGAAGTGGCCGTCAGTGCCATGGGCACGGTCTATGCACTGTCCGCTGCCAGCGACGAGGCCATGGCCGAGCAGCTGGGGCCGCTGATCGCCCATACCTGGTCCCTGGCCACGGCGCTGTCGCTGCTGGCCTGGTTCGTGTTCGCGCCCCAGTGCATTTCCACGCTGGCGGCCGTGCGGCGCGAGACCAATGGCTGGCGCTATCCGCTGCTGATGACGGGCTACCTGTTCGCGCTGGCCTACCTGGCCAGCTTCATCACCTACCGCGTGGCCCTCGCGCTGGGCGCGGGCTGAGGAGGGCCTTGAGCATGTGGCAAAACATCATCGTGGGCGTGATCGTGGTGGTGGCGGCCGTGTCCCTGGTCTGGCGCTACCTGCCGGCAAGTTGGCGGCTGAAGGCCGGTCAGCTGCATCCGTCGCTGGCGCCCAAGGACGGGGGGGGCTGTGGCGGCTGCAGCGCCTGCGGCGGAGACAGCTGTGCACCGGACAGGCGCCAGCCATAGCGCCAGATCGGTCGCCAGGCCGGTCGCCAGGCCGGTCGCCGGGCCGCCGGCCGGTTGCACGCTCAGGCAGCGGCCAGCCAGATGCGGGTGCCGTCATCCAGCGCAGGCAGGCCATGCGCCAGGCGCGCAGCGTTGCAGCGGTCCGTGCCCATCTCGAATTCCCGGCAGGTCGATGAGCGCTGCTCGTAGATGCTGCATGCCACCTGTTCGCCGCAGCGGCCCGTGAGGGCCGTGCAGCGCACGGGGCGGCGCTCGGTGCCGTTCATGCGCCAGCGGTTGCCGTGGACCTCATGGGCCAGTTCATCGGGAACGGTGCCGCCCATGGAGCGCAGCTCGTAGACGGAAAATTCGACACGGAAGTGTTCGCAGCAGACGCCGCAGTTCAGGCAGGGATGCAGGGCTTCGGACATGGAAGTTCTTCTTCGGGAGACAGCAGGGCACGCACAGGCTTGCCGCGCCCGGTGCCCGGGGCGGCGCATAAGGCTGGGAAGAGGGGGTGCGGCCCTAGGTATGGCCCTGGAGGAACTTCAGATAGAAGGTGTGGATGCGCACGAACAGCGCACGCACCCGGGCCGCGAAATGCCGGCGCGGCCCGAAGAACGAGGGCACGCGCGTATGGCGTGCAATGTGCGGATGGCGCAATGCGCAGCCGCCCAACGGAAACACCGCCTGGGGGCGCTTGGCCTGCAGGCGGTGTCTGGAGTGTTCGTGGCTCAGGTGCATGGGTGTGAGGGAATGCGCCTGGGCCAAAGGAGTGGGCGTGATCAGCCCGGCTGGCGGCCCAGCAGCAGGTACTCCATCAGTGCCTTTTGCACATGCATCCGGTTCTCTGCCTCATCCCAGACCACGGACTGCGGCCCGTCGATGACCTCGGCCTGCACTTCCTCGCCACGGTGGGCGGGCAGGCAGTGCATGAACAGGGCGTCGGCACGCGCGGCGGCCATCATCTCGGCATCCACGCACCAGTCGGCGAAGGCCTTCTTGCGGGCCTCGTTCTCGGCCTCGTAGCCCATGCTGGTCCACACGTCGGTGGTCACCAGGTCGGCGCCCTTGCAGGCGTCCAGCGGGTCCTTGAAGACCTTGTAGCAGCCCTCGCGCGGCGCCTTGCCGCCAAAGGCCAGCTTCTCGTCCACCTCGTACCCGCCCGGCGTGCTGACGTGGACGGTGAAGCCCAGCAGGTCGGCCGCCTGCAGCCAGGTGTTGGCCATGTTGTTGCCGTCGCCGACCCAGGCGACGGTCTTGCCCTGGATCGAGCCGCGGTGCTCGATGAAGGTGAAGATGTCGGCCAGGATCTGGCAGGGGTGGAACTCGTTGGTCAGGCCGTTGATGACGGGCACGCGCGAGTACTCGGCAAAGCGCACGATCTTGTCCTGGCCGTAGGTGCGGATCATCACCAGGTCGGTCATGCGGCTGATGACGCGCGCGCTGTCCTCGATGGGCTCGGCGCGGCCCAGCTGGCTGTCGCCCGTGGTCAGGTGGACCACCGAGCCGCCGAGCTGGTACATGCCGGCCTCGAAGCTCACGCGGGTGCGCGTGCTGGCCTTCTCGAAGATCATGGCCAGCGTGCGGTCGCTGAGCGTGTGGTGCTTTTCGTAGTTCTTGAACTTCTTCTTGATCAGGGCCGCGCGCTCGAGCACATAGGCGTACTCGTCGGCCGTGAAGTCGGAAAACTGCAGATAGTGCTTGATGGCAGTCATAGGCAGGTCCTCATTCGGACAGGAATTGCACGATCAGGGGCTTGAGCTTGGCGACCACTTCGTCGGCCTCGGCCTCGGTCATGATCAGCGGCGGCACCAGGCGCACCACGGTGTCGGCGGTCACGCTGAACAGCAGGCCGGCTTCGGCGCCACGGCCCAGCAGGGCGCCGCAGGGCTTGTTCAGCTCGATGCCGATGATCAGGCCCTGGCCGCGCACATCGACCACGCCCTTGACGTCGGCCAGCTCCTTTTGCAGCGTGGACTTCAGGCGGTCTCCCACCTTGGTGGCATGGGCCAGCAGGCCGTCTTCTTCCATGATGCGGATGGTTTCGATGCCCGCACGCATGGCCAGCGGATTGCCGCCGAAGGTGGAGCCGTGGTTGCCCGGCTGCAGCACGGTGGCCGCCTTGCCATGGGCGACGACGGCGCCGATGGGCACGCCCGAGCCCAGGCCCTTGGCCAGGGTCATCACGTCGGGGACGATGCCGGCCCACTGGTGGGCGAACCACTTGCCCGTGCGGCCCATGCCTGCCTGGACTTCGTCGAACATCATCAGCCAGCCGTTGGCATCGCACAGGGCGCGCACCTGCTGCATGTACTCGATGCGCATGGGGTGCAGGCCGCCTTCGCCCTGGATGGGCTCCATCATCACGGCAACCACGTCGGGGTTGCCGGCCGTGGCCTGCTGCAGCGCCTCGAAGTCATTGACCGGCACGCGCAGGAAGCCGTCGAGCAGCGGGCCGAAGCCGTCGCGCACCTTGGGGTTGCCCGTGGCCGTCATGGTGGCGATGGAGCGGCCGTGGAAGGCATGCTCGTAGACCACGATCACCGGCTTGGCGATGCCCTTGTCCACGCCGTACTTGCGCGCGATCTTGATGGCGGCCTCGTTGGCCTCCAGGCCCGTGCTGCAGAAGAAGACATTGGTCATCTTCGCGCGCTCGGTCAGCAGCTTGGCCAGCGTTTCCTGGCCGGGCACATGGTAGTAGTTGGAGGTGTGGATGAGCTTGGCCACCTGGTCCTGCAGCGCAGGCACCAGCTTGGGGTGGTTGTGGCCCAGCGTATTCACGGCAATGCCGCCCAGCGCATCGAGGTACTGCTTGCCGTTGACGTCCCACACGCGGCAGCCCTGGCCTCGCTCCAGAGCGATCGGTACGCGGCCATAGGTGTTCATCACGTGGGGCGAGGCAGCCTCGATGAAAGCGGTCATTGCAAAAATCTCCTGAGCTGGAAAGTAAACGGCATCCGGGCGTTGCCGCCGCAGATGCCTGAAAAACAGCGAAGCCCGATTCTAGGGGCCGCGCAATGGCCTACCGTTGCGGTTTGCGCATCACAGCCATGCAATGAACCTACGCCACACTTGGTTAGTGCGCTGCACAACGGTCCAGCTCTTATATAAGAGATAAAATGCCTGCTTGGCCTGCCGGCAGCGATCCTGTCTGCGGGCTCTGGCTTTTTTGAAGGACTTGCGCAAACAGGAAGTGGCAAGGTGCTGGGCCCCTTGGCAAGCCGCCTGTTTTGCTCCTTGTTGCGCAAGTCGTATTTTGGTGCGCATCCTGATGGTCTCTCCCTCCAGCAAAGAACTGTTCATCCAGGGCATCACCCACGAAGGCAAGACTTTCCGGCCCAGCGACTGGGCCGAGCGGCTGGCAGGCGTCATGAGCCAGTTCCGCCCCGGTGGTGCCCAGCGCGGCAGCCACCTGAGCTACTCGCCCTGGTGTGTTCCCACAACGCTCAACGGCGTCAAGTGCGTGGTCGTGCATCGCGACCTGCGCGACTACGAGCCCATGGCCTGGGATTTCTGCCTGAATTTCGCCAAGGACAACAACCTGCAGGTTGCCGAAGCCTGCCTGATACCGGACGAGCCGGCCCGCTGAGGCCGGCTTCTTTTTTTGCGGGGCCGGTTCCCGCCCGATGTGAAGCGCGCCTGGGGTGCGTTTTTTTTCGGCTGCGCTTTGCTGGTGGAGCCGGGCTTTTCCTTCGGTGCGATTGCCGATGGCGGCGCTTTTGTCCAGGCACAAAAAAACCGCCCGAAGGCGGTTTTCTCGTTCGCTGACAGCGCACCCGTTACAAACGGCAGATGGCCGGGGCCATCCGTGCGGTTGCCTAAGTGGATTAGGCGGCGGGGGCTGCCAGGGCCTTGACCTTGGCGGACAGGCGGCTCTTGTCGCGAGCGGCCTTGTTCTTGTGGAAGATGCCCTTGTCGGCGATCGTGTCCAGAACGGATTGGGCTGCGGCAAACAGTTCGGTTGCCTTGGCCTTGTCGCCAGTCAGAACGGCCTTCTCGACCTTCTTGACGGCGGTGCGGTACTTGGAACGCAGCGAAGTGTTGGCTGCGTTGAGCTTGACGTCCTGGCGGGCGCGCTTGCGGCCGGATGCCAGGCGGGGGTTCTTCTTTACGGGCTTGGATGCCATGATATGTATTCCTAGTGTCTGAGGATGTTGTCGGCGAAGCGCGGGATTATAGCATGCAGTCCCTCCAGGGCCTGTGGGCCCCAGGCCGCGCAATCGGGCCTGTTGCAACGGAGTGCAAGAGCCGTCCGGCCCGCCCGGGCACGCAACTGCGGTGGCCGTGCCAGCGCATACACTCCCCACGGTGTCACTGTTCAAAGCCGCCTCCACCGTTTCCCTGCTGACGCTGGCCTCCCGTATCACCGGGCTGGTGCGCGATCTGCTCATGGCCTCCATGTTCGGAGCCAATGCGCTGACCGATGCGTTCAATGTCGCGTTCAGGATTCCCAATCTCTTTCGGCGCCTGTTCGCCGAAGGCGCCTTCAGCCAGGCCTTTGTGCCGGTGCTGGCCGCCAGCAAGGCCAAGGAGGGGGAGGAGGCCACGCGCAGGCTGATCTCCCATGTGGCCACGCTGCTGTTCTGGGTGCTGCTCGTGACCTGCGTGCTGGGCGTGGTCGGCGCGCCGCTGCTGGTCTGGCTGCTGGCCAGCGGCCTGCGCCAGTCGCCCGAAGGCTATGACGCAGCCGTGCTGATGACGCGCTGGATGTTCCCCTACATCGGCTTCATGTCGCTGGTGGCGCTGTCGTCCGGCGTGCTCAATACCTGGCGGCGCTTTGCCGTCTCGGCCGCCACGCCCGTGCTGCTGAACCTGGCCATGATTGCCGCCGCCTTCTGGGGTGCACCCTGGCTGCAGGCGCGCGGCATAGAGCCCATCTATGCCATGGCCGGCGGTGTGATGCTGGGCGGCGTGCTGCAGCTGGCGGTACAGCTGCCGGCGCTGGCAGGCCTGGGCCTGCTGCCGCGCATCGGGTTTTCTCCAGCCGCCTTGCGCCAGGCTTGGCAAGAGGCCGGCGTGCGCCGCATCCTCAGGCTGATGGCGCCGGCGCTGCTGGGCGTGGGCGTGGCCCAGGTCTCGCTGATGATCAACACCCAGATCGCCTCCTATCTGCAGCCGGGCAGCGTGACCTGGCTGTTCTATGCCGACCGGCTCATGGAGTTTCCGACGGCGCTGCTGGGCGTGGCGCTGGGCGTGGTGCTCACGCCCCAGCTGGCCGCGGCCAAGGCGGCCGACGACTCGGAGCGCTACTCGGCCATGCTGGACTGGGGGCTGCGCCTGGTGGTGCTGTTTTCCGTGCCCTGCGCGGTGGGGCTGCTCACTTTCGCCGAGCCGCTCGTGGCCACGCTGTTCCACCGTGGCGCGCTGCAGGACAGCGATGTGGGCCAGATCGCGCTGGCGCTGGTGGGCTACGGCGCCGGCCTGGTGGGCCTGGTGGCCATCAAGGTGCTGGCGCCCGGCTACTACGCAAGCCAGGACATCCGCACGCCCGTCAAGATCGCCATCGTGGTGCTGATCATCACCCAGCTGCTCAACCTGGTGCTGGTGCCCTTCATGGCGCATACGGGTCTGGCGCTGTCCATCGGCCTGGCGGCCCTGGTCAATGCGGGCTGGCTGCTGTGGGGGCTGCTGCGCCGGGGCGTCTACCGTCCCAAGCCCGGCTGGGGGCGGCTGGCCTTGCAGGTGATTGCGGCCAGCAGTCTGCTGGCCGTGCTGCTGACCTGGGGAAGCCAGCATTTCGACTGGATTGCGCTGCGTGCCAACGGATGGCAGCGCGTGGGCCTGCTTGCCGGCCTGATGGCGGCCTCGGCCCTGCTGTACTTTGGCGCGCTGTGGGCAGCCGGGCTCAAGCTGCGGGCACTGCTGCGGCGCTAGCCCGAACCCGCATAATTGCAGGCCTGGGCGCTGCAAATTCACAAGGCATCATGAGCTGGAGCTACGACGACACGCCAACGGCCCTGCAATACTTTGCAGCGCTGGTGCAAAGCGATGAACACCTGCCGCTGATGGAGGCGGCAATCAGCATCGCCCAGGATGCCGTGCCCGATCTCGACCTGCAGGCGGCCAGCGCCGAACTGGACCGGCTGCAGGTGCGCCTGGTCCAGCGCCTGGCCGGCGAAACCGATCCGCTGCAGTGCCTGCGCGGACTCAACCAGTTCTTCTACGGCGAGCTGGGCTTTGGCGGCAATCTCAACGACTACTACGACCCTGCCAACAGCTACATCCACCATGTGCTGCAGACGCGGCGCGGCATTCCCATCAGTGTGGCGCTGATCTGGCTGGAGCTGGCTGCGGCCATCGATCTGCCGGCGCAGGGCGTGAGCTTTCCCGGCCATTTCCTGGTCAAGATGCGCCTGCCCCAGGGGCAGGTGGTGATGGACCCGTTGAGTGGCGAGTCCTTTTCGGCCAACAGCCTGGCCGAGCGGCTGGAGCCCTTCTGGCAGAGCGCGGGCCTGTCGGCCGAAGAGGCCGCTCCGCTGGGCATGTACCTGCAGGGCGCCTCGCCGCGCGACGTTCTGGAGCGCATGCTGCGCAACCTGCAGGAGATCCACCATGCCCGGCGCGACTGGCCGCTGCTGGTGGCCGTGCTCAACCGGCTGGCCGTGCTGCGGCCCGACATGCCCGAGATCCTGCGGGACCGGGGGCTGGCCTATGCGCAATGGGGGGTGACCGAGCGTGCGCTTGAAGACCTGGAGCGCTTCCTGCAGTCCCAGCAGGGCGCGCAGGCCGTGGCCGTGCGCGAGGTGATCCGGCGGCTGAGAGGGCTGTAGCCGCCCGCGCGTGGGCTGATCAGACCAGCCGGACGGCTTCCAGCTCTTTCTTGAGATAGGCGTAGAACAGCGGAGCCGCCACCAGGCCTGCAGGGCCGAACACCGATTCGGCCACGAACATCACCGCCAGCAGCTCCCATACGCCCATGTGCGTGCGCTGGCCCACGACCTTGGCGTTGATCACGTACTCGGCCTTGTGGATCAGGATCAGAAAGCCCAGGCAGGCGGCGGCGGCCACAGGGGACACCGACAGGCCCACGATGGTGATCACCGCATTGCACAGCAGGTTGCCCACGATGGGCACCAGGCCTGCAATGAAGGTCAGCGTGATCAGGGCTGGCGTGTAGGGCAGGGTCAGGTTCCAGTGCGGCAGCACGCCCAGAAGGAAGATGGCCGTGAGAAAGGTATTGAAGGCCGCAATCCAGAACTGGGCCGCCACGATCTGGCGGAAGGCCAGTCCCATGAGCCGGATGCGCTCGCGCAGCGCTGCCACCAGGGGCGGGCGGCGCGTGACCATGGGACGCACGGCGGCCAGGGCGCCGATGATCAGGCCCACGTAGGCATAGAGCAGGCCGGTGAGCCAGGCGCGGCCCGCATGGGCCAGGGCGCCGGCCTTGGCGGCCAGGTAGCTGGCCAGCAGGTGCTGGATTTCCTGTGCGCCGTCCGGCAGCTGGTCGGCCATGTCGGCCGGCAGCTTGTCACGCAGCTCCAGCACCGTGTGCGCCAGATAGTCGAGCAGCTCGCGGTACTGCTGTGGCGCGTCGGTGATGTAGGTGCGCGTGTGCGACAGCGCGCCGCTGAGCAGGGCCAGCGGCGCAAGAATGACGATGGTGGCTGCCACCAGTTGCGTCCAGCGCGGCAGCGAGCCGCGCCGGGACTTGGGCTGGGCGCGTGACAGCAGCCCGGCAAGCGCGCGCGTGACCAGAAAGCCCACGCAGACGCATAGCATGCCCGGCAGCAGCCCCTGCCACATGATCAGCAGCAGGGCGCCGGCCATCAGCACATAGCTGGACAGCGTCACGCCGCGCGTGGGCGCGGGCTGCGGGGAGATGATGGGCGAGGGCAGGTGCTGGGTCATGCGCTGCGGGCCCGTGGTCAGCGGACCTCGACAGGCTCGCCCTCGCCGCGTGCGGCGATGCGTCCGATGGTGTGGACCGTCTCGCCCAGCTTCGCGAGCGTGGCGGCCGTGGCTTCGGCAGCCTCGGCGGGCACGACAACGACCATGCCGATGCCGTTGTTGAAGGTGCGGTTCATTTCCACGGCGTCGATGCCGGCCGTCTTCTGCAGCCAGGCGAACAGCTCGGTCTGGGGCCAGCTGCCGGCATCCAGGTGGGCGGCCAGGCCTTCGGGCAGCACGCGGGGGATGTTCTCCAGCAGGCCGCCGCCCGTGATGTGGGCCAGCGCCTTGATGGGGTGCTGCTCCAGCGCCGCCAGCACGTTCTTCACGTACAGGCGCGTGGGTTCCATGATGGCCTGCTTGAACGGCTTGCCGTCCAGCGTGTCGGGCAGGCTGCCCTGGCTTTCGGCGCGCTCGATGCACTTGCGCACCAGGGAGAAACCGTTGGAGTGCACGCCGGCCGAGGCCAGTCCCAGCACCACGTCGCCAGCAGCCACGCTCTGGCCTGTGAGGATCTTGGACTTTTCGACGGCGCCGACGGCAAAGCCGGCCAGATCGTATTCGCCGGCCGGGTACATGCCGGGCATTTCGGCGGTTTCACCGCCGATCAGTGCGCAGCCCGACAGCTCGCAGCCGCGCGCAATGCCGCCTACCACGGCAGCGGCCGTGTCCACGTCCAGCTTGCCGCAGGCGAAGTAGTCGAGGAAGAACAGGGGCTCGGCGCCCTGGACCAGCACGTCGTTGACGCTCATGGCCACCAGGTCGATGCCGACGGTGTCGTGCATGTTCCACTCGAAGGCCAGCTTGAGCTTGGTGCCCACGCCGTCGGTGCCCGAGACCAGCACGGGCTCCTTGTAGCGCTTGGGCACCTCGAACAGTGCGCCGAAGCCTCCGATGCCGGCCATCACGCCTTCGCGCATGGTCTTCTTGGCCAGCGGCTTGATGCGCTCGACCAGCGCGTCGCCAGCGACGATGTCGACGCCGGCGTCTTTGTAGGAGATCGGGGTAGAGGAGGGGGCAGAAGAGCTCATGGATGGGTACGGTGCGGTAGGCCCGAGGCCGGGCTGGAACCCCGGGATTCTACGGCGCCGGCCGCCGGCAGGCGCGCGCGCCAGTGGGCTTCGAGGGGGCTTTCGTTGCACAAGCGGGCCGGCTGCCGCCGTGCCGTGCGCCGCGCAGACTAAAATCCCTGTTGCGCCCGGGAACGCCCCGGCGTCGCCCGCCTTGCCGCAGCGCTGCGGCAGGGCGGGCCTGTCTTTGCTATCAACCCAATGCCGTTGCCGATTCCTTTGCCTGCTTTTGCCGCATGGACCCGCCTGGACACAGGAAAGGGGGCGCTGCGCGTATGTCGCAGATGAAGCAGCTGGCTCTGGATATCAGCATGGCGTCGAGCCCGACGCTGTCGCGCTTTTTCGTCGGCCCCAATGCCGCGGTGATCGATCATTTGCGCCATTGGGTGGGCGATGGCCGCATGCAGACGGCCCGCACGCCAGTGCCCACTTATCTTTGGGGCGAATCGGGCTCGGGCAAGACCCATCTGCTCAAGGCCGTGCGCGAGGCCCTGCGCGAGCAGGGCGCCATGGTGGGCTGGATGGATGCCTCCACCCTGTTCCCGCCGCCCTTCGACGAGCGCTGGGCGGCAGTGCTGATGGACGATGTGGACATCTACACTCCGCTGCAGCAGGCGCGGGCCTTCAACTGGTTTGTGAATGCGACGAGCCCGGCCACGGGCTCGCCGCGCTGGGTGCTTGGGGCCGGCCCGCTGCCGCCGGCAGACCTCAAGCTGCGCGAGGATCTGCGCACGCGGCTGGGCTGGGGCCATGTGTTCCAGTTGCAGCTGCTCGACGAAACCGCGCGCCGCGCGGTGCTGCGCCAGGAGGCCGATGCCCGTGGCGTTTTTCTGGGCGACGATGTGATGGACTACATGCTCAAGCGCTTCTCGCGTGACCTGGGCAGCCTGATGCAGCTGCTCGACATGCTCGACGGCTTTGCGCTGCGCAACAAGCGCGCCATCACCATTCCGTTGCTCAAGACGATGCTGGAAACCGAATGAGCCCGCATTTTCTTGTGGGCAGGGACTGCGGGAGCCGGCGGAGCCTGCGTTGCAAGGGCAGCGCGGGACCCATTTTTTTAGGATATGCATGACCTCTGATCAGAAGCAACTCCGGCCCCGGCTGGCGTTGTTCGACCTGGACCACACGCTGCTGCCGCTCGATTCGGACTATGAGTGGGGCGAGTTCACGACGCGCATCGGCTGGACCGATCCGGTCGAGTTCGGCCGCCGCAATGCCGAGTTCTTCGCGCACTACCAGGCGGGCACGCTCGACGTGCACGACTATGTGCGCTTTGCCACCGAGGCCTTCTGCGCCCGTGGCGCGCAGCAGGCCGCCGAGGCGCACGAGCGCTTCATGCGCGAGGTGATCACCCCCGCCATCCGTCCCCAGGCACTGGAGCTGCTGCGTACGCACCAGCAGGCGGGCGACCAGATCATCATCGTCACGGCCACCAACGAGTTCGTGACGCGCCCCATCGCCGCCGCCCTCGGCGTGCAGGAATTGATCGCAGTGGAACTGGAGCGCGACGCGCAGGGCTGGTTCACGGGCGAGATCCGTGGCACGCCCAGCATGCGCGGCGGCAAGGTGCAGCGCATGCAGCAGTGGCTGGATGCGCGCGGCCTGCAGTGGAGCGGCGTGGAGACCTTCTTCTACAGCGACTCCTGGAACGACGTTCCCCTGCTCGAGCGCGTGGACCACCCCGTGGCCACCAACCCCGACACTCGGCTGCGCGCCCTGGCCCAGGAACGTGGCTGGCGCATTCTGGACCTGTTTGGCGAAGCACCATGATCAAGAACATCATCGACAAGCTGCTGGGCAAGGCCTCGGCCGCTCCACGGGCGCGCAAGTCGCCCTTCGGCAAGCGCCAGGAGGTGCCCGTGCAGGTGCACGGCATCGATCCCAACCTGGTGGACCGGCGTGCCCTCGACGTGGTCGAGACGCTGCAGGACGCTGGCTACGAGGCCTACATCGTCGGCGGCGCCGTGCGCGACCTGCTGCTGGGCCTGCGCCCCAAGGACTTCGACGTGGCCACCAATGCCACGCCCGAGCAGGTCAAGGGCCTGTTCCGCCGCGCCTTCATCATCGGCAAGCGCTTTCGCATCGTGCACGTGGTCTATGGCCGCGGGCGCGAGAACGAGGTCATCGAAGTCTCCACCTTCCGCGCCTTCCTGGACAACAGCGCGGCCGAGGCCGTGAGCGGCAACGAGCGCACCAGCAAGGCCCAGCTCGCCGGCATGCACCATGCGGTGGACGCCAGCGGCCGCGTGCTGCGCGACAACGTCTGGGGTCCGCAGGACCAGGATGCCACGCGCCGCGACTTCACGATCAACGCCATGTACTACGACCCGCGCACGCAGATCGTGGTCGACTATCACAAGGGCATTGACGACGCCAAGAAGCGCATGCTGCGCATGATTGGCGACCCGGCCACGCGCTACCGTGAAGATCCGGTGCGCATCATCCGCGCCGTGCGCTTCGCCGCCAAGCTGGCGGGCAAGGGCTTCAAGCTCGAGCCCAAGACGGCCAAGCCCCTGGTGGAGTGCGAGCCGCTGCTGGCCGATGTGCCGCAAAGCCGCCTGTTCGATGAAATGCTCAAGCTGCTGCAGACCGGCCATGCGCTGGCTTCGGTGGAGCAATTGCGCGGCCTGGGCCTGGCGCGCGGCATCTACTCGCTGCTGGATGTGGTGGTCGAGCGTGCCGAGCAGCCCTTCGTGCAGGCCGCTCTGACCGATACCGATCGCCGTGTCGAGGAAGGCAAGCCCGTGGCGCCCAGCTTCCTGCTGGCCTGCGTGCTGTGGCATGACGTGAAGACCGGCTGGGAGCGCCGCCTGAACCAGCGCCAGCACCCGTTCCCCGCGCTGCAGGAATCCATCGACGAAGTGTTCGACCAGCGCATCGGCGATGTCTCGGGCCGCGGCAAGCTGGCCGCCGACATGCGCGAGATCTGGGTCATGCAGCCGCGCTTCGACAAGCGCACGGGCGCCACGCCGTTCAGCCTGGTGGCCCAGCCGCGCTTTCGCGCGGGCTTCGATTTCATGCGGCTGCGCGCCGACATCGGCGAGGTCGAGGAAAGCCTGGCCAGCTGGTGGCAGGAGTTCCAGAATGCCGACGACGCGCGCCGCGACGACCTGATCGCCCAGGCGCGCGACGAGCAGCGCGCCCGCCAGCGCAGCGCCGAACCCAAGGTGCATCGCGTGCCCAAGGTCCGCCAGCCGCGCGATGGCGTGAACCTGGCGGAAGGCGTGCAGCCTGAGGATCCCGCGCCGGCACAGGCTGGCGGCGAGGAGGCTGCAGCGCCCAAGAAGCGGCGGCGCCGCCGCCGCAAGCCCCAGGGCGGGGGCGATGGCGGCATGGGCGGCGATGAATGAGCCAGGCCACTGGGTCGCCATCGGCCTGGGCGCCAACCTCGGTGACTGCGGCCAGGCCCTGGGCCAGGCCTTGAAGGCCATCGGCGGCCTGACGGGCACGCGCCTGCTGGCCGTCTCCTCGCTCTACAGCACGGCGCCCATCGATTCCAGCGGTCCCGACTATCTGAACGCCGTGGCCGCCGTGCGCACCACGCTGCAGCCGCTGGCGCTGCTCGATGCGCTGCAGGCCATCGAACTGGCGGCCGGGCGCGAGCGCCCCTACCGCAATGCGCCGCGCACGCTGGACCTGGACATCGAGCTGTGGGGCGACGAGCGCATCGCGCTGCCGCGCCTGAGCGTGCCGCACCCGCGCATGCACGAGCGCGCCTTCGTGCTCGTGCCGCTGGCCGAGATCGCGCCTGAGCGCGTCACGCCCGCGCAGCTGCAGGCCGTGGCGGGGCAGGGCATCTGCCTGGCGCACAAGCCTGGCTGGCATCTCCGGCAAGCCTGAATCCCGACAGTGGCCTGAATGAAAAAGCCGCAGCGCCCTGAGGGCGGCTGCGGCTTTTTGCCAGGCGGGACGCGGTGGATCGGCTCAGTCCACCTTCGCTCCGGAGGCCTTGACGATGGCCTGGTACTTGGCGCGCTCGGCCGCCATGAACCTGTCGAACTCGGCGGGCGTGGAGGACACGGGCTCGGCCATCAGGGTCTCGAAGCGGGTCTTGGTCTCGGGCGCGGCCAGTGCGTCGGCAAAGGCCCGGCTCAGCTTGTCCAGCACGGGCTTGGGCGTGCCGGCCGGGGCGACCAGGCCCCACCAGGTATCGATGGCAAAGCCGGGGAAGGTCTTGGACAGCGCGGGCACGCCGGGCAGCAGCGTGGTGGGGTTCAGCGAGGTCACGGCCAGCGCCTTGAGCTTGCCCGAGCGGATATTGGGCGCAGCGGCAGCCAGGTTGTCGATGTTGAAGTCCACCTCGCCCGACAGCAGGGCCAGCTGGGCCGGGTTGGCGCCACGGTAGGGCACGTGCAGGGCGAAGATGCCGGCTTTTTGCTTGAGCATTTCGCCCGCCAGGTGGCCTGCGCTGCCGTTGCCGCCGCTGCCGTAGTTGAGCTTGCCGGGGTGGGACTTGGCGTAGGCGATCAGGTCGGCCACGCTGTGGATCTTGAGCTGCTCGGCACGGGCCGCATTCATCACCAGCACGTTGGGCACGCGCACCATCTGGGTGATGCCCGCGAAGTCCTTGCCCGCGTCGTAGGGCATCTTGGTGTACAGCCAGGGATTGACGGCATGGGTGGCCGTGGCGGCCAGGCCGATGGTCATGCCGTCCGGCGTGGCGCGGGCAATGGCGTCGGCGCCGATGTTGCCGCCGGCGCCGGCCTTGTTGTCGATGATCACCACCCCCAGGGAGTCACGCACCCGCTCGGCCAGCGCGCGCGCGGTGATGTCCAGCGGACCGCCGGGCGCATAGGGCACGATCAGGCGGATGGGCTCTTGCGCCAGGGCAAGCGGGGAGGCCAGGGCAGCAGCGGCCGCCATGACCGAGAGAAGGCTGTTTCTACGGTTCATAGGGGCGCTATTGTGCAAAAAAATTGCGACACCTGGCTGCGCGCAGGTATGGGAAGCAGTTTTTCTGCGTATTGCTTGATCCGTGCCACCTTCTGCGCACTCAGGAAGCCTTGTCGGCCTCGGAGGTGAACGCGTCCGCGTAGAACTCTTCCGCCGGCAGGCCGCGTTGCTCCACATAGGCATGGCGTGCCGAATCGACCACGATGGGCGCACCGCAGGCATAGACCTGATGGCCAGACAAGTTGGCAAAGTCGTCCAGCACGGCCTGGTGCACGAAGCCCGTGCGGCCGGTCCAGCCGTCTTCCGGCAGCGCGTCGGAGACCACGGGCACATAGCACAGCTGGGGCATGGCCTCGGCCTGCTCGCGCACCCAGGCGTCGAGGTAGAGGTCCTCGGGCCGGCGTCCTCCCCAGTACAGGGTGACGGAGCGGGTGATGCCCTTGTGGCGGATGTGCTCCAGCAGCGCCTTGATGGGGGCGAAGCCCGTTCCCGAAGCCAGGAAGATGAGGGGCTTGTCGCTGTCCTCGCGCAGGAAGAAGCTGCCGAACGGGCCCTCCACGCGCAGGATTTCCTTTTCCTTCATGGCGCCGAACACGTGGTCCGTGAACTTGCCGCCCGGCATGTGGCGGATGTGCAGCTCCAGCCCCGGTGCCGTGTCCTGCACATGGGGGGCCGTGGCCATGGAGTAGGCGCGGCGGGCGCCGTCGCGCAGGATGAATTCCACGTACTGGCCTGCGTGGTAGCGGAACTTGTCTGCAGCGGGCAGCTGCAGGCGCACCTGCATCACGTCGTGCGACTTCTTCTCCAGCGTGGCCACGCGCACGGGCATCTTCTTGATCGGGAAGGCGCTGGCATCGGTCACCTGGCGCGACTCCAGCACCACCGAGGTGCTGGGCGTGGCGCAGCAGGTCAGCACATAGCCGTCGGCCTCTTCCTGGGCGGTCAACGCTTTTTCCGAGTGGGCGCCATGGGTGACCTCGCCGAGCAGCTTCTTGCACTTGCAGGAGCCGCAGGCACCGTCCTTGCAGCCATAGGGCAGGCCCACGCCGCAGCGGATGGCGGCGGCCAGGATGGTCTCGCTGCCCTGCGTGGCGAAGGCGCGGCCGCTGGGCTGTACGGTGATTTCGTGGGAAGCGTTGGCTATCTCGGTCATGTTCTCGGTATCCTCGGGGGCGCTGGCGGCGCGTGGAGCGCGCCGTCGATCTTCTTTCCCGGACGGACATGCCGCTGCCGCGACCGGCGGCGCGCGGGTGGCCGCCCTCGCAACAGGCCAGGATTTTGCCCTCAAACCAAAACCCATTGGGCGCGCTGCCGGCGCGCTTTCGACGCGAACGCGTGCTCATCGTCGGCTGCGGCGACGTGGGGCTGCGCGTGGCTGGTGCATTGGCGGGCGCGCCCGTCGCCCGTTCGGGTGCCGCACGACGGGGCCCGCGCGTGCTGGCCCTGACGCGTGGCGCCGAGCGCCTGCAGGATCTGCGCGGGCGCGGCATCACGCCGCTGCTGGGCGATCTGGACGCGCCTGCCACGCTGCGCCGTCTGGCCGGCCTGGCCACGCGCGTCGTCCACCTGGCGCCGCCGCCCAATCCGCCTGCCGGCGAAGATGGCTGGTGGCTGGACCCGCGCACCACGGCTTTGCTGCGCGTGCTGCGCCTTCGCGGCCGGCCGGCCAGCCTGGTCTATGGCTCGACCTCCGGCGTCTATGGCAACTGCGAGGGCGCCTGGATCGACGAAAGCCGCCCGCCCGCACCGGCCACGGCGCGTGCCCAGCGCCGCGTGAACGCCGAGCGAGCCGTGCGCTTTGCCGGGCGCGGCGGCCTGCGCGCCAGCATTCTGCGCATCCCGGGCATCTATGCGCCGGACCGGGAAAACGGCACGCCGCGCGGGCGCCTGCTGCGAGGGACCCCCCTGCTATGCGCCGCAGAGGATGTCTATACCAACCACATCCATGCCGACGACCTGGCCCGCGCCTGCGTGAGGGCGCTGTGGCTCGGCCGGCCGCAGCGCATCTACCACGCCAGCGACGATACGCAGCTGCGCATGGGCGACTACTTCGACCTTGCGGCCGATCTCTATGGACTGCCGCGCCCCGCACGCATCACGCGCGAGCAGGCGCAGCGCGAGCTGCCGGCCAGCCTGCTGAGCTTCATGGGGGAGTCACGCCGCCTGCGCAACCAGCGCCTGAAGGAGGAGCTGGGCCTGAGATTGCGCTACCCGACCGTGGAGCAGGGGCTGCGCGCCTGAATCAGCGCGGGTGGATGCCGCCGTTGGTGTCGTAGCAGCGGAACACGTTGCAGTGCGAGATGGGGGCCGAAGGCGGCAGCGGCTGCGGCGGCACGGGGCGTCCTATGATCCACGGCCGGTTGATGGCGTTGGGCTGCAATGCGCGCGATTGCTGCAGCTGTTCATAGGCCTTGGGGCCCAGGCAGGCCATCTCCATCTGCTGCTGGGCGGCCTGGCTGCGCGGGCCCCAGGTGGCGGGATCGGGATTGGCCTCGGCCAGGATGGTGTCCAGGCGGCGGCGCGCCTGCTGGCAGGCCGGGGAGTCGCCGCCGTCGCGCTGGGCCGAGTTCTCGCGCTCGCGCCGGCTGCGTGCCTCGCGCTCCTGCTGCTGGGCACGCGTGCGGCGCTCGGCCTCTTCGCGGGCCAGTTGCTGGTTCTTGCGCTCTATGGCGGCGGCGGACTGCGCGCGCTCGCGCTCCAGCTCTTCGGGGCTGGGGGCTTCCTGCACCTGCACGCGGTTTTCGCCGTCCTTGCAACTGCTGTTGGTGTAGGTGACGCGGCCGGTCTTGGCGTCCGTGCAGCGGATGACCTGGGCCGAGGCCGGGCCTGCGGTGAGCGCCAGCACCAGCGGTACAAACATCGGTACAAGCGCCGCCAGCGCCCAGCGCGCGGCCGCCGATGAACGGCGGCCGGTGTGGCCAAGGTCTTGGGTGCGGTGCATGGCGGTTTCCTTTCCCATCACAAGCGGCACAAGGATGTGGTGTATTGCCGATTATGGTGCGGCGCCCAGGGGCTGGAAATGCCGCCGGTCAGCCGTTCAGCGCCAGTGGCGCGGATCCTGGGTGGGGTAGGGGTTGCCACCGCCCTGGCTTTCGCGCTGCATGCGCTCGATGGCGCGTTGCTGCTGCTCGCGGTCACGCTGCTGCTGCTCCCGGTCCCGTTGCTGGCGTTCGCGCTCGCGCTGCTGCTGGCCCTGGTCGCGTTCGCGCTCCCGCTGCTGGCGCTCGGCTTCGCGGCGCTGCTGCTCCTGCATGCGCTCGCGCAACTGGCGGTCGCGGTCCTGGGCCTGGCGGTCACGGTCCCGGTCGCGCTCGCGCATTTCACGCTCACGTTGTTGGCGGTCACGCCAGGCATCGCGGTTGCGTTCCTGCTGGATGCGCTCGCGTTCGTATTGCAGGCGCTCACGTTCGCGCTGCAGGCGCTGGCGCTCGTACCAGCCGTTGTCCGGATAGGCGGGCTGCGTGGGATACGAGGGGTAGACGACGCCGCCCGACGGATAGCTGGGATAGGACGGGTAGCTGGGATAGCTGGGGTAGCCGGAGCCCATGTCCGAATAGCCATCGGGCGGCACGGCGCAGGCGGTGACCAGGGCTGCAAGGCCAAGGCCGGCCAGCAGGCGCAGGGGGCGCAGGCCAGGCTGCGGGCGCTGCTGCGTGGGGGAGGCGTTGGTTCGGGTCATGGTGTGGTGTCCGGGCAAAGGCGTGTTTCCTGTCTGGATCTCTTCATATGACGTTTGACAGGCCTCGATGGTTGACCTGGATCGTCCTGACGAGGCAACGACGGCGACAGCGGGACTTCTATTTTGATAGCAATTGGTCCATGTACTGTAGGTGCTTCCAGATGAAATCCGCAGGCACAGCGCGCAATGGCTGCGGTCGCCCCGATCGCCGCAATGGCATCTGGGCGGGACTAGAATGGCCGCTGTCTTTGGCGGCGCGCAGTCCGTGCGCCGCAAAGCAGCGTTCTCAGGGCGGGGTGAAATTCCCCACCGGCGGTATCTGGATCTGTCTTTCGGCATGTGTCCAGCAGCCCGCGAGCGCCCGGCTAGCCGCAAGGCCGGCCGGGGTCAGCAGATCTGGTGAGATGCCAGAGCCGACGGTCACAGTCCGGATGAAAGAGATCGCGCAGCACCTGCATGGCAGGCGCCATGCCCATGGTTGTCCCATGGGCTGTGCCGCGCCATGCGGCGCCATGGCGCGCGCCCTGATTCATTTGTCTCATCTCGAAAGAGCACCATGAATCAGACTCCTGTCTCCTTGAACTTCTCCGCACACGGCACGGCCTCGGGCACGCCGTGGAAGGCCGTCGCGGGCCGCAGCCGCGTGGCCGTGATCTGCGCGAGCTGGCATACCGATGTCGTGCACCAGGCGCGCGACTCCATGGCGGCCGAGCTGCAGGCCCAGGGAGTGGCCGCGCAGAACATCAGCCACTTCAACGTGCCCGGCGCCTTCGAGATCCCGCTGCTGGCCAAGAAGCTGGCCGACAGCGGCCGTTTCGACGCGGTCATCGCCTGCGCGCTGGTGGTCAACGGCGGCATCTATCGCCACGAGTTCGTGTCCTCGGCCGTGATCGACGGCCTGATGCGCGTGCAGCTCGATACCGAAGTGCCGGTGTTCTCGGCCGTGCTCACGCCGCGCGATTTCCACGAACATGGCGACCATGTGGAGTTCTTCCGTGCCCACTTCGTGAAGAAGGGCGTGGAAGTGGCGCATGCCTGCCTGGCGGCGCTGGACCAGCTGGCGCAGGTACAGGCACTGGGCCAGGCGCGCGCGGCCTGAGCCGGCCAGCCTCCCAGCACAGCTTTGGTTGGGGATGGATTCTCGTAAACACTGAGTTGGGGCCGAGTGTCGCGGTCCCGTCACGCGGCGTGACGCGCCATTGCCAAGCCGCGATGACGGGAATAACGTGACGGCCTGTTTCAACTGAGGAGTGCGCGATGAAGATGTCCCGGAAGTTGTGTATTGCGGCCGTCGTGGCCGGCATGGGTGGCGTGGCCATGGCCCAGGAGCAGGTGATCCGCATCGGCCACATCGGCCCCGTGTCCGGACCCCAGGCCAATTTCGGCAAGGACAACGAGAACGGCGTGCGCATGGCCATTGACGACCTCAATGCCAAGGGCATGGAGATCGCCGGCAAGAAGGTCAAGTTCCAGCTGGTGGCCGAAGACGATGTGGCCGATCCCAAGCAGGGCACGGCCGCTTCGCAGAAGCTGTGCGACGACAAGGTCGCCGGCGCCGTGGCCTTCCTCAACTCGGGCGTGGCCATTCCCTCGTCCAAGGTCTTCCAGGACTGCGGCATTCCCATGATCACGGGCGCGGCCACCAACCCCGACCTGACCAAGCCCGGCTGGAACACCACCTACCGCGTGATTGCCAATGACAACGCGCTGGGCGCGGCGCTGGCCAAGTACGCGGCCGAAACGCTAAAGCTCAAGACCGTGGCCATCATCGATGACCGCACGGCCTACGGCCAGGGCCTGGCCAATGTGTTCAAGAAGGATGCGGAAAAGCTGGGCGTGAAGGTCGTGGCCTCGGAGTTCACGAACGACAAGGCCACGGACTTCATGGCCATCCTGACCTCGATCAAGGCCAAGAAGCCCGAAGGCATCTTCTACGGCGGCATGTATGGCCAGGCCGGCCCCATGCTGCGCCAGATGGCCCAGCTGGGCATGAACGATGCCAAGTACTTCGGCGGCGACGGCCTGTGCGTGCCCGAGCTGGCCAAGGTGGCCGCCGGCGCCAAGCCGCTGGACAACGTGATCTGCGCCGACGGCGGCGCCTCGCTGGCCAAGATGCCTGGCGGCACGGAATGGAAGAAGCGCTACGACGCCAAGTACCCCGGCCAGTTCCAGGTCTACAGCCCGTACTTCTACGACGCCACCATGATGCTGGCCGACGCCATGAAGCGCGCCAACTCCTGGGACCCCAAGGTCTACATCCCCTTCCTGCAGAAGGCCGACTACTCGGGCGTGACCTCCAAGATCGCTTTCGAGAAGAACGGCGAGATGAAGAACCCTTCGTACACGCTGAGCATGTTCAAGAACGGCCAGAAGACGGCCCTCGACTGAGAGCCTGTCCTCCCTTCGTTTTCATGCCCGCCTTGTGCGGGCTTTTTTTATCGGCCCGGGACCTCGGCCGGGGCCTGCGCCGGCGCATCGACCACGCCGGGCAACTGCGCCAGATAGGCCTGCAGCGCGGCAATGGCCTGGCGCACCTTGGCGGGCTGGGCCTGGCGCTGCGGGGTGACGGCCCAGATGTCCAGGCCGCCGAAGTCCCAGTCGGGCAGCAGGCGCACCAGGCGTCCTTCGGCCACCGCGTCGGCAACGTCCATGCTGCCCAGCAGGGCCAGGCCCAGGCCGGCCTCGCACATCTGCTGGAGGGACAGTTGGTTGTTGCTGGCCACATGGGGCTGCACCTGCAGGCTGTAGGTCTCGCCCGTGGCCGGGTGGCGTGCCTCGGCCCGCAGGGCCTGGCCCTGGCCTTCGCGCGCAAGGCCCAGCCAGCGCGCGCTGGCCAGCGGTGCCGGGTGGCGCCAGGCCGCGCCGCCGCCGTGCTCCTGTATCCATGCGGGCGAGGCGCACAGCCAGTTGCGCATGGCGCCCAGGCGCCGGGCCGCCCAGCCTGAGTCGGCCAGACGGCCAAAGCGCAGCGCCAGGTCGATGCGGCTTTGGATGAGGTCGATGGGCGCATCGTCCACATCCAGGTGCAGGCGCAGTGCCGGATGCCGGGCCAGCCAGCTGCCCAGGGCCGGCGCGATGTGGCGCGCAAAGCCCACGGTGGCCGACAGGCGCAGTTCGCCGCCGGGCTCGTCGCGCGCGGCGGCCAGCTCGGCCCGCGCCTGGCTGGCGGCCTGTGCCATGGCGGCGCACTGCTGGTAGTAGCGCTCGCCCGTGTCGGTGAGGGCGATCTGCCGGGTGGAGCGGTGCAGCAGGGTGACGCCGCCGTCGCGCTCGAGCTGGCGCACCTGCTGGCTCACGGCCGAGGGGCTCATGCCCAGGGCGCGCGCGGCGGCGCTCATCGATCCGTGCTGCACCACGGCGGCGAAAACGGCCATGCGTTTGTAGTCGTCCATGGGCTGTATTGTGAAGTGGTGCTTCAAGGTGTTGGTGAAAACTGCCGTCTTCCGCAGCGATTGTGAACGACGTAATCTCAATGCCATCGTGAACAGGCGCCCAGGCGCCGCAAAGGAATGAAGATGAAAGTGGCACTCATTGGCGCAACCGGCTTTGTGGGTTCGGCGGTATTGAAGGAGCTGCTGCAGCGCGGCCACGAGGTCGTGGCCCTGGTGCGCGACCCCGCCAGGCTGGCGGCCCAGCCGCATCTGCACGCCGTGCAGGCCGATGTGCTGGATGCCGCCGTCGTGCAGCGGGCCGTGGCAGGCGCGGACGCCGTGGTCAGCGCCTACAACGCGGGCTGGGGCAATCCCGACATCTATGAGGACTTCATGCGCGGCTCGCGCGCCATCGTGGCGGGCACGAAGGCGGCTGGCGTCAAGCGCTATCTGGTGGTGGGCGGTGCGGGCAGCCTCTACATCGCGCCCGGCAGGCAACTGGTGGACACTCCCGAGTTCCCGGCCGCCATCAAGCCCGGCGCCTCGGCTGCGCGCGATGCCCTCAACGATCTGCAAAAGGAGCAGGGCCTGGACTGGACGATGCTGAGCCCGCCGATTGCCCTGCACCTGGGTGACCATGGCGAGCGCACGGGCCAGTACCGCACGGGCAAGGATGAGCCGTTGATGCAGGCCGACGGCCAGCCCGGCACCATCTCCGCCGCCGATCTGGCCGTGGCCCTGGTCGATGCGCTGGACAAGGGCCTGCACCTGCGCGAGCGCTTTACCGTCGCTTACTGAGCACCGGGGGCTCCCGGCTGGTGCGCAGGCGGCCTCCATGGCATGCTGGTGCCTGTCACGAACAGGCAGGAGCGCCGCCATGATCGACCACACGGGAATCCTCGTATCGGACTTCGACCGCAGCCGGGAGTTTTATGCGCGGGCGCTGGCTCCCCTGGGCTACGAGATCCTGATGGAGCTGTCCGCCGAGCTCACCGGCCACGGCGACACGGCCGGCTTTGGCGAGCCGCCCAAGCCTGATTTCTGGATCACCGGCGGCGAGCCCAACCAGCCGCCCATCCATGTGGCCTTTCGCGTGGACAACCGCAACATGGTCGATGATTTCCACGCGGCCGCCCTGGCCGCAGGCGGGCGCTGCAATGGCGAACCCGGCCTGCGACCGCACTACCACGACGACTATTACGCAGCCTTCGTGCTCGACCCCGACGGCCACAACATCGAGGCCGTCTGCCACCTGCCTCCCGCCTAAGTCTCCCTGGCGGCACTGGGGCCTGCGCGGCAGCTGACATCAGGCGGTCGCATGGCGCAGCACAATATTGCGCTGCAACAAAAAAGGCCCCACGTTCCCCATGCCCCCTTCCGTTTCCGCTGCGGCCGGCTCCGTTTCCGCGTCATCCACACCCACGGCCGCCCAGGCCTGGCTCAGCGTGATCGCGCTGGCGCTGGGCGCCTTCGTCTTCAATACCACCGAGTTCGTGCCCGTGGGCCTGCTCAGCAGCATTGGCGCGAGCTTTGGCATGCCCACCGAGCAGGTCGGGCTGATGCTGACCATCTATGCCTGGATCGTGGCCCTGGCCTCGCTGCCCTTCATGCTGCTCACGCGCAATGTGGAGCGGCGCAAGCTGCTGATGGGCGTGTTCGCGCTGTTCGTGGCCAGCCATGTGCTGTCGGGCGTGGCCTGGAGCTTTGCCTCGCTCATGGTCAGCCGCATCGGCATCGCGCTGTCGCATGCGGTGTTCTGGTCCATCACGGCCTCGCTGGCCGTGCGCGTGGCGCCGCCCGGCAGGAAGGCCGTGGCGCTGAGCCTGCTGGCCACCGGCACCTCCATGGCCATGGTGCTGGGCATTCCGCTGGGCCGGATCGTGGGCGAATGGCTGGGCTGGCGCACGACGTTCCTGGCCGTGGGCGGGGTGGCCGCCATCGTCATGGTGGCCCTGGCCCGGCTGCTGCCGCGCCTGCCCAGCGAGAACGCGGGCAACCTGGCCAGCGTGCCCATGCTGCTGCGCCGTCCGGCGCTGCTGTCCATCTACATCCTGCTGGTGGTCGTGATCACCGGGCAGTTCACGGCCTACAGCTATATCGAGCCCTTCGTGCAGGACATCGCGGGCTTCGAGGGCAAGGTGACCACGGCCGTGCTGCTGCTGTACGGCGGCATGGGCATCGTGGGCAGCGTGATGTTCAGCTGGTGGGGCCTGCGCCATCCGCGCGGCTTTCTGCTGGCCGCCATTGGCGTGCTGTCGGCCAGCCTGCTGATGCTGGTGCCGGCCTCGGGCCATGAGGCCTCGCTCTATGTGATGAGCTCGGTCTGGGGTGTCGCCATGATCTGCTTCGCCCTGGCCATGCAGTCCCAGGTGCTCAAGCTGGCAGCCGACGCCACCGATGTGGGCATGTCCATGTTCTCGGGCATCTTCAACATCGGCATTGGCGGCGGCGCGTTGCTGGGCAGTCAGGTCAGCATGCATGCGGGCATGCAGAACATCGGCTGGATCGGCGGCGGCCTGGTGGCGCTGGGCCTGGCCTGGTGCGTCTGGGCCTTCGTGCGCTGGTCTGCCGGCTTCCAGGCAACGGCGCACTGAAGCGGGTCAGCCGCCGGGTGCCCGCATGGCCTGGGCGTAGCGCTGCGGTGCCAGGCGGGACACCAGTACGCAGACCACGAGCACGGCGGCCATCTGGGCCAGCCAGCCGGCGCCGAATCCGCCCGTGAACTGGTGCAGCCGGGCGATCACATAGGGCGCCAGCGCCGCAATCAGAAAGCCGCCGCCCTGCATCAGTGCGTTGAGCGCACCGGCCTGCGTGGGGTGGGGAAGATGGTCCAGCGCCACCACCATCATCAGCGCGAAGCAGCCACCCAGGCCGATGCCGAGGATGACGATGTTGAGCAGCGGCGCCGCATCAGGCCACCAGGCCAGCGCGGCCAGGCCGATGATCTGGCACAGCAGCGTGAACCCCAGCCATGGCCGCCGGTCGGCTTGGCGCGAAGCCAGCACGGGCAGGCCCAGCGCGGCGCCGGCCTGGGCCACCGACAGCAGGGCCACCAGACCGCCGCTTTGCGCGGGGCTCCAGCCGTGCGTCTGGTAGAAGGGCGCAAGCCAGGCCACCATGGCCGCATAGCCGCCGTTGATGAGGCCGAAGCAGGCCATCAGCATCCAGGTGCGCGGGCGCCGGCGCAGCCAGCCGGTGTCTTGCGTGGCGTTGGCCCCTGCCATGGGCGCCGGAGCCGGCAACGCACGCAGCGCATGCCGCGCCAGCGCCAATGCCAGCAGGGCGGGCGCAGTCCACAGCGCCAGCGCAAGGCGCCAGTCCAGTCCCCATTGCACGGCCAGCGGCGAAATCTGGGCGCCCAGGGCGCCGCCGCCCATGAGCGCGGCCGAGTACAGCCCCATCATCTGCGCCATGCGTGCGGGCGACTGGCGCTTGATCAGGCCCGGCAGCACGCCTTGCACCAGGGCCACGCCAGCGCCGCACAGCGCGGCCGTGGCCAGCAGGGTGGCCGCACTGGAGCCCGCCACGCGCAGCGCGCAGCCCAGCGCAATCACCGCCAAGGACCCGACCACGGCGCGGCGCGGACCCAGGCGCTGAAGCGCGGCCGGGGCCAGCCAGGCGCCCAGGCCCATCAACGCCATGGGCAGCAGGGTCAGCCAGGACAGCGTGGACAGATCCATGCCGGTGGCGGACTGGATCTGCGGTCCCAGCGGGCCGATGGCCGTGAGAAACGGGCGCAGGTTCAGCGTGACCAGCACGACGGTGGCCAGCCACAGCGCCGTTGGAATGGCGTGTGCCGCGGCAGGGGTCTCGGTGTGCGCAGGCGCAATGGACGACATGGCTTCAGGCCCAGGGGGCGTTGCCGTACAGCTGGGCCGCCGTGATGCCCGTGTCCAGCCGCCTCAGGGGCAGCGGTGGCGGCTGCAGCGGCATGCGCAGCCGCTGGTAGGCGCCCTCGCTGGACAGGCCATACGGCTGGGCATCCGCGTTGTCGAAGGCGAAGAAGACCTGCTCGGCCCCGGCCATCACCAGCGCCGCCAGGCACATGGGGCAAGGGTGGCCGCTGGCGTAGATGGTGCAGCCGGCCAGGCTGGCGTTGGCCTGGGCGCGCGTGCCCGCGCGCAGCGCCTGCATTTCTGCGTGGGCACTGGGGTCATGGCTTTGCACGATCTCGTTGACGCCCGTGGACAGGATCTGCCCCTCGCGCGCGAGCAGGGCACCGAAGGGCCGGCCGCCCCGCAGGCGGTTGTCGTGCGCCAGCTGCACGGCATGGCGCAGCAGGCGGATGTGTTCTTGTTCTTGCATGGGGATGGCTGGGCAATCGGGAGCTGAGGCCGCAGTCTAGGACGGGGGTCATCAATTGGAAAATTAAATGATCAAATGCCAGGCAGTGACAAAGCCACTGAAATTCGCCCAAGCCCCATGCAGCCCTCTTCCATAGACCCCACCCTGCTGCGCAGCTTCTGCGCCGTGGCCGAAACCGGCAGCTTCACGCGCGCGGCGCAGGGCGTGCACCTGACCCAGTCCACGGTCAGCCAGCAGATCCGCAGGCTGGAGGAGCAAATGGGCTGCACGCTGCTGGACCGCAGCGGGCGCCATGTGGAATGCACGCTGGAAGGAGAGCGCCTGCTGGCCTATGCGCAGCGCATCCTCGCGCTCATGGACGAGGCCGTGGAGCAGTTGGCTGGCGCCACCGAAGCCGTGCTGCGCATCGGCGTACCAGAGGACTTTGCCGGCAATGCCTTGATGCCCGCCTTGGGCGCGCTGGCGCGCAGCCAGCCGCAGTTGCGCCTGGAGCTGACCAGCGGGCTGTCGCAGGCGATATGGCAGCAGTTCCAGTCCGGCGAGCTGGACCTGGCCATCGTCAAGCAGCGCAGCGGCAGCACGCCCGGCATGGCGCGCTGGCCTGAACCGCTGGCCTGGATAGACAGTGCGCTGCATCCCTGCCACGGGATGGATCCCTTGCCTTTGGTGGTGTTTCCACAGGGCGGCCTGTACCGCAGCGAGATGACGCATGCGCTGGATGCCGCAGGCCGGCGCTGGCGCCTGGCCTATGTGAGCGCCAGCCTGGCCAGCCTGGAAGCCGCCGTGGAGCAGGGCCTGGGCATCAGCCTGCTTCCGCGCCGGCTGGTCCGGCCCGGCCACCGCCTGCTTGACGGCATGGCCGGCTTCGCCCCCGTGCCTGATGTGGAAGTGGCATTGCACGTGCGCGCCCAGTTGTCGGCGCCGGGCCGGCGTCTGGCCGGGCGCCTGTGTGAGGTGTGCGAGGCGTTGCTGGGCGTGTCTTAGTCGAACAGCTCGGCGTGCGTGCCGGCTCGCACGAAAATGATCGATTCGTTGGCGCCCTGGCCATCGAGCCGGTAGATCAGCAGGAAATCGCCCCCCACGTGGCACTCCCTGTGATCGGCCCAGTCGCCGGTGAGGGCATGGTCAAGCCACTGAGGCTCCAGGGGGGCGTCGTTGGCAATCAGCAGCAGCATGGCCTCCTTCAACCGCTTCATGTCATGGCGGCCGGAATGCGACAGCCGGACCCAGTCCTTGGCGAAAGCTTTGGTCCGGTCCGATGCGCGGGGAAGGACTGCGCGCTTACTGCTCGCTGCCTTTTTCGAGGTCATGGAGCAAATCGTCCGCGGTGGCAAAGCGTGCCTTGCGCATGGCGCGTGCCTCCTGCATGGCTGCGCGCGTCTCGGCGTTGGGTGCCCTGAGGTCGAAGGGCAATTGCTGGTCGGCCACCACGCGCATCAGGAAGACACGTACGGCATCCGACACCGTCAAGCCCATGCCGGCCAGGGTTTCGGCGGCCTGTGCCTTGATCTCTTCATCCACGCGCACGTGGATCATGGTGGTGGTTGCCATGGTGTGCTTCTGCAAAAATGGGTGAGATACATTGTATCTCGCAGGGCAAAAGACAGGTAAGCAGGCAGGTTGCTGGGATGTCGCTTGGCGGCTCCCGCCTTCGAGCCCTCCAGCAAAAATCCCCGCCGTGGCGGGGATGGTCGGCGGGTGACGCGCTGGCTCAATCCATCGTCAGGTTCTGCTTTTGCACCACGTCCTTGTAGACCGCCAGTTCGGCCTTGATCTCTTCAAAGAAATGCTCGGGCGTGTCGGCCACGATCAGCGAGCCGGTTTCCTCGATGCGCTTCTTGATGGCGGGGTCCTGCAGCACCTTGCGCGTGGCGGCGTTGACCTTGTCCACGATGTCGCGCGGCAGGTTCTTGGGGCCGACGATGCCGTAGTAGGCCATGCGGTTGACGGGGGCCAGGCCCACTTCCTTGAAGGTGGGCACATCGGGCAGCGCTGCCAGACGCTGAGGCGCGGCCACCACGATGGGCACCAGGCGCTTTTCCTTGACGAAGCCCAGGGCGGAGGGCAGGTTGTCGAAGATCAGCGGAACCTGGCCGGCCACGGCGTCGTTCAGCGCGGGGCCGCTGCCACGGTAGGGCACGTGGGTGATGTCGGTGCCCGTGGACAGCTTGAACATCTCCATCATCAGATGGGTGATGCTGCCGTTGCCGGGCGAGGCGTAGGAGTACTTGCCGGGGTTCTTCTTCACCTCGGCCAGGAACTCCTGGTAGTTCTTGCCCGCGAACTTGGGGTGGGCCGCAATGATGTTGGGCGTGGCCGCGATGTTCACGATGGGCGTGAAGTCGGTCAGCACGTTGTACGGGATCTTGGGGTTGATCGCCGGGTTGGTGGCCGTGGTGGACACGGTGGCAATGCCCAGGCTGTAGCCGTCGGGCTGGGAGCGCGCCGTCTCGGCCGCGCCGATGCTGCCGCCGCCGCCGCCCTTGTTCTCGACCACCACGGGCTGGCCCAGGGCGCGGCCCAGCGGCTCGGCCACGATGCGCGCGATCAGGTCGGTGGTGCCGCCGGCCGCGAAGGGCACGAGCAGCTTGATGGGTTTGGCAGGGTAGCCCTGGGCATGGGCTGCGCCCGACAGCGCGAGGGCGCCGAGGATGCCGGCGAGCGCGATGCGAGTGGTGTGAGTCATGGTGTTGTCTCCTTGAATGGATGTTGTGAGCGTTTGTTGTGAGGCACCGACGGGTGGGAAGGCTGGGTTTTTTTAAGACATTCGTATGGCGGTGCTTGAGGAAAAAGATGTGGAGGAGGCGGTGTTGCCTGGCGCAGGCGATCAGACCACGCCGCGCGAGCGCAGCGCCTGGATGGCCATGGGCGCAATGCCCAGCTCGCCCAGTACTTCATCGGTGTGCTGGCCCAGGGAGGGCGGTGCGCTGCGCAGCACGGGCGGGGTGTCGCTCAGCCGCATGGGGCTGGCCACGCCGGCGATGCGCGAGATGCCGTCGCCGGCCTCGCGCGGCAGCTCGACGCGTATGCCGCGTGCGCGCACCTGCGGGTCGTCGAAGGCCTGGGCGATGGTGTTGATGGGGCCGCAGGGCACGGCCTTGTCTTCCAGCAGCGCAATCCATTCGGCCGTGCCGCGTGTCTTCATGAGGGGCACCATCCGCTCCAGCAGCGCCTGGCGATTGCGCACGCGCGCGGTGTTGGTGGCAAAGCGCTCGTCCTGCGCCCAGCCGGCTTCGCCGACGGCGGCGCAAAAGCGCGCGAACTGGCCGTCGTTGCCAATGGCCAGCAGCACGTTGCCGTTGGCCGTGGCGAAGTCCTGGTAGGGCGCCAGGCTGGGGTGGATGTTGCCGGCGCGGCCCGGCGATTCGCCCGTGGCCAGAAAGCCGGCGGCCTGGTTGGCCAGCACGGCCATGCCCACGTCGAGCAGGGCCATGTCGATGTGCTGGCCCCGGCCCGAGGCCTGGCGCGCATGCAGCGCGGCCAGGATGGCATTGCTGGCATACAGGCCCGTGAAGACATCGATCACGGCCACGCCCACCTTGAGCGGGCCGCCTCCGGGCGCCTCGTCGGCATGGCCGGTGATGCTCATCAGCCCGCACATGGCCTGCACCATGAGGTCGTAGCCCGCGCGCTCGGCATACGGGCCGGTCTGGCCGAAACCCGTGACCGAGCAATAGATCAGGCGCGGGTTGAGCGCCTTGAGGCTTTCGTAGTCCAGCCCGTACTGGGCCAGGCCACCGACCTTGAAGTTTTCCACCAGCACGTCGGCCCCGGCCGCCATCTGGCGAATCAGCTGCTGCCCATCGGGGGTTGACATGTCGATGGTGACCGAGCGCTTGTTGCGGTTGCAGGCCGTGAAATAGCTGGCCTCCTGCGTAGCCTGCCCATCGTCGCGCGGCAGGAACGGAGGCCCCCAGTGGCGCGTGTCATCGCCGGCCACGGGCCGCTCGACCTTGATCACATCGGCGCCCAGGTCGGCCAGCGTCTGCGTGCACCAGGGCCCGGCCAGCACGCGGGAAAGATCAAGCACCTTGATGCCGGCCAATGCGGCCGGCGCGGAGGATGTGGAGGACATGAGAGGGAAGAAATATGAGCGCGCCCGATGCCGCTGGTAGTTCAGCTCAGGGCTTGAGCTTCCATCACCCATAGCGTGTGACATGGGCGTGGAACAGGCCAGGGACGCCGAGCAAGAGCCGCCTCGCGGCGAGGGCGTCGTCCCCCTCCGCGAAGCGAGAAGGGGGAAGGCGCGAAGCGCCTCAGGGGGTCAGTTGGCAAAAGCTGCGATGCCGGTCTGAGCCCGGCCCAGGATCAGCGCATGCACGTCGTGCGTGCCTTCGTAGGTGTTGACCACTTCCAGGTTGACCAGATGGCGGGCCACGCCGAACTCGTCGCTGATGCCGTTGCCGCCCATCATGTCGCGCGCCATGCGGGCAATGTCCAGCGACTTGCCGCAGTTGTTGCGCTTGATCAGCGAGGTGATCTCGATCACGTTCTGGTGCTCGTCCTTCATGCGGCCCACGCGCAGCGCGGCCTGCAGGCCCAGGGTGATCTCGGTCTGCATGTCGGCCAGCTTCTTCTGCACCAGCTGGTTGGCGGCCAGGGGGCGGCCGAACTGCTTGCGGTCCAGCGTGTACTGGCGCGCCGTGTGCCAGCAGAACTCGGCTGCGCCCAGGGCGCCCCAGGCAATGCCGAAGCGTGCGCTGTTCAGGCAGGTGAAGGGGCCCTTGAGGCCGCGCACCTCGGGGAAGGCGTTTTCCTCGGGGACGAAGACATCGTCCATCACGATCTCGCCCGTGATGGAGGCGCGCAGGCCCACCTTGCCGTGGATGGCCGGGGCCGACAGGCCCTTCATGCCCTTGTCCAGGATGAAGCCGCGGATCTCGCCCACATGGCCGTCCTCGGTCACTTCCTTGGCCCAGACCACGAACACGTCGGCCACGGGGCTGTTGGTGATCCACATCTTGTTGCCCTTGAGGCGGTAGCCGCCGTCCACCTTGTAGGCGCGGCTGGACATGCTGCCGGGGTCGGAGCCGTGGTCGGGTTCGGTCAGGCCGAAGCAGCCGATGAACTCGCCGCTGGCCAGCTTGGGCAGGTACCTGTTCTTCTGGTCTTCGGTGCCGAATTCATTGATGGGCACCATCACCAGCGAGCTTTGCACGCTGGCCATGGAGCGGTAGCCCGAGTCCACGCGCTCGATCTCGCGCGCCACCAGGCCGTAGCTGACATAGTTCAGGCCCGCGCCGCCGTACTGCGTGGGGATGGTGGGGCCCAGCAGGCCCAGCTCGCCCATCTCGCGGAAGATGCTCACGTCGGTCTTTTCATGGCGGAACATTTCCAGCACGCGGGGCGCCAGCTTCTCCTGGCAGTAGGCATGGGCCGCGTCGCGGATCATGCGCTCGTCTTCGCTCAGTTGCTGGTCGAGCTGGAAGGGGTCATCCCATTGGAAGCTGTTGCGGGCCATGGCGTGGTTTCTCCAAAAAACAAAGAGGTCAAGGGCGGTCGCTGCCATATGCCAAAGCCGGGCAGGCTGTGGCCATGGAGCGTTGTTGCGACGCATCTTAGAAGCGGGCCTGCGCGTGGCGCAAACGATGTTTGTTCATCCATGAATGCGTAAAACGCATGTATGAATGGGTTGTTGCGGGTTATTCCCTATGATGTGAGGCTCTGAAGTGCATTGAATTCATGAGATATGCGTAGAGCCCTGCCATCCACCCAAGCCCTTGCCTGCTTCGAGTCGGCCGCCCGCCACATCAGCTACACGCGTGCGGCGCAGGAGCTGTCGCTCACGCAAAGCGCGGTATCGCGCCAGATCATTGCGCTGGAGGAGTTCCTGGGCGTGCAGCTGTTCCGGCGCACGCGCCACGGCGTGCTGCTGACGGAGGCCGGCACGCAGTACGCCCAGCAGGTCTCGCGCTGGCTGCACGGCCTGGAGCGCGACACGCTGGACATCATGGCCCACCAGGGCGAGGGAGGCCCGCTCAACCTGGCGGCCGTGCCCACCTTCGCCACGCGCTGGCTGCTGCCGCGCCTGCCGCAGCTGGCGCGCGAGCATCCCGAGGTCACCGTGCACATCGATGTGCAGACGCGGCCCTTCCTGTTTGCCGATACCGTTTTCGACGCTGCGCTCTATGCAGGCACGCCCGAGCAGGTGGCACGCTGGCCCGGTGTGCAGGCGCAATGGCTGATGGACGAAGAGGTGGTGCCCGTGTGCAGCCCGCAACTGCTGGCCACGGCCCAGGCGCGCGAGCCGGGCCGGGCCTGGCTGCCTGTGGGGGCGGACATCGTGGCCCGGATGCCGCTGCTGCAGCAAAGCACGCGGCCCTACGGCTGGCAGCAGTGGTTCGATGCCATGGGCGTGGCCGCGCCGCGCGCGCTGGATGGCATGCGGCTGGAGCTGTTCTCCATGCTGGCCGTGGCCGCCAGCCAGGGCCTGGGCGTGGCGCTGATGCCGCCTATGCTGATCGAGCAGGAGCTGGCGCGCGGCGACCTCATCATTGCCTGCCCCCAGCCGCTGCGCGGCAACCGCGCCTACTACCTGGTCACCCCGGCCCTGGCGCCCGATGCCCAGCCCGCGCCCGCCCTGCGCGTGTTCTCTTCATGGCTGCAGCAGCGCGCCAGGGAGCACCGGCCTGCCTGATAATTAAGCAGGCCTTGGATTGTTCAACGATGACAGTCACTTAACTGACTTATCCTTGCTGCTGGCGGCGCTTGTCCACAGGCTTGTGGGGGTGTCTCTGGGGAAAACCCGCAATCGCGCTCAAAACCAGGGCAGCACGGCCAGGCACAGCGGCATGACCACGGCCGTGGCCACGCCGTTCAGGCCCATGGCCAGGGCCGAGAAGGCGCCCATGGTCGGATTCACCTGCAGCGCGCGTGCCGTGCCGATGGCGTGGGCCGTAAGTCCCAGGGCAAAACCCTGCACGGCCGGGTCATCGCTGCGCACCAGGCGGATCAGCAGCGGCGCCATCATCGTGCCCGCAATGCCGGTGATGGCCACGGCCACGGCCGCCAGCGAGGCCGGCCCGCCAAAGCGCTCGGCCATGGGCAGGGCGATGGGAATGGTGGCCGACTTGGGCGCCAGCGCCACCAGCGTCTGCACCGTCGCTCCCAGGCTCCAGCCAATCAGCAGTGCCGACAGCAACGCCACCACGCAGCCCACGGCCAGCGCCACGCTGATGGGCAGCCACAGCGCGCGGATGCGCTCGCGCTGGGCGTACAGCGGAATTGCCAGCGCGACGGTGGCCGGGCCGATCAGCAGTCCCAGCAGCGAGACGCCGCTGCGATAGCTGGCATAGGAGGTGCCCGTGGCCAGCAGCACGCCCACGATGACGACCACGGCCGTGAACACGGGAATCAGGAGCGGATGGTTGCCGCTTCGGCGGTACAGCGCCATGGCCGCCAGGTAGACGGCCATGGTCAGCACCAGCCAGGGCAGGTGGGCGGTGGAGGCATTGCCGGACAGCGACTGCCAGGCGCTGTGCCAGTGGGTGGTGAGCGCGCTCATGCCTTGTCTCCCTGGCTGGCGGCCGCCTCGCGGGCGCGCTGGCGCTCCAGGCACCAGCGGAAGGTGAAGGCCGTGGCCAGGAAGGTAATGGCAGCACCCGCCACGCAGGCGATCACGAAGGGCTGCCATTCGCGCGACAGCCGGTCGAACTCCAGCATCACGCCTGCAATGACGGGAATGAACAGCAGCATCATGTTCTGCAGCAGCACGCCGGCGGCCTTCTCCAGCGACTCGGGCAGGCGACCGTGCAGCAGCAGCGCCGCCAGCAGCAGCAGCGTGCCCATGAGCGCTCCCGGAAGCGGCAGCCCCGTGAGCTGGACGATGGCCTCTCCCAGCAACTGGAAGGCGAACAAGGCGGTGATGGCGTACAACATGAAAACCTGAATCCCTGGAGCAGATGGCAAGAGCGGAGAGCAGAGGGCGGCGGCAAGAGAGCGGGCTGCCCGTTTCCCAGACAGGGCAGTGCCCCGGCACCTGTGGGACGCCACCGCAAAGCGTGCCATCATCGCCCACATCGCGAAAAAAGGTGCGGACACCGATTGCGCGGCGTCCCGGCCAACGCTATGTTGGGACCCATGCCTTGGGCAGTGCCGGGGCATGAGACTTTGAATAGCGAAGGAGTAGCGATGGCCGAAACCACATATCACGCACCCGTGTACGAGCCGACGGTGGATGAACTCGAAGTGCTCAAGAAGCTGGAAATGGGCGAGCCCGTGTCGCTGGAAAGCGCGGCGCGCGAGCATCTGTCCAAGAGGCTGCGCGAGCGTGGACTGGTCGAAGTGGACAGCAGCCATCAATGGCACATCACGGCGGCGGGCCGTGCCCAGATCCGCCGCTCCGATGCCTGAGGCGCGGCGCGGCAGGTGACCTCGGTTTCAAGGGTTTTCCCTTGGATTCAGGGGCTGCCTGATTTGCAGGCAGCCTAGCTTGCGGCCAGTGAATGCAAGCACTTGGACGCCTCGTTCACTTGCTGTTCACTGAATATCCACAGGGTTGTTCAAGGGTTCTGTGGAGAAAAAAAGCCACCCCAGGGTGGCTTTTTTCATGGGCATCACCAGGCTTTTGCAGCGGGCGCACCGGGCTGGTGCCCGCGCCGGAAATTGGCTGCATGGCGATGGTGCAGATACCGGTTTTCAGAGGGAAGGTGCCGGATTTCGCGCACTGGGCAAGGCTTGGGGGCAGGCCGCGGTGGGGGCGATTCGAGGCGGGCTGGACATGCGCCTGATTGCAGTCCGTTTCCGCCTTGGCGGTGGCTTGATGCCAAAGTTGTACACAGGTTGGGTGGTGTGCGGGTGAAAGCGCGCAGGGGCTATCCCGCCCAAGGCATGAGGACGCAGGATCTGGTCAGGCTGGAGTCCTTGAATTGCAGTGCAGCCGCTGAAAAGGGCTGGTGCAGGAAGGAGGGGTGTGCGGACACTGTGAAGACAGCGGCCGGAAAAGAAATAGCCGAAAAAGCAGCGGACTGCTTTTTCGGCTACGTAATCTCTGGTGCCCGGGGCCGGAATCGAACCGGCACGCCTTGCGGCGGGGGATTTTGAGTCCCCTGCGTCTACCAATTTCACCACCCGGGCTACTTAGCGCAGGGGCGAATTATGGCACAGTGTGAGGCTATGAAAATTTATCCGACCATCGAAGACGCCATCGGCCGCACGCCCCTGGTGGCATTGCAGCGCATCGGTGCGCAGTCTCGCCAGGAACGTGGCAACGTGGTGCTGGGCAAGCTGGAAGGCAACAACCCGGCCGGTTCGGTCAAGGACAGGCCGGCCCTGTCGATGATCCGCCGTGCCGAAGAGCGCGGCGACATCAAGCCCGGCGACACGCTGATCGAGGCCACCTCGGGCAATACCGGCATTGCGCTGGCCATGGCTGCCACGATCAAGGGCTACCGGATGGTGCTGATCATGCCCGAGGACCTGTCCATCGAGCGTGCCCAGACGATGAAGGCCTATGGCGCCGAGCTGATCCTCACGCCCAAGAGCGGCGGCATGGAATACGCGCGCGACCTGGCCGACCAGATGGTGGCCCAGGGCAAGGGCGTGGTGCTCGACCAGTTCGGCAATCCCGACAACCCGCGTATCCACTACGAGACCACCGGCCCCGAGCTGTGGGAGCAGACCGGCGGCGAGATCACCCATTTCGTGAGCGCCATGGGCACCACGGGCACGATCACCGGCGTGGCGAAGTTCCTCAAGGAAAAGAACCCGGCCATCCGCATCGTGGGCGCCCAGCCGGCCGAAGGCTCGCGCATCCCCGGCATCCGCAAGTGGCCCGAGGAATACATGCCCAAGATCTACGACGCCTCGCTGATCGACGAGACCGTGCTCGTGGGCCAGGACGATGCCGAGGACATGGCGCGCCGCCTGGCGCGCGAGGAAGGCATCTTTGCCGGCATCTCGGCTGCCGGCGCCTGCTGGGTGGCCCAGCAGATTGCCGAGCGCGAGAACAACGCCACCATCGTCTTCGTGGTCTGCGACCGCGGCGACCGCTATCTGTCCACGGGCGTCTTCCCCGCCTGACGCAGCGACAGGCCCGCCTTCCGGCGGGCCTTCCTGTTTGCATTGAGCCAGGACAGCAAAAAACCAGGAACAGCCCCATGCACTATGAAACCCGCTATTGCACGCACTGCGCCACCCCCCTGCAGTGGGTGATCCAGGCCGAGGACGGCGGCGATGTATCGCGCCTGCGCTGCCCCGAGTGCGGCTGGACGCACTGGAACAATCCCACGCCCGTGCTGGCCGCCATCGTGGAGCTGGACGGCAAGGTGCTGCTGGCGCGCAATGCGGCCTGGCCCGAGAAGGTCTTCGGGCTGATCACGGGCTTCATGGAGGCCGGCGAGTCGCCCGAGGAGGGCGTGGCGCGCGAGGTGGCGGAGGAAACCGGCCTGAAGGCCGAGTCGCTGGAGCTGATCAGCGTGCATGAGTTCCTGCGCATGAACCAGGTGATCATCGCCTTCCATGTGCGCGCCAGCGGCCAGGTCCGGCTGTCGCCCGAGCTGCTGGAATACCGCCTGCTGGAGCCCGAGAAAGTCCAGGCCTGGCCTTCGGGCACGGGCATGGCGCTGGCCAAGTGGCTGCGCAGCCGGGGGCATGATCCTGTGATCCGTGACTTCTGGAAGCGTGCCGAGCAGGCCCAGGAGGCTGAAGCGAGTCGCGCCGATCAAGACACTGCTGCCGGCCTCAGCCGCGATGCCGCCTAGAATCCCAGGCTCAAGAGGTGCATCCGATGGAAATTCACAAGGAAATCGACACGCGCGGGCTCAACTGCCCGCTGCCCATTCTCAAGGCCAAGAAGGCGCTGGCCGAACTGGACAGCGGCCAGCTGCTCAAGGTGGTGGCCACGGATACCGGATCGCTGCGCGACTTCCAGGCCTTCGCCAAGCAGACCGGCAATGAACTGGTGGAGCAGCAGACCGTGGGCGCGGAGTTCATCCACATCCTGCGCCGGCGCTGAGCGGCTGCACGCGGCTCGCTCCAAAGAAAAAGGCCTGCTTTTGCAGGCCTTTTGCATGGGGCAGGGGCGGCCCTGGGGCCCGGCCTCAGATGCTCAGGCCCTGCAGGTATTCGCGGAAGCTCGCGCCCACATCCTCATGCTGCAGCGCCAGCTCCACCGTGGCCTGCAAAAAGCCTTCCTTGCTGCCGCAGTCGTAGCGCTTGCCCTGGTACTGGAAGGCGTAGACGGCTTCATGGGCCATCAGGCGTTCGATGGCGTCGGTCAGCTGGATCTCGCCGCCCACGCCCTTGGGCTGGTTGCGGATCTCCTCGAAGATGGCCGGTGTCAGCACGTAGCGGCCAGCCACGCCCATGCGCGAGGGGGCCTTCTCGGGCGCGGGCTTTTCCACGATCTTCTCGATGCGCATCAGCGCGCCGCCAGCCGGCTCGCCAGCCACGATGCCGTAGCGCTTGGTCTGCTCCAGCGGCACTTCCTGCACGGCCAGCAGGGAGCGGCCCTGTTTCTGGAAAGCCGAGGTCATCTGGGCCATCACGCCCGGGCCGCCAGACTCGCCCACCATCAGGTCGTCGGCCAGCAGCACGGCAAAGGGCTCGTTGCCCACCAGCGGCTCGGCGCATAGCACGGCATGGCCCAGGCCCAGGGAGCGCGGCTGGCGCACGAACAGGCAGTTCATGTCGGCGGGGCTGATGCTGCGCACCAGCTCCAGCATGGCCTGCTTGCCGGCGTTCTCCAGCTCGTTTTCCAGCTCGTAGGCGGTGTCGAAATGGTCCTCGATGGCGCGCTTGCTGCGGCCGGTGACGAAGATCATGTCGCGGATGCCGGCCTCGTAGGCCTCTTCCACGGCGTACTGGATCAGCGGCTTGTCCACCACGGGCAGCATCTCCTTGGGAGAGGCCTTGGTGGCGGGCAGAAAGCGCGTGCCGAGCCCGGCAACGGGAAACACGGCTTTGCGGACACGGGTCTGGGTGCTCATAAACGGATCTTTCAACCCAGGCGGGCGAGTTGTTCCTGGATGCGGATCAGCGTTGCGCCGAAGTCGGCCACGCGCTTCTTTTCCTGGTCGATGACGGCCGGGGGTGCCTTGGCCACGAAGGCCTCGTTGCCCAGCTTGGCATTGGCCTTGGTGATTTCGCCTTCCAGGCGTGCGGCTTCCTTGGACAGGCGGGCCTTTTCGGCCGCCACGTCGATCTCCACGAACAGCGCCAGGCGCGCCTCGCCCACCACGCAGACGGGCGCGGCCTGGGCGGCCTCGGCCCAGGCGGCTTCGTCGTCGAACACCTTGACTTCGCTGAGCTTGGCCAGGTTCTGAAGCACGGCGGCGTTGGTGCGCAGGAACTGCGCCTCGTCGTCCGAGCTGGCCACGGCCAGCAGCGGCAGGCGCTGTGCGGGCGACACGCCCATCTCGCCGCGCAGCGTGCGGCAGGCGTCGATCATCTGCTTGATGCGGCCCACGTAGGCGATGGCGGCTTCGTCGATCTTCTCGGGCTGGGCCTCGGGGTAGCGGGCCACGGCCACGGACTCGCCGGGCAGGCCGGCGACCGGGGCGACCTTCTGCCACAGGGCTTCGGTCACGAACGGGATGATGGGGTGGGCCAGGCGCAGGATGGCCTCCAGCGTGCGGATCAGCGTGCGGCGCGTGGCGCGCTGCTGGGCCTCGCTGCCGGTCTGGATCTGCACCTTGGCGATTTCCAGGTACCAGTCGCAGAACTCGTTCCAGACGAAGTCGTACAGCGCGTTGGCCACGTTGTCCAGGCGGAATTCGGCAAAGCCCTTGGCCACTTCGGCCTCGACCTTCTGCAGCTGCGAGGTGATCCAGCGGTCGGGCTGGCTGAACTGCATGTAGCCCGCGAACTCGCCGCCGGCCTGGCATTGCTCCTTGGTGTGGGGCAGCAGGCCGCAGTCATGGCCTTCGCAGTTCATCAGCACGAAGCGGCTGGCGTTCCACAGCTTGTTGCAGAAGTTGCGGTAGCCCTCGCAGCGCTTGCTGTCGAAGTTGATGGAGCGGCCCAGCGAGGCCAGGGCCGCGAAGGTGAAGCGCAGCGCATCGGCGCCGTAGGCGGGAATGCCCTCGGGGAATTCCTTTTGCGTGTTCTTGCGCACCTGGGGGGCGGTCTCGGGGCGGCGCAGGCCCTGGGTGCGCTTGTCCAGCAGGGTGTCCAGGTCGATGCCGTCGATCAGGTCCACGGGGTCGAGCACGTTGCCCTCGGACTTGCTCATCTTCTTGCCCTGGGCGTCACGCACCAGGCCATGCATGTAGACATGGCGGAAGGGCACGCGGCCCGTGAAGTGCGTGGTCATCATGATCATCCGGGCGACCCAGAAGAAGATGATGTCGTAGCCCGTGACCAGCACCGAGCTGGGCAGGTAGAGGTTGTAGTCATCGTCGGCCGCCTCGGTCTGGTTCGGCCAGCCCATGGTGGAGAACGGCACCAGGGCCGAGGAGTACCAGGTGTCCAGCACGTCCTCGTCGCGCGTGAGCGTCTTGCCGGGGGCCTGGGCCTGGGCTTCTTCCTCGGTGCGGGCCACGTAGACCTTGCCGTCCTCGTCGTACCAGGCGGGAATCTGGTGGCCCCACCACAGCTGGCGCGAGATGCACCAGTCCTGGATGTTGTTCATCCACTGGTTGTAGGTGTTGACCCAGTTCTCGGGCACGAACTGCACCTGGCCGCTGGAGACGGCATCGATGGCCTTCTGCGCGATGGACTTGCCCGTGGCATCGCCTTCGCCGACCTTGTTCATTGCCACGAACCACTGGTCGGTCAGCATGGGCTCGATCACCTGGCCCGTGCGCGTGCAGATGGGCACCATGAGCTTGTGCTTCTTGGTCTCGACCAGCAGGCCGGCCGCGTCCAAGTCGGCCACGATGGCCTTGCGCGCCACGAAGCGGTCCATGCCGCGGTACTTCTCGGGCGCCTCGTCGTTGATGGTGGCCGTCAGCGTCAGCACGCAGATCATCGGCAGGCCGTGGCGCTGGCCCACGGCGTAGTCGTTGTTGTCATGCGCGGGCGTGACCTTGACCACGCCCGTGCCGAACTCGCGGTCCACGTAGTCGTCGGCAATGATGGGGATCTCGCGGCCCACCAGGGGCAGGATCACGGTCTTGCCGATCAGCGCCTGGTAGCGCTCGTCCTCGGGGTGCACCATCAGGGCTGCGTCGCCCAGCATGGTTTCCGGGCGCGTGGTGGCCACCACGAGCTGGCCCGAGCCGTCGGCCAGCGGATAGGCGATGTGCCACAGCGAGCCGTCCTTTTCCTCGTTCTCGACCTCGAGGTCGGAGACGGCGGACATCAGCTTGGGGTCCCAGTTCACCAGGCGCTTGCCACGGTAGATCAGGCCCTGCTGGTACAGGCGCACGAAGGTCTCGTTGACGATGGACGACAGCTTGTCGTCCATGGTGAAGTACTCGCGGCTCCAGTCCACGCTGTCGCCCATGCGGCGCATCTGGCCGGTGATGGTGTTGCCGCTCTGGTTCTTCCACTCCCAGACCTTGCTCACGAAGTTCTTGCGCGCCTCGGGAGGCGTCGCGCCCATGTCGTGGCGGCTGGCGATGCCCTGCTCCTGCAGCTGGCGCTCCACCACGATCTGGGTGGCGATGCCCGCGTGGTCGGTGCCGGGCACCCAGACCGTGTTGTGGCCCTTCATGCGGTGGTAGCGCGTGAGGCTGTCCATGATGGTCTGGTTGAACGCATGGCCCATGTGCAGCGTGCCCGTCACATTGGGCGGTGGCAGCTGGATGGAGAACGAGGGCTGGGATGCATCTGCCTGGCCCGTGCCGCGCACGCCGGCTGCGCCGTAGCCGCGCTTTTCCCATTCGGGGCCCCATTGGGCCTCGATGGCTGCGGGTTCAAACGATTTGGACAGGCTGTCGAGGCCTGGCTGGGCAATGGTGTCGCTCATGGCTTGCTTGCGGGGAATTGTGCGAATGGCGTTTGGCAAATGAAAACGGCATCCGTTGAAGGGATGCCGTCTGCATATGCGAAATGGATGACGGTTTGACGGGGATTCTACCGACCCCGTCCGCCTGCCTGTTCGCCGGGTCTTATTCAGGCCGCTGCGTCGGGGACGAACTCGGGCCGGTCGTTGCTCTGGGGCTTGAGCGGCTGGGCGGCCTTGCCTTCGGCGCGTTCCTTGCGCCATTGCTCCTTGCGTGCCGTCCACTCGTTCAGGCGGGCGTGGGCGGTGGTGCTTTCGCGCGCCATCTGCACTTCGTCGGCCAGCTGGGCCGACAGCTCCAGGCGGATGCCGTTGGGATCGAAGAAATAGATGCTCTTGAAGATGTGGTGGTCGGTCACGCCCAGCACCTCGATGCCATGCGCCACCAGGCGGGCCTTGGTGTTCTCCAGTTCCTCGACGGTGTCCACGCGGAAGGCGATGTGGTTGATCCACAGCGGCGTGTTGGGCGAGGGCAGGGCCTTTTCGTCGTCGCCGATGTCGAAGAAGGCGATGAACGACCCATCCTTCAGGCGGAAGAAGAAGTGCGTGTAGGGGCAGTACTCGCCCGTGCTGGGCACGTAGTCGCTCTGGATGATGTGGTAGAGCGGCAGGCCCAGGATGTCCTCGTAGAAGTGGCGGGTCTCCTCGGCATCGCGGGCCTTGTAGGCGTAGTGGTGCAGCTGCTGCACGGCGGCGGGCGGTGGCAGTGTGGACAGGTCGGGACGGGCGCTTGTGTTCATCGAATGTCTCCTTGGTGGATGTTTTGATTCTACTATTCGTAATCAATTTACCTAAATGAAATGTTGCGATGGATGCAGGGATATGCGCGCTGCGGTGTCCGGGCCACCTGCGGTGCCGAGTTGCCGCCAGCACTTGACCTTCAAGTCACTTCACGCTTTCTCATCGAGGTCCGATCCCCCCGCTTGCCATGGTCGCCATGGATGCGGCGGCCCTCTGTTCACAACCGTTTTCAAGTCAAGGAACCTCATGAGCGACAGCCATCAGCACGGCGACGTGCGCGCCCTGCCGGAATCCCGTCTCTGGTTTGCCTTCGGATTGACCGGCACCTTCATGGTGGTGGAAATCATCGGCGGCATGGTCACGGGCAGCCTGGCCCTGATCTCCGACGCCATGCACATGCTGACCGATGCGATGGCGCTGCTGCTGGCCCTGGTGGCCATACGCGCCGGCCGCAAGGCAGCCGACCTGCTGCGCACCTACGGCTATGCGCGCTTCGAGATCCTGGCCGCCGCCGTCAATGCACTGGTGCTGCTGGGCGTGGCCTTCTACATCCTGTATGAGGCCTACCGCCGCCTGTCGGCGCCCGCGGAAATCCAGTCCCTGGGCATGATGGCGGTGGCGGCCGCGGGCCTGGTGATCAATCTGATCTCCATGCGCCTGCTGTCGGGCGGCAAGGACGAGAGCCTGAACGTGAAGGGCGCGTACCTGGAGGTATGGGCGGACATGCTGGGCTCGGTCGGCGTGCTCGCCGGTGCCGCGCTGATCTGGCTGACGGGCTGGCGGTGGATCGACTCGGCGGTGGCCGTGGGCATCGGCTTCATGGTGTTCCCGCGGACCTGGACCCTGCTGCGCGAGTGCATCAATATCCTGCTGGAAGGCGTGCCCTCGGGGATGAGCCTGCAGGCGGTGCGCGAGACGATTGCGGGCACGGCAGGCGTGGCAGCAATCCACGATGTCCACCTGTGGGCGGTCACGCAGAGCAAGCCCATGCTGACCGGCCATGTGGTGCTGCTGCCCGGCGCGGACGGCGAGCAGGTGCGCCGCGATATCGAAGACAGGCTGCAGGCCGGCTTCGACCTGCACCATACGACGCTGCAGATGGAGCGCGAGGACCGCTCCCCGGCAGAGCACATCCACTAGGATGCCAGTCTTCATGGACCACACCCGGAGTGCACCGATGCTTGAGCTTCGACCCAACTGCGAATGCTGCGACAAGGACCTGCCGCCAGAGTCTGCCGAGGCCCGCATCTGCACCTTCGAGTGCACGTTCTGTGCCGGCTGTGCGGATCATTTGCTGCACGGCGCCTGCCCCAACTGCGGTGGCGAGCTGGTGGCCAGGCCGCGCCGGCCGGCGGACAAGCTGGAGCGGTATCCGGCCTCGACGAAGCGGGTGCTCAAGGCCGGTGGCTGCGCTGTACGGGCCTGATCAGAGCACAGGCCTGGCTCTGCTGCCACGGAACGCAGCCTCCACCACCAGCACGGCTGCAAAACCCATCACATAGGCCAGCACATCCCACCAGTCGGCCGTGCTGCCCAGCACGATGCGCAGCGCTCGGTTGGGAATGTGCAACTGGAAGGTCGATGCCAGGAACTGGCCCAGCTCCACCAGCAGGCCCACGCACAGTGCGGCCGATGCCAGCGTCAGCACGCGCGCGGCGATCACGGTCTTGAACACGGCATAGACCCAGGCCACGGCCAACACGTCGCCGAAGAAGCTGCGCACCCAGCCCCAGCGCGCGCCGACGGTGGCCAGCAGCACGAGCAGGACAAACAGGGCCACCGCCCACACCAGGGAAACAGGATCAAAACGCCATCGCATGGCCGCCATCATCGGGCCAAAAGCGGGTCCGGTCAGCGAGCCGGGTGCGCAGTGCCTTGCGCAGCGGTGGCCAGCGGGTGCGCTATCCCGCCATCGCCGTAGCTGCCCACCACGTGGGCGATCACCACTTGGTAGCCCTTGAGCCAGCGCGCCTGCTGCCGCTTGGCCTCTATATGCGCAGGGTGGCGCATCAGCTCTTGCAGCGCCTCCCAGGTCTGCCAGTAGTAGACGTTGGAGACCAGGCCTGTGGCGGGGTTCTCCCAGGCCTCTTCGCCCAGGTAGCCGGGGATGGCGCGGGCGATCTCGGCGATCCGGCCGTCAAGGGCATGGAACTGCGCGTCGTATTCGCCCGGCGCGAAGGTGAAGGTGGAGGTGTACATCGATGGTTGGCAACCTGTGTGAGGGTGGCTGGCGCTAGATGCGCGGCGCCGCATCCATGGCGCCGGCCAGCGGCTCCTGTCCGCGCTCGCGCAGCGCGCCGATGGCGCCTTCCAGGTCGAGGGCCTGCCGGTTCTGGCTGAGCTTGGCCTTGCCCTCCAGGCGGGTGATGCGGATCTGCAGGCCGACGATGGCCTGCAGCATGCCGTCGATGAATTCACGCGGCGAGTCGGACATCTTCCAGGGCTGGGCCTGCGATGCCTCATGGACCCGGGTGAGCCGGCCGACCAGGCCGCGCACGAATCTCTCGTCGTCATGGATGCTGATTTGCCCGTGCACATGCACGGCCTCGTAGTTCCAGGTGGGCACCAGGCGGTGCGTCTCGTGCTTGCTTGGATACCAGCTGGGCGAGATATAGCCTTCGGCACCACGGAAGACGACCAGCACCTCGGCGCCGTCGCGGCACTGCTGCCAGATGGGATTGGCGCGGGCCACATGGGCGCTCAGCGTGCCCATCTCCCCTGGGTCCGCATCCAGCAGGAACGGCAGGTGGTTGGCGTCCAGCACGCCGTTGGCCTGGGTAACGAGCGTACCCAGGGGGTAGCTGCGGATCAGGCCGTGCAGGCTGCCGGAATCGGTGAGGGAGAAATGGGCGGGCGTGTACATGGAGCTTGGTGCAACGGTGGACCGGCATCGGGGGAAACAGGACTATCCACCATCCCTGGCACAATGAAAAATCCAGTTTCGTGATTTTTTGGAAGACCAGTTGAAGTCCCATTTCGCCGCCGATACCGGGGCTGCGCCCAGCGCCCGCCGCATCCACGAATGGCTGAAATCCCAGATGGCCGACGGCAGCCTGGCCGTGGGCGCACGCCTGCCTTCCACCCGCGCGCTGGCGCTGGACCTGGGTGTGTCGCGCACCACCATCACGGCGGCCTACGAGCAGCTTGCGGCCGAGGGCTATCTGGAGACTGCACAGGGCGCCCGGGCGCGCGTGGCAGCTGGCGCGGAGCAGCGCAGCCGCGCGCCCCGCATTGCGGCTGCGGCGCAGGATTGCCGATCCCGCCTGTCTTCCTATGGACGGCGCGTGGATGCGCTGGCGCAGGCCCAGCCCGCTCGCGCCTGGGATGAAGGGCCTGCCGTGATCGACTTTCTGTACGGCGCCCTGGCCTTTGATGACTTTCCCACGCTGGCCTGGCGGCGCGCCTACAACCGCGCCATCGTGCAGCGCCAGTCTTCCCTGTCCTACGACGCGCCCGAAGGCGAGCCGGCGCTGCGCATGGCGCTGCAAGGCTATCTGCGAAGGGCGCGGGGGCTTGTCTGTTCGGCCGATCAGATCGTGGTGGTGCAGGGCTCGCAGCAGGCCATCGACCTGTGCGCGCGCGTGCTGGTCGATCCGGGCGAGACCGTGCTGATGGAAGAGCCCTGCTACCTGATGGCGCGCCGCGTGTTCGAGGCCCAGGGCGCATGCCTGCAGGAAATGGCCGTCGATGAACAGGGCCTGGATACCTCGGCGCTGGCCGGGCGCCAGGCGCGTCTGGCCTATGTCACGCCCTCGCACCAGTTTCCGCTGGGCGGCGTGCTGCCCATAGGCCGCAGGCAGCAACTGCTGGCCTGGGCGCGCGCCACGGGTGCCTGGATTCTGGAAGACGACTACGACGGCGAGTTCCGCTACGGGCTGCGCCCCATCGACGCCCTGCAGTCCATTGACGAGGTGGGTTGCGTCATCCATGTCGGCACCTTCTCCAAGGCATTGTCCCCACAAATGCGCATGGGCTACCTGGTGCTGCCGCCGTCCCTGGTGCCCATTTTCCGGGAAGCCCGTCGGCTGGCCGACCGGCATGCGCCGCGCCTGGACCAGCTGGTGCTGGCCGCGCTGATCGAGGACGGCAGCTACGAGCGCCATGTGCGCGCCGCCCGCCGCCGCAACGAAGGCCGGCGGGCGGCATTGCTGCAGGCGCTGGAGCGGCACCTGCCGGGTGCGGTGCAGGTCGAAGGTTCGGCCTCCGGCCTGCATGTGGTGGCCTGGGTGCCTGCCGTGCACCAGCGCGATGAGATTGCCCTGGTTCGTCTGGCGCGAGAGCGCGGCGTGGGCGTGCGCCCCATCTCGCCGCTCTATGCGGCCGGTGACGCCCATCGCCGCCAGTCCTGCGCCGGGCTGGTCCTGGGCTATGCGAGCCTGCAGCCGCAGGCCATCGAGCAAGGGGTGCGCAGGCTGGCGGGCGTGGTCAGGAGGTGGCAGGCCCGGCCCGCAACGCAAAAAAGCCCGTGACCGGCTTCCGGATCACGGGCTTTGGGTCGCATCGCCCCGAAAGGCACTGCGGCGAATACCGTTTTACTGCTGCTTGACCGCCTCGATGGACATCACCAGGCGCACTTGCTTGGGGAAGCCGTAGTCCACGCCGTAGTTCACGCCGAAGGCGGTGCGGTCGATCACGGCCTCGAAGTCGCCGCCGCAGGTCTCGCGCTTTTGCAGCATGGCGTTGGGGTAGCAGGTGAACTTGTTGGCCTTGATGGTCACGGGCTGGGTCTTGTCCAGGATGGTCAGCTGGCCGGTGACTTCCTTGAGCTTGTCGCCGTCGAAGACGAACTTGTCGGAGACGAACTTGGCCTGGGGGAACTTGGCCACGTTGAAGATGTCGGCGCTCTTGAGGTGCTTGTCGAAGGCGGCGGTGCCCGAGCTCAGCGAGTCCATTTCCAGCACGACTTCGACCTTGCCGGCCTTGGCGTCACGGTCGAATTCCACGGTGCCGCTCTTCTTGTCGAAGCGCACGCGGTTGGTCGAGGCACCGTTGTGGTCGATCTCGAACGTGGCGAAGGTGTGCGTCGGGTCGATGGCGTAGGTTGCGGGAGCCGCCTGGGCAGCGGTGGCGAACAGGCCGGCAATGGCCAGGGCAAAAACGGAAGTGCGCATGAAAGAACTCCTAGGTTGGGGTTGCACGAAACGGAAAAGAAAACGGCCAATCCTGGGCAAGAGTGCCGCTTACAGCTTGCCCACGCCGGTCAGGGCCAGCTTGAATTGCACCTGGACCTCGTCGGCCACCATGGAGGTATCGCCCCATTCGCCTTCGCCGATCTTGAACTGCAGGCGCTTGAGCGGCAGCGTGCCGGTGGCCGTGGTCGTGGTGCCGGACTGTGCCAGTTGCACGGGAATGCTCACGTTCTGGACCTGGCCCTTGATGCTGAGCTTGCCGTCCACCTGGTACTTGCCGCTGCCCAGCGCCTTGACGGCCGTGGAGTCGAAGACGGCCTGCGGGAATTTGGCGACATTGAACCAATCGGCCTTGGGCAGCTCGGCATCGGTTTCCTTGGCGCCCATGGTGGCGCTGCCGGTGTCCACGGTGAAGCGGATCTTGCTGGTGTCGGGCTTGGCCGTGTCGAACTGGACCTGGGCGTCGAATTTCTTGAAGTGGCCCTGCAGGGGCACGCCCATCTGCTTGGCCGTGAAGTTCACGGCGCTCTGGGCGGGAACGAGCTTTTGCTCGGCCAGGGCCGCCTGGGAGGTCAGGGCCGCAGCGGCCAGGGCAATGGTGGTCAGCGTGGCGGAAAAGCGCATGGCAGGACTCCTTTGGGGGTCGGGAAACATTCGATCGGGGATGGCTGGGGCGCGCGCAGCGCGGTGCGCAGGCCCTGGCTGGGGGAGAAAACTCAGGCGCGGCCCGGCAGCATGCGGGAGATGAGGCCGTCGCGGTCGATGAACTGGTGCTTGAGGGCGGCGCCCACATGCATGGCGATCAGCGCGACCAGGGCCCAGGCCGCCCAGCCGTGCAGGGGCTTGAGGGTCTCCGCCAGCTCGGGGCTTGCGCTCACGAAGTCGGGCAGGGGCAGCACGCCGAGGAAGACGATGGGAAAGCCGGCCGCCGAGCTGTAGGCCCAGCCCAGCAGGGGCACGGCAAAGAACAGCAGGTACATGGCGTGGTGGGTGCCGTTGTGGGCCCAGTGCTGCCATTGGGGCATGGCGCGGGCCACGGCGGCGGGCAGCTCGGGCGGGCGATGGGTGATGCGCCAGACCAGGCGCAGCAGGCTCAGCGTCAACAGCGTGACGCCCAGCCACTTGTGCCAGTTGTAGAGCTTCAGGCGCGAGGGCGAGAACGGCAGGCCTGTCATGTACCAGCCCAGGGCCAGTGCGGCGATCAGGCCCAGGGCCAGCAGCCAGTGGGCAGCCATGGCCACGCCGTTGTAGCGCGTGGCTTTGGAGGAGGATTTTGCTGGCGCGTTGGCGCGGGCTGAGGACTCTGTCATGGATGGCGGCAGGCTTTGGAACCGTTCAGGGCCCCTGCAAAGGGGCCCTGGATGGCAAGAAAGGGTGCGGTGCGCTCTGCGTGGACTTCGTGCACTGCGGACAACGTGCAGTGTAGGAAGCGGCAAATCCAAAAGAGTTCAGCGGTATTGACGGCTCGATTCAAAAAAGATGAAGGCTCGCCGTGCCGCGCGGAGGGCTCAGGGCCGGGTCGGATCGGCGGGCAGCACGACCACGGCCTGCGCTGCCTGCTTCCAGGCGGCAGCCGCTGCATCGGCATCGCCGCGGTGCTCGGCCATCAGGGCCAGGCGCTGCCAGGCGCGGGTGCGCAGTGCGCTTTCCTGCAGGTGGGGGGCTGCGCGCAGCAACAGCTGCTGGGCCTTGCCCCAGAGCTGGCGCTGCACGCATGCCATGCCGGCCAGGTATTGCAGGCGGGCTTCGCGCGGATGGGCATTGCTGGCCGCCTCGATGCGAGCCAGCCAGGCGCCGTCCAGGCCGTCCAGGCAGGGCTCCAGCACCTGGACCAGGCGCGGCAGGTGGGATTCGCTGCGCGGGCCTGCGTGGGACAGCAGGCGCTCCCACACGGGCAGCAGCCAGGCACGGGCCTGCGCGGCCTCGCCGCCCAGGGCCATGAGGCGCGATGCGGCCGGCAGCGCAATCTCGGGCATGGCGCGCTCTTCCGTGTCCAGCGACAGCCAGAAGTGCTGCAGCTGCGTGGTGTCGCGTGCCTCGTTGATGCTCTCCAGCACCAGGCCGCGCACCACGCTGGCGGCGGCCGCGGGCGAGAAGGCGCGGTGCTTGGCCAGCAGGCGCGCCGTGTCCAGCGCCGTCGATGTCTGGCCTGCCAGGCGCGAGGCCTTCAGGCGGATGCGCAGCGCGATCGTGCGGCGTGCCGCGCCCTGGGGCAGTTCGGCCAGGCGGCGCAGTGCGTCGGATGCGTCGCGGTCGTCCAGGGCCCAGCGCGCGGCGCGCATCTGTGCGCCTTCGCGCATTTCCTGCTCCTGGGCGTTGCCCTGGGCCGGTGCGTTGGCCAGGACCTCACGCCAATGGTGGTCGCGCTGCTGGCGGTCCTGCAGGGCATGGGAGGCATCGGCGGCCACCATGTGGGCGGCGGCGCGCAGCCGCATGCCGTGCGGCACGGCGGCATGGGTCTCGGCCAGGGACTCTTCCATGGCCAGGGCCGCCAGCGCGGACTTGCGTGCGCGCAGGAAGCGGCCGGCCTGCTGGTGCGACAGGGCTTCCAGCAGGCTGTGGTGCATGGCGCGCTCTTTCTGCTGGCTGCGCCAGCGCCGCGCCTGGTGCGGCATCTGCAGCAGCGCGGCCAGCGCGCGCAGCGCGGCATACAGCAGCACGAAGGCCAGCACGATGATGGCAATGGCCAGGTTCAGTGACAGGTCCAGGCGGTAGGGCGCCCAGAACAGGGTCACCGTGCCCTGGTTGGAGCCCGCGAACAAGGCGGCCGCAACGGCCATGCCGAACAAACCGATCAACCACAGTGCAGCGCGCATTCGTCTGTCTCCCGGCTGCTCAGCGGCCTGCGGCGGCTGTTGCCAGCGCCGCCAGGGTTTCTTGCAACGCCGGCTGTTCGGTGGTGCGCAGATTGGCCTGGATCTGTTGCAACTGGGCCTGCACGATCTGGGTGCGCCGCGCGGCAGGATCAAAGTACTTGTTCACGGCCATCCCGGAAGCTGCCAGGTCGGCCCGCGCCGCATCCCACTGGCGCGACAGCAGGGCCAGGCGCGAGTTCAGCAGCTTGAGCTTGAGGTTCTCGCGCAGGAAATAGGCCTGTTCCGGCGCCAGCAGGATGGCGTCCGGGTGGTCTATGCGGCTGACGCGCAGCAGGTCCTGGGCTTCTTCGCGCACGGCCGTCCAGCCGCGCTCGCCCCAGGATTGCCACCAGCGCCATTCGGTGGGGCTGCCCTCGATGGGGGCGGGCTCGGGCTGGCGGGCCGCCTGGCCGGCCACGCCGCGATGGCGGCTGGCGCGGGGCTGAGCCACGGCGTTGAGCAGGGGCATCTCGTCGACCAGGCGCACCAGGTCCTCGATGCGCGTGAGCAGGCCGGCGGTGTCGGTCACGCTCATGCGGGCCAGCCGTTCCAGGTCGCGGTCCAGCGCGCGCATGACCGGGGCCAGCCGGGGCTGGGCGGCGCGTTCAATGCGCTGGCGGGCGTTCTTGAGCGTGGCCACCAGCGGCTGCAGGCTGCCGGACAGCTCGGCCTGCTGCTGTGCCAGGCGGATGGAGGATTCGATGTCCACCACCAGGTTTTCGTCGCGCGAGCGCGACATGCTTTGCAGGAGTTCGTCGAGCTGGGTGCGCTGCAGAGACAGCTCGGCAATGCGCGCCTCCATGACCGAGGTGCGCGCCGCGCTATCGCGGGCCAGGTCCTGGGCATCGCGTGCCAGGGTGCGGGCCTCGACCGACTGGGAGCCGGACTGCGCGGACTGGCGCGCCAGCTGTTCCTGGATATTGCCCAGGCGCTGCCACAGCATGCCGCAGGCAATGAGCGCCGCGACGGCCACGGCGCCCACGCCGTAGACCAGGGCCGAGGAGCCGCCGCGCAGTTCTGCAGCGGGGCTGCTTTGGGCGGAGCCGGCTGCGAAGGCTGCTGCGGAGGATGCGGGCGTTAGGTCCTGCGGGGTGGGGCGGTCTTGCGCTGCGTCGGAACTCATGGCGACGATTCTATCGACGCAACCACGTCCTCCAGAGCGGGCCGGCATTGCTTGACATCTCCGAATCCCATGTGTCTTGCCTGGGCAGCGATTCGCTCGTGCGTAGCGAGCGCTCGCGCTTTTTGCCACGATTGGCTCGGCAGGAGCTGTTGCAGGTTGGCAACGGATTCGGCGCTGCTGAGCAGCCACAGCGTGCCATCTTCGGCCGCCAGGCGTGCCAGTGCCGTCTGGGCTGCATCCCAGGCAGGCAGTTCGCGCTGGTACACGGCCAGCATTTCGACCTGGGCACCTGCCTCGCGCAGTCGGGCGGCCAGCCAATCGCGGCCGGCGCCTGCCGTGGCCGGCACGGTCCTGGGCGCTCCTGCCTGGCTGTCGCCGCGCACGATGAGCACGCGGTCGCCCGCATGGATCTGGTCATGCACGCGCTGCCATAGCGTTTCGGATTCGAACTGGGCGGCGTCCGGCGGCGGGCCGTCGATCTGTGCTGGCGCAATGCCCAGGGCCAGCAGCGCCCGGGCCGTGCCGGGGCCGGGCGTCCAGGCGCGCGTGCCGGCAGGAAGCCGCGCCGGTTCGGCGCCGAAGAAATGCTGGACGGCGTTGCCGCTGACGAACATCACGGCGCGGTAGCCCGGGCCTTCGCGCAGCGCGTTGCGGGCGGCCTGCAAGGCCTGTTGCGTGGCCGCATCGCGGCAGGGGCCTATGGCCATCAGTGCCAGCGCCTGCGCCGGAAGGCCCCGGGCCTGCAGCGCATCCACCCACGCGGCCGCGTCATGGGCCGGGCGGGTGACGAGTACGCGTGGCGGCATGTCGGGCCTGGCGCCTAGAGCTTGGGGGCCGGCTGGGCGCCCGCCGCCTGCAGCAGCGCAGCCACGTGCTGGCCCAGTGCGTCGGCACTGGCGAAGTCGGTGACGGTGGCATCGGCGTGCACCTGCACCAGCGGCAGCCGGCCTTCCGGGTCTCCCCAGGCTGCGTCCAGGCGCAGTTGCTGGCCGTCGAAGGTGCCGTGCGCCGCCAGCGGCATGGAGCAGCTGCCGCCCATGCAGCGGCTGACGGCGCGCTCGGCGGTCACGGTCAGCCAGGTGGTCTGGTGGGCCAGCGGGGCCAGGGCGTCGATCAGGTCCTGGCGGTCGGCGCGCACCTCGATGCCCAGCGCGCCCTGGCCTGCGGCAGGCAGCATGCCGGCGGGCTCGAACCTGGCGCGGATGCGGTCAGCCAGGCCCAGGCGCATCAGGCCGGCAGCGGCCAGCACGATGGCGTCGTAGTGGCCTTCGTCCAGCTTGCGCAGGCGGGTGTTCACGTTGCCGCGCAGCGGCTCTATCCTCAGGTCGGGGCGCAGGGCCTGCAGCAGTGCCTGGCGGCGCAGGCTCGATGTGCCGACGACGGCGCCCTGCGGCAGCTCGGCCAGCGCGGCGTAGCGATTGGAGACAAAAGCGTCGCGCGGGTCTTCGCGTTCCATCACGCAGGCCAGCACAAAGCCTTCGGGCAGCTCCATGGGCACGTCCTTGAGCGAGTGCACGGCGATGTGGGCGCGTCCTTCTTCCAGCGCCACTTCCAGTTCCTTGACGAACAGGCCCTTGCCGCCCACCTTGGACAGCGTGCGGTCCAGGATCTGGTCGCCCTTGGTGGTCATGCCCAGCAATTCCACTTCATGCCCCCGGGCGCGCAGCAGTGCCTGGACATGCTCGGCCTGCCACAGTGCCAGCTGGCTCTCGCGCGTGGCGATCACGATGGAGTGGGGGATCAGTGGTTTGGTATTCATCAGGAGCCTCGGGGGGAGCGCGGGATGCTAGCATGCTGCGCCGCAGTAAACCCGGCACCAGGACCGAAGCCCAAGCAAACCGATACGCTGACCGATTCCAGGAGATTCGTTGATGGCCACCGCCCCCCGCAAGAGCAATGCGCGAGATGACAGGCGTGATGACAAGCCTGTCCGCAAGACGGACAAGGACCTGCCGCTGATCGAGGACATACGCCTGCTGGGGCGCATTCTGGGCGATGTGATCCGCGAGCAGGAAGGCGTGGCGGCCTTCGAGCTGATCGAGCAGGTGCGCCAGCTGTCGGTGACCTTCCGCCGCGATGCCGACGAGACCGCCGACCGCGCGCTCAAGCGCCTGCTCAAGGGCCTGACCACGGACCAGACGGTGAGCGTGATCCGCGCCTTCACCTATTTCAGCCATCTGGCCAACCTGGCCGAGGACCGCCACCACATCCGCCGCCGCGCCGTGCACGAGCGCGCGGGCAACACGCAGGAAGGCAGCATCGAAGTGGCGCTGGCGCGGCTGCGCTGGGCCGGCATCTCGGCCGGTACCGTGGCGCAGACGCTGGCCAGGAGCTATGTGGCGCCCGTGCTCACGGCCCACCCCACGGAAGTGCAGCGCCAGAGCATCCTGGTGGCCGAGCGCGACATCTCCCAACTGCTGGCCGCGCGCGAGGACATCGTGGCCCGCGCCCAGCTGTACAACAGCGCCAAGGACGCGCTCACCCCGCGCGAACTCGAACGCAACGAGGCCCAGCTGCGCGCCCGCGTCAGCCAGCTGTGGCAGACACGCCTGCTGCGCTACTCCAAGCTCACCGTGGCCGACGAGATCGAAAACGCGCTGTCCTACTACGAAGCCACCTTCTTGCGCGAGATTCCCAAGCTGTATGCGCAACTGGAGCAGGAGCTGGGCAACACCCTGCCCGTGCACAGCTTCCTGCGCATGGGCCACTGGATCGGCGGCGACCGCGACGGCAACCCCAATGTCACGGCCCAGAGCCTGGAGCTGGCGCTGTCGCGCCAGGCCGACGTGGCGCTGCGCCACTATCTGCGCGAGGTGCACTACCTGGGCGGCGAGCTGTCGCTGTCCCAGCGCCTGGCCGATGTCACGCCCGAGATGCAGGCGCTGGCAGAGCGCTCGCCCGACACCAACGAGCACCGCTCCGACGAACCCTACCGCCGCGCGCTCACCGGCATCTACGCGCGCCTGGCCGCCACGCTCAAGGTGCTGACCGGCGGCGAGGCCGCGCGCCATGCCGTGGCGCCGCAGAACGCCTATGCCTCGCCCGAGGAGTTCCTGGCCGACCTGTGCGTCATCGACGACTCGCTCAGCCGCAACCATGGCGAGGTGCTGGCGCCCCAGCGCCTGCGTCCGCTGATGCGCGCCGTGCAGGTTTTCGGCTTCCACCTTGCCACCGTGGATCTGCGCCAAAGTTCGGACAAGCATGAGGAGGTGGTGGCCGAGCTGCTGGCCACCGCGCGCCTGGAGCCCGACTATTCGGGCCTGCAGGAAGACGCCAAGTGCGCCCTGCTGGTGCGCCTGCTGGAAGAGGCGCGGCCGCTGCGCGTGGTGGGCGCCGACTATTCCGAGCATGCGCGTGGTGAACTGGCCATCTTCGAGGCCGCGCGCCGCCTGCGCGCGACCCTGGGCGCCGAGGCGATACGCCACTGCATCATCAGCCACACCGAGTCGGTCAGCGACCTGCTGGAAGTGCTGCTGCTGCAAAAGGAGGCGGGGCTGCTGCGCGGCACGCTGGACGACGGCGCCGTCTGCGACGTGATCGTCGTGCCGCTGTTCGAGACCATCGGCGACCTGCGCAGCGCCGCGCCCATCATGCGGCGCTACTTCCAGCTGCCCGGCGTGGCGGCCATGGTGCAGCGCAGCGGCGGCGAGCAGGACATCATGCTGGGCTACAGCGACAGCAACAAGGATGGCGGCATCTTCACCAGCAACTGGGAGCTGTACCGCGCCGAGATCTCGCTGGTCGAGCTGTTCGATGATCTGGCCGACAGCCATGGCATCAGCCTGCGCATGTTCCATGGCCGCGGCGGCACGGTGGGCCGTGGCGGCGGCCCCAGCTACCAGGCCATCCTGGCGCAGCCCCCGGGCACCGTGCGCGGCCAGATCCGGCTGACCGAGCAGGGCGAGGTCATCGCCTCCAAGTACGCCAACCCCGAGATCGGCCGGCGCAACCTGGAGACCCTGGTGGCCGCCACGCTGGAGGCCACGCTGCTGCAGCCGACCAAGCCGGCCACGCGCGCCTTCCTGGACGCGGCGGCGTTTCTGTCCGAGGCCAGCATGGGCGCCTACCGCGCCCTGGTGTACGAGACCCCTGGCTTCACCAGCTACTTCTTCAGCAGCACGCCCATCCGCGAGATTGCCGAGCTGAACATCGGATCGCGCCCGGCTTCGCGCAAGCCCTCGCAGAAGATCGAGGACCTGCGCGCGATTCCCTGGGGCTTCAGCTGGGGCCAGTGCCGGCTCACGCTGCCGGGCTGGTACGGCTTCGGCGCGGCGGTGCAGGCCTTCATCGGGCAGCCGGGCAAGGATGGCAAGGCCCAGCTGGCCCTGCTGCAGAAGATGTACCGCCAGTGGCCGTTCTTCCGCACCCTGCTGTCCAACATGGACATGGTGCTGGCCAAGAGCGACCTGAACCTGGCCTCGCGCTATGCCGACCTGGTGCCGGACGCACGCCTGCGCCGCCGCATCTTCAGCGCCATCGAGGCCGAGTGGCACAGCACCGTCGATGCGCTGGCGCGCATCACGGGCGACAAGCAGCGCCTTGCCCACAACGAGGCGCTGGCGCGCTCCATCCGCCACCGCTTTCCCTACATCGATCCGCTGCACCATCTGCAGGTGGAGCTGGTGCGCCGCTGGCGCGGCGGCCAGACCGATGAGCGCATCAAGACCGGCATCCACCTGTCGATCAATGGCATTGCGGCCGGCGTGCGCAATACCGGCTGATCGAGGGCGCGAGCGGGCCGGGAGGCCCCTCGCGCCGCCATGCGCAGGGCGCCGGCCGGCCGCCGTGTAGGATGTGCTTCGGACAGGGGCGCATGACTCCTGCCGGGAAGTGAAGGGTGGGAGCTTATGGGCAACAAGACGCCATGGCCGGGGTTCCCGGACATGCAACTGTTCCTGACGCAGCGCCTGGCCAGGCTGGCCGGTGCCAACTCCATGCGGGCCATACGCGAAGGCCTGCTCTGGCTGGTCCCATGCCTGCTGGTCTCGGCCCTGTTTCTCATACTGTCGGCGCTGGCGCAGATGTCCGGCCAGCCCGAGCCCGTGGTGCAGCTTCTTGCGGGCCTGCATGCGCAGATCGGCAGCATCCTGCCGCTGCTGGTGGCCGCCTCCATCGGCTACATGCTCTCCATACGCCACAGGCTGCCGCGCCTGCCGGTGACCTTTCTGTGCTTTGCCCATGTGCAGATGGCCATCTTCCTGCTGCGCGAGCATCCGCGCGCGGCCGCCACGCTGGTGCTGTTCATCGCCATAGCCTCGCCCCTGATCACCGTGCCGCTGATGGCCAGGCTCAGCGCCATGCGCTGGACGCGCATTGCGCGCACGGGCTTTGTGGGCGAGAACGTACGCGAGGTGATGAACCTGGTCGTGCCCGGCTCCATCGTCGCGCTGCTGCTGGTGGTGCTGCTGCTGGGCCTGCAGCAGGTGCTGCCCGATATCACCCAGGCCGAACTGCCGCTGGCCATCGCCACCCCCGAGAGCCCCTATCGCAGCGGGCTGACGCTGACGCTGCTCAATTCCGTGCTCTGGTTCTTTGGCGTGCAGGGCTACTACGCCATGCAACCCTTCTTCCAGGTGCTGGACCAGGCCGTGCTGGCCAACGCCGCCGCCGTGGCCAAGGGGCTGGTGGCGCCCTGGGCGCTCAACGGCGGCCTGATGGGGTCCTTCGTCTTCATCGGCGGCTCGGGGGCCACGCTGTCACTGGCGCTGGCCGTGCTGCTGTTTTGCAAGGGGCGCGGCCTGCACATGCTGGCGTTGGCCGCGCTGCCCATCTCCCTGCTCAACGTCAACGAGATCCTGCTGTTCGGCCTGCCGGTCATCCTGAACCTGCGCCTGCTCGTGCCTTTTCTGGCGGTGCCCGCCATCAACCTGGTCGTGGCCGTCACGGTGGTGCAGGCCGGCTGGGTGGCTCCGGCCTCGATGGTGCTGCCCCTGACCGCGCCCGTGGTCTTCAATGCCTACGTGAGCACGGGCGGCGACATGGGCGCCGTGGTGCTGCAACTGGCGCTGACGGTGTTGGGGGCGCTGGTCTATGCGCCTTATGTGCGCTCCATCGACCGGCTGGGCCAGGACGATGGCGCCATCGTGCTGCGCGCGCTGGACACCACGTTCTCCCGGCTGCCCGAGGAGGCGGGCCTGGTCACGCGCGATCCGCTGGTGCTGGCGCACGAGACCCAGGCCCGGCGCGAGACCATGCTGTCCCATATCCGCCGCATCAGCGAGTACGAATTCCACCTGGAATTCCAGCCCCAGGTCTCGCACCGCAGCGGCTTGTGCCTGGGCTGCGAGGCCCTGTTGCGCGCCCACGATTCGCAGGGCAGGCTGCAGCAGCCCGGCGGCTTTCTGCGCTGGCTGGGTGATGCCGGCCTGATGCGCGAGGTCGATCTGTGGGTGGCGGGCGCTGCCGTGCGCCAATGCCGGCTGTGGCGCCAGCACGGTTTTTCCCTGCCGATCAGCATCAATGTCACGGGCGCCACGCTGACATCGCCCGAGTACTGCTCGCGCCTGCTGATGCTGCTGGCGCAGGCCAGGGGCCAGGTGGGCGTGGAGATCACGGAGGAAGCGCTGGTGGGCGATGTGGAGGCGATCCGCAAGGCCATAGGCCAGATCCACGCGCTGGGCGCCAAGGTGGCCATAGACGACTTCGGCACCGGCTTCTCGTCCATGAGCTACCTGCACCAGTTCGACGTGGATGCCATCAAGATCGACCGCAGCTTCGTCGTGGCCAGCGGTCATGCCAAGGGCGCGCTGGTGCTGGACGGCCTGCTGCGCTTTTGCGAGGCGCTGCAGCTGAACGTGGTGGCCGAAGGCGTGGAGACCCAGGCGCAGCTGCAGGCCCTGGGCTTCGAGGGCGAGCTGCTGGTGCAGGGCTGGTACTTCAGCCGGGCCCTGCCGGGAGAGCAGTTGCCGCAGTTCGCCAGCGACTGCGCCGCCAGGGCAGGCGGCGAGACGGTCTGAATCCGTGCTGGTGCATCGCTGCGGCGATGCAGGGGCTCAATGCAGCATCAGGGAGCCGGCGCTCTTGCTCTTGCCGGCGCGTGCGGGCGGATTGCACAGGCCGCACTGGTAGTGGCGCTCGTTCTCGTAGGGCTCGGTCACGAACTGGCCCTTGCACACGGAGCACTGGGTGCGGGTCAGCATCTGCGCATCGACAAACTTCACCAGGCGCCATGCGCGTGTGAAGGACAGCAGCGCCTCCAGCTCGGCGGCCTGGATCTGCTCGGTATAGAGACGGTAGGCCTTGGTCAGTTGTTCAACGGCATCCAGCTCGGCGCCCTTGGACAGGTATTCGTAGATATTCAGGAACAGCGAACTGTGGATGTTCTCCTGCCAGGTCAGGAACCAGTCGGTCGAGAACGGCAGCTGGCCCTTGGATGGCGACTTGCCGGCGATCTCCTTGTACAGGCGGATCAGGCGCTCGTAGGACAGCGTGGTCTCGGATTCGAGCACCTGCATGCGTGCACCCATCTCGATGAGCATGGCGGCACGCTCGATCTGCTTGGACTCGTTCAGGACACTTTTGACGGCGGTGGACATGGCGGGCTCCAGAGTTCTTCGGGCGGATCAGAGGACTTCGGAAACGCGGCTGGCCATCAGGATGTTGGCGTGCAGCGTATTGGTCGCACCGTTGCCGATCTTGTTGCTGCTGTGGTTGGTCAGCAAGCTCCAGACCATTTCGTCGTCCACGCGGAAGCTGGCGAGCAGGGTATTGCGCGAGGCCAGCTTCAGCACCTGGGCTGCCGACAGCGCGGCCAGCAGGTCGCAGGATTCTTCGTTCAGTCCCAGGCGGAACACCGCTTCCGCCTTGTCCTGGCGGATCAGGGTCTGGGCCAGCATCAGGTAAGTGAGGTTGGCTTCGCGGATTTCGGCAAGCAGCTGTTCATTGTTCATAGGACCATCCTTTGCATCTCGGCAGCCGCAACACCGGGGTAGAAACAAGATGTTCAACCTGTTGCGATCTGTTGGGATGGATTGTGGAGGAGGGGCCCTGGCCGTTGAAGTCGGGGCAGGTCTGCGCCGGATGTCTGGTTGTGAGACGGCGTTTGTAAGATTTACCTTACACCTGTAGCAAGGTTTGGATGACTCGATTTCGCTCGGCCTCTGGCGTCCGGGGGGCTGGGAACAGGCCGCTGCAGTGGTGTTGTTGCATGTCGGCCTTTTGACACAGTGCTGTCATTGTGCAGCCTCCCAGGGGCGGGCATAAGCCGAATTAGCCGCGCTCCACCGGCCTCTTCGGGTCACTGCACCACTCGCTCCAGCTGCCCGCGAAAAGCCGTGCCGGCGGCAGTCCTGCAATGCGCATGGCCAGCAGGTTGGGCAGGGCGCTCACGCCGCTGCCGCACTGGTGGACCACGCTGGCCGGATCGCGGCCGGCCAGCAGCCGGTCGAACTCGGCGCGCAGCAGGGCGGCGGGCTTGAAGCGGCCGTCGGCCGCAATGTTTTCGGTGAAGGGCCTGTTCAGTGCGCCCGGGATATGGCCGGCCACGGGGTCCAGCGGCTCGACTTCGCCGCGATAGCGTGCCGGCGCGCGCGCATCGACCACGGTCTGGCCTGCGCTGCCCAGTGCATCTAGCACCTGCTGTGCCGTCGCCAGCTGCTGCAGCGGCTCGTGCAGCTCGAAGTTGGACTGAAAGCGCGCGCTTTCCTCGCCCGATGCCACAGGCTGGCCTGCGGCCTGCCAGGCCTGGAGACCTCCGTCGAGCACGGCCACATCGCCATGGCCGGCCCACTGCAGCATCCACCACAGGCGCCCGCAGTAGTTGGCGCCGTTGCGGTCATAGACCACGGCCTGCATGTCGTTGGAAAAACCGATCTCCGACAGCCACATGGCAAACAGCTCGCGGCTGGGCAGTGGGTGGCGGCCGCCCGAGGCGGCCTGCTCGCTGGCCGCCACGCTGCCATGTGCGCCGGGCACGCCGTGTTTTGCGCTGAGGTCATGGTCCAGGTCGGCGAAGACGGAGCCGGGAATATGCGCCTGCAGGTACTGCGCCTTGCCGGCCGTGGGTTGGGCCAGGTCGAAGCTGCAGTCAAAGACCATCAGCGGACGGCCGCCGGACTGCAGCGCGGCCAGTTCCTGGACGGAGATCAGGGTCTGGTAGGAGGAGGTGTTGGATGTCATGGATGCGGAACTCCGAAAGCCAGCGCAGGCGGCGGTGCGCCTGCGGCAAAAGGTCCGATCCATTATGCGACGGCCCCAGGCGGGACGTCGCCGTCAGCCGCGTGAACGCAGGGCCGTGGCCAGGGCGCCGCTGGCCACGATCAGCACGATGCCGGCCCAGCCGATCAGCGGCACGCTTTCGCCGAACAGCGCCAGGCTCAGCAGGGCGGCAAAGACGATGCCCGAGTACTGCAGATTGGCCACCACCAGGGTATTGCGGCTGTTGCCGGCCGAAGCGTAGGCCGCCGTCATGCAGACCTGGGCCACGGCAGCCAGCACGCCCACGGGCAGCAGCCACAGCGCGCGCCAGCCCGGCCAGGCGGACACGCCCGTGAAGCACATGGCCAGGGCGCCGGCCACGGCCGAGCCCAGTGCGAAGTAGAAGACCACGCGCGCCTCGGGCTCGCCCATGCGCGACAGCGTGGCCACCTGCATATAGGCCATGGCGGCGAACACCCCGCCGATCAGGCCGCCCGCGCTGGCCACGAATTCCTGCGGCGCCGCGCTGGGGCGCAGCACCAGGATCACGCCCACGAAGCCCAGGGCCACGGTGGCGACCAGGCTCCAGGGAAACGGCGGCAGTGCGCGCAGCGCATGCGATTCGGGCTGGCGGCGCAGCTGGTGGCGCAGCAGCAGGCCCTGGCCGATCAGAAACACCGCCATCCAGATGCTGCTCATGGAGTTGAAGGTGGCGGCCGTGGCCAGCGGCAGGTGGCCGATGGAGTAGAACCAGGCGCCCATGGAAGTCACGCCCACGAAGCTGCGCCAGGCATGCTCGCGCGGGTAGCGCGTGGCCAGCGAAATGCCCTGGTGGCGCGCCAGCCACCACAGCGCCACCATGCTGACCAGCCCGCGGTAGAAGACGATCTCCGCCGCGTTGAAATCCTGGGAGGCGAACTTCACACACACACTCATGACCGCAAAGACGAATGCGGCCGCCACCATCCACAGGGCTTGCATATTAATGACCGGATAGAGCCGCACAAGGACCGCGGCGCTGGACGAGAAAAGGGTTGGGTTTTGTTTTTGGCGCATGCCGCCTGGCTGTCTACGGCCCGGGGCCGCGGCAGGGGCACGCGCAAGGCACTGTATTGCATAAGCCAAGACATTGGGTCTGCCTCGGGATGCATTGCAGTCGCCAGCCCTGCCCATTGGGCACACCAGGGCGCTTGCATTCAGAAGAGCTGTGCGGCGGGCCTGCCGCTCGATGAAGGCGGCCCGATGCAGGAGGCCCAATGCAGACGGCCCGCACGAATGCGGGCCGTCGGAAGAGCCGGAGCCGATCAGCGTGCGGGGACTGCGTCGCCCATCACGCCGCGATACCACTCATGGAAGTGCTGCATGCCGTCTTCCATGGGGCTCTGGTAGGGGCCGACCTCGTTGTCGCCGCGCTCGTACAGCGCCCTGCGGCCGGCGTCCATGCGCTCGCCGATCTCGTCGTCCTCGATGCAGGTCTCCATGTAGGCGGCCTTTTGCGCCTGCACGAATTCGGGCTCGAAGGCGGCGATCTCTTCGGGGTAGTAGAACTCGACCACGTTCAGTGTCCGGTCCACGGCCAGCGGGTGCAGGGTCGAGACCGTGAGCACGTGCGGATACCACTCCACCATGATGTGCGGGTAGTAGGTCAGCCAGATCGCTCCGCGTTCGGGCAGCTCGCCGTTGCGGTAGGCCAGCAGCACGTCGTGCCACTTCCTGTAGGTGTCCGAGCCGGGCCGGGCAAAACCGGGCGCCACGCCCACGGTCTGCACCGAGTACTCCCTGGAAAACTCCCACTGCAGGTCATCGCAGGTCACGAAGTTGCCCAGGCCCGGATGGAACGGGCCCACGTGGTAGTCCTCGAGGTAGACCTCGATGAAGGTCTTCCAGTTGTAGTTGCACTCGTGCATCTCGACATGGTCGAGCACGAAGCCCTCGAAGCTCAGCTGCTCGCGCAGCTTCATGCCGGCGAGGTCGGCCTCGATGTCGCGGCCGTTGTCCTCGAACAGCAGGCCGTTCCACTCGCGCAGCCGGTAGTTGTTCAGGTTCAGGCAGGGATCGTGGCTGAAGTGCGGTGCGCCCAGCAGCTCGCCGCTGGTGCTGTAGGTCCAGCGGTGCAGCGGGCAGACGATGTTGCCCCCCGCATGGCCCTTGCCTTCGGTCATCAGGTTGCCCCTGCCCTTGAGCATCACGGCCTGGCGGTGGCGGCAGACGTTGGAGATCAGCTCCACCTGCCCCCTGGCGTTGCGCACCAGAGCCCGGCCTTCCTTTTCCTGAGGCAGGGCGTAGTAGTCGCCTATCTCGGGAACGGCCAGTTGGTGGCCCACGTAGCGCGGGCCGCGTTGAAAGATGGTCTCCAACTCACGCTGGAACAGCGCAGGGTCGAAGTAGCTGGAAACTGGTAGTTGGCTTGCGGCCTGCTGCAGTTGAAGACTTAAATCAGACATGGATGACCTGACCTAAAGACTCCCCACAGGGAGGGTGCGCGTGCGCACGGGATTGGAAAAAGCAAAACCGGCCGTTCCTGGACATGGAGACAGGCTTCACGACTTGAAAACAAGCGGCGCCCGAGGCGTCCTGTCTTGTCGGTGAGCCCGACCGCATGCCTAGGCAAGGGGCCGGTTTGGCGGGGAATGGGATTATAGCCCGTGGGGTTATTTCCGGATGCCCGGTACGTGTATTGCAAGCGGCCGATGGCGCCTGTCAAGGGCTGTCCGGTTATTGGCGGCGCGGTCGCGGAGGGACGCCTAGAATCGTCGGTTCCCCACAACGCACTGCCAACGCCACATGCCCAAGGCTGCCCCCAAGGCTCCCGCCGAGCCCACCAGTTACGAATCCGCGCTGCAGGAGCTGGAGCAGCTCATCGCGCAGATCGAGTCGGGCCAGCTGCCTCTGGAGCAGATGCTGGCCGGCTACCAGCGCGCGGCGCAGCTGCTCGGCTACTGCCGTGGCCAGCTCGACGCGGTGCAGGAGCAGGTCAAGGTGCTAGACGAGGGGACCCTGGCCCCTTGGAGCCAGGATTGAAGATTGCCATGAGTGCCCTGATGACTTCCGCTTCCGATGTTTCCCAGGCGCCGGGCCTTGGCGCGCTGGATTTTCCCTGCTGGATGAACGACCGCCTGGCGCGCACCGAAAGCGCGCTGTCCCAATGGGTGGGCGTGGATGCGCCGGCCGGCCTGGGCGAAGCCATGCGATACGCCGTGCTCGATGGCGGCAAGCGCCTGCGCCCGCTGCTGGTCTGGGCTGCGGCCGAGGCCGTGGCCGGCCTGCCGTCGGCCGCCGTGCGTGCCGGCTGCGCCGTGGAACTGATCCATGCCTATTCGCTGGTGCACGACGACATGCCCTGCATGGACAACGACGTGCTGCGCCGTGGCAAGCCCACGGTCCATGTGCAGTTCGGCGAGGCCTCGGCCCTGCTGGCCGGCGACGCGCTGCAGGCACTGGCCTTCGAGCTGCTCGTGCCCGCGCCCGACGAGGCTGACGGCATGCCCGATGCGCTGCAGGCGCGGCTGTGCCGGCTGCTGGGCCGTGCCGCAGGCGCGCAGGGCATGGCCGGTGGCCAGGCCATCGACCTGGCCAGCGTGGGCCTGCAGCTGAGCGAATCGCAATTGCGCGAAATGCACCGCCTCAAGACCGGCGCCCTGCTGCATGCCAGCGTGCTCATGGGCGCAGCCTGCAAGGAGGGCGTGGATGCCCAGGCCTGGCAGGCGCTGTCCGACTACGGGCAGGCGCTGGGCGTGGCCTTCCAGGTGGTGGATGACATCCTCGACGTGGTGGCCGACTCGGCCACCCTGGGCAAGACGGCCGGCAAGGACGCGGCCAACGACAAGCCGACCTATGTCTCGCTGCTGGGCCTGGACCAGGCCCGCGCCCATGCCGACGAGCTGTGCGCCCTGGCGCACGCGGCGCTGGCGCGCAGCGGCCTGCCGGACACGCGGGCCCTGGCGGCACTGGCCGACATGGTCGTGAGCCGCACTCACTGACAATGAAGCACCCCCTGAGTCGCTTCGCGCCTTCCCCCTCTCTACCCGCTTCGCGGGGGAGGGGGACGACACCCTCGCTGCGGGGCGGCCCTTGCTCGGTGTCCCTTGGTGGGGGCGCGCTACTTGCAAGGGTGGCGTTCGATGCCACAGGCAACTGATACGAAAATATGGGCGATGGTCTTGCGGCCATCAAGATATCTAGCATGACCACGAACACCTACTCCCTGCTGCAGACCATCGACGATCCCGCGGATCTGAGGCGTCTGTCGCGTGCCGAACTCAAGACCCTGGCCCAGCAGCTGCGTGCCTACGTGCTCGACAGCGTCTCCAAGACCGGCGGGCATCTGAGTTCCAACCTGGGCACGGTGGAGCTGACGGTGGCGCTGCATGCGGTGTTCGACACGCCCTACGACCGCGTGGTCTGGGACGTGGGCCACCAGACCTATCCGCACAAGATCCTCACGGGCCGGCGCGAGCGCATGGCGTCGCTGCGCCAGTTCGGCGGCCTGTCGGGCTTTCCGCAGCGCGCCGAGAGCGAGTACGACACCTTCGGCACGGCCCACTCCTCCACCAGCATCTCGGCCGCCCTGGGCATGGCCCTGGCCGCCAAGCAAAAGGGCGAGGACCGCCGCGCCATCGCCGTCATCGGCGACGGCGCCATGACGGCCGGCATGGCCTTCGAGGCGCTGAACAACGCCGGCGTGACCGATGCCAACCTGCTGGTCATCCTCAACGACAACGACATGAGCATCAGCCCGCCCGTGGGCGCGCTCAACCGCTACCTGGCCCAGCTCATGAGCGGGCAGTTCTACGCCAAGGCGCGCGACATGGGCAAGAGCGTGCTCAAGCAGGTGCCGCCGCTGCTGGAGCTGGCCAAGCGGCTGGAGCAACAGGCCAAGGGCATGGTCGTGCCGGCCACGCTGTTCGAGAACTTCGGCTTCAACTACATCGGCCCCATCGACGGGCATGACCTGGACTCGCTGATCCCCACGCTGGAGAACATCAAGAGCCTCAAGGGCCCGCAGTTCCTGCACGTGGTCACGAAGAAGGGCCAGGGCTACAAGCTGGCCGAGGCCGACCCCGTGGCCTACCACGGCCCCGGCAAGTTCGACCCCAGCGTGGGCCTGGTCAAGCCGGCCACGCCCCCGAAGCAGACCTTCACCCAGGTCTTCGGCCAGTGGCTGTGCGACATGGCGGACAAGGACCAGCGCCTGGTCGGCATCACGCCCGCCATGCGCGAGGGCTCGGGCATGGTGGAATTCCACAAGCGCTTTCCGGGCCGCTACTACGACGTGGGCATTGCCGAGCAGCATGCCGTCACCTTCGCGGCCGGCATGGCCTGCGAGGGGCTCAAGCCCGTGGTCGCCATCTACTCGACCTTCCTGCAGCGCGCCTACGACCAGCTGATCCATGACGTGGCGCTGCAAAAACTACCCGTGGTCTTTGCGCTGGACCGTGCGGGCCTGGTCGGCGCCGACGGCGCCACGCATGCCGGTGCCTACGACATCGCCTTCGTGCGCTGCGTCCCGCACATGAGCATGGCCTGCCCGGCCGACGAGCGCGAATGCCGCCAACTGCTCACCACGGCCTACGAGCAGGACCATCCGGTGGCCGTGCGCTACCCGCGTGGGGCGGGCGTGGGCGTGGCCCCGCTGGAGAGCCTGCAGGGGCTGCCCTTCGGCAAGGGCGAGGTGCGCCGCGAATCGGCGGCGAAGAAGGTCGCCATCCTGGCCTTCGGCACCTTGCTGTATCCCGCGCTGACCGCAGCCGAGGCGCTGGACGCCACCGTGGTCAACATGCGCTGGGCCAAGCCGCTGGACGAGGAACTGCTGCGCCAGGTGGCCTCCACGCACGAGCTCATCGTCACCGTGGAAGAGGGCTGCATCATGGGTGGCGCAGGCAGCGCCGTGGCCGAGTCGCTGCAGGCTGCCGGCATCACGCGACAGCTGCTGCAGCTGGGCCTGCCCGACGAGTTCATCGAGCACGGCGATCCCGCCAGGCTGCTGGCCCTGCAGGGGCTGGACGCGGCCGGCATCGAGGCGTCGGTGCGCGCCCACCTGGCGCCCGAGCGCGCCGTGGCCTGAAGATGGGACGGGCCTGTGCCCCGCGATGGGGCGCATCGCGCATGCCGAGCAGGACTACGCGGGGGAAAACCCCGTCCGCGCTTGCTTTGCGGCGTTTTTAGAATCGATACCACCTGATACAGTGTGAATGCACGTGCGAACGTGCGTTTTTTTTGCCGCCGGGCCCCCAAGGCAGAAGCGGCCCCTCGGAGGGGCAGCGGACCTTGCGCAGCAAGGGGTGGTGGTGGCTTTTTCTGACTGACAACACATCGCGGAGAGACATTCATGGACCGTCGTTCGATCATCAAACATGCGGGAATCGCCGGCGTGCTGGCTGTGGGAGCCGCACCCGCAGTCCACGCCCAGGAGGCGGTCCGCTGGCGTCTGGCCGCGAGCTTTCCCAAGTCGCTGGACACCATCTTCGGCTCGGCCGAAATGTTCTCCAAGACGCTCAAGGCGATGTCGGGCGGCAAGTTCGAAGTCTCGGTGCATGCGGCCGGTGAGCTGATGCCCGCCTTCGGCGTGGTCGATGGCATCCAGAACGGCACCATCGAGATGGCGCTGACGGCGCCCTACTACTTCACCGGCAAGGACTACATCTTCGCCTTCGGCTGCGCCGTGCCCTTCGGCCTGACGGCGCGCCAGATGGATGCCTGGATGGAGCACGGCGGCGGCCGCAAGCTCATGGACGAGTTCTATGCCCAGTACAACATCAAGAGCCAGAGCGCAGGCAACACGGGCACCCAGATGGGCGGCTGGTTCCGCAAGGAGATCAAGTCGGTGGCCGATCTCAAGGGCCTGAAGATGCGCCTGGGCGGCGGCCTGTTCGGCGACGCCATGCTCAAGCTCGGCGTGGTCGCGCAGAACATGCCCGTGGGCGAGGTCTACCAGGCGCTTGAAAAGGGCACGCTGGATGCCGTGGAATTCGTGGGTCCGTACGACGACCAGAAGCTGGGCTTCAACAAGGTCGCTCCCTACTACTACTACCCCGGCTGGTGGGAAGGCGGCGCCGAGCTGGAGTTCTTCATCAACACCAAGGCGTATGCGGCCCTGTCGCCCGAGTACAAGGCCATGGTCGATGCGGCCTGCAACGTGGCGGCACGCGACATGACGGCCAAGTACGACGCCAACAACCCCGTGGCGCTCAAGAAGCTGGTGGCCGACAAGACCCAGCTCAAGGCCTTCCCCAAGGACTTCATGGATGCCGGCTACAAGGCCGTCATGGAGATCATGGCCGAGCATGACGCCAAGTCGCCCATGTTCAAGAAGATCAACCAGAGCCTGCGCACCTTCCAGCGCGACCAGCTGCTGTGGGAGCGCTTCTCGGAGTTCCGCTACAACAGCTACATGACCACGGCCAAGCTGTAAGCAGGTCTGCAGCCAGCAGCACGCACAAGGACGGTCCATGCCTTCCACGCCTGCAGGCCAAGCCCGCGTCCCCTCTGCGAAATGCAGCGGGGACGGCGGGCTTTTTTTCCGCCGGGCCGCCCCAAGGCAAAAAGCGGCCCCTTTGGGGGGCGCCCGGCCAGGGGCAGCGGACCTTGCGCAGCAAGGGGAGCGTGGGGGCTTTTTTGTTCCGATGATGTATGTGGGCCGAGCTGCCAAGAGCAGTCCGGCCTTTTTTGAATGCTCTCAAGCAGAGCGAACCAGGAGGAGACAGAGATGGACAGAAGAAAAGCACTCAAGCACGCCGGTCTGGCCGGCGTATTGACTGCCGCAGCGGCGCCAGCCGTTCATGCGCAGGCGGCGGTGCGCTGGCGCCTGGCGTCCAGCTTTCCGCGTTCGCTGGACACCATCTACGGCTCTGCCGAGGTGTTTTCCAAGGCGATCAAGGAAATGTCGGGCGGCAAGTTCGAGGTGTCGGTGCATGCGGCCGGCGAGCTGATGCCCGCCTTCGGCGTGGTCGATGGCGTGCAAAACGGCACGGTGGAGATCGCGCACACGGCGCCCTACTACTTCTTCGGCAAGAACGAGGCCTTTGCCATCGGCGGCGCCATTCCGTTCGGCATGAACTCGCGCCAGCTCACGGCCTGGAACGTGGACGGCAACGGCGGCAAGCTGATGCGCGAGTTCTATGCCGAATACGGCATCGTCAACTTCCTGGGCGGCAACACCGGCGCCCAGATGGGGGGCTGGTTCCGCAAGGAGGTCAAGACGACCGAGGACATCAAGGGCCTGAAGTTCCGCATCGGCGGCTTCGCGGGCCGGATCATCGAGCGCATGGGCGGCGTGCCCCAGAACATCCCGGGTGGCGAAATCTACCAGGCGCTGGAAAAGGGCACCATCGATGCGGCCGAATGGATCGGCCCCTATGACGACCTCAAGCTGGGCTTCAACAAGGTCGCGCCGTTCTACTACTACCCCGGCTGGTGGGAAGGCAGCCTGAACCTCGAGTTCTACGTGAACCAGAAGGCGCTGGCCGCGCTGACGCCCGAGCAGCGCGCCATGGTGCAGGCCGCCTCGCACGAGGCCCATGTGGTCACCCAGGCCCGCTACGACGCGCGCAATCCCGGCGCGCTCAAGCAACTGGTGGCCAGCAAGGCCAAGGTGCTGGCCTTCCCGCAGACCGTGCTCGATGCCTCCTACAAGACCACCATGGCGGTCTATGCGGAGCTGGCCGAGAAAAACCCTGCCTGGAAGAAGATCTACAGCGACTACCGCAACTTCCAGCGCGACGAGGTGCTGTGGTTCCGCTTCGCCGAGGCGCGCTACGACGCCTTCATGTCGGCGCAGAAGCTGTGAAGTCGCGGCGCCCTCGGGCGTCATGCGCGAAAGAAAGCCGGGCACTGCCCGGCTTTTTTCATGCGCGCAGGGGGCCGGCGCACGCCGGGGTCCGAACGAAAAAAGGCCCCGCGGTTGCGGGGCCTTTGCTGTCCTTGAGGGAGCCTGCGATCAGCTGCCGGACTTGCTCTCGCCCGGCGTGGCCGGCTGCTCGCGCTGCAGCTGGTCCTGCAGCGCCTTGAGCGCATCGTCCTCACCGCCCGCCGGGGCCGAGGGCTCGCCAGGGGTGCCCTCGGGTGCGGGGGGCTGGTTCGCGCCGTCGCCGTTGAACATGGGGTCGTTGAAGTCGATGGCCTCGGGCATGGATGCCTCCATCTCCTGGCGCACCTTGTCCAGGTCGTACTCCACCTTCTTGTCCAGCCCGCTGGAGACGATGCCGGGGAAGATGATGATCAGGGCCACCATGACCAGCTGGATCAGCAGGAAGGGGATGGCGCCCGCATAGATCTGCATGGTGGTCACGGGCTCGGTCATCTTCTTGGTGACCTTGTCCACGTAGGCCTTGGCCGGGGCCACGCTGCGCAGGAAGAACAGCGCGAAGCCGAAGGGCGGGTGCATGAACGAGGTCTGCATGTTCACGGCCAGCAGCACGCCGAACCAGACCAGGTCGATGCCCAGCTTGTCGGCCACGGGGGCCAGCAGCGGCACGACGATGAAGGACAGCTCGAAGAAGTCCAGGAAGAAGGCCAGCACGAAGATCATGATGTTGACCACGATCAGGAAGCCGATCTCGCCGCCGGGCAGGGACACCAGCAGCTCCTCCACCCACTTGGGGCCGTCCACGCCCTGGAAGGTCAGGCCGAACATGGTCGCGCCGATCAGGATGAACATCACGAAGCACGACAGCTTGGTGGTGGACATCAGCGCCTGCTTGAGCAGGTCCATGCTCAGGCGGCCGCGCACGAAGGCCATGACGGCCGCGCCCAGTGCGCCCATGGCGCCGCCTTCGGTGGGGGTTGCCACGCCCAGGAAGATGGTGCCCAGCACCAGGAAGATCAGCAGCAGCGGCGGGATCAGCACGAAGGTCACGCGCTCGGCCATGCGGCTGAGCAGGTGCAGGCCCGTGAGCTTGTTGAACATGGCGGCGATGAAGGCCAGCGCCACGCCGAAGCACATGGACACCACGATGGTCTCGTCCAGAGCGACCTTCTCCACCACATCGCCGGACCACCAGGTGTGCAGCTGGGGCATGTACTGGGCGACCACCATCGAGGCGGCCACGCACAGCACGGTCAGCACCAGGGTGGAGGGCAGGCCGGAGTTGCCATTGGGCTCGCGCAGCGTGCGCGCCTCGGGCGGCAGGGCGGGCACCATGGCGGGCTTGAAGATGGCCAGCACGACGATGAACAGAGCATAGAAGCCCGTCAGCATCAGGCCCGGCAGGAAGGCGCCCTTGTACATGTCGCCCACGCTGCGGCCCAGCTGGTCGGCCAGCACGATCAGCACCAGGGACGGCGGAATGATCTGCGCCAGCGTGCCCGAGGCCGCGATCACGCCCGAGGCCACCCGGCGGTCATAGCCGTAGCGCATCATGATGGGCAGGGAGATCAGACCCATGGAGATCACCGATGCCGCGACCACGCCCGTGGTCGCCGCCAGCAGCGCGCCCACGAAGATCACCGCAAAGGCCACGCCGCCGCGCACGGGGCCAAAGAGCTGGCCCACGGTCTCCAGCAGGTCCTCGGCCATGCCGCTTCGCTCCAGTATCAGCCCCATGAGGGTGAAGAACGGTATGGCCAGCATCGTCTCGTTCTGCATGATGCCGAAGATGCGCAGCGGAAGGGCCTGCAGCAGGGCTTCGGGCAGCACGCCCAGTTCGATGCCGACAAAGGCGAAGAACAGTCCGCAGGCGCCCAGGCTGAATGCCACGGGAAATCCCACGAGCAGGAAAAGTATCAGCCCCGCGAACATGATCGGGGCCAGGTTGTGGATCACGAATTCCATGATGTCTGTTTCCCCGATCAGGCGCCTTGCCCGCTTTTGTCCTTGGCTCCTGCCAGCCCGCGCAGGGCTTCGGCCAGGTCTTGCTCTGCGGTCTTCTCGCCCTTCTTGGCCGTGGGATCGTCGATCAGGCCCTTCAGGAAGGCGATGCGCTTGATCAGCTCCGACATGCCCTGCAGCAGCAGCAGCCCGAAGCCCAGGGGAATCATCAGGTAGACGGGCCAGCGCACCAGGCCGCCTGCATTGCCCGACATCTCGCCGGTCTGCATGGCCTGGATCACGAACGGCGTGCCGAACCACAGGATGGCCAGCGCCATGGGGGTCAGGAAAAAGACGAAGCCGAAGATGTCGATCCAGATCTGCGTGCGCTTGGACAGACGGCTGGCGATCACATCCACCTTCACGTGCTCGCCCTGCAGCAGCGTATATCCGGCGGCCAGCAGGAAGGAGGCGGCGAACAGGTACCACTGCACTTCGAGGTAGGCGTTCGAGCTGGTGTGCAACACCTTGCGCACGATGGCATTGATGCCGCTGATGACCGTCGAGGCCAGGATCAGCCAGATAAGGCATCGCCCGACCAGGCTGTTGAGCCAGTCGACCCCTCTTGAGAATTTGAGCAAAGCCTGCATGGTGTCTCCAAAAAGTAGGCTGTATTGGGTCCGTCGCCGTACGCCGGCCTGTAGGCCGGCGCGCAGCGCTCTTGTCGGCGCATGGACCAAAGCCGTCGATTCTACGGAGACCCGAACGCCGCAGGCGGCCTGCTCCCCCTAAAAGAAATCCGTGTGAACCCGAGGAAACGTCCCATTCAGGTTGTCGCGCGGGGCCTGCGGGCTCCCAGTTTTCGGTACATCGTGGCCCGGCTGATGCCCAGCGCGCGGGCGGCCCGGGTCACATTGCCCTGGGCATCCTGCAGGGCCTGCTCGATCAGCACGCCCTCGCTGGCGCGCAGCGGGCTGGCCTGGGCGGCGGCAGCGAGTGCCGCCGTGCCCAGCGCAGGCAGCAACTGGCGCAGCTGGGGCCCGGGCTGCACCAGTGCCTGCAGCCGCAGGCCCGACCACAGCGGCAGGCGCAGCGGTTCGTTGGGGCGCTGGCGCGCATGCTCCACCAGCGCCGTCCAGGGCATGGCCAGCAGTTCGCTGCAGTGCAGCGGCTGGCCCGGCTGCGCCAGCGGCTGGGGCACCAGCTGGCGCGCCAGGGTATTGCTGCCCGCCACATGCCCTTCGGCGTCCACGGCCAGCAGGCCTTCGCCCTCCTGACCCAGAGGCCCGCCGGGCCAGTTCAGGTGCAGCAGCAGCGCGTGGGGCAGGGCGCGCAGCAGCCGGTCCTCGATGGCGCGGGCGCAGCGCAGCGCCAGGTGCATCAGCTCGGGCCGCTCGGGCACGTCCACGCCCGTGATGTCCAGCATGCCCAGGCAGCGGCCGTCCGGGGCGTACAGCGGTGCGCCCGCGCAGCTGTAGTGGCGGTTGGCCTCGAAGAAATGCTCGGCCCGGTGCAGCCAGACGGGGCCGTGCTCGGCCAGGGCCGCACCGATGGCGGTGGTGCCCACGCCCTGCTCGGACAGGTCCACGCCCACACGGGCGATGGCCTGCACGCGGATGTCGCTGCGGTCCAGCGGCCCCTGCACGTCCAGCACGGTGCCGTGCGCATCGGTCAGCAGGCTGAAGTAGCGCATGGCGCCCACGGCGCCCACCAGCTGGGTCATCACGGGGTGCGCCGCCTGCAGCAGCGCCTCGTGGCCGTCACGTGCCTGGCGCAGCGCATGCGGCCCCAGTGCTTCGTAGACCACGCGCTCGCCCGGGCGGCGGCCTGCCGCCAGGCAGCGCTGCCAGGAGCGCCACAGCCAGGGCGCGATGCCGGCAGGGGTGGCGGGCAGAGTGGCAGGCGGCATGCCGGCCAGCGCCTGCTCGCCGAAGGCCAGGCTGCGGGCCCGGGCGATCTGCGCGTGGCGCGGATCGGCGGGGCAGGGCTGCGCGGCGTCGGGGCTCAGGGCGAACATGGGGCGGGGACTCCTGTGGCTGGCTGGCAAGGGATTGCGAACGGGCTGGCAGGCGGGCACGGTCGAAGCCGGGGGCGCAGGCGCAAGCGGTGCGGGCTGCGGCTGCGGTTGCGGTGACGACTGTGTCATTTTGAGAATATCCGCGCCGCCCGGCCCGGGCTTGCGGGTCAACCCTAGAACGGGCGCCTGCGGGCAGGGCGACCATGGCAGACGAGGTTTCCGGCGTTCCCCCACGTTCCAGATCACCGCCGAACACAGGCAGGAGACAGCACGATGAATGTCCAGCTCACCGTCAACGGGCGCGCGCAGCGCATCGACGTTCCACCCAACACCTTGCTCGTGCATGCGCTGCGCGAGCACCTGCGCCTGACCGGCACGCATGTGGGCTGCGACACCAGCCAGTGCGGGGCCTGCACCGTCATCGTCGACGGCCACGCCGTCAAGTCCTGCGCCATGCTGGCCGTGCAGGCCGAGGGCTGCGAGGTGCGCACCATCGAAGGGCTGGCGGATATCGACGGCGGCCTGCACCCCATGCAGGCGGCCTTCAAGGAGTGCCACGGCCTGCAATGCGGCTTTTGCACGCCGGGCATGGTCATGAGCGCCGTGGACCTGTGCCAGCGCCAGCCGTGCGCGGGCGATCGCGAGATCCGCGAGGCGCTGGAGGGCAACCTGTGCCGCTGCACGGGCTACCAGAACATCGTGGCCGCCGTGAAAAAGGGCAGCCAGGCCATGGCAGGGCCTGCGGCCTGAGCGCCGCAGGTCACCACAAGGAGACAGCCATGGGTGCATCCGACTTTTCCAAGCTCCCCCACATCGGCGAGCCCGTCAAGCGCAAGGAGGACTACCGCTTCCTCACGGGCGCGGGCCAGTACACCGACGACATCGCACTGGCCGCCCAGGCCCATGCGGTGTTCGTGCGCTCGCCGCACGCGCATGCGCGTGTGCGCTCCGTGTCCACCGACGCGGCCAAGGCCGCGCCCGGCGTCATCGGCGTGCTCACGGGCGCCGACGTGGCGGCCGACAAGATCAACGGCCTGCCCTGCGGCTGGCTGATCACCAGCACCAACGGCGAGCCCATGAAGGAGCCGCCGCATCCCATCCTGGCGCTGGACACCGTGCGCTACGTGGGCGACCAGGTCGCCATGGTCGTGGCCGAGACGCTGGAGCAGGCGCGCGACGCGGCCGAGCTGGTGGAGGTGGACTACGACCCGCTGCCCGCCGTGGTGCTGGTGGCCGACGCGGCGGCCGGCAGCGTGCCCGGCGCGGTGGTGCACGACATCGCCCCCGACAACCACTGCTACAAATGGGCCATCGGCGACAAGGCTGCCGTGGATGCCGTGTTCGCCGGTGCTGCCCACATCGCCCAGCTGGACCTGGTCAACAACCGCCTGGTTCCCAACGCCATGGAGCCGCGCGCGGCCATCGGCAGCTACAGCCGCGCCAATGACGAGTACACGCTGTACGTGGCCAACCAGAACCCGCACGTCGAGCGGCTGCTGATGACGGCCTTCGTCATGGGCCTGCCCGAGCACAAGGTGCGCGTGATCGCGCCCGACGTGGGCGGCGGATTCGGCTCCAAGATCTTCCTGTATGCCGAGGATGTCTGCCTGACCTGGGGTGCGCGAAAGCTCAACCGCAACATCAAGTGGACGGCCGACCGCAGCGAGTCCTTCCTCACCGACGCCCATGGCCGCGACCACGTCAGCCATGCCGAGATGGCCATGGACGCCAGCGGCAAGTTCCTGGCCATGCGCGTGCACACGGATGCCAACCTGGGCGCCTACCTGAGCACCTTCGCCAGCGCCGTGCCCACCATCCTCTATGCCACCTTGCTGGCCGGCCAGTACGCCACGCCCCAGGTCTATGTGGAGGTCGATGCCTGGTTCACCCACACCGCGCCCGTCGATGCCTACCGGGGCGCGGGCCGGCCCGAGGCCACCTACCTGCTGGAGCGCCTGGTCAGCCGCTGCGCCTGGCAGCTGAACCTGTCCCAGGCCGAGATACGGCGGCGCAACTTCGTCACCAGCTTCCCCTACCAGACGCCCGTGGCCCTGCAGTACGACGTGGGCGACTACGGCGCCTGCATGGACAAGGCCGAGGCCCTGGCCGACGTGGCCGGCTTTGCCGCCCGCCGTGCCGACAGCGAGGCGCGGGGCCTCAGGCGCGGCCTGGGCTACAGCAGCTACATCGAGGCCTGCGGCCTGGCGCCCAGCAACATCGCAGGCGCCCTGGGCGCGCGGGCCGGCCTCTTCGAATGCGGCGAAGTGCGCGTGCACCCCACGGGCAGCGTCACCGTGTTCACGGGCTCGCACAGCCATGGCCAGGGGCACGAGACCACCTTCGCCCAGGTGGTGGCCGCGCGCCTGGGGATACCCGTGGAGAACGTGGACATCGTCCACGGCGACACGGGCCGTGTGCCGTTCGGCATGGGCACCTATGGCTCGCGCTCCATCAGCGTGGGCGGCGCGGCCATCATGAAGGCGCTGGACAAGATCGAGGCCAAGGCCAAGAAGATCGCGGCCCACCTGATGGAGGCCAGCGACGCCGACATCGACTTCGCGGGCGGCGAGTTCACGGTGCGTGGCACCGACAAGAAGATTCCCTTCGCCCAGATCGCGCTCACCGCCTATGTGCCGCACAACTACCCGCTGGACAAGCTGGAGCCCGGCCTCAACGAAACCGCCTTCTACGACCCCACCAACTTCACCTTCCCCGCAGGCACGTACATCTGCGAGGTCGAGGTGGACCCGGCCACGGGCGTGGTGCGCGTGGACCGCTTCAGCGCCGTGGACGACTTCGGCACCATCATCAATCCCATGATCGTCGAAGGCCAGGTGCACGGCGGCGTGGCCCAGGGCATAGGCCAGGCGCTGCTGGAAAACTGCGTCTACGACCGCGAGACCGGCCAACTGCTCACCGGCAGCTTCATGGACTACGCCATGCCGCGCGCCGACGATTTCCCCGAATTCAAGCTCGGCACCGTCTGCACGCCTTGCACGCACAACCCGCTGGGCACCAAGGGCTGCGGCGAGGCGGGGGCCATAGGCTCGCCGCCCGCCGTCATCAATGCCGTGCTTGACGCACTGCATCCCCTGGGTGTCAGGGACCTGGACATGCCGGCCAGCCCGCACCGTGTCTGGTTGGCCATCGACGCCGCAGCCACCTCCTGAGGAGAGCGCCATGTACGCATTCACCTATGAAGCCCCTGGCAACACGGCCGACGCCGCTGCCCTGGCCGCCCAGGGCGGCCAGTACCTGGCCGGAGGCCAAAGCCTGCTGCCATCGATGCGCTTGCGCCTGGCGCGGCCCGAACAGATCGTGGACCTGAACCGCGTCCAGGGCCTGGCCGGCATCGCCGTCAACGGCCAGACCGTGGAAATCCGCGCCATGACACGCCACGCCGACGTGGCCGCCAACCCGCAGGTCCAGGCCGCCATCCCGGCCCTGGCCGAGCTGGCCGGCGGCATCGGCGACCGCCAGGTGCGTGCGCGCGGCACCATCGGCGGTTCGCTGGCCAACAACGACCCCGCTGCCTGCTACCCCAGCGCCGTGCTGGGCCTGGGCGCCACTGTCGTCACCGACCGGCGCGAGATCGCGGCCGACGACTTCTTCCAGGGCATGTACACCACGGCGCTGGGCAGCGGCGAGCTGATCACGGCCGTGCGCTTTCCCGTGCCGAGGAAGGCCGCCTACCTCAAGTTCAAGCAGCCCGCCTCGCGCTTCGCCCTGGTGGGCGTCTTCGTCGCCCAGACCGACAGCGGCGTGCGCGTGGCCATCACGGGCGCCGGGCTCAGCGTGTTCCGCCATGCGGGGCTGGAGGCCGCGCTCAACCAGAGCTTCACGCCCGACGCGGCCGCCCAGGTGCTGATCGACCATGCCGACCTCAACAGCGACCTGCATGCCAGCGCGCGCTACCGGGCGCAGTTGATCAGCGTGCAGACGCAGCGTGCGGTATCGCAGATGCTGGGGTGACTATGGTGACCCCCTGAGTCGCTTCGCGCCTTCCCCCTTGAAGGGGGACGACACCCTCGGTGCGGGGCGGCCCTTCCTCGGTGTCCCTGAGTTGGATTGCGCCAGTTTTGCGCAGCGCAGACGAAGCGCAGTTCCATGACGATTGGATAAGGACTGAATGAAGGTTCCCGAGCAAGCCATTGCCCCCATAGACGCCCTGGTCGCCGCGCTGCAGGCCGAAGGCTATTTCGCCGACCGGCGCCTGGCCACGGCCGTCTTCCTGGCCCTGCGGCTGCAGCGGCCGCTGCTGCTGGAGGGCGAGCCTGGCGTGGGCAAGACCGCGCTGGCCCAGGCGCTGGCACGCGTGCTGGAGCGCCGCCTGATCCGGCTGCAGTGCTATGACGGCATGGAGCAGCGCGAGGCGCTGTATGAATGGAACTACGCGGCCCAGCTGCTGCACCTGCGCGCGGCCGAGCTGGCCTCGGCGCAGCCCGCGGCTGCACCGCAGCACGACCGCATGCAGCGCGCCGAGCAGGAGGTCTACCAGGAGCGCTACCTGGTAAGCCGCCCGCTGCTGCAGGCCCTGCAGCAGCCCGAGCCCGGCGCCGTGCTGCTGATCGACGAGATCGACCGCGCCGACGAGCCCTTCGAGGCCTTCCTGCTCGAATACCTGGGCGAGTACCAGGTCAGCATCCCCGAGCTGGGCACGGTGGCGGCACGCGTGCCGCCCGTGACCGTGCTCACCAGCAACCGCACGCGCGACCTGCACGATGCCGTCAAGCGCCGCTGCCTCTACCACTGGCTGGACTATCCCGGGCGCGAGCGCGAGCTGGCCATCGTGCGCGCCCTGGTGCCCGGGGCAGGGCAGGCCCTGACGGCCCAGGTGGCGAGCTTCGTGGGGCGGCTGCGCAGCCAGCCCTTTTCCGACGCCTTCCAGCGCGTGCCCGGCATTGCCGAAAGCGTGGAATGGGCCAAGGCCCTGGTGGCGCTGGACACCCTGGTGGTCGATCCCGAAGTCGTGCACGACACGGCCGGCATCCTCTTCAAGCAGCGCGAGGACGTGGCCGCGCTCACGCCCGAGCGGCTGCAGCAACTGCTGGCGCCGGAGCCCGCGCCGTGACGGCTGGGGCAGCCGGTGCGGCCGGTGCAGCCGACGGGGGCGAGCGCACCAGCTGGCTGGGCGATGCGCGCAGCGGCAAGCTGGCAGGCAACCTGGTCGGCTTTGCGCGTGCGCTGCGCCGCGCGGGCGTGCCCGTGGATGGCGGGCGCATGGCGCTGGCCCAGCAGGCCCTGTCCCTGGTCGGCCTGGCGCGCGAGGACATGGCCGCCGCGCTGGAGGCCGTATTTGTGAGCAACGCCCAGGACCGCGCCGTGTTCCGCGAACTGTTCGACGCCTACTTCCGCAATCCCGATGTGGCCCGGCAACTGCTGGCCCAGTTGCTGCCGCAGGCGCCCCGGCCGTCCGCGCCGCGCCACCGCCCGCGCGTGCAGGAAGCCCTGTCGCCCCGCCAGGCAGGCGAGGGCAGGGCCGCCGTCGATGAAGAGCTGAAGCTGGACGCTGCCATGACGGCCAGCGAGCGCCACCGCCTGCGCCATGCCGACTTCAACCAGCTCAGCGCCAGCGAATACCTGCTGGTGCAGCGCCTGGCCAGGGACATTGCCCTTCCCTTGCCCCGCTACCGCAGCCGCCGCACGCGCACGGGCCAGCGCGGCGCGGTGCCCGACTGGGCTGCCAGCCTGCGCGCGGCATCGCACCACGGCGGCGAAATGCTGCAGCTGCTGCGGCGCGAACGCCGGCGCCTGCCGCTGCCCTGGCTGGCCCTGGTCGATGTCTCGGGCTCCATGGAGCGCTATGCGCGGCTGCTGCTGGCCTTCCTGCACGCGGCCACCAGCACGCAGCGCCATGCGGGCCTGCGCCGCCAGGTCTTCAGCTTCGGCACCGAGCTGCGCGACCTGGGCCCGGCCTTTGCCCAGGCCGATACAGACGCCATGCTCGAGCGCGCCAACGCCGCCATTGCCGACTTTGGCGGCGGCACGCGCCTGGGCAGCAGCCTGGGCGAACTGCGCCGCCTGCATGCGCGCCACCGGGTTTCAGGCCTGGTGGGCCGGCGCACCCTGGTGCTCATCATCAGCGACGGCCTGGACACCGGCGATGCCGCCGAGCTGGACCGCGAACTGGCCTGGCTGCGCCGCCACAGCGCGCGGCTGCTGTGGCTCAACCCGCTGCTGCGCTTTGACGGGTATGCCCCACTGGCCCAGGGGGCAGCCGTGCTGCATCGTCATGCCCATGCCATGCTTGCGGTACACAACCTGGAATCGCTGCAGCAACTGGCCGGTCACCTGGCGCGGCTGCTGGCGGCGCCAGGCCGCTGAGCCGCTTGCGGCCACCCCCATCGCAGAAAGGAATTGCCATGGAAATGCAAGCCAGCCGTTCCCTTGCCGTCAGCCAGCAGCAGGCCTGGGAGGCGCTCAACGATCCCGAAACGCTCAAGGCCTGCCTGGCCGGCTGCGACCGCTTTGAACCCCTGGGCGATGACCAGTACGCCGTGGGCATGGCGGTCAAGGTGGGGCCGGTATCGGCCAAGTTCAGCGGCAAGGTCACGCTGTCCGACATCACGCCGCCCGAGCGCTACCGCATCGCCTTTGAAGGCCAGGGCGGCGTGGCCGGCTTCGGCAAGGGCGAGGCCGACGTCACCCTCACCCCCGAGCCCGCTGACGCCGCAGGCCAGCCGCGTTGCCTGCTCAGCTACAGCGTGCAGGCCCAGGTCGGCGGCAAGATCGCCCAGCTGGGCCAGCGGCTGATCGACGGCGCCGCCCGCAACATGGCCGACGACTTCTTCGCACGATTCGACACGCTGATGCAGCAGCGCCACCCGCGCGCGCCGGCAGCGCCTGCCGATGCAGGCGACACCGCCGACCTGTCCCACCTGCCTGCCGGCCTGGCAGATGAAACCGGCCATATCGAGCCCACCGTGGACGCCCAGGCCTGGGAGCACGACGCCGCAGCCGGCGTGGCCACGCCGCTGGATGCCGCACCGGCCACCGAGGCCGAGGAACGCTCGCGCCGCGCCATCCCGCTGTGGTGCTGGGGGCTGGCCATCGTCGTCGTCCTGGGTGCCGGCTGGCTGCTTTCGCGGTACTGAGTCCTTGCGCCGACCCACGGCTTTTTCCACCTACCCTGAACGATGCGCGCTGGCGCAGCACAATAGCCGCCGAAAAGCGCCAGGCGCCCAGCTGCACAGGCAAGCCAGGTGCCGGCGTGGAGATTTGCAATGGAAAACCTGGATGTTCATGTTCTGCGCCACCTCGCGCAATGGCGCGCTCAGGGCGAGCGCGCGCTGCTGGCCACGGTAGTGCGTACCTGGGGCTCGTCGCCCCGGCCCATCGGCTCCATCATGGCGCTGGGGGCCTCGGGCGCCGTGGTCGGCTCCGTGTCCGGCGGCTGCATCGAGGACGACCTGATCGCCCGCTACAGCCACGCCTCGGACGCCGACGCCCTGCGCGACGGCGCGCCCCGGCTGCTGCGCTACGGCGTCAGCGCCGACGAGGCCCACCGCTTCGGCCTGCCCTGCGGCGGCACGCTGGAGCTGCTGCTCGAATTCAATCCCGACGCTGCTGCGCTGCAGCAACTCGTCCAATGGCTGGACGAAGGCCGCATGGTGCGGCGCACCGTGGACAAGGCCACCGGCCAGGTCGCCCAGCAGGTCAGCGATGCGCCCGAGCCGCTGGTGCATGCCGGGCAGCAGGTCGCCAACAGCTTCGGCCCCGAGTACCGCATGCTGCTCATCGGCGCAGGCCAGCTGTCCGAATACCTGGCCACCATGGCGCTGTTCAACGGCTTTGCGGTCACCGTCTGCGACCCGCGCGAGGAATACAGCCGCCACTGGAGCGTGGCCGGCGTGCAGCTGTCGCGCGAGATGCCCGACGACCTTGTGCGCACCATGCGCGCCGATGCGCGCACCTGCATCATCGGCCTCACGCACGACCCCAAGCTCGACGACCTGGCCCTCATGGAAGCCCTGGAATCCCCGGCCTTCTACGTCGGCGCCATCGGCTCGCGCCGCAACACCGCGCTGCGCCTGCAGCGCCTGAGCGAGCACTTCGGCCTGGGCGACGCGCAGCTCGCGCGCCTGCGCGGCCCCATCGGCCTGTACATAGGCAGCAAGACGCCCCCCGAAATCGCCGTCAGCATCATGGCCGAGGTCCTGGCCGCCAAGAACGGCGTGGCCCTGCCGCGCGGCATGACCGTGGAAGAAGGCAAGCTCGCCGCAGCCCAGCCCCCGCAGCCGCTGGAGGATGACGGGCCCGAGGGCATCACGCCCCTGGTGTGCGGGGTGGGTTAGACGGGGCGCCGCAGGCGGGTGGCATGGGGCTGCAGTGACGGGAGTTGAGGCGCTATATTGATCGATCTTCTTTCATAGAGGGAGGCGATCATGTGTTTGGCAGGGAATGAGGCCGGCTTGCCCGGCACGATTGTCGGCAATCCTGTGGCGAAAGGGTTCGGAGGCGCGGCGTGAGCGGCGCTCGTCCGCTGGCTGCCGGCCTGACCGCCAGCCTCTCCGTGGCGACGGGCTATCTGCCGATTGCTTTTTCCTTTGGCGTGGCGGCCGTTCAGGCGGGTCTTGCTCCATCCATTGCGGTGCTGGCTTCCGTGCTGGTCTATGCCGGAGCCAGCCAGTTCCTGCTGATTTCGTTGCTGGCTTCGGGAGCCGGGCTGTGGACCGCTTTGCCCACGGTGCTGTTGATGAATGCGCGGCATGTGCTGTATGGCCCGGCCCTGCAGGTGGTGCTGGGGCCGCGGCAGCGCCTGGCCACGCCCTGGTTGGCCTTTGGCCTGACCGACGAGGTGTTTGCCACCGCCATGAGCAAGATGCAGGGCGTGCCAGAGGCCGAGCGCGAGCACTGGTTTCTGGGCCTGCAACTTGGCGCCTACGCGGCCTGGGTGGGCGGCACGGTGATGGGGGTGACGCTGGTGGGCGAGGTGGATCGGTGGCCGGCAGCCGTCCGCGAGGCGCTGGCCTTCGTTCTGCCGGCATTGTTCTTTGCGCTGCTGCTGGAGGCGGGGGTGCTGCGCTGGTGGCGTGCGGTGCTCACGGCCGCCGTGGTCGCTGCGGTGCTGGTTTGCTTCATTCCGGGCTACCACGCCCTGGCGCTGGCGATCCTGTGCGGTGCGCTGGCGCATGCGGCCACGGCCGATAGGGGCTGATCACCATGTCGTACACATTCTGGATCTTGCTGTTGTGCGGTGCCGGCACCTTTGGCCTGCGCTGGTTGCCGTTGTGGCAGGCACGCCGCAGAGGGCACTCTGCACGGGCGTCCCGGAAGGTGCAGCGGTGGCTGGCGGGTGTCGGGCCCGCCGCCATCGCTGCCCTGTTCGTGGTGTCAACCTGGGGGCTGTTGGTCAGCGATGTCCGCTGGGGGCGGGTGGCCGTGATCTCCGTGGCTTTGCTGGCCATCTGCCTCGCACGCCTGGTGCGTAAAGGCATTGCCATGCCGACCTTGGCTGGTGCGCTGACCTACGGCCTGCTGGCTCATTTCAAGCCCTGGTGATGTCAGTGCGGCTGGGCATGGAAGGCCTTGTTGGCAATCTTCCAGCCGGCCTCGGTCTTGAGCAGCACGAAGTAGTCGATGAAGGTGATGGCGCCGTGCACCAGGGTGATCTTGGCGCTGGCCGCCGTGCCGCCGATGTCGATGGCGTCGATGCTGCGGCGGCGCGTGGCCTCGTCGGCGGCGGGCTGGCCCTTGAAGCGGGCGCAGTAGGTGTCGATGTCCCAGGAGGTCAGCGGGCCTTCGCGCACGCTTTCGATGCGGGCGGTGGGCATGAAGGCGGCGCGCATGTGGGCGCTGTTGTCCTCGGCATGGCCGCGCATGTACAGCTCCAGCGGCACGCGCACGGCGGCTTCTTCGGGGTGGTCGGTCAGGCGTGGGTTGGCAGTCGTCATGGTGTTCTCCTGGGACGGATGGATGGCGGCCTGCGCCTGCAGGCCGGCGGCCGCGCATCGTAGCCACAAGCGCGGGGTGCAGTCCAACGGGGTGACAGGCGCGACCTGCGCCGGGCTGGGGTGCAATGCCTTGTTTTCAATGGACTTTTCGGCCGATGCGCCCCGCATTGGCCGTGCCTGAGTCAACAGTGTTGTGAGCGCCGTGCCCTGTCTGAGGCCCTGCCGACGGGTGGCCGACCTGTTTCCGAAAACGCTCTGGCCAGGGCGGGTAAAGCCGGGGTAAAGCGGGGGTAATGCCTGCGTAAAACGGCGATCTGCCTCGTTTTGGAGAGCATGGGACTGGCTACCATAGCCGCATCCGCCGCCGTGCCCCGTTCCGGGGCCGGGCCCACGGCTTCCTCCCACGATTTCCCGCAGTGACCATGAAACGCCTGTCCAGCAGCCCCCTTGTTGCAGATGCCAACGGCGCACGCCAGCGTGGCCGGGTACGGCCTGCCCTGATGTGGGGCGTGGTGGCATTGGCCCTGGTGGCGGGGGGCGGGCTGTGGTGGTGGAACAAGCGGGCGCCGGCGCAGGGCGAGCAGGCCTCGGCCGGTGCGCCCGGCCCGGGTGGCGGGCGTGCGGGAGGCGGCCGGCGCGGCCCCGGCGGGCCGGGTGGGCCTGGCGGCCCCGGCGCCATGGGTGCCCAGGCGCAGCCGGTGTCCGTGGGCGTGGTGGAGCGGCGCGACATGCGCGTGCTGATCAGCGCCATCGGCACCATGAACCCTCGCGCCACGGCCGTGGTGCGCGCCAAGGTGTCGGGCGAGTTGCTGCGCCTGCATTTCAAGGAAGGCGACGAGGTCAAGGCCGGCCAGCTGCTGGCCGAGATCGATCCGCGCAGCTTCCAGGCCAGCTTCAACCAGATCCAGGGCACGCTGCAGCGCGACCAGGCGCTGCTCAAGAACGCCCAGCTGGACCTGCAGCGCTACAAGGAGCTGCAGGCCCAGGATTCCATTGCCGGCCAGCAGGTCGATACCCAGGCTGCGCTGGTGCGCCAGTACCAGGGCACGGTGGCCGCCGACCAGGCCCAGGCCGATGCGGCCAGGCTGCAACTGAGCTACACGCGCATCACGGCGCCCATTGCGGGCCGGCTGGGCCTGCGCCAGGCCGACCGGGGCAATGTGGTCAACCCTTCGGATGCCAACGGCATCGTCACCATCACGCAGGTCAAGCCCATCGACGCGGTGTTCTCCGTGCCCGAGGCGCATGTGGGCACGCTGGCGCGGCGCCTGGCCGAGGGCCGCGAGCTGCCCGTGGAGCTGTGGGACCGGGACCTCAAGCAGCAGCTGGGGCGCGGCCGGCTGAATGCGGTGGACAACAGCATCGACATCGCCACCGGCACCATCAAGGCCAAGGCCGCCTTCGACAATGCCGAGGGCCGGCTGTTCGCCAACCAGTTCGTCAACGTCAGGCTGGAAGTGGACCGGCTGGAGCAGGCGCTGACCGTGCCGACCACGGCCGTGCAGAACAACTACGTCTACCTGGTCCAGGAGGATGGCACGGTGACGCAGCGGCGCATCGCCGTGGGCGTGACCGATGGCGACCGGGTGAGCGTGAAGGGCGAACTCAAGCCTGGCGAGCAGGTGGTGGTCGATGGCATTGACCGCCTGCGCGAAGGCGCCAAGGTCACGGTGATCGAGCCCGACAAGGTGCAGAAGGTGGACCAGGCCGTGCAGGACGCCTCCAGCCAGCCGCGCGGCATGCGCAATCTGCCGCCCGATGTGCGCGCCAAGCTGGCGACCATGAACCCCGACGAGCGCAAGGCCTACCTGCAGAAGCTGCGCGCCGAGCGCGGTGGGCAGCGCAATGGCGGTGGCAACAGTGGCGGCAGCAATGGCGCCGGCAGCGGCGCACCGGCCGCCGAAGGTTCCGCGCCGGCATCCCAGGCACCTGCGCCGTCACCGGGCTCGCCCCAGCCATCGCCCGGCCCGGCGTCTGCCGCTCCGGCGGCTCCAGCGGCTCCCGCTCCTGCCGGGCGCTGAGCAGCGCCCGGCACCTGAAGACCGCAAGCCCTTCCAGGCGGCCCCATGAATCTTTCCCGCATCTTCATCCTGCGACCCGTCGCCACATCGCTGCTGATGGTGGCGGTGCTGATCGCCGGCCTGCTGGCCTACCGGCTGCTGCCGATCTCGGCCCTGCCCGAGGTGGACTACCCCACCATCCAGGTCACCACGCTGTACCCGGGCGCCAGCCCCGACGTGATGACCTCCAACGTCACCGCGCCGCTGGAGCGCCAGCTCGGCCAGATGCCGGGGCTGTCGCAGATGTCGTCCACCAGTTCGGGCGGCGCCTCGGTGATCACGCTGCGCTTTGCGCTGGACATGGCCATGGACGTGGCCGAGCAGCAGGTGCAGGCCGCCATCAACGCGGGTGCCAACCTGCTGCCCAGCGACCTGCCCATGCCCCCGCTGTACAGCAAGGTCAATCCGGCGGATGCGCCCATCCTCACGCTGGCCATCACCTCGCCCTCGCTGCCGGTGATCCGCGTCAATGACCTGGTGGAGAACCGCCTGGCGCCCAAGCTCTCGCAGGTCAACGGCGTGGGGCTGGTGGCGATTGCCGGTGGGCGCCGTCCCGCCGTGCGCATCCAGGCCAACCCGACGGCGCTGGCCGGCCTGGGCATGACGCTGGACGATGTGCGCACCGCCATCGCCGCCGCCAACGTCAAGCAGGCCAAGGGCGGCTTCGACGGCCCGGCGCGCGCCTCCACCATCGATGCCAACGACCAGCTGCAGTCGGCGGCCGAGTACCGCAACCTCATCATCGCCTTCAAGAACGGCCTGCCCGTGCGCCTGTCCGACATCGCCCAGACCGTGGACGATGCCGAGAACACGCGCCTGGCCGCCTGGGCCGGCACGCCCGAGGGTGGCTCGCGCGCGGGCGTGATCCTCAACATCCGGCGCCAGCCCGGCGCCAACGTGATCGAGACGGTGGATCGCATCAAGGCGCTGCTGCCCCAGCTCAAGGAGACGCTGCCGGCCTCGCTGGACGTGCAGGTGCTGACCGACCGCACGGTGACCATCCGCGCCTCGGTCAACGACATGCAGCTGGAGCTGATGCTGGCCATCGCCCTGGTGGTGGCGGTGATCTTCGTCTTCCTGCGCAGCGCCTCGGCCACGCTGATACCGAGCTTTGCCGTGCCGCTGTCGCTGATCGGCACCTTCGGCGTGATGTACCTGGCCGGTTTTTCCATCAACAACCTCACGCTGATGGCGCTGACGATCTCCACCGGCTTCGTGGTGGACGATGCCATCGTGATGATCGAGAACATCGCGCGCTTCGTGGAAAAGGGCGAGCCGCCCATGCAGGCCGCGCTCAAGGGCGCCAGGCAGATCGGCTTCACCATCATCTCGCTGACGATTTCGCTGATCGCCGTGCTGATCCCGCTGCTGTTCATGGGCGACGTGGTGGGGCGGCTGTTCCACGAGTTCGCCATCACCATGGCGGTGGCCATCCTGATCTCGGCCGTGGTCTCGCTGACGCTCACGCCCATGCTGTGCGCGCGGCTGCTGCGCCACCAGCCCGAAGGGGCCGAGGAGGAAAAGCATGGCCGCCTGTACCACGCCACGGGCCGTTTCTTCGACCGCACCATCGCCGGCTACGGCCGCATCCTCACCTGGGTGCTGGACCGCCGGGGCCTGACATGGATCGTCTTCCTGGCCACGCTGGCCGTGACCGTGCTGCTGTACTTTGCCGTGCCCAAGGGCTTCTTCCCGGACCAGGACACGGGCACCATCCAGGCCACGACCGAGGCCGACCAGTCCATCTCCTTTGCCGCCATGGCCGAGCGCCAGCAGGCCCTGGCCGAGCTGCTGCTCAAGGACCCGGCCGTGCAGAGCATCTCGTCCTTCATCGGCGTCGATGGCAGCAACACCACGCTGAACACGGGCCGGCTGCTGATCGACCTCAAGCCCCATGGCCAGCGCGATGGCGTGCCCGCCGTGCTGCGCCGCCTGTCCGACGATGCGCTGCAGATCCCGGGCATTCGCCTGTACGCCCAGCCCGTGCAGGACCTGACCATCGAGGACCGCGTGGCGCGCACCCAGTACCAGCTGCTGATGTCCTCGCCCGACATGGCGCAGCTGGCCAAGAGCACCCAGGCCCTGGTCGAGCGCATGCACGACCTGCCCGAGCTGGTGGACGTGGGCAGCGACCTGCAGGACCAGGGCCTGCAGGCCTTCGTGCAGATCGACCGGGCCCAGGCCAGCCGGCTGGGCGTGACGGTCTCGGCCATCGACACGGCGCTGTACAACGCCTTCGGCCAGCGGCTGATCTCCACCATCTTCACGCAGTCCAACCAGTACCGCGTGGTGCTGGAGGTGGCGCCGCAGTTCAAGGTCGGGCCCGAGGCGCTGCAGTCCATCTACGTGGCCTCCAGCGCGGGCGCGCCCGTGCCGCTGTCCTCGGTGGCCACGGTCAGCGAGCGGCCCATGGCCCTGGCCGTGAACCATGTGGGCCAGCTGCCCGCCGCCACCATCTCGTTCAACACTGCGCCCGGCGTGTCGCTGGGCCATGCCGTCAAGGCCGTGCAGGACCTGATGGCCCAGCTGCGCACGGAGGGCCATATGCCGCTGTCGGTGGATGCCGCCTTCCAGGGCGCGGCCCTGGCCTTCCAGGCCTCGCTGTCCAACACGCTGCTGCTGGTGCTGGCGGCGGTGATCACCATGTACATCGTGCTGGGCGTGCTCTATGAGAGCACCATCCACCCGGTGACCATCCTGTCCACGCTGCCCTCGGCCGGCGTGGGCGCGCTGCTGGCCCTGCTGCTGGCGGGGCTGGACCTGGACATCATCGCCATCATCGGCATCGTGCTGCTGATCGGCATCGTCAAGAAGAACGCGATCATGATGATCGACTTCGCGCTGGAGGCGCAGCGCGAGGAGGGGCACACGCCGCGCGAGGCCATCTACCAGGCCTGCCTGCTGCGGTTCCGGCCTATCCTGATGACGACTTTGGCGGCTTTGCTGGGGGCCTTGCCGTTGATGTTGGGGACGGGGGTGGGCAGTGAGTTGCGGCATCCGTTGGGGGTGACGTTGGTGGGGGGCTTGCTGGTGAGTCAGTTGTTGACTCTGTTCACTACGCCTGTGATTTATTTGACGTTTGAGGGGTGGGCGCAGAGGTGGCGGGATCGTTCTTCTCGGGAGAGCGTTCATGCCTGAGCTTGCGCTCTTGTCTTGGCTGGCGCCGCTGGCCGGGGTTCGGCCCGGCGGCCGACCTACTTTCTTGCCTCGCAGCAAGAAAGTAGGCAAAGAAATGCGCCCCCACTGCCCACGACCCTTCGCTTCGCTGCGGGCAACCTGCGTTGGGCACGATGCGGGGTGTGCCGCAGAACTCGCTTTGCGCTTCGCGCGCCGCTCAGACAACTGCGGCAAGTCAGATGACGAAGCAAGCCTGTCCTTCGGCAGGCTTGCCACCCCGCATCGCCCCCAACGCAGGCGTGGGCAGAGGGGGGAAGGCCGGGGGACGGGCCATCGCTTCGCTCGGCCTGGGGTTTTTGGGGCTGGGTCATGAGCCAGCTTTCCAATCTCTCGGCGCCGTTCATCTTCCGGCCCATTGCCACCATGCTGATGACCATCGGCCTGGCGCTGGCGGGGGCAGTGTCGTATTTCCTGCTGCCGGTGGCGCCGCTGCCGCAGGTGGACTATCCGACGATTTCGGTGTCGGCCAGCCTGCCCGGTGCAAGCCCCGACACGATGGCGGCGACGGTGGCGACGCCGCTGGAGCGGGCGCTGGGGGCGATTGCTGGGGTCAATGAGATCACGTCCAGCTCCAGCCTGGGCAGTACGCGCATCACGCTGCAGTTCGATCTGTCGCGCACGGTGGACAGCGCGGCGCGCGATGTGCAGGCCGCCATCAATGCGGCGCGCACGCTGCTGCCTTCGGGCATGCCGGGCAATCCTACGTATCGCAAGGTGAATCCGGCCGATGCGCCGATCATGATCCTGGCGCTGACGTCCAGCGCGCTGACGCGCGGGCAGATGTATGACGCGGCGTCCACCGTGCTGGCGCAGAAGCTCTCGCAGGTGGAGGGCGTGGGCCAGGCGTCCATCAGCGGGGGGGCGCTGCCGGCCGTGCGCGTGGAGCTGGACCCGGTGAAGCTGGCGGCCAATGGCGTGTCGCTGGACCAGGTGCGTACCGCCATTTCGGCCACGAATGCCAACCGGCCGCTGGGCGCGGTGGAGCGCGAGGACCATTACTGGCAGGTGACCGCCAATGACCAGGCCCGCGTGGCGGCCGACTATGCGCCGCTGGTGCTGCGCTGGAGCAATGGCAATGCGATCCGGCTGCAGGACGTGGCCGATGTCACGGATTCGGTGCAGGACGTGCGCAACTACGGCGTGGCCAATGGCAAGCCCGCCATCCTGCTGCAGATCTTCAAGCAGCCCGATGCCAACATCCTGGAGGCCGTGGCGCGCGTGCGCTCTTTGCTGCCGCAGCTCAAGGCGTCCATCCCCGAGGCGATCGATCTGACCATCGTGTCCGACCGCACGCCCACGCTGCGTGCCTCGGTGGTGGAGGTGGAACGGGCGCTGTTGATCGCCGTGGCGCTGGTGATCCTGGTGGTGTTCCTGTTCCTGCGCAATGGCCGGGCCACGCTGATTCCGGCCGTGGCCGTGCCGGTGTCGCTGGCGGGCACGTTCGGCGTGATGTACCTGGCCGGCTATACGCTGGACAACCTGTCGCTGATGGCGCTGACCGTGGCCACGGGCTTTGTGGTGGACGATGCCATCGTGGTGCTGGAGAACGTGATGCGCCACATGGAGCGCGGCAAGACCGCGCTGCGCGCGGCGCTGGACGGGGCGCGCGAGATCGGGTTCACCGTGGTGTCCATGAGCCTGTCGCTGATCGCGGTGTTCGTGCCCATCCTGTTCATGGGCGGCATCGTGGGGCGGTTCTTCCGCGAGTTCGCGGTGGTGATGTCGGCGGCGATTCTGATCTCGATGGTGGTGTCGCTGACCACCACGCCCATGATGTGCGCGGCGCTGCTGCGGCCGCAGCGGCCTGCTGCACAGGCGCGTCCGCGCGGGCCAATGGGCCGCGCCTGGGACCGCTTCGGCGCCTGGGTGGGCCGTGCCGAGCGGCGTGCCATGTCCGGCTACCGCGCAAGCCTGGCCTGGTGCCTGCGCCACCAGCCGCTGGTGCTGCTGGTGCTGGCCGGCGTGGTGGCGCTGAACGTGCACCTGTACATGGCCATCGACAAGGGCTTCATGCCCAGCCAGGACACGGGCCGCGTGATGGGCTTCATCCGGGCCGACCAGTCCACCTCCTACCAGGCCATGGAGCAGCGGCTCAAGCGCTTCCTGTCCATCGTGCAGGAAGACCCGGCCGTGGAGTACGTGACGGGCTTCACGGGCGGCGGCCAGCGCAATGCGGCCAACATGTTCATGTCGCTCAAGCCGCTGGCCGAGCGCAAGGTATCGTCCGACGAGGTGATCAACCGCCTGCGCGACAAGCTCAAGAACGAGCCCGGCGCGAGGCTGTTCATGGTCACGCAAAGCGATATCCGCATCGGCGGGCGGCAGAGCTCGGGCTCGTACGACTACACGCTGCAGGCTGACGACATCCAGGACCTGCGCACCTGGGAGCCGCGCATCCGCCAGGTGCTGTCGCAGCTGCCCCAGCTCACGGACGTGAACAGCGATGTCTCCGACTTCGGCCTGCAGACCTCGCTGGTGATCGACCGCGACGCGGCCACGCGCCTGGGGCTGACGGTGGCGCAGATCGACGGCACGCTCAACAACGCCTTCGGCCAGCGCCAGGTGGGCGTGATCTACAACCCGCTCAACCAGTACCGCGTGGTGATGGAGGCCGCGCCGCGCTACCTGCAAAGCCCCGAGACGCTGCGCGGCTTCTTCTTCGTGAACAACCAGGGCGAGCAGGTGCCGCTGACCTCGTTTGCGCGCATCACCACCACCAACACGCCGCTGTCCGTGAACCACGACCGGGGCACGCCGGCCAGCACCATCAGCTTCAGCCTGGCCGAAGGCGTGGCGCTGTCGGATGCCAGCGACGCCATCCGCGCGGCCGTGGCCGAGCTGGGCGTGCCCGTGTCGGTGCGCGGCAGCTTCAGCGGCACGGCCGGGGCCTTCCAGCAGGCGCTGTCGGGGCAGCCGCTGCTGATCCTGGCGGCCATCATCACCATCTACCTGGTGCTGGGCGTGCTCTATGAGAGCCTGGTGCATCCGCTGACCATCCTGTCCACGCTGCCCTCGGCCGGCGTGGGCGCGCTGATGGCGCTGATGCTGTTCAAGACGGAGTTCTCGCTGATCGCGCTGATCGGGGTGATATTGCTGATCGGCATCGTCAAGAAGAACGCCATCATGATGATCGACTTCGCGCTGGAGCGGCAGCGCGGCGGCCATGCGACGGCCGCCCAGGCCATCTACCGCGCCTGCGAACTGCGGCTGCGCCCCATCCTCATGACCAGCCTGGCGGCCATCTGCGGCGCGCTGCCGCTGGCCCTGGGCCGGGGCGATGGCGCCGAGCTGCGCCAGCCGCTGGGCATTGCCATCGTGGGCGGCCTGATGCTGAGCCAGCTGCTCACGCTCTACACCACGCCCGTGGTCTATGTGCTGCTGGACAGGCTGCGCCAGCGTGTCATGGGCCTGCGTGGCCGCGTGCAGGGCAAGGACCGCGGCACCCCTGTGCCCGCCGCATCACCCCAGTGAACCGAATCCGAAAGCCCAAGGCCATGCAGCTGAAGACACTCCAAACCCCGGCGATCTGGCTGGCCGCCGCGCTGCTGGCCGGCTGCTCCACGCAGAGCGCCTACCAGCGCCCCGCACTCGAGGTGCCGGCCCAGTTCAAGGAAGCCACGCCCGAGGCGGCCGAGGCCGGCATCTGGCGGCCCGCGGACCCGTCGCGTGCGCAAGTGCCCGACAACTGGTGGGAGCTGTTCGGCGACGAGCAGCTCAACCGCCTGCAGCAGCAGGCCGCCACCGGCAACCAGAGCATTGCCCAGGCCGCCGCGCGCCTGCGTGCCGCGCAGGCGGCCGTGGCCAGCAGCCAGGCCGGGCTGTTCCCCACGCTGGGCAGCACGGCCGGCGCCACGCGCTCGCGCAGCGGCGGGGCCTCCGGTGCATCGGGTGCATCAGGCACGGGCGGCAACACCGGCAGTAGCGGCAACATCTCGACCAACTACTCGCTGGGCCTGAACGCCAGCTGGGAGCTGGACCTGTGGGGCCGCGTGTCGGGCACGGTCAGCGCCAGCCAGGCCAGCGCCCAGGCCAGCAGCGACGACCTGGCCGCCGCGCGCCTGTCGGCCCAGGCATCGATCACGCAGACCTATTTCTCGCTGCGCGCGGCCGATGCCAGCGTGCGGCTGCTGCAGGAAACGCTGCAGAGCTACGAGCAAAGCCTGAAGCTCACCAACAACCGCTACCGCGCGGGCGTGGCCTCGTCGGCCGACGTGGCCCAGGCCGAGGCGCAGTACAAAAGCACCCAGGCCCAGCTCATCGAGGCGCAGACCAGCCGCGCCCAGCTGGAGCACGCCCTGGCCGCGCTGCTGGGCCTGCCGCCGGCCGCCTTCAGCCTGGAGGCCGGCGCCGAGCTGCCGCCGCCGCCCGAGGTGCCGGCCATGCTGTCGTCCCAACTGCTGGAGCAGCGCCCCGACATTGCTGCGGCCGAGCGCCGCGTGGCCGCCGCCAACGCCCAGGTGGGCGTGGCGCGCGCGGCCTTCTTCCCGGCGCTCACGCTGTCGGCCACGGCCGGCTACCGGGGTGCATCGCTGTCCAACCTGGTGGGTGCGCCCAACCTGTTCTGGTCGCTGGGCCCGTCGCTGGCGCTGGCGCTGTTCGACGGCGGCGCGCGCACGGCGGGCGTGGAGTCGGCGCGTGCCTCGCTGGACCTGGCCGCCGCCACCTACCGCCAGACCGTGCTGACGGCGTTGCAGGAGGTGGAGGACAACCTGGTCACCGCATCCGCCCTGGCGCGCGAGCAGCAGGTGCAGATCGAGGCCGTGGCCGCCGCGCAGAAGGCGCTGGATGTCGTCAACAACCAGTACCGCGCGGGTACGGTGGCCTATCTGAATGTGCTCAGCGCCCAGACCACGGTGCTGTCGGCGCGGCGCAGCCTGATCGATGTGCGCAACCGGCGGCTGGCCGCCGTCAACACCTTGCTCAAGAACGTGGCCGGGCGCTGGGAGCCGCTGGGGCCGGCCTCCGTGCAGGGGCCGCAGGCTGTCGCGCGCTGATGTTCAGTCCTGCAGCTCGAAGGCCTGGCGCAATGCTTCGCCGAAGGCCGCGCTGCCGCTGATCGACAGGTTCACCGTGGTGCGGCCATCCCCGGCCGCCACGGATTGCAGGCGCGCCGTGGCTGCGTCAAAGCGCCAGGCCAGCGGCTGGCCGCCATCGTCCTGGGCCTGCAGCTCGTAGTCCCAGTCGCCGCCTTCCTCGATGGGGCCGCGCCGGCCCTTGAAGCGGCTGTGCGCCCAGGCCAGCAATTGCTCCACCTCGGCCGTCAGGGCCGGTACGCGCGTGGCGGGCACGCTGGCCATGGCGTCCCAGCAGCCCGTGCCTTCGTCGTCTTCGCTGTAGTCGAAATCCAGGTAGTCGAGGGTCATGGTGGGGTCCGCATGCGTAGTGCGAGGTTGGAAAAGGGAAAGCCCGGCATTGTGCCGCGTGCACAATCGCCCGCATCGCAGAACCGGAAAGACATTCAGATGGACACCGCACAGCAATCGATGGCGCCGCCGATGGTGAGCGCGCAGGCCCTGCGCTTCGGGCAGCCGGGTCTTCTGCTGTGGGATGGCGCCTCGCACGACTGGCCCGTGGGCCTGTGCCTGGTGCGCGGCGGCGAGGGCTGCGGCAAGACCAGCCTGCTGCAGGCGCTGGCCGGCCATTTGCCCTTGCAGGGCGGGCGCCTGGTATATCCGCAGCAGCCGGACCCGTCGCAGCGCCCCGCACTGTTCTGGCGCGACCCGCGCGCCGAACTGTCCAATGCCGAGCGCGCCCGGCCCGCGCAGGAATGGGTGCAGGCCCAGCGGCAATTGCACCCGGCCTGGAGCGAGTCGGCCTGGCAGGCCCATGCCGACGGCCTGGGCCTGGAGCCCCACCTGCACAAGCCCCTGCTGGCCCTGTCCACGGGCAGCCTGCGCAAGCTGTGGATGGCGGCGGGCTGGTCCAGCGGCGTGCCGCTGCTGCTGATCGACGAGCCGCTGGCCGCGCTGGACCGGGGATCGATGGACCATGTGCAGCGCACGCTGGCGGGGCTGAACCGGGCCGGCCAGCAATCTGCGCCCGTGGCCGGGCACGGGCCGCGCTGCGTGATCGTCGCGCACTGGGACGAGATGCAGGGCGTGGTCTGGGACGACGTGCTGGACCTGCCCGATCAGCCGCCGCTGCGCTGACCGGAGCCGGCGTCTACATCGCCACCTACATCGCCTTGAACCGCTGCGCGTAGAGGCGGCTCACGGCCAGTTTTTCCCCTCGCTCGCGCAGCTGCAGCCACAGCCGGCCGGCCTCGTCGCGCTGGGCGCTGGCAATGGCGGCTGCGCGCACCACGGTGCCGCGGTGCACCTGCCAGAATTCCTCGGCGTCCAGCCGGGGCAGCAGCTCCTTGAGCGGCGTGCGCACCAGGTACTCATGCGAGGCCGTGAGCACACGCACGTACTTGTCGGCGGCCTCGAAGTAGACGACGTCGTGCACGGGCACCATCTGGATCTGCGTGCCCACGCCAGCCTGGATCATCTGCAGCGGAGGCTCGGTAGCGGTGGCGGCGGGGGCCGTGGCGCCGGCCAGGTGCCGCAATTGCTCCAGCGCCTGCGCCAGCGCAGCGCCGGCCGGGGCCGCCGTGCGCTGGGCCAGCAGCTCGCGCAGGCGCTGCACGCAGCGCGCCAGCCGCTCGGGCTGCACGGGCTTGAGCAGGTAGTCCACGGCCTGGGCCTCGAAGGCGTCCATGGCGTACTGGTCATAGGCGGTCACGAAGACCAGGATGGGAAACGGCTGCGCCTCGGGCCAGGCGTCGGCCAGTTCGGCAGCGGCCTCCAGGCCGCTTTGGCCCGGCATGCGGATGTCGAAGAACAGCACATCGGGCTGCAGCGCCAGCGCCTGCCGGGCTGCACTCAGGCCGTCGCCCACCATGGCGGCAATCTGCAGCTCGGGCCAGGCGCGGGCCAGGGCCTGGCGCAGGTCCTCGGCCAGCAGGGGTTCGTCTTCGGCGATCAGGGCGCGGGGGGAGGAGGTCATTTCAACCGGCGTTGGCAATGGTGATTTTGGCTAGCGTGCCGCCTTCGGGCAGGGCGGCCAGTTCGAAGTGCGCGGCGTCGCCATAGCGGCTGGCCAGGCGCTCGCGCAGCTGGGCCGTGCCGAAGCGGCTGCCGGGCAGGGCGGGCGCACCTGTGTCCAGGCCCATGCCGTTGTCGGCCACGGTCAGCTCCAGCGGGCCGCCGTCCATGCGGCGCGCGCGCACGGCGATATGCCCGCCTTCCAGCTTGGGCTCCAGTCCGTGGCGTATGCAGTTTTCCACCAGGGGCTGCAGCAGCAGCGGCGGCACGGGCACCTGGCCCAGGTCCTCGGGCAGGTCCAGCGTGTATTGCAGGCGCGGGCCCATGCGGATGGACATCAGCGCCAGGTAGTCGCGCAGGCGCGCGAATTCCTCGGCCAGCGCATGCTCGGTGCTGCGCGAGCCGCCCAGCGTGGCGCGCAGGTAGGCGATCAGATGGTCCAGCATGGCCTGGGCGCGCTGCGGGTCGCTGGCCACCAGCACGCGCAGGTTGGCCAGGGTGTTGAACAGCATGTGCGGCTCCAGCTGGGCCTGCAGCAGGGTCAGTCGCGCCTCGGCCGCCTGGCGGCGGGCTTGCTCGGCCTGCATCTGCAGGTGGCGCGAGTAGCCCAGCAGGAAGAAGGCCAGCGACATCACCGTGCTGGCGACGATGGTGACGGCCAGCGGTATCCACAGCCGGTGCATCAGGGCCGTGCTGGCGTCGGGATCGGCCCACTGCCTGTAGGCCGTGCCGATCAGCGACCCGATCACGAACCCCGTCACGATGCCAGCCACCACCAGCGCTGCGCCGCGCCAGCCGCCGGGCCAGGGAATGTCCTGGCCCCGCGTCAGGCGCCAGCGGCCCAGTTCGATGGTGAGCCAGCTGGTCAGGCCGATCGACAGCGAGTAGATGAGGTTCACGTCCCAGCGGCCATGGTTGCTCAGGCTGAATGCGGCGGCAATCAGGGCGCAGGCCGAGGTCGTCGCGATGCCGTGGCGCAGCAGCGTGGTCCGTTCCACGATGTGGCCAGGGGCGGCCGGCTGGCGTGTGGCGTTGGATGCGAGGTCGGGCATGGAGGGCAATGGTAGTCCCATGGCGTGTTTCAGCGGGCGCGGCCCTGGCGTGACTGCAGCGCCTGCCGCTCGCGCTCCACCATGCGCCCGTGCCAGCCGTTGCCCGGCAGTGCCAGCCAGACCACGGCCCCGTGGATGGCCAGTCCCAGGCCCCAGCCCAGGGCCGGGAAGATGGCCCAGTGCCTGCCCTGGGACAGCGACAGCGCCGCCAGCCCGAGGTTGACCAGCACATAGACGCTGGCGTGGATCATCCAGCCCAGCTTGGCGCCTGCGCGGCGGCGCGCCATGCGCTCCAGGGCATCGTCGTCGTGGCGGGCAGAGGGATCGAGGGGATCAAGGGGATCAAGGGTGCGCATGGGGAGTTCTCCGTCAGGGGGAAGGAAAGCGGCTTCAGGCCAGGCCCAGCTGCTGCCACAGCAGGTCGCCCAGGTAGCGGCCGGGCAGCAGGGTGAACAGGCCCGCCACGACGCAGGCGCCGATGTAGACGCTGCGCATGATCTTGCGGTGGCCGGCGATGTTGCCGTGGTACAGGTGCCAGAACGACCGGCCCAGGCCGGCAAAGGTCAGCGGCACCAGCAGGTGGACGGGCGTGTAGCCGCCCCAGTTGGGCAGGCGGTAGTCGCGGATGAAGCAGGCGGACACCGCCGCGCAGACCATGAGCGTGACAAAGGCATGGCCGGCCGCGCGGTGCAGGCGGGGATGGGCGGCGGCCTGGCGGCGTGCCAGCAGGGCGATGGCGCCCGTGGCCGTGGCGGCGAGAGCGGCGCTCATGTGGATGGCGATCAGCGGTGTCATTTGCATGGCGGTGTCCTGGCGTGCGGCCCGGGTTGGCGGGCCTGTATGGGACAGGACTGTCGCTGCCGGGCGCCGCCGGGGCCAGCGCCATGCGACGGACGGACGAGGGCAGGGTGCCAGCTGCATCCTGGCGCCGCGAACGGCAGGCACGTCCACGGCATCTGGAGGATGCAGTCCGCAGGGTGGAGGTCAGGGTGAGTGCGCACGGACTATCGATCAGGGCCTTTGAAACCAATCACCCCCAGGATTGCTTCGATGCAACAGATTGAGAAAACTCATAGTTGCGTGCCCAGGTGGTTGGTAAGCTAACGGGTTCTGCAAATCATTCTCAATCCCATCCCCATGCCTTCCATTCGCCCCATATCCCTGGCCGTTCTTTGCCTGTGCAGCCATCAGGCGCTGATTGCCCAGACCCGGGGCGGTGACACCGTGCTGGAGGCCGTGACGGTAGAGGCCAGCGCCGACGCATCGGCCCAGGGCCTGTCCAAGCCCTTCGCAGGCGGCCAGGTGGCCACGGGGGCGCGCAACGGCGTGCTGGGCACGCTGGACTGGAAGAACTCCTCGTTCTCCACCACCAGCTACACCCAGCAACTGATCGAGGACACCCAGTCCAAGAGCGTGGGCGATGTGCTGCTCAACGACCCGGGCGTGCGCCAGGCGCGCGGCTTCGGCAACTTCCAGGAGCTGTATGTGCTGCGCGGCTTCCCGGTGTACTCGGACGACATCGCCTACAACGGCCTGTACGGCCTGCTGCCGCGCCAGTACATCGCCTCGGAATTCTTCGAGCGCGTGGAGGTGCTGCGCGGCGCCAATGCCTTCCTCAATGGCGCAGCACCCGGCGGCAGCGGCATTGGCGGCACCATCAGCCTGCTGCCCAAGCGCGCCGGCAACGATGCACTGACGCGCGTGGGCGCCGGCATACAGACGGGCGGCCAGGCCTTTGTCTCCACCGACATCTCGCGCCGCTTCGGCCCTGACCGGAGCACCGGCATCCGCCTGAACGCCGTGCGCCGCGACGGCGGCACGGGCGTGGATGGCGAAGACCGCTCGCTCACCGCCCTGGGCCTGGGCCTGGACTGGCGCAGCCGCAACGTGCGCCTGTCGGGCGACGTGGGCTACCAGCGCAACAGCTACAACGGCGGCCGCCCCAGCGTGACGCCCGGCAACTTCATCCCGGCCGTGCCCGACAACAAGACCAACTACGGCCAGAACTGGTCGTACTCCACCGAGCGCGACCTGTTCGCCACGCTGCGCGCCGAATGGGACATCAACGACACCACCACGGCCTGGGCTGCGGGCGGCCTGCGCCGCGGCAAGGAGGACAACTCCCTGAGCGGCGTGACCGTGAGCAATGCGGCCGGCGACACCACGGGCACGCGCTTCGACAACAAGCGCAAGGACAGCGTGGGCACGGGCGAGGTCGGCATCCGCACGCGCCTGGCCACGGGCAGCGTGGGCCATGAGCTGGTGGCCACGGCCAGCACCTACTCGGCCACCGAGCGCAATGCCTGGGGCATGGGCTTTGGCGTGGTCAACAACATCTACAACCCCTGGAGCAGCGCGCGCCCGGCGATGACGCTGTTCGGCGGCAACCTGGCCGATCCCACGCGCGTGGGTGAAACCCGGCTCAACAGCTTTGCCATCGGCGACACGCTGACGATGCTGGACGAGCGCCTGCGCCTGACCGTGGGCGTGCGCCGCCAGAGCATCGAGCAAAGCAGCTACGACTACAACACGGGCGCGCAGACCGACAACTACAAGAAGTCGGCCACCACGCCCATGCTGGGCCTGGTGTTCAAGACCAGCGAGAACACCTCGGTCTACGCCAACTACATCGAAGGCCTGACCAAGGGCGCCGTGGCGCCGCAGACGGCCAACGACCTGCCGGTGTCCAACGGTGGCCAGGTGTTCGCGCCCTACAAGTCGCGCCAAAAGGAAATCGGCTTCAAGTGGCAGGGCCGGCAACTGGGCGCCACGGTGGCGCTGTACACCACGGACATGCCTTCGGCCTATGTGGCCAACCAGGTCTTCGGCCAGTACGGCAAGCAGCGCAACAGCGGCCTGGAGGCCACGGTCTTCGGCGAACCCGTCAAGGGCCTGCGCGTGCTGGGCGGCGTGACCTTCAGCGAGGCCAAGATCCGCGAGGCCGCCGATGCCGCCACCATCGGCAACTACGCCATCGGCGTGCCCAAGCGCCTGCTCAACCTGGGCGTGGACTGGGATGTGCCCGGCGTCTCGGGCCTGGCCCTCAATGCGCGCGTGATGCACACCTCCAGCCAGTACGCCAACGGCGCCAACACGCTGAAAGTGGCCTCGTGGACGCGCACCGACATCGGCGCGCGTTATCTCATGGACATCGGCAACAACCGCCTGCTGACCCTGCGCGCGCGCATCGACAACCTGTTCGACAAGGGCTACTGGTCGTCCGTGGGCGGCTACCCGGGCGCCAACTACCTGGTGCAGTCCATGCCGCGCACCTTCTCGCTGAGCGCATCGGTGGACTTCTGAGCCGGAGCGATCTGAAGCATGCGCGCGTTGTGGACGGTGGTGCACCGCTGGATCGGCCTGCTGCTGGCCGGTTTCCTCACCATGGCCGGCCTCACGGGGGCCGTGCTGTCCTGGGACCATGAAATCGACGAATGGCTCAACGCCGACATGCTGGAGACCCCGGCACGCGGCCCGCTGAAGACCCCGCTGGAGCTGGCCGCCGCCGTGCAGGCCAGCGAGCCGCGCGCCGAGATCAGCTACATGACCCTGGGCCTGGTCGAGGGCGAAGCCGCCATGTTCATGGTGCGCCCCCGGCCCGACCCGGCCACGGGCCAGGCGCCTGCGCTGGGCTATGACACGGTCTTCGTCGATCCGGTCAGCGGCCACATCACGGGCCAGCGCAACGGGCGCAGCTTCGCGCTCAGCCAGCGCAACCTCATGCCCTGGCTGCGCCACCTGCACGAAAGCCTGCTGGCCCCGCGCTTTTGGGGCACGGACCGCTGGGGCTACTGGTTCATGGGCAGCCTGGCCCTGCTGTGGGTGGCCGACAGCTTTGTCGCGCTGCTGCTGACCTTTCCCGTCAAGCTCAGGAAAAGCGCCCCGCGCCTGACGGCGGCCGTGGGATCGTGGTGGCGGCGCTGGCTGCCCTCATGGCGCGTGCGCTGGGGCGGCGGCGCCTACAAGCTCAACTTTGACCTGCACCGTGCGGGCGGCCTGTGGGTCTGGGCCGTCATCGTCATCGTGGCCTTCACCTCGTTCTCGCTGAACCTGTACCGCGAAGTCTTCTACCCGGTGATGAGCACCGTCTCCACCACCACGCCCGGCCCCTACGAAACCCTCAAGCCTGCGCCCCAGGGCACGCTCCTCGTGCCCAAGGTCTCGTTCGCCCAGGCCATCGCCATCGCCCAGAGCGAGGCCAAGCGCCTGGGCTTCGCCCAGCCCGCCGGCGGCATCTGGTGGGGCGGCGACTTCCCGTTCTACAACATCTCCTTCTTCGACCCGCACGACGAAACCGGCGCCATGGGCATGGGCCTGTCCAACATCTACGTCAGCTCGGACAACGGCGAAGTCCTGGGCACCTACCGCCCCTGGCACGGCACGGCCGCCGACGTCTTCGTCCAGCTGCAGCTGCCCCTGCACAGCGGCCGCATCCTCGGCACCCCCGGCCGCGTGCTCATGTCCTTCGTCGGCGTGCTCGTCGCCGTCCTGTCGATCACCGGCGTCATCATCTGGTGGCGCAAACGCAGAGCCAGGAAGATGACCCCCTGAGCGGCTGCGCCGCTTCCCCCTTCCCGCTTCGCGGAGGGGGACGCAGCCCTCACTGCGGGGCGGCCCTTGCTCGGCTGCCCGCGCTTGAGCCCTGCGAGTTTGAACGGCTGTCGGTAGTACACGGCTCCATTGATAGCCAAATCAGAAAACTATCCGCCTAAACAGCAAAGCCACCGAAAACGGTGGCTTCAATGAAGGCTTGCTGCAGAAATAGGGCGCAGCCTCCAAATCTGGCGCGGCCCGATACCAGAGACGCCGAGCAAGAGCCGCCTCGCGGCGAGGGCGTCGTCCCCCTCCCCCGCGAAGCGGGTAGAGAGGGGGAAGCGGCGTCAGCCGCTCAGGGGGAGCTTCAGTCCTTCTTCAAGCATTCACTCATGAACGCCTTGCGCTCGTCGCCCTTCTTGCCGGTGGCGTCGGCATTGCAGGTCTTCATGCGTTCCTGCTGGCGCTTCTTGCCGTCGGACAGGCAGGACTTCATGAACTCCTTGCGCTCGTCGCCCTTCTTGCCGGCGGCTTCGGTGTTGCAGGTGCCCATCAGCTTTTGCTGGGCCGTGGGGGCCTTGTCTCCGGCGGCCATGCCGATGCTGCAGGCCAGGGAGACAACTGCCAGAACAACGATTTTTTTCATGATGGAATGGTTTTGAAGGCGCGCCGAAATCCAGCGCCCCCACATTGCAGCACAGCGCCGGGCGCACAGCAACGTCGCGCGCCGGCCGTTGTAAAAGTTTGCGATTGCCGCCGACGGGCCGGCAGGCGTCCATCGTCAGGCCATGGCCAGCGCAGATAATGGCGCACTTTTGCATTGCGACAGGACGCTTGCCGTGGACATTCTTTTGCTGGTCAAGGCCGCCATCATGGGCATCGTGGAAGGGCTGACGGAGTTCCTTCCCATCTCCTCCACCGGCCACCTCATCCTGGCCGGTTCGCTGCTGGGCTTCGACGATGCCAAGGCCAAGGTCTTCGACATCGCCATCCAGACCGGTGCCATCTTCGCCGTGGTGCTGGTGTACTGGCAGAAGATCCGCTCCACCGTGGTCGACCTGCCCACCAGCGGCCAGGCGCAGCGGCTCACGCTGAACGTCATCATCGGCTTCCTGCCGGCCGTGGTGCTGGCGCTGATCTTCGGCAAGTTCATCAAGGCGCACCTGTTCACGCCCACCGTGGTGGCCACCACCTTCATCCTGGGTGGCTTCGTCATCCTGTGGGCCGAGCGCCGGCCCGCCTCGGCCATGCGCGTGCAGACCGTGGACGAGATGACGCCGCTCGATGCCCTCAAGGTCGGCCTGGTGCAGTGCCTGGCCATGATCCCCGGCACCAGCCGCAGCGGCGCCACCATCATCGGCGGCATGCTCATGGGCCTGTCGCGCAAGGCGGCGACCGACTTTTCGTTCTTCCTGGCCATTCCCACGCTGATCGGCGCCGGCGTCTACAGCCTCTACAAGGAGCGCGCCCTGCTGTCGGTGGACGACATCCCCATGTTCGCCGTGGGCCTGGTGTTCTCCTTCATCAGCGCCTGGCTGTGCGTGCGCTGGCTGCTGCGCTACATCTCCACCAACAGCTTCGTGCCGTTTGCCTGGTACCGCATCGCCTTCGGCATCATCGTGCTGGTCACGGCCTTCACGGGCCTGGTCAACTGGAGCGGCGGCTGACCAGGGCCGGGCCATCGATGGGGACAAGCCACCTTCGGGTGGCTTTTTTGCGTCATGTACCCGGGGGAGCAACCGCATGACGAGCGCGTGGTTGCCCCATGAAAACCCCTGTACTTCTGAGAATGATGATGTTCTATGGTTATAAAAAATATGTTTTTTTTATAACTTTTTCCGAGGGTTGCCATGGCCATCGAACAAGGGCAGTTGATGTGGCGTCCCAGCCCGCAGCAGGTCGCGCAAAGCGGCCTGGCGCGCTACATGGATTGGCTGGCTGCGGCAAGGGATAGGCGCTTCGATGGCTACCAGGCGCTGTGGCAGTGGTCGGTCACGGATCTCGATGGCTTCTGGCGCTCGATCTGGGACTACTTCCAGGTCATGGCCGACGGTGACCCGACGCGCGTGCTCGGTGAGCGCGGCATGCCGGGCGCGCAGTGGTTTCCCGACACGCACCTGAACTATGCCGAGCATGTGTTCCGCAGCGCCAGCGCCGATCACCCGGCCATCATCGCGCGCTGCGAAGGCGCCGAGCCGGTGGAGCTGTCATGGCGGCAGCTGGAGCGTGACGTGGCGGCGCTCGCGGCCCGGATGCGCGAACTCGGCCTGGGCCGCGGCGATCGCGTCGTGGCCTACCTGCCCAATGTGCCCCAGGCGGTCGTGGCCTTCCTGGCCTGTGCCAGCATAGGCGCCATCTGGTCCAGCTGCGCGCCCGAGATGGGTGTTTCCGTGGTGCTGGACCGCTTCCAGCAGATCGGTCCCAAGCTGATTTTCGCCACCGATAGCTATGTCTACGGGGGACGGTGTTTCGATCGCCGCGCCGTACTCGGCGAGGTGCTGCGGGGATTGCCCGAGATAGGCCATGTGATCCATGTGCCCGGCCCCCTGTTCAGGCCCGGGGACCCCGCATGCGAGCTGCCCTGGCGCGATGTCATGGCCTGGGCCGACGCGCTGGCCAGGCCCGCAGAGCCGGTCTTCGAGCGCTTGCCGTTCTCACACCCGCTGTGGGTGGTCTATTCCTCGGGCACCACGGGACTGCCCAAGGCCATGGTGCACAGCCATGGCGGCATCGTGCTCACCCACCTCAAGACCCATGGTCTGCAGCACGACGTGCGGCCCGGCGACCGCTTCATGTTCCTGGGCAGCACGGGCTGGATCGTCTGGAATCTCATGGTAGGCAGCCTGCTGGCTGGCGCCACCGTGGTGCTGTCCGATGGCAACCCGACCTCGCCCGACGATGGCGCATTGTGGGACTTCATCGATCGCCAGCAGGTCACGCTGTTCGGTTGCGGCGCGGCCTTTCTGGCCAAGACCATGAAGGATGGCGTGGTGCCGGCCCGGGGCCGCCGCTTCGAGAAACTGCGCGCCATCAATTCCACGGGGTCGGCGCTGCCGCTGGAGGCCTACGGCTGGGTCTACGAGAACATCAAGCGCGATCTGTGGCTGGCCTCGGTCAGCGGTGGAACGGATATCGCCTCGGGCTTCGTGGCCTGCGCGCCCCTGCTGCCCGTGCGTGCGGGCGAGATCCAGTGCCGTGAGCTGGGCGTCGCCGCGCACGCCTTTGACGAGCAAGGGCGCAGCGTGACCGGCGAGGTGGGCGAACTGGTGATCACCGAACCCATGCCTTCCATGCCCTTGTATTTCTGGAACGACGCCGATGGCCTGCGCTACCGTGAAAGCTACTTCGACGTCTTTCCCGGCTACTGGCGCCATGGCGACTGGATCTCGTTCAGCGAGCATGGGTCGGCCGTGATCTACGGCCGCTCGGACACCACGATCAACCGTTTCGGCATCCGCATGGGAACGGCCGAGATCTACCGTGTCGTCGAGGAAGTTGACGAGGTCTTGGACAGCCTTGTCGTGGACCTGGAGTTCCTGGGGCGCCCCTCTTTCATGCCCTTGTTCGTGGTGCTGGCCCCGGGCCTGGTGCTGACGGATGCGCTGGTGGCCCGGATCAAGGATGCCGTCAGGGCCCAGGCCTCTGCGCGCCACGTGCCCGATGCGGTCATCCAGGTCGCCGAGATTCCGCGCACCCTCACGGGCAAGAAGATGGAACTGCCCGTGCGCAAGCTGCTGCTGGGCGCCGAGGCCGCCAAGGTGGCCAGCCCCGACGCCATGGCCAATCCGCGCAGCATCGATTTCTTCGTGCAATACCGGGCTCGGGTCCCGCTGGCCTGAGGTGCGGCGACCCTGGCCGATTTCATCCATGACGCAGGAGACAAACCCATGACCGTCTCTATCGAAAGGTCCGCCAGGCCCCATTCGATGCGCCTGGCCCCACCTTGGACCGAGCTACCCCATCGCCCATGAAGTCAGCACTCCAGCAGAATTTTCTGATGCAGCAGTTGGGCCACTGCACGCGCCTGGCCCATGCCACCGTAAGGCCTCACTATGCGAAGCAGATGCTGGCGCTGGATCTCAAGCCGTCGGAGTTTGCCGTGCTGTCGCTGATCTCGGCCAATCCCGGCGCATCCCAGCGCCAGATCGCCGAGACCGTGATGATTTCCCAGCCCAACATGGCGGCGCTGATGGAAAGACTGCAGGTGCGCGGCCTGCTCAGGCGCGAGGCCGATCCTGCGGACAGGCGCCTGTCGCTGCTGTATCTGACGGCCGAGGGCGAGCGCCTGCACGAAAAGGCGGCGGCGCAGGTGGAAATTCTGGAGCAAGAGGCCAGCCGCATGCTGAGCGCTGAGGACAAGCAGCAGCTGCTGCGCCTGCTTCACAAGATGATCGATTGCGCCGGGTAGCCGGCCCACCATCGCCAAGACCCTCGCCCGCTGCCGTGAACGCCGATGGGGCCCGATCCTTGAGGAAGGCGCCAAGGGGTTCAAGCTCCATCCCATGGTCCAGGGTTGCCATCCGGATCTAGGCCTGAGCCGGACGCCGCTCAGGTTTGCATGTTCAGCAGCGCGGCCTCGATGGCGGCGGCCGTGGCGTGGGGCCGCTCCATGGGGAACAGGTGGCTGCCGTCCAGCATCATCACGCGCCCGCGCGTGATGCGGCGCGTCAGGTCCATGCCCACCTGGCGCATCTCCACCGAGGCACGCCCGCCGATGAAGGCCGCCGGGCAGCGCAGCGGATGGTGGTGCAGCAGCGAGGCCAGGTTGTGCGGCAAGGTGTTGTAGATGGCGGTCTCCACCTCGCGCGTGAAGTGCAGCGTGCGCCGGCCGTCCAGGTCGGCCAGGCCGCCCTGCACATAGTCCTGGAGCACCTGCGGATGCCATTGCGCAAACACCTTCTTGGCGCGGAAATAGGCCAGCGCCTCGTCATCGCTGTCCCAGGCATTGCGGCGGCGCGCGCTGATCTTGCCTGGCGAGACCGAGCCCACCAGCTGCGTGCGCTTGGCCACCCCCACCGCATTGGCACGCCAGCCGCTGAGCAATGGCGAGTCGATCAGCAGCACGCCGCGCGCCAGCTCGGGATGGCGCGCGGCCGTCATCACGCTCAGGAAACCGCCCAGCGAATGCCCGACCAGGAAGACCGGACCGCCCACGCGCTCGACCTCGGCGCGCGTGAACTCGGCCAGTTGCTCGACCAGGTGCGGCCAGTTGTTGGTGACGGGAAAGCGCGGGTCATGGCCGAAGCGCTCCACGCCCTGCGCCGCGATGCCGCGCTCGGCCAGCAGCGAGAGCAGCAGCCGGTAGGTGGGCAGCGGAAAACTGTTGGCATGCGAGAACACCACGGGCAGCGGTGCCGATGCAGTGCCCGCGCCCGTACCCGTGCCGGCAACCGCCGCATCGCTCTCGGCCCGCTGTGCGGACCGGGCCGCGTTCACGGCCGAGGCTCCTGGCCGGCCTGTGCTGCGCCATCGGGCACGCCTTGCTGGTGGCCCGAGGGCTGGCCTGCATCGGGCCGCACGGGCGATGCCGGGCCCGGCTGCTGGGGCGTCATGGGTGTCATGGGCGTCATGGGGGATGTCGCAAGACCGTCTGCCGTGGAGGTGCCCAGGCCCGCGCCCGTGCCGCTGTGATAGGGCTGGCGCAGCGCCGCAGGCGGCAGCCGGCCCATGCTGCGCGCCGACGAGCGCAGGGCGCCTGCCGGCGCGTTGACCTTGGTCAGCGGCTGGGCCTGGCGGCTGTGCACGCGGATGGGCACCTCGGAGGCGCCGCCATCCCAGGCCGGGTCCTCGATGCTGTCGAAGACATGGCGCAGGCGCTCGCCCCAGCTGTCGTGCAGCATGCGGAAATACGGATTGCTCTCGTCGATGCTGACGATCTTGTCGGAGGCAAAGCGGTCCTTCTCGTACACGATCAGGTCCAGGGGCAGGCCCACCGACAGGTTGGACTTGAGCGTGCTGTCCATGGACACCAGGGCGCACTTGGCGGCCTCGTCCAGCGGCGTGCGCGGCGTGATCACGCGGTCCAGCACGGGCTTGCCGTACTTGGACTCGCCGATCTGGAAGTAGGGCGTCTCGCTCGTGGCCTCGATGAAGTTGCCGGCCGAATACACCTGGAACAGCCGCATGGTCTCGCCCTGGATCTGGCCGCCCAGCACCAGCGAGATATTGAAATCCACGCCCGACCGGGACAGCGCCACGCCGTCGCGCTCGTACACATGGCGCACGGCTGCGCCCAGCACGCGGGCCGCATCGAACATGCTGCGCACGTTCCAGATGGTCAGCATGTCGCCCGTGGCCTCGTCGCGCAGCTGCTGGCTCTCCAGCAGCTCGCGCACCGATTGGGTGATGGACAGGTTGCCGGCCGACAGCAGCACCATGAAGCGGTCGCCGGGGTTCTCGTAGACCATGAGCTTGCGGAAAGAGCTGATCTGGTCCAGGCCGGCATTGGTGCGCGAGTCGGCCAGGAAAACCAGGCCGGCGTTGAGCTTGATGGCAACGCAATAAGTCATGGAAGCGTCCGAATCTGCGGAAATGGCAAGTTTAGTGCGAGGCGATTGACCGCGTTCAGGCGGCGATCTTCTTGAGCTGGTAAAGGGCCTCCAGCGCCTCGCGCGGGCTCAGTGCGTCGGGATTGATGGCGGCCAGCGCCTGGGCCAGCGGGTCGTGGCGGCTCTCGGGCTCGGGCATGTCGGGCGCATCGAACAGGTCCACCTGCAGGCGGCCCTCGTCGGCATGGGCCTCCAGTGCCTCCAGCGCATGGCGCGCGTGGTGCAGCACGCCGGCCGGCATGCCCGCCAGCTTGGCCACCTGGATACCGTAGCTGCGGCTGGCCGGCCCGGGCTGGATCTCATGCAGGAAGACGATGTCCTGGCCGGACTCCGCCGCACTCACATGCATGTTCACGGCCGCGCGTGCCTTGGCCGGCAGCTCGGTCAGCTCGAAGTAGTGCGTGGCAAACAGCGTGAAGGCGCGCGTCCTGTCGTGCAGCTGGGTGGCGATGCCGCTGGCCAGCGCCAGGCCGTCGAAGGTGCTGGTGCCCCGGCCGATCTCGTCCATCAGCACCAGGCTGTGCGGCGTGGCCGAATGCAGGATCTGCGCGGCCTCGGTCATCTCCATCATGAAGGTGGACTGGGCATTGGCCAGGTCGTCGGCCGCGCCGATGCGCGTGTGGATGGCGTCGATGGGCCCCAGCCGGCAACTGGACGCCGGCACATGCGAACCCATGCTGGCCAGCAGCACGATCAGCGCCACCTGGCGCATATAGGTCGACTTGCCGCCCATGTTGGGGCCGGTGATGATCTGCATGCGCGTGTTGGCGTTCATGCGCGTGTGGTTGGCGATGAAGCTGCCGCTGGAGGTCTCGGCCATGCGGGCTTCCACCACCGGGTGGCGGCCGGCCTCGATCTCGATGCAGGGATGGTTCACGAACTCGGGCGCGCACCAGTTCAGCGTCAGCGAGCGCTCGGCCAGCGTGCACAGCACGTCGATGGCCGCAATGGCACCAGCCACGCGCGTGAGCGCCGGCACATGGGGCTGCAGCTGGTCCAGCAGCTGCTCGTAGAGGAATTTCTCGCGCTGCAGCGCACGCTCCTGCGCCGACAGGGCCTTGTCCTCGAAGGCCTTGAGCTCGGGCGTGATGTAGCGCTCGGCGTTCTTCAGCGTCTGGCGGCGGCGGTAGCGCTCGGGCACCGCGTCCTTGTAGCTGTTGGTGATCTCTATATAGAAGCCGTGCACCTTGTTGAACTGCACGCGCAGGTTGGGAATGCCGGTGAGCAGCTTTTCCTTGGCCTCCAGCTCCAGCAGGAAGTCGTCGCAGTTGTTCTGGATGGCGCGCAGCTCGTCCAGCTCGGCGTCGTAGCCCGTGGCAAACACGCCGCCGTCGCGCACCAGGGCGGCCGGCTCTTCCATGATGGCGCGCACCAGCAGCTCGGCGCAGCCCTCGGGCGGCTGCAGGTCGGCAAACAGCTGGGTCAGGTGGGCCGAGGGCGTCTGCCCGGCCTGGGCCAGCAGGGCCGCCTTTTGCAGCGTGCGGCCCAGTCCCACCAGCTCGCGCGGGCGCACTTGGCGCAGCGCGGTGCGCGCGGTGATGCGCTCCACATCGCTCACGCCCTTGAGCTGCTCGCGCAACTGCTGCCAGGGCGCGGCCATGCCGCCTGCGCTGGCGCCCTGCAGCGCCCGCGTGGCCTCCAGCCGCGCCATGGCCTGCGTACGGTCGCGGCGCGGCTCCAGCAGCCAGGCCTTGAGCAGGCGGCTGCCCATGCCCGTCATGCAGGTGTCCAGCAGAGAGAACAACGTGGGCGAATCCTCGCCGCGCAGCGTCTTGACCAGCTCCAGGTTGCGGCGCGTGGACAGCGGCAGCGCAATCAGCTCATCGTCGCGCTGCACCTGCAGAGCGTGGATGTGCGACAGGCTGCGGCCCTGCGTGTGCTCCGCATACGACAGCAGCGCGGCGCTGGCGCCATGGGCCAGCGGCAGATCCTCGGCCTCCCAGGCCTTGAGGCTGGCGGCGCCCAGCAGCTCCAGCAGCTTGCGCTCGCCCAGGCCGCCGTCGAACTGCCAGTCGGGCCGCGGCGATAGCGGGCAGGCGATGGAGCCGCCATGGCGCAGCGCGAACAGGCTCTGCTCGAAACGCTCGGTCACGCCCGCGCTGTAGATCAGCTCGCTGGGCGCAATGCGCGAAATCCAGGCGCCCAGCTCGTCGTGGGAGCACTCGGCCAGGTGGATGCGCCCCTGCGTCACCGCCATCCAGGCCAGGCCGCAGCGCTGGCGCCCGGCCGTGTGCAGGGACAGCAAGATCGCCTCGCTCTTGTCCGACAGCAGCTCACTGTCGGTCAGCGTGCCCGGCGTCACCACGCGCACCACCTTGCGCTCCACCGGGCCCTTGGCGGCACCCACCTCGCCCACCTGCTCGCAGATCGCCACCGACTCGCCCAGCTTGATCAGCCGGCCCAGGTAGTTCTCCAGCGCATGGAAGGGCACGCCCGCCATGGGAATCGGCTGCCCCGCCGTCTGCCCGCGCGTGGTCAGCGTGATATCCAGCAGCCGCGCCACCTTCTCCGCATCCCCGAAGAACAGCTCGTAGAAATCCCCCATGCGGTAGAAAACCAGCGTGTCGGGGTAGTTGAACTTGATGCCCAGGTACTGCGCCATCATTGGCGTGTGCATCGAAAGATCAGGGGCCGGAGAGGGCTGTGTGCTTTGCGAGAGGTCGCTCATTGGCTTGGGAATCAACAGGTTGCAGCGGCGCGAAGGTGCCGGGCAAGGCCTGCCTGGATGGCGCGGGGCCGCAGGAAGGCGCGAATGTTCTTGTAGGGTACTTGCCGCCTTCGGCCACCTCAGTCAGAGGTGGGCGCGATGCCGGTGAAGGGGGACATTATTCCACGGGGTGTTGAGCGGGGCTTGGGGATGGTGTTCGTGGCCGTGCCACTGCAGAGCAACGGGTGGAATTGCGAATGCTTTCAATCTCCTGCCGGTGATAGGATGCATGAAACTTCAATGAAAAATCCAGCCATCATGCGTGTCGGCCGTTCTTCTGCTGAACCTTTGCGGGGAGGTGCTGCACTCCTGGCGGAAGAGCTGCGCCCTGGTGGCGTGTACCGACGCGAAGACCTGGCACCGCTTTCCACGGCGGTAGACCGGCATCTGAGTGAGCTGGTGGCTGGCGGAAGATTGAAGAAGTTGGCGCAAGGGCTGTATCACGCACCCAAGCAGTCCGATTTCGGGCCGCTGCCACCTGCTGACGATCAAGTGGTCCAGAGCTTTCTGCGGGACAGCGATTTCCTGTTGTTTTCGCCTTCCGCCTTCAATGCGGTGGGTGTCGGTACCACGCAGCTGTACAACAGCACCTGGGTCTACAACCGCAAGCGGCACGGCATCTTTCGGTTGGGCAATCGTGATTTCGACTTTCGGGTAAAGCCCCGTTTTCCAAAGAAACTCAGCCCCGAGTTCCTGTTCGTGGACTTGCTCAACAACCTGGATGAGCTGGCTGAAGATGGGGAACTGGTTCTTGGGCAGGCGCGCAAAAAGATGCCGTCCTTTGATGCCGAGCGCCTGCGCCGGGCGATTGAGCGCTATGCCAACGCGGCTACCCGAAAAATCTTGAGGGAGTGGAGCGGTGGCTGATTTTCTTCACGAGCGCAGAGATTTCGACCAACTCCTCGCGTTGGTGGCCGACGAGCGTGGTTTGGCTCCTGTGCTGGTGGAAAAAGACTACTGGATCATGCATTGCCTCTGGGGTCTTCAGGCCCAGGGGCTGCGGTTCGAGCTGAAGGGCGGCACATCGCTGTCCAAGGGCTTCGGTGTCATCCATCGTTTTTCCGAAGACATCGATATCCGCATCGACCCGCCGCAAGGAATGGACGTCAAGACAGGCTGCAATCACGACAAGCCCGCTCACGTCGAATCACGGCGAGCCTATTACGACGCGCTTGCGCAAACCATCTGCATTCCCGGTGTGGTCGAAGTTCAGCGGGATCGCCTGTTTGACGATGACAAGATGCGCAGCGCCGGGATCCGGTTGATCTACACGCCAAGAACGGCGGCGCTTGCGGGGATCAAGGACGGCATCCTGTTGGAATTGGGATTCGATGACACGGCACCCAATCGCGCAGTGACCATCTCTTCGTGGGCCTTGGAGGCTGCCATGGGGCGCGATATCCCGCTGCGGGACAACCGTGCGGTGAATGTGCCTTGCTATGCACCGACGCACACTTTCGTCGAAAAATTGCAGACCATCTCCACCAAGTACCGCAGGCTGGATGCAAGCCGGGCATTTCCTGCCAACTTCCTGCGGCATTACTACGATGTGTATTGCCTCCTGGGCATGGAGGAAGTGCAGGGCTTCATCGGAACACCGGCCTATCAGCAACGCAAGATCGAGCGGTTCCGTTCCGGAGATGAGCTGGCCATCTCCCTCAACCCGGCATTTGTGCTGGCCGATGCTGCTCAATGCGACCGTTTTGCGCAGGAGTACCGCAAGACACGGGCCTTGTACTACCAAGGACAGCCGGATTTCGACCTTCTTCTGGCCCGCATCCGCGAGCACATCCATGTGCTGTGATGGGCACAGGAAACCTTGATGAAAAAGGACTCAATAGTCCTCATGGGCTTGCATAGGGATGGCCCGCCTGCCTGACTGGCAAGCCTCTGTGTTCTCTAACCCCGCACCCCCGCCACCACCCACTCCTGCGGAAACTCCATCCCATCATCCTTGGCAATCTTCCTGAGGATATGCAGGCAGGCGCTTTGCAGGTCCTGCACCACGGCCTGCCGGGCGGCGTGGCCGTCCCTTTGCTCCAGCGCATGGATCAGCCGGATGTGCGGATGTTCGGCCGCGCGGGCGTAGGTGCCACGGTACAGGTAGCGCACGGAGGGGCCGCACTTGAGCCATAGCAGGCCGATGAGGCTGGCCAGCACGGGCTGCTGCGCGGCTTCGATGATGGAGAAGTGGAAGCGCTCGTTGGCGATCAGCGTGGCGTCGTCGTCCACGGCGATGGATTTCTCCAGGTCCTGGTGCAGCCGGGTGAGGGTGTCGATGAAGTCCTTGCCCGGATGGCGGCTGGCGGCGGCTGCGGCGGCGCGGCCTTCCAGTTCGATGCGCAGGGCGATGATTTCCACGTACTGCTCCACGCTGAGCACGGGCACGGTGGCCACGCCGCGGTCGTCCAGGTCCAGGGCGCCTTCGGAGGCCAGGCGCTGTATGGCATCGCGCACGGGCGTGGGGCTGATGCCGAACTCTTCGGCCAGGCTGCGGTAGACGAGGCGCTGCGCGGGTTGCAGCTGGCCTCTCACGATGGCGTCACGGATCTGCAGATAGGTTTTTTCGGCAAGGGTCTGATTGGTTCGGATCTGTGAAAAAACGCTGGACATCGGGCCTCCGCAACTGCTTGGGCGCAATGGTACCTCCCGGGGAAGGGCGGTTTGTTCCTGGCCACGGTGTGTGGCTGTGCCAAAGACTAACCCTGTAATTGGTGTTTGATGCATCAAGTACCATGCATCATATCCAAGGGAGGGTGCATGCGGACATACAGGTTGGAAAAAGCAGAACCAAGGATTCGTGAGCTGGCCGACGGCCTGGAGTTTCCCGAAGGCCCGGTGGCCATGCCCGATGGATCGGTCGTGCTGGTGGAGATCGCCAATGGCTGGCTGACCCGGGTGACGGGCGATGGCACAAGGCGGCAGCTCGTCCACCTGGGCGCAGGCCCGAACGGCGCCGCCATAGGCCCCGGCGGCAAGCTGTTCATCTGCAACAACGGTGGCTTCCAGTGGCACCGCAGTGCGGAGCATGGACTGCGGCCCATAGGCCAGGCCAACGACTATTCAGGCGGGCGCATAGAGGCCGTGGATCTGGCCTCGGGCCAGGTCGAATGCCTGTACACGCAAAGCGGCAGCGGGCCCTTGAAGGGGCCCAACGACCTGGTCTTCGACCGGCATGGCGGGTTCTGGTTCACCGACCACGGCAAGGTGCGGCCGCGTGAGGTGGACCGGGGCGGCGTCTGCTACGCGCTGGCCGATGGCAGCGCCATCCGCGAGGCCGTCTTCCCGCTGTGGTCGCCCAACGGAATCGGTCTTTCTCCCGATGAGAAGACGCTCTATGTGGCGGAGACCTTCACGGGGCGGCTGTGGGCCTTCGATATCGGCGAGCCCGGACACATCCTGGCCCGGCCCTGGCCCGATTCGCCCAATGGCGGACGGCTGGTCTGCCGCCTGCCGGGCATGCAGAACATCGACTCCCTGGCCGTGGATGCCGAAGGGAACATCTGCCTTGCCACGCTGGGCGAGGGCGGCATCACCGTGGTCTCGCCGGCCGGGCAGGTGGTGCACCGGGTCGAGCTGCCCGACCCCATGACGACCAACATCTGCTTTGGCGGCAAGGACCTGAAGACGGCTTTTGTCACCCTGTCTTCCACGGGGCGGCTGGTGGCGCTGGACTGGCCGTGTCCTGGATTGCCTTTGAATTTCCTGAATAGATAAGTTCCCCCTGGCTTCCCTTTCCGTATCGCTGGCGATTGCCATGGCGAGGGAGCCGCTACGCCTTTTTTTGTTGAACGGAAACCGCAACCCATGTTGAAACCCCTGAGCAACCCTGGATTGAACAAGCAGGACACCGTAGGCCACCTGGTGGCCAGGGTCCTGAGGCGGCACGGCATCACGCAGTTCTTCGGGCAGAGCCTGCCCAGCATGTTCGTGCTGGCTGCCGAGGAACTGGGCCTGCGCCAGATCGCCTACCGCACCGAGAACGCGGGCGGCTACATGGCCGATGCCCATGCCCGCATGAGCGGCAGGCCGGCCGTGATCACCGCGCAGAACGGGCCGGCCGCCGCGCTGCTGGTGGCGCCGCTGGCCGAGGCTCTGAAGGTCTCCATCCCCATCATCGCGCTGGTGCAGGACGTGGCGCGCGACCAGACCGACAGGAACGCCTTCCAGGACCTGGACCACATGGGCCTGTTCAAGCCCGTGACCAAGTGGGTGCGCCGCGTGGACCAGGCATCGCGCGTGGAGGACTATGTGGAGCAGGCCATCATCGCCGCCTGCAGCGGCCGGCCTGGCCCCGTGGCGCTGATGCTGCCGGCCGACCTGCTCACCGAGCCTGCCCAGCCGTCCGGCGTGCCCCGGCCCGCTGCACTGGCCCGCTTTCCGCTGGACCGCGCCGTGCCCGAACGGCAATTGCTGGAACGGGCCATGGGCGCGCTGCTCCAGGCCCGCGCGCCGGTCATCGTTGCCGGTGGCGGCGTGCACATCTCGGGCGCCAGCGAGGCACTGAGCGCGTTTGCCGATGCGCTGAGCCTGCCCGTGGCCACCACCAACATGGGCAAGGGCGCCGTGGCCGAGACGCATGAGCTGTCGCTGGGCGTGGTCGCCAACTGCCTGGGGCCCAATGGCTCGGGCCGCTACCTGAAGGATTTCGTGTCCGGGGCCGACGTGGTGTTCCTGATCGGCAACCGCACCAACCAGAACGGCACGGACAGCTGGACGCTGTACCCGCGCGATGCGCAATTCATCCATCTCGATATTGACGGCCAGGAGATAGGGCGCAACTACGACGCCATGCGCCTGGTGGGCGATGCGCGGCTGGCGCTGCAGGCCATGCTGGACATCGCCGGGCCGCTGGATCTGTCGGCCCGTACCGGCCAGCGCGCTGCACTGGCCGCACGCATTGCCAAGGGCAGGGAAAGGCACCGACAGGAATCAGCCGAAGTGCGCCTGTCCAGCGCCGCACCCATCCGGCCCGAACGCATCATGCATGAGCTCGACGCCCTGCTGACCGCCGAGGACACCGTGGTGGCCGATGCCAGCTACTCCACGCTGTGGGTCACCAACTACCTGACCGCGCGCCGGGCCGGCCAGCGCTTCATCACGCCGCGCGGCCTGGCGGGCCTGGGCTGGGGCATGCCCATGGCCATGGGTGCGCGCCTGGCGCAGGACGGCGGCCAGGTGTTCTGCCTGGTGGGCGACGGCGGCTTCGGCCATGTGTGGTCGGAGATGGAGACCTGCAGGCGCATGGGCATCAAGGTCATCACCGTCCTCATCAACAACGGCATCCTGGGCTACCAGAAGCATGCCGAGCACGTGAAGTTCGGCGAGCACACCTCGGCCGTGAACTTCAGCGGCGTGGACCATGCGGCCATCGCACGGGCCTGCGGCATCCACGGCGTGCGCGTGGAATCGGCCGATGCCATCGCCCCCGCGCTGCGCGCCGCCATGGCTGCCGAAGAGGCCACGCTGATCGAGGTCATGTGCACCGAAGACGCCTTTCCCCCCATCACCTTCTACACGCCGGAGAGCCACTGATGAGCGCGCCTGAGAACTTCCCCATCCGCACGGCCCTGGTGACCGGCGCCGCACGCGGCATCGGCCTGGCCACCGCCATCGAACTGCTGCGCGACGGCCGCCGCGTGGTGCTGGCCGACCTGGCCGCGCCCGACCTGGATCGGGTCCCGCAGGAACTGCGCGCCAGGGCCAGCGCCGTGGTGCTTGATGTCTGCGACGAGGCGGCCCGCCAGCGCGTGGTCGGCGACATCGTGCAGCGCCACGGCGGCGTGGACATCCTGGTCAACAACGCCGGCATCAGCCTCAAGAACGCCAGCGGACAGTCCAACGGCATCCTCGAAGTGGGGCTGGGCGAGGTGCAGCAGATCCTGGACGTCAACCTGCTGTCCATGCTGCGCCTATGCCAGCTGGCGCTGCCGGGCATGAAGCAGCGGGGCTGGGGGCGCATCGTCAACGTGTCCTCGCTGGCCGGGCGCGGCAAGTCCATCGTGGCCGGCCCTGCCTACATGCTGAGCAAGTCCGCCGTGCTGGGCCTGAGCCGCTCCATCGCCTCGGAGATGGGCCAGTACGGCATCACCACCAACTGCGTGGCGCCGGGCCGCATCCTGACGCCGATGGCGCAGCAGGCCGGCGACGAGGTCAATCGCCGCTATGCCGAGCAGATCCCCGTGCGGCGTCTGGGCGAGGCTGCCGAGGTCGGCGCCGCCATCCGCTACCTGTGCAGCGAGTCCGCAGGCTTCACCAATGGCGCCGTGATCGACGTCAACGGCGGCTTCTTCATGAATTGAGGAAGGACGAGCCCCTGAGCGGCTGCGCCGCTTCCCCCTCTCGCTTCGCGGGGGGGCGGCACCCTCGGTGCGGGGCGGCCCTTCCTCGGTGCCCCCACTTCCAGGGCGTGCCTGTTTCCCGGTCAGTGGGTAGTGCGCTGCACCGTGAAAGCACGACTTCCAAAGACGACAGAACCCAAGATCGCAACGAGAGACAACCATGCATGCATATCCATCCCCCGCATCTCGCAGATGCCTGCTTTCGGCCTTCTGCGCGGCAGCGCTGGCGGCCGCAGCCGGCGCCCCGGCGCTGGCCCAGGGCACGGACGCGTTTCCCGAGCGGGAACTGACCCTGATCATCAATTACGGCGCAGGCGGCAATACCGACGTGGCCTCGCGCGCCATCGGCAATGCCATGGAGGGCCTGCTCAAGAAGCCCGTGGTGCCCAACAACCGCGCCGGGGCGCAGGGCACGCTGGGCGTCTCTTCGCTGGCCCGGCAAAAGCCCGACGGCTATACGCTGGGCGTGGTGACGTTTTCGACCATCGCCATCACGCCCCACCTCATGAAGGTGGACTACAAGGTCGATGACTTCGACTTCATCGCAGGCGTGGCCCGCTACCGCTATGGCGTGGCCGTGCGCGCGGACTCGCCCTACAAGACCATGGCCGACCTGGTGGCCGCGTCCCGCCAGGGCAAGGGCATCTTCTTCGGCGCGCCGTCCGCGCCCAACAACCTGGCCATGTACGAGCTGGGGCGCAAGACGGGCGGCAGGTTCGAGGAGATCAACTACAAGTCCGGCGCAGAGACCGTGGCCGGCCTGATCGGCGGGCAGGTCGATGTCATCGTGCAGAACCCTTCGGACATCGTCCAGCACGTCAAGGCCGGAAAAATGCGTCTGCTGGCCAGCGCCAGCCCCATGCGCTGGAAGGAGTTGCCCGAGGTGCCCACGCTCAGGGAGCAGGGCTACGACGTGGAGATCGACTCCTGGATCGGCCTGGCCTACCCCAAGGGCGTGCCCCCGGCCCTGCGCGACAGGCTGGAGCGCGTCGCCATGGCCGCAGCCGAAGGTCCCCAGGTCGCGCGTGTCTTCGAGTCGGCGGGCGTGGACCCGGCAGCTCTCACCGGCGCCGAATACCGCAGGAAGCTGGTCCAGGGCCATGAGTCCATGGGCGCGGCCATCAAGGCAGCGAATCTGCCGCGCATGAACTGAGGGCGGTCCGGCGGCCTGCCGGTCTTGATGCACGGGTACTGCTGCAGCACGTGCCGAAAGATCATGAAAGGCCGCTCGTCGGCGGGGGAGCGCTCGCGCCCGCTCCCTGCGTTCGCTGTATCGGTCCACCAGGTAGCCTGTGCAGTCCAGCCGGTGCAGTCCAGCCGGTGCAGTCTCGTGCTTCAGCAAGGTGAACTTGACCAGTTCCCCCAATCACGTCCACCGCGCGCAGGGGGCGAGTGCATGCGCATCAGCGCGGCGCCAGGAACAGCTCCATGCGCTGCAGCTCCTCATCCAGCGCACTGCGAAAGGCGGCATCGCCGGGCGCCGCGCCGGCCACATAGCCGAATGACGGCTCCAGCCGGCCGTCGCGCGCCTGCAGGTTGGCCCAGCCGATCACATGGCCGCGCCAGAGCATGGGCAGGGCGTAGTAGCCGAGCTGACGCTGAGCTGGTGGCGTATAGGCTTCGAACTTGTAGGTCCAGCCCCAGAGCAGCGTGAAGCGGCGCCGGTCCCAGACCACGGGATCGAAGGGCGCGAGCAGGCGCAGCCGCTCGTCGAAGGCATGGCGGCGCGAGCGCGGGTTCTCGTCGGCGGGCCAGTACCAAGTGGTTCCGTCGATGCGGCAGCTGGCCAGTTGCTCGCGCGCCAGCCGCAGCGCCGCCTGGGTCTGTTGCGCCAGGTGGGGCGCGCCATAGCCCAGCAGGCGCACCAGGTAGGTGAGGCTGGGGGCTGGCAGCGGTGCGTATTTGCGCACCACCAGGTCGATCAGCGCGGCGGCGCGCCGGGCGCTGGCGGCGGGGCTGTCGTCGGCAGGCGGGTGGGCGATGGCCTCGTAGACGCGCGTGCCGCTGTCGCGGCGCTTGACGCGGAGCAGGCCGCGGTAGTGCATGCCGTCGAGCAACTGCGTGCTGGCGCTGCCCGAGCCGCCCCAGTAGTTCTTCACGCTTCCGTGCGAGAAATGCTGCTCCACCTCGCGCGGATGCACGGCGCCGCGCTCGCGCACAAAGGCCAGCACCTCGGCGGCCTTGCGCTGCGTCTCGGCATCCCAGGCCTTGCGGGCCTGGCGCGGGTGCATCAGCGCCAGGTGCTCACTGGGCAGAAAGCCGTAGTTGACCAGGCAGTCCTCGTCGATCGCCAGGCGCGCGTAGCGGCGTTCCAGGTCGCCGGCGCGGTAGTCCTTGACGCGGTGGCGCAGCGTCAGGTCCTGCGCCCGGGCCGGCGCGCGGATCGGATCTGCCTGCACAAAGCCCAGGCGCTGTATGGCCGCAGGCAGGGTGGTCGGTGTGAACAGGGTGCGCGCCACGGCATGGCGGCGCAGGTCGTCAAGGCTCGGTTCGGTGGGCATGGATTGATTGGAGCACGGCCGTGCCGCCGTACTTCCTGATCCTGCCGTGCCGCTCAGGCCTTCCTGGCACGCCTGCGCCGCCACAGCGCGCGCAGTACCCAGCCCAGCGGCAGCACCACCAGCACCAGCCAGGGCAGCACGGCCGCCACGAAGGTGATCAGCGCGGCCATGCTCTCGCCCAGCACATGGCCGGCATCGCGCAGCGCGCGGCCTATGGGGCTGTAGCTGGTGCCGCCCTGCACCAGGGCGCGGGTGGGCGTGAACTGGATCTGTATGTGCTGCTTGCTGGTCTGCTGCTCCAGCACCTTGCGCTGGGCGGCCATGGCGTCCAGCTCGGCCTGCGTGTCCGACAGCGTGCGCTGTATCTCCAGCAGGTCGGACATGGTGCGCTTGGTCGTGGTGTCGCGCAGCATCAGGCGCAGGCTGTCGCGGAACTCGGTGCGGTTCCTGATGCGCGCCTCCACGTCGATCACCTCGGCCGTCTTGTCCTCGCTGATGGTGTTCTGCGACACGATGGTGGCCACGCCGGCCAGCGTGCCCAGCAGCCGCTGCACATCGGCCGGCGCCACGCGCATCTCCAGCATGGCGTTGCCGGGCAGCTGGGGCGTCTCGCGCAGCAGCGATGCCGACAGCAGCTCGCAGCGCAGCGTGGCACACAGGTCGCGCACCTGGCCCCAGGCATCGGCCAACTGCGCCTGCGGCACTTCCACGTTCAGCTCCTGGCGCACGGCCAGGAAACGCTGGGCCATCTCGTCCTGCGCCGACGTCTCTGGTGCGGCTGCTGCCGCATCCTCGGCCTGCACGGTGGCGGCGCGGCCTTGCTTCATGCCGGCGCCGCCCGCCATGGGCGCGGGGGCGGGCGCAGATTCCATGGCTGCTGTGTCGTGCCGCTGGTTGCAGCCCGCAAGGGTCAGCGTGGCAGCCAGTGCCAGCACTGCCGGCAAGGCCATGCGGGAGGGCAGAGTGGAAGGCCGGGGATGCGTCATGAATTTCCTCTTGAAAACAGGCAAGAACAGGCCGCTGTCAGGACTCAAAGCTCAGGGCTCAGGGCTTGCCGCCGGGGCCGAACATGGTGTCCACCTCGGACTGCAGCTCGAAGATGTCGGACACCGTGTAGAGCCAGTCGCCCTTTTGCAGATGGCCTGGGTCCGGCGGCGTCTCCACGCAGGCCTTGACCAGGGTGAACTGGCCGGCCGGGTCGGGCAGGAACTTCAGGCCCGATATGGAAAACCGCGCCACCCGCCCCACGCCATCGTTGTAGCGCCGGCCCCGGGCGCGCACGTCGGCCAGCTCCGCCATCTGCGGCATGTGGTCGAACACCGCGTCGTAGAACTCGACGATGGGGCTCTGGTTGGTCCGGGCGCAGCCGTGCACGTACAGCGCGTAAAAGCGCCCGTCCAGCTCCATGGCCACCACGTCGGCCGCGCGGTAGAAAGTCAGGCTGTCGGGCAGGCCCGGCGAGCGCTTGGGCGGCGCGGGCGGCGTGTCCAGGAAGTCCTGGCGGATCTGCGCCGACTTGCGAAAGAAGTCATCGCTGAGCGCCACCTCGGCATTGAGCACATCGATGGCCGTGCGCGCGGCCGCGTTCAGGCCCGCGTCGGCCAGGCCGTTCCTGTGCAGCACGATGGCCAGGGCCAGCGCCGTCTTGTGCCGGTACAGCGCCGTTGCCTTGGCGTCGCCTGCGTGCAGCACGCAGCTCCAGCGCCGCAGCAGGGGCGGCAGGGCATGGCCGCCGTAGTTGGCCGCGATAGCGGCATCGTGCCGGCCCAGCGCAAACGTGCGCGCCATCACGCGCGCCACGTCTTCCTCCAGGGTCTGCACCAGGGTATCGGCTGCCAGCTTGGACAGCGCCTGGGTATGGGTCATGGCCATGGCGTCACTGGCTCCAGTTCGATGGCAGGTTCCTGAAATCCGGCCGGCGGTGGCCGCCGGTGCTGCGTTGTTCGTTGCGGTGCTCGATGCAGTGTTCGATGCTCAGGTCAAAGGCTTGCATGGGTCTGTCGCAGGCGCCGTCGCGCCGGGGCAGTTGGAACGCCGGCCAGTGTGCCCCAAGCCGGGCCGCTGGCGGGGTGTGGGCGCCATCGGGTCTGTATCGATCCGCTACCGGCGCGGGCTGCCGTGCTGACGTCTTGCCGTCACATGAACCGGCAAGACTCGTCATTTGCTTTTCATGCGGTTCATGCGGGTCATGTCAAAAGGGGGGCGCCGCCAGCCCCGGGGAGATACACGATGTTCTGGGACAAGAAGCTCAGGCGCTGGGCCGAGGCCGTGCGTGCGCGGGCCGACCTGCCGGCGCGGCTGGTGCTGTGGAATGGCGAGCAGTTCGACTTCGGCCGCTTCGAGCAGCCGCGCGTCACGCTCACGGTGCGCAGCGCTTCGGCCCTGCCGCTGCTGCTGGACCCCAGCCTGGACCACCTGGGCCAGGCCTATGTGAAGGGCCAGATCGACATCGACGGCCGCCTGCCCGACATCATCGACTTCGGCTATGCGCTGGCGCGCCGCATGTCCAAGACCCAGGGCGCGGGCAAGGGGCCGGGGCGGCTGGCGCTTGCGGCGCGCGCGGCAAGGCGCTTTCGGCACAGCCGCAGCACGGACCGCGAATCCATCCAGTACCACTACGACGTGTCCGACGACTTCTACCGGCTCTGGCTGGACGAGGGCATGGTCTACTCCTGCGCCTACTTCGAGAACGGCGACGAGGACCTGGCCACCGCCCAGCGCAAGAAGCTGGACCACATCCTCACCAAGATCCGCCTGCAGCCCGGCCAGCGCCTGCTGGACATCGGCTGCGGCTGGGGCGCCCTGGTGCTGCGCGCGGCCCAGCACTTTGGCGCGCACTGCGTGGGCGTGACGCTGTCGCGCAACCAGTTCGAAGCGGCCACCGAGCGCGTGCGCGCCGCAGGCCTGGCCGACCGCATCGAGATCCGCCTTCAGGACTACCGCGACGTGCAGGGGCGCTTCGACCGCATCACCAGCGTCGGCATGTTCGAGCATGTGGGCCGCCGCAACCTGCCCATGTACTTTGCGCACATGCGCGAGCTGCTGGCCGACGACGGGCTGGCGTTGAACCACGGCATCACCTCCACCGATGCCGACGTGGGCGCTACGGCCCTGGGCGGCGGCGCGTTCATTGACCGCTATGTGTTTCCTGATGGCGAACTGCCGCACCTGAGCCTGGCGCTGGAGGCCATGCAGCGTGGGGGGCTGGAGGTGCTGGATGTGGAGGGGCTGCGGCGGCATTACGTGCGCACGTTGCAGTTGTGGCTGGAGCGGTTTGAGGCTTGTGCGACGCAGATTCGGGACTTGGTGGATGAGGAGAGGTTTCGGATTTGGAGGGTGTATTTGGCGGGGTGTGCTTATGCGTTTGAGCACGATGACGTGTCTATCTTTCAGGTTGTTTGTCGGAGGGCGGGGCAGGGGGCTGCTTCGTTGGCTTGGTCGCGGCGGTATATGTACGAGCGGACCTTGTCGTGAGGCTTGTCTTGTTCGCCTGGCGTGACGCGGGTTTGGCTTTTTGACCCTGCCGGGTGGTGTTTTTTCGAGGCCGGGTCTCGGCCCGGCGGCCGACCTACCTTTCTTTGATTCGTCAAAGAAACGTAGGCCAAAGAAAGACGAACCGAATGCCCGCGACCCCTTCGCTGCGCTGCGGGGCAACCTGCGTCGGGCCACCTGCGGGGTTCGCCGTGAAACTCACTTCGCGCTGCGCGCTCCGTTCAGACAATCACGGCGAGTCAGATGACGAAGCAGTCCTGTCCTGCGGCAGGACTGCAACCCCGCAGGCAGCCCGACGCAGGCGCGGGCATACGGGAGGGGGAGCGGAGCGGACTGCCCCGGGGCAGGAGACGCTGGCGCGGCTGATTGTTCTGGTTTTCTGGATGATCCATCCCGGCTGCGCCGGTTTATCGCGGGGGGCTGGCTGCCTAAGCTGGGTGCTTCATCCAAGCACAAGGAGCGTTTCCATGGCAGACCATTCCATTCGCGGCAAGGTGGCGCTGATTGCAGGCGGCGGCAAGAATCTGGGCGGGCTGATTGCCCGTGATCTGGCGGGGCACGGCGCGCGGGCCGTGGTGGTGCACTACAACAGCGAGTCTTCCCGGGCCGAGGCGGAGACCACGGTGGCCGCAGTGCGGGCGCTGGGCGCAGAGGCCGTGGCACTGCAGGGTGATCTGACGCGCGCTGGCGCTGTGGAGCGGCTTTTTGCAGAGGCCGTGGACGCCGTGGGCCGGCCGGACATTGCCATCAACACCGTGGGCAAGGTGCTCAAGAAGCCGCTGATGGAGATCAGCGAGGCGGAGTACGACGAGATGGCTGCCGTCAATGGCAAGTCGGCGTTTTTCTTCCTCAAGGAGGCGGGACGCCATGTCAACGACCACGGCAAGATCGTGACCCTGGTGACCTCGCTGCTGGGCGCGTTCACGCCGTTCTATTCCTCCTACGCGGGCACCAAGGCGCCGGTGGAGCATTTCACGCGGGCGGCGGCCAAGGAGTTCGGAGCGCGGGGCATCTCGGTCACGGCCGTGGGGCCGGGGCCCATGGACACGCCGTTCTTCTACGGCCAGGAAGGCTCGGACGCCGTGGCCTATCACAAGAGCGCGGCGGCGCTGTCGCCGTTCTCGCCTTCGGGGCTGACGCATATCGAAGACGTGGTGCCCTTCATCCGCCACCTGGTCAGCGACGGCTGGTGGATCACCGGGCAGACCATCCTGATCAACGGCGGCTACACCACCAAGTAGGCCGGTCCCGGCTGGGACTATGCTGCACGCCATGGACCGACTCGACCGATACCGGATCTTCATGCAGGTGGCCGAGATGGGCAGCTTCATCAAGGCCGCCCATGCCCTGGACCTGCCGCGCGCCACGGTGTCCGCCGCCGTGCAGCAGCTGGAGGAGCAGGTGGGCGCAAGGCTCCTGCACCGCACCACGCGCCAGGTGAGCCTGACGGCCGATGGTGCCCAGTTGCTGGAGCGTGTGCGCCCGCTGCTGTCAGAGGCCGAGGATGTGGAGCAGATGTTCCAGGCCCGCACGCGCCAGGCCACGGGCCGGCTGCATGTGGACGTGCCCAGCCGCATCGCGCGCCGCCTGCTGGCGCCCGCGCTGCCGGGGCTCATGCGCCGCCACCCGGGGCTGCAGCTGGTGCTGGGCTCGTCAGACCGCGCCATTGATCTGGTGCAGGAAGGCGTGGACTGCGCCGTGCGCGTGGGCACCTTGCATGACAGCAGCCTGGTCGTGCGCCCGCTGGGCTGCATTGCCCTCATCAACTGCGCCAGCCCCGCCTACCTGCGCGAGCACGGCCTGCCCGAGCAGCCGCAGGACCTGCTGCACGGCCACTGGAGCGTGGGCTATGCCTCGCCGCGCACGGGGCGGGAACTGCCGTGGGAATGGAGTGGGGTGAGCGATGTGGACGGGGTGGATGGGGCAGACGGTCCACAGACCCTGGCCGTGCCCAGCCGCGTGGTGACCAACAATGCAGAAAGCTACATCGCCTGCTGCCGCGCCGGCCTGGGATTGATCCAGATCCCGCGCTATGACGTGCAGCACCTGCTGGACACGGGCGAGCTGGTGGAAGTGCTGCCCGCCCATCGCGCAGCGCCCATGCCCGTGGCGCTGCTGTACCCGCACCGCCGCCAGCGCTCGCGCCGGCTGGCGGTTTTCATCGACTGGTTCGAGGCGCTGATGCGGCCGAACCTGGAGCCGTAGGCGCAACCCCAGTCGCCCCAACTGCACCAGTCGCAGGGTGGGCCTGGGCCCCATCGTCGTCATGAATGGGCCGGTAGTCGGGCCCGAACGACACATCGCCCAGCCGCCAGCCCTCGCGCCGGCGAAACGCCCCCCAGAACCGCTTGAGCGTATGCCACTGCATGGCGACCAGGCCGCGCTCGTTGTCGGCATCCACCTCGGGGTCGCTCACGCCCGTGGGGCGCACGGGCTCGTCGGTGTACAGCGCCGTGCCAAACAGCATGTCCCACCAGGGCAGCACCTGCCCAAAATTGCAGTTGTGGCGCGTGGGCCGATCCGGGTCGCGCAGCATGTGGTGGTGGCGGTGGAACAGCGGGCCCACCAGCACCCGCTCACCCACGCGGCCCAGCCAGCCCAGGCGCAGCCGCACATTGGCGTGCGAGAAGTTCTGCACCAGCTCGCTCAGCAGCCCCAGCAGCGCAAACTCCGAAGGCTCCACCCCCATCGCCAGCCCCACCGTGGCCAGGATGAAGGACTGCAGCATGCCGTCCAGGTAATGGCTGCGGTCATTGCTCCAGCAGCTCATCTGGCGCTGGCTGTGGTGCATGCTGTGCATGGCCCACCACCAGGGAATCACATGCTGGGCGCGGTGCATCCAGTAGTACACCAAGTCGTAGACCACGTAGTACACCAGGAACAGCGCCACCGGATGGTCCGCAAACCACGGCACCCAGTGCTTGAGCCCCGTCGCCTCCTCGGCCGCCGGCCCGCCGCCCAGCATGCTGGCAAACGGCATCAGCACCAGAAAACTGAACAGCGGAAACAGCCCCAGCAGCATCAGCAGCGTGTAGTTGCGGTCCACCGTGGTCAGCCGCCGGTCGCTCCAGCGCTCGGCCGGAAACAGACTCTCCAGCGGCCGCATCACCCCCGCGATCAGGAACAACTGCAGCGCCGCAATCAGCACCGCCTCGGCAATCTCGCGCGGATCGCCGGCCGCCTGGGCGATGTCCAGCCAGTGGACGGTGGGGGTTACGGCGTGGGTGGCGAGCCAGGTGATGGCTGCCTGCCACAGCTCGGTCAGTGAGGTCATGTCTTGTGCCTGCAAGAAGGGCCGGGGGAGGGCTGGGGGTTGCGGGCGGGATTATGGGGTGGGGGTGTGGAGGGAGTGTGTGGGAGAAGGGTTTTCCATTGTGGAAGGAGCGTGAACTGGGCTCAGATCACTGACTCGCTGGGCTGCTATGCGCGCAAACTTAGCGTCGCGGCGATGAGCATTTCGCGTCTACAAGCTCGCCAGCACGGGCATGTGGGTCATCAGTGCCGAATTTGGCCACACCGTCTTTCTAGGCGCCTGGGGCAACGAGAGACTAATCATCGTTAATCGCGTCGAAAGCGGCAAAAACCAGCCGCTGCTGGAGCTGCGTGTGGGCAGCGTGCTGCCCCTGCTGTCATCGGCTCTGGGCCGCAACTTCCTCAACCACGTGCCCCCGCCGCCCGACCAGCCAGTGCAGGATGAACTACAGCTGCAAGCCCCCTGGCCCACCCTCTGGGCGCCCAGCTGCCCCAGACCCAGGAAGACGTCCAAGCCCTGGCTCCGACGTCCGCGCCTAGGGCTTCAGCCGTTGCCAGCACACGCTGCTGCCGCGTTTCACCTCGCTGTCGATGCCGATCTTTTATCTCTCGGACAGCATCAGCGCGGCGCTGACGGTCATGGGGTGCAGTTATTTGCTGGTTGCGGAATCCGAGAGGCGGGTGTTGGGGTGTTGAAGCGGTATACGGGGGAGATTTCGCAGGTGGGGGTAGGGGCGTTGGTTGGATGGGTCAGGTGCGCTGCGGTGAAGCGGGTGCGAGTTCTGCGAGTTGGATGCGTGACAAGTTTTTGGGTCAGCAGTGGCGATAGCTGGTTGCTTGGGCCGCTGTCGGGAGTTAGTGACGGCAGCTTCTGATCGTCGTCGACGCCAGTGGTGAAAGCGTTACGTCGTTCACTCCAGGACCCGCCATCGCGTGCTTTGCAGAGGTTACGGCCCTGCAGTTATGGCATTGGAAAAATTATTGGAATCAAGCTGATACTTCGCCGAGCAACTTAAGCACCTGATTGTGACAACCTTCAATCTCTTATGTACCCGTCACAACCTCCCTGCGAACTCCATTGTTTACTGCAACAATTTGGTAAGATGTAAGAAGATTTATTTCATTATTTAGGAGCTTCTATGTCCGGTAGTGGCGGCGGTAGTACCTATCGCGGAGGCGGTGGCGGTGGCGGTGGCGGTGATGGCGGGGGGGCGCCGGTTGCATGCGAACTTTTGACTTTTACTGCCCAGATATCGACACCAAATCCTGCTTTCGTTTCGACAGTGCGTGCGGGTGATTTGTGTACGGTCCAGGTCCAGTCTGTGAGCAGCCAACAGGTCGTGGTTGTGATCCGGCACAATGGAGATCAGCTTGGCGGGCTTGTTGGTGGTCAGACGAATCGCCTACGCGAGTGCATCTTGAACGGAACCCGCTACCACGCGGAGGTTACGACCGTTTCAGGAGCCCAGATTGTTGTACGCATCGATCCAGCCTGATATATGACTATTCACGTCGTTGGAGGCCTGTACAGAGAGTTTTGTATACGCCCATTGTGGGACCATCTTTACGGGTCAGCAGGTCGCGCTGCGGCTGCAATTTCAACTATGGGGAATGAGGTCACACTTCATACGTACGCGACCTCCGTTGCCGTGGATGAGTTTCGAAACTATGCTGTACAGCTTCCTTCCCATGTCACGGTGGAGGCAGTTCCCTGCAATACCACGCTATTCTTTCGTTATCTACACGACTCGTCTCATCCTGATATCTACGACGTTCCAGATGTTCCGCTTGATCCCATTGAGGTGAGAGCTGAAAAAGTTATCCGATTCGGTATGCTTGAAGGCTCGGCAGTCGTGGATGCGGAATGGGCCGTGTATGATCCTCAAAATGCCGGTTCCGCAGAGCGATTTGGAGCTAACGGATCGCGAGCCAAGCACCTAGCGTTGGTGTTGAATCTTTATGAGGCTCGCTCGATGAGCGCCAGCCCTGGGGCCACGGCAGAAGAATGCGCGCGCAAACTAGCCGTCCACGACGGGGCAGAGGTTGTCATTATCAAGATGGGGCCCGCAGGAGCCTTTGTCTGGTCGCAAGGTGCTGTCCACACTGTTCCTGCCTACAAGACCGAAAACGTTTGGAAGATTGGATCGGGGGATGCGTTTGTGGCGCACTTTGCACGAGCATGGATGAACGACGGCGTATCAGCATATGAAGCGGCGGCCCTAGCCTCACTAGCAACGGCTTACTATTGTGAAAAGAAGATTCTCCCTCGCCGTGAATACCTCACGGAATTTCAACGTGACGAGATTCGCGTCAAGCAAGAGTTCTTGGATGGGAAGCGACCTCAGGTTTACCTTGCCGGGCCATTTTTCGATACTGCGCAGGTCTGGTTCATCGAAGAAGCACGCAAGAACCTTCGCGAGATGGGTTTTAAGGTCTTTTCACCTTTCCACGATATCGGTATGGGATCTTCCGAGGATGTGGTCAAACTTGATATTCAAGGAATCGAGAGGTCTGACATAATTTTTGCGATAGTTGACGGACTCGATGCAGGAACCATCTATGAAGTCGGGTATGCACGTGCCATGGGGAAGCCTGTGGTGATCCTTTGCGAGCGTGAATCGGAAGAATCGATGAAGATGGCTGAGGGGACTGACTGCATCATTCGCCGCTCATACACATCGTCACTCTATGCAGCGCTCTGGGCTGCTGTTTCCCAATGACGTCAGCATTGTTGCTCTCGGGCGGGATGGACTCGCTTTCCATTGCATGGTGGAAGAGGCCGACGCATGCCATTACGATTGATTATGGACAAAAGGCCGCTGCCGCCGAACGGACCGTGTCGGCAGCTATTTGTTCTGAGATCGGTATTGCACATCACGTTGTGAGTGTGGATTGTCGAAGTCTTGGGTCAGGTGATATGGCGGGTACCCATGCTGACACAGCCGCACCTGCCAGTGACTGGTGGCCTTATCGCAATCAGCTTCTTATTACACTGGCTGCGATGAAAGCCATCGGCTTGGGTGCGAAGGTGTTGTATATCGGGACGGTTGCATCCGACGAAGGTCACCGGGATGGAACCAAAGACTTCGTTCGAATGATGGATGAGTTGCTCCGATATCAGGAGGGAGGCCTCCGTATCGAAGCACCCGCTATTGATCTGACGACAGTTGAACTAGTTAACGAAGCCAAAGTGCCAGCAGGCATCTTGGCTTATGCGCATAGTTGCCACAAGGCAAATATTCCGTGCGCTGACTGCCGTGGCTGCAACAAGTACATTGAGTCGATGGAGGCGCTTGGATATGGCGACAGAGCTCCCTGAGCCAAAGCCAAGAATACCTGTTCAGTCGTATGAGCCCTTTAAATGGCCGAATGGTAAAGCCTTCCCGTTAGAGCAAAATTCTCTTAAGGAAACCGTAGACCTTCAACGGCTAGCTCTGGCGCGCCAGTCGAGGCGTACATTTGCCCCTCTGCCGATAGAAAAGTTGGAGGTACTTTTATCCATGTGCTGCCGTGCATACAGTTGGAGTATTTCTGATCTAGGTTTCGAGCAGCAGTTCCGGGGGGTGCCATCTGCGGGTGCAATTCATCCCATCCATGTCCTAATTCAGCGTAGTCGACATTCCGGATGGGAGCGCTACGATCCCATTGGCCATTCCCTGGTTAATGTCCAAGGAACATATGACCTTGCGCTTGCAGCGAGAGCTGCTGCTGATGCTATCGTTTTCAGTGAAGATGCAGCGCTAATTGCATTAGTCGCGGAGCCAGGCAAGACTGCAGCCAAGTACTGCTTTCCGGAAACCCTTGTATGGCGGGATGCTGGTGTCATCATTGGAGCGCTTGCATGGGGTGCGGAAGCTTTAGGTTTAAATATTTGCCCACTTGGAGCTACGGGCACGTCCTTTGTCTCCTCAATAGCCCCTGACGGGGCTATTTTCGGAGTGGGACTTGTGCTGATTGGTGGACGTCCCGAATGACCAGTTAGGCTTGTTTCAGCTGGTTTATGCTCCTCACTCGTCGACGCGCCTTACGCACGGGGGTCGCCTTGGACTCTGCAGATTTAGTAAGTTCTCGAACCGCGAGCGGAGAGTTGGCCATCTCGTGCCAGATAACCGCATCCAATTCAGAAGGCTCGATGTCCATTCCGGCGCTAAACGCAAGGAATAGTTCCTCAAGTTTCAAGTAGTCGCGCTCAACCTTTAGTTCTTTTTTAAAGAGCCCGATTGCCTGGCCAAATCGAAGAATATGAATGTCAAGAATGGCAACGTCGTTTGCTCCCATCCAGTTACGGGTAATCCACGACGCCGTCTTCAAGCCAACACCAGGAAGTGTGATAAGCCAGTCTCGAAGCACTCTGCCAGTACAGTTCGAAGGGGCGTCGAGAATCAGGCCAAGCGAGCCAGAAAGGTATCTTGCCTTCTGTGCTGCAAATCGATAGCGGATCTGGCGCCCATCTACCTCCAGCGGACCCAAGAGCATGCCAAGGATTCTTTGCTCGCTGGTGTCTGCATTTGGCTCAAAGACACCTTCGGATCGAAGCCTGCTGTAAGCAGAAATCCCTACGTTAGCTGGGACTCCGTGCCCACCGAGCAAGCATGCACCTAGTTCTTCTGCCAAGGTCTGGCCAAGCTTGTAGTTCGGAGGGCCACCGGTCAGCCGACGCTCGAAGATCTGGAACAGCCAATAAGCGGGAGTAGGGAACGCGTCAATGGCGCCCCAACGAACGCCGGCAAGGAGCTCTATGTCAGCAGAAGGGAGTTCGAGCTTGAACGCCCCGACCTTGGAGAAAACTGCGGCAGACTGAGGCATGGCGAAAGCAAGAGTGATGTGGCTCCGTTTCGTGACGGATCGTGGATCCGCCAACATGTCACAAGATCTTGAGATGCTGCAACTGTGACACTCAACGCGAAATATCTTAGCTGTTTCGTTCGTTTTTGCCTTGGCAGTCACGGCTGTAGAGTGCTACTCCTCGCCTGCTGTGAACTAGTCCCCTTAGTCTTAGTGTTCGCTTTTTGAAGGTTTTCGCTATCTATTTTTCTTAAGGACAGTCTTCACCAGTCGCATGTACGAATGGCCGCTCTCGGCCTTAAAGCCGACGTAGCTCGCGCTTCGATGGGCTTCCTCTATCAGTTGTTAACTCAATCAGTGTGAGCGAGTATTCACAACCATGAGTCGAACGGCCGATTAGCACTGAGGAGGCCGGCTTCATCATCGCAGATAGCCAATTGTCTCCTTGGTGTCAACCTAGAAATTACGATGACATGGAGTTTAAACATTCTGATACAGTTGGTGTGATTGGGGTTATACAACCCAGGAAGAGCGCCTTCTTTCGGGAAAACCTCAAAAGGCGAATGCTGGTAAGAGGGCTACAACTCTAGGCGAATGGATTAATTGTTCGTAAGAACAGGATGGCAACAATCGGGAAGCAATGAACTTCTGAAAGACTCATGACTGGCCAAGAAGTGTACGAAGTGCTTATGGCACAGGGCAGTGACAAGCTCTATCATGCGAACAGTGTCAGGACAAGCCTCAGCTTGTTGCGACTAGGCGGGCTGGCATCGCGAGGGGGGGTTGCGAGTCGTGGACTCCCGCAGACATCTCAAATTTCAGACCCGGATGATAAAGAGTACGGCATTTGGTATGACAGCTTTGTAGACACCTATGACATCCATCGCGCTCTCAGGCGTCGAAATCACTACGGCCCAGTACTTTTCGTAATAGCAGCAGAACTTCTGCTTCGCCTTCCTGATGGAGCGAATGTGCTAGTCACTCGTTGTAACCCCACGAAGTGGGATGGACTACCCGATGACCAGCGCTACTTCATGACAGGTCGCGAGCTCGCGGCCGGCCTGCAAGTTGGCTATTTCGACCACATGATCACGATAAGTGCTCCTGGCGGAATTGTTCCGTTTGCGGGCGCGGTAGAGCGCATCGTCCTCGATGAGCCCCGCCTCCGCGCACCTGATGTCAGCCAAGAGCATGTGGTCGCTCGAGAGGCCATTTCGGCTGCAGCTGCGCAGGCAGGGATTCAAGTGCAGGTAGAACGTAGGGCATGCACTTGGTGCAACTGCACGACCCAGTATCAAGACCCCGACCACCCCAAGCGCATCGGTTACTTCTTCACTCCCTGATCCATGCGAAATAGCCAGGAAGCGCGGCGTCCGGAAGTTCGACCTCTTCTTCGATCTCTCCTGCAAAAGACCGTCCGCAGGGGGGATGCGCAGCTTGCTGAGATCGTCGCATGCCGTCTTGCAGAACGAGGAGATTCAGCTTGGCTGAAGACACGCGCAGGCGTTATCGCATTCGAGGAATGTTGGCCGTACGGAGCTAAGCTGCTCAACCGTCAACCTCTGGTGATCCTGCGTGAGATGGCCAGCCTCACCAAAAACAAGGAGGCGGCAGGCCTCGGCTCGCTAGCTCACGCGCTTGCAGAAGGCGATCGTTCTGTACTTGATGCAGCCCCTGACCCTGTAGCTGTGAAGATTGTGGCAGCCTCTCTCACAAGGACAGAAGAGTTCTTCTTGTGGGCTTCGCGAAGCTGTCATGACGGTGAGCGCGCCGATTTACTGCGCATTGCGCGTACATACTTCCAGCGGGCTAGCTGGCCTTGGGACAAAGCTTTCGCCAGTGCGGCTGCCTATTTCGCCTGTTTAGGCCATCCGCTTACGATTGAACAGAGTCCTCCGGATGCCGTTACGATGTCGCATTTCCCTTTATGGGTCGCAGTCGATCGACATACGCCGTCTGGTAAAGCTGCACTGCGTCGGGTGGCTTCGCAGTTGTGGATTCCATCCAGTCAATTGGAGTGGTCTAGCTTTTACCTCGAAAGTGCATCCTGTAACGAGAGAGCCATAGGGGAATGGTGGGAGGCTGAAATGGGATGGAGACTTCGAACAGTCCATCTGGATATGAGTGAGGCACAGGCTTTGTGGGGCACGGCCCGCGATCACGTACGCAAAGAAGTCGCTAAAAGTGTCGAAATACTAGAGGCAGCATTGCAAATGCCCGGTGGCTGACAAAAACCGAAAGTTTTCCATTTGCCATAGGTTGAATTTCGTATTTCTAGATTACTTTAATTGAAGATTCTCTCGCAACATTGTTTTAAATCGCCCTTCGTGGGGTGTTAACGGTATAGCCAATGATTAATTACGAAAAACTCCTGAGCGCTGCTCGCCGTCGCACGTCTACCGTTGCGAATAACCGCTCCATCCTTACGGAATCGGAGAGTGATCGTGGTCGAGTATTGTTCAGTCCCGCTTTTCGGCGCCTTCAGCAGAAGGCGCAGGTGTTCTCCATGGAGCCGAACGCAGCTGTGCGCAGCAGACTAACTCACTCATTTGAAGTGTCTCAAATCGGCCGATATCTCGCAGACGAAATCACCCAGCGCTTGAAGGGGCGCCTTGACCAATTGCAGCAGGGTGCGCTGGTTAACTTCGTCGAGACTGCCTGCTTGATGCATGATATCGGAAATCCTCCATTCGGGCATTTCGGTGAAGCGGCAATTCAGGAGTGGTTCAAGACTCATGGTGAGAAAAGTGTGCTCGATAGCATGGGGATGAATATAGGTGCGGTCGGCGATTGCAAAAAGCTGCTTAAACTTGCTCTCGGTGATTTCGAGGAATTTGATGGAAATCCTCAAGGACTCCGCATCGTGTCGAGGTTGCAATGGAATACTGACCCGTTCGGCTTAAATCTAACTAAGACAACGCTTGCGTCGTTCCTGAAGTACGTGCGCTGTCCGATAGAAAACCGATCTGAAAGACCTTTTACAAAGAAGCCGGGTTACTTTTTGAGCGAGCAGGATGTAGCGCGAGAGGTCTGGGAGGAGTTCGGCTACTCTGAAGCGCCACAGCGATTTCCGCTGGCGTACATCATGGAGGCGGCCGATGACATCGCTTACTGTGTGAGCGATTTGGAGGACTCGTTCGAGAAGGGAATTATCCAGGAAGCAACCGCGTTCCCAGAGATTCGAAACAGGTACGTCAAAGAGGGTTTCTCCTCTACTGCACCCTGTCACAATGCGATCATTGAGGTCCTGGAGAAAATGGTAGAAGCTTCCTTAAAAAATGACTTCTCAAGATTCACATATACAGACTTCCGAACTCGCTTAAACAATGCCATTATCCGTTATGTTGCTGATCGCTACGTCGAAAAGGAAAAGGACATCGAGACGGGAGAACTCAAATCGCTGCTGCCCGAAGACGAACCGCCAGGCGCCATCTTGAAGGTATTAAAGGATTTCTGTCGAGAGAAGGTATATCGGCATGAAACGGTCCAACGTGTCGAACTAGCGGGGTATTATGCCATCACTGGTCTGCTTGAACAGACGCGTCCGCTCTTGAGTTGCTCTCGAAAGAGGTTCGAAGCGGCCTTGGCATTTGGGAGTGAAGACGAGAAGGGTAAGCGAATCTTGCTTGAGCCAAAGTTGCTCAAATTATTCCCTCAGCGATACCTGAAAGTATATGAACATCAGGTCACACAGTACAAGGGGCTGCAACAAGAAGATTTTCTCGAGTGGAACGCCCGTGCGCACTTGGTTGTCGACTTCATTTCTGGGATGACGGACGACTTTGCTATGACGACTTACCGAACTCTGGCAGGAATGCGTCTTTGAATCACTGCAGGTTTTAAAGAGGTTTGAGTTTAGAACGGTTGAAGCCATGAAGAAACCGAAGAGGTTATTGGCCGAGTTTTATGAGTGTGCGATGAGGATCGTATAGGAGCACTGTGGGGGAGAACACGTTATTGTGAGTGACCATTGAGTCAATGGTTCTCAAGATATGCTGTGTGCCACAGCCGCTTAATAAATGGGCTGAGGTTAATATTAGTGTTTATGAAGATTGGGGAGACCCAGTCAAGCATCCGGAACACAGGGTCAATGAGTTAGGGCGGGTAACGAGATGCTGAAGTTGGTCAGTGCATTTTCAGCACGGGTCGTTCTCGATTGGCAGGCTCCCCTGCGCAGATTTTCATTGATCTGGTCGCGATGCTTTCGAGGGGTGATCCGTTTTACATGGGTACTTGAGATCGACCCCTTGGTTTGTCGACGACATGAAACCTTACTGCATGAGCCCCACAAACGCAGGGCCCGATCACTTCGAGACGATGTCTTGGTCCCTGCGATTCAACGTGTCCGGTCGGCAGGGGTATGGGGCTGACAAGGTCTGGCTTCAACTACCACGCAAAGCCATTGTCGTGGCCAGCTGCAGCGGAGCGGCGGATATGAGGCGGGCTGCGCGGGTGATGCGAGACCAGTTTGCCGAACCCTAGCCGAGGACGCCAAGTCGCCGTGCTCATTGGACCGGATCAACTGTTAGTTCCTGGCTAAGCGGTCGACCCAATTGGGGTTAGAGACTTCGCTTATGTCTTAACTTGGCAAGGCTGGCTTGTGTTGTCTTCGTCATCGACGCGTTGTCCGAGCGCATCGTTGGCTGGCGGGTGGGCTGTTCGATTAAGACGGACTTCGTGCTCGACTCGCTGGAGTAGACCCTTTACGCCCGGCAGCAGGACCCTGATGGAAGCCCGGTCAGCCACACCGACAAGGGCTCGTTGTGGTCAGCATCCAGTACTTTGATCGGCTGGCTGAGGTAGGTGCCGAGCCGTGTGTGTAAGCAAGGACGACAGCTGCGAGAACGTCTTGACCTAGACCCTCGCTGAGGTCTACAAGACCGAGATAATCCATCATCAGGGCGCCCTGGAAAACCAAGGAGGCCGTGGGTTCGCCCTGTTTGAATGAATGCCCCGAGTCAACCATCAGCGTCTGCTGGGACATCAGGTGTATTTCGCCAGCAGAGGCTAAGGCAAACTACTACCAGCAACTCACCAGCCAAGCCACAGCGATGTTGCCTTGACTTGAACCAATTAGCCTCCACGAACCATGAGGCGATTCACTTTGAAGTACAAATTGTGATTCCTGATACCCATCCATACTGGCACCTGCGGTCTATCGTCGAGCGGTCCGCAGAAGTGGCGGCAGTGCCTTTTAGCTACTACGCCTACACGCCTCAGACCGTCGAAGACCGGCGTAGTAGCTTCATCATGTCAGTTGAGCAGTTCTTGGACGAGGCAGAGGTGTACCGAGTGATGGAAGGCGCGGGACAGGGTCGAGAGCTAGCTGTGCACTCCGACCTGTTGATGCGGGATGGACGACGTCTGCATCTGGTCATGGTGGATATGTCAACTTCTGCGCGCGCTCATCTGGAAAAACTACGTAGCTTCCTCGGGGATAACTTTTTCCAAAGAATATCTTGGTACGCAAGCGGCCGCTCATTCCATGGCTATGGCGACTCCTTGCTGGAGCGAGAGGAGTGGGTCCAGTTCATGGGGCTGCTGCTGCTGGCGAACCAGCCACGCCTTGAGCCCACGGTCGATCCACGGTGGATAGGTCACCGTCTCTTGGCGGGATATGCCTCGCTGAGGTGGACTTGCAATACTTCGCACTACCTGACGCTGCCTCGACGCATAGAGGTGCTAGGTCGCGCTCGTGTCGGCAAGCTCCAAGTCGGCCCGATCGCTAGGAACCTGCCGAAAGTCCCCGAACCTCGGAGCTAAGAACCGTACTGGTTTGGAATTAGTTGGCCGGCGAATCATATCCAGGCTTGCCAAAAGTTCAGTCACATGAAATGACGAAAGGGATAAGAACGTCATCGGTATCCTGAGCAGTCGGCCCAAAGTCCTCTACGCACTTCCGCTTTCACCTGAGGCCGCCCTGGTAGCTGTCAGCGATGTCTCTGGCCGGTTGTCACAACAGATGGCCTTGGACGACTGCAGAAGCTTGTTACGGCAAGGGCCAAACGGCAGCACCAGCCTGAACCGCCCAGCCAAGGCGATCTGGCGACCGGTTGAATCCATCGTTGTTCGCTTACCTTAGGGATCAATGCTGCATTGATGAGATGCAGTCGCTTAGAGACTAAGGCAAATCATCGCACTCCTGAATCCGCTAGCGTAGTCCCCCCCACTCCCAGCTCCTCCTCAGCCCTCCCCATCACCTCAGCCGAACCACACCCCAGCCCCCGCGCAATCTTGAACACGATAGCCAGGGTCGGCATGTGCTCCCCACGCTCCACCTTGCCCATGTGAGAACGCTCGATATCGGCGAGGTTGGCCAGTGATTCCTGGGAGATGCCGCGCTCGTTGCGAAGGGCGCGCACCGCCGCGCCGAAAGCCCGGGCAATGTCTGCATCGAATGAAGTTGCGCCGACTGGACGGCCGCGTTTGACAGGACGCTTTTGCATGGGCAAGAGCGTCAGTTTTTGATGCAATTTAAACCACGTTATATTTAACTCTTTTATTGATCTTGGGCTGCTGCTGCCTTGCATCCGGCACAGCTCGGTACGAGGCCGAGACGCAGGCTTCAATCATCAGAGGAGGCTTCGATGGATCAAGACATCCGCACCGTTTCTCAACCCAACCTCGACGACCTGGCCATAGACGCCGTCCTGCACCTGGGCGCTGCTCTCGAAGTGCTGGAGCTGCACGCTCGCCACAAGGTCACAGCCATCAACTGCGTCTGCCGCGACCTGCTGCGCATCTACTACGCCAAGGCCGATCAGGCGCAGTCGCTGGAGCCGCAGGACAAGGAGCTGCTGGGCCTGCTGCACGACACGGCGGTGGACCTGGGCTATGCCGTCGAGGTGGTGGACCATCTCAATGGCGATGAGGCCGATGACCCCATCCTCTATGCCGTGAGCTATCTGCTCAAGGCGGCCAAGCGGTTTGCGGATGAGGGCGTTGCTGCGGCGCTTGCCGTGAAGGGGTAGGGCGCAGGGCTGCCGCCTGCGTTGCAGGGGCCGGGCTTCAAGGGCAGGGTTTGAGGTGCGCTGCTGTTGCCTGTTCGGTGAGCGGGTCTTCGGCCAGGGCCTGCAGCAGCGCGTCCAGCAGGCCGGGAAAGCGCGCATCCAGGTCTTCGCGGCGCAGGGAGAGCAGGTTCTCGCGGCCATCGGGGCGCTGCCAGATCACGCCGCTGTCGCGCAGCACGCGCCAGTGGTGGGTCATGGTGGATTTGGACTGGCCCTGCAAGAGCGAGCCGCAGGCGCGCTCATGGCCTGCGGCCAGCGCGCGCACCACGGCCAGGCGCAGGGGGTTGCCCAGGGCGTTGAGCAAGTTTTCCAGGCGTATCTGTTCGCGGTCGGGGTGGTTGGCAAGCATGAATCGTCCAGTCGATGGGGCGCCACTGTGCCATGGAAGCAATGCCGCACGTCGCTGATGCGGCGTGGCGCGGGCAGTTATCTGGCAGACAGGGGCATGGCGTGGTGAAAACATGAATCGTTCTGCAAGAAGTTGCGGAAGATAGTACGATTGTCTTCGTACATTCCAATTGTCATCAACCCTCATTCAACCCCCGCGAGAATCCCAGCCCACGGCAGATCCACGCATCAACGCTTATCAGCACCCAGGAGTCCTTTCATGGCCCGCCATACCCCCATAGAACGCTATCGCAACATTGGTATCTCCGCGCACATCGATGCCGGCAAGACGACCACGACCGAGCGCATCCTGTTCTACACCGGGGTGAGCCACAAGCTGGGCGAGGTGCACGAAGGCGCCGCCATCATGGACTGGATGGAGCAGGAGCAGGAGCGCGGCATCACCATCACCTCGGCGGCCACCACCTGCTTCTGGAAGGGCATGGACGGCCGCTTTGACCAGCACCGCATCAACATCATCGACACCCCGGGCCACGTGGATTTCACCATCGAGGTGGAGCGTTCCATGCGCGTGCTCGACGGCGCCGTGATGGTCTATGACGCCGTGGGCGGCGTGCAGCCGCAGTCCGAGACGGTCTGGCGCCAGGCCAACAAGTACAAGGTGCCGCGCCTGGCCTTCGTCAACAAGATGGACCGCACGGGCGCGGATTTTCTGCGCGTGCGGCAGATGATGATCGACCGCCTCAAGGCCAACCCCGTGCCCATCGTGCTGCCCATTGGCGCAGAGCAGCAGTTCACCGGCGTGGTGGACCTGCTCAAGATGAAGGCCATCATCTGGGACGAGGCCACGCAGGGCATGAAGTTCGAGTACCAGGACATTCCCGCAGCCATGGTGGCGGACGCCAAGAAATGGCGCGAGGCCATGGTCGAGGCGGCTGCCGAGGCCAGCGAAGACCTGATGAACCGCTACCTGGAAGAGGGCGACCTGCCCGAGGCCGACATCCTGCGCGGCCTGCGGCTGCGCACCATTGCGGGCGAGATCCAGCCCATGCTGTGCGGCTCGGCCTTCAAGAACAAGGGCGTGCAGCGTCTGCTGGACGCCGTGGTCGAGCTCATGCCTTCGCCGCTGGAAGTGCCGCCCGTGGAAGGCCATGCGGAAGACGGCTCCATCATCGTGCGCCACGCCGATGACAGCGAGAAGTTCTCTGCCCTGGCCTTCAAGCTGATGACCGACCCCTTCGTGGGCCAGCTCACCTTTGTGCGCGTCTACTCGGGCGTGCTCAACAAGGGCGACAGCGTGCTCAACTCCGTCAAGGACAAGAAGGAGCGCATTGGCCGCATCGTGCAGATGCATGCCAATGAACGCCTGGAGGTCGATGAAATCCACGCCGGCGACATTGCCGCCTGCGTGGGCCTGAAGGACGTGACCACGGGCGAGACCCTGTGCGACCCGTCCGCGCCCATCGTGCTGGAGAAGATGGTCTTCCCCGAGCCCGTCATCGCCCAGGCCGTGGAGCCCAAGTCCAAGGCCGACCAGGAAAAGATGGGCATCGCCCTGTCGCGCCTGGCCGCCGAAGACCCGTCGTTCCGCGTGCGCACCGATGAGGAATCGGGGCAGACCATCATTGCCGGCATGGGCGAGCTGCACCTGGAAATCATCGTGGACCGCATGAAGCGCGAGTTCAACGTGGAAGCCAACGTGGGCAAGCCCCAGGTGGCCTATCGCGAGACCATCCGCAAGAAAGTCACCGATGTGGACGGCAAGTTCGTGCGCCAGTCCGGCGGCAAGGGCCAGTACGGCCACGTGGTCTTCTCGGTGGAGCCGCAGGAACCCGGCAAGGGCTTCGAGTTCGTCGACGCCATCAAGGGCGGCGTGGTGCCGCGCGAGTACATCCCTGCGGTGGAAAAGGGCGTGGTAGAGGCATTGACCAGCGGCGTGCTGGCCGGCTACCCCGTGGTGGACGTCAAGGTCACGCTGACCTTCGGCTCGTACCACGACGTGGACTCCAACGAAATGGCGTTCAAGATGGCGGCCATCTTCGGCTTCAAGGAAGCGGCGAAAAAGGCCAGCCCCGTCATCCTGGAACCCATGATGGCCGTGGAAGTCGAGACGCCCGAAGACTACGCCGGCACCGTCATGGGCGACCTGTCCTCGCGGCGCGGCATGGTGCAGGGCATGGACGACATGGCCGGCGGCGGCAAGTCCATCAAGGCCGAAGTGCCCCTGTCCGAAATGTTCGGCTACGCCACTTCGCTGCGCTCGCAAACGCAAGGCCGTGCCACCTACTCCATGGAGTTCAAGCACTACGCCGAAGCACCGCGCAACGTGGCCGAGGCCGTGATCAACGCACGCGCGAGGTAAAAGAGGCGGCAAACGTGCAGCGGGCAGCATGCTGTCCCTGACCCTGGCCCCCCTCACCCCTCCCGTATGCCCACGCCTGCGTCGGGCCGCCTGCGGGGTTGCAGTCCTGCCGCAGGACAGGACTGCCTCTTCATCTGACTCGCCGTGATTGTCTGAACGTAGCGCGCAGCGCGAAGTGAGTTTCACGGCGAACCCCGCAGGCGGCCCGGCGCAGGTTGCCCGCAGCGAAGCGAAGGGACGTGGACATTCGGGTCGTCTTTCTTTGGCCTACGTTTCTTTGACGAATCAAAGAAAGGTAGGTCGGCCGCCGGGCCGAGACCCGGCCTCGAAAAACAACCCCCCGGCAGGGACAAAAACAAGCGCCCCGTCCCAAATCCAAAGGCTCAACGAAAAACAGCTCCTTGAAGGAGCTGTTTCAAAGAGAGCCAGGAGAAGCCGAAATCAGGCCTCAGGCTGCTGCTCAGACTCAGCAGCCTCCACATCAGCAGCCGGAGCCGCCTCACCAGAATCCGCCAAAGCCTGCCGCACACCCGCCTTCTCACCAGCAGAAGCAAACTTGCTGTACTTGCCAACGATGCCGACCAGCGCACCATAGATGCGCGGATTGCCCGCCAGGCATTCCTTCTGCTCCAGGAAATCCGCCTCACCCGTGAAGTTGCCGACCAGGCCACCAGCCTCGGTCACCAGCAGGCTGCCAGCGGCCACGTCCCAGATCTGCAGGCCGCTTTCGAAGAAGCCATCGGCAAAGCCGGCTGCCACGTAGGCCAGGTCCAGCGCGGCGGCGCCGGGGCGGCGCACGCCTGCGGTTTCCTGCATCACGTCGCCCAGCATGTTCATGTACTGCTTGAAGTTGTCGCCACGGCGGAAGGGGAAGCCGGTGGAGATCAGGCTGTCCTTGAGCTGGATGCGCTTGGACACGCGGATGCGGCGGTCATTCAGGTAGGCGCCGCGGCCGCGCGTGGCCGTGAACAGGTCGTTGCGCGAGGGGTCGTACACCACGGCGTGCTCCACCTTGCCCTTGAAGGACAGGGCAATGCTCACGCAGTACACGGGGAAGCCGTGGATGAAGTTGGTGGTGCCGTCCAGCGGATCGATGATCCAGACGTAGTCGGAGTTCTTGGCGCCGAACTCGTTGCCCGATTCCTCGGCCAGGATGCCGTGGCCCGGGTAGGCGCCCAGCAAGGTTTCGATGATGGCCTGCTCGGCCGCCTTGTCCACCTCGGTCACAAAGTCGTTGACCTGCTTTTGTGCGACACGCACGGATTCCACGTCAAGAGCCGCGCGGTTGATGATGGCGCCGGCGGCGCGTGCGGCCTTGATGGCCACGTTGAGCATGGGATGCAGGTTGGTCGACATAGATTGTGAGGCGTTGGCGGAGCAGCGGCTGTGCAAGGAGAGGACGGTCCTCTCTGGCAAAAGCAGGCTGTTTGACGCGGGTAAGAACGGAAAAAGCCGCGTCCGGCGATGCGGGGCGGCGACAATAGCGCGCAATTTTACCCGCCTTGTCCGTTTTGTGCTGCGCAACCTGTCCCGTCTTGGGGGCTCTGCCGGCGCCGGCAGGCCAGCGACGCCATGAAAACCCGATTCGTACTGATAGAAACCAGCCACGCCGGCAATGTGGGTGCCGCCGCCCGCGCCTTGAAGACCATGGGCTTTGACGACCTGGTGCTGGTGCGCCCGCGCTGGCCCAACGTGCTGCGCAAGGAAGAGACCATCCAGCGGGCCAGCGGCGCGCTGGACGTGCTGGGCAATGCGCGCGTGGTCGAGACGCTGGAGGAGGCGCTGGACGGCATCAGCCATCTGTGCGCCACTGCCATGACGCCGCGCGACTTCGGCCCGCCCACGCGCACGCCGCGACAGCATTTCGAGCTGCTGCTCAGCGGGGCGCTGGATGTGCTGGCTGCGCCCGATGAGGCCGATGCGCCCGATGAAGCGGCGCCGCCTGCCGATGCATCCGTGTCCGCACCGGCTTTCGCGCCGCGCTGCAACCAGTCCGGCGTGGCCTTCCTGTTCGGCTGCGAGCGCTTCGGCATGAGCAACGACGATGTCTACCGCAGCGATGTGGCGCTGTCGATTCCGTCCAATCCGCAGTTCGGCTCGCTGAACCTGGGGGCGGCCATCCAGGTGGTGGCCTACGAATGGCGCCAGGCGCTGGGCGGCTTTCCCGTGGTGGAACACACGCCCGCGCCGCAGCGTGCCGACGCGGCCCAGGTGGCCGGCATGCTGGGCCATTGGGAGCAGGCGCTGGCGCATATCGGCTTTCTCGATCCGGCTGCGCCCAAGAAGCTCATGCCGCGCCTCAACCAGCTTTTCAACCGCTCGCAACTGACCGCCGAGGAAATCCACATCCTGCGCGGTGTTGCGAAGGCCATGCTGCAGAGCACTCCAGCGAAACGCTAGACTGAGCGGTCTTGTCAACAATAACCAGCCCCTAGATGCTTGACCGCCTGCGCTCCGATATCCAGTGCATCCTCGACCGCGACCCTGCGGCACGCAGCACCTGGGAGGTCATCACCTGTTATCCGGGTCTGCATGCGATCTGGCTGCAGCGCCCGGCGCACTGGTGCTGGAACCATGGCCTCAAGTGGCTGGGGCGCTTCATCTCGCACATCGGCCGCTGGCTCACGGGCATCGAGATCCACCCCGGCGCCGTCATCGGCGAGCGCGTCTTCATCGACCACGGCATGGGCGTCGTCATCGGCGAGACGGCCGTGGTCGGCGATGGTTGCACCATCTACCACGGCGTGACCCTGGGCGGCACCTCGCTGTACAAGGGCGCCAAGCGCCATCCCACGCTGGGCCGCGATGTGGTGGTCAGCGCGGGCGCCAAGGTGCTGGGCGGCTTCGAGGTGGGCGACGGCGCCAAGATCGGCAGCAATGCCGTGGTCATCAAGCCCGTGCCCGCAGGCGCCACGGCCGTGGGCATTCCGGCACGCATCATCGCCAGCAAGAACGGCCACAGCGCCGATGTGACCGAGCACGACCTGGCATCGGCCAAGGCCGAGTCCATCAAGGTCCCGGCCTCTGCCGCGCCCCAGCCGTTCACGGCCTACGGCATCACCCAGGAAATGGACCCCGTGGCCCAGGCCATGCGCGGCCTGAGCGATGGCGCGGCCGCGCATGAGCAGCAGATCGCGCTGCTGTGGGAGGCCATTGCCAAGCTCTCAGCCGGCAGCAAGGTGGGCGACTGCGTGCCCTGCGAGTCCGAGCGCCCGCAGGCCTTCCAGAAGGACAAGATCGACCAGATCATGGGCAAGTAGGCCTGCACAAGATCACCAAAGATCCCCAAGATCCCCAAGATCCCCCAAGAAGACCGGAGACTCCGACCAGCATGAACGTTGAACAGGCCTTGCATGCGCGCCGCTCCGTGCGCGCCTTCCTGCCCCAGTCGCCCGATGCGGCCCTGGTGCGCTCCCTGATGGAACAGTCGGCACAAGCGGCCTCGGGCGGCAACCTGCAGCCCTGGCGCGTGCTGGCGCTGACGGGCGAGCCGCTGCAGCAACTGCTCACCGCCGTTGCCGAAGCCGAGCCCCAGGACGCCCAGCCCGGCCTGTCCTACCCGCCCAACCTTTGGGAGCCCTACCGCAGCCGGCGCTTTGCCAATGGCGAAGAGCTGTACCAGTCGCTGGGCATTCCGCGCGACGACAAGCCCGCGCGGCTGGAGCAGCTGGCCCGCAACGGCCAGTTCTTCGGCGCGCCCGTGGGCCTGATCGTGGCGGTGGACGAGCGCATGGGCCTGCCGCAATGGGTGGACCTGGGCATCTACCTGCAGTCCTTCATGCTGCTGGCCTGCGCCAATGGCCTGGCGACCTGCGCCCAGGGCTTCTGGCGCCGCTACAACGACGCCGTGACCCAGGCGCTGGCGCTGCCCGAGGGCTACCACGTGGCCTTCGGCATTGCGCTGGGCTACGAGGACAAGAACGCCCCCATCAACGGCTGGCGCGCCACGCGCGCTCCGCTGGCCGAATGGGGTGCGCTGCGCGGCTTCGACTGACTGCGGCGCATGGCCCCTGGGCAAACCCGCAGGCGATGGGCCGCCAACCATCCCCTATACTTGCCGCTGCTCCGGGGTGTGCTGATGCACTGAGATGCCAACCGGTCCATGCGCTGCATGGGCCAGGAGGCGAACCCGACGAACTTGATCCGGTTGATACCGGCGGAAGAAGAGCGGGACCCTGAAGCGGGGCCGAAGTCAGAGGATGGAAGTCCGCCACGGCGGATACACGCAGGGCCGCAACGGCCAGGCAGGCCACCATCCGATGCGCATCGGCCCTTGCCAACCAAGGCTGCTCGTGCGCCTTGGCGTGCGTGGCAACCAGGGGCCAAGGCCATACGGCCCTGGCAGGCCCACACTGGCATAGCCCGGTGCGCGGCCTTTGGCACAGCCCAAGGAGTGTCCGGTTCCCGGAGCGTTGTTGATCGACGCTTTGAACGCAAGGAACCCGACATGAACGCTCCCGATTCCATCTTCACCCCCGCAGCCGGCGAAGCTCCAGACGCACAGCGTTTTTCCGACCTGCTGGCGCAGTCGCGCAAGCCGTTCCCGGCCTCCACCAAGAGCTATCTGCAAGGCAGCCTGCACAGCGGCCTCAACGTGCCCGTGCGCGATATCCAGCTGACCAATGGCGAGCAGGTCAGCGTCTATGACACCTCGGGCCCCTACACCGATCCGGCCGTGGCCATCGACGTGCGCAGCGGCCTGCCGGGCGTACGCAATGCCTGGATCGAGTCGCGCGGCGACAGCGAGTACTACGCCGGCCGCCTGCGCCAGGCCCTGGACGACGGCGGCAAGCGCGGCGAGGAAGACGAGCGCGTGGCCCGCCTGCGGGCCGAGGCCGCATCGCTGCAGCGCCAGCCGCGCCGCGCCAAGAGCGGCGGCAACGTCACCCAGATGCACTACGCGCGCAAGGGCATCATCACGCCCGAGATGGAATACGTGGCCCTGCGCGAGAACGGCCGCCGCGAATGGATGGCCGAGTACCAGCAGGACGCCGCGCGCGAGGCCCGCCTGGCCGGCAACGGCCTGGGCGCCGCCATCCCCAAGATCATCACGCCCGAATTCGTGCGCGACGAAGTGGCGCGCGGCCGCGCCATCATCCCGGCCAACATCAACCACCCCGAGATCGAGCCCATGGCCATCGGGCGCAACTTCAAGGTCAAGATCAACGCCAACATCGGCAACTCGGCCGTCACCTCCAGCATCGAGGAAGAGGTCGAGAAACTGGTCTGGGCCATCCGCTGGGGCGCGGACAACGTGATGGACCTGTCCACGGGCAAGAACATCCACACCACGCGCGACTGGATCATCCGCAACTCGCCCGTGCCCATCGGCACCGTGCCCATCTACCAGGCGCTGGAGAAAGTGGGCGGCATTGCCGAGGACCTGACCTGGCCCATCTTCCGCGACACCCTGATCGAGCAGGCCGAGCAGGGCGTGGACTACTTCACCATCCACGCCGGCGTGCGTCTGGCCTACATCCACCTCACGGCCCAGCGCCGCACGGGCATCGTCTCGCGCGGCGGCTCCATCATGGCCAAGTGGTGCATGGCCCACCACCGCGAGAGCTTCCTGTACGAGCACTTCGAGGACATCTGCGACATCATGAAGCAGTACGACGTCAGCTTCTCGCTGGGCGACGGCCTGCGCCCCGGCAGCGCCTCGGACGCCAATGACGAGGCCCAGTTCGCCGAACTGCAGACCCTGGGCGAGCTGACTCAGCTGGCCTGGAAGCACGACGTGCAGACCATGATCGAAGGCCCCGGCCACGTGCCCATGCACATGATCCAGGCCAACATGACCGAGCAGCTCAAGCACTGCCACGAGGCGCCGTTCTACACCCTGGGCCCGCTGACCATCGACATCGCCCCCGGCTACGACCACATCGCCAGCGCGATCGGCGCGGCCATGATCGGCTGGTTCGGCACCGCCATGCTGTGCTACGTCACGCCCAAGGAACACCTGGGCCTGCCCGACCGCGACGACGTCAAGCAGGGCATCATCGCGTACAAGATCGCCGCCCACGCCGCCGACGTCGCCAAGGGCCACCCCGGCGCCCGCGCCCGCGACGACGCGCTGAGCCAGGCCCGCTTCGACTTCCGCTGGCAGGACCAGTTCAACCTGGGCCTGGACCCCGACACCGCCCAGGCCTACCACGACGAAACCCTGCCCAAGGACAGCGCCAAGGTGGCGCACTTCTGCTCCATGTGCGGCCCCAAGTTCTGCTCCATGAAGATCACCCAGGAAGTGCGCGAATTCGCCGCTGCCAAGGGCGTGGCCGAGCAGGAAGGCATTGCCGCAGGAATGCAGGCCAAGGCCGAGGAATTCAACCGTGCCGGCGGGGAGTTCTATATCCCCATCGTGGCGGCCAGCAGCGATACGACGGCGCGTTGAAATCCGCTGACTCCTGATCGGGATTGCGCCGTGTAGGCTGATATTTCCCCTATAGTCGGTCCAGCCTTGGACTGGTCAAATAAACACCGCAGGCGCTTTTGGTGCCTGCGGTGTTTTTTCTTAGGACTATTCCTGTTTTTGCCGAGAAATAGACGGAAGAATCTGAATTGTCTTATGGGTGACTTCTTTGCGCATTCCACAGCCAATGTTTCAAAGGCCGATTGGCAATCCCTGCCGGATCATCTGAAGGGTGTGGGCACACTGGCTCGACAGTTCGCACAGGCCTTCGGTGCCGGTGAGCTGGCTGAGATACAGGGCTGGCTGCATGACCTGGGCAAGTACACCGAGCCCTACCAACTTCGGCTGCAAGGCGGCGCACTGCGCGTGGACCACTCCACCTGGGGCGCGCGCATTGCGGCCAGACACTATCCCGGAATAGGCCATTTGCTGGCCTATGGCATTGCCGGGCACCATGCGGGATTGGCCAATGGGGATGGGCAAGGGGAAAGATCCGCATTGCGCCAGCGGCTCGATGACGGGTATGAATTGCCGGCGCTCGATTCCGCCTGGAAGCGAGACATCGCATTGCCCGCCAAGCTGCCCATGGTCGATCTCAAGCCCTGTGACGGCAAACGCAAGAATTTCCAGTTGGCATTTTTCACACGCATGATGTTTTCATGCCTGGTCGATGCCGATTTTCTCGATACGGAGCGCTTTTATCTGAAGACGGAAAGCCGTCCCGATCATCGCAGCGCGGGTAAGCCGGCCCCCAGCCTGCAGGCCTTGCGCGAGCAGCTCGATCACTTCCTGGCAGGTCTGCCGACGGGGGGCGACGTCAACCCCATCCGCTCAGGCATCCTGCAGCATGTGCGTGCGCAGGCGGAACTGGCGCCGGGGCTGTTTTCCCTGACGGTGCCCACGGGTGGGGGCAAGACGCTGGCCTCGCTGGCCTTCGCGCTGGACCATGCCATACGCCATGGCCTGAGCCGAGTGATCTTCGTGATTCCGTTCACCAGCATCGTCGAGCAGAACGCCGCCGTATTTCGCAGGGCCCTGGGCCCGCTGGGCGATGCCGCCGTGCTGGAGCACCACAGCGCTTTCGTGCAGACCGAGCCGCCGCGCGACGACCCTGAAAAATACCAGGCGCAAAAGAAGCTGCAGCTGGCCATGGAGAACTGGGACGCGCCCATCATCGTTACCACGGCCGTGCAGTTCTTCGAAAGCCTGTTCGCCGCCCGGCCATCGCAATGCCGCAAGCTGCACCGCATCGCGGGCAGCGTGGTCGTGCTGGACGAGGCCCAGACCATGCCCCTCAAACTGCTGCGGCCCTGCGTGGCGGCCATCGACGAACTGGCGCGCAACTACCGCGCGAGCGTGGTGCTATGCACCGCGACCCAGCCTGCACTGGTGGCGCCCGATTTCGAGGACGGCCTGAACGAAATGAGGGAGCTGGCGCCCGACCCGGACCGGCTGTTCACGCAACTGGAGCGCGTGCGCGTGCGGCACCTGGGCGTGCTGGACGATGAGGCGCTGGCCGGGCACATGCGCTCGCGCGAACAGGTGCTGTGCATCGTCAACAACCGCCGCCATGCGCGGGCCGTCTACCAGGCCATGGCCGATCTGCCCGGCGCACGCCATCTGACCACGCTGATGTGTGCCCGGCACCGCAGCGAGGTGCTGGCCGAAGTGCGGCAGATGCTCAAGGAAGGCAAACCCTGCCGGCTGGTATCGACGAGCTTGATAGAGGCCGGCGTCGATGTGGACTTTCCCACCGTGCTGCGTGCCGAGGCGGGCCTGGACTCCATCGCCCAGGCCGCTGGCCGCTGCAACCGGGAGGGACGGCGCGCCAGGGATACCAGCGAGCTGCTTGTGTTTCTGCCGGGCAATCCGGATTGGGCACCGCCACCTGAACTCAAGCAGTACGCGGAGAAGGCGCGAGAAGTGCTCAGGCAGTTCGAGGCGCAGCCTCTGGCCCCCGAGGCCATCCAGCGCTACTTCTCGCTGCTGTACTGGCAAAAGGGCTCGCAGGCCCTGGATGTGCCGGATCTGCTGGGGCAACTGACGGCAAGCCGCTTCGACAGCCTGCCGATGGAAACCCTGGCGGCGAAGTTCCGGCTCATCGACAGCGTGCAGATACCGGTGATCGTGCCGTATGACGACAAGGCCAGGGACGCGCTGCGGGCGCTGGAGCATGCGCAAGGCAGCGTGGGCCTGGCGCGCAGCCTGCAGCCCTACCTGGTGCAACTGCCGCGACAAGGCTTTGATGCGCTGCGCAAGGCCGGGGCCGTGGTGCCGGTGGCCGAGAGCAAATGGGGTGATCAATTCATGGTGCTGGCGCACGAGGGCTTGTACGACCCCCGCCATGGCATCCATTGGGATGAGCCCGCGCTGATCCAGACCGAGCATTTGTGCTGGTAGCGCAGGCAACGGTGTCTTGCCGCTGAAGGAGAGGAGAGGGCATGGGATTTGGAGTGAAACTGAAGGTCTGGGGTGAGCGCGCCTGCTTCACCAGACCCGAGATGAAGGGTGAGCGCGTCAGCTATGACGTCATCACGCCTTCGGCCGCGCGCGGCATTCTGGAGGCCATCCACTGGAAGCCGGCCATACGTTGGAGCGTAGACCGCATCCACGTTCTGAAGCCGATCCGCTTTGAATCGATACGGCGCAACGAGGTGGGCAGCAAGATCTCTCCGGCCAGTGTGTCCAAGGCGATGAAGGCCGGCTCCACGGAAGGCTTGGTCACGCATGTGGACCAGGATCGTCAGCAGCGCGCAGCCACGGTGCTGCGCGACGTGGCCTATGTGATCGAGGCGCATTTCGAGCTCACGCCCAAGGCAGGCGCCGACGACTCGGTGGGCAAGCACCTGGACATCTTCAACCGCCGAGCGCGCAAGGGCCAGTGCTTTCAGATGCCCTGCCTGGGCGTGCGCGAGTTTCCGGCGGACTTCGGCCTGCTCGAAGACGGCGAGGCATTGCCCACGCCGCACGAAAGCCTGCTGCCCGAGCGGGACCTGGGCTGGATGCTGCACGACATCGACTTTGCCAACGGCATGGCCCCGCGCTTTTTCCGCGCCAGCATGTCCGGTGGCGTGATCGCCGTGCCGCCCTGGCACAGCGAGGAGCTCAAGTCATGATCCTGCAGGCGCTTGCCACCTACTACCAACGGCTGCTGGAACGCCGCGAGGAGGGCCTGGCGCCCTTTGGCTACAGCCCCGAGAGGATCAGCTACGAGATCCTGCTGGCCACCGATGGCCGTGTGGTGCAGGTCAACGACATCCGCGACACCACGGGCAAGAAGCCGCTGCCGTGCGTGATGAACGTGCCCCAGCCGGAGAAAAGAACGGTGGGCATCAAGTCCAACTTCCTCTGGGACAAGACCAGCTATGTGCTGGGCGTGAGCGCAACCAGCAAGCGCGCGGACAAGGAGCATGAAGCCTTCAAGGCCTCGCACCGCGAGCATCTGGCCGGCACGCAGGACGCGGGCCTGAAGGCCTTGCTGGGCTTTCTCGATGCCTGGACGCCGCAGCAATTCGAAGCGCCCAATTTCACCCCGGACATGCTCGATGCCAACATGGTGTTCCGCATGGATGGCGAAAAGGCCTATCTGCACGAACGCCCGGCCGCTCAGGCCCTGCGTGCCCGGCTTCTGGACAGCGACGACGGTGGAGAAAGCAGTCAGGAGTCGGTGGCGACCTGTCTTGTGAGCGGCGAAAGCCTGCCCGTGGCGCGCCTGCACCCGGTCATCAAGGGCGTCAGCGGTGCGCAGAGTTCTGGCGCCTCCATCGTCTCCTTCAACCAGGAGTCATTCACTTCCTACGGCAAAAGCCAGGGCGACAACGCACCTGTCTCGGAGCAGGCCGCCTTTGCCTACACCACCGTGCTCAACCACCTGCTGCGGCGCGGCGAGCATAACCGCCAGCGCCTGCAGATCGGTGATACCAGCATCGTCTTCTGGGCCGAGGCCGCAGATGGCCAGGAGGCCGAACAGGCCGTGCGGGCCGAGTCGCTGCTGGCCGACCTGCTCGATGACCGTCCCTCGGACGACCAGGAGGCCGCGCGCATCCGCATCGAACTGGAGAAGGTGCAGAAAGGCCGGCCGCTCAGCGACATCGACCCCAGGCTTGAGGAAGACACGCGCATGTACGTGCTGGGCCTGGCGCCCAATGCCTCGCGCATCTCCATCCGTTTCTGGGAGGTCGGCACGCTGGGCCTGTTTGCGCGCCGCCTGGCGGAGCATGCGCAGGACTTTCATCTGGAGCCTGTGCCCTGGAAGACCGCGCCCTCGGCTTACCGCGTGGTGCTGGCCACGGCACCGCACCGTGAGGGCAGCGCACCCAAGATGGATGACGCCATGAGCAATCTCGTGGGCGAGTTCATGCGCGCCGTGCTCACCGGCCGCCCCTATCCGCGCAGCCTGCTGGCCAACGTGCTGATGCGCATGCGCAGCGACGGCCATCTGTCGGGGCTGCGCGTGGGTATCTGCAAAGGCATTCTGGCGCGTGAGCGCCGCCTCGGAATCAACAGTGACAAGGAGGAGATCCCCGTGAGTCTGGACAAGGAATCCACCAACGCGGCCTACCGGCTGGGCCGCCTTTTCGCCGTGCTGGAAAGCGCGCAGCGCCAGGCGTTGGGCGGGCAGGTCAACGCGACCATCCGCGACCGCTACTACGGCGCGGCCTCGGCCACGCCGGCATCGGTATTTCCCATGCTGCTGCGCAATGCGCAAAACCATCTGGGGCGCCTGCGCAAGGACAGGCCGGGCGCTGCCGTGGGGCTGGAAAAGGACATTGGCGAGATTGTCGGCGGCCTCACCGACAGCTTCCCCCGCAGCCTGCGCATCGAAGACCAGGGCCGTTTCGCCATCGGCTACTACCACCAGTCGCAAAGCCGCTTCAACAAGTCTGCCGCCAACGACGACAGCACCGATTCCACCGAAGACCGCACTGACGGAGATCCCGCATGACCGCCATCGCCCACCGCTACGAATTCGTCTACCTGTTCGACATCACCAATGGCAATCCCAATGGCGATCCGGATGCCGGCAACCTGCCGCGCCTGGACCCCGAGACCAATCGAGGCCTGGTCACCGATGTCTGCCTCAAGCGCAAGATCCGCAACTTCGTGAGCCTGGACAAGGAAGATGCGCCTGGCCATGCCATCTACATGCAGGAAAAGGCCATCCTGAACCAACAGCACCGCAAGGCCTACGAGGCCATCGGCCTCAAGCCCGAAGACAAGAAACTGCCCAAGGACGAAGCCAAGGCCCGCGAGATCACGGCCTGGATGTGCGCCAACTTCTTCGACATCCGCACCTTTGGCGCTGTCATGACCACGGGCGTCAATGCGGGCCAGGTGCGCGGACCCATACAGATGGCCTTCGCCACCTCCATCGACCCCGTGGTGCCGCTGGAAATCTCCATCACGCGCATGGCCGTCACCACGGAAAAAGAGGCCGAAGCCCAGAGTGGCGACAACCGCACCATGGGCCGCAAGCACATCATTCCCTACGGCCTGTACCGTGCCCATGGCTTCATCTCGGCCAAGCTGGCCGAGCGCACCGGGTTTTCCAACGAGGACCTGGACCTGTTCTGGCGCGCGCTGATCAACATGTTCGAGCATGACCGCTCCGCCGCACGCGGCGAGATGGCGGCGCGCAAACTCATCGTCTTCGAACATGAAAGCGCCATGGGCAACGCGCCTGCGCATGTGCTGTTTGACGCCGTCAAGGTGGAGTCCGCACAGCCGGCCGATGCGGGCGCTCCCCGGCGCTTTGCTGACTACCGTGTGCACATCGACACTGCGGCCGTGCCTTCGGGCGTGACCCTGCGGGAACTGATCTGAGACGGTTGGCAAAGCCGCCGACGCACCATGAGCGAAGACGACGCCATTGCCCTGTCGGCATTGCAGCATTACCTGTACTGCCCAAGGCAATGCGCCCTCATCCATGTCGAGCAGCTCTGGGCCGAAAGCCGGCATACGGCTGAAGGCCGGCTGCTGCACGAAAAGGCCGACAAGCCCAAGGCCGAGCGGCGCAAGGGTGTGCGCACTGTCACGGCCATGCCGCTGGCCGAGACGCGCCTGGGCATCACCGGCATTGCCGACGTAGTGGAGTTCCACCAGGGCCCACAGGGCGAGCGAGCGTTTCCCGTGGAATACAAGCGCGGCCGGCCTAAGGCCCATCGTGCCGATGAAGTCCAGCTCTGCGCCCAGGCGCTGTGCCTGGAGTCCATGCTGGGCCAGCCGGTAGAGGCGGGCGCCCTTTACTACGGCGAGGCCCGCAGGCGCACCGATGTGCGCTTCGACGAAGAACTGCGTCAGCTCACCTGCGGCACCATTGCCGCGGTGCGCTCCATGCTGGACTCGGGCACCACGCCAACGGCGCGCTACAGCCCCCGGCTGTGCGATGCCTGTTCGCTGCTGGACCTTTGCCAACCCAGGCTGTTGGGGCGAACCCAGAGTGTCAATGCCTGGCTGTCAGCGCAATGGAGCAAGCAGATGGAAGAAGGTCCATGCGACGGCAACTGAACACCCTGTACGTGACCACCGAAGGCGCCTGGCTGCGCAAGGACGGTGCCAACATCGTGATGGAGGTCGAGCAGCGCGAGCGTGCCCGTCTGCCGGTGCACATGCTCGAGAGCCTGGTCTGCTTCGGACGCGTGCTGGTGTCTCCACCGCTGATGGGCTATTGCGCCGAGCAGGGCATCTGCACCAGCTTTCTCACGCCCAACGGGCGCTTTCTTGCGCGGGTGGAGGGGCCTGTTTCCGGCAACGTGCTGCTGCGCCGTCAGCAGTACCGGGTCAGCGATGATCCGGGCCGTTGCGCTGCCATCGTCCACAACATCCTGCTGGGCAAGCTGCACAACCAGCGCGCGGTCCTGGGCCGGGCACTGCGTGACCACGGCGACAAGCTGGAGCCCGAAGCCGAGGCAGCACTGACGCACGCCTACAAGCGCCTGGGGCGCATTGCGGAAAAACTGCCCGGAGAAACCAGCCTGGACATGCTGCGCGGCTACGAGGGCGAGGCGGCGCAAGCCTATTTCGGCGTGTTCGACATGCTCATTCGCGTGGACAGCCCCGCCATGCGCTTTCACGGGCGCAGCCGGCGCCCGCCGCGCGACGCGGTCAATGCCTTGCTGTCCTTTCTCTACACCCTCGTCACGCACGACTGCCGCTCAGCACTCGAAAGCGTGGGCCTGGACCCCGCCGTGGGCTTCCTGCACCGTGACAGGCCCGGGCGTCCTAGCCTGGCGCTGGACTTGCTGGAGGAATTCCGCCCCCTGCTGGCGGACCGGCTGGCGCTGTCGCTGATCAACCGCAAGCAACTGGGTGAGCGCGACTTCCAGACCATGGACAACGGCGCGGTCCTGCTGAACGAAGCATCACGCAAGACCGTGCTGACCGCCTACCAGGAGCGCAAGCGCGAAGAACTGCGCCACGCTTTCATCGAAGAAAAAGCCGCCATCGGACTGTTCCCCTTCATTCAGGCGCAACTGCTGGCTCGCCACCTGCGCGGTGATCTCGATGCCTATCCGCCATTCCTTTGGAAATGAAACATGACCCCCACGCTCCCTTTGCTGCGCAAGGTCCACTGCCCCCCGAGGGAGCCGCTTTTTCATCTTGGGACGGCCCGGCGATGAGAAATGAGGTGTGCCGATGATGGTCCTGGTGAGCTATGACGTCCGTACCCAGGACCCGGGTGGAGCCCGCCGCCTGCGGCGCATCGCCAAGGCCTGCCGGGACTTCGGCCAGCGCGCGCAGTACTCCGTCTTCGAGATAGAAGTGGACGCCGCGCAATGGGTCGCCCTCAAGGCGCGGCTGATGCAAATCATCGACCCCGCCCAGGACAGCCTCAGGTTCTACTACCTGGGCCAACACTGGCGCAGCAAGGTCGAACACATCGGCGCAAAGCCCGTGCTGGACCTCGACGCCCCCCTCGTCTTCTGAACCTCCGCGCGAACCCCAAGTGACCGCCGCCTGCCCTTGAGGTTCGCGGCCGCGCAAGCTGTTGTTTTCAAAAGGGGGTGTGCGAGGGATTGGCTGAACGCCGATTCCGCGGCATGACAGCGCCGCCTGGTTCGCGGAAGCCTGGCTTTTTTCATAGCGGTGAAATTGCTCTATAAGTACCCCGTCGCGCCCCGTGCGGGCGCGTGGATTGAAACCTTCTCGCTCCTGATGCCCTTGGCATTGAGCGCCGTCGCGCCCCGTGCGGGCGCGTGGATTGAAACGGCATGCCAGGGGTCCAGCAGCGTTTTGTAGGCGTGTCGCGCCCCGTGCGGGCGCGTGGATTGAAACTGTGCCGTCGATGAAGTGCGCAGCGATGCCGGCGGTGTCGCGCCCCGTGCGGGCGCGTGGATTGAAACTTGAGCCAATTGAGCATGTCAGCCCCCAAACACGTCGCGCCCCGTGCGGGCGCGTGGATTGAAACACCGCTACGGCCTGCTGCTGGCGGGCATGAACGGTCGCGCCCCGTGCGGGCGCGTGGATTGAAACGCCCCATTGACGTCTCTACATCGACAGGCTCTGTGTCGCGCCCCGTGCGGGCGCGTGGATTGAAACGCCCCATTGACGTCTCTACATCGACAGGCTCTGGTCGCGCCCCGTGCGGGCGCGTGGATTGAAACACCTGGTGTTTTTGGGTCCTGGCCATCGCGTACAGTCGCGCCCCGTGCGGGCGCGTGGATTGAAACATTTGTGCGGTAGCTCGTTGGGTCTGCGTCTGAGTCGCGCCCCGTGCGGGCGCGTGGATTGAAACTCCGGCAAAGACCTGCATGACGGCTACGACACGCGTCGCGCCCCGTGCGGGCGCGTGGATTGAAACAGGGTTGCGCCCACGATTGATGAATGCGCCCTGGGTCGCGCCCCGTGCGGGCGCGTGGATTGAAACATTGCCCGCTCCCATCGTCGTAGAGCTTGCCTGTCGCGCCCCGTGCGGGCGCGTGGATTGAAACACGCCGTTCGTGTTCCCTGACGGCGCGCAGCTGCAGTCGCGCCCCGTGCGGGCGCGTGGATTGAAACTGATCCCCAGCCTGCATCTGGCGTAATCGATATGGTCGCGCCCCGTGCGGGCGCGTGGATTGAAACTATTGCGGTGGCGTTGAATACTTGGACAAAAGTGTCGCGCCCCGTGCGGGCGCGTGGATTGAAACTCGACGATGGTCTGCTTGAGCCTTTTCGTGAGGCGTCGCGCCCCGTGCGGGCGCGTGGATTGAAACTCCAATTGATAGCAACGGAACACGACAGCCTCACCGTCGCGCCCCGTGCGGGCGCGTGGATTGAAACGCGCAGACAAACCGCAACTGGAAGCAGTTGGGTCGTCGCGCCCCGTGCGGGCGCGTGGATTGAAACAATTCCCAGCAGCAGTGCTGTGCTTTGCATCTTGTCGCGCCCCGTGCGGGCGCGTGGATTGAAACTTCAGGGCACGCAGCAGGCCTGGTCAGTTTGCGAGTCGCGCCCCGTGCGGGCGCGTGGATTGAAACTGCTGCGCCTGGGTGCGCTGCTCTCGAAAGTCCGTCGCGCCCCGTGCGGGCGCGTGGATTGAAACATGTACTGCTTGCGGCGGAACACCTCGATCACAGTCGCGCCCCGTGCGGGCGCGTGGATTGAAACAGATCGACGCCCTTCTGGGTGGCAACCTGCAGCGTCGCGCCCCGTGCGGGCGCGTGGATTGAAACTTGCTGATGCCGCTCATGATCCTGGTTGACATGGTCGCGCCCCGTGCGGGCGCGTGGATTGAAACAAGGCCATTTGGGACATGGCGACGGACCTTGTGTGGTCGCGCCCCGTGCGGGCGCGTGGATTGAAACTCTTCGAACACCTTGAGGACGCCTGCCGCACGCGTCGCGCCCCGTGCGGGCGCGTGGATTGAAACACCCCTCACCCGAACAATAGTGGCGCTGATTTGACTGTCGCGCCCCGTGCGGGCGCGTGGATTGAAACCTCGTTGCCCTCGCGCTCGTTGTCGCCAGTGACGTCGCGCCCCGTGCGGGCGCGTGGATTGAAACCTCGTCTGTCGGATCGGCCCTGGACTGCCCCGGGTCGCGCCCCGTGCGGGCGCGTGGATTGAAACATCAAATTCGGCAGCAGGCCCCGGTGCTGCAGCGTCGCGCCCCGTGCGGGCGCGTGGATTGAAACTTCGAATCCAACGACTCCACCACGCTTTGCACTGGTCGCGCCCCGTGCGGGCGCGTGGATTGAAACTCCACGATCACACTAACGCTCGTCAGCGTATTGCGTCGCGCCCCGTGCGGGCGCGTGGATTGAAACAAGGAAATCGACCTGCTCACGCGGCAGATGGAGCGGTCGCGCCCCGTGCGGGCGCGTGGATTGAAACCCAGGTTGTCGATGGTGACGGGGATGCGCGTATAGAGTCGCGCCCCGTGCGGGCGCGTGGATTGAAACACGTAGCTCAGCATGCGGGACTACTCCTGGGGATGTCGCGCCCCGTGCGGGCGCGTGGATTGAAACGAACGCACTCTGATCCGAGAGCGGACGATTGCTGTCGCGCCCCGTGCGGGCGCGTGGATTGAAACCAGCTCATCGCGCCGCTTCTGCGGGAAGCCCGTGGTCGCGCCCCGTGCGGGCGCGTGGATTGAAACGGCCAGCCCGAAGAGGAGTTGCTGCCTGGCCGCGTCGCGCCCCGTGCGGGCGCGTGGATTGAAACACGGCGTGCTCCACAAAGCCCACCCCGCCCTCGCGTCGCGCCCCGTGCGGGCGCGTGGATTGAAACTGCTGGTCGCTGGGCTTCAGACCCAGAGCCTTGGTCGCGCCCCGTGCGGGCGCGTGGATTGAAACCCCTGCCACCACAGCAAGCGCCACATGCATTTGAAACGAATCGCCTGACTCACTCCTCGCCGCGCAGGCCGCCATTGAGAGAGAGCCCAGCCACTGCCTGCAGCAGGTACCCGCGTGCCTCATCCAGCGAGGGACCTGCATGCCCATCGATGCGCCGAATATAGGGAGACGTCAGCACAGCCAGGGCATGGCCATCGGGCCCGAGGATGGGGCAGGAGATGTCCACCACGCCATAGGACTGCAGGCTTTCGCTCTGCTTGTGACCCGTGCTGCGTATCTGTTCCAGCATGTCGTGCAGTTGTGCCTCGGGCAGATGTACCTCGCCTTCCAAAGGCGTGTGCTCGGCCAGCATCTGCGCGCGGCGTTCGGGTGTCTGGCAGGCCAGCAGCACATGGCCTGACCCGGTGTCCAGCAGCCCGACGCGTGCACCCAGCCTGATTGACAGGCCCCAGTTCCCGGGGCCGGGGACCTGGGCCACGATCAGGACATTGCCACGGTCGTAGAGGCCCAGGTGGCAGGACTGCTCGGCCTGCCGCGCATAGGCATCCATGACGGGCAGCGCCTGGGTCACGAGGCGGTTGACGGGCGGGTGGCGGTGTGCCAGCGCGAACATCTTGAGGCTGAGCGCATGGCGGTCGCCGCCGGCCGAGCGCATCACATATTGCCGGGCCACCAGCCGCTCGAGCATGCGGTAGATCTCACTGGGGCCCCGGCCCAGTTCCTTGACGATCTCGGCCCGCGTCAGGCCATCGGGGTGCTCGGCCAGCAGCTCCAGGATGTCCAGCCCCTTGTCCAGTGCCGGCGCGCGGTAGCGCTCGCCGTCTTCTGCGTTGTCCAGTGCTTTGCTCATGCGTGCAGATCTTACGTTCGGGATAGGACAAGTCCTGTTTTTGCTGCCGACCTGCGCAAGCGGTGCGTGGGCTGGGTAAACCATAGCTGCCGAAGTGAGGTTTATTTATAAATAATTAATTCATGGATGAATGAATTGCCCCAGCGATGTGCCACGCGCCATCGGCAAAAAGGCGATCCAGCGGCACCGCCGGAGTCCCGGCACACATGAGGAGGCACTTTCCATGGCTGCACTGCACGGCGTTTTCCAGGTTCCGGCCGGATGTTCCGCAATGCTTTGCCGGCTCATGTCCGCTGTAGCCGCGCTGGCTTCAGTGGCGGCGCTGGCCGGCGCGGGGCCGGCGCTGGCGGCGGAACCTGGCCCGGCGCAGGGCAGGATCGGGGTCAACCTGCCGCTGCTGACCTCGCCGTTCTGGCAGGCCTACAACGGCTACCTCCCGCAAATGGCGAAGGCCCTCGGGGTCGACATCCTGGCGCCGGTGAACTCCAACCAGAACCCGGCCCAGCAGATCACCGATGTGGCCAATCTGATCAACCTCGGCGCCAAGGGGTTGGTGGTGGCGCCATTGGATTCGGCGGCCATTGGTCGAGCGCTCGCCTTGGCCGAGCAGGGGAAGATTCCTGTGGTGGCGGTGGACGTGGCGCCTACCCGGGGCAAGGTGGCGATGGTGGTGCGTGCCGACAACCGCGCCTATGGCACGCGGTCCTGCCAGTACCTGGGCGCGCAGGTGAAGGCGGGCAAGGTGGTGCAGATCATGGGGGACCTGGCATCGGTCAACGGCCGTGATCGGGCTGAGGCTTTTCGCAGTTGCATGAAGGATTTCCCGGCGCTGCAGGTGCTGGAGATTCCCGCGGCCTGGAAGTCCGATGCCGCCGCTGCCGCGCTCGACGGCCTGCTGTCCGCCCATCCGGACCTGAAGGGCATCTACATGCACGCAGGCGGCGTCTATCTGGCGCCCACGCTGCAGACGCTGCGGCGCAGGGGGCTGCTGCATCCGGCCGGCGATCCGCGGCACATCGTGGTGATCAGCAACGACGGCATCGCCCAGGAGCTGGGCGCCATCCGCAGGGGCGAGATCGACGCCACCATCTCGCAGCCCGCCGATCTTTACGCAAAGTACGGCCTGTACTACATCAAGGCAGCGCTGGCAGGGCAGTCGTTCAAGCCCGGGCCCACCCCGCATGGCAGCCGCATCGTGGAGGTGGCGCCCGGCATTCTGGAGGACCAGTTGCCCGCACCCGTGGTGACCCGCGAGAACGTGGACGACAAGTCGCTGTGGGCCAACCAGCCATGACGATACTCCCCGGATTCATGGCTGACAGACCAGGCACGCCGGTGATGGAGGCGCGTGGGCTCGGCTTGCGTTTCGGCTCCACGACGGCCTTGCACGATGTGAGCCTGGCGGTCATGCCGGGCGAGTCGCATGCACTGGCTGGCCGCAACGGCGCAGGCAAGTCCACCTTGGTCGCCTTGCTGACCGGCCTGCACCAGCCCGGCACGGGAAGCATCCGCTTCAACGGCCAGCCCGCGCCTGCGGTGGCCGACCGCATGGCCTGGCGCCAGCATGTGGCCTGTGTCTACCAGCATTCGACCATCATCGGCGAGCTGTCGGTGGCCGAGAACCTGTTCATCAACCGGCAGCCGCTGCGCCATGGCTGGATTTCCTGGCGCGTGCTGCGGCGCGAGGCAAGGGCCTTGCTGGATGCCTGGCAGATCGATGTGCACGAGGATGCGCTGGCCCGGGATCTGACGGTGGAAACCCGCCAACTGGTGGAGATCGCGCGGGCGCTGTCGCTGGGCGCGCGCTTCATCATCCTGGACGAACCCACGGCGCAGCTTGACCACGACGAGACGCGGCGGCTGCTCAGGCGCGTGCACGATCTGCAGCAAGGCGGCGTCACGTTTCTCTTCATCTCGCACCACTTGCAGGAGATCTATGAGATTTGCCAGACGGTCACCGTGCTGCGCGATGCTCGCCATGTGGTGACGGCGCCGGTGGCGCAGCTGCCCCGGCAGGCACTGATCGAGGCCATGACCGGCGAGCGGGACAGCCTGGCCGGTGCGTCTTGCGCCGCCCACGCACCCCCGGCAGGCGGGGGCACGGGCGTTGCCCCCGTGGTGCTGGCGCTGCAGCAGGTGTGCGGCAAGGGTTTCGGGGCTGTCAGCCTGCAGGTGCGGCGTGGCGAGATCGTGGGGCTGACAGGCTCCACCAGCAGCGGGCGCACGGCCGTGGGTGAGGCGGTGGCGGGCCTGCGGCGCACCACGGCAGGCCGGATCCTGGTGTCGGGCCGCGTGCTGCCGCCCGGCGATGTAGGCGCCGCGCTGGCGCACGGCGTGGGTTGCGTGCCGCAGGACAGGCACCGCCAGGGCCTGGTGCCGGGGCAGTCCATCGCCGAGAACGCGACCATGACCATCATGGACAGGCTGGGCCGGTTCGGCTTCGTTGCGCCAGCGCGCCGGCAGGCGGCGGCACTGTCGGCCATGCGTGCACTTGATGTGGCGGCCAGCGGGCCGCAGCAGGCCGTGTCCGGCCTGTCGGGCGGCAACCAGCAGAAGGTGGTGATGGCTCGCTCGCTGGCCAGCGAGCCCGATGTGCTGGTGCTCATCGATCCCACTGCGGGTGTGGATGTGAAGTCCCGGCAGGCATTGCTGGCCGTGGTGGAGGGTGAGCGACGGCAGGGCCGGGCCGTGCTGCTGGCGAGCAGCGAGCTGGACGACCTGCGCATCTGCGACCGCGTGCTGGTGATGTCGCATGGCCATGTGGTGGCCGAACTCGCCAGAGGCTGGGACGACGGTGAACTGATTGCATCCATGGAAGGAGTGAGCCTGCATGCGCACTGAAGCCTTTGTCTCGCCGAACACGGCTGTGCCCGTGCCGGCCGCCCGGCGGCTCGCCCTGCACCGGCTGCGCGACTATGCACTGGTGCCTGCGCTGGCCCTGCTGTTCGTGCTGGGAGCCTTGACCAGCCCCAGCTTTCTGACACCGGCCAACCTGGTCAGCATCCTGGGGGCCTCCGCAGCCCTGGCGCTGGTGGTGCTGGCGGAGTCGCTGATCATCATCACGGGCAAGTTCGATCTGTCGGTGGAGTCCACGGTGGGCATTGCGCCGGCGGTGGGCGCCATGCTGGTGATTCCTGCAGCCTCGGGAGGCTTTGGCACGGCATGGCCGGTGGCGGCGGGGCTGCTGGCCATCGCAGCCGTGGGCGCATGCACGGGTTTTATCAATGGCCTGTTGGTCGTCAGGCTGCGGCTCAATGCCTTCATCGTCACGCTGGCGATGCTGATCGTGCTGCGCGGCCTGCTGGTGGGCGCGACCAGGGGCGGCACCCTGTTCGACATGCCGCAGCCTTTCTTCGCCCTGGCCACGGCCACGCTGCTGGGGCTGCCGCTGTCGGTCTGGCTGGCGGCGCTGGCGTTTGGCACGGCCGCCGTGGTGCTGCGCCACCACCGGCTGGGCCGCGCGCTGTATGCGATTGGCGGCAACCCCCATGCGGCGCGCGCGGCGGGCATCAATGTGGACCGTATTACCTGGGGCGTCTTCGTGCTGGCCGGTGTGCTGGCCGCAGTGGGCGGGCTGGTGGTCACGGGCTATGTGGGCGCGATCAATGCCAACCAGGGCAGCTCGATGATTTTCACGGTGTTCGCGGCGGCCGTCATCGGCGGGATTTCGCTCGATGGCGGCAAGGGCTCCATGTCGGGTGCGCTGTGCGGCGTGCTGCTGCTGGGCGTGGTGCAGAACCTGCTGACGCTGGCCCAGGTGCCATCGTTCTGGATACAGGCGATCTACGGCGCCATCATCCTCGGCGCCCTGATGCTGGCCCGGCTCGCAGGTGAGCAGCAGCAATAGGCGCGGCCCGCGAATCGCCCATGCAGAAGCTTTTCAAGGGAAGGAATGGCTCCATGAGACTCGCCGGAAAACACATTCTCGTCACCGCAGCCGGGCAGGGCATAGGGCGTGCCTGCGCGCTGATGTTTGCCCGCGAGGGGGCCAGCGTGCTGGCCACCGACATCGACATGCAGGCGCTGGCAGAACTGGAGGGACGGGACGGCCTGCGTACGCGGCGGCTGGATGTGACCGATGCGCAAGACATCCTGGCACTGGCCGGGCAGGAGAGGGCCTTTGACGCACTGCTCAACTGCGCGGGCTTCGTGCACCACGGCAGCATCCTGGACTGCAGCGACGAGGACTGGGCCTTTGCGTGGCAGCTCAACGTCACCTCCATGCACCGCATCATCCGCGCCCTGCTGCCCGCCATGCTGGCCCAGGGCGGCGGCTCGATCATCAACATGTCGTCCGCGGCCTCCAGCGTGAAGGGCGTGCCCCTTCGCCATGCCTATGGCGCCACCAAGGCTGCCGTGGTCGGGCTGACCAAGGCCGTGGCGGCCGACTTCGTCACGCAGGGAATACGCTGCAACGCCATCTGCCCTGGCACGGTGGAGTCCCCGTCGCTGCAGGCGCGCATCGCCGGCCAGGCCCGGCAGCAGGGCGTGCCGCTGCAGCAGGTGCGCGCCGCCTTCGTGGCGCGCCAGCCCATGGGGCGGGTGGGTCGGCCCGAGGAAATCGCCGCGCTGGCCACCTATCTCGCCAGCGATGAATCCCGCTTCGTCACCGGCACGCTGAGCGTGATCGACGGTGGCTGGTCCAACTGAACTGCACAGGACTGCTCCATGAAATTGCTGCGATACGGCCCCAGGGGCCATGAAAGACCGGGCCTGCTCGATGCGCAAGGGCGTGTGCGCGACCTCTCGGGCGTGGTGGACGACATTGCCGGCCCCGTGCTGCTGCCGGACAGCCTGGCGCAACTGGGCGCCCTGGACCCCTTGCAGCTGCCCCTGGTGGAAGGCGTGCCGCAGCACACGCTGCGTCTGGGCCCCTGCGTGGGGCGGGTGGGCAAGTTCGTGTGCATAGGCCTCAACTACTCGGACCATGCGGCCGAGGCCGGCATGCAGGTGCCGCCCGAGCCCGTGGTGTTTGGCAAGTGGACCAGTGCCATCTGCGGCCCGGACGACGCCATCGAGATTCCGCCCGGCTCCGTGAAGACGGATTGGGAGGTGGAGCTTGGCGTGGTCATAGGCCAGGGCGGGCGCCATATCGACGAGGCCCGGGCCATGCAGCACGTGGCGGGCTATTGCGTGGTCAACGACATCTCCGAACGCGAGTACCAGCTCGAGCGTGGCGGCACCTGGGACAAGGGCAAGGGTTGCGACGGCTTCGGCCCGCTGGGGCCCTGGCTGGTCACGGCCGACGAGGTGCCCGATCCGCAGGCGCTGCGCATGTGGCTGGATGTGGACGGCCGGCGCATGCAGGACGGCAGCACGGCCACCATGGTGTTCGGCGTGGCCTTTCTCGTCAGCTATCTGAGCCGCTTCATGAGCCTGCAACCGGGCGATGTGATCTCCACCGGCACGCCGCCGGGCGTGGGCATGGGCCAGAAGCCGCCCATGTATCTGCGTGCCGGGCAGGCCATGCGGCTGGGCATCGCCGGCCTGGGCGAGCAGCGCCAGACCATGGTGGCGGCTCGCGTGCAACCGCATCCCTCGACAACCGGCAAGGCCTGAGAAGACCATGACGCGAATCCTGTCCCTGCGCGTGCTCGATGTGCGCTTTCCGACCTCCAGTCACCTGGATGGGTCTGACGCCATGAACCCGGACCCGGACTACTCCGCCGCCTATGTGATCCTGGAGACGGACACGCCCGGCCTTGAGGGGCACGGGCTGACCTTCACCATCGGGCGCGGCAACGAGGTCTGCTGCGCCGCCATCGAGGCCATGCGCCACCTGGTGGAGGGCATGGAGCTTGACTGGGTCCGCCAGGACATGGGGCGCTTTTGGCGCCACATCACCTCCGACAGCCAGTTGCGCTGGATCGGCCCGGACAAGGGGGCAATGCATCTGGCCACCGGCGCCGTGGTCAATGCCGTGTGGGACCTGTGGGCCAAGGCCGAGGGCAAGCCGCTGTGGCGTCTTGTGGCCGATTTCACGCCCGAGGAGTTCGTCCGCGCGCTGGACTTCCGCTACATGACGGATGCCCTGACCGAAGCCCAGGCGCTGGAGCTGCTGCATCGCCAGTCGCCGCGCAAGGCCGAGCGCATCGGCGTGCTGGAGCGCGAGGGCTATCCCTGCTACACGACCTCGGCCGGCTGGCTGGGCTATGACGACGACAAGCTGCGCCGCCTGTGCCGCGAGGCGGTGGCCGACGGCTTCAACCACGTCAAGCTCAAGGTGGGGCGCAGCCTGCAGGACGATATCCGGCGCGTGTCCATCGCGCGCGAGGTGCTGGGGCCGGACCGCCAGCTGATGATCGACGCCAACCAGGCCTGGGAGGTGGGGCAGGCCATCGGCTGGGTGCGGCAGTTGGCCTTTGCCAGGCCCTGGTTCATCGAGGAGCCGACCAGCCCTGACGATGTGGAGGGCCACCGCGCAGTGCGCGAAGCAGTTGCTCCGGTCCAGGTCGCCTCTGGAGAGATGTGCCAGAACCGCATTCTCTTCAAGCAGTTCATCCTGCGTGGCGCCATCGACGTGGTGCAGATCGACGCCTGCCGGCTGGGAGGGGTCAACGAGGTGCTGCTGGTACTCCTGCTGGCCGCAAAGTACGGTCTGCCCGTGTGTCCGCATGCCGGGGGCGTGGGCCTTTGCGAGTATGTGCAGCATCTGTCCATGATCGATTTCGTCTGCGTGTCCGGCACGCGTGACGGGCGCGTGATCGAGTACGTGGACCACTTGCACGAGCATTTCGTCGATCCCTGCGTGGTGCGCAATGCGGCCTATATGCCTCCCGGTGCGCCCGGCTTTTCCATCACGATGAAGCCGGAATCTCTGGCCAGGTATCGCTTCCAGGCCTGAGCCATGGCCCTGTCCCATTCCCATTCACTTTTGCATCCGCGCATCGATGCACACCTGCATTTCTGGCGCTACAGCGCCGGGGACTATCCATGGATAGGCGCGGACATGCGGGCCCTGGCGGTGGACCGCACACCCGGCCATCTCCTGCCCCAGCTGTCTGCCTGCGGCTTCACGGGCGCCATCGCCGTGCAGGCGCGCGCCACGGTTGATGGGACGCGGTTCCTGCTGGAGCTGGCGCGGCGCAATGACTGGATACGCGGCGTGGTGGGGTGGGAAGACCTGACCTGCGAGGGCCTGGGCGAGCGCCTGCAGGACTGGCGTGCCGAGCCGAGGCTGTGCGGCTGGCGCCATCAGGTGCAGGACGAGCCCGATGCCGCAGCCTTTCTGGGCTGCGCCGCATTCGGGCGCGGCATGGCCTTGTTGCAGCGCCAGGGCTGGGCCTATGACGTGCTGGTGTTCGACCACCAGATGGACGCGGCCGCCGCCTTGTGTGCACGGCATGACGCGCACTGGATGGTGCTGGATCACCTGGGCAAGCCGCCACTGGCCGGGCTGGCCCGGGACCAGCACAAGGGCCAGGCCCAGGCCGCGTTCGGCCGCTGGCAGGCATCGCTGCAGCGCTTCGCCCCGCTGTCGCATGTCGCGTGCAAGCTCTCGGGCCTGGTGACCGAGGCCGACTGGCGATCCGGCCTGCGCGAGCCTGACCGGGCCTGCCTGCTCCAATGCCTGGACACGGCCTTGCAGGTGTTCGGTCCGCAGCGGCTGATGTTTGGCTCCGACTGGCCGGTCTGCCTGCTGGCCGCGCCATACGCCACGGTCTTTGAGCTGGTGGATGGCTGGGCGTCGTCGCGGCTGTCGGCCTCCGAGCGTGAGGCGCTGTGGGGCGGCACCGCCGCGCGCTGCTACGGCCTGCAGCCGCAAGGCATGACCTGACCACATGGGAGGCAGCATGGACCTGAACCTGAAAGACAAGACCTTCATCGTCACGGGCGGTGCCAGCGGCATCGGGGCGGCCATCTCGCTGCGGCTGGCCGGTGAAGGTGCGATTCCGCTGATCTGCGGCAAGGACACCATGTGCGCGCGGTTCGAGGCGCAGCTCATGGAGCTGCAGCCCCGGGCCCGCCACTTCCGCTTCGACCTGGTCGATGAACAGGCATGCGGAGAGATGGTGGCCCGCGCTGCGGCGGACTGCGGCCACATCGACGGCCTGGTGAACAACGCGGGCATCAATGACGGCGTGGGCCTGGAGGCAGGGCGCGACGCCTTCGTGCGCTCGCTGCAGGCCAACCTGGTGCACTACTACGTCATGGCCCACCATTGCCTGCCACACCTCAAGGCCAGCCGTGGCTCCATCGTCAACATCTCGTCCAAGACCGCGCTGACCGGGCAGGGCCAGGCCAGCGGCTACTGCGCGGCCAAGGGGGCCCAGCTCTCGCTGACGCGCGAGTGGGCTGCCGCGCTGGCAGCCGATGGCGTGCGCGTCAATGCCGTGGTGCCCGCCGAGGTGATGACGCCGATGTACCTGCACTGGCTGGGCCGCTTCGACGACCCCGGGCGCCAGCTGGAACAGATCAGCGCCCGGATTCCGCTGGGCCGGCGCATGACGGCGGCCGAGGAGATTGCGGACACGGTCGTCTTTCTTCTGTCCGAGCGGGCATCGCACACCACGGGGCAATGGCTGTTCGTCGATGGCGGCTACACCCACCTGGACCGCGCGCTGACCTGACCACCATGGAGACACCATGCGCCAATGCCTTGCACTCGACCTCAGGGATGACCCGGCGCTGATCGCCCGGTACGAAGCCCTGCATCACCGGATCTGGCCGGAGGTGGCGGCGCATCTGCGCAGCCATGGCGTCACCGGCATGGAAATCCACCGCCTTGGCACGCGCATGGTGATGGTCATGGAAACCGATGACGCGGTGCATGACGCCCGGGCCATGGCCCTTGCCTCCGCCACCGATCCGAAGTTGTGCGAATGGGAAGACCTGATGTGGGCCTTTCAGGCCCCCACGCCGTGGACACCACCTGGAGACAAGTGGACGCCCATGGCCTGCATTTTTCGGCTGGAGGATTCTGCGCAGGAGTGAGCGACTGAGCATCCGTCGGCCATGCCCCATCCCCGAACGTCGCTCAACCCCCTTCCAGGGGAAAACACCGGGGCGCCCGCGCCGCAAATGCATAGGTCTGCGCATGAATCGCTCAGGCCTGGCGCCATCCCTGCGGAGAATTCATGAAAGCAGCCTGCAGGGCATCGCAACCACGGGGCTGCATGCACCCGCAATAACAAGAAGCACAAGAACAAGAAGCACAAGAACAAGAAGCACAAGAAAAGGGGCTGGCGACTGGTTTCAAGCTGCTCCCCATGGCAGCCGTGCTGCGGCCATGGGGATTTTCGCCAATCGGCAATGTCAAGGAGGAGAGGGAGATGAATAAACGCATGATCCGCAGCGCTGGCCTGGCCGCGCTGGTGCTGGGCACGGCCCTGGCGGCCCAGGCCCAGAGTTCGGTCACGCTCTATGGGCGTGTGGTCGCGGGGGTGGACTACCAGAACAATGTGTACGACCCGGCCACGGGGGGCTCCGGCAGCCTGTGGCGGGCCGTGGGCAACCAGTGGGGCACGAGCATGCTGGGTTTCAAGGGGGAGGAGGACCTGGGCGGCGGGCTGCATGTGCTGTTCACGCTGGAGTCGGGCTTCAGCATCGACGATGCCAGGTTCAACGGCGCAGGTTTCTTCAACCGCCGCACCTTCGTGGGCCTGCGCAGCGGCTGGGGCACGCTGAAGCTGGGCAAGGACCTGTCGATCTCGGATGCGCACTGGGCGCTGGACCCCACGGGCCAGCAGTTCATCGGCTCGGCCACGCTGGTGCGGGGGCGCAACTGGGGCGGGCATGACAACATGGTCTCGTACGAAACGCCCAGCTGGGGCGGCCTGCGCGTGCTGGCGCTGACCGGCCTGGGCGAGCAGCCGCAGGGCGCATCGCGGCTGCGCAAGGATGCGCTGTCGGTGTCCTATACCGCGCCCACGTTCGAGTTGCGCGCCATCTACGACGTGGCCCGCGATGCCAATGGCCGTTTCAGCGATCTCTACACCACCTCCCGCAACCTGACGCTGGGCGGCACGGTGACGCTGTCCGCGCTCAAGCTGTTCGCGGGCTATGAGCAGCTGTCCGCGCCCGACAGCGCGGCCGGCGTGCCCAACAAGGCGCGGCAGTACTGGATGGGCGCGCGCTACAAGGTCTCAGGCCCGCTGACGCTGATCGGGGCGGGCTACCGCACCACGGTCAACAACGGCGGCGGCAGCGCCAACCTGTTCATGGCGGGCGCCGACTACGCGCTGTCCAGGCGCACGCTGCTGTACGCCAGCGTGGGCAATGTGCGCAATGGCGGCAATGCGAACTTCTCGGTGGAGACCACCAACAACAACCCGGCGCCGGGCGGCAGCCAGACCGGCCTGTACCTGGGCATGGCGCATTCGTTCTGACCGGGGCGGGGCACTTTGGCGGAGGTTGCCGGCCCTTGCTCAAGGGGCTTGCCATCCGCCGCCCAGCACCTTTGTGATCGTCACCTGGTTTTGCAGTTGCGCCAGGTGCAGGGCCGACAGGGCCAGCTGTGCGTTGCGGCTGCGCTCCTGCGCATCCAGCCAGGTGCGCAGGGGTACCTGGCCTGCGCGGTAGCGTGCCTCGTACAGGCGGGTGATTTCTGCCGATTCCTGCATGACGCGCTGCTGTGCCTGCTCCTGGCTGGCCAGCTCGGTGCGGGCGGACAGGGCTTTTTCCGTTTCCGCCAGCGCGGCGTACAGCGACTTGCGGAAGTTGACCACGGCCTCTTCATGCTGGTTGCGCGCAATGGCGGTGTTCAGCCGCATCTCGCCCACGTTCAGAAAGGGCAGGGTCATGCTGGCGCCCAGGGCCGCCACGGGGTTGGCCAGCAGGTCGAGCAGCGAGTTGCTGGAGCCCCCCAGGCTGCCGGTCAGCGACAGCGTGGGGTAGTAGCGCGCGGTGGCCGCATCGCTGCTGGCCAGGGAGGCGCGCAGCCGCAGTTCGGCGGCGCGCAGGTCGGGGCGGCGGCCCAGCAGTTCGGCGGGCAGTCCTGCGGCAATGGCAGGCAGCGCGCCCGTAGGCAGGGCCTGCGGCTCGCCACCGGGTGCCTCGGCGCCCAGGAGCAGCTCGTTGAGCGCCTGCCGCAGTTCGGCGCGGGCCTGCGTGTACTGGCTGAGCAGCGCCTGCTGCTCGGCCAGCGCCTGCCGGGCCTCGCGCCGTTCCAGGCTGGATACGGCGCCGCTGCGGTACAGCGCCTCCACCAGCTCGCCGGTGCGGCGTGTGTACTCCAGGCTTTGCCGCGCAAATTCCAGGCGCTCGTTGGCCAGGGCCAGTTGCCAGTACAGGCTGGCGGTGGTGGCCGCCAGGGACAGGGCCACGGCCTGCCTGTCCTGCTCGCTGGCCTGGGCCTCGAAGACGGCCGCATCGCGCTGGGCACCCAGGCGGTCGAACAGGTCCAGCTCCCAGCCCACGCTCAGCGTGGCGCTGGACGTCTCCAGCGTGCTGCGCGGGCTGCCGGACAGCGGCCGGCTGGCCCCGGTGCTGAGCGTGCCGCCGGGTTGCGGCAGCAGGGCGCGGCCCGCCAGCTGCGCCTGCAGCGCGGCGCGGCGCACACGGATGCCTGCCGTTGCCAGGTCGGGGTTGCGCGCAAGGGCCATGTCGATCCATGCATCCAGGCGCGGATCGCCGAAGGCGCGCCACCATGCCTCGGGCGCAGGCGCTGCCGCCGAGGGCTGCGCATGCTCGAACTGTGCGGGCAGCGCCACCTGCGGCGCCTCGTAGGTTGTGCGCGTGATGGCGCCGCAGCCGGCCAGGGCCACTGCGCATGCCAGCACGCCGGTCTTCAGCATATGCATGTCAATCTCTCGATAGAGCCTGTACGGGGTCGAGGCGCGCAGCACTGCGCGCCGGCAGGAAGCCGAAGCCGATCCCGATGAGGGAGGAGCAGGCCACGGCTAGCACGATGGAGGCGGCCGAGAACGACAGCTGGAAGCTGGAGCCCGACAGGCTCACTGCCAGGCCCAGGCTCAGCGCCAGAGAGACACCCAGGATGCCGCCCACGATGCAGACCAGCACGGCCTCGATCAGGAACTGCTGAAGGATGTCCGACTGGCGCGCGCCGATGGCCATGCGCACGCCGATCTCGCGCGTGCGCTCGGTCACCGACACCAGCATGATGTTCATCACGCCGATGCCGCCCACCAGCAGCGCGATCATGGCGATGGCCGAGACCAGCAGCGTCAGCGTGGTGCTGGTGCGCGTGATGGCCTGGCGGATCTGGTCGGAGTTCCAGATGAAGAAGTCCTTGGTGCCATGGCGCTCGGTCAGCAGGCTGGTGGCGGCCTTTTGCGCGATCTCGGCCGGCACCGCGTCCTTGATGCGCAGCGTGATGCTGTCCAGGTGGTACTTGCCGACCAGGCGCGTGGCGGCTGCGGTGTAGGGCACGAAGAAGGTGGGCGTGGAGCCGCCGAAGCTGTTTTGCGCAGGCCGGAGCACGCCGACGATTTCCACGGGCATCTGGCCCAGGAGCACGACCTCGCCCAGCGGACTGGGGTTGGTGGGGAACAGGGCGGTGGCGGTCTTCTGGTCGATCACCGCCACCTGGGCGTGCAGGTCCACGTCGCGCTGGTCGAAGAAGCGGCCCGATGCCAGGCGCAGGCCGCGCACGCGAAAGTGCTCGAAGCCCACGCCCGTCACCTGGGCCGTGGCCGCGTTCTCGCGGTACAGCGCCGTGACGCCGACCGACACATTGGGCGTGGCGCTGTCCACGTAGGGCTGCTCGGCCAGGGCCTGGGCGTCGGCGGCGACCAGGGTCTCGATGGCGGCGGCGCGCGTGTCGCCGAAGTCCTTGCCGGGGAAGATGTCCAGCGTGTTCGTGCCCAGCTCGCTGATCTGGTTCATCACCTGCTGCTGCGCACCGCGCCCCAGCGCCACCACCGAGACCACGGCCGAGATGCCGATGATGATGCCCAGCATGGTCAGGAAGGTGCGCAGGCGGTGGGCGTTCATGGCGCGCAGGGCCATGCGCAGGGCCTCGCCAAAGCGGTCCGACAGTCCGCGCCAGGAGGCCCGGCGCGCGCCGGATGCCGGCTCCACGGGCGGCCTGGCTTCGTGCGGGGTGCTGCGCCGGTCGGCAATGATGGCGCCGTCGCTGATCTCGATCACGCGCGTGGCGTGGGCGGCGACGGCCATGTCGTGCGTGACCAGGATGATGGTGTGGCCGTCGGCATGCAGCTCCTGCAGGATGCGCATGACCTGCTCGCCGCTGGCCTTGTCCAGCGCGCCCGTGGGCTCGTCGGCCAGGATGACGGCGCCGCCGTTCATCAGCGCACGCGCAATGGACACGCGCTGCTGCTGCCCGCCCGACAGCTGGCCCGGCCGGTGCTGCATGCGGTCGGCCAGGCCCAGGCGTTCGAGCAGGGCGGCCGAGCGCGCATGGCGGTCCGTGGGCGCCGTGCCGGCGTAGACCGATGGCAGCTCCACATTGCCCTGGGCCGTGAGGTCGGGCAGCAGGTGGTAGCGCTGGAAGATGAAGCCGAAGTGCTCGCGCCGCAGCGCGGCCAGCGCGTCGGGCCCCAGCTCGCTGGTCTCGCGGCCCGCGATGCGGTAGCTGCCCGAGGTCGGATGGTCCAGGCAGCCGAGGATGTTCATCAGCGTGGACTTGCCCGAGCCCGAGGCACCGACGATGGCCACCATCTCGCCGGCCTCGATGGTCAGGTCTATGTCCTTGAGTACCGCCACCGTGGTGTCGCCCGCAGGAAACTCCCGGCGCAGGCCCTGCATCTGCAGCAATGCATGGTCCATGCTTACATTCCCATCGGGTCGCTGCCGGCCGGCTTGCCGCCAGGGCTGGCCTCGCCGATCACCACCTGCTCGCCGGGCTCCAGCCCCGACAGCACCTGGGCCTGGGCGTTGGTGCGCAGGCCCACGCGCACCTTGCGCTCGGTGACCTGGCCCTGGGCATCGCGCACGCGCACGCTGTAGTTGTCGTCGGCATCGCGGCTGCCCAGCGCGGCGGCCGGCATGAGTACGGCCTTGTCGGCCTGGGCCACGCGCACGGTGACCTGGGCGGTCATGGAGGGGCGCAGCTTGCCTTCCGGGTTGGGCACGTCGAATTGGGCGTTGTAGTAGATGGCCTTGGCGGCCTGGGCGCCGGTGGCGGTCGCTGCGCCAGCGGTGGCGTCCGTGGCGATGGAGGCGGGCGCAGGCTCTATGCGCTCGATCGTGGCGGTGTGGCGCTGGCGGCCACTGCCCAGCGTGGTGAACCAGACCGTCTGGCCCAGCTGGATCTTGTCCACGTCGGCCTCGGCAATCTCGGCGCGAACGGTCATCACGTCGAGCTTGGCCAGCATGACGATGGTGGGCGTGGTCTGGAAGGAGTTCAGGGTCTGGCCCTGCTTGGTGACCACCGCCACGATCACGCCGTCCATGGGCGCGACGATGCGGGTGTAGCCCAGGTTGATGCGCTCGGTCTCCACCTGGGTGCGTGCCTGCTCGATCTGTGCCTGCAGGGCGCCGACATCGGCCAGCGCGGTGTCCAGCGCAGCCTTGGCGGCTTCATGGTCGGCGCGCGAGGTGGCGTCGGCCTGCAGCAGCTCCTGCTGGCGCTGGAAGGTCAGCCGGGCCTGCACCAGCGCCGCGCGCCGCGCGGCCAGCTGGGCCTGCAAGGCGGTGACGGATGCCTCGGCATTGCGCAGCTTGATGCGCTGCGGCTGGGCATCGACTTCGGCGATCAGGTCGCCGGCCTTGACCTTCTGGCCCAGCTCCACGTGCAGGCGCCGGACCTGGCCCGAGACCTGGGCGCCCACGGCCACCAGTTCCTTGGGGTGCAGCCGGCCCACGGCCAGCACGGTCTGCTCCAGGTCGCCGACGGTGACGGGTGCGGTTGCGAATTGGGTGGAGGGCTTGGCACTGGCCTTCCACCACACCAGGCCTGCGACCATGCATGCGCCTGCGACGGCGACCATTGCCCATTTGCGATTGAACTTCATTCTTCCCCTGCCGCGCGGTCGGCCGCAGGGGAGACAGTCCCTGCCCGGCGCCGCGCCAGATGCTCGAACTTACCAGTCTGGCGCGGTTCGATGTCCCGGCATTGACCAAGGCATGGAGATTCAGTGGAGAGCAGGCCTGGGATACGCCTGAAACCTCGCAACTCTGTCTTATGGCGGGGACATGTTGACCCCCCAGCCGCAAATCAGGGACACCGAGGAAGGGCCGCCCCGCCCCGAGGGTGTCGTCCCCCTCTGGGGGAAGCGGCGAAGCCGCTCAGGGGGAGCGATGTTTACCGCCAATATTGGCACTTGCTCTCGGCCTTGGTGGTCCAGACCTGCTCGGCCGGCAGCTTCTTGACCAGCTTGTAGTAGTCCCAGGTGCCCTTGGATTCGGCCGGGGATTTCACTTCCATCAGGTACATGTCGTGCACGTAGCGGCCGTCCTCGCGCAGGTAGCCGCTGCCGAAGAAGTCGTCCATCTTCATGCCGCGCCAGGTGGCCATGACCTTGTCGGCATCCAGCGTGCCGGCCTTTTCCACGGCCTTGAGCCAGTTCATGGTGGCCGAGTAGTCGGCCGCATGGATTTCGCTGGGGCGGCGCTGGGTCTTGGCCATGAAGGCGTCGGCGAACTTGCGCGAGGCATCGTTCATGTCCCAGTACCAGCTGGTGGTGAACTGCATGCCCTGCGTGTTCTTCAGGCCCAGGCTGTGCACGTCGGTGAAGAACACCAGCAGGCCGGCCAGCTTCATGTCCTTGGTCACGCCGAATTCGCGCGCTGCCTTGATGGAGTTGATGGTGTCGCCACCGGCATTGGCCAGGCCCAGGATCTGGGCCTTGGAGTTCTGCGCCTGCAGCATGAAGCTGGAGAAGTCGCTGGCGTTCAGCGGCGTCTTGACCGAGCCCAGCACCTTGCCGCCGCGCGCCTCGATGATCTTGGTGGTATCGGCCTCCAGCGCATGGCCAAAGGCATAGTCGGCGGTCACGAAGTACCAGCTCTTGCCTCCGGCCTCCACCACGGCCGCGCCCGTGCCCTTGGCCAGGGCCACGGTGTCGAAGGCGTAGTGCACGGTGTAGGGGCTGCACTGCTCGTTGGTCAGCGCCGAGCTGCCTGCGCCGTTGTCGATGAAGACCCGCTTTTTCTCCTGCGCCACCTTGGCCATGGACAGGGCCGTGGCCGAGTTCGTGCCGCCAAACACCAGGCTGATGCCCTGCGTGTCTATCCACTCGCGCGCCTTGCTGGCGGCGATATCGGCCTTGTTCTGGTGGTCGGCCGTCAGCAGCTCGATGGGCTTGCCCAGCAGCTTGCCGCCGTAGTCGTCGATGGCCATCTGTATCGCCACGGCGCCGTTCTTGCCCTCGACATCGGCATAGAGACTGGACATGTCGGTGATGAAGCCGATCCGAACCTTGTCCTGCTGCGCCAGGGCCGGCGTTGCCAGTGCGGCGGCGCACAGTGCCAGTGCCAGCGGTGTCATCAGCGATGTCTTGGGGCGTTGCTGCATGAAGTCTCCTTGCTTTGGATGGAAAAAGCCCGCTGCTGTTGCGCAGGGGCCGGGTGATTCCATGCTGGCAGGGACAGGGGCCTGCCGCATTGGGGCAAGCACGGGCTTGGTGGCCCCGGTGCGACAGTACAGCCGCTCATCCTTGCAACGTGGCCGGCCCGTTGATTGATCGCCATGCGCTGCGTATCCCGGCCGTGGCTTGTGCGCGCGTCAGGACCTGCTTTTCCGTTCCTTGACCTGGGAATGCGAAAGCACTGGACTTGAATTAATTTGTCTAGAAAAACAATCAAAAATTCAGGTTTTGCTTAGAATAATGGACAAATGAAAACGCCAGAAAAGTCCACCCTTCTTCAGCGCCAACTGCTTTTGCAGTTCGGTGACCGGCTCAAGCGTCTGCGCAAGGAGCAGGGGCTGGGCACGGTCGAGATGGCCTCGCGCGTAGGCATATCCCGCAGCACGCTCGCTGCAGTCGAGTCCGGCGATCCCGGGCCATCCATGGGCACGTACCTGCGAGTCATGTCGGAACTGGGCATAGGGGGAGAATTGGCATTGCTGGCGGGCGACGCCCTGCAGCCCGCGCCCGCAGGAACTGCCGCAGCCCGTTCGCGCCATGCCAGGCCCGTCGTACAGGTTCTGGTGCGTGCGCAGGATGCGCGCCATGAAGTGCAGGATCTGCAAAGCCTCGCATTGCATGAAGAAGCCGTGCGCCTTGTGCGATCTGACCCGGCATTGCTGCAGCAGGCACAGGACACGTTGGAGAGGTGGTTGAGCCAGGGGGATTCGCATTCCGCCAGCCTGTGGAGGCAGTGGCAGGATGTCTTGCAAAATGGCCGCTGGCGCACCATCCTGGCCCGCACGCGAAGGGCCCAGGAACTGCGCCAGGCCTCGCCCCTGACATCGGTGCTGCCCGAACAGGTGCGCCAGCAGATACTGGCGCAGGTGGGGGATCTCAAGCGGGGCGTTGCATTGGGAGATACAGGGCGGGCCTATGAACCGAGAGGATCTTGAGCACATCATTCGTGCGAGCGGGGATGTGACGAATGAGTATGAATTCGTCATCGTGGGAAGTCAGGCAATCCTGGGCTCCATCCCGTATCCCGAGCCGGTTTTCAAGATGTCCGCAGAGGCGGACATCTATCCGCTCAACGCTCCGGATCTGGCGGACCGGATCGACGGATCCATTGGCTAAGGCTCTCGCTTCCACGAGTCCAATGGCTACTACGCGCAGGGCGTGGGCCCGGACACGGCAGTGCTTGCCTCAGGCTGGCAAAACCGGCTGCACCGTATCCAGAACGGCAATACCAACGATCGCGTCGGCTATTGCCTTGATGTGCTGGATCTCTTTCTCTCCAAGGCCCAGGCGGGGCGCGACAAGGACCGGGTGTTTTGCATGGCACTGATGGAGCATGGCCATGTACAGGTCGATGCGGCACTGAAACTGGCAAGCAGCATGCCGTTGGGTGATGACGGCAAACGGCAATTGCGGGCCCGGATTCAGCGCTGGTTCAAGGGGCTGAAAAAATAAAAAGCAGCCCGCAGGCTGCTTGTCGATTGCCGTGTGCGCGCGATCAGGCCGCAGGTCGCGCGGTGCGCACTGCGCTCTTGGGGCGGAACGCCTTGCACACGCTGTCATCCGTTTCCAGATAAGGCCCGCCGATCAGGTCCACGCAATAGGGCACGGCCGCAAAGATGCCGTTGACCTTTTGCGTGCCATCGGGGTTCTTCAGACCTTCCAGGGTTTCGGCAATGGCCTTGGGCTGGCCCGGCAGGTTGATGATCAGGCTCTTGCCACGGATCACCGCCACCTGGCGCGACAGGATCGCCGTGGGCACAAAGGCCAGGCTGATCTGGCGCATCTGCTCGCCAAAGCCCGGCATTTCCTTGTCGGCCACGGCCAGCGTGGCTTCGGGCGTGACATCGCGCGGGGCGGGGCCGGTGCCGCCCGTGGTCAGCACCAGGCAGCAGCCGGCATCGACCAGCTCGATCAGCGCGGCGCTGATGCCGGCCTGCTCGTCGGGGATCAGGCGCGGCTCGAACGTGATGGGGTTCCTGAGCGCGCGGGTGAGCCAGTCCTGCAGGGCCGGCAGGCCCTTGTCCTCATAGACGCCGCTGCTGGCACGGTCGCTGATCGAGACGATGCCGATGCGCACAGCGTCATGGACGGGCTCACTCATCGTCAGCTTCCTCGCCAGCGCCGTCACCGTCCTCGGCTGTCTCGCGGCCCGTGCCGCCCAACTGCTGGCGCACCAGCTGAAACAGATCGCGGTAGGCGCGGCCCTTGCGCTGGGCCAGGCCGGTGGATTCCTGCACATTGGCCTCATGGGCGCCCGGCATGTCCTTGCGGGCCTGGCGGATCAGGGCGCGCAGCTGCTGGGTGTCTGTGTCGGGGAAATGGTCCAGCCAGATGGACAGGGCCGATTCCTCGGCAATCAGGCGGTCGCGCCATTGCTCGGCGGCGTGCAGGGCCATCTTCTCGGCGGCCGAGCCGTTGTGCTGCTCGTCCAGCGCGGCGCGCACGGCGGCGATCTCGGTCTCGTCCAGCTTGCGCATGAGCTTGCCGACGTACTGCATCTGGCGGCGCTTGCCTTCGAAATTGGTGATGCGCTTGGCCTCGGCCAGGGCATCGGCCAGCTGGTCGGGCAATTGCAGGCGCTTGAACAGGTCGGAGCGCAGCGTCAGCAAATCCTTGCCGAGGTCCTGCAAGGCGTCGGACTCGCGCTTGAGATCCGTCTTGCTGGAGTCGGGGGTGCCTTTGAGTTCGGCCTTGAGCTGCAGGTCGAGTTCGCTGCCTTCGGCAACGAAGTGACCTTTGACGTAGTAGCCTTTTTTGGGTTTGCGTGACATGGGGTAGGGGACAAATACAGTGGCGGCGCGGAGGGCGCTGCAGTGGCGGCTATCATAGCCGCCGCTATGAAAAAACCCCGTCCCCGCGCGGCAAGCACCGCCAAACCGCAGGCTGATTCCGGCTTCAGCTACAGCCAACCGTTTTTTGAAGACCTGGTGGACCGTGCCCTGGTCCATGCCAAGAAGCTCGGCGCCACCGACGCCGGAGCCGAGGCTTCCGAGGGCTGCGGCCTGAGCGTGAGTGTGCGCAAGGGGGCGCTGGAGACCGTGGAGCGCAACCGCGACAAGTCGCTGGGCGTGACCGTCTACCTGGGCAACCGCCGTGGCAACGCCAGCACCTCCGACTTCTCGGATGCCGCCATCCAGCAGACCGTGCAGGCCGCCTACGACATCGCGCGCTTCACCGCCGAGGACCCCATGGCCGGCCTGCCCGATGCGGCCGACATCGCCCCGCCCGGCACCCACCGCGACCTGCAGCTGTTCCACCCCTGGGAGCTGACCAGCGAGGCTGCGGCGCAGCTGGCGCTGCAGTGCGAAGAAGCTGCCCTTGGCACGCACAAGCGCATCACCAACAGCGAAGGCGCTGGCGTCTCGGCGCAGCAAAGCCATTTCTTCAGCGCCCATACCAATGGTTTCCGTGGCGGCTACGCCAGCTCGCGCCACAGCCTGTCGGTGGCGCCCATCGCATCGCTGCCCGGCCGCAATGGCGAGATGCAGCGCGATGCCTGGTACAGCTCCATGCGCAACGCGGCCGACCTGGCCTCGCCCGAAGCCGTGGGCCGCTACGCCGCCCAGCGCGCCCTGAGCCGCCTGGGCAGCCGCAAGATCCCGACCACCGAATGCCCGGTGCTGTTCGAGTCCACGCTGGCCGCCGGCCTGCTGGGCAGCTTCGTGCAGGCCGTCAGTGGCGGCGCGCTGTACCGCCGCAGCACCTTCCTGCTCGACTCGCTGGGCAAGCCCGTCTTCCCCAAGCACATCGACATCACGGAAGACCCCTTCATCCTCGGCGGCAAGGGCAGCTCGCCCTTCGACGAGGAAGGCGTGCGCGTGCAGGCCCGCAAGGTGGTGGATGCCGGCCGCGTCGAGGGCTACTTCCTGTCCAGCTACTCGGCACGCAAGCTGGGCATGAAGACCACCGGCAATGCCGGCGGATCGCACAACCTGGTCATGACCTCGCGCCGCACCAAGGCCGGCGACGACCTGCCCGCCATGCTCAAGAAGCTGGGCACGGGCCTGTTCGTGATCGAACTCATGGGCCAGGGTGTGAACTACGTGACCGGCGACTACTCGCGCGGCGTCAGCGGCTTCTGGGTGGAAAACGGCGAAATCGCCTTCCCCGTGCATGAGATCACCATCGCCGGCAACCTCAAGGACATGCTCAAGGGCATCGAGGCCGTGGGCGCAGATGCCTACAACTACGGCGCCAAGACCGTGGGCTCTATCCTGATCAACCGCATGAAGGTGGCGGGCAGCTGAGCGCTGGTTCATCTCAAAAATAAAGCGGCTTTTTGAAGCCGCTTTTTTGTGGATCTACACCACTCGCTGCCTCTGCACGCCCAGCCCCTCGATCCCCAGCTCCATCACATCGCCAGCCTTCAGATAGCGCGGCGGCTTCATGCCCATCCCGACTCCCGGGGGCGTGCCGGTGATGATGAGGTCGCCGGGCTCCAGCGTCATCACGCGGCTGCAGTGGCTGATGAGTTCGGCGCAGCCAAAGATCATGGTGCGCGTGCTGCCGCTCTGGCGGCGCTCCCCGTTCACATCCAGCCATAGCTGCAGGGCCTGCGGATCGGGCACTTCGTCGCGCGTGACCAGCCAGGGGCCGATGGGGCCGAAGCGGTCGAAACCCTTGCCCTTGCTCCACTGGCCACCGCTGCGGTCAATCTGGTATTCGCGCTCGGACACATCGTTGGCAAGGCAGTAGCCGGCCACATGCTCCAGCGCATCGGCCACGGACACATTGCGCGCGCGCTCGCCGATGACGATGCCCAGTTCCACCTCCCAGTCCATGCGCGTGCTGCCCTCGGGCAGGGGGATGTCGTCGTCGGGGCCGCAGGCGCAGCTGGGCCATTTGGCGAAGAGGATGGGCTCCTTGGGGAGGGGCATGCCGGCTTCCTCGGCATGGTCGCGGTAGTTCAGGCCGATGGCGACGAACTTGGACATGCCGCTCCACGGCATGCCGATGCGCACCGGACCTTGCACCAGGGGCAGCCTGGCAGGGTCGATGGCGGCCAGGGCCCGCAGCGCCTCGCGGCCGAGCAGGCGGGGCGTGTAGTCGTCCAACAGGGCGGACAGGTCGCGGATCTGGCCTTCGGCATCCAGCAGGCCGGGCTTTTCCTGGCCCTCGGGGCCGAATCTCAGCAGTTTCATGAAGTTTCCTCTGGAGTTCCTGGAGTGGGTCGCTCTGCCGGCTGCAGGTGCTGTTGAGCAGCTGCAGGTGCGCAGATGCCGGCGCCCATTGTGAGGAATGTCTCGCGAAGTCTGGGAATGACGGGGCCTTGTCGGTGCGCGGGATATCCATGCGCCCACTGCCTCCGATCACGACGGCTGGCAGCCCGATGCCTGCATGCCGGCAAGGCGCTGTCCTACTGGATGTGCAGGGTTTGGGAAGGCGACACGACTGATTCAAATTGTCAAATTTGTTCCTGAATGTGTTTCCTCCGTGCCAGCAGTCTGGCCGGTTTGCGTAGGTGGTTCGAGGGAGAGCGACGTGGGTTTTCTGAGGCGTATGAAGTTGGGAACCATGCTGGGCATGGGTTTCCTTGCGGTGATCGTGGTCTGCGTGTGCGTGGCCGGCTTCGGCTGGATGAAGCTGCACGATCAGGGGGAGCAGTTGCGTGTTTTGGCCGAGGACCGCATGGGCAATCTGGCCCGGCTGCAATCGCTCAAGGACAACGCCAATGTGTCGGCGCGGGTGGTGCGCAATCTGGCGCTGATCACCGATCCGGCGCAGATGGCCGAGGAGAGCCGCCGGCTGGATGAGGTGGTTGCCAGGAACGGCCTGGTCATGAAGGAGTTGGACCAGCGCCTGCAGACCGAGCAGGCGCGCCGGCTCTTTGCCGACATACGGCAGGCGCGCCAGCCTTTCGTGGAGACCATGCGCCAGGCCGGTGACCTGGGCCTGGCCAACCAGGGCGATGCCGCCAGGGATCTGATCATGGGGCGCCTGCGCTCCTTGCAGACGACCTATTTCGATGCGGTCGAGGCACTGGTCGATTATCAGAAGGCACAGACACAGGCCACGGTGGACGGCTCCCTGCGCAGCGTGGCCGAAGACGGCGTGGCCATGCTGGTGCTGACGCTGCTGGCCGCCGCGCTGGGCTCTCTGGTGGCCTGGATGATCACCAGGACGGTCAAGCAGCAGCTGGGCGGAGAGCCCTCCTATGCCGCCGGGGTGGCGCGCCAGATCGCGCAGGGCGATTTGTCCGTGCGGGTGCAACTGGCGCCCGGAGACACCTCCAGCCTGCTGCACGCCATGGAGGACATGCGTGCCGGCCTGGCGCGTGTGGTCGCCGATGTGCGGCAAAGCAGCGAATCCATTGCGACCGGCGCCAGCCAGATTGCCTCGGGCAATGCGGACCTGAGCCAGCGCACGGAAGAGCAGGCCAGCAATCTGGAGCAGACCGCCGCCTCCATGGAGGAGATGAACGCCACCGTCAAGCTCAATGCCGATACGGTGCGCACGGCCACCCAGCTGGCCGCTTCGTCGAGCCAGGCCGCCACCGGCGGCGGCAAGATCGTGGACCGCGTGGTGGCCACCATGGAGCAGATCACCGCGAGTTCCCGGAAGATCGAGGACATCATCGGCGTGATCGACTCCATTGCCTTCCAGACCAACATCCTGGCGCTCAATGCCGCCGTGGAGGCGGCGCGGGCCGGCGAGCAGGGGCGTGGCTTTGCCGTGGTGGCATCCGAAGTGCGCAGCCTGGCCCAACGCAGCGCGGGGGCAGCCAAGGAGATCAAGGCCCTGATAGGTGAGAGCGTGTCCAAGGTGGACGAGGGCTCGGGCCTGGTGAGCGAGACGGGCTCCGCGATGAAGGACATCGTCCAGCAGGCGCAACGCGTTGCCGACCTGATCGGCGAAATAGGCGCGGCCACGGCCGAGCAGGCCGACGGTGTGGCGCAGGTGGGCGATGCCGTCGTTCAGCTCGACCAGGTCACGCAGCAGAATGCGGCCCTGGTCGAGGAATCGGCGGCGGCTGCCGCAAGCTTGAACGCGCAGGCTGCCAGGCTGGTCGATCTGGTCAGCCTGTTCAAGCTGGATGGGGTGTCCTCGTCCGTGGCCCTGCCCGCGTCCTCACCGACCCAGGCGCCAGCGCCAGCCGCCGCAGGCAGCCAGGGCGGCCAGCGGACGAAGGCGTCCCCAGCGGCACCCAGGGTTGCTAAAGCGCCTGCCAAGGTCACCCCGCTGCGCAATGCGGGCGAGCGTGTGGACGAGAACTGGGAAGTGTTCTGACCGCGAGCGCGGCAATGCCGCGCTGTGCGCGTGGAACCGGGGGGGCTTGTCGGCCTCATGCCGTCGGATGGGGTGGGGTCTGCCCAGATGCCTGCCCCGGTGCATGGGCCGGCATGTTGCGCACATGCAGGTCCAGCTGCGGGAAGGCCACGGCAATGCCAGCGTCCTTGAGCCGGTCGTTGACGCGGCGGTTGAGGTCGTGGCGCACGGGCAGGCGGTCTTCGACCTTGCCCACGTAGGCGCGCAGCTCGAAGCGCTGGCCGTTGCCTTCCAGCGCCATGAACCAGCAGTTGGGCTCGGGCTCGCGCAGCACCTGGGGGTGCTCCCTGGCAATGTCCAGCAGCATGTTGCGCACCTGCTCGGGGTCGTTGCCGTGGGCCACGGGCACGTCGATCACCAGGCGGGTCACGTCGTCGCTCAAGGTCCAGTTCGTCACCTGGCCGGTGATGAAGGTCTTGTTGGGGATGACGATTTCCTTGTTGTCGAAGTCCAGCACCGTGGTGGCCCGCGTGCGGATGCGCGTGACGGTGCCGGTGAGGGTGTCGATGGTGATGACATCGCCCACGCGGAAGGGCCGCTCCACCAGCAGGATCAGGCCCGAGACGAAGTTGGCGAAGATCTCCTGCAGGCCGAAGCCCAGGCCCACGGTGAGCGCCGCCACCATCCACTGCAGCTGGCCCCAGCGCAGGCCCAGCAGCGTGAAGGCGCTGACCGTGCCCGCGATGGTGATGGCGTAGCGCGCCAGCGTGGCCAGGGTGTAGCGCGCGGAGCTGCTGATGCGGTTGGAGGCCGACAGTGTCACTTCCAGCAGGCCCGGCAGGTTGCGTGCAAAGCTGAAGGTCAGCAGCAGGATCATCACGCCCAGCAGCGCGTCCATCAGGCTCACGGGGGCGGCATGCGCGATGCCGTCGGCGCCGGTGTTGGTGGTGTACCAGAGCACCACGCCTTCCGAGCGCAGCAGCGCAGGCAGCACGGGCAGCCAGGCGTAGACCAGGGTCAGCACGACCAGCACCTGCTGCAGCAGGCCCAGCAGCCGGTGCGCCTGGGCGCCCACGGTGACCAGGGCCATCTGGGTGGCTTCGTCGGTGGGGGCCTTGCCGGTGTCCACTCCCGAGCCGCTCTGGGCCAGCCTGGCGGCTTCGCGCAGCCGGTTCAGCGCCAGGCGCCGCTCGCCCAGCAGCAGCCAGCGCCGCAGCAGGTTGACCACGACCTCGACCGCACCCAGGAACACGAAGCTGGCCATCAGGGCCTGGATGACTTCGGTGGCCGTGTAGACATAGCCGAGCACGATGCCCACGGCCAGCGCGCTGAGCATGAGCATCAGCACCACGCTGACGATCTGGCCCCAGTGGATGCCGGGCCGCTTTTGCTGCATGACACGGCGAAAGTACAGCCAGGCCATCCAGGCCAGGCCCAGCGACAGCATGAGGATGGAGATGCGCCCCCAGGTGCTGATGGCGTGGTTGTCATGGCTGTAGAAGGCCAGGCCGCCCAGCAGTTCGGCAGGCACGATCAGCCAGGCGGCGCGGCGCACCATCTGGCGCAGCATCTGCACGCGAGCAGCCGGCCAGCCGAAGTGGGCCAGTGCCAGCCCGCCCGGGCAGAACAGGGCGTTGAGCAAGGTGGCCACGAAGATGAAATCGCTGAGCTGGACCAGGGTGGCGCCCAGCGGCTCCAACGCCGTGCCCACGGTTTCGGGGCCTTGCAGCAGGCTGCCCAGCGCCGCGGCCGCAAAGCTCCAGGGCAGGGTGTAGAGCAGGCTCCAGCCCAGCGCCAGCAGGCTCAGCCCGAAGTGGTCGCGCATGAAGTCGCCCACGCGCACGGCGATGGACTGCAGCTGGCGCAGCGCGTAGCGGCGCAGGCCCAGCAGCAGGGCCACGATCAGGCCGACGGCGCCAAAGGCCCAGGGATCGTTCCAGATGCTGGCGGCCAGCGCCCGCGCGGTTTTCCAGGGGGAGCTGCTGCCTTCGATGTCCTGCTCCAGCGCCTGCCACTCGCTGAGCCAGGTACGGTCCATGGGGCGGTGGCTGGGGAACCACAGCAGCTCCTTGTCCAGCACCTGGCGCAACTCATTGCCGCTGCGCAGGGCCGCGCGCAGTGCGTCGTCGGTCTGCTCCAGCACGGCGATGCGGCGCAGCAACACCGGCTGCAGTTGGTCGGTGAGGGCCACCTGCCGGGCCAGCAAAGCGGTCTGCTGGGCCGATACCGTGGCGTTGGCGGCCGGCTCCGGTGCCGCCACGCCGCCTGCATCCGCAGCGTCGGCCGGGGCTTGCGCCGCCGTGTCCGCGCCGGGGTTCTGGCGCCATTTGCTGGAGTTGAACAGTGTCAGGCGCAGCTCGGCCAGCTGGCGCTGCACGGCCCGGTGCCTGGCCTGCAGGGTGCTGCCGGAGGACAGCTCCACGCGCTGCTGCCACAGCCACTGGCCCACGGCCGCGCTGCCACCGCCCAGCCGCAGGCGTGCCTGGGTGTCGCGCAGCGTGGCGCTCAACTGGTCACGCACATATTCGTCATTGGCCAGGGTCTTGCGCTCCTGCGCCAGTTCATTGGAGTTCTTGAGGATCTGCGCGGCCAGCGCCGCATTGCGCTGGGCCAGGTCGCGTATGGCGGGATCGGCGGCGGAAGCGTGCTGGGCGGCCAGCTCCATCTCCTGCACCTGTTGCTCCAGCTGCTGGCGGCTGCGCTCGGCAATGCGCTGGGTCAGCCAGGCGGCGCGCGGCATGCGCTCCAGCAGCTCGCGGCGCTGGGCCTGCAGCTGGGCGGCCAGCAGGCGCTGGCGGGCTTCGATGGTGGACTGCTCTTCCTGGCGCAGCGCCAGCTCCAGCAGGGCGCGGCGGTGCTCTGCGCTGCGCCTTGCCTGGCGGGCCTGGGTGAGGTCGGGGGCTTCGCCGGGCTCGGCCGTCACGGGCTCGGCGTTTTCCTGGGCGCGCTGCTGCAGTATGGACAGGTCGATCCGTCCCGGGCCGGGCTGCGAGACCAGGTTGGCCTGGTCGGCCGCGGATTTCTCGATGCCGGCCTTGAGGGCGGCAATGGCATCGCGCTCATCGGCCAGCAGGCGTTCCAGCACTTCCTGGCTGGCGTTGGCGGGAACGCGTTCCTTCCAGCGATCGAACAGGCTGCCCAGCTGCTCGTCGCTCAGCGGCGCGGGCAGGGGCGGCACGGGCGTGCGTGCCCTGGCGCGCATGCGGTCCAGTTCCTGGGCCAGCGCATCGGCTTCCTTTGTGGCCGAGGCTGCGGCATCGAGCTGGGTCTGAATGGCGTTGCTTCGTTCCTTGTCGGACGCGGAGCCACCGCCCAGGGTGCCCTGCAAGGCACCCAAAGGGCCTGCTGCCGGTGCGGCCTTGGCCAGGCCCGGTGCCAGCAGGGCGAGCAGCAGGCCGAGCACCAGGCACATGGCCCACAGCAGGTGCATCGGCGTGACGGCAGCCAGTTTGCGCGATGGGCGACCGGCGGCAAGTAGGGGGTTGTCGGCAGGAGACATCGGTTCTGAATTCGGGCCTGTGCCGCTGTGTGAGTGCGGACTATCATTTGTCAAAAGTGGGAGCGTGAGGCGCTGTATTCACGGGCCTTGCTGCAGGCACGGCTGGCTCAAGCCCCTGTCCCGGCACCGCAAAAAGCGGGGTAGTCCAGGAACCTGACATTGTGACCTCGCGCGCAATGCAGACATGTGGGACGTATGAGCTATTCAAAGCGGATGCAAGGTGCTACAACAGTTCCACACGGTAGCGAATGCCTTGCAACTTCGCGGCACTGTTCGCCCTCGGGTGCCGCTGGGAGAGGTCGTATGGATGTCATCAGCAACTCGGCTGCACGTTACGTTCGCCTTCGCGAAGAAGAGATGTCGCTGGACGAATTTCTCGCCCTGTGCCAGCGCGATCCCATGGCCTACGAGGGCGCCGCCCAGCGCATGCTGGCGGCCATAGGCGAACCCGAAATGGTGGACACGCGCAATGATCCGCGCCTGTCGCGGCTGTTTGCCAACAAGGTCATCCGGCGCTATCCGGCCTTCGCCGAGTTCTACGGCATGGAAGACTCCATCGAGCAGGTGGTGAGCTTCTTCCGCCATGCGGCCCAGGGCCTGGAAGAGCGCAAGCAGATCCTGTATCTGCTGGGCCCCGTGGGCGGTGGCAAGAGCTCCATCGCCGAGCGCCTCAAATACCTGATGCAGAAGGTGCCGTTCTACGCGCTCAAGGGCTCGCCCGTGAACGAGTCGCCGCTGGGCCTGTTCGACCCCGTGGAGGACGGGCCGCTGCTGGAGGAGCAGTTCGGCATTCCCCGGCGCTGCCTCAACCATGTGCTGTCGCCCTGGGCCGTCAAGCGCCTGGAGGAGTTGGGGGGTGATATCCGCCAGTTCCGCGTGGTCAAGCGCTATCCGAGCATCTCCAGGCAGGTGGGCATTGCCAAGACCGAGCCGGGCGACGAGAACAACCAGGACATCTCCAGCCTGGTGGGCAAGGTGGACATCCGCAAGCTGGAGAACTTTGCCCAGGACGATACCGATGCCTACAGCTACTCGGGCGGCCTGTGCCTGGCCAACCAGGGCCTGCTGGAGTTCGTGGAAATGTTCAAGGCGCCCATCAAGGTGCTGCACCCGCTGTTGACGGCCACGCAGGAGAGCAACTACAAGGGAACGGAGGGCTTTGGCGCCATTCCCTTCGACGGCATGGTGCTGGCCCACAGCAACGAGAGCGAGTGGAAGGCCTTCCGCAACAACCGCAACAACGAGGCCTTCCTGGACCGCGTCTACATCGTCAAGGTGCCTTACTGCCTGCGCGTGTCGGAGGAGGTGCGCATCTACGAGAAGCTGATCCGCGAGTCGTCCCTGGCCAGCGCCGTGTGCGCGCCCGGCACGCTCAAGATGATGGCCCAGTTCGCCGTGCTCACGCGGCTGAAGGAGCCCGAGAACTCCAGCATCTTCAGCAAGATGCAGGTCTATGACGGCGAGAGCCTCAAGGACACGGACCCGCGCGCCAAGAGCTTCCAGGAGTATCGCGACTATGCGGGCGTTGACGAGGGCATGTCGGGCATCTCCACGCGCTTCGCGTTCAAGATCCTGTCCAAGGTCTTCAACTACGACAGTACCGAGGTGGCGGCCAATCCGGTGCACCTGATGTATGTGCTGGAGCAGCAGATCGAGCGCGAGCAGTTCCCTGCCGAGCTGGAGACCAAGTACACCAGCTACATCAAGGAATACCTGTCGCCGCACTATGCCGAGTTCATCGGCAAGGAAATCCAGACGGCCTATCTGGAGAGCTACAGCGAGTACGGCCAGAACATCTTCGACCGCTACGTCACCTACGCCGACTACTGGATACAGGACAGCGAGTACCGCGACAACGATACCGGCGAGGCCTTCGACCGCAACGCGCTCAACGCCGAGATGGAGAAGGTCGAGAAGCCCGCGGGCATCGCCAATGCCAAGGACTTCCGCAACGAGATCGTCAACTTCGTGCTGCGCGCGCGGGCCAACAACCAGGGCAAGAACCCCAGCTGGACCAGCTACGAGAAGCTGCGCGTGGTGATCGAGAAGAAGATGTTCTCCAATACCGAGGAGCTGCTGCCCGTGATCAGCTTCAACGCCAAGGCCAGTGCCGAGGATGCCCGCAAGCACGAGGACTTTGTCACCCGCATGGAGGCCAAGGGCTATACGTCCAAGCAGGTGCGCCTGCTGTGCGAGTGGTATCTGCGCGTTCGCAAGAGCAACTGACGGGTGGGTGCGCCGCCCTTCGGCGCGCCCGGGCTGGGGGGAACAGATGGCATTGCAAATCATCGATCGCAGGCTGGCCGGCAAGAACAAGTCGGTGGGCAACCGCGAGCGCTTCGTGCGCCGCTACAAGGCGCAGATCGCCGAGGCGGTGCGCCGCGCGGTGGACAAGCGCGGCATCCGCCACATGGAGGAGTCCGAGAGCGTCTCCATCCCGCGCAAGGACATCCGCGAGCCCGTGTTCCACCACGGGCAGGGCGGCGTCCATGACACGGTGCACCCGGGCAACACCGAGCATGTGCGCGGCGACCGCATTGCCCGGCCGCAGGGCGGCGCAGGCGGCGGCGGCTCCCAGGCCAGCGACAGCGGCGAGGGCGAGGACGACTTCACCTTCACCCTGACCAAGGAAGAGTTCATGGAACTGTTCTTTGAAGACCTGGCCCTGCCGCGCCTGCTGCGCACCCACATCGGCAACACCATGCAGTACAAGACGCGCCGCGCCGGCTACAGCCACGACGGCACGCCGCACAACCTGGCCCTGCTGCGCACCATGCGCGGCGCCCTGGGCCGGCGCATTGCGCTGACCAAGGCGCCGCACCGCGAACTCAAGGCACTGGAAGAGCAGCTGCAAGCGCTGCTGGCGCAGGACGATGGCACCAGCGAGGCGGCGGCCGAGCTGCAGCAGCGCATCGATGCGCTGAAGCTGCGCATGGGCACGGTGGCCTTTCTCGACCCCATCGACCTGCGGTTTCGCAACCGCACGCGCGTGCCTGCGCCCATCAGCCAGGCCGTGATGTTCTGCGTGATGGATGTGTCCGGCTCCATGGACCAGGACCGCAAGGACCTGGCCAAGCGCTTCTTCATCCTGCTGTACCTGTTCCTGACGCGGCACTACGAGAAGATCGACATCGTCTTCATCCGCCACCACACGCAGGCGGCCGAGGTCAGCGAGGACGAGTTCTTCCACTCCCAGGAAAGCGGCGGCACGGTGGTCAGCAGTGCGCTGGTGCTGCTGGACCAGATCATCCGCGCGCGCTACCCGTCCGGGGACTGGAACATCTACGTGGCCCAGGCCAGCGATGGCGACAACTTCGGCGACGACGGCTCCAACTGCCGCAACCTGCTGGTCGACAAGATCCTGCCGCTGGTGCGCTACTTCGCCTATGTGCAGGTGGTGCAGGAAGAGCAGAGCCTGTGGCAGGAGTACAGCCAGGTGCTGCCGCTGTTCTCGCATTTCGCCATGCGCAAGGTGTCGGACGCCAGCGAGATCTACCCCGTGTTCCGCGACCTGTTCAAGAAAGAGGGGGTATCGGTATGAACCTCTCTCACTATCCCGTGCTGGCGCCCCGCCATGCCACGCCGCAGTGGAAATCCCATCTGGCCAGCGAACGGGCCCAGCGCATCGTGCCCTCCGCGCCGCTGCCGGCGGGGGAGCGGCCGGCCGAGCCTCTGCCCGATCCCAGCGACTGGACCTTCGAGCTGATCGAACGCTATCACGCAGCGATTGCGGCCGCCGCCGAACGCTACGGCCTGGACACCTATCCCAACCAGCTGGAAGTGATCTCGGCCGAGCAGATGATGGACGCCTACGCCAGCGTGGGCATGCCCGTGGGCTACCGCCACTGGAGCTACGGCAAGGAATACATGGCGACCGAGCGGCGCTACCGGCGCGGCCACATGGGCCTGGCCTACGAGATCGTCATCAACTCCAATCCCTGCATCAGCTATCTGATGGAGGAGAACACCACGGCCATGCAGGCCCTGGTGATCGCCCATGCGGCGTACGGCCACAACAGCTTCTTCAAGAACAACTACCTGTTCGGCATGTGGACGGATGCCGGCAGCATCATCGACTACCTGGTCTATGCGCGCGACTTCATCACCCAGTGCGAGGAGCGCCACGGCCTGACGACGGTGGAGCAATGGCTGGACTCCTGCCACGCCCTGTCCAACCTGGGCGTGGACCGCTACCGCCGCCCCTCCAAGAAAAGCCTGGCGCGCGAGCGGGCCGAGCGCGAGCAGCGCGAGGCCTATGCCCAGCAGCAGGTCAACGAGCTGTGGCGCACCCTGCCGGCCCGCCCGGGCAAGGACAGCGCGGCGCAGCACAGCGAGCGCTTTCCCAAGGAGCCCGAGGAAAACCTGCTGTACTTCATCGAGAAGAACGCCCCGCTGCTGGAGCCCTGGCAGCGCGAGATCGTGCGCATCGTGCGCAAGATCGCCCAGTACTTCTACCCGCAGCGCCAGACCCAGGTGATGAACGAGGGCTGGGCGACGTTCTGGCACTACACCCTGCTCAACACCCTGTACGACGAAGGCTGGCTGACCGACGGCGTGATGATCGAATGGCTGTCCTCCCACACCAATGTCATCTACCAGCCCCCGGCCGGTCACCGCGCCTACAGCGGCATCAATCCCTATGCGCTGGGCTTTGCCATGTACCGCGACATCCGCCGCATCTGCCAGGACCCCACCGAGGAAGACCGCCGCTGGTTCCCCGACCTGGCCGGCACGCCCTGGCTGCCGGCGCTGCACCATGCCATGCAGAACTTCAAGGACGAGAGCTTTGTCGGCCAGTACCTGAGCCCACAGCTGATGCGCGACATGCGCCTGTTCGCCATCCATGACGACGCCAGCGAACGCGAGCTGCTGGTCAGCGCCATCCATGACGACGACGGCTACCGCACCCTGCGCCAGACGCTGTCGCAGCAATACGACCTGGGCGCGCGCGAGCCCAATATCCAGGTCTGGAACGTCAATCTGCGCGGCGACCGCTGCCTCACCCTGCGCCACACCCGCTACCAGGGCCGGCCGCTGTCCGACGATGCGCTGGAAGTGCTCAAGCACGCAGCGCGCCTGTGGGGCTTTGGCGTGCAGCTGGAAAGCGTCAACGGCGATGGCGACGCGCCCGTGCTGCTGCACTCGGTGCCCGCTCCACCGGCCTGATCCTCCTGCCTGAGCCAGCCAGGCCCTAGCGCAGCGTGCCCACGTACTTGCGGTTTTCCGCACGCTGGCGCATCAGCTCGCCGGCGCGCTGCATGAGCGGCGAGCGCTCGGCGGGCCCGGCCAGCGCGGCATTCCAGGCCGCTTCGAAGCGATGGGTCCATTCCACCAGTTCGGGCGTGCTGCGCGCCCCTTCCTGCTCCCGTGCGAAGCGGATGATTTCGGCGGCGTACTCGGCATTGGCCGCCAGCCATTCGGTATCGGTCACGCGGCCGCAGCTTCTGCGCAGCAGCACATGCAGGTGCGCGGCGATGGCCAGGAGTTCGCTTTCGGGCATGTAGTGGCACTCCTTCGGTTTGACGATCATCGGGCGATCGGGTGCCGGGCCGTTTCGCGGCCCGGCCGTTCATCCACTCAGGCGTTCGCGGTGCAGCGCCAGGTCCAGGCCCTGCAGTTCGCTTTCCTCATCCACGCGCAGGCCGATCAGCATGTCCAGCAGCCACAGCAGCGCCGCCGTGGCCACCAGCGTGAACAAGGCCACGGCCAGCACGCTCACCGCCTGGGTGAGCACGCTGGCCTGCACGCCGCCGATCTGCGGGCTGGCAAACACGCCGGTCAGCAGCGATCCCACGATGCCGCCCACGCCATGCACGCCAAACACATCCAGCGAATCGTCCGCGCCCAGCAGCCGCTTGAGCCCCGTTGCGCCCCAATAGCAGGCGACACCGGCGATCAGGCCGATGCACAGCGCCGACAGCGGCGTCACGAAACCGGCTGCCGGCGTGATCGCCACCAGGCCGCCGACCAGCCCCGAGCACAGGCCCAGCAGCGTGGCCTTGCCGCGCACCACATACTCGGCCAGCGACCAGGCCAGGGCGCCCGCGCTGGCGGCAATGTGGGTGACGGCCAGCGCCAGCGCCGCGCGGCTGTCCCCGGCCAGCGATGAGCCGGCGTTGAAGCCGAACCAGCCCATCCACAGCAGGGCCGCGCCCATCATGGTCAGGGCCAGGTTGTAGGGCTCGAAGGGCTCGTGCCCGTAGCCGCGGCGCGGCCGCAGGAACCAGGCGCAGACCAGCCCGGCCACGCCCGCGTTCACATGCACCACGGTGCCCCCGGCAAAGTCCAGCGCGCCCATGCGCGCCAGCCAGCCGCCCGGCTCCCACACCCAGTGCGCCACCGGTGCATAAACCAGCAGGCTCCACAAGCCCACGAAGATCAGCATGGCACCGAAGCGCATGCGCTCCACCCAGGCGCCCACCAGCAAGGCGGCGGTGATCACGGCAAAGGCCAGCTGGAACATCGCATAGGCTGCTTCGGGCACATGCGGCGCCAGGTGGCTCACGGCCACCAGGCCCTTGGCGGCGTTGAAATCCAGCCCCGCGAACCAGGCGCGCGAATCACCGCCTATCCACGCATTGCCGGGCGTGAAGGCCAGCGAATAGCCCAGTGCGAACCACAGAATGCTCACCAGGCAGGCAATCGCCACCACGCTGGCCATGGTGTTGAGCACGTTCTTGCGGCGCACCATGCCCGCATAGAACAGCGCAATGCCGGGCAGCGTCATCAGCAGCACCAGCACCGTGGCCGTCATCAGCCAGACCGTGTCCACGGCGCTGAGGGATTCCACCGCCACCAGCGACGGCCGCGTGATCGCCTGCTCGGCCGCCTGCGCCGCCTGCGCCGCACCCAGGACGGCGACCCATCCTCCCGCCACCAATGTTCTCAATGCCCGTGCGCACCTGTGCATGCAATGACTCCCTTGTTTGTTGTGGTCATGGGGCCGTCTGCCGTTGCCGCCATGGCTGCATTGGCCGGCCTGCAGCGGCCTTGCACAAGTCGTGCCAGCGCAGACGGGGCCTTGGGGGGTCGTGCGATGCAGCCGGAACACCAAAACGGGAAAACCGCGAGTCAAAACAGGGCAGCCGGGCGGGCGGTGCACCATCGGCGTGCGGTGGTGCAGCTCTTAAACTGCCGGCATGAATCGAAGAAATCTGATGTGCGCCGCGCTGCTCGCCTGTCTGTCACAGGCGGCGCTGGCGGCTGCCGAACTGCAGGACAGGCCCGAGTGGGCCCGCTTTTTTGCCGATGCCAAGGTCGATGGCAGCATCGCCGTGGTCGATGCCAGAGGCCCGGCCGAAGCCGTCTACGTCCACAACCGTGAACGCGCGGCGCGGCGCTACTCGCCCGCTTCCACCTTCAAGATCCCGCACAGCCTGTTCGCGCTGGACGCCGGCCTGCTGCGCGACGAGTTCCAGCGCATTGCCTGGGATGGCGTGAAGCGCCAGTTGCCGGCCTGGAATGCCGATCAGGACCTGCGCTCGGCCATGCGCAACTCCACCGTCTGGGTGTACGAACGCTTTGCCGGGGAGCTTGGCAGTGCGCGTGAGGCTGCCTACATGCGCAAGATCGACTACGGCAATGCGCTGGCCACGGGCGAGCAGCCGTTCTGGGTGGAAGGCGATCTGGCCATCTCGGCGCTGGAGCAGGTGGCCTTCCTGCAGCGGCTGTACCGCAATCGGCTGCCATTGCCGGCGGAACACCAGCGGCTGGTGAAGGACGTGATGGTCAACGAGGCCGGCGCCGACTGGATACTGCGCGCCAAAACCGGCTGGACGGGCCGTATCGGCTGGTGGGTGGGCTGGGTGGAATGGCCTGCCGGCCCCGTGTTCTTCGCCATGAACATGGACACGCCCCACCGGCTGGCCGACCTGCCCAAGCGCCAGGCCATCACGCGCGACATTCTGCGCTCCATCAACGCGTTGCCCAAGGCACCGTAGCGCGCGGGACAAGGCCCATGCGTCAGCCCATCAGCCCGTCAGCCCATCAGCCCTGGAGGCCGCTTGTCGGCCTTGCGCTCCACGGGGTTGGCGGTGAGCCAGTTGGAGGGGTACTGGCGCATGAACTCGCGCGCCTTTTCCACGCGCGCGTTGAGCCAGGCGTCGTAGGCGCCTTCGTTGAGAATCGCCGGCATGCGCTTTTCCGCGCCGGGCTGCTGGTAGCGGTGCAGCAGCGCATGGCTGTTGGCGTTGACCGTGAGCAGGGCGTAGCTCAGCAGCACCTCGCCATCCGGGCCCGTCCACTGCGCCCACACGCCGGCCACGCCCATGGGCTTGCCGTCGATGCGCGAGATGCGCGTGGGCAGGGCCTTGCCGTTGCGGTAGTCATCCTCGAAAAAGGCGGCCATGGGCACGATGCAGCGCTGGCCATTGAGCCAGGCATCGCGGAAGGCCTGGGCCGTGGAGACGGTCTCCGAACGCGCATTCACCAGCTTGAGCGCGCGCAGCCGTCCATCGGAGGCCGACTTCACCCAGTGCGGCACCAGGCCCCATTGGGCGGCAACCAGCTCGCGTGCGGGCGGTGCCGCAGGCGCGGGCGGTGTGTCGGAAGCGGAGGGTTCTTGCTGTCCGGTGGCGGCATCCGCGGCCACGGCGACGCTGCGGATGAAAAAGCCGGACTTGCGCGGTGTCATGTTGCGCTCGCTGGCGGCAGGCGCCTCCACGCCGAAGGCGTCGCGGTAGGCGTCGGCTTGCGACAGGGATTCGTAGTGGGTACTCATGCGCGGATGGTACCTGCGTGCCAGCGCAAAGTCGGGCGTCAGACGGTAATGGTCCCGGTCAGATAACGCGCGCAATGGCCGGCCACCTCGACGCTGGCATCGGTCACCTCGCAAAACAGCGTGCCCGTGCGGCGAGAGGCCTGGTGGCCGACCAGGCGGCTCTTGCCCAGCCTGCCCGCCCAGTAGGGCGCAAGCGCCGCATGGATGGAGCCCGTGACCGGGTCTTCCTCGCCGCCATTGGCGGGCCAGAAGTAGCGGCTGACGAAGTCATGGGAGGCGCCCGCATCCGCAGGCGCCGTCACCACCACGTCCAGCGGGCCCAGCGATTTGAGGCGCTCCAGGTCCGGCTTGACGGCTCGCACCTGGTCTTCGGTTGCGTAGACGGCCACGTAGGCCTGCTGGTTCACGAGATAGGCCGTGGGTGCGGGCGTCAGGCCTTCGCGCAGTGCGGCGGGCACCTCATCCAGCGGCTTGGCATCGCGGCGCGGGAAGGTCATGACGATGCGTCCGCCATCCTCCTGCGCGGCCGTGACCTTGCCCACGGCGGCGGCCCAGAACGTGATGCTGCGCAGCGCCGGGTCGGCCTCGAACAGCACGAAGGCGCTTGCCAGCGTGGCATGGCCGCAGAACGCGATCTCCGTGAGCGGGGAGAACCAGCGGATCTCGAAGGCAGCGCGCTCGGCACTCCAGACCAGGAACGAGGTCTCCGAAAGATTGTTCTCGGCGGCAATGGCCTGCAGCGTGGAATCGGCAAGCCATGCATCCAGGGGAATGACGGCGGCCTGATTGCCCTTGAATCGTTCCGATGTGAATGCGTCTATGACGTGGATGGGGAGTTGCATTTGCAAAAGGCCTTTGGGTCGGATTCGTGTGCAGCCCGTCATTGTTGTCTCTGTCTCCAATGGCTGCGCGCGGATTCTACGGTCCGGCAGGATGGAGTTGAGGCATGCATGCCCGGCATGCCGTCCCACGCGGCTGCGGGGCGCCGCGTGGGATGCCTCGCCCCATCCCTTGCTTGAAATGCCCGCTCCCGGCTGCAAGGCTCACTCAATGCCCAGAACCGTTTTCATGGCAGCCCAGGCCACGCCGTTCAGCCGGGTGGAATAGCTGAGCGCCTGGTCTTCGCTGGCAAAGGCGGCAGGCAGGCGATAGCCGAATACGCTGCCGTCGAATTCCGTATAGCCCCGCGTCACGCCTTGCATGAAGGTCTTGCCAGGGAAGTCGGCAAAGCTCAGCAGGCGCACGCCCTGGGAGGTGGAGAGGGTGTAGGCGCTTTGCGAATGCACGGTGCAGGCGCCCAGATCGCTGTAGGCCGGAGGGGTGGACTCACAGCTGTAGAACTGGGCGTTGGCCGCATCGATGAAGGCCACGCGCAACACATGGTTGGCATCGACCGGCCCCGCCGCCCCGACTGTCGAGGCGCGCACGGTGGCTGGAGTCGACAGGTTCACCGCGCTGGCCGGGCGGCCGGCAATCATGGCTTCCAGCGTGGCGAAGCCGAAGCGGTCCGTGGCCGTGTTGTTGATGAAGGCCGGCGACCGGTTCAACTGCACCGACAGTGCAGTGCGCATCTGTGCGCCCTGCGGGAAGACGGCCGAGCCCAGCGTGGCAGGGTCCATTTCGATGGAGCGGTCATGGCGGATGCCCTCGGCCTGCAGCGTTGTATCTCCGGCACGCAATTGCGTGATGACTTCGGCCATGGGCTTGCCGCTGACGTCCTGCGAAGCGGTGGTAAAGCCCAGGTAGGCGGTGGACTGGTTGCACAGCAGTGTGCGCGAGGGAACCCCCTGTGTCGTCAGGCGCGCAACGGAACTGTCGCAGCGCGTCCATCCGGTGCTGGTGAGCGTGACGGACGGGAACAGCGCTTCCTGCGTACTGGGTGCACCGTTGGTTTTTCCGCTGCGTGTCTCGAACTGGTGGGCAAAGCCGTCTGCCTGGACGACGCCGTCGGACCTGCGTTCACGCACGGAGTAGTTCTGCGCGTTGCCATAGTTCAGGAACGCCAGTTGGTTCGATGCCACGGCCGCTGCGCTAGGTGCCGTCACCTGGATAGGCACGCCCAACTCAAGCGCGTAGGCGGTGACCTTGGCGGCTGTGCGCGCGGTATCCGCAAGCACGGCGGCACTGGAGGCCGCGTCGCTCTGGTAGTCGTAGATCCTGGCGGCGTCGATGCCGAGCTGGCGGGCCACTGCAGCCTCGGCCACTTCCCTGGCCGTGCCGGCCGCGATGGCCTTTTGCACCAGGCTGGTCAGTGGATTGATCTGCGCGGATTTGCCAGCCGGTGCAGACAGCACGAACGCCTTGGCTGTGGCGGTGCTGGTGGGGTCCGCAGCGTCCACGGATTCGGGTGTGATGCGAGCCAGCACGGGAGCCTGGTTGAAGGCAGCGGTGGCTGCCGCATCGCCGGGTTGATAGGTCAGGCTGAACGTGCCGTCGCTGCCGGTGGCCGCTGCGCTGGGCTCGCCCGTGTCGCAGGCTGCATTGGCGTTCAGATCCACGCAGACTGCAGCGTTGCGCACGGCCTGGTCGATGGCGACGGTGCCTGACAGCGTGATGGCCGGCTGTGTCACGGTGCCGCCGCCGGTGCCCCCGCCGCTGTCGGTGCCGCCGCTGCCTCCTCCACAGGCATAGAGGCTTGCAACAAGGCCGCACAGCAGCAAAGGGCGCACGGCGGGAAAGGAAGTGGATGCACTGGGGTGGATTTGCATGGTGTCGGTACAGGAATGTGGGTGGCAAGCCAACTCTATGTGTGACACGCAACAAACAAAATGATGCAATTGCACTATCCTGAAGCGCTGCCGGGGTGGGGCAAGAGGGCACGGCTCGCGCAACACCCGCCCGTGCAGTCGATCTCAACGTATCGAAGAGAGGCAGGCAAGCCGCCATGGACGCTGCATACAACCACCTGCTGCTGAACCTCTACCGGCTATCGCACGAGCAGCCTGTCGAACATTTCCAGGACCAGGCGCTGGACCTGCTCAAACCCGTGCTGCCCTTCGACTCGGCCATGTGGGGCTCGGCCACCATGACGGCGGCCGGCATCGATATCCACACCATCCACCTTCACCGGCAGCCGCCCGAAATGCTGCAGGCCTATGAAGAGGTCAAGCACCTGGACACGGCGGCGCAGGCCGTCACCATGCATCCCAGCGAGACGCTGGCCTTCGAAGCGAGGACCTGGTTCAGTGGCCGGCATCAGGGGGCGCTGCGCGACTACGGCAGGCGCTTCGAGCAGTCGCACTTCTTCATCGGCGGGATGCTGAACCCGAGCACTCTTTACACGCGCTGGCTCACGCTGTTTCGCGCCCGCACGGATGCGCATTGCACCGAGGGCGAGCGCCAACTGCTGGCCGCGCTGCTGCCCCATGTGCAGCAGGCGCTGGAACTCAACCGCCTCACGCATCTGGGGCAGCTTCGGCAGGGCCTGGCCCGTGATCGGTTGGGCTCGGCACTGGCAGACCCGCGCGGCATCATCCACCACATGGACGTCGTCTTCGAGCACGCCTTGCGCGCCGAATGGCCGGGCTGGCAAGGTCCTCGCCTGCCTGCGGCCGTGCAGACTGCGGCACAGGGCGGCGCCCATCGTCTGGTGGCCCACACCCTGGTCATCACGCTGTTCACGCAGCACGGTCTGCTGTGGTTGCGAGCGCGCCCCCGGTGCGCAGCCGACGGGCTGTCCCCCCGCGAAGCCACGGTTGCCCGGCTTGTGGTCCGGGGCCTGACCCACAAGCAGATTGCAGTCCAACTCCAGCGTGCTCCTGCCACGGTGCGCAATCAGATCCGCTCCATCTACGAAAAGCTGGGCATTGCCAACGTGGCATCGCTTGCCGAGGCACTCCGGCTGATGGATTGAGGCCAAGGTCCAGGAAAACCCTGGTGTAGTTTGCACGTGCTTGTGAAAAATAGAATGAAGATTCGTTCTACGATCATTTCCCATGCAAGACGAGGCCTGGACCTTCTTCCCGCATGCGGGTTCGCGCCATGTGCAGACGCTGCGCGTGGCGCTCAGGCTGTTCGTGGAGCGGGGCTTCTTCAATACCTCGATACAGGACCTGTGCGCCGAGGCCGGCGTGTCCATCGGTTTCTTCTACAACCACTTTGCCGACAAGGAAGGCATTGCGCGCGAGCTGTACCGGCATTTGCTGGCGCGCATGAATGTGCTGCTCGACGATATCGAGGAGCGGCACGCGGGCAGCGCCCAGCGCTGCCGCGAGGTGCTGCGCATGCTGTTCGGGCTGGCCGAGGCCGAGCCCGAGGCCATGGGCTTCGTGGTCAATGCGCGCCACCGCGAGTTTCTGCCCGACGAGCAGGCCATCTGCTCGGCCTCGGCCTTCGTGCGCATGCGCGGCTTCGTGTTCGCCGGCATGACCGATGGCGAGATCCGCCAGATGGAGCCCATGGTGGCGGCCAGCCTGATGTACGGCAGCGCGATCCGCATGATCTGCCTGCGGCTGGACGGCATCATCGACACGCCCATAGAGCCCCTGTTCGACGCGCTCTGGGACGGGGTGTGGCGATCGCTCAAGCCTGACTGAGCGGCGCATTTCCGGCGCGGGCGCCGTGCGGCGCCAGCGGTTGTTCCACTGAGGCGAAAGCACAAGGAGTAGCAGGGATGGCGCATCACATCTTGATCATCGGAGGGGGCATTGGCGGCACCATGACCGCCAACCACCTGGTCAGCAAGCTGTATCCGGAGGTGGTCACGGGCAAGGTGCGCATCACCATGCTGTCGAACTCGCCCTGGCACTACTACAAGCCGGCCTTCATGTACGTGGCCTTCAATGCCTTCTTCCGCGACGAGCTGCGGCGCAGGCAGCGCGGCCTGCTGCGGCCCGAGATCGACTTCCAGGTGGAAGAAGTGGAACGCTTCGACTTCGCGCTGCAGGCCGTGCACTGCAGGAGCGGCAAGCGCTTCGGCTACGACCACCTGGTGATCTCCACGGGCTGCGTGCCTTCGCCCGAGCGTATCGAAGGCCTGGCCGAGGCCGGCGACCACTTCTACCAGCACGCGCCCGCGCGGCAGCTGGCCGACAAGCTGGCGCGCATAGAAAAGGGCCGCATCTTCGTCACCGTCACCTTTCCCAAGACGCCCAATGTGCCGCACCAGTGCGGCATCGCGCCCATAGAGACCACGCTGATGCTGGACGACCTGCTGCGCCGGCGCGGCGTGCGCGACAAGGTGGAGATCGTCTACACCTATCCCACGGTCTCGCAGTTGCTGCGCAACTGCCTGTTCCTGCAGAAGGACACCTGCGAGATCCTGCCCACGGTGTTCGAGCAGCGCGGCATTCGCCACCAGCGCGGATTCACGCTGGCGCGCGTGGACCCCGAGGCCAAGGTGGCCCACTCGGAGGAGGGCCAGGCCGAAGACTTCGACATCCTCATGGCCACGCCGCCCATACGCGCCGTGCAGGCCGTGCGCGACTGTGGCCTGTCGCAGGCGCAGGATGGCGAAGGCTGGCTGCCCACCGACCACGAGACCATGCAGGTGCTGGGCCAGAGCCATGTCTATGTGCTGGGCGATACGGTGGACCTGCCGGTGAGCAAGGCCGGCGGCGCCTGCCACAACCAGTCGCCCGTGGTGGTGAACAACATCGCCTCGCAGATCCGCTTCGGCCGCACCAGCGATGCCTACGACGGGCGCGTGGTGGCCATCGCCCAGATGGGCCTGGACGGCGGCATGCCGCTTTGGTACGACTACCAGGTCGACGTCAAGCCCACGCCGCCGACCAAGGTCGGCTCGATGATGCGCAAGGGCTTCAACCGCGGCATGTACTGGGCCGTGGCCCGCGCCCTGGTCTGAGGCCATGGCCTTTGCATTGTCATTCCAAGCACGAAGACAAGGAGCACCGAGATGAACATCGCTTCCGACATTCCCGTGGCGCAGCCCGCCGCCGGCGGCCTGCTGCAGGACGACGCCGCGCTGCAGGGGCTGGCCGAACTGATGGGCAAGCTGGAGCCGCTGCTGGTGGGCCGGCGCCTGAACCGCGTGGTCGATCTGCTGTCGGCCACGGCGGACCTGGTGGACATGGCAGACGACTACATGGTCGAGAAGGTCGCCAAGGCCTTCGAGGATGGCGTGGGCGGGGCCTGGGCCGCGGGCAATGCCGCGCGCATGGCGGCGGCCCAGGTGCAGGCCATGGAGGAAACGCCCACCCTGATCGGCCTGATGCGCATGGCACGCGAGCCTGATGTGCGGCGCGGCCTGGCCTTCATGCTGGCCATGGCCGGCGCGCTGGGGCGCCAGCATGCCCACGATCCCATCGACTACGCGGCGGACTGAAACGCAGGGCCGAGCCACGGCCGCCCGGCAGCGCACGGGCTGCGGTGGTACAAACGCCGGGGGCGGATGTGATCCGCCCCTTTTCTTTTTGCCCATTGCCCGCCATGCCTTCTTCCTGTTCCTTGCCGGTGCTGCCGGCCGCTGTCCCTGACCATTGCAGGCCCCGCTGCACCGAGGGCAGGGCATGACCGCGCAGCACCTGAGCCGTGGCGACTGGGCGCGTGCGCTGCTGGTCATCCTGATCTGGGGCACCAACTTCGTGGCCATGAAGTTCGGTCTGCTGACGCTGTCGCCCATGCTGCTGAGCGCGCTGCGCTTCGTGGTGGCGTCGCTGCCCTTTTTGCTGTTCGTGCGCCCGCCCAAGTCGGTGGGCTGGCGCTATCTGGCCGCCTATGGGTTGGTGCAGGGCGTGGGCCAGTTCGGCATGCTGTTCCTGGGCCTGAAGCTGGGCATGCCGGCGGGCATGGCCTCGGTGGTGCTGCAGACGCAGGCCTTCGTCACGCTGCTGCTGGCCGCCTTCCTGCTGGGCGAGCCCGCGCGCCTGTGGCATTGGCTGGGTCTGGTGGTATCGCTGGGCGGGCTGGTTGCCATTGGCAGCGCCCATGGCGAGGGCGACAACGCCATGACGCTGGCCGGCTTTTTGCTGACCGTGGGCGCAGCCTGCATGTGGGCCGTGTCCAACATGATCACGCGCTATGCGGCGCGCAGCGGCCCCTACGAGCCTTTCCCCTTCATCGTCTGGAGCAGCATCTTCCCCATCGCGCCGCTGATGGCCCTGGCCGTCTGGACCGATGGCGCGGATACGGTCGTGCAGCAACTGGCGGGGATCGACCTGACCGCCGTGGCCTCCATCCTGTACCTGGCGCTGCTGGCCACGCTGCTGGGCTACGGCCTGTGGACGCGCCTGCTGCAGCGCTATGCGGCCGGCACGGTGGCGCCGCTGTCTCTGATGGTGCCCGTGGTGGGCCTGGTCTCGGCCATGCTGCTGCTGGGCGAGCGGCCTACCTTCATGCAGTGGATGGGCACGCTGGCCGTGCTGGCGGGCATGGTGATCAACCAGTTCGGCGGGCGCTGGCTGGCGGGGCGGGCGCGATAGGGGAACAGGCGCCAGGGGGATGGTCGGGGCCGGTGGCAGCAGGCCGGCTTTGCATTTCTTTAAATGACTCGGGTAATAAAAATCATTATCATTCCCGCTCTTTGAAAGGCGGCGTGCTCCAGGCGCGCGGCCAACGCCCGGCGCCGCACAGACCTTGAACTGTTGTGGCGCCTTTGTCCGTCCGGGCCTGCGCGTGGTGTCTGCAGCGGCCGCGGCGTCCATGACGGGCAACGATCCGCAAGAAAGGTCATCCCCATGCAAGCCTCGACCCCGGGAGGGTCCTCTCCATCCCTGCTGCGCTACCACGTGGCCGTGGCCTCGCGCGCCTTGGCGGCGATCGGCGGCGGCTATCTGCTGTCGGCCGCCTGCGCCGCCACGGGCGCGCGCGCCATGGTCTGGCTGGGCGTGGAACGGGCCGATGCGGCGCTGGGCTCGACCCTGCTGGCGTTCATCATCTACGCCGTGGCGGCCATGTGGGCCTTTGGCTGCGCCAGCGCCTGGCGCGCCTGGGCCGTGATCGGCCTGCCGGGCGCGGGCCTGGGACTTCTGGCCTGGATGCTGTCGAACGGAGCCGCCGCATGAGGGTAGACGGCAAACCCGAGGGACTGCGCCAGTCCATGTCCTGGCTGCACACCTGGAGCGGCCTGCTGCTGGGCTGGCTGCTCTACGCGGTGTTCTTCACGGGCACCCTGAGCTATTTCCGCGACGAGATCAACGACTGGATGCGGCCCGAGCTGCACGGCTCGGTGCAGGACCCCGACACCGCGCAGCGCGCACTGGAGGCCATGCAGCGCATCGCGCCGGAAGCCACGACCTGGACGCTGGGCCTGCCCGGCCCGCGCCAGGTGGCCGTGGCCGCATCCTGGCGCGAGCCCGGCGCCGCCACGGGCCGCGCAGGCACCAAGCGCGCCGAGATCGACGCCGCCACGGGCGAGAAGCTGGAGCCGCGCGAGACACGCGCCGGCAACTTCTTCTACCGCTTCCACTTCGAGCTGCACGCCATGCCGCGCATCTGGGGCCGCTGGATCGTGGGCTTCGCCACCATGCTGATGTTCGTGGCCATCATCACGGGCGTGATCACGCACAAGAAGATCTTCACGGACTTCTTCACCTTCCGCCCGCGCAAGGGCCAGCGCTCCTGGCTGGATGCGCACAACGCCACGGCCGTGCTGGCATTGCCGTTTCACATCGTCATCACCTTCAGCGGCCTGGTGCTGCTGATGTTCATGCTCATGCCCTGGGGCATACAGGCGGCCTACAAAGGCGACACCAATGCCTACTTCGCCGATGTGCGGGGTGCGCGCGGTCAGGCGGCCAACCAGGGCCCGGGCGCGCGCGGTGGCAAACAGGAGCGCCAGGCCGCCGCGCTGGCCGATATCGCGCCCATGCTGGCCGAGGGCGCGCGCCGCTGGCCCGAGCACGGCGTGGGCAGCATCACCGTCAACGCGCCCGGCACCTCGCGCGCGGTGGTCGAGCTGCGCGAAGGCGGCGGCATGAGCCTCATCAACCGCGGCCAGTCCGAGACGCTGCGCTTCGACGGCGTGACCGGCCAGTTGCAGGCCAGCCCCGAGGCGCCCGCCATCTCCTGGGTGCGCGCCACCAGCAACGTGATCACCGGCGTGCACCTGGGCCGCTTTGCCGAGCCGGCCATGCGCTGGCTGCTGATGCTCAGCGGCGTGGTCGGCACCTTCATGGCCGCGTCCGGCATGGTGCTGTGGGTGGTCAAGCGCATGCCCGAGCGCCGCAAGCTGGGCCGCACGCCCTTCGGCCACCGTCTGGTGGAGGTGCTCAACGTGGGCTCCATCGCGGGCCTGTCGGTGGCCGTGGCCGGCTTCTTCTGGCTCAACCGCCTGCTGCCCGTGCCCATGCAGGCGCGCAGTGATTGGGAGATCAACGGCTTCTTCCTGATCTGGCTGCTGTGCCTGCTGCATCCGCTGCGGGTCTCTCACCGCAATGCCTGGCTGCAGCAGATGGCGCTGGCCGCCGTGCTGTATGCGCTGCTGCCCCTGCTCAACCTGCTGACGGGCGGCGCATCGCTGGTGCAGACCATGGCCAACGGGCAGTGGAGCATCGCCAGCTTCGAGTTGCTGATGCTGGGCCTGGCCGCCATCCACGGCGTGGTGGCCTGGTGGCTGCTGCGCGGCAAGCCGGCAGCGGCTGCAGCGCCTGCAGCCCCCCGCACGCAAGCCCGTGCCGCCAGCCATGCCCCCACGCTGGAGCGCGCGTCATGATGATTCTTGCCGCCTTTTTTCTGGCCTTTGCAGGCTTTGCCGTCGTCGCCGCTTCCATGGACCGGCACCAGGACCAACTGGGCACCGAAGGCCTGGCGCCCGCGCGCCTGAAGGCCTGGCGGCTGGCCGGCTACGCGCTGCTGGCCCTATCGCTGGCGCCTTGCCTGCTGCGCTGGAATGCCTCGGTGGCCGTGGCCGCCTGGCTGGGCCTGCTCACCTTTGCCGCGCTGGCCCTGGGCCTGCTGCTGACCTATGCGCCGCAGTTCGCGCGGCGTGTGGCGATTGTGGCTGCTGCCGCAGGATTGGGGACTTGGCTGCTGCTGGGCTGAGCGGGCAGGTCTTTCCCTTCGCTTTTTCCTGTTTTCCTTTGAGTGAATCACACGGCGGGGCCCCTTGCGGGCCCCGCCCCATTGCTGAGCATGCAAATGGTGCGGACCTCCTATTAATTGTGATTTATCAATAACAATCACATATTTGTGCGCAGAGATCGCTGCGTGATTGAATATCAATATTCAGCATCTGATTTCAATCCATCAGTCAGAAACAAGTTCGATTCGTGTTGTCAAACTGTGGTTCTTTGGCGGGAGAATGCGTATGACTGTTCCGGCATTTTATTTCCCTCTGGTTTTGACTGGCGGCTTGATGCTTGCCTCCAGTATGGCTCAGGCAGGACCCATGCAGGATATAGGGACTGCCTCGGGTCCGCAGTGCGCAGGCCTGGATGTCAATAATTCCGGATATGTGGTGGGCGCCTGTGCAGAGGCCAATGGATCTGCCTCGGGCTTTGTTGCCCTGGCGCCCGGCAGCGCGGTGGATCTGGCACATCTGGTCGATGGTCGCAATTGCGTGGCAGGCGCCATCACCAATGTGGGCCGTCTGGTCGGGTGGTGCATGAACAGCAATTCGCTGTCAACGGGCGTGGTCTGGAATGCCACGGCCCCCACCACGGTACAGGCTTTGCAGGCGTTGGCGGGCGGTGTGCGCACCAAGGTGACCGCGCTCAGCCAGAGTGGCGCGGTCGCGGGTGTCAGCCTCAATGCCGACAACACGGCCTTGCCGGTGATGTGGCGCAACAACGAAACCACGGCACGCACGCTGCCGGCCGGCCTGCTGGGCCTGGTTGCCACGAACTGCGTGCCCGCCGATGTGGACGACCATTCCGTGAATCCGACGATGCCCAATATCGTCGGCAACTGTCCCGGCTCCAGCGGCCGGCCCCAGCCCGTGCTGTGGTCCCCGGGGCTGCTGGGAACCTACGCCTCCGCCGCGCTGCCGCTGCCTGCCGATGCGCTGCACTGCCGCGCTTCCCAGGTGGTGAACTCGCGCATTCTGGGCCATTGTGATTTTGGTGCACAGGGCGGTCATGCCGTGCTGTGGAGCAATCCGGCTTCGGCGCCGCTGGTGTTGTCCACGGGCGCGCAGCGCAGCAGTGCCAAGACGCTGAACGCCAATGGCCGGGTCATCGGCAAGTACAGCAACACCAACGGCGATCCCGTTCCCTTCCACTGGGACACCACGACCAATGTGCGCACCGACATCCCCGCGCCAACCGGTGGCATGCATGCCTCGGTGTCGGACATAGGCGACAACGGCAATGTGGTGGGCAGCAGCGAGATGGGCGACGGTACGCGCCATGCGTTCAAGTGGACCCTGGCCGGAGGATCGGTGGACCTGGGCACGCTGCCTGGCGGCAAGAACAGCGGTGCCATTGCGCTCAGCCAGGACGGCTGCTATCTGACGGGCGGCAGCGAGACGGGCTCGGGGCAGGATACGCATGCGTTTGTGCAGAACCTGTGTGCGCCTTGAATGAATATGCCTCTTTTCATATTTTCAATGAATGGAGTGTTTCATGAATCAATTTAATAAAGCAATGGGTGGCTGGGTTGCCTTGATGCGGAAGATAAACATCGTTGCACAGACTAGATATACGGTATTGCTGCCTTTTGCTTGTGCAATGATGGTGCTGCCCGTTCCTGGTGACGCCAAAGATCTTCGGGAAGCGTACCGTCTTTATGACAAAAATGGCGTTGCCTTCACTCCTATTACAGACTTGAGGAAAGTTTTAGGGGACCAACTCACGGAGGAGGAGCTTGACGAGCTGATTGCGGAGATTGACTCGGATGGCTCAGGCCCCGTGGATCACGATGGATTCATGAAAATCATGACAGGCGAGTGACCCGCGCCTGTGCCGCCCCATGTTCTCAATACGCAGCCCCGAGGCGCTGCACAGGCTCGGCCACCGGCGAATCATCGAACTGCCCCCGCAGCCTTCGCGCCGCATTCGCAAACAGCAGCACATCCACGCCCACGGCCACGAAGCTGCAGCCCAGGTCCAGGTAGCGGCGGGCCAGGGCGGGGTCCGAGGTCAGGGTGCCGGCCGCCTTGCCGCTGGCGATGATGGTCTTCATCGCGCCCTCGATGGCGGCCTGCACTTCGGGGTGGCCGGGGTTGCCGCGGTGGCCCATGGAGGCGGCCAGGTCGGCGGGGCCGATGAAGACGCCGTGCACGCCGTCCACCGCGCAGATGGCTTCAAGGTTGTGCAGCGCGGCCACGGTCTCGGCCTGCACCAGCAGGCAGATCTCGTCGTCGGCCACCTGCAGGTAGTCGGCGCGTGCGCTCCACTGCGATGCGCGGCCCACGGCGCTGCCCACGCCGCGCACGCCCAGCGGCGGGTAGCGCGTGGCGGCCACCACGGCGCGCGCCTGTTCGGCCGTGTCCACCATGGGCACGAGCAAGGTGGTGGCGCCTATGTCCAGCATCTGCTTGATCAGGGCCGTGCTGCCTTCGACCACGCGCACCACGGCCTGGGCCGGGTGCGGGGCCACGGCCTGCAGCGCGGCCAGGGTGCTGCGCACGTCGTTGGGCGCGTGCTCGCCGTCGATCAGCAGCCAGTCATAGCCGCAGGTGGCGGCCGCCTCGGCCAGGTAGGGGTCGGCCATGGACAGCCACAGGCCGATGCGGGGCTGGCCTGCGGCCAGGGCGGTCTTGAAGGGGTTATGGGCTGGCATGGTGTCCGGTGATTTCGTTGAGGGAAAGATTCAGTCCAGCAGGCCCTGGCAGACGTACTTGGTGTGCAGGTAGTCGTCCAGGCCGTGGGTGGAGCCCTCGCGGCCGTAGCCCGACTCCTTGACGCCGCCGAAGGGCGCTGCCTCGGCGGCCAGTGCGCCTTCGTTGATGCCGACGATGCCGGTCTCCAATGCATCGGCCATGCGCCAGATGCGGCGTGCGTCATTGCTGTAGAAGTAGGCGGCCAGGCCGAAGGGCGTGTCGTTGGCGGCGGCGATGACCTCGTCCTCGCTGTCGAAGACGGTGAGCGGCGCCACGGGGCCGAAGGTTTCCTCGCAGGCGCAGGCCATGGAGGCATCGGCGCCCGTGAGCACGGTGGGCGCGTAGTAGTTGGCGCCCAGGGCATCCAGGCGCCTGCCGCCCGTGAGCACCCTGGCGCCGCGCGCCACGGCGTCCTGCACATGGCGCTCGATCTTTTCCACGGCGCGCGCATTGATCATGGGGCCGATCTGCGAGGCCGGGTCGCTGGCCGGGCCCACGTGCAGCGCGGCCACGCGCGCGGCCAGCTTCTGTGCAAACACGTCGTGCACGCTGCGGTGCACGAAGACGCGGTTGGGGCAGACGCAGGTCTGGCCGCCATTGCGGAACTTGGCGGCCATGAAGCCGTCGACGGCGGCATCGATGTCGGCATCCTCGAAGACGATGAAGGGCGCATTGCCGCCCAGCTCCAGCGAGAGCTTCTTGAGCGTGTTGGCGCTGCGCCGCGCCAGGTGCTTGCCCACGGGCGTGGATCCCGTGAAGGTGATCTTGCGCACGCGCGCGTCGTTCAGCCAGACATCCACCACCTCGGGCGTCTTCTCGCGCGAGGCCGTGACGATGTTGAGCACGCCGGCCGGCACGCCTGCCTCCTGGGCCAGCAGCACCAGGGCCAGCGAGGTCAGCGGCGTGTCTTCCGCGGGCTTGCAGACCACGGTGCAGCCGGCGGCCAGCGCGGGCGCGATCTTGCGGGCGATCATGGCGGCAGGAAAGTTCCAGGGCGTGATGGCGGCCACCACGCCCACGGGCTCGCGCAGCGCAAACATGCGCCGGCCCGGCACGGGTGCGGGAATGATCTCGCCGTTCATGCGCGTGGCCTCTTCGGCAAACCATTCGATGTAGCTGGCCGCGTAGGCGACCTCGCCCTTGCCCTCGGCCAGGGGCTTGCCCTGCTCGCGGCTGATGAGGCGGCCCAGGTCGTCCTGGTGGGCCAGCACCAGGTCGTTCCAGCGCTTGATGATGGCGGCGCGCTGTTTGGCGGGCGTCTTGCGCCAGGCGGGGAAGGCGGCATGTGCGGCGTCCAGCGCGGCGCGGGCCTCGGCGGCGCCGGAGTCGGGCACCTCGGTGATCAGTGCGCCCGTGGCGGGGTCGGTCACGGCCAGGCGCGGGGCGGGAGCGGCGGGCGTGGCAGTCGCAGTGGTAGTCGCGGTCGCCCATTGGCCGGCGATGAAGTTGGCGCTGCGCAGCAGCTCGGGGCGGGTCAGGGTCAGTGGCATGGAGTCGGTGGATGCAGGTGTTGTAAGGGGCGGCTCAGCTCACGATGCCCAGGTGCCAGGGCACGAACTCATGGTCGCCCAGGCCCAGGGCCTCGCTCTTGGTGGGCTCGCCGCTGGCGTGGCGCAGGATCTGCGCGAAGATGCGCTGCCCCATCTCGGGCACGCCGCATTCGCCGTCCACGATCAGGCCGCAGTTGATGTCCATGTCTTCCTCCAGTCGCCGGTACATGGGCGTGTTGCTGGCCAGCTTGATGGTGGGCGCGGGCTTGCTGCCGAACATGGAGCCGCGCCCCGTGGTGAAGCAGATCAGGTGCGCGCCGCTGGCAATCTGGCCCGTGGAGGCCACGGGGTCGTAGCCCGGCGAGTCCATGAACACAAAGCCCGGCTCGGTGATGGGCTCGGCATATTCGTAGACGGCGCGCAGCGGCGTGGTGCCACCCTTCATGGCCGAGCCCAGCGATTTCTCGAAGATGTTGGCCAGGCCGCCGGCCTGGTTGCCGTGGCCGACCACGCCGTTGAACTGCGCGTTCTGGCCGGCCGCGTAGCGCTCCCACCAGGCCAGGCGGTCCAGCAGCTTCTGCCCCACGGCAGGCGTGATGGCGCGGCGCGTGAGCATGAATTCCACGCCATGGATCTCGGGCGTTTCCGACAGGATGGCCGTGCCGCCGTGGCGCACCAGGATGTCCATGGCCGCGCCCAGGGCCGGGTTGGCCGAGATGCCCGAAAACCCGTCCGAGCCGCCGCACTCCAGCCCGATCTTCAGGTGGCTGGCGCTGACCGTGCTGCGCCGCGCGGCATCGGCTTCGGGCAGCATCTCTTCGATGGCGCGGATGCCTGCCTCTGTGGTCACGCGCGTGCCGCCGACCTCCTGCATCACCAGGGTGCGCATGAGCCGGCCTTCGCTCAGGCCCTGCGACTCCACGAGGGCATCGACCTGGTTGCGCTCGCAGCCCAGGCCCACGATGAGCACGCCGGCCAGGTTGGGGTGGCGCGCATAGCCGGCCAGCGTGCGGCGCAGCACGTCGAAATGCTCGCTGGGCGAGGACATGCCGCAGCCGCTGGTCTGGGCGAAGGCCACCACGCCGTCCACGTTGGGGAATGCCGCCATGCGCTCGGCCGTGAAATGCGCGGCAATGCGCTTGATCACCGTGGCCGAGCAGTTCACCGACGACAGGATGCCGATGAAGTTGCGCGTGCCCACGCCGCCGCCGGCGCGCACAAAGCCCTGGAAGCTGGCGCGCTGCGCCTCGGGCACATAGTCCACGGGCCGCACGTCGGCGCCGAAGGCCGGGTCGCGGTAGTAGTCCACGATGCGCAGGTTGTGGCTGTGCACATAGTCGCCGGCCTCCAGCTCACGCGTGGCCACGCCGATCACGGTGTCGTACTTCTTCACCTGCTCGCCCTCTGCGATGCGGCGCGCGGCGATCTTGTGGCCCGCAGGCACCTGGGCGCGGGCGCGCACGCCCAGTTCGGGAATCTCCTGGCCCAGCGACAGAGCGGTCCTGGCGACCAGCACGTTGTCGTTGGGATGCAGGTGCAGCAGGGGGCTATCGGTGCGGGACATGCGGGGCTTTCATGGACGGATATTTGCGGGAGGGGCCAAGCCCCAGGTCAAAAGAGAGCGTTCTTTCATCAGGTAGACGCATGTGAAAGCGGCATGCCCCAAGCCAGGGGCACCGAGCAAGGGCCTATGCCGGCCGCGCCGCCCCGCAGTGAGGGTGCCGTCCCCTGGGGGAAGGCGCGAAGCGCCTCAGGGGGGGTCAACTCCTCATCAATTCGCGCAGCTTGAGCTTGTCGATGAGCACGGTCTCCTTCTGGTAGACCGTGTTCACGTATTTCTCGTAGTCGGGGCCATCCAGGTACAGCAGCGGCGCGTCCAGCTTCTCGGCCACGGACTTGAACTCGGGGCTGGCCACGGCGGCGCGGAAGGCCTCGCGCAGCCTGGCCGCCACGGCCGGGTCCAGGCCACGCGGCGCGCCGATGCCGTTGGGCGCATCGACCACCACGTCGTAGCCGCATTCGCGCAGGGTGGGCACGTCCTTGAAGCGCGCCGTGCGCTGCTCGCCCCAGGTGGCCAGCAGGCGCAGCTTGCCGGCCTCCGCATGGGGAGCCCAGGAGCTGGAGTCGGCCAGCGCATCCACATGGCCGCCCAGCACGCCCTGCAGTGCCTCGGCGCCGCCCTTGTAGGGCACATGGTTGAGCTGTATGCCGGCCACGCCCGCAAATTCCTCCATGCCCACATGCGTGGCACCGCCCACGCCTGCATGGGCATAGGTCACCTGGCCAGGCCGGGCCTTGGCGGCGGCCACGAAGTCCTTGAGCGTCTTGAGCGGCGAATGGGCGGGCACGGCAATGCCGAAGGTCTGGCCCGAGGTGCGCGCGATGTAGGTGTAGTCCTTGCGCGGATCGGCCTGCAGGCTGCCCAGTTGCGAAAAGCGCGTGACCGAGATGGGAATCTGGCCGATGGTGTAGCCGTCCGCCCTGGCCGAGGCCAGCGCCTTGGCGCCGATCATTCCCGAGGCGCCCGCGCGGTTCTCCACCGCGATCGGCTGGCCCAGCAGCTTGCCGGCCACGGTGCACAGCGCGCGCATGGACTGGTCGGCCGTGCCGCCCGCAGGCCAGGGGCAGATGAAGGTGATGGGGCGTTCGGGCCAGCTCTGGGCGAAAAGAGGTCCGGTGGCGGCCAGTGCGCTGGCGCCGAGGGTGGCGAGCACGAATTCGCGCCGGCTTGCATGGCGTGTGCGTGGGGTGTTCATCGCTTGTCTCCTGTATTGGCTTTTTGCAGCCCTGTGATCCGGGCCTTGGGCTGACTGGCGCGATTGTTCAGCGCCTGATCATGACAATCCAATGAAAAGATAGACTGGCTTCATAACCTCAAAGCTATGAAGACCCCATGAGCAAGATAGACCGCGTGCTGCGCTCCAACCTCAAGCTGCGCCATCTGCAGCTGCTGGTGGCGCTGGACCAGTTCCGCCACCTGGGCCGCGCCGCCGAGTTCCTGGCCGTGACCCAGCCCGCCGTCTCCAAGACCCTGGCCGAGATCGAGCGCATGCTGGACATGACGCTGTTCGAGCGCTCCACGCGCGGCACCGAGCCCACGGCGGCCGGGGTCAGCATGGTGCGCTTTGCGCGCTCGGTGCTGGCGGGCTTCGAACGCACGCGCGATGAAATGGCGGCCGAGGCCAGCGGCACGCGCGGGCGCACCAGCGTGGGCGCCATGGTCGTGGCCACGCCCGTGCTGCTGGCCCGGGCCGTCGAGCAGTTGAAGGCGCGATCGGCCCAGACCACGGTGCTGGTCGAGGAGGGCGATCTCACGCGGCTGCTGCCCAAGCTGCGCATGGGCGAGCTGGACCTGTTCGTGGGCCGGCTCGAACCCGGCTATGCCTCGCCCGACCTGGAGACCGAAGCCCTGTACGACGAGCCCATGGTCGCCGTCGTGCGCCCCGGCCATGCGTTGCTGGCGCAGCCTGCGAGCTGGCAGGCGCTGGCCGACATGCCCTGCGTCATGCCCCCGCCCTGGGCATCGCTGCGCGTGAAGCTGGAGCAGCAGTTCTTCGCCCACGGCCTGCATCCTCCGGCTGATCTGGTCGAGTCCGCCTCATTCCTGTCGCAGATCAGCTTCCTGCACCAGCGCGGCGCCGTGGCCTTCATGGCGCGCGGCGTGGCCGAGCATTTCGCGCAGCAGGGGCTGGTCGCCGTGCTGGATCTGCCCGTGCCCATCGACCTGCCGCCCGTGGGCCTGATCACCCTGCGCGGCCAGCCGATGACGGCGACGACGCGGTTGCTGGTGGAGTGTTTGCGGGCGGTGGCGGGCAAGTCGTTGGCTACAGCACGCCACGGCAAGCAATTGCAACATGGCAGATAAGGAAACGCGGCAATGTCTGAAGATAATCCATGGCCCAGCGGCGAATCAAAGCCGGTCATCCTGTTGTCTGATGGGCCTTCGGAGCTGTCCAGAAAGCACGGACTGCATTTTGTGAGAGATGTCGACGATCTGGATGTCTGCCATTATTGCTATGCCTTGGATCAGGATGTTGGTACCATCCTCTTTCATTTCTACGTGAATTCGCCGGCCAAAGGCACAGCGATCTATGTGGACAGAAGTGTTGAGACGGTTTTTGCCATCAACAAGCTGATGGCGAATTTTGCCATTCACCCATCGGAGGTGAAGTGGGTTCAGTCGGACATGTAGATGCGCCCATGAAGAACATGCTTGTAGTATCGAAAACCTGCGATGCGGGCAAAATTCAATCCAGTCCGCTTCCGCATGGCTGTTTTGTTGTGACGGGGAAGGGTAAGGACCCCGGATTCAATCTTGCAATAACGAGGTTGCTGGAGATCGGGTGTGAATTCTTTGCGACGTGGGGAGACTACTCCGACGCGGAATAGATCATTGATGACTTGATTCTGGACGCCGGCGATATGGATGCTGTCACTATCTCCCTGAACGAGAGCTTGGAGGATGCCGTTGAATTCTTCGCTCATGGCGCATTTCCCGGGCTCAATTGCGTGAGATTTGTATTGTTGATTTGCCAAGATGCACCAGAGTGTCTGATGTTGAAAGCGATATCTCTGTTTGAAAAGGAGTTGAATCTGTAGGAGTGTCTTGGGTTTCTGTTGGCTGAAGATGATTTAAGAATCCATCTGGATGAGATTCAATTCATGATCTGGAATAATTTTCTTGTAGACGGCGTTCATGAGGCAGCAGCACTGCTCGGTTATCTTGCGAGTTCCTTGGAACTTTCTCCTGGTGATGTTTGTGCAATAGATTCAGACGAGCCGCTCGTGGAGCAAAAGGTAAAAATTGTTTTGCTGATTGAAGATTCTCATGAATTCCAAGGGATGAAAATGGTCACTGTATATCTTGAAGAGGATGTTGTGGTGGAGAATTCAATCTTTGCTTTTATGGCAAGGAATTTCAAGATTGATATTTATTTGCCTGACGAAGATTCCGGATATTGTCGTGATCTTGTTTTGCTGGATAAAACGGGCGGAATGAAGAAAGTCACCCTTCAGGGGAGTTGACTCAATGAGTACAATTATCCAGGATATTGCGGAACAGGTTCTTGTGAAATATGGTTCATTGCGTGAACCCAATTACTTTAAATTATCTGTTCCATCTTTTGATGCCAGTGCGCTGAAAGAATCGATTGAGCATATCGCTGAGGCACAAGACAATTCAGATGTGAACGATGATGTGTGCTATCGCCTTGACATTAACGGCAGTATTGGTTGTTATGAGATTTTTATTTCCTGGGTCGGAAATTATGTGGCCATCCTGGAAAATTCTGATAAATCAGGCAGGCAGGTGATTTCAGGGGCAGGGTGCGATCATTTGTTGAATCAAATAATTGAAAAGATAGTATCGGCTGGATTTGTCATTCTGGAAAAGAGTGTTCTTTTGATGAATATGGATTTCACGCTGATAAATTCAGACGATGATTTTTCTCCGGTATACAAGGTACTATTTACCGACCACGATCTCAGGTTCTCTTGAGGTATTTGATTACCCAATGTAGTGGGCTGAGATAGCCCTTCGCCCTCTCGATTCCAGGCAATGGCTTGCGGTGCCGCTTGACGCGTTCCGGAACCAACCCTCAGCTCTGCGCCACCGGCATGCCCACCACCAGCCCATTCAGCTGTGGCGATACCGTGATCTGGCAGGCCAGCCGCGAGTCTCCGCGCACGTCGAGGGCGAAGTCCAGCATCTCCCTTTCGCCGCCCTGGGCCGGGCCCACGCGGTCCAGCCACTCCGGTTGTATGTAGACATGGCAGGTGGCGCAGGCACAGGCGCCGCCGCATTCGGCATCGATGCCCGGCACGCCGTTGGAGACAGCGGCGCGCATGAGGCTCTGTCCCTCCGTGGCCTGCACCGCATGCTCGCTGCCGCCGTGCTCCATGAAGGCAATGGAGATCATGACGTGAGTGGGGCTTTGGAGGGGAGCGTTGGGAAACCGGGGTCGGCGCAGTGCGTGGCGGCGATGGCCTTGCGCGCAGCCATGAATTCGCCCGGCGAATTCACGCATTCGGCGGCGCACAGCTGGCCGCCGCGCAGGTGCAGGACGGCGAACCTGCCGCTGGCCGGGTTGCCGCGCAGCACGGTCTGGTCGCCCTGGCCGGGCAGGCCGGCGATCTGCAGCCTGGTGTCGTACTGATCGGACCAGAACCAGGGCGTTTCATGGGCGGGCAGTTCGCTGCCCGTGATGGCGCAGGCCGCGCGCCGGGCCTGTTCGAGCGCGCTGGGCACGCTTTCGAGCCGGTGCAGCCCGGGGTAGCCGGCCAGCGGGCGGCGCGTGGCATCGCCTATGGCGTAGATGCCGCTCATGGCGGTACGGCCTTCGCCATCCACGGCAATGCCGTCGGCGCAGTCCAGGCCGAGGGATTGCGCCAGTTCCATGCAGGGCGCCGCGCCCACGCCGATGAGCACGGCATCGCACTCCAGTCGGGAGCCATCGGCCATCCACAGGGCCGTGATGCGGGTGGGGCTGTCTCCCTGGATGGCGGCGACCGCTGCATTGAAATGCACCTCCACGCCCTGGCCTGCATGCAGCTGCAGCAGATGCGCAGCCATCTGCGGCGAGGCGCTGCGCGTCAGCAGCCTGCCTTCGCGCTCGATGATCCGGACCTGCACGCCCAGCTTGCGGGCCGTGGAAGCGATTTCGAGGCCCGCATAGCCGCCGCCGATGATGGCCAGGCAGCGTGCGGTCTGCAGATGGCCCCGCAGCGCCTGCGCGTCTTCCATGGTGCGCAGGTAGGTGATGCCAGGCCGCTCATCCCCGGGCAGGACCAGCCAGCGCGGCGCGGAGCCTGTGGCAATGACCAGGTGTTCGTAGTGCAGCACCGATCCGTCGTTCAGCGCCACCTGCCGCGAGCCCGGCTCTATGGCCATGACGCGCATGCCCGGGCGCAGGGCGATGGCCTGGTCCGCAGAGGCGCCGGCGGGCCGCGGCAACAGCTCGTCCGGGCCCATGGCCTGCTGCAGCCAGGCCCTGGACAGCGGCGGGCGCAGGTAGGGCGGCAGGTCCTCGCCGCCGACCACAGTGATCGGGCCCGGGTGGCCGTACTGGCGCAGCAGGGCGGCCAGGGTGCCACCGGCGTGTCCGGCGCCGATGATGACGGCATGGCCTTGGGGGTGTTGTGCGGGGTTCATGCTGCACCTTCGCAGGAGGCCCGGAGTACGGGGCGGGCGCAGATCTCGTCCCAGGCTTGCCGCATGAAGCGCGCGGCCGCCACGTTCTGCTCCAGCAGGTCATAGCCTGCGCCCAGGCCGTAGTCGGGGAGATTGATGAATTCGGTGGTGAGGTAGCGCAGCGGGCTGTGCGGCTGCGCATGGTGGCAGGCCAGCACCTTGCGGATGGCCTCTTTGGAGGGCTCCAGCAGGTAGGCATGCCAGGGTGAATGCCATTCGCCGGGTCCGGGCCGCAGCATGGGGTACTGGATGCCCCGGCCCGGGCTGCCGTCCTCGTCGCGGTGCCACAGGTTCAGGGGCTGGTTGGGGCCGGCCGCGCGCAGCTGGGCCCAGCGCACGATGCCCATGTCCAGCCATTGTTCGCACAGCGAGCCGGGCTCGAACGGGTCCAGCACCAGTTCGCCGCGCTCGAGCAGCCCGCGCACGCCCGACCGGTCCAGCTCGGCCGGGTTGCCGATCTTGAAGTTCACATGGCTGTAGTCCAGCGTGAAGTGAAAGGGCACGCCGCGTGCCTGCACGCGCCCGGCCACGCTGCGCACGCGCAGGAAGTCTTCGGTCCACGTGTTCACATGCAGCGCGAAGCTGGGCTCCACGCCCAGGCCCATGGCGTCGTCATAGACCCGCAGATAGTGTTCGGCGATTTCCACATCGGACAGCACATGGCCGTCGCGGTGGTGCTTGAAGGTCATGATGTTGTGGCAGCGCACGCCGATCTCGCGGCAGATGCGAAGGTTGCCGGCCAGCAGGACCTCGTCCTCGCCCAGGCGGTAGAACCAGCTGGCGGTGTGCACGGGCAGCTTGAATTCGGCGATGGCCGACTCGTAGTCGGCCAGCTGGTGGCGCAGCGGCAGGCGGTCGAAGCAGTCGAACACGCCGGTCTCGCTGACGAGGCGGAACTGCTCGCGTATGGGCAGCTCCTGCAGGCCGATGGGCTGGTGGCGCGAGGAGCGCTGCACGCCACGGCCGTTGCAGCCGATGGGCGGGAGGGTGGGGCGGGGGGCTTCGTGCATGACCTGCTCCTCAGCCGCCAGTGGGCGCGCCCATGATCATGCGGTCCGCCGGCAGAGGGTGGCCCGCGTTGCGCGACCCGGTCAACGGGGACCGGACATCGAGTACATCGGTTGTCATGGATCTGTCTCCTTGTTGAGTCTGGTGTTGCGCCCCGGCCGCTGCTCAGCCCCATAGGCGCTGCGGGCCAAGAAGGCTTCATCGGCCAAGCGGCTCCCGGCGCCGCTGCCCGCACGGTGGAAGGCCTCCAGCGCGAACACTGCTTTCAGCCTGCTGCCCGGCGCGTGCGTTTGCCGCAGGGGCCAGAAGCTGGCCTGCATGCCGCCTGGCGCGGGCTCGCCATGCCCTGTCTTCGAATGCAGTCTGGGCATGGGATGTCTCCTGGGCTCCGATCGCGGCTCTCGACCCATGGCTGCTGGGTTGATGTGGAAAATCAAGGTGTATGCACTCGAATTAAGTCGGATTGCCTACAAAGAAACACCAAGGCTTTCCATGGAGCAATGCCTCTTTTTCCCCGCGTACAAGGATTGTGAATTTTTCGATTTGACTTGACTATCGGGAAAATACTTTATTTGTTTTTGACTATTGATTTGGGTGTTTGAGCGTAGGCGCTTGAAATTCCCACGGTGGACGGATGTTTCCACCGGGCCAGCGTGGCGACGCAGGACCCTGGACGGTGGAAATGCACCGCAGGCAGCTGAAATGTCAGCCCATAGCCATGCAGGCAGCGGCGGCATGCAGGGGCAGGAGGTCCATGTCGGGGGAAGGAAAAGGAGAAGGAGAAGCGGAGCCGGCTGCGGATCGCGCGCAGCTTGTGGCTGCCCACCAGCGTCCGCGAGGCTGGCGTCAGGAGCACGGCGCAGATCGGCCTGCTCCCGGCCATTCCCGATGCCTTCGCCGACCTGGGCGGCTTCGCGCTCGCCCGGCGCGTGCCCTGCCCAGGGCGGTGGTCAACCGCCGAAGGCAGGTGGTGCGCGCCGTTCAGCGCATGGTCACGAACTCTTCTGCCGCCGTGGGGTGGATGGCCACGGTGTCGTCGAAGTCCCGCTTGGTGGCGCCCATCTTGAGCGCCACGGCAAAGCCCTGCAGCATCTCGTCCATCCCCAGGCCGATGCCGTGTATGCCCACGATGCGTTCCTCGGGGCCCACGCAGACCAGCTTCATGCGCGCGGGCTGGCGGTGGCGCGTGACCGCCGTGTACATGGCGGTGAAGGCCGACTGGTAGATCTTGACCTGATCGTCGCCAAATCGCTCGCGCGCCTGCGGCTCGGTCAGGCCCACGGTGCCGATGGGCGGGTGGCTGAAGACCACGGTCGGCACGTTGTCGTAGTCCAGGTGCTCGCCGGTTTTGCCGTTGAACAGGCGCTCGGACAGGCGCCGGCCTGCGGCCACGGCCACGGGCGTGAGTTCGATGCGGCCCGTGATGTCGCCCACGGCGTGGATGCCGGGCACATTGGTGTCCTGGAACTTGTCCACCGCGATGTGGCCGCTGTCCTGCAGCGCCACGCCTGCGGCCTCCAGGTTCAGGCCCGAGGTGTCGGGCCTGCGGCCCACGGCCCAGACCACGCAGTCCACGGTGTGGCTGCTGCCGTCCTGCAGTTGCAGGTCCAGGCTGCCGTCGGCATTGCGGACCACGGCCTTCGGGGTGGCCTGGCGGTGCACGGCGGGGCCTTCGGCCTCCATGATCTCCATCAGGGTCTGGCTCAGCAGTGGATCGAACCCGCGCAGTGCCGAGTTCTGGCGCAGGAACAGATGGGTCTGCGAGCCCAGCGCGTGCAGCACGCCGGCAATCTCCACGGCGATATAGCCGGCACCCACCACGGCCGTGCGCGCAGGCAAGGCCCCGAGGGCGAAGAAGCCGTCGGAGTCGATGCCCAGCTCGGCGCCAGGTATGTCGGGCCGTGCCGGGCGCGTGCCCGTGGCGATGAGGATGTGGTCGGCACTGAGCCGCTGGCCGCCCACCTCCACGGTTCGCGCATCCACGAAGCGGCCAAAGCCCTGGATCAGCTCGACCTTGTTGCGCGCCAGGCCGCTTTCATACGAGGCATGGATGCGGTCGATGTAGGCGCTGCGGCTGTCCAGCAGGCGCTGCCAGTCCAGGCCCTCGACGGTGGCATCCCAGCCGTAGTCGGGGCCGTAGCGGTGCATGGCCTCGCCGATCTGGGCCGCATGCCACATGACCTTCTTGGGCACGCAGCCCACGTTGACGCAGGTGCCGCCGATCTCGCCGGCTTCGATCAGCGCGCAGTGGCGCCCGTGCATGGCGGCGCGGTTGGCCGATGCAATGCCGCCGCTGCCGCCGCCGATGACGATGTAGTCGTAGTGCTTCATGGAGATTCCGTGCTGTGTCTGAGCGGCCCGAATGCCGCAGCCGGCCATCTTGCCCTGTTCGCCGGCCAGGGGCCTGCGGCGGGGGCAATGCCGCCATCTCCGCGCCCAGACGATGGCCCGGTTGGACGGCGTATCGCCGCTTTGCAGGGCCGGGGGCAGCAGGCGTTTGGTGGCGAATGAACGGACGGTGGCGCGGCAGCCCGCGTTGCGCAGGGGGCGGGACGCACTGTCAAGAAAAGCGCAACGCGCAGTCAAGGCGCGGGCAGGTGCGGCCGCTAGGCTCCTGCATTGCCGGTACCCCCGGCACGGACCAGAAGAACAGCAAGTTGAAACGGGAGTGCATGTGAGAGAACGAGGCAGTCGCCTTCAGGCGGAATTTTCCAGGGCCATGATGCCGTGGGTGGTGGTATTCGGAGCCGGCCTGCATTGCGTCGCGGCCGTGGCCGCGCCGGCGCAGGGGCTGGTCATGACGGGCTACCAGACGCAGTCCAACGCTTGGTATACGTCCATGGTGACCGAATACACGTTCAGCGTGGGCGGCGTGGTGCAGCAAGGCGGCTCGCCGCCCTCCACTGCGGATTGGGTCACCCCTTCCAACTACTGGGATGACGGCTGGGGTCTCAACAGTTGGAACGAGGACTACACATACAGCTACCAGGGCCAGGTCCTGCGGACGAGCGATCCCATGGGAATTCCCGCAGCGGCAGCCTGGGCCACGATCAGCTCCTTTCAGATCGAGGGGTCCTCCCTCCCGCGCCCCATCGACAGCACTGTTTTCCACTATTCGCTCGATGGCATCCAGACCCTGCTCGCCATGGACGCATCGACCATCCCCGCCAATGCGGTCTGGGCGGGTCTGTCATCCCTGTCCGATGGGTGGCATGCAGCGCAAAACCCTGGGTTTGCCGGCTATGTGCTGGGCCGCCCGGTCTTCAGTCTGGCTCCCGTCGTCGACCCGCAGGCGGGCGGTGTGACGGCCAAGGCCCGCGTGGCGCTGGACCGGGACGGCACGGGCTACTGGCAGGTGCTTGCTGCGGCCGCCGCGGCGCCGGATGCCGCCACGCTGCAGGCCGGCGGCTCCCCGGTCGGCATGACGGCAGGCGTGGTCCACGATATCGATATCGGGGGGCTGGCGGTGAATACGGCCTACAGGCTGCACTTCATCGCCAGGGATGGCGCAGGCCGCGTGCAGCCGGATGTGGCCAGCGTGCCCTTCACCACGCTCAGGCTGGAGCAGACCATCGACTTTGCGCAGCCGTCGGCGCAAACCTTCGGCACGACATTCACGCCCGTTGCAACGGCTACCTCCGGCCTGGCCGTGACGTTTTCCGCATCTGCGCCAGAGGTTTGCACTGTCGATGCCGCAGGGGTGTTCAGCTTCCATTCCGCAGGCACTTGCACGATGACGGCCCGGCAGGGCGGCGACGCGATCTATGGTCCCGCCCCCGAGGTGGCTTACCCGGTGACGGTGCAGCCTGCTGCGCAGAACATCGTCTGGAGCATGCCGGCGCCCCTGGTCGTGGATGCACGGGTGGCTCTGACCGCCGCCGGCGGTGGCTCGTCCCAGGCCGTGCAGTTCAGCTCCCTGACGCCGGCGGCGTGCTCCGTCAGCGGTGCCGAGGTGTCCGGCAGGCTGGCGGGTACGGACAACTGCCTGCTGGCCGCCGATCAGCAGGGGGATGCCAACCATCTGCCTGCGGCCCGGCAAGTCCTGTCCCTGAGCATCGGCAAGGGCCCGCAGGCCATTGCCTTCACTTCCGTGGCGCCAGCGGCCGCCAAGGTGGGCGATACCTATGCCGTGGCAGCAACGGGCGGGGCTTCCGGCAAGGCGGTGGTGTTCTCCGTGGATGCGGCGACGGCTGCCCATTGCACCATCGCGGGCGGTTCTGTCTCCTTCATTGCGCCGGGACCCTGCCGCATCCTGGCAGACCAGGCCGGCGATGCGAACTACGAGGCGGCGGCAAGGCAGCAGCAAAGCGTGCAGATCGCCCAGGCCACAACCACCCTGGCGATCACCTCGACCCCCAACCCTTCCCGGCCCGGCGACGATGTGACCATCAGCGTGTCGGCCGTGACCGGGGCGCAGGACCGACGGGGGGCGCTGCGGGCGATGGCGGCGGCGCTCCCCTCGGGCAGCATCACGGTCTCGTACAACGGGGCGCAGCTGGGGTCGGCGCCCCTGGTTGGCGGCGCCGCCAGCATCACGGTCCGGCTGCCCGTGGCGGCCGGATCCCACGGCCTTGTGGTCGACTACAGCGGGGATGCAGTCCACGCCCCGATGAGCCAGGGCTTCACACAGGCCGTGGTGGCGGCGCCGGTGCCCACGCCTGTGCCGGCCCTGCACACCGTGGCGCTGGTCATGCTGAGCCTGCTGGCGGCCGGGATGGGGGCCGGCAGGCTGCGCAGGGGCCGCATGGGCCGCATGGGCCGGTAGGCCGGGCTGCCGGGCGGCATGAACCCCGGCGCGGCGCCTCAGGCGGCAGCGATGCGCCGGGCGATGGCCTGGCCCACCTCGGTGGTGCTGGCCGTGCCGCCCAGGTCGGGCGTGCGCGGGCCGCTCCTGATGACTTCCTCGATGGCCGAGACGATGGCGTCGTGCGCCGCGCGGCCTGCGCCCTGGCCGTGGGTCAGGAAGTCCAGCATCAGCGCCGCCGACCAGACCATGGCGATGGGGTTGGCGATGTTCTTGCCGTAGATGTCGGGCGCCGAGCCGTGCACGGGCTCGAACAGGCTGGGGAAGCTGCGGTCGGGATTGAGGTTGGCCGAGGGAGCCAGGCCGATGGTGCCCGTGGTGGCCGGGCCCAGGTCGCTGAGGATGTCGCCGAACAGGTTGGTGGCGGCCACCACGTCGAAGCGGCCCGGCTGCAGCACGAAGCGCGCGGTCAGGATGTCGATGTGCTGCTTGTCCAGCGTGACTTCCGGGTAGGCCTTGGCCACGTCCTCGGCGCGCTGGTCCCACCAGGGCATGCTGATGGCGATGCCGTTGCTCTTGGTGGCCAGGGTGACGTGCTTGCGCTCGCGGCTTTGGGCCAGGTCGAAGGCGTACTTGAGCAGGCGCTCGGCACCCTTGCGCGAGTAGACCGATTCCTGGATCACGATCTCGCGGTCCGTGCCCTCGTACATGATGCCGCCCAGCGAGGTGTACTCGCCCTCGGTGTTCTCGCGCACCACGTAGTAGTCGATGTCGCCGGGCTTGCGGCCGGCCAGCGGGCAGGGCACGCCTTCGAACAGGCGAACGGGGCGCAGGTTGATGTACTGGTCGAACTCGCGGCGGAACTTGAGCAGCGAGCCCCACAGCGAGACATGGTCGGGCACGGTGGCGGGCCAGCCCACGGCGCCGAAGAAGATGGCATCCATGCCGGACAGCTGCGCCTTCCAGTCGTCGGGCATCATTTTTCCGTGGGCCAGGTAGTAGTCGCAGTGGGCCCAGTCGAAATGGTGGAATTCGAGCTTGATCGCAAAGCGGCTGGCGGCAGCTTCCAGGGCGCGCAGGCCTTCGGGCATGACTTCCTTGCCAATGCCGTCACCGGCGATGACGGCGATCTTGAATGTGTCTTGCATGGTGTCTGTCCTTGGATCGAATGGATGGATATGAAGCGGCGCCGCTGACAGCCAGGCCGCATGCATGGCATTGTTGGCTGCGCCAGGGCTAAATACAATCGGCCAACTGTGGTTCCATTATTTACAGATCGTGAATAAACAGCCGTCTCCCGAAGACCTGCGCGTCTTCACCGTGGTGGCCCGCAAATCCGGCTTTGCCGCTGCGGCCGAGGAATTGGGGGCCTCGCCCGCCTATGTGAGCAAGCGCATCCGCCTGCTGGAAGAAGAGCTGGGCGTGAAGCTGCTGCACCGCACCACGCGCCGCGTGGCCGTGACCGAGGAGGGCGAGCGCGTCTTCCACTGGGCGCAGCGCATCCTCGACGACATGGACCAGCTGATGCAGGAGGTGGCCATCACGCGCAGCGAGCCGCGCGGCCTGCTGCGCGTGAGCAGCAGCTTCGGTTTCGGGCGGCATGTGATCGCGCCCGCGCTTTCCAGGCTGGTGGAGCGCCATCCGGGGCTGCAGGTGCGGCTGGACGTGTTCGACCGGCTGGTGGATGTGGCGGGCGAGGGCTTCGATCTGGATGTGCGCGTGGGCGACGAGATCGCGCCCCACCTGATTGCGCGGCGCCTGGCCGACAACCACCGCGTGCTGTGCGCCGCGCCTGCCTACCTGGCGCGCCGTGGCACGCCGCGCACGCCGGCCGAGCTGTCGGCCCATGACTGCCTGGCCATCAAGGAGCGCGACCAGGCCTTTGGCGTGTGGCGGCTGCGCGCGGGCGCGGCCGAGCAGGCGGTGAAGGTCACGGGGCCGCTGTCGGCCAACAACGGCGAGATGGTGGTGCAGTGGGCCGTGGACGGTCGCGGCATTGCGCTGCGCTCGCTATGGGATGTGGGCGCCCATCTGCAGGCCGGGCGCCTGGTGCAGGTGTTGCCCGAATGGCGGCAGGAGGCCAATGTCTGGGCTGTGTATCCGACGCGGCTGCAGCTGTCGGCCAAGGTGCGGGTGTGCGTGGAGTTCCTGCAGGAACACTTCAAGAAGGAGTGGATGGCAGCCGCTCCCTGAGCGGGGCGGCTGCTGCAGCGGACTGGCCGGGGATCAGCCTGCCAGGGCGGCCTTCACTGCGGCGGAGACCTGGCCCATGTCGGCCTTGCCTGCCAGTTGCGCCTTGACCGCGCCCATGACCTTGCCCATGTCGCCGGGGCCGGATGCGCCCAGTTCGGCCACGATGGCCTTGACGGCGGTGGCCACTTCCTCGGCCGACATGCGCTCGGGCAGGTAGGCGGTCAGCACGGCCATCTCGGCCTTTTCCTTGTCGGCCAGGTCCTGGCGGCCCGCGCCCTCGAAGGCGGCGATGCTGTCCTTGCGCTGCTTGATCAGCTTGTCCACGATGGCGATGACGGCGGCGTCGTCCAGCTCGATGCGCTCATCGACTTCCTTTTGCTTCATCGCTGCCTGCAGCAGGCGGATGGTGCCCAGGCGCTCGCTGTCCTTGGCGCGCATGGCGGTCTTCATGTCTTCGGTGATCTGGGCCTTGAGGCTCATGGCTTTTCTCCTGAGGTGATGGCGTCGGAAAACACGGAACAAAAAACAAAAAACCCGCGCCTGGCGTCCCGAGCGCGGGTTTTGCGGCTGACGAGAGCCGGCTGGTCAAGGGCTGATCAGTACAGCTTCTTGGGCAGCTGCATGCTGCGAACGCGCTTGTAGTGACGCTTGACGGCGGCAGCCTTCTTGCGCTTGCGTTCGGCAGTGGGCTTCTCGTAGAACTCGCGAGCGCGCAGGTCGGTCAGCAGGCCGAGCTTTTCGATGGTGCGCTTGAAGCGGCGCAGGGCAACTTCATAGGGCTCGTTTTCTTTTACGCGGATGGTGGTCATTAGCTAGATTTCCAGATATCTGTGCTGACAGCGGGTTCCCGGGAAGATCGGGCCTGAGAGCCATGTTCAGCGGTTGGTCCCCGTCCAAAGTTAACTAGTATTGGCCGACGGGGCGATTGCCAGCAAAGCGGGCGATTATACGCGAGACGAAAGCGGTCTGACAAATCAGGCAGAAGGCAAGGCCTGCGCACAGGCGTGCCCACTGGCCCAGGCCCATTGGAAGTTGTATCCGCCGAGCCAGCCGGTGATATCCACCACTTCGCCAATGCAGTACAGGCCCGGCTGGGTCTTGCATTCCATGGTCTGCTGCGAGAGCGCCCGCGTGTCCACGCCGCCCAGCGTCACTTCCGCCTTCTTGTAGCCTTCCGTGCCCGTGGGCACGATCTCCCAGCGTGACAGGCGCTCGGCCAGCTGGTTCAGGGCCTTGTCGGAGGCTTCGGCGATGGGGCGCTGCCAGGCAGCATCCTGCTGCACCCAGGCATCGGCCAGTCGCGAGGGCAGCCACTGCGCCAGTTCATTGGCGATGAGCTTGCGCGAGCGCGACTTGGCCCTGAGCAGCTCGCCCTGCAGGTCCACCTCGGGCGCGAGGTTGATGCTCAGGGGCGTGCCGGGCTTCCAGTAGCTCGATATCTGCAGCACGGCCGGGCCCGACAGGCCCCGGTGCGTGAACAGCAGGTCTTCCATGAAGGCCATGCGCTCTTTCTTGCTGCCGGTGCTGATCTCCACGGGCAGGGCCAGGCCCGCGAGCTGGGCGTAGGGGGCCCAGGCGTCGCCATCGAAGGTCAGCGGCACCAGGCCCGGCGTGCGTTCGACCAGGGGCAGGCCGAATTGCTGGGCCAGGCGGTAGCCGAAGTCGGTGGCGCCGATCTTGGGGATGGACAGCCCGCCCGTGGCGATGACCAGGCTGGGCGCCTGCACGGCGCCCCGGCTGGTCTGCAGGCGGTATTGGCCGTCCGAGTGCGCCACGGAATCGACCTTGCAGGGCTGCCAGCGCTGCACGCCGCCGGCCTGGCATTCGGCCAGCAGCATGGCGATGATGTCTTCGGCCGAGCGGTCGGCAAACAGCTGGCCCTTGTGCTTTTCATGGTGGGCGATGCCGTGCCTGTCCATGAGCGCAATGAAGTCGGCCGGCGTGTAGCGCGACAGGGCCGAGCGGCAGAACTGCGGGTTGCCGCCCACGAAGTGCTTGTGGGGTGCGCGCACGTCCAGGTCGCGGTTGGTGAAGTTGCAGCGGCCACCGCCCGAGATGCGGATCTTCTCTGCCACCTTCTCCGCGTGGTCCAGGAGCAGCACCGACAGGCCACGCTGTCCGGCCTGGGCCGCGCAGAACAGACCGGCCGCGCCGGCGCCGATGACGATGGCGTCGAAAGAGAGGGAAGAGGTCACAAAAACGTCACTCGGGGGGCAAAAGGGCGCCCATTCTCGCGCAATGGCGCTTTTTCCTAGAATCCCGTGATGAATTTCCCATCGCACCAGCTGAGCATGACTGTGCTCATGTCGCCCGACATGGCGAACTTTTCGGGCAACGTCCATGGCGGCGCCGTTCTCAAGCAGCTCGACCAGGTGGCCTATGCCTGCGCCAGCCGCTACGCGGGCCGCTATGTGGTCACGCTGAGCGTGGACCAGGTGATGTTCCTGCAGCCCATCCACGTGGGCGAGCTGGTGACGTTCCTGGCCAGCGTCAACCACACGGGCAAGTCGTCGATGGAGATCGGCATCAAGGTGGTGGCCGAGGACATCCGCACCCAGGTGGTGCGCCATGTGAACAGCTGCTTTTTCACCATGGTGGCCGTGGACGAGAACAAGCAGCCGGCCGCCGTGCCGACGCTGGTGCCGTCCAACGACGAGGAAAGGCGCCGCTGGCACGCTGCGCTGATCCGCAAGGACCTGCGCCGCGAGCTGGCCCAGCGCTTCGAGCAAAGCCGCGTGACGGCCAGCAGCACGGTCAGGCCGGGCTGAGCGTGGAGGGCGCGGCGGGTGGCGGATGCCAGGTGCCGGGCGTGCCGCCCTGCAGCTCGTTCCGCACCTGTTCGATGACGCGCCTGAGGTCTTCCATGGCAGCCGGCTTGGACAGCACCTCGTCGGCGCCGGCCTGCAGGTAGCGCAGCGCTTCGGAGGCTTCGGGGCTGGCGGTCAGCGCGATCACGCGGCAGTGGCGCAGCTGGTTTTCGGCCTCGCGCTGGCGCAGGCGCCGGATGAACTCGAAGCCGTCCATGAGCGGCATGCGTCCATCGGTGATGATGAGATCGAAGGACTCGACCAGGCAGCGTGCCCAGGCTTCCTGTCCATCGCCGGCCAGGCAGATGCCGTGGCCCAGCGCGGCCAGCTGGCTCTTGAGCAGCTCGCGGTTGAACAGATAGTCTTCCACGGCCAGGATTCTGAGGTCGGACCCGGACCCGGGCTGTGATGCGGGCAGGGGCTCGGCACTGGCCTGGGGCTTTCCTTGCAGCGCCACCGAGGCGGGCAGGACCAGGGGCAATATTCCCTCTGACGCGGGCGTGACGTCGGCCTGCATGCGGTGGTCCGGCTCCACCAGTGGCAGGCTCAGCCTGACCGTGAAGCGCGAGCCTCGGCCCGGTGCGCTGTCCACCGTGATGGTTCCCCCCATGTGCTCCAGCAGGCGCCGCGTGATGCTCAGGCCCAGGCCGCTGCCAAAGGCCCTGTCCTGGTGGGCGCCTTCCACCTGCGAGAAGGGCTGGAACAGCCGGGCCTGGTCCTGCGGCGCAATGCCGATGCCCGTGTCCTCGACCTCCATCTGCAGCAGCAGACGGTCATGCCGGCTGGCGCCATGCGCGCGCAGGGTGACGCTGCCGCGCTCGGTGAACTTGATGGCATTGCTGAGCAGGTTGAACAGCACCTGCTTGAGATGCAGCGGGTCGGCCGTCACGCTGTGGTCCACGCCGCTGCCCACTTCGGTGCGCAGCGACAGCCGCTTGCCGTGGGCCAGGCCTTGCAGCAGCGGGGCCATGCCTTCGATCAGCGGGCGCAGTGCCACGGGCTGGAGCGTGGAGTCGATATGGCCCGACTCGATGCGGTGCAGATCCAGCACATTGCCCAGCAACAGCAGCATGCCCTGGGCGGCCTTGTGGGCGGAGGCCAGCATATCGCGGTGGGGCAGGCCGAGCTTTTCCCGGTCCTGCGCCAGTTCCAGCAGGCCGATGACGGCGCTCAGCGGCGTGCGTATCTCGTGGCTGGTGGTGGACAGAAACTGGCTCTTGGCCTGGTTGGCGGCCTCGGCGCGCCGCTCGGCCCGGCGTGTCCTGCGCATCTGGCGGCTCAGGTAAAAGCCCCAGACCAGTGAGATGACCGTGACCAGGGCCAGCGCCCCGGCCAGCAGCAGCAGGCGCTGGCGGTGCTCGCGCCAGAAGCTCGCGCCGTTGCCGTTATGGTGCGGCGCCCAGTGGTGGACGATTTCGGCCACCTCTTCGGGTGCGATGGACAGCTGGGCCTTTTCCAGGATGCCCAGCAGTTCAGGTTCGGCGGCGTGCACGGCCAGGCTGATGGGGCGGGTGTAGTCGTCCAGGATGCCGGTGAGCTGCAGCCGGCTGCCCAATTGCTGGGCGTTGGCATAGCGCGCCGCGTAGTCGTTGCCCACGAAGGCATCGCTGTCATTGGCCGCCACGCTGGCCAGGGCCTGGGTCAGGTCGGCATACAGCTGCAGCCGTATGCTCGGATGCTCCCTGCGCACCGTGCTTTCGAGAAAGAAGCCCGCCACCATGGCCACGCGCTTGCCCTCCAGTCGCTGGAGGTGGTGTATGGGCTTGTCGCGCGGGGTGCCTGCGTTGGCCTCGGGCCGGGCCATCACCACGACCGTGCTGCGCAGATAGGGCGGCAGCAGCCTGATATCGGGCGAGGCCGTGGGCGGCGAGGTGTACGCCGGGGTGAGCAGGGCCTTGCCGGAGCCCAGCATGGTTTCGAGTTCGGAATAGTTGCGCGCGGCGATGTACTCGAACTGCAGGCCGGCGCGGCGGCTGATCAGGTCCAGGTAGTCGGGGCCGATGCCCTGGGCCTGGCGGTCGGCATCGAGCTGTCCCAGCGGACCCAGCGAGCCGTTGAGGACCACGGGAATGCGCGGATGGGCATCCAGCCACTGCTTTTCCGAGGGCGTCAGCGCCACGCGGTCGCCGCCCAGCAGCGGGCGGCGGCTTCCACTCCAGCTGCGCAGGATGTCGTCGCCGTGCTGCACGGTGATGCTGGGCAGGGCCTGGTCCAGGTAGGCCTTCAGCTGTGCATCGCCATGCCTCACCAGCATGCCGAAGCCACGGCTTTCTATGGGCGCAAAGCCCTGCACGCGCAGGTTGAGCAGGTAGTTGGCCTGGATCAGGTAGTGCACCGTGACCGTGTCGCCGACGAAGCCGTCGATCTCGCCCAGGCTCAGCGCCTCCAGCGCGCGGCGGGGTGTTTCATAGGTCAGCAGCTCGCTGAGGGGGTAGGCGGCAGCCACCTGGGAGCGCAGCAGCTGGTCGGGCGTCATGGCCAGCCGCGCACCCCGGCGCCTGGCGTCGAAGGGAGCATTCGACGGGGAGACCAGCACGGGCTGGCTGGGCAGGTAGGGCACGCTCAGGGCCAGGTCGGCGCGCTCGGCTTCCAGCTCGGTGCCGCCGCAGGCCAGGTCGATCTCGCCGCGGCGCAGCGCATCGAGCACGGCCGCACGCGATCCATAGGACTTGAAGCGCACGGGCGTGGGAAAAAGCAGGCCCAGGTGGTCGGCCGTGATGCCCTGGAAGCGATCGCCATCGATCATGCCCAGCGGCGGATGGTCCGGCGTGGAAATGCCCAGCGTCAGCGGCCCGCGCGCCTGCAGCCATTGGCGGTGCGCAGGCGTGAGCCAGGGCTTGGCGCCTGCCGTGACGCGCGTGGCCAGCACCATGTCGGCGCCGCTGGCCAGGCCGGGCATGGGCATGGCCATGCCAAGTGCGCAGCCGGCCAGCAGTTGGGCCGCCAGGTGTCGGCATGCCGGCCACCATGCCTGCGTCGCTGTGGAAGTGAGAGTACGGCTTGATGTTTTCATTGAATCCCCCGGTGGCGCTGCCGCCGTCCGGCGCAGCTGACGGCCTGCGAAAACGGTCTAGACGCTGTTTTCGGCAACCAACAGGAGATTTTTAATGAAAACTAATGATTTTATCTATCGATAGATTTTTTCTTTGTTGCGGCTCGGCACTCAGGCGGCAGCAACCGCAGGGTTGGGCTGCTCCTGGGGTTCGGCCATTGCCCGAATGCCATGGACCACATCTCCAACGACGATGACGCTGGGGCTGCCCAGGCCGGTGTCGGCAATGCATTGCACGAGCGTGTCCAGCGTGGCCAGTGCATGGCGCTGCTGCGGCAGGCTGGCGTGCTGGATCACGGCCACGGGCGTGGCGGCGGGCAGGCCGTGCAGCAGCTCGGCGCGGATGTGTTCCACGCTGCTCACGCCCATGTAGATCACCAGGGTGAGCCGGGCATCGCGCGCGGTGGCGGCCAGCTGGCGCCAGTCCGTGCCGCTGTCGCCGGGCTTGGCGTGGCCGGTGATGAAGACCACGCCGTGCGCCCGGTCGCGGTGCGTGAGCGGCGCGCCCAGGCTGGTGAGCCCGGCCAGGCCGGCCGTGATGCCGTTGACGACCTGGACCTCGATGCCGGCCTCGCGCAGATGCTCCACCTCTTCGCCGCCGCGCCCGAAGATGAAGGGGTCGCCGCCCTTGAGGCGCACCACCGTCTCGCCATCCTGCACGGCGGACAGCATGAGCTTTTCGATGAAGGCCTGGGGCGTGCTCTTGCAGCCGCCGCGCTTGCCCACGTAGACGATGCGCGCCGTGGGCGAGGCATGGGCCACGATGGCATCGCTGACCAGGTCATCGACCAGCAGCACGGTGGCCGTCTGTATGGCCTTGAGGGCCTTGATGGTCAGCAGCTCCGGGTCGCCGGGGCCGGCGCCGACCAGGGTGCAGCTGCCGCGCCGGGCGGTGTTTGCGGGGGTGGGGGACGGGGTCGTCATGGCGGGGCTCCGTTTTTCTGGGGTGTTCAGCGAATCTGATCGGCAAGGTGGACGATGTGTTCCACCTGGCGCGTGAGCGCCGGCGGCACGGGCAGGCGGCCCGCAAGCACGTCCTCGGTGTAGCGCGCCGTGGTGTCCACGTCGATCTCGGCGGGCAGGCCCGGGATTTCGGAGGCCGTGCCGCTTTGCTGCTCGGCCAGCAGCTGGTGGGCGCCTGCGACGAATCCGTCGTAGCGCGGCAGCCGGCGCGGGTCGGCCGCGACCTCGCCTTCCAGCCCGCGCGAGAGCAGCACATTCATGCCCAGCGTCCCGAAGGTGCCGTGCAGCATGGGCAGGTACTCGGGATGGGTGTAGGCCGTCACCAGCAAGGACGGGCCGTCGCAGGGCGCCAGCAGCTTGACCACGCTGTGGCCCGGATTGCGCAGGCCGATGACCTCGCGCACGGACAGCAGCCGGGCCAGCGCCGGATGCAGGTGTTCGGTATGCAGATGGGCCACCTGGCCGCCATCGAGTGCCTGGGGTGCCTGCAGCGGCGCAATGCCCAGCGCCTGCAGCACATCGCTGGCCAGGATGCGCCGCGCCTCGGTGCGCATGCCGTGCAGCAGCACGGGCAGGCCTTCGCGCGCCAGCAGCAGGGCCAGCAGGGGCGTGAGCACGGGCAGACGGCGCGCGCCGTTGTAGCTGGGCAGCACGATCACGGGGCGGCCATGGGCCGATGCGGGAAAGCGCGCGGCGCGCGCATGCACGGCATCCAGGAAGCCGCTCATCTCCTCGACCGTCTCGCCCTTGATGCGCATGGCGATGCAGAAGGCGCCGATCTCCAGATCGGTGACGCCCCCGTCCAGCACCTGGCCGAACAGGTCGGCGGCCTGCGCGCGCTCCAGCGCCTTGGCTCCGCGTGCGCCGCGGCCTATTTCCTTGATGTATTGGCTGATGCCCATGGCGTGGTGATCGTGGGTGGAATCCTGTGGGCGCATATTTTCCCGCAGGTTTCATTACTTTTCGCTATATATGCAAACCTGTCGTTCCATGGCCTCTTTCATGCCGCCTGCGGGCTGGGCGCAACGGGGATGTGGCGCACCAGGCGCTTGAGTTCAGGCAGGCAGGAGCCGCAGTTGGTGCCGCAGCGCAATTGGCCTTGCAAAGCGGCCAGGCGGGCATCGTCGCTGCCCTCGCAGCGCGCAAGCACGCCTTCGATGGCGGCCTCGTCCACGTCGAAGCACGCGCAGACCTGGCGCGTGCGCTGCGCCAGGGGCAGCGGTGCCGAGGCCGAGGACATGAGCAGCAGGCGCCCATAGTCCTGGGCCGGCAACTGGTCCTTCAGCAGGGTGCCCAGCCAGCTGCCGGCGCGCGTGTCTCCGGCCAGCAGCAAGGCTTCGACCGTGGTGGACAGGCTGGTGCGGTCCAGCCGCAGCGCACGGCTGTGCTGGCGGCGGCGGTCGCTGTAGCGCAGGGTGTCGGCGGCATCCAGGCCCAGCAGGGACTCGATCTGCGCGATGAGGGCGTCGTCGGGCGCCTCATGCGCGGCGGCGCGCAGCAGCACTCCGTGGCGGGCGCGGGCGGCGTCCTGCAGCGGCACGGCATTGCCGAAAGGCACGCAGCTGGCAAAGCCGAAGTGCGGCATGAGGGCAGACAGCTGCTCGCGCACGGCCAGCACGCGGTCCTCGGGCAGCCAGGCCATGGCCAGCAGGGTCCATGGCAGAGCGGCCTTTTGCAGCTTGACGGCCGTGTGCTTGAGTTCAGGCTGCTTGGATGCGGGGCAGAAGGCCGGCGTGGTCAGTGCGTTGAGGCCCCCCGTGGCCGTGCCGCCCAGGTACTCGCCGCCCCAGTGCATGGCCATGAAGAGCTGGGAGGGCGCGAGCGTGGCATCGGGCTGCACCGGCACCAGCAGGGCACCGCGGCGGCTGCTCACCTGCACCAGGTCGCCCGCGCGCAGGCCGCGCTCGGCCATGTCCTGCGGATGCATCTGCACACTGGGCTCGGCAGCCTGGCCGAACAGTCGTCCCAGCTGGCCCGTGCGGCTCATGCCGTGCCACTGGTCGCGCAGCCGGCCCGTGGTCAGGCTGAAGGGGTAGCTCGCATCGGGCGACTCGGCCAGCGGCTGCCAGGGCAGCAGGGCAAAGCGGGCGCGGCCATCGGGCGTGGGAAAGCGGCCGTCTTCGTAGAGCCGTGCGCGGCCCAGGGCTGCGCCTTCGGGCAGCGGCCATTGCTGGGGGCCTTGCGCGTCCAGCAGATCCCAGGACAGGCCGGTGATGTCCAGGTCACGCCCGCGCGTGCTTTCGCGGTGCTCGTTCCAGATGGCTTCGGCGCCTGCGGCGGCGTCCTCGGTGTCGTAAGGGAAGAGGCTGGGCCGGCCCGGGCGCAGCCGCGTTTCCATGCGCCGCGCGCAGTCCACGGCGATGCGCCAGTCATGGCGCGCGGCGCCCGGTGCGGCCACGGCGGGGCGCACGCGCGAAATGCGCCTTTCGCTGTTGGTCACCGTGCCGATCTTCTCGCCCCAGGTGGTGGCGGGCAGCAGCAGGTCGGCGTAGGCGCAGGTGGCGGTGGTGGCGAAGGCCTCCTGCACGATGACGAATTCGGCCCGCTGCAGCGCGCGCCGCACCAGGGCCTGGTCGGGCATGCTTTGCGCGGGGTTGGTGCAGGCTATCCACAGCGCGCGGATCTCGCCCTCGGCGGCGGCCTCGAACATCTCCACGGCGGTCTTGCCAGGGCGGGGCGGCACGGCGTCCACGCCCCACAGGGCGGCCACTTCGGCGCGGTGGGCCGGGTTGGCCAGGTCGCGGTGGGCCGACAGCAGATTGGCCAGCCCGCCCACCTCGCGCCCGCCCATGGCATTGGGCTGGCCCGTGAGCGAGAACGGTCCCGCGCCTGCGCGCCCGATCTGGCCGGTGGCCAGGTGCAGGCCGATCAGCGCGGCGTTCTTGGCCGTGCCGTTGCTGCTCTGGTTCAGGCCCTGGCAGTACAGGCTGAGCGTTGCGCCACGGGCGGCGCCGTCCCGCGCATCTCCTCCCAGCGCGAACCACTGCGCGGCCTGGAAAAGGTCGTGGCGGGGCAGGCCGCAGACCTCGCTCACGCGCTCGGGCGTGGCCTGTCCGAGCAGGGCCTGCAGATCGGCAAAGCCGCTGGTGTGGCGCGCGATGTAGTCCCGGTCCAGCCAGCCTTCCAGCTCCATGATGTGCAGCATGCCGTGGAACAGCAGGGTGTCGCTGCCGGGGCGCAGCGGCAGGAAGAGGTCGGCCATGCCGGCCGTGTCGGTGCGGCGCGGGTCGGCCACGATGATCTTCATCTGCGGCCGCGCGGCACGCGCCTGCTCGATGCGCCGCGTGAGCACGGGGTGGGCCCATGCCGCGTTGCTGCCGACGATGAACAGGCAGTCCGCATGGTCCACGTCCTCGTAGCAGGCCGGTGGCGCGTCGGCGCCCAGCGTGGCCTTGTAGCCCGCCACGGCGCTGCTCATGCACAGGCGCGAATTGGTGTCGATGTTGTTGGTGCCGATCAGGCCCTTGGCCAGCTTGTTGAAGACGTAGTAGTCCTCGGTCAGCAACTGGCCGCTCACATAGAGGCCCACGGCGTTGGGGCCGTGCTCCTGCACGATGGAGGCCAGCCTGCCGGCTGCCAGGTCCAGCGCGGCATCCCAGCTGATGTCCCGGGGCGCCGCCCCGCGCGTGGTGCGCAGGGCGGGCTGCAGCAGCCGGGTCTGCCGCGCCAGGGCGGGCGAGGCCGTCAGATGCAGCGTGCTGCCCTTGGTGCACAGGCGGCCGTGGTTGGCGGGGTGCGCCGGATCGCCACGCACGCCCGTGATGCGCGCACCATCGCTTTCGATGATGACGCCGCAGCCTGTGCCGCAGTAGGGGCAGGTGGATCGGGTTTCTTGCATGGTGGGCCTGGGGTGGATGAGGGAAGGGCAGGGCACGGGGGCGGGCGCCGTCACGGGCCGCTGGCCGGGTCGGCCTGGCTGGCTTGACTTTCGCCGAACATGAGGCGGTCGCGCAGTTCCTGCACTGCCACGCCATCGCGCAACAGGCGGAAGTACCAGCCACCGTCTTCGGTGTCGCCATACAGGCAGGCGCCGACCAGTCTGTCGCCGCGCAGCACCAGCTTGCGGTACACGCCCGCGCCGGGGTCGCTGAGCACGATTTCCTCCGTGCCGTCGTCGCCGCGGAAGTCGCCTGCGCTGAACAGATGAATGCCCGTGACCTTGAGCTTGGCCGAGGTCTGCGAGCCCGGATAGCGGCCGATGCCGATTTCGGCCAGGTGGTTGGCCAGCACCTTGCCCTGCTCGAACAGCGGCGCCACCAGCCCGTAGGCCACGCCCCGGTGCGCCGCGCATTCGCCCACGGCATAGATGCGCGGGTCGGTCACGGTCTGCAGCGTGTCGCTGACCACGATGCCGCGCTGCACGTGCAGGTGCATCTGCTCGGCCAGCGCGGTCTCGGGTCGGATGCCCACGGCCATGACCACGAGCGAGGCCGGCGCATCGCGCCCGTCCTGCAGGTGCACGCAGGCCACGCGGCCCCGGCCATCGCCCGTCAGCGCGCGGGTCTGGGCCTGCATCAGAAAGCGCATGCCGCGCTCGGCCAGCGAGGCCTGCAGCAAGGCGGCGGCGGTCTCGTCGAGCTGGCGGTCCAGCAGGCGCTCGCCCGCATGCACCACGGTGACCTCCATGCCGCGCTTCATGAGTCCGTTGGCGGCCTCCAGGCCCAGCAGTCCGCCGCCGATGACCACCGCCTGGCGGTGGCTGGCGGCCGCCGCGATCATGGCCTGGGTGTCGGCAATGTCGCGGTAGCCCAGCACGCCTTCCAGCTCGCGCCCGGGCACGGGCAGCATGAAGGGGCGCGATCCCGTGGCCAGGATCAGGCGGTCGTACCCGGCGCTCACGGGCTGGCCGGTGGCGTCCACGGCGTGCACCACGCGGCGCGCCCGGTCCACCGCATGCACGCGGCAGCCTGCATGCAAGGTGATGCCGTGCCGGGCATACCAGGACCAGTCGTTGAGGATGATTTCGTCCAGCTGCTGCTCGCCCGCCAGCACCGGCGACAGCATGATGCGGTTGTAGTTGGGGTGCGGCTCGGCGCCGAACACGGTGATCTCGTAGAGGTCGGGCGCGATCCTGAGCAGCTCTTCCAGCGTGCGCACGCCGGCCATGCCGTTGCCCACCATCACCAGCCTGGATTTCTTCATTGCGCCCCCGCATCGGTTCGAAAAGCAAAAAGGCGTCATCCCCACTGCGCGGCTGCTGCCTGCGCGCGGGTTGACGCCTTTGTCCCTGGGGCAGCGGCACCTCGTTGCGCCTTGCCCCCATGGCCTGCAATGGCCACGCACGGGATGAAGCAAGCGGCATGCCAGGGCGCGCAGCCCTGCGGGGGCGCTGTCCTCGGGGCTGCCGCCCGGCGGCCGAGCCATGGTGGTGCGTCGCATGCCTCAAGGCGGTGCGCCCGCTATCGAGAGCGCGCAATCAGATGTCTGAATCGAATGGAGGTTTTGTGGCGATTTGTTTCAAATGCGACGAATCGGGGTACAACAAGCCACCGGGTCCTGCAGTAAGCCAGGGCCGCAATGACGTGAAGGATTTTTCTTCTTCAAGGGACCACGCCTATGAGAGTGAATCTGCCAGTCAGCACGCGTGAATACGCATTTCCCAAGGGCCAGACCCTGGTGTCCACCACGGACCTGAAGGGGCGCATCCTCTACTGCAACCCGATGTTCATCGAGGTCAGCGGCTACGAGCGCGAAGAACTGCTGGGCCAGCCCCACAACATGATCCGCCACCCCGACATGCCCGAGGAAGCCTTCCGCGACATGTGGGCCACCATCTCGGCCGGCCTGCCCTGGTCGGCGCCCGTGAAGAACCGGCGCAAGAACGGCGACTTCTACTGGGTCATGGCCAATGTCACTCCGCTGATGGAAGGCGACCGGCCCTCGGGCTACATGTCGGTGCGCACCGAGGCCACGCGCGAGCAGACGGATGCGGCCGAGCGCCTCTACGCCACCATGCGCGCCGAAAAGGACGCAGGGCGCAAGGTCCACGTGCTGCGCGCCGGCCATCTGGTGCGCAACAACCTGCGCGGACGTCTTGCCAGCGCGCTGAGCCTGGGCCTGGCAGGCAAGCTGGTGCTGATCTTCTTCCTGGTGGTGGCGGCGGCCTTTGGCGCGGCGATGGCGGGAGGGCACACGCTGGATGCATGGTCCGCGCTGGCCTGGCTGGCGGTCTGCATCTTCACGGGGCTGGCCGGGGCCTGGGCGTACCGGCTGACCGTGGCGCCGCTGGCGCAGATGGTGCTGCAGGCCAACCGCCTGGCGGCCGGCGACCTGACGCAGACCATACGCATCACGCGCAAGGACGTGGTGGGCGATCTGCAGAAGGCGCTGAGCCAGCTCAATGTGAACCTGCTGTCCATCGTGCGCGATGCGCGCGAGGAAAGCGACAAGATGCAGATCTCCACGCGGGAAATCGCGCAGGGCAACCAGGACCTGTCCGCGCGCACGGAAACCCAGGCCGGCAACCTGCAGCAGACGGCGGCCTCGATGGAGGAGATCACGGGCACGGTCAAGCACACGGCCGAGTCGGCGCGCCAGGCCACGGACCTGGCCACCCAGGCCAGCGAGGTGGCCGAGCGCAGCAGCGGCGCCGTCGACGGCGTGGCGGCCACCATGAAGCAGATCCAGGCCGCGTCGGGGCGTATCGGCGAGATCACGCAGCTCATCGACTCCATCGCCTTCCAGACCAACATCCTGGCGCTGAACGCCGCCGTGGAGGCCGCGCGCGCGGGCGACCAGGGCCGGGGATTTGCGGTGGTGGCGGCCGAAGTGCGCAGCCTCTCGCAGCGCACGCAGGCAGCGGCCAAGGAGATCCGCGAACTCATAGACGACTCCGCCGCCAAGGTGCTGGATGGCAATCAGCGCACCGAGGTCGCGCAGAAAACCATGACCGAATCGCTGGACCTGGTGCGGCGCGTGAACCTGCTGATCGGCGAAATCCACAGCGCCTCCAACGAGCAGCTCAGCGGCATCTCGCAGGTCAACGCGGCCGTGGCGCATCTGGACAACATCACGCAGCAGAACGCGGCGCTGGTGGAGCAGAACGCGGCATCGGCCATGGCCTTGCAGGCCCAGGCGCAGACCGTGTCGGAGACCGTGCAGGTCTTCCGGCTGGACGCCACGGCCCGGGCACCGGCGGCCGTGGCCGACGCAGTGGCGCTGCGCCGGTCCATGAAGGCGCAGGCGCCGCTGCCGCCGCTGCGGCCGCCGCGCACCCAGCCGCAGCCGGCGCTGACCACGGGCTGAGCGCGATCCGGGCGCTGGAAAACATCGTTGACACTTGGGGCGCTGCGCCGTCATGCCCGCTGCACCGGCCGGCGCTACCATGTGACTTTGTGTTGACCGGGCGACCGGATGAAGGAACGACCATGAACTCCAGCTCTTCCCTGGCCGCCGAACTGATGGCCCAACTGCAGGGCGCGCCCATGCAGCAGATGGCAGACCAGATCGGCGCCAGCCCCGCTCAGACCGAAAGTGCCGTGGGCGCGGCCCTTCCCGTGCTGCTGGGCTCGCTGGGCCGCAATGCGGCCGATCCGCAGGGCGCGGCCAATCTCTTCGGCGCGCTGCAGCGCGACCACGGCGCGGCCAGCGGTGGCGCCGGCGGGCTGGATCTGGGAGGCCTGCTGGGCTCGCTGCTGGGCGGCGGCGCAGGCGCAGGCGGCAATGCGGGCGGCGGGCTCGACGGCGCAGCCATCCTGGGCCATATCCTGGGCGGCAACCAGCAGCGCGCGCAGGACGGACTGGGCCAGGCCACGGGCCTGGGCAGCGGCGGCGCGGCCCAGCTGCTGCAGCTGCTGGCCCCCATCGTCATGTCCTTTCTTGCACAGCGCGTGAGCGCAGGCGGCATGGATGCCGGCGGCCTGGGCCAGGTGCTGGGCCGCGAGCATGCGCAGGCGCAGCAGCAGGGCGGTCTGGGTGGTGGTTTGCTGGGCAGCCTGCTCGATCAGGATGGCGACGGCCAGGTAGGTCTCAGCGATCTGATGAAGATTGGTGGCAGCCTGCTGGGCGGCCGCCGCTGAAGGGCCGCATTCACTGAATCGGGCAGGGCCGGTGCGTGTGCATACACGCGCTGGCCCTGTTGCTTTTTGGGCGCAGTTCGGATGACACTAGAACCGAATTGGCGAACGACTGAAAGGCACTCATGACAGCAGTTGCAGACATTCTCAAGTCCAAGGCCACCAGCGCGGTGTACAGCATCGCGCCTACCGATTCCGTGCTCGACGCGCTGCGGCTCATGGCCGACAAGGGCATTGGCGCCCTGCTCGTGATGGAGGGCAGCGAGATCGCCGGCATCGTCACCGAGCGCGACTACGCGCGCAAGATCGCGCTGCTGGGGCGCACCTCCGGCGCCACCCTGGTGCGCGACGTGATGACGCGCGACGTGCTGTTCGTCGGCCCCACCCAGACCACGCAGGAGTGCATGGCGGTGATGACCGAGAACCGGCTGCGCCACCTGCCCGTGGTGGACGAAGGCGGCAAGCTGCTGGGCCTGATCTCCATCGGAGACTTGGTCAAGGACATCATCTCCGAGCAGAAGTTCATCATCGAGCAGCTGGAGCACTACATCTCGGGCCGGCACTGAGCCGGGGCTCGGCCTGCCCGCCATGGGCAGGGTCTCGAAGGCGGCAGGACCTGCGAAGGTTCAGGCCGCCTTTTCCACATGCCCCTGGCGGGTGTAGAGGAAATCGATCACGGCCTTGCGGCACTGGCGGTAGAGGTCGTCCTCGGCCAGCGCCACGCGGTTGCGCGGGCGGGCCAGGCCGACCTGCAGCACCTCGCCGATGGTGGCGGCCGGGCCGTTGGTCATCATCACGATCTTGTCGGACAGCAGCACGGCCTCGTCCACATCGTGCGTGACCATGACCACGGTGCTTTGCGTGCGCGCCACGATCTCCAGCAGCTCGTCCTGCAGCTTGGCGCGCGTGAGCGCATCGAGCGCGCCGAAGGGCTCGTCCATCAGCAGCACCTGCGGCTCCATCGACAGCGCGCGCGCAATGCCCACGCGCTGCTTCATGCCGCCCGATATCTCGCCGGGCCGCTTGTGCGCGGCATGGGCCAGGCCCACCAGTTCCAGCGCGGCCAGGGTGCGGGCCTTGAGCTGGGCGCGGCTTTCCGTGCGGCCATAGACGCGCTCCACGGCCAGGTGGATGTTGCCCTCGCAGGTCAGCCAGGGCAGCAGCGAGTGGTTCTGGAAGACCACGGCGCGCTCAGGCCCGGGGCCCTTGATCTCCTTGTTGGCGCACAGCAGCACGCCCGTGGTGGGCGTGGTCAGGCCCGCGATCAGGTTCAGCAGGGTGGACTTGCCGCAGCCCGAGTGGCCGATCAGCGAGACGAACTCGCCCCGCGCAATGGTCAGGTCGATATTGCGCAGCGCCGGAAACAGGCCCTTGGCGGTCTTGAAGCTCTGCTCCACGCCCTGGATCTCGATGAACTTGGACGATGCATTCATGCTTTCACCTCTTCGAACGTAAATGCCGTTGCCAGCTTGACCAGGGCCATCTCCAGCAGCAGGCCTACGATGCCGATCACGAAGATCGCGATGATGATGTTCTTGACGTTGAGGTTGTTCCACTCGTCCCAGACCCAGAAGCCGATGCCCACGCCGCCGGTGAGCATCTCGGCCGCGACGATGACCAGCCAGGCCGTGCCCACGGCCAGGCGCACGCCGGTCAGCATGTAGGGCAGCACGGCCGGGAACAGGATGGTGGTGGCGATCTTCCATTCGCTGAGGTTGAGCACGCGCGCCACGTTCATGTAGTCCTGGGGCACGCGCTGCACGCCCACGGCGGTGTTGATGAGCATGGGCCAGATCGAGCAGATGAAGATGGTCCAGATGGCCGCCGGGTTGGCGCCCTTGAAGACCAGCAGGCCTATGGGCAGCCAGGCCAGCGGCGACACCGGGCGCAGCAGGCTGATCAGCGGGTTGAACATGCGCGACAGGAAGTTGAAGCGCCCGATCACGAAGCCGGCCGGAATGCCGACCAGGGCCGCCAGGCCGAAGCCCACGGCCACGCGCTGCAGCGAAGCGAGCACGTTCCAGCCCACGCCCTGGTCATTGGGGCCGTTGCGGTAGAACGGGTCGCTGAAAATCTCCACCGCCTGCTGCCAGGTCGCCAGGGGCCCCGGAATGCTCTGGCCGGAGCCCGCGGCCACCAGGGACCACACGCCCACGAGCAGGCCGAGGCCGCACAGCGGCGGCAGCACGGCCAGCCAGAAGGCGCGCGACAGCGCCGCCCAGTCGCGCGCAGGGGCGGGAGTCCTGGGCGTTGCCGGTGCAGCCTGCATGGCCGGGACCGGGGATGCAGCGGTGGGGGAAACCGGCGCAGGCGGGGCGGCGGCGGTGGAGGACTCTGCCGGGAAGTGGAAGACGGCGCTGACCATGGTGTGTTCCTCGGTGGGATGGGTCTTCAAAGGGGATCTCTCAGGCCTTGATGGCGAAGCTGTCCGCGTACTTGCGCGGGTCCTTGCCGTCCCAGACCGTGCCGTCCATCAGCTTGCTGCTGCGCATCTCGCCCTTGGGCAGCGGGGCCTTGGCGGCGGTGGCGGCCTGCTGGTAGATGTCCAGGCGGTTGATGGAGCGGGCCACGCCCAGGTAGTCGGGGTGCTCCTTGAGCAGGCCCCAGCGCTTGTGCTGGGTGAGGAACCACATGCCGTCGGACAGATAGGGATAGCCCACGCTGCCGTCGCCATAGAACTTCATGTGGTGGGGGTCGTCCCAGGTCTTGCCCATGCCGTCCTGGTAGCGGCCCAGGATGCGCTGGTTGATGGCGTCCACGCCGGTGTTCACATAGGCCTTGCCGGCAATGGTGTCGGCCATGCGGGTCTTGTTGGCCAGGCTCTCGTCGATCCAGCGGCCAGCCTCGATGATGGCGGCCGTCACGGCGCGTGCCGTATTGGGGTTCTGGCGGGCAAATTCGGCCGTGGTGCCTAGCACCTTCTCGGGATGGTCCTGCCAGATGGCCTGGGAGGTGGTGGCCGTGACGCCGATGCCGTCCATGATGGCGCGGTGGTTCCAGGGCTCGCCCACGCAAAAGCCGTCCATGTTGCCCACGCGCATGTTGGCCACCATCTGCGGCGGCGGCACGGTGATGACCTTGGCATCCTTGAGCGGGTGGATGCCGTTGGCCGCCAGCCAGTAGTACAGCCACATGGCATGCGTGCCCGTGGGAAAGGTCTGGGCAAAGGTGTATTCGCGCTTTTCGCTGGCCATCAGCTTGGCCAGGCCTGCGCCGTTGACGGCGCCCTTGTCGGCCAGCTTCTTGGACAGCGTGATGGCCTGGCCGTTGTGGTTGAGCGTCATCAGCACGGCCATGTCCTTCCTGGCGCCGCCCACGCCCAGGTGCATGCCGTAGACCAGGCCGTACAGCACATGGGCAAAGTCCAGTTCGCCATTGGCCAGCTTGTCGCGCACGCTAGCCCAGCTCGCTTCCTTGGAGGGAATGATCCTGACGCCGTACTTCTGGTCGATCCCCAGCACCGAGGCCATGACCACGCTGGCGCAATCGGTCAGCGGAATGAAGCCGATGCGCACTTCCTTTTTCTCGGGCGCATCCGAGCCTGCCGCCCAGGCGCCGTGGTGGCCCAGCTGGGTGTAGAGCGCCGCGCCACCTGCCAGCGTGCCGGCCTGGCGCAGAAAATCGCGCCGGGGCAGTGCCGGGCCGGAGGTGAGAGGGCCTGTGGTGGGCTGGGGCGTGGACGCCATGGCGGAACTCCTTCGATCGTCGGGAATGGAACACTTGCAAACCGGCATGTCCCAAGCAAAACGGCGTCCTCTCCGGCCGCGCTGCGCGGGGAGAGTGACGCCGTTGTCCTGGGGCCCTGAATCAAGACCGGGTTCCCGGCCGCCTTTGGCCGGGATTTGCCAGAGTCAATGCAGAAACCGTGCCAGGCGGCGTTCAAGGGGGACCATGCACTCCACCGGCCTTGCCGTCCGCGCCGGGCCACCTTCTGGTGCGCGACTTGCCACAGCACTGCACCAAGTCGGTGCTGCGCTGCAACATGGCGCGCAGCGGCCCGGGTTCATGGGGCGGGCGGCAGCAGATCGGCCATGGAAAGCACGGCCTGCGCCACTTCGGCCAAGCGGCGGTTCTGGTTCATGGCGGTCTGGCGCAGCAGCTTGTGGGCCTCGCCTTCGCTGAGCTGGCGCCGTGTCATCAACAGGCCCTTGGCGCGCTCCAGCAGCTTGCGTTCCGTCAGCGTGGCGCGCACGGTCTCCAGCTCGGCCTGCATGGCCTGCAGCCGCTGGGACTGGTCCTGCACCAGGTCCATCATGGATCGGTCCAGCTGCGGGCCCAGACGCGCGGCCGGGGGCTGCAGCCCGCCCAGCGCCAGCGTGGCGGAGACGGGCGTGATCTCCATTGCCTGCGGCGCCTGCAGCAGCGTCTTCAGGGCGGCGCGCGCATCGACAATGCAGCGCTGGCACTGCTGCTGCAGCTCGGCCGTCAGGCGGGCCTCGACGGTGTGCAGCGCATCCATGCGCCGCGAGCAGCTGTCGAACCAGGGCTCGGCCATCTCTGGCGCCAGGGGAGTGCCCGGCGCGGCCGTGCAGCCCACGCGGCGCAGGCGTTCGATCACGGCCAGCGTGGCGTCGGCCGCGCTGCTTTCTTGCCACAGGGCCAGGGAATGGGGCGGCGCAAACTCCGCAAAGACCTGAAAGCAGCGCTCCTGCGAGGCGATCAGGTGCAGCCAGTGCTGCTGGCGCGGCGCTTCGCTGACGCCCGCACCAAAGGCGGCCACGCCCGTGGCACGCTCCTGGCCCGCGAATTCCTTGCCCTGCATGAAGTTGAACAAGGCCACCAGCAGGCGCGAGATACCGGGCTCGGGTGCGCTGTCGGCCGCCTCGAACACCACGGCCAGCAGGCCTGCCACCAGCTCGATGTAGATGGCGGTGGCCGCCTCCGGCGACAGGTCGTGGCTGGCGACGCGCTCGCGCAGCGCAGGCAGGGCGTCCAGGCACTGCAGCACATGGGCGATGCGGCTGAACAGCCGCGCGCCATGGCCGGGGTGTCCCGTGGAGTCTGTTTGGCCGGGCTGCATGTCCAGCCGGTCGAAGCCGTCAAGCGCCGCCGCGGCAATCCGGTCGCACTCGGCCATCTGCGCCAGCCGTGCCTCGCCGCCATGCGCGCCCGCGCTGGCCAGAAAGACGTTGGACAGGCCGCGCTCCTTTTGCAGCGCATGGATGAGGCGGCTGAGCAGATCCACCAGTGCGCTGGTGCGCTGCAGTTGCTCCAGCTCGCCGATTTCGCACTGGCGCGCGGCCACAAGAAAGTTGAGAGCGGTTTTCATGGGGGACGGGTCCTGTCTGCCTGCATTGATGCAATTCCCATGCCGGGCCTGCCGTGGCGCAAAAGGAGAAGTAGAAGCAAGGCGCAGGGTTTGATAGAATTTTTCTAACGTTTTGAAATCGTCGATACAAATTTGGACGCGCGAATGTGTCGAGTATTTGCCGGGCGCCCTGCAGGAAAAGCCCGGCTTTCCGGCACACACGACAACCATGGCATAGCCATTCACAAGATCGGGCTGCGCAATGCGGCAGCGAGGCTGAATCAGCATGAGCTTGCAATATCACGAGAAGATCGGATGTCCCCCGTGCGCTGGCGGTTCATGACCCAGGCGGTGTTGCGGCGGACTGCTGTGCGCCGGCGTGGCCCGTCCCTGGCTGCGCTGCTGCTGGGCCTGGCGCAGTGCCGGGCACTGGCGGGGGGCGAGCTCCTGGCCGCGTCGGCGCCATCCGATGGCCAGGGAAGCTGGGCCGCGGGGTGGAGCGCTTTCGGCCTGTGGGGCGCCATTCCCGTTCTGATATTCCTGCTGGTTTCGCTGGTGGTCCATGTGCGCCTGCGCGAGAAGGCTCAGCGCCTGACGCAATCGCTGCAGCAGACCAATGAAAAGCTGCTGCGCGCCAATGTGAAGCTCAAGCGCATCGCCTTCAGGGACCCGCTGACCGGCACGGCCAACCGGGCGCTGCTCGAGTACCGGCTTGGCCGGGCGATTGCGCGCGCCGACAGCTCGGTGGAGCAGCCAGGGCCCGGCGGACCGGTGCGCGTGGGCCTGCTGTACATCGATCTGGACGGATTCAAGCCCATCAACGACGTGGAGGGCCATGCCGCAGGTGACGCGCTGCTGTGCCAGGTGGCCGTGCGCCTGAACCGTATGACGCGCAAGTCGGACACGCTGGCGCGCGTGGGGGGCGATGAGTTCGTGCTGCTGCTGGGCTGCCTGGCATCGGAGGACGATGCCGTGGCCATGGCCGGCCGGGTGCAGAAGGTTTTGGGTCAGCCCTTCGATCTGCCGGGAAAGTCCATCTCCATCGGCAGCTCCGTCGGCGTGGCCATCTATCCCGATCATGGCCAGAAGGAAAAGCTTATGGCGGCGGCCGACCTCGCCATGTACACGGCCAAGCGCGCCGGCGGGAATTCCTGCGCCATCTTCAAGGAAAGCATGCGCAAGGATGTGGCCGTGCAGTTCGACCTGCAGCAAGCCCTGCGCCGCGCCGTCGCAAGCCAGCAGCTGGTGCTGTTCTACCAGCCCAAGATCGATGCCCGCACGGGCCGCATCCGCAGCGTGGAGGCGCTGGTTCGATGGAACCATCCCCGATTCGGCCTCATCAGCCCCCGCGTGTTCATTCCGCTGGCCGAGCGCTTCGGCCTGATCAGCGAGATCGGCGACTGGGTCATCGACGAGGCCTGCCGCCAGACTGCCCAGTGGACGCGCCAGCGGCGCTTCATGCGCGTCTCCATCAATATTTCGGGCTATCAGCTCTTTCAGACGCGGCTGGCCCAGTACATCGGCGAAGCGATCGAGCGGCACCGCATTCGGCCCGAGCAGCTGGTCTTCGAGATCACCGAGTCCGTGGCCATGGAGGACGACAAGACCACCATGGCCGTGATTGCCGAGTTGACGGGCATGGGCGTGCAGATTTCCATCGACGACTTCGGCACCGGCTACTCCAGCCTGGCCCTGCTGCGCCAGCTGGGCGCCGACGAGGTCAAGATCGACCGCAGCTTCGTGCGGGACGTGGCCATCAAGAGCGACGCGCGGGCCGTGGTCGATGCCATCGTGCGCCTGGCCCATGCGCTGGAGCTGCGCGTGGTGGCCGAAGGCGTGACCGACCAGCAGCAGCGCGAAGTGCTTCAGACGCTGGGCTGCGACGAGCTGCAGGGCTTTTACTTCGCTCGCCCCATGAACGCCCAGGCGTTGATCGCCAGCGAAATCTGGACCTCCGACGGCATCGAGCCCGTGCAGTTCTCGCGCTCGTCATACCTGGACAACCTGTAGCGGCCCGCCGGCCCCGCAACTGCCCGCCGGCCAGGGGCCATTGACGCGGGCGGCCGTGCGCCGCGCCCGCAGGTTCTACACTTCAGTCCCATGAGTTTGCTGATTCTGGGGATCGAATCCTCCTGCGATGAAACCGGCGTGGCCCTGGTCGAGGCCCCCGATGGCACGGGCGTGCCCAGGCTGCTGTCCCATGCGCTGCACAGCCAGATCGACATGCACCGCGCCTATGGCGGCGTGGTGCCGGAGCTGGCCAGCCGCGACCACATCCGCCGCGTGCTGCCGCTGACCGAAAGCGTGCTGGGCGAGTCCGGCCGCGCGCTGGACCAGGTCGATGTGATCGCCTTCACGCGCGGCCCCGGCCTGGCCGGCGCGCTGCTGGTAGGCGCGGGCGTGGCCTGCGCCATGGCTGCGGCGCTGGACAAGCCCGTGCTGGGCGTGCACCACCTGGAAGGCCACCTGCTGTCGCCCTTCCTGAGCGCCGATCCCCCCGAATTCCCCTTCGTGGCCCTGCTGGTCTCGGGCGGCCACACGCAGCTGATGCGCGTGGACGGCGTGGGCAGCTACGCCATCCTGGGCGAGACCATCGACGACGCGGCCGGCGAGGCCTTCGACAAATCGGCCAAGCTCATGGGCCTGCCCTATCCGGGCGGCCCCGTGCTCTCGCGCCTGGCCGAGGGCGGGGACGCGCAGGCCTTCAAGCTGCCCCGGCCGCTGCTGCATTCGGGCGACCTGGACTTCTCGTTCGCCGGCTTGAAGACGGCCGTGCTGACCCAGGCGAAGAAGCTGGGCGATGACCTTGAGGCGCGCAAGGCCGACCTGGCCGCCAGCACGCAGGCGGCCATCGTCGAGGTGCTGGTCAAGAAGACGCTGGCGGCGCTGCAGCAGACCGGCATGAAGCGCGTGGTCGTGGCCGGCGGCGTGGGCGCCAACCGTCTGCTGCGCGCCCAGCTGGATGCGGCCTGTGCCAAGCGCAAGCTGCGCGTGCACTACCCCGAGCTGCACCTGTGCACCGACAACGGCGCCATGATCGCCATGGCCGCCGCCATGCGCCTGCAGGCAGGCCGCGAAATGGCGAACAGGCACTACGCGTTCGACGTCAAGCCGCGCTGGCCGCTCGATTCGCTGGCCTGATGGTCCGGGGCCGCGTGCCCGGCCTGCACGGCGGGCGCAAAAAAAGCCCGGCGCGGGCCGGGCTCTGGAAACGGGCTGTCACCTTGCCAAGAGGATGGAAGAAAGGATGGTTGACAGCCCGGGTGCACAAACGCGCTGGCCGTGACCGGACTTACTGGATGCTCAGCATGGTGGCCTTGCTCTGGGGTTCCAGGCGGGCCAGGGACAGCGTGAGCACGCCGTTTTCCAGCTTGGCGCTGCTGGCGGCCGTGTCGATTTCATGGTCCAGCTCCCAGGCACGCTGCACCTGGCGGGGCGCGCCCTCGACGCTGGACAGACGGACCACGGCGCCTTCGATGCTCAGCTGCAGCTGCTCGCGGGACAGGCCGGGCACATCCAGCTGCAAGGTCGTGGCCTTTTCATCGCGCTGAACCTGCACCGACGAGAGCGAAGGGGCCGCGTTGCCCAGGGTGCCTTGCAAGAAGCGCTGCAGGGCCAGATCGGCGGCTTGGGGAGCGAAGGCGTTGCGGCGGAGAACAGGCGTGAAGATCATGGTGGGTTGGCTCCTATAAACTGCGCGGCTTCATCGAAGTTGTCGCCGCATGGAGCCTAGTTAAGCGGTGTTGAACGCATTTCAAGAGGAAAAAGCCATGAATAAATTGCGCCGCAAGGTCTTGAAAAGCGGCGCCATGGCGCTATTTGCGGCGCCCGCGCTGCTGGCCCGGGCGTCAAGCGGACACGACCGGCCCGTGTCGCCGCAGCGCGGCGAGCCGATACGGCTGGCGCTGATCGAAAGCCTGTCCGGCCCCTTTGCCAACACGGGCGAGGCCGTGTTCCGCAACCTGCTGTGGGCCACCGAGCGCGTGAATGCGCGCGGCGGTGTGTCACTGCCGGCCGCGCAGGGCGGCGCCCGGCCCCTGGCCATCGAACGCCATGACAGCAAGGGCCAGAACGAGGAGGCGCTGTCCGCGCTGCGCGCAGCCATCGACGGCGGCGCGCGCGTGGTCATGCAGGGCAATTCATCGGCCGTGGCCGCCGTGCTGGTCGACGCCATTGCCAAGCACAACGAGCGCGATCCGGCCCGGCGCGTGCTGTACCTGAACTACTCGGCCGTCGATCCCGCGCTCACCAACGAGCGCTGCAGCTTCTGGCACTTTCGCTTCGACGCCCATGCCGACATGCGCATGGCCGCGCTGATGCAGGTGCTGCGCGAGGACGCGGCCGTGCGCAGCGCCTACCTGATCGGGCAGGACTACAGCTTTGGCCAGGCCGTGCTGCGCGAGGCAAGGCGCCAGCTGGCCGCGCAGCGGCCCGATGTGGCCATCGTGGGCGACGAGCTGCACCCCGTGGGGCGCGTCAAGGACTTTGCGCCCTATGCGGCCAAGATCAAGGCCAGCGGCGCCCAGGCCGTGGTCACGGGCAACTGGGGCAACGATCTGATGCTGCTGGTCAAGGCCGCGCGGGAGGCGGGTTTTGACGGCCGCTTCTACACCTTCTACGGCAATGCGCTGGGCGCGCCAGCCGCCCTGGGCGAGGCCGGCGTGGGCAAGGTGCTGGCCGTTGCCGACTGGCTGCCCAACGTGCCGGGCCCCGACAGCCAGGCTTTCTACAAGTCATTCCGCGAGCGCTTTCCCAGGCCTGCCGATGACTATGTGCACATGCGCATGCAGCTGATGATGGAGGCCCTGGCCCAGTCCATGGCGCGCGCGGGCAGCACCGACACGGTGGCCGTGGCGCAGGCGCTGGAAAGCGCGGAGGTGACCCTGGCCGGACGCAGGGGCCGCATGCGCGCGGCCGACCACCAGTTCCAGCAGGCGCTGGTGGTCGGCGTCATGGACAGGCAGGGGGCGCCAGGCGTGCCCTTCGATGTGGAAGGCTCGGGCTACGGCTTCCGCGTGGTGCGAGAGATCGAGGCCGCGCGTGCCGAGCAGCCCGCGATGTGCCGCATGCGCCGGCCCTGACCGCCTCGACGGTTTGGATGGCCTGGATCAGCGGCCCATGGCTGCCGCGACTTCCTGGCCCAGCTCGATCACGGACAGCGCGTAGTAGCTGGACCAGTTGTAGCGCGTGATGGCATAGAAGTTCTCCGTGCCCGCGATGTACAGCGGCTGGCCCTGCGCGCCGTTTTCCAGCTTGACCAGGGCCAGCGGCCCCGGGTGCGCGGCGCCGTCGCCTGGCAACTGCACGCCGCGTGCGGCCATCTCGTCGGCCGTGAACTGGGGAAGGATGTCGGGCGCCAGCAGGGCGGCCAGGTCGGCGCCCTGGGCCTGCATGATCACCGGGTAGTGGGTGGGCATGCCGCTTTTCCAGCCATGCGCGACAAAGTAGTTGGCCACCGAGCCGATGGCATCGGCCGCGCTGCCGAACAGGTCGATGCGGTCGTCGCCGTCAAAGTCCACGGCCCACTTCACCCAGCTGCTGGGCATGAACTGGCCCATGCCCATGGCGCCTGCGTAGCTGCCGCGCAGCGAGAACGGGTCCGTGCCCGCACGGTGGGTGAAGCGCAGGAACTGCTCCAGCTCGCCACGGAAGTACTCGGTGCGCGCCGCAGCGCGCGGGTGGGCGGTAGGGAAGTCGAAGCTCAGCGTGGCCAGGGCGTCCATCACGCGGAAGTTGCCCATCTGCTGGCCGTAGATGGTCTCCACGCCGATGATGCCGACGATGATTTCGGCCGGCACGCCGTACTGCTTTTCGGCACGCGCCAGCGCAGCGGCATTGGCCTGCCAAAAGCGTGTCCCGGCACGTATGCGCACGGGCTCGACAAAGCGGCTGCGGTAGACGCCCCAGTTCTTGGCCGTGCCCTGGACGGCCGGCGTCATCAGGCGCGGCACCTGGGGCAGAAAGCGGGCCTGGGCGATGGTCTCACGCACCCAGTCCACCGGCAGGTCGTGGCGCATCGCAATGTCGGCGGCCATCTGCATGGCTTCAGGCCGTTCGCCGTAGGGCGTGCTGCCCTGCACGGTCCTGGCCACGGCGGCGCCGCCAGCGGCCGTAGCGGCGGCAGCAGCGGCCGTGCGCTTTTTCGTGGAAGGTTTGGCCGTGGACTTGGCGGCAGTCTTGGCTGCGCCGGTCTGGGCGGGCGCCGGCTTGCTGGCCAGCGCGCCGCAGGGCAGGGCGGCGGCCGCAAGCAGCAGCAGGGCGGAGGGGATCAGTCGTTGCTTGGTCATGGTGTGCTTGTCGTGGGGCCGGCAGCGGCGGCTTGTGGCCGTGGCTGCGGAGTGCGTGGCCAGTCCAGCGCCCGCCATTGGCGTCGCAGGGCGGGCAGGCCGGGGGTGTCGGGTGCGGATGAGGATGGGGATGGCCGTGCGTAGCGCTGGCGCTCCATGCCCAGGAGCCAGTCGTGAAGGGCCTGGGCCGCCTTGGCATCGTCCCGGCCCCAGCGGTCCATGATCTGGGCTGCCAGCGCACGTGGGGGCAGGCTGGCGTCGGCGTCCAGGCCGATGCGCCGCAGCCGGGCGCGGGTCCTGTCCATGAGGCGCAGCCATTCGTCGCGGCTGGTGCGCTGGGCGCGGGCCATCCAGGCCAGCCACGCCAGCGCGGCCACGCCGGCCAGCGCGCCCAGCAGGCGCAGCATGTCCACCCACGAGGGCGATTGCACGCCCAGGTTCTTGAGCAGGTCCAGCTGGCGGCTTTGCGTGTAGTTGAGCACCCACTGGTTCCAGCCGTTGTTGACGGCCTCCCACACGGCGCGCATCTGCTGCAGCATGCCCACGCCCACGAAGTTGCCCATGGCTCCAGCGATGGCGCCCTGCGGCGCGCGCAGGCGCTGGAACTCGCCCACGCGCGACGGGGCCACGGCGCCGGTGGGGTCGATGCGAACCCAGCCCTCATCCTCCAGCCACACCTCGGTCCAGGCATGGGCGTCGGCGTTGCGCACGGTCCAGTAGCCGTCGACCGGGTTGCGCTCGCCACCCTGGTAGCCGGTGACGATGCGGGCAGGCACGCCCATGCCGCGCATCAGCACGGCGAAGGCGGAGGCGATGTGCTCGCAAAAGCCCTCTTTGCTGTCGAACCAGAAGTCATCGGCCGTGTGCACGCTGTCCACCACGCCGGGCTCCAGCGTGTAGGTGTAGCCGCCCTTGCGCAGGCGCGCCAGCGCGGCCTGCACCCAGGCGCGGGGCGTGGCATCGGCCAGTTGCGGGTCGGCACGCATCTGCCGGGCCAGTTCCAGCGTGCGCGGGTTGCTGCCTTCGGGCAGCTGGGTGTAGCGGCGCAGGCCGCGCGTGGGCTTGAGCGGGCCGTAGCTGAACTGCACATGGCTTTGGGCGCTGATGCGCACCACGTCGGTGATGGGGCGCCAGGTCAGCCATTGCAGCTGGGGTGTCATGCGGGCGGTGCCCATGCCCTGGGGCAGTTCGGGGGGCTGGGGCGTGGCGTCAAGCATGGTCAGCCAGGGGCGGCGGCTGGGCTCTATGGTCATCTGGTAGCGCACGCCTTCGCCCGAGACGCGCAGCTGGGCGCTGTCCAGCCCGGCCTCCGTGTCCATCTGCCATTCCTGGCCGTCGAAGCGTGACAGCACGGGGCCGCGGAAGTACAGGGTGTTGGCCGGTGGCGGGGCGCCGTCGGGCGTGTCGAAGCGCAGGCGCAGTGCGATGTTCTCGTCCAGCACCAGCGAGGCCATGGAGCCCACGCGCATGTTCTCCGACAGGCCGCTGCGGCCCGCCAGGTCGTTGCCCGGCACGCCCCACAGCGGGGCCATGCGTGGAAAGAACAGGAACAGCGCCACCATCACCGGCGTGCCCCATAGCGCCAGCAGGGCTGCCGTGCGCAGCGCCTGGGTCAGCGGCGGCCGGCCGGCGGTCATGTGGGCATTGACCAGGGCCGTGAGCAGGCCCAGCAGGCCCAGCACCATGGCCAGGGCCAGCAGCAGGGACTGCGAGTAGAAGAAGTTGGCCAGCAGCGCGAAGAAGCCCAGGAAGAACACCACCATGGCGTCGCGCCGGGCGCGCAGCTCCAGTGTCTTGAGCGCCAGCAGCAGCACGATCAGCGTCACGCCCGCATCGCGCCCGACAAAGGTGCCGTGCGAGACCCAGGTGGCGCCCAGGGCCAGCAGCAGCAGTCCGCCCAGCAGCCAGCGGCCGGGCAGGGGCTGGCCACGCCAGGCCAGCAGGGCGCGCCACAGCAGCAGGCCGGCCACGAAGACCATGGTCCACCAGGGCGTGTGGGCGGCCTGGGGCATCAGCACCCAGGCCACCACGGCCAGCAGGAACAGGGTGTCGCGCGCATCGCGGGGCAGGGCGGCCAGGCGCTGGCGCCAAGTGGCCGCAGGCTGCGCAATGGCTTGGAAGGAGGAGGGCATGGACGTGCGATTCATGGGCAGGCCGCCAGGGCTTCCAGGCAGAGCGTGGCATGGGCCGGGCCCTGGTCGGGGGCGATCTCGCGGCCGTCGGGCAGGCGCAGGCCCCAGGTCAGGTCCTGCTGGCGCGCGGCCAGCACCCAGGCGGTCAGGCGGCTGAGGCGGGCCTCGGGGTCGGCCAGGCCGGTGGCCTTGGCATCCAGCCACAGGCGGTGCTGCTGGGACAGCGGGCGGTCGCGGCTCACCAGCTGGTTGCTGCCCGTGGCAAAGGCCTGTGCAGCCTTTTTCCAGACCACCAGCTTGAGCGGATCGCCGCGACGGTAGGCCCGCACACCGTCGAACTCGTCGCCGTGCCGCGTGGCAGCCGCGCTGCGGCCGCCGGCATCGGCGCTGGCCGGTGGCAGGGGCGGCGGATTGTGCTCGGGCGCCGGGTAGATCCAGGCCTGCGTCTGTGCGCGCCACAGCGCCCAGACGCGGAAGGTGCCCAGCGGATAGCGGGTGGCCGCCGTGATCGTGGGCAGTGGCTGCCGTCCCCGGCGCAGCGGTGTGAAGGCCAGCTGTGCCGTGGTGCTGCCCTGTGCCGGTACATCGATCCAGGTCCAGTCGGTGGCCGGGACATCGCCCTGCACGGCCAGGCCTATGCCCCAGCGCGTGCTGCGGCGGCTGTTGTGCAGCACCACGTCGAAGCGGCAGGGCTGGCCGGCAAAGCTGCCGGCCGGCGGCACCAGGTGCATTGCCAGGCCGCGCAGGTTGCCGTGGCCGACCACCATGCCCGCAGCCGCGCTTCCGGCCAGCAAAAAGGTCAGCAGGTAGCCCAGGTTGAGCTGGTAGTTGATGGCTGCCACCAGCAGCACGCACAGCGTCAGCGCCAGGGCCCAGCCTGCGCGCGAGGGCATGATGTAGACATTGCGCTGGGTCAGCCTGAGGCTGTCGGTGCGCGGCAGGCGGGCATGCCACCACTGGCGCACGCGCCGCGCAGGAGACCAGCGCTGGCGCAGCGATGCCCCCGGCTGGGCGGCGCCGGGCGAGGACGCGGGAGCGGCCGGCATCAGCGCAGCGCCACGGCGTCCAGCATGGCGCGCACCTGCTCCACGGCACCCCGGCCGCTGGAGCCTATGGGCACCAGGCGGTGGGCGGCCGTCTGCGGCAGGATGGCCTGCACATCGTCGGGCGCCACGTAGTCACGCCCCTCCATCAGGGCCACCGCCCTGGCCGCGCGCAGCAGCGCAATGCCCGCGCGAGGCGACAGGCCCTGCACGAACCACTGGCCCGAACGCGTCGCCTCCAGCAGGTCCTGCACATAGTCGAGCAAGGCATCGCTGGCATGGACCTGCAGCACGGCGGCCTGCAACTGCTGCAGCTCGTCCGTGGCCAGCAGCGGGAGCAGTGCATCGGCCTGGGCGCGCCGGCCATTGCCGGACAGCAGGGAGCGCTCGGCCGCGCGGTCGGGATAGCCCAGGCTGATGCGCATCAGAAAGCGGTCCAGCTGGCTTTCGGGCAGCGGGAAGGTGCCCAGCTGTTCCTGGGGGTTCTGGGTGGCGATCACGAAGAAGGGCTCGGGCAGGCGGTGCGTGCGGCCTTCGGACGAGACCTGGCGCTCTTCCATGGCTTCGAGCAGGGCGCTCTGTGTCTTGGGGCTGGCGCGGTTGATCTCGTCGGCCAGCAGTACCTGGGCGAAAACGGGACCTGGATGGAAGACGAAGGACTCGCTGCTGCGCTCATAGATGGACACGCCGGTGAGGTCGCTGGGCATGAGGTCGGCCGTGAACTGCACGCGCGAGAACTGCAGCCCGAAGCTGTGCGCCAGCGCATGGGCCAGCGTGGTCTTGCCCACGCCGGGAACGTCTTCCAGCAGCAGGTGTCCCCCGGCCAGCAGGCAGGCCACGCTGTCGCGGACTTGAGCCGGCTTCCCTACAACCACCGTGTTAAGCTGATCCAGAAGCGCCTTGATCTTGTGTGTAGCTTGCATGGCGCGACGTTATCCTAAAAAAAACATCGCGGAGACATCACTGTGCGCAAGACGGGTTATTTCACCCATAGGGAGTGCTGGCGGCATGAGATGGGGCCGGGGCACCCAGAGTGCCCGGCCCGGCTGGACGCCATCGAGGACCGGCTGCTGGTGACCGGCGTGGCCGATGCGCTGGAGCGGCACGAGGCCCCCCAGGCCTCGCTGGCCGACATCGAACTGGCCCATGACCGCATGCATGTGGCCGCGCTGCAGGGCCTGACCCAGCGCCTCATCGAGGAGCAGCAGGCCGGCGGCCCCGAGTACTCCCAGATCGACACCGACACCTCCATCAACAGCCACACCTTCTCGGCCGCGCTGCATGCGGCCGGTGCCGCGCTGGCGGCCACCGATGCGGTGATGGCCGGTGAGCTGGAGAACGCCTTTTGCGCCGTGCGCCCTCCCGGCCACCATGCCACCCGCCACCAGGCCATGGGCTTTTGCTTCTTCAACAACGTGGCCGTGGGCGTGAAGTACGCGCTCAGCCGTCACCACCTCAAGCGCGTGGCCGTGATCGATTTCGACGTGCACCACGGCAATGGCACGGAGGACATCCTCTCCGGCGACGACCGCGTGCTCATGTGCGGCATCTTCCAGCACCCCTTCTATCCCTTCAGCGGCGACCAGCACCCGGCCGCCAACATGGTCAACGTGCCGGTGGCCGCCTATACCAAGGGCATGGACATCCGCGAGATCGTCGAGATGATGTGGATCCCGCGACTGGAGGCCTTCAAGCCCGAGCTGATCTTCATCAGCGCCGGCTTCGACGCCCACCGCGAGGACGACATGGGCCAGCTGGGCATGACCGAGCAGGACTTCACCTGGATCACCTCGCGCATCAAGGACATTGCGCGGCGCTTTTCCAAGGGGCGCATCGTCTCCTGCCTGGAAGGCGGCTACGTGATGGGGCCGCTTGCGCGCAGCGTGGAAGCGCACGTGCGCGTGCTGGCCGACCTTTGAACTCGATCTGGAGCACCATGAACGCGAGCACCCATCCTTCTGAAGCCAGCCCCCTGCTCGACGTGCAGCGCGACGCGCGCGGCGTCGTGCGGCTCACGCTCAACGATCCGCAGCGCTTCAATGCCCTGGGCGAGCAGATGCTCACGCAGCTGCAGCAGGCGCTGGACGATGTGGCGCGTGACGAGTCGGTGCGCGTGGTCGTGCTGGCTGCAGCCGGCAAGGCCTTTTGCGCCGGACACAATCTCAAGGACATGGCGGCCCATCCGCAGCTGGACTACTACCAGAAGCTGTTCGCCCAGTGCAGCCGCATGATGCTGTCCATCCACCGGCTGCCCGTGCCCGTGATTGCGCGCGTGCACGGCATTGCCACGGCGGCGGGCTGCCAGCTCGTGGCCCAGTGCGATCTGGCCGTTGCTGCGCAGGCGGCGCGCTTTGCCACCAGTGGCATCCACTATGGCCTGTTCTGTGCCACGCCCAGCGTGCCCTTGGTGCGCAATGTGCCGACCAAGCAGGCCATGGAGATGCTGCTCACGGGCGACTTCATCGACGCGCAGCAGGCGCTGGACCAGGGCCTGGTCAACCGCGTGGTGGCCGAGGAGGCGCTGGACGATGCGGTGGAGCACTTCGTGCAGTCCATCGTCAGCAAGCCCCGCGCGGCCGTGGCCATGGGCAAGGCCCTGGTCTACCGCCAGCGCGAGATGGGCATCGAGGCGGCCTACCAGCTGGCCGGCCAGACCATGGCCGCCAACATGATGGATGCCGACGCCCAGGAGGGCGCCCAGGCCTTCGCCGCCAAGCGCGAACCGGCCTGGAAGACGGGCCGCTGACCGACCTGCATGTAGGCCCCGGTCCGGTTGGCCTGTCCTGGATCTGCGCGATGATGGCGGCCTGCGCCCTTGCGGCGGAACGGCCCTGATCCATGGACATCTTCGACAAGCTCATCAACGACTTCCAAAGCTCCAGCGCCTGGCTGGAGTTCTCCGTTCTCATCGGCTGCCTGCTGCTGGCCTACGGCGCCATGCGCGGCCTGCATGCGCGCTACGGTCATCTCAACGATGGCAAGCCCTCCGTATGGATTGGCCGCCATGCGCTCGACGGCGCACTGTTCCCGCTGCTGGCGCTGGTGCTGGTCTTCACCAGCCAGGAGATCCTGGCGCGGTTTTCCACGGTGTTCTGGTTGCGCGTGGCCGTGTCGCTGCTGGTATCCCTGTCGGTGATCCGCTTCGTGGCGCGGGTGCTCAGCCGGACCTTCCCCCACTCCACCGTGGTGCGCCTGATCGAGCGCATTTTTTCCTGGCTGGCCTGGGGCGCGGCGGTGCTGCACAGCATCGGCCTGCTGCCGCAGGTCATGGAGGAGCTGGAGGCCCTGCAGTTCAACATCGGCAAGACGCCGGTCAGCCTGCTCAACCTGATCGAGGGCACGCTGTCGGCGGGGCTGATGATGGTGGCCGTGCTCTGGCTGTCCACGCTGTTCGAGCAGAAGGTCATCAACCAGTGGGTCAGCGACCTGTCCATGCGCAAGGTGGCCATGAACATCACGCGCAGCGTGCTGATCCTGGTGGGCCTGCTGGTCTCGCTGTCCATGGTGGGCGTGGACCTGACGGCGCTGTCCGTCATGGGCGGCGCCATCGGCGTGGGCCTGGGTTTCGGCATGCAGAAGATCGCCTCCAACTACGTCAGCGGCTTTCTGGTGCTGATCGAGCGTGCGCTGCGCATCGGCGACAACGTGCGCGTGGACGGCTTCGAGGGCCGCATCACCGACATCCGCACGCGCTACACCATCATCCGCGCGCTCAACGGCCGCGAATCCATCGTGCCCAACGAGACGCTGATCACCCAGCGTGTGGAGAACCTCACCGGATTCGACGTCAAGTTCGGCCTGTCCACCAACATCGTCGTGGGCATGGACAGCGATGTGGAGCAGGTGCGCGGCATCCTGCTCGATGCCGCAGCCGCGCAGCCGCGCGTGCTCAAGACGCCCGCGCCTTCGGTGGCTCTGGTCGACTTTGTGGAGCAGGGCCTGCAGTTCAGTCTCAGCTACTACATCAACGACCCGCAAAATGGCCAGGGCAATGTGCGCTCCGAGGTCAACCTCGCCGTGCTGCGCGGCCTGCGTGCCGCAGGCGTGAGCCTGCCGGTCCCCAGGCAGGTGGTACAGATCACCGAACGCGTGGGCGTGGCGGCCCAGGCAGCAGAGAAAAGCAGCTAGGATTATTCCTAGGTGCATACCCTGAGTTCAGGCTGTTCCCCTGCAGGAAATCTCAAGGGTCGTGCTTAAAATGGCACGATCGTTCTTTTTTGTGAGCGCGCATGCGGCCCTCGGCCGTCAGGGAAACCTGCCTCAGCTGCTGCAGCGCCGCATACAATGATTTCGGTTTACGTAAACGTCAATCTATCAATCAATCAGGAGCCGCTGCAATGAAGGTTTTGGTCCCGGTCAAGCGCGTGGTGGACTACAACGTGAAGGTCCGCGTGAAGTCGGACGGCACGGGCGTGGACATCGCCAACGTCAAGATGAGCATGAACCCCTTTGACGAAATCGCCGTCGAAGAAGCCGTTCGCCTCAAGGAAAAGGGCGTGGCCACCGAAGTCATCGCCGTCTCCTGCGGCGTGGCCCAGTGCCAGGAAACCCTGCGCACGGCCATGGCCATCGGTGCCGACCGCGGCATCCTGGTGGAGACCACCGAGGAACTGCAGCCCCTGGCCGTCGCCAAGCTGCTCAAGGCGTTGGTCGACAAGGAGCAGCC